>JAFKKG010000015.1 GCA_017305715.1 Hyphomicrobiales bacterium | reverse complement strand
GCCTTGTTCACGAGGCAGGGCCGGCGCCTGGATCGTCAAACGTGCGGCCAGCACTTGCTACCGTCCGGGTGTCCGGCCCTTCAATTAAACGAGGCGGGGTGCGAGATCCCGACGGCCGCCAACGACCTCCCATAAACCCCGCAACGCCCACCTCGATCGCCCATCTTAATCGAGGCACCAAGACTTACGACCCATACCGCATGATCTCTCGATGAGCCGCGGTAACAGAGACCATTCGCAAGGCTCCTCGGTTCGCGGCTCAAGGCCGGGACAACCGCGGAGCTAGAATAAACTCCCCTGCCCTTCATCCTCGGGCGCCGATGATGCCGTCTTGCGGGCGGCTTTCTTCGGCTTCGGGGCTTCGGCTTCGCGTTCCTCGTCGGATATCGGCAGCAGCAATTGCGCGTCATCATTGGCGACGCGGTTGACCCGCGTCGAAATCTCGTGCCAGGCGAACTCGCCTTCGGCGGGGCCGGTCAGCAGGGCCATGACGTCGTCGGCATCGTTCGCCCTTCCATCGAGCCAGCGTTCGAATTCATCCGGCGCAATGGTAACCGGCACGCGGTGATGCAGCGCAGCCAGATCGCGGCTCGCCGGCGCAGTGACGATGGCGACCGTATCCATCTCCTCGCCATTCGGCCCCATCCAGGTTTCGGCGAGCGCTGCAAAGCCGACCGGCTGGCCGTCGCGGCGGTGGATGAAGAACGGCCGCTTGCGGCCGCTGGAATCCTGCCACTCGTAATAACCGTCGGCGGGGATCAGGCAGCGCCGTCGCTTGATGGCGTTCTTGAACGCAGGTTTTTCCCGCACCGTCTCGGAGCGTGCATTGATCAGCAGCGAAAACTTGCGCGGGTCCTTGACCCAGGCCGGCATCAGTCCCCAGCGCATCAATCGGAAATGCCGGCCGCCATTTTCCAGCATCACCACCGGAATTGGCTGGGTCGGCGCGATATTGTAGCGCGGCGGGAAATTGGGCTGCTCGACATAACCGAAAATCTGCCGAAGCGCCGCCGGAGGTGAGGTAATTACGAACCGTCCACACATTATCTAACCCAAACAGGTGCTCGTTTAATCCCTTTTAACCCCAGTTGTTAACACTGGAAAAGATGAGCTCAACGGCCGCCACCCAAGTGCGATCCGATCGCCCGACAACGCCGCCGACGGGCCACATTGATGAGGCCCGGGCCGCGGTGCTGCGCGCCGCCAACATCAATCCCCGCACCGGTCTCGCCACCGACTATCTCAATCACTTCAACGAAGCCATCATGCTGCTCGAGATGATTCCGGACATGCCGGAATGCTTCGAGGATTTTCTGACCTGGACGCCGCTGTCCTACGCCGAGCATTTCTGGGCTTCCAATTTCAAGGCCCGCGATCTCGCCATCGAGGCCTACGAATCGGCCGACCCCAGGATTCGCACCGAGTTCGATCATCTCGCCAGCACCATGACATCGATCCTGATCGCGGTCGGCTCGGCGATGCGCGAAGCCCGTCAGGACAAGACCCGCGCCGCGCTCGCCGAGCAGGCCACCGGCTGGGTCAAGCCGCTGGTGGCGCTGGCCGGCGGCATCATCAATGGCGGCACCGAGGCCGACGTCGAAACCATCATGGCGAATTAGCGCATTAGACCTCCGCGCATCGATCGGGCATGATCCGGACCCGAACCCGACACTCCGGATCACGCCTTGAATTCCCCGGATCAACCGACCCGTCCCCAGCTTGCCGTCAGCGGCGCGATCTTTCGCGACGGCAAGGTGTTGCTGGTCCGGCGCTCGCGCTCGCCGGGCAAGGGCTTTTATTCATTCCCCGGTGGCCGGGTCGAATTCGGCGAATCCCTGCATACGGCGCTGCATCGAGAAGTCGACGAGGAGACCGGCCTGCGAATCGAGATCCTGGAGCTCGCCGGCTGGCGCGAAGTGCTGCCGGGAACCGGCAGCGGCGGGCATTATTTGATCATGTCGTTCGCGGCGCGCTGGATGGCCAGGGAGCCCGTCCTGAACGACGAGCATGACGACTTCGGCTGGTTCGACCCCGACGCGCTCGGCGATCTCAAGGTCACCGGCGGCCTTCTGGAGGTCATTTCGGCGGCACGAAAGCTGGTTTAGGCCCCCATTACCGGAAGGGTGCGCCTTGCCTCCAGCGCATGGAGGGGGCATATCGGGCGGGTTCTGGACCCCCATATGCGCAAGCACTTTTTCGCCGTTTTCATCGTCATCTCGACCTGCCTCGTGGCGCCTGCGCGGGCCCAGGATGCGGCTGCGCCGTTCGATGGCGATCTGCAGCGGCTGGCCGAAATCCTCGGCACGCTGCACTATCTGCGCGGCATCTGCGGCAACAATGAAGGCGCCAAATGGCGCAACGAGATGCAGGCCCTGGTCGACGCCGAGACGCCCTCGGGCGAGCGCCGCGCACGGATGATCGCCGGCTTCAACCGCGGCTATAACGGCTTTCAGCAGACCTACCGCACCTGCACCCCCGCCGCCGCGATCGCGATCCGCCGCTACATCGAGGAAGGCTCCAAGATTTCGCGGGACCTCACCGCGCGGTATGCCAACTGAAGCCCGGTCATGAGCCGGGCTTCAGATTTTTGTTTGACGCGTTTCTTCACGCGAACCGGTGCCCACTTCGCTGGAAAACGCTATGAGATGCCCCATGGACGCTATCTATTTCGACCTCGACGGCACGCTGACGGACCCGAAACCCGGCATCACCCGCTCGATCCAGTACGCGCTGCAAAAGCTCGGCCATCCCGCCATCCCGACCGAGGACGAACTAACCTGGTGCATCGGGCCGCCGCTGCGCGCCAGCTTTGCGAAGATCCTCGGTGGAGAAGATCATGCCGACCGCGCCGTGTCGCTGTATCGCGAGCGGTTTTCCGATATCGGCTTGTTTGAGAACGCTGTCTATGACGGCATCAACGAAATACTGACCGCGCTGAGCCAGTCCGGCCAGCGGCTGTTCGTCGCCACCAGCAAGCCGCATGTGTACGCGACACGCATCGTCGAGCATTTTGGGTTGCGGCATCATTTCGAGCACGTGTTCGGCTCGGAACTCGACGGCACCCGCGTCGACAAATCCGATCTCCTGCAATACGCGCTGAAGGTCGCCGCGGTCGACCCGGCCAAGACGCTGATGATCGGCGACCGCAGCCACGACATGGTCGGCGCCGGCAATAACGGCATGAAGGGAATCGGCGTGCTGTACGGCTATGGCAGCCGGGACGAATTGATCGGAGCCGGCGCGCTGCATGTCTGCGCCACGCCACAAGCGATTTTGGGCTGCATTTCCCAAATCTGATTCCACACCTGATTCCAGGTCTGATTGTCAGGTCTGATTCTCGGGCCGGACGGGTGGAACCCGCGACTGGTCGAATGCCGGGACCGCCGTTAACCTTTCTTAAAGATGTGGTCTGGCAGGCCCCGCGGCGCGTGCTACAGCTTGGCCATCAGATGCGCTCCGCCGGGGAACGCGCGCAACGTCTGTCGAGTTTCATGAGCCAACCTGCGTCTTATCCGATCGCCCGCGATCCGCTGCCCGACCACGAACAAAAGCAGGCGGCCCTCAGCTATCTCCATGAAGCCTGGGCCGAGGCCCGCCACGACGGCGTCGACGGCGACTGCCTGGCGCAGGCCAGCCTGTTCACGGCGCTGGCCGAACTGGTCACCACCTATGGCGAGGACGCGGTGGCGAAGTTCGTCGAGGGCCTTGCCGCGCGCGTGCGCAATGGCGAGTTCTCGCTGTCGCTGGCGAAGCAGTAAGCTTGCTCTGCCGTCATTGCGGGCGCAGCGAAGCAATCCACCTATCCGTTATGCCGCACGATGGATTGCTTCGCTTCGCTCGCAATGACGAATGGCTACGCCCCCAGCGTCTCCAGGAACCGCACCGGCTCGCCGGTCGATGGCGTCATCAGTTCGCCCTGCCACATCACGCGCTTGCCGCGCACGATGGTGCCGACCGGCCAGCCGGTGACGCGGACGCCGTCATAGGGCGTCCAGCCCGCCTTTGAAGCCACCCATTTGTTGGTGATGGTCTCGCTGCGCTTGAGATCGACGATCGTGAAGTCGGCGTCGTAGCCTGCGGCGATGCGGCCCTTGGTCGCGATGTTGTAGAGCCGCGCGGGGCCGGCGCTGCTTAAGTCGACAAAGCGCTGCAGCGACAGCCGGCCGGCGTTGACGTGGTCCAGCATCAGCGGCACCAGGGTCTGCACGCCCGTCATGCCCGAGGGCGACGCCGGATAGGTTTTGGCCTTCTCCTCCAGCGTATGCGGTGCATGGTCGGAACCGAGCACGTCGATGATGCCCTGCGCGATGCCATACCAGATGTGGTCGCGGTGATCGGCCGAGCGCACCGGCGGGTTCATCTGGGCGCGGGTGCCGAGCCGCTCATAGCATTCGGGCGCCACCAGCGTCAGGTGATGCGGCGTCGCCTCGCAGGACGCGACATCCTTGTGATCACGCAGATAGTCGATCTCCTGCTTGGTGGTGATGTGCAGCACATGGATGCGCTTGCCGGTCTCACGGGCAAGATGGACCAGCCGCTGCGTCGCCATCAGCGCGGTATCCTCGTCGCGCCATACCGGATGCGAACGCGGATCGCCTTCGATGCGCAGCGGCTTGCGATCGTTGAGGCGGTATTCGTCCTCGGCATGGAACGCCGCGCGGCGCTTGATCACCTTGAAGATCCGCCGCAGGCTCTCGTCGTCCTCGACCAGCAGCGAGCCGGTCGAGGAGCCGATGAACACCTTGACGCCGGCGCAGCCCGGCGCGCGTTCCAGCACCGGCAAATCCTGCACGTTCTCGCGGGTGCCGCCGATGAAGAACGCAAAATCGCAATGCATGCGATGATGGGCGCGCTTAATCTTGTCGGCGAAGGTCGCCTCGGTAATGGTCAGGGGATCGGTGTTCGGCATTTCGAACACGGCGGTAACCCCGCCCATCACGGCGCTACGCGATCCCGTTTCCAGATCTTCCTTGTGGGTCTGGCCCGGCTCGCGGAAATGCACCTGGGTGTCGATCACGCCGGGCAGGATGTGCAGCCCCTTGCAATCGATCGTCTCGGCGGCGGAGGCCTGCCCGAGGCTGCCGATCGCGGCGATCCGGCCATTGCTGATGCCGACGTCGCGGACACCCTCGCCGTCCTGATTGACCACGGTGCCGGATTTTAGAATGGTATCAAATTGCTGATTCATCGGTCCTCGACGCCCGGCTTTAGGCTGTCTCTCGGGCTTGTTGACGGCACCTTAGCGCCTTACGTTCCCATGTGATATCCAGCACCTGTGTTTCCCCAGGAACTTGAAGAAGAACCTCCAAAACAGGCCTTTTCAGCGCATGAAAGCAGCGTTTCTTACCGACCGGGGCGTGGTCAAGGTTTCGGGCGAGGACGCCCGCAACTTCCTCAATGGCCTCGTCACGACCGATGTCACGCTGCTGCGGCCCGGCCTTGGCCGGTTCGGCGCATTGCTGACGCCGCAGGGCAAGATCATTGCGGATTTCCTGATCACGGAAGCCCCCGGCGGCCATGGCGGCGGTTTCCTGATCGACGTCCCCCGGCCGCTCGCCAAGGGTCTCGCCGACAAGCTCGGTTTCTACAAGCTGCGCGCCAAGGTCGCGGTGGAGAATATTTCCGACAGCCTCGGCGTGCTCGCGGTGTGGGGCGGCGAGCCCTCGATGAAGCCCGACCTTTCCTTCGCCGATCCCCGCAACGAGGCGCTCGGCTGGCGCATCCTGGTTCCCGAGGAGTTGAAGCAGAAGGTTGCCGATCTCATCGGCGCCGATCTGGTCGATGAAGCCGCCTATGAAGTCCATCGCATCGCCATCGGCATACCGCGCGGCGGGCTGGATTTCATGTACAGCGATGCGTTCCCGCATGAGACGAATATGGACCGCCTGCACGGCGTCGATTTCGACAAGGGCTGCTATGTCGGGCAGGAAGTGGTGTCGCGGATGCAGCATCGCGGCACCGCGCGCACCCGCATCGTGCGGGTCACGCTGGAGGATTTTTCGCCGGATACGGGAATTCCCGTGGTCGCCGGCGACAAGCCGGTCGGCACCATGGGATCGACCGCGGGTGGCCACGGCATCGCGCTGCTGCGGACCGATCGCGTTGCGGACGCGCTCGACGCCGGGCTGACGCTGTCCGCAGGCGGGCTTGCGATCCGCCTCACCGATCCGAACGACGTGCGCACGCCACCGAAGCAGACCGTCGCATGAATCCGCGCGCCGCACGCCTGCACGCCGATGGCAAGACCCGCTGCCCGTGGCCGGGCGAAGATCCGTTCTACATGGCCTATCACGACACCGAATGGGGCGTGCCCGAGTATGACGACCGCGCGCTGTATGAAAAGCTGATCCTCGACGGTTTTCAGGCCGGCCTGTCCTGGATCACGATCCTGCGCAAGCGCGAGAATTTTCGCAAAGCGTTCGATGACTTCCAGCCGGAGAAGATCGCGCGCTACACCGACAAGAAAGTCCAGGCGCTGATGAACGATGCCGGCATCGTGCGCAACCGCGCCAAGATCGAGGGCACGATCAACAGCGCCAGATCGTATCTCAAGATCATGGAAGAAGGCCCGGGCTTTTCGAAGTACCTGTGGGACTTCGTCGACGGCAAGCCGAAGGTCAACCAGTTCAAGACCACGGCGAGCGTGCCGGCCTCGACCCCATTGTCGATCAAAATATCGAAAGACCTCGGCGCGCGCGGATTCAAGTTCGTCGGCCCGACCATCGTCTACGCCTTCATGCAGGCCACCGGCATGGTCAACGACCATCTGGTCACGTGCTTCTGCCACGAGACCTGCAGCGGCCAGCAGCGCAAGCCCCGTCTCAAGGTCAAATGACGACACGAAGGACACCTGGCAACGCTTCGGATGTCTCGACCCGAGTCTGGCAGCGGATGCTGTCGGGACGGCGGCTCGACCTGCTCGACCCCTCGCCGCTCGATATCGAGATCGCCGATATCGCCCACGGACTGGCGCGCGTCGCGCGCTGGAACGGCCAGACCAGCGGCGCGCATATTTTTTCAGTGGCGCAGCACACGCTGCTGGTGGAAGCGGTGTTGCGCCAGCAAATGCCGCGCGTCGACATGAAATTCCGGCTCGCCGCGCTGCTGCACGACGCGCCCGAATATGTCATCGGCGACATGATCTCGCCGTTCAAGGCGGTGATCGGCGGCGACTACAAGCTGGTGGAGAAGCGCCTGCTGGCCGCGATCCATATCCGTTTCGGCCTGCCGCCGGTGCTGGCCAAGGCCATCACGCAGGCGATCAAGGCCGCCGACCGCGGTGCGGCCTTTCTCGAAGCCACCCATCTGGCAGGCTTTGCCGAAGCGGAGGCCAGGCGGCTGTTCGGCAAGGACCCCGGCCTGCCCGAGCCGACCGTGCGCGAATATCTGACGCCGTGGACCGCGGCCAAGGCCGAGAAGCAGTTTCTGGCGCGAGTTGGCGCGCTCGCCTCTTAGTTCATTGCAGCGCAAGCCGACGATTTGCCCGGAGGAGTTTCGCGATGACCATCACGATTACCGCCTTTGAATCGTCGCCCGATGGCGGCAGGGGGCTGGCGCGCGATACGCGCGTTCGCTGGGCGCTCGAGGAAGTCGGCCTGCCCTACGCGGTGCGCCTCGTTTCGTTTGGCGCGATGAAGGAGCCCGCGCATCTGGCGCTCCATCCGTTCGGTCAGATTCCGACCTATGAGGAAGACGATCTTGCCCTGTTCGAGACCGGCGCGATCGTGTTCCATATCGCCGCGCACCATGCGGGCCTACTGCCGGAGGATGGCAATGCCCGGGCGCGCGCGATCACATGGATGTTCGCCGCGGTCAATACGGTGGAGCCGCCGATCCTCGATCTCGTCACTGCCAAGATCCTCGAGCGCGACAAGCCCTGGCATGCGGAGCGCCTGCCGCTGGTCGAAGATCGCATTCGCGGCCGGCTGAAGCAGCTTTCCGCTCTCCTCGGCGATGCCGACTGGCTCGATGGCACTTTCACCGCGGGCGACCTGATGATGGTGTCGGTGCTACTGAGGTTGAAATTGTCGGGGATTCTGAACGAATACCCGAATCTGGCCGCCTATGTCGCCCGAGGCGAGTCGCGGCCCGCATACCAGCGGGCTTTCGCCGCTCAATTGGCGGTGTATACCGGCAAGTCAACGAGCGGTTGATGGAGGGAATTCCGATGCGCATCCTGATTCTAGCGATCCTGACCATCGCAGCGGCCATGTCACCGGCGCGCGCCCAGACCTATGATCCGAACTATCCGGTGTGCCTGCAGGTCTATCAGGGCTGGAACGACTATTACTTCGAATGCGGCTACACCTCGCTGGCCCAATGCAACATGTCGGCATCGGGCCGCGCCGCGCAGTGCATCATCAATCCGTATTACGCAGGCCCGAAAAAACGCGACCGACGGCGACCACGCGGCAACTAGCCTCGCCGCAATCTTTTTGAAAAAAGTATTTGTCGGATGTTGCTGCGGCACTGATAGCAACGATCGGTAACGTACGGTCACATCTGTTCGCAAGCCGAACAAAATTCACGGGGCATCTTCAGTTAGTCGTCGCATGGCGCGTATTGGAGCCATGCGATGCTGGATTTCGACGGACCGGGCGATTGGGTTGAACTCGAGAGGACCTCATCACATCGCAACCTGAGCCCGAAGGAACGGGGCGAGTTGTTGTTGGTTGCCGTGCTGCTCCTGGCGGCGATATGCAGTGACTGGCTGTAGCCGGGTGCGTTGCGGCGCGCATGGCCCCGCACGGCGGAGCGCGCTTTGACCGGCCACCACCCCGGCCTATAATGGCGATTGCCCCGGGGACCGTCCGCCACGGACGGCTCCGCAAAAGGATCGCCATGCTTCACGTCTGCTCGCTCGCCGCCCTTCCCGAAACCGTCAAGGCCACCGGCGCCAGTCACATCCTCACCGTGATGGCCAAGGTTGATCAGGTGATGCGACCGGAATCGGTGCTCGAAGCCAACCATCTGCGGGTATCGATGGATGACATCACCGAGCAGATGGACGGGTTTGTCGCGCCCTCGGAGGTGCACATCGAGAGGGTGCTGAACTTCGTGCGCGGCTGGGATCGCAGCGCACCGATGGTGGTGCATTGCTATGCCGGCATCAGCCGTTCGACCGCCAGCGCCTTTGCCGCCGCCTGCATGCTCAACCCGCACCGCGACGAGATATCGATCGCCCGCCAGATCCGTGCTGCCTCCCCGATCGCCCAGCCGAACCGGCTGATCGTCAGCCTCGCCGACAAGGCGCTGGGACGCGACGGACGCATGCTGCGCGCGCTCGACGAAATGGGGCCGGGCAGCATGACGGTCGAGGGCCGTCCGTTCCGGGTCGAACTCGAGTAATTCAGCGAAAATGCCGCGCTGGCCGGCTTGAACTTTTTACCCGCAGGGTTGCACTCATGGGATTGCAACGGGCCGACGCGGTTCGGCGCGCCCGCCTGGAGGCCTGATGTTCGATAACCCGTTCGAAATTCTTCCGTTCCTGCTCGCCATCATCGCCCTCGGCATCGCGATCAAGGCGATGAACCGGATCACCGAATTGCGGTCGCGGCTGGACAGGATGGAAGCGGCAGCCACGGTCGCCCGGTCCGTACCGCCGCCGCTTCCCCCGACATTCGAGCCGGATATCGCAGCCGCCTCGTCCGGCGTCGCGGCCGAGCCGCCGCCGATCGCGCCTGCGGCTGAATGGATTCCTCCTGCCGCCCGCCAGCCGGCCGAGGCGAATGTTGATCCGGCCGCCGACACCGCAAGCGGCCCGCCCGCCGCGCCGCCGCCGCTGCCGGCGCCGGATCGCGGCTTTGAGGAAGCCATCGGCACCCGCTGGGTGGTGTGGATTGGCGGCCTGACGCTGGCGCTCGGCGGCTTCTTCATGGTGCGCTATTCGATCGAGGCCGGCCTGCTCGGCCCCGAGGTGCGCGTGCTGCTCGGCGGCCTGTTCGCACTGGCACTGCTTGCCGCGGGCGAATGGACCCGCCGCAAGGAAAGCATTTCAACGATCGAGGCGACGCCGATCGCCAACATCCCGGCGATCCTGACGGCCGCCGGCACGGCGGTAGCCTTTGCGACGGTCTACGCAGCCTATGCGCTGTACGGCTTCCTGGTGCCTGCGACTGCGTTCGTCCTGCTCGGGATCGTGGCGATGGGTACGCTGGCCGCGGCGCTGCTGCACGGACCCGCGCTCGCCGGGCTCGGCATCGCCGGAGCCTTCGTGACGCCCGTCCTGGTCTCGTCCGGCAAGCCGGATTTCTGGGCGCTCTATATTTATCTCGCGATCGTCACCGCGGCGGCGTTCGGTCTGGCGCGCGTACGGATGTGGCGCTGGCTGGCGGTCACCACCATCGTGTTCGCCCTGCTCTGGACGTTGCCCTGCCTGCAATGCGGCCCCTCGATGGTCGCGCCGCATGCGTTCCATGTGATCGCCGGCTTCGTCCTCGCCGCCCTGCTCGTGGTGTGCGGGTTCATGTTCGGACCTTCGGCCGAGGATGGCGAGATCGAGCCGATCTCGTCCGGCTCGCTCGCAGCCTATTTGCTCGGCGCGTCCCTGATCGTGCTCAACAGTTCCCACGCCGATGTCGCCATGATTGCATTCGGCCTGCTGGTCGCCGGCAGCCTGATCGTCGCCTGGCGCACCGACGCCGCCGCCGGCGCGGTCGGCGCCGCCGCGGGCCTGGTGTTCGTCGTGTTCGCCGAATGGGCGATCCGCGCCAATCCCGACATGCTGGTGCTGCCCGGGGGGCCGATCGCGGGCATCGGACCATCGGCGACGGACGGATCGGTGTCGCTGCACCTGATATCGGCCGCGATCTTCGCCATCGGTTTCGGCGCGGCGGGATTTTTGGCGCAGGGCCGTTCGGCAACGCCGGTCATCCCCGTGGTCTGGTCGGCTGCGGCCGTGTTCACGCCGCTGGCGCTGTTGGTCGCGCTCTATGCCCGCATCGCGCATCTCGACCGCTCGGTGCCGTTCGCGATTGTCGCGGTGATCCTGGCCGCATGCTATGCGGCGGCGACCGAGGTCCTGAGCAAGCGCGAGGATCGCCCGGGGCTGCCAGCCGCGATCGCGTTGTTTGCCACCGGCGCGCTCGCAAGCCTGGCGCTGGCATTGACCTTCGCGCTGGAAAAGGGCTGGCTCACGATTGCGCTGGCACTGATGTCGGCCGGTACCGCCTGGATATCCGTGCAGCGGCCGATCCCGTTCCTGCGTTCGCTGGCCGCGATCCTCGCCGCCATCGTGGTGCTGCGGATCGGCTACGAACCGCGCATCGCAGGCGACGCCGTCGGCACCACGCCGATCTTCAACTGGCTATTGTGGGGCTACGGCGTCCCGGCGCTGTCGTTCTGGGCCGGCAGCATCTTCCTGCGCCGCGGCGGCGACGACGCGCCGCTGCGCACCGTGGAGGCCGCCGCGATCCTGTTCACGGTGCTGCTGGCCTTCATGGAAATCCGCCATGCCGTCAACAATGGCGACGTCTATCGCCAGAGCGCTGGGCTCACCGAAATCGCGCTGCAGGTCTGCGTGGCGCTGGCGATGGCGATCGGGCTGGAGCGCCTACGGCTGCGCACCGGCAGCGTCGTCCACACGGCCGGCGCGGTACTGCTGACGGTCTTTGCCGGCCTCGCTGCCGTGTTCGGCCTGCTCGGGCTGGAGAACCCGATGCTGTGGCGGATCGACGTCGGCGGCGCCGTGATCAACCTGCTGCTGCTGGCCTATGCCCTGCCGGCGCTGCTGGCGCTGCTGTTGTCCTATGCGGTCGCGGGCCGGCGTCCAACCAACTACGCCAACGCGATCGCGGCCGGCGCGCTGGTTCTGGCTCTGGCCTATGTGACGTTTGAGATCCGCAGAATCTATCACGGCCCGGTCATGTCCATGGGACCAACCACCGGCGCCGAGCAGTACACCTATTCGATCGCCTGGCTGATATTCGGCGTGGTGCTGCTCGCCGTCGGCATCCTCTTCAACTCGCAGCGCGCACGGCTCGCATCCGCCGCCGTGATCGCGCTGACGATCGGGAAGGCCTTCCTGATCGACATGTCGGCGCTGACAGGCGTCTATCGCGCGCTGTCGTTCATGTGCTTGGGGTTGGTGCTGGTGGCGATCGGCTGGCTGTACCAGCGAATCCTGTTCCGCAGACAGGCGGCCGCCCCTGCCCTACCAACAGGGAGCTAGCCAAAGCTTTTCAAGCGAAGCGTGTCTCGAGCTTGATTCGGTGGAAAACGTTCTAGCCGATCGATTCCGCGACGAGACGAATCCTGAACACCGGCTTCTTGCTCTCGTCCAGCATTTCCATCTGCCATTCGGCATTCTGCTTCATGCTGCGTGAGATGGTGCCGAGCAGGTTGCCGCAGACCTTGGTCATCTCGGCCCAGGCGGCATCGCGGCTTTCAAATTCGGAGCCCTGGTCGGATGCGCCGGCGTAGCGGCCGTTGCTGATCCGGAAAAAATATAGCGGCATGACTGATCCCAAGGTGAGCCACCCCCGGCCTTCATTGGCCGCCACGGTGTAGCTAAACTTGCTACCAGGACATGAATTAGCCAGACCGTATGACTACGGGCCGACTTACCCAAATTCGGGCTTCATTTCGCCCGATTGGACCGGAGCGTGATCGGTTCGGACGGAATCAGAACCGAAGCTCCAGACGCGCTTTTTCTACCGCAGATAAGTCTGCGCAATCTTCGTAATCTTGGGTGCTATGCGAAGCGGATCCACCCGCGGATCAAGTCCGGGGCAGGCTTTCGTGCGAAAACCCGCTAATCGGTGGAACGGCGCAGCTCCGGCGCGTTTTCGGCTTGCGCCGGCTCCGCCTTGGCTTCGGATTTGACCGGCTCGAGCCTGGCGCTCTCGACCGCGGGTGTTTCGACCCGTGCCGTCACCTCGGCGCGCGGCTTGATATCGTCGCGCGGCGTGGCATCCGCCGAGCGCTCCGGCGCGTGCAGCGAGCGCGGCCGCGCCACCGAGCGGGCCACCAGCATCTGCTGCGCGCCCTGATGGCGGAAATCACAATAGGCAAAGCCCATGCCCGAGACCGAGCCGCGGAACGAGCGGTCATCGCGCTTGTCGAGGTTGAAGCATGGTTCGAACGGAAGACCCTTGATGGAGGCACAAACGGCCTGGCCGCGGATCTGCAGCGTATTGCCGGGGAGCCGCACATGGCGGATCGGGCCCGCGCCGCTGAACTGGATGGATCCGGCGGCGCCGAGATCGTCGAGCACCCGGCCTGCGCCGCGGGTGCCGTCGAAGCAGTTGAAGGCGAAAACCTTGCCCGCTACGAACCGGCGGGCTTCGTCGGCATTCATCATCCCGGCCAGTGCCGGCACTACCATTGCCCCGGCCGTGACGGCCCCCAACACCAAACGCGCAAGCATGCAGCAACTCCAACTTACCGAGCGCGGGCACCCGATTTGCCTGCACATAAACCTCACGCAAAACGCTTCGCGTTTCTCGCCAGGGATCATGCAGGCGTCTTTACCCGCTGCTTACCATACGAACCGTGGCAACATTGGAGCAGCATGGTTGGTAAAGTCTGAACGCCGTTAGAGAATTTTTACCACGATTCGACCGCGGACCTGGCCCGCGAGGATTTTGGCGCCGGCATCGACAACCTCGTTCAGGCCAATTTCATGAGTAATATCAGCTAGTTTGCCGCGATCCAGGTCGCTGGCGAGGCGGCTCCAGGCGAGCTTGCGCTGCGGCAGCGGGCACATCACCGAATCGATGCCGAGAAGGCACACCCCGCGCAAAATGAACGGCGTCACCGTGGATGGCAGGTCCATGCCGCCCGCGAGCCCGCACGCGGCGATGGCGCCGCCATATTTCGTCATCGACAGCAGATTGGCGAGCGTGGTCGATCCGACGCTGTCGATACCGCCTGCCCAGCGCTCTTTCGCCAGCGGTTTTGCCGGACCCGACAGTTCGGCCCGATCGATCACCTCCGCGGCGCCGAGACCCCTGAGATAATCGGCCTCCGACATCCGCCCGGTAGAAGCGATCACGTGATAGCCGAGCTTCGACAGCACGGCCGTTGCGACCGAGCCGACACCACCGGCCGCGCCGGTGACGACGATGGGGCCGCTCTTCGGGATAAGGCCGTGCTTCTCCAGCGCCAGCACCGACAGCATTGCGGTGTAGCCGGCGGTGCCGATCGCCATCGCGTCGCGGGCCGAGATACCGTCCGGCAACCGCACCAGCCAGTCGCCCTTGACGCGGGCCTTCTCGGCGTAGCTGCCGAGATGGGTCTCGCCCATGCCCCAGCCGTTGCAGACGACCTTGTCGCCGGCCTTCCACTCCGGATGCGAGGATTGTTCGACGGTGCCGGCGAAGTCGATACCCGCGATCATCGGAAAACGCCGCACCACCGGGGCCTTGCCGGTGACGGCCAGACCATCCTTGTAGTTCAGCGTCGACCACTCAACCCGAACGGTGACGTCGCCATCCATCAATTCGGCTTCGTCGAACTGCGTCAGCGCGGCGGTGGTGCCTTTTTCCGCCTTGTCGATCCTGATGGCCTTGAACGTGCCCACGGCAACTCTCCCGGAATTTGTTTGTCCGGAAGAGTCTTTACCGGATCAGGCGGGTTGCGCAACCGGGCGCGCGACCGGTTGCTCCACGATCGGCAAATTGATCAGCGCCGACAGCACGCCAAAGAAGATCGAGAGCCACCAGATCGGTGTATACGACCCGAATTGCTCGAATACGACGCCGCCAAGCCAGACCCCGAGGAAGCCGCCGACCTGGTGGCTGACAAAGGCAAAACCATACAGCGTCGCGAACCAGCGGGTGCCGAACATGATCGCCACCAACGCCGAGGTTGGCGGTACCGTCGAGAGCCAGGTCAGGCCGGTGGCGGCGCCGAACATGATGGCCGAGAAGGTGGTGATGGGAAACGAAATGAACGCCAGGATCGTCAGCGCCCGGGCGAAATAGAGCGCCGACAGGATGTAGCGCTTCGGGAACTTGTTCTGCAGCCAGCCGACGCCGAGCGAACCGATGATGTTGAACAGGCCGATGGCCGCGACCACCCAGCCGCCGGTCTGCGACGACACGCCACGATCGGACAGATAGGCCGGCAGATGCACCGTGATGAAGGCGAGCTGGAAGCCGCAGGTAAAGAAACCGAGCACCAGCAGGACATAGGACCGGTGGCCGAACGCTTCCGCGAGTGCGGTCTTGAACGATTGCTGGTCCGCTGCGGGAACATTTTCCGATGTCGCCGGCGGCGTCGACAGCGCCAGCGACAGCGGCACGATCAGCAACATCAGCAGTGCGAAAACGGTCAGCGCTGCCTGCCAGCCGAAATTGTCGATCATCGCCACGCCGAAAGGCGCAAACAGGAATTGGCCAAACGAGCCGGCGGCGGTGCCGGCGCCGAGCGCGATGCCGCGGCGTTCCGGCGGCAGCAGTTTGCTGAAGGCGGACAGCACCAGATTGAAGGAACAGCCCGACAACCCGAAGCCGATCAGAACGCCGGCGCCGAGATCGAGCGAGGCCGGCGTCGAGGCGTAGCGCATCAACAGCAGCCCGCCGGCATAGAGCAGCGCGCCCACCACCATCACGCGCAGCAGTCCAAAGCGGTCGGCGATCGCACCGGCAATCGGCTGGCCCAGTCCCCACAACAGGTTTTGCAGCGCCAGCGCCAGGCCGAACACGTCGCGGCCCCAGACAAATTCCTTGCTCATCGGCTGGATGAAGAAGCCGAGACTGGACCGCGGCCCGAAGCTGAGCAGCGCGATCACGCATCCGCAGATGATGACCACCAGCGGCGTCCGCCAGCTGGCCGTGGCCGGGCGAGGATGATCTGCGGTCACGGCCATGGTTTCCTCGAACGCTCATGCCCGGACCGGAATAGGTCCCCGGGCGTATTTGGGCCGAGTTAATGCATTCGCATGGAAATCCCAAGGGGCGGCCGGCAAGAAATTTGCCGCCGCAGGGCAGCCCTGCAAAATCGTCGAGTGCAATTTGACGGCTGGGCTCGGGAGCATCAGCACAATCAGTCGTCGCCCGCCCGAACGCAGGGGCCATAGCCGCGGGCGTTAAAAATTGAGGAAGTCGACGACCAACGTCCCGATCATGACGGCCGCGGTGTATGGGTCCCTCAACGACTACCTTCTCGCACTCGCCTGCTCGGCCGAACTCTGGGCGGCCTCGGCGAGCTTGGCGGAGATGGCGGCGGTTTCGGCAGGCGTCCCCCAGCTCGGTGCGTCGCTGCCGTCGCCCCAGTTGCGCGGCCGGTAGAAGGTGTGCACGCCGGTCTTGTACATCCGCTTCATCTCGCTGACCCAGGACGGGCGCACCCAATAGGCGTGGTAGTGCGTCGAGCGGTCGACTTCCGGCAACCAGAGCTGGCCGTCGAGCATCGCCTTCGCGATCTTCTGCGCCCGCTCCCACATGTCGGGCTCTTTCACGACGTCGGGGTTGTTGTCGCAGGCGAAGGTGAACTGGCAGGCGAGATGGCGGTGCTTGTTCTGGTAAACTACGCCGCACACCGTATCCGGATATTTGCCGGAGAAGGCGCGGTTCAAGACCACCTGGGCCACCGCGATCTGGCCGCGCACCGCTTCGCCGCGGGCTTCGAAATAGACCACTTCGGTCAGACACTTTTCCGACTTGGCGCGCGACTTCTGGTCGAACAGGCCGAGCCGTTCGGCCGGCGTCTTGGCGCGCTGGTTGTCCGAATTGACCTCGCCCTTGGGGGCTACGCTGACCCCCATCTCGCCGGCCTTGACCGGCCCGTCGGCGTCGACCGGCAGCGAGGCAATGATCTTCATCTCGGGATCGGGAACGCTGTCCGGCATCATCACGATGGGTTCCTCGCCGGGGCGCCAGCGCTCGATGCTTTCGGGCGAGCCGAGCGAGCTTCCGAAGAACAGGCTCGAGGTCTTGAAGGAGAAGCTGTCGCGCGGTGGCGCGGGCGCGACCGATGGCGCCGCGGTGGCATCCTTCGGCCCGTCGAGCGGCTTGTCGTCGAGCGGCCGATCTTCGAGCGGCTTGGCTTCGAGCGACATCGACACGTCGAATTGCGGCAACGGCGGCGCGCTAAGCGCGGCCTGAAGTTCGGGATCGAGTGGCGCGCGCTCCGCAAGCGGCGCTGCAGCGGCGGTCTTCTGGCCCTTGACGGAAGAGTTTGATGTCGAGGGATCCACGATGGCCGGCGCGCTGCCGGCGGGGATCGCGGGCTCATCGGCCGCCGGCGGCGCGATGACGAGGCGGTCGCCCTTCATCGTGCGATCGACCTTGGGGAAATCGGCGGCGTGATAGCGCGGCGGCGGTACGACGATCGGGTTGCGCGTCACCGAGCCCGTGATGTCAATGCCCTGATTGTCGAGGCTTGCGAGCCGGTAGGTTGCGGTCTGCGGCGAAGCGGTTCCGATCGGACGGCCGAAATTGAATGTCGCGACATGAATGGTGCCGGCGGCGGAGAACACACGCTTCTGCCAGCGTTCGGCGACGCCCGGCTGCCGGGCCAGCAGTGACGCGATATCCTGATATCCGATCTCGGTCGGCATCAATGCGAAGATGCAAAGACCGAGACCGAAGGACGCGAACCGTGCGCCCTTCGGCTGGTTACGCAACACATTCATCGATACGCTCTACGCAACGCTTACAAAACGCGGTCGAATTCAGTACATCCGTGCAATTCGACCTTTATTGTTGGTATCGAATTTAGGTTGCCGCGGAGTTAATCGGCGTTGCCCGCATGCATCACGCAAGATTTTGCGCGCATCTGCGCGGGCGGATGAGAAGTCTTGGTAAACGGGGGCGCGAGTAAACTGGTAAACATCCCGTCAACGAAAATGATGAAGAAAGTTTGCGGGTTCCCGCGTGACTTTGGTGTGTGAGCTGTCATTCCGGGGCGATGCGACGCATCGAACCCGGAATCTCGAGATTCCGGGTCTGGTGCTTCGCACCATCCCGGAATGACGACTGAGAGTTGATGCTCACTCGCACAAAAGAAAATGCCCGGGACAAGCCCGGGCATGACGCCGTCTCTATCAGTTAGAGGCGTTACGCCTGGCTCGCCACCGTCTTGCCGAGGGCTGCCTGGGCCGCGGCGAGGCGGGCGATCGGGACGCGATAGGGCGAGCACGAGACGTAGTTGAGGCCGATCTCGTGGCAGAACGCGACGGAGGCTGGATCGCCGCCATGCTCGCCGCAAATCCCGACCTTGAGATCGGGCCGCGTCTTGCGGCCACGCGCCACGCCGATCTTGACGAGTTCACCGACGCCATCGCGGTCGACCGAAATGAACGGATCGATTTCGAGGATCCCCTTCGCAACATAGGTGCCAAGGAAACTCGCGGCGTCGTCACGGCTGATGCCGTAGGTCGTCTGCGTCAGATCGTTGGTGCCGAACGAGAAGAACTCCGCGGTCTGCGCCACGTCGCCTGCCATCAGGCACGCCCGTGGCAATTCGATCATCGTGCCGACCTGATAGGCGATCTTCTTGCCGGTCTCCTTCATCACCGACTGCGCGGTGGCATCGATGCGCGCCTTGACCAGATCGAACTCGGCCTTGGTCGCGATCAGCGGTACCATCACCTCCAGGCCGACGGCCTTGCTGGTGCGCTTTTCGGCCTCGATCGCGGCTTCGAAGATCGCACGCGCCTGCATCTCGGCGATTTCGGGGTAAGCGATCGCAAGACGGCAACCGCGGAAGCCCAGCATCGGGTTGAACTCGGCAAGGTCCCGGGCGCGATCCGCGAGCTTGCGCGGATCGGTGTTCATCGCGCGCGCGACTTCCTCGATCTCGGCCTGGGTGTGCGGCAGGAACTCGTGCAGCGGCGGATCGAGCAGGCGGATCGTGACCGGCAGGCCCTTCATGATCTCGAACAACTCGACGAAATCCGCGCGCTGCATCGGCAGCAGTTTCGACAGCGCCGCACGGCGTGACTGCTCGTCCTCGGAAAGGATCATCTCGCGCACGGTGCGGATGCGGGTTTCCTCGAAGAACATGTGCTCGGTGCGGCAAAGGCCGATGCCTTCGCCGCCGAACTTGATCGCGGTGCGCGCATCTTCCGGCGTATCGGCATTGACGCGAACGCCGAGCTTGCGGACGGCGTCGGCCCAGCCCATCAGCGTGCCGAATTCGCCCGACAGTTTCGGCTCGATCATCGGCATCCGCCCGGCCAGCACCTGGCCGACCGATCCGTCGATGGTGATGACGTCGCCGGTCTTGAAGGTGCGGGTGCCGATGCTCATGGTGCCGCGGCCGTAATCGACGCGGATGGTGCCGCAGCCGGAGACGCAGGGCTTGCCCATGCCGCGCGCCACCACGGCGGCGTGCGAGGTCATGCCGCCGCGGGTGGTCAGGATGCCTTCAGCGGCGTGCATGCCGTGAATGTCTTCCGGGCTGGTCTCGACCCGCACCAGGATGACCTTGCGGCCGTCGGCCTGAAGCTTGGCGGCTTCGTCGGACGAGAACACGATCTCGCCGGAGGCGGCACCTGGCGAGGCCGGCAGGCCGGTGGCGATGACGTCGCGCTTGGCCGCGGGATCGATGGTCGGGTGCAGCAACTGGTCGAGCGAGGCGGGATCGATCCGCATCACCGCGTCCTTTTTCGAGATCAGGCCTTCATTGGCGAGTTCGACCGCGATCCGCAGCGCCGCCTTGGCGGTGCGCTTGCCGCTGCGGGTCTGCAGCATCCACAATTTGCCCTGCTCGACCGTGAACTCCATGTCCTGCATGTCGCGGTAGTGCTTTTCGAGCAGCGTATAGATCCGCGTCAGTTCCTTGAACGCATCGGGCATCGCGGTTTCCATCGACGCCTTGTCGGAGCCGGATTCCTGGCGCGCGAACTCGGTGATGTCCTGCGGCGTGCGGATGCCCGCCACCACGTCCTCGCCCTGCGCGTTGATCAGGAATTCGCCGTACAGCTTGCTCTCGCCGGTCGAGGGGTTGCGCGTGAACGCAACGCCGGTCGCCGAGGTCTCGCCCATGTTGCCGAACACCATGGCCTGGACGTTGACCGCGGTGCCCCAGGATTCCGGAATGTCGTGCAGGCGGCGGTAGGTCACCGCGCGCGCGTTCATCCAGGATGAGAACACCGCGCCGATCGCGCCCCACAACTGGGCGTGCGGGTCCTGCGGGAAGTCGCTGCCGGTCTCGCGCGCCACCGCATCCTTGTATTTGCCGACCAGCTCGACCCAGTCGTCGCCGGTCAGGTCGGTGTCGAGCGTATAGCCCTGGCTGTCCTTGAAGGTGTCGAGGATGTCTTCGAAATGATGGTGCTCGAAGCCGAGCACGACATCCGAATACATGGTGATGAAGCGGCGATAGCTGTCATAAGCGAAGCGGCGGTCGCCGGACAGTTCGGCGAGCGCTTCCACCGTCTGGTCGTTGAGGCCAAGATTGAGCACGGTATCCATCATGCCGGGCATCGAGGCCCGGCCGCCGGAGCGAACCGAAACCAGCAGCGGATTCTTGGGATCGCCGAACGATTTGCCGGTGAGCTTGCCGACATGCTCCAGCGCCTTCTCGACCTGCGCCTTCAGCGCGGGCGGATAGGATTTGTCGTGGGCGTAGAAATAGGTGCAGACCGAGGTCGGAATAGTGAAGCCCGGGGGCACCGGCAGGCCGAGATTGGCCATTTCGGCGAGGTTGGCGCCCTTGCCGCCGAGCAGATCGCGCAGGCCCGCTTTGCCTTCGGCCTTGCCGTCCCCGAACGTATAGACCCACTTGCCGGATTTTACCGTTTCAACCACAGGCTTGCTGACGACGGCTTTCTGCGCGGTCTTGCTGGCCGGCTTGCCCGGAGACCTTGTAACAGCCTTGTTTACAACAGCCTTGTTTGCAGCGGCCTTGTTTGCAGCGCTTTTGGCGGCCGGCTTCGCCACCGGCCTTGCCGGGGCCTTCGTCAGCGCCTTGCGCGCGGACGCGGCGGGTGCGGCTTTCGCGCCACCCGATGGCTTTGATTTCACTACGGTTTTTTTGGACTTCGCAACCGCTTTGGCCATGGCAGATGACAATCCGAAAAGAGGGGAGAAGATGCGCGCCTTACACCACTTTGAGGGGTTCCGCGCAAGCTGCGAAACCCTTCTTTCCCGCGGCCACCGGTTAGAACCGGAGCATCTTGAATACGCCCAGACCGGCCAGACCGACGAAGATCAGGTAAATGGCGACGATGAAATTCAGGAACCGCGGCATGAGCAGGATCAAGACTCCTGCGACCAGGGCGACGATCGGGGAAATGTGCGCGGCGGTGAGGGTCATTGAAACTTCTCCGGGAGATGATGGAAATCGAATCGACGGCGGCAACATAACCGCTGACGCAGGTCCGGAATAGCAGACGCCTGTCGTCTCAACGGGTTCCGGCCTTCGCAAAAACTGCCCGAAATTGCCGCGTGTGAGGCGGCCATTTTTGGGGAACGATGCCGCGCGTGATGAATTGGCCCCGCATCCACGCTGGCTAGCCGGCGTACTTTCCTTGCGTGAGGGAGCAAAACATGAGGAACAAGTTACTTGCCGTTGCAGCGATCGCAGGCACGATAGCTGCCGCAGGCGCGATCACCATTCCGGTTGCCGCACAGGCCCAGAGCGATACCGTCGGGATCGTTCGCGGCCGTACTGTCGTCATTGGCGAGAATGAGGGCATCCTCGCCGAGCAGCGGCCGGCATTCCGCGAATATGTCGTGCGCGAGCGGATACCGACTTTCACCATTCCGGAACGCGTGATCGTCGGTGGCGTGCTGCCGGAAGCCGGCATCACCTATTACGACGTGCCGCAGACCTATGCGTCGACGCCCCTTCGCTACACCGTGGTGAACGGCCAGACCGTATTGGTCGAACCGCGTTCACGTCGCATCGTTCAGGTCGTCGACTGATCCCAATCGCCTGAACCGTTGGTCCGGACGCTGCGCAAGCGGATGTGCGCGCGATATCACCGGACAAGAAAGCCCCGCCCGGTTTCCCCCTGGGCGGGGCTTTTCGTTGGCGCCTATCGCGGTCTGACTACATCCCGCGCAGCATCGACAGGATGTGACGGCTGGACTTGTAGTTAGCGATCGCATTGTCTCGAACGGCCGGAGTCCAGTTGACGGCCAGCCGCTCCTCGGCACTCATCGACGAATAAGTGTTGAGAATGCCGAGGCTGAGCTGGGTCGGATCACCGCTGGTCTGGCTCGTCTGGAACGCGGCCAGCACGCTGGCGCGGTTGCGCGAATTCAGCGCCTGCTTGGCCGCAAAACTTTCCAGCCCCGAGAACAGGCCATCCTGATTGAGCGAGATCGCAGCTAACGACCGGTTGTCCATCGAACTGAGGTCGGCCAATTGACCGGTTTTGCGGCCGGCGTCGAATACCAGTTCCTTGCCGGCGGCGGCGGCGACCTTCGCCTGCGCGTCGAGCGCGGCGCGGACTTTCTTCGCGACGCTGGAAATATCGACGGCCGGCGCGCTGACACCATCGGCGTTCTGCGCCAGATAGGCCGCGACGGGATCGTTGGCAATATTCGCCGGCGCCTTGGTTGGCTCCAGCTGGGTGGCCTGGACGCCCTTCTGCACCGCCGCGCGAAGCGCGGACCACGCCGCGGTCGCCTTTTCCTCGGCGCCGGCGCCGTCGAGATAATCCAGCGCCGCCTTGTAGATCGAGCTGAAGTCGCCGGTCAGTTTCGCGGTTGCCGCGCCGGGCATCAACGCGTCGTTGAAACGATTGGCGAGCTCGGTGTTGGCGACCTTCTGCTCATCAGGGCTGAACTTGCCTCCGCTATTGGTCGTGATCGCAAACAGCGCACGGCGATCGAACGACGACAGGTCGATCGTCGTCTTGCCGTCGTCGGCGATCGGGCCCTTCACCTTGGCGGCGGCATAGAGGCCGTCAAGCGCGGTGCGCGTGTCGGATGTGACGACGCTGATATCCTTTTGCGCCGCGGCGCCGGCGAGCTGCGCGCGGGCGGCATCCGACAGCGTCAAATTGGTGGCCGCATTGCTGGCGGGCGGATTGCCGGATTCGGCGGCGTTGAGCGCGGCGGCCAGCGACGGCTGCGTGGCGGCGGCGCGGGCATAGGCGGAGCCGAGCTGGCTGTAAGGATTCGTTCCGGGATTTATCGAGGTCATTTGCGTCCCCGTCTTGCGATTTGGGCGACGGTTAAAGAACCGTTACCGCAGCGGACCATTTCAAAGCATGGTTAACGGGCTGTAAATATTTCCCGATGTGTCCGGATATTTCTGTCCGGACGTCGCCGCGCCTATTCCCTGATCTCGAGGCCGGGCTTCTTGGCGACGAGACGATGGATTTTCTTGCCGGAGGAGGCACTGACGACCTCTTCATCGAGCAACAGCACCGTCGCCTTCAGTTCCGCCAACACCAGCGCGGCGTCGAACGCGCAGTACAGCCGACCCTGGGAATCGCGCAGGTCGGATTTGTCGGTGATGCGCCAGCTCAAATAAAGGATTCCGCTGGGCTTGACGATGCCGAGCAGCCGGCGGACCGCAGCCGCGATCTGCGCCCGTTCGAGATGCATGATCACGGTTTCACAGAGCACATTGTCGAAGGTGCCGATGCCTTTCAGCTCCGGCAATTCGGCGCTTGCGAACTTCAGGCCCGGATAGCGCCGCCGCGCCTCCGCCAGCAGGCCCTCCGAGGCGTCAAAACCGACGGCCGAGAAACCATTGCTGTTGAGCCAGCCGACCTCGCGGCCACAACCGCAGCCGATATCGGCCGAACTGCCGCCGCGCACGAAAAACCGTTCGACGATTTCATGCAGGTCGACGGGCGCCGGCTGGTCGTGCCAGTCCTTGGCGAACGCCGCCGCATCATGGTCGTAAGCGGCCAGCGTCTTGCGATCCACGTTTCAGCCCTCGATCTTCGAAAAGTCCGCCACCGCGCGCGTCGCCGCGCGGATTTCGTTCAAGAGCTTTAGTCGGTTCTCGCGGACTTTTGGTTCATCGTCGTTGACCTTGACCTTGTCGAAGAACGCATCCACCGCCGGACGCAGTTTTGCCATCGCGCGCATCGCGGCGGCGAAGTCTTCCTTTGCCACAGCGCTGCCGGCTTCGCTCTTGACCTGATCGATCGCCTTCGCCAGCGCCTTTTCCTCGTCGAGCTTGTAAAGCGCCGCATCCGGTGCGCCGTCGAAGCTGCGCTTGTCCTTTTTCTCTTCGATCGAAAGGATATTGCTGGCGCGTTTTGTGCCGGCGAGCAGGTTCTTGCCGTCATCGGTATCGAGGAATTTTGCCAGCGCCTCGACGCGGCGGACCACCATCAGCAGATCGTCCTGGCCGCCAAGCGCAAACACGGCATCGACGAGGTCGTGACGTGCGCCCTGATCGCGGAGCTGGACCTTTAGGCGATCGGCGAAGAAGGAGAGGAGATCGGCTGGAAGTTTTTGAACGTCGGCAGCCGGATACTTGGCTCCCTTCGCGGGCAAACCATCTATGGCTGACTGCGCAGCCTTCAGGATCGGAAGCCTGATCGTATTCTCCACAATCAGCCTGATTGCACCCAACGCCGCACGCCGCAATGCATACGGATCCTTGCTTCCCGTCGGCTTCTCGTCGATCGCCCAGAAGCCAACCAGCGTGTCGATCTTGTCGGCCAAGGCCACCGCAATGCTCACGGGATCAGACGGCACCCGATCCGCGGGCCCCTGTGGCTTCCAGTGCTCCTCGCTCGCGGCGGCGACGGAAGCATCCTCGCCCTGCGCCAGCGCGTAGTATTTTCCCATCAGACCCTGCAACTCCGGGAATTCGCCGACCACTTCGGTCAGCAAATCCGCCTTCGCCAGATGCGCGGCGCGTTTCGTCTTTTCGACATCGGCGCCGACCAGCGGTGCGATTTCCGCGGCCAGCCGCTCGATGCGCTTGATGCGCTCGCCCTGCGTGCCGAGTTTTTCGTGAAAAATGATCTGCTCGAATTTCGGCAGCCGGTCTTCCAGCTTCGTCTTCAGGTCGGTCTCGTAGAAAAACTTTGCATCGCTCAGGCGGGCGCGGATCACGCGTTCGTTGCCGGCGATGATGGCCTTGCCGCCGTCGCTGGCCTCGATATTGGCGGTGAGGATGAATTTGTTCGTCAGCTTCCCGGTTTTGGGATCGCTGACCACAAAGCATTTCTGGTTGTTGCGGATGGTGGCGCGGATCACCTCGCCCGGGATCGAGAGGAATTCCTGGTCGAACGAGCCCATCAGCACGACCGGCCATTCGACGAGGCCCGACACCTCATCGAGCAGCACCTGATCCTCGACCAGCTCAAAACCCTGTGCGAACGCCAGCTGCTTGGCGTCGGCCAGGATGATGTCCTTGCGCGCCTGCGGGTCGAGCACGACCTTGGCGGCTTTGAGCTTGGCCTCGTAATCATCGAAGCGGCGCACCGAGATCGCAGACGGCGCCATGAAGCGGTGGCCATGCGTGGTCTGGCCGGCGTCGATGCCGTCGATCGCGAACTTTACGACCTCCGGCTCTTCGGTCTCGATGCCGAAGGTCGCGATGATGCTATGCAGCGGCCGCACCCAGGTCAGCGCGCCCGGCTTTGCCGAGCGCTCGCCCCAGCGCATCGATTTCGGCCACGGGAAAGTCCGCACGATCACCGGGAGGAGTTCGGCGAGCACATCGAGCGTGGCGCGGCCGGGCTTCTCGATCAGCGCGATGTAGAAATCGCCCTTCGGGTCGCGCTGGATGTTGGCTTCATCGAGCGACTTCAAACCGGTCGCTTTCAAGAAACCCTGCACGGCCGCATCGGGCGCACCGATTTTCGGGCCCTTGCGTTCGGTCTTAAGGTCCGGCTGCCGCGCCGGAATGCCGTGCACCGTCAACGCCAGCCGCCGCGGCGTCACGAAGGCTTTTGCACCCTCATAGACCAGGCCCTCGGCCACCAGCTTGTCGGTCACCATGCGGCGCAGATCATCCGCCGCCTTCGCCTGCATGCGCGCGGGGATTTCTTCGGAAAACAGTTCGAGCAAAAGATCAGGCATCAGGCCGCCCTGCCCGCTTCGGTGTGGACCCAGGCTTCGCCGCAGGCTTTGGCGAGGTCGCGCACGCGCGCGATGTAGCTGGCGCGCTCGGTCACCGAGATCACGCCGCGGGCATCAAGCAGGTTGAAGACGTGGCTGGCCTTGATGCACTGGTCATAGGCCGGCAGCGCCATCAGATGTTCTTTCTGGTTGCCGCCGTTCTTCCACCCCGCCGCCAGATATTTCTTGCAGGCCTCTTCGGCCATCACGAACTGCTTGAACAGCATTTCGGCGTCCGAGTACTCGAAATTGTGCCTCGAATATTCCTGTTCGGCCTGCAGGAACACGTCGCCATAGGTCACCTTGTCGGCGCCCTCGCGGCCGTTGAAGTTGAGGTCATAGACGCGGTCGACGCCCTGCACATACATCGCCAGGCGCTCCAGCCCGTAGGTGAGCTCGCCGGCGACCGGCGCGCATTCGACACCCGCGACCTGCTGGAAATACGTGAACTGGCTGACTTCCATGCCGTCGCACCAGCATTCCCAGCCCAGCCCCCAGGCGCCGAGCGTCGGGCTTTCCCAGTCGTCCTCGACAAAGCGGATGTCGTGCAGGCTGGAATCGAGGCCGATCGCGGCGAGCGACTTCAGGTACAGATCCTGAAGGTCCGGCGGCGAAGGCTTCATGATCACCTGATACTGGTAATAATGCTGCATCCGGTTGGGATTTTCGCCGTAGCGGCCGTCCTTTGGCCGGCGCGAGGGCTGCACATAGGCAGCCCGCCACGGTCTCGGCCCGAGCGCGCGCAAGGTCGTCGCCGGATGGAAGGTGCCGGCGCCCATTTCCATGTCATAGGGCTGCAGGATCACGCAGCCCTGCTCGGCCCAGAACCGCTGCAGAGCGAGAATGAAGCCCTGGAACGAACGTTCCGGGCGCATATGGGCAGGCAATTCATCCATCGGCAGAATCGGTCTCGCGAGGGGGTTTTGGGCGCGCGGGACCGTATCGGCGGGGAAGCGGGGAATCAAGGCGATGGCGGGTAGCTTCAAGCCGTCATTCCGGGGCGATGCGAAGCATCGAACCCGGAATCTCGAGATTCCGGGTTCGCTTCGCGCCCCGGAATGACGGATCGCTAACCCGGTCGATAGGCCCCCGTCACGGGGTCCCGGCGCAGGGTCGGAATTTCGCCCGAGCGGGCGGCCTCGGCGACGCGTTCCATGCGCGCCTCTTCCAGCTCCCGGTTGATCCGGACGGCGGTCTTGTAAGCCCAGCGGACCACGGCGAGCCCACCCAGGGCCCCTGCGAATGCGATCAACGGTGGCATCGGTCGATCCTTGTCGTTCACGTCGGTCACGCCCCCAATAAGTGCATTCTCGCGCAGACCGGGCCGCACCGCAATTCCCGCCTTTAGGACTAAATGGCGCGGGTTTGCTGGCGCTAGAACCCGAATTTGGCCCAAATCGCCCTGGTTTCGAGCGCGGAAATCAGATCGTCCGGCAATCCCCCGAACCCATCGAGCAAGCCCATGGCGCCCGCCCCCGGCGAACGCCGGCCGAGCAGGCCGGACAGCATCCCGCTGGCCGGCGCGATCACCGGCGTCAGCACCTTGTCGCCATAGCGGGCGCGCAGTGTCGAACGCAGATCGCCGATCGCGTCCGCCAGGCCCAGCGATACCGACGTCTCGCCGGCCCAATATTCGCCGGTGAACAGCGCGTCGTCGGCGCCCTTGAGGCGGCTGCCGCGGCTCTGCTTGACCAGGCCGATAAAGATGGCGTGGATCTCGCGCTGAAGCGATTTCAGACGCGCCACGTCGTCGGGGTTTTCGGGGAGGAACGGATCGAGCGTCGCCTTATGGGCACCCGCCGTATAGAGCCGCCGCTCGACGCCGATTTTCCTGATCAGTTCCTGGAAGCCAAAGCCGCCGCCGACCACGCCGATCGAACCCAGGATCGAGGACGGATCGCAGAAAATCTCGTCACCGGCGCAGGCGATCATGTAGCCACCGGATGCGGCGACGTCCTCGACGAACACCAGCACCGGCAAATTCTTTTCCGCGGCGAGCTGGCGGATCCGCAGGAAGATCTGGCGCGATTGCACCGGCGAGCCGCCGGGCGAATTGATCACCAGCGCCACCGCCTTGGCATTCCTGGTCCCGAACGCGCGTTCGAGGGTCTTGGCCACGCCGGCCAGCGACATGCCCGGCCGCAGCGGCGTTACTGCCCCGATCACGCCGGACAATCGCACCACCGGCACGACCGCTGCCCCGCGCCGGAATCTGGCCGGCAACAATTCCTTCAGCCGCTCGACGAAGCCCGGCACGCCCTTGCGATCACTAATTTGTTCATTCATGCCGTTACCTCGAATTAACCATTTTTTATCACGCCACTGTCATTGGAAGACCGGGAACGAACTGAGGCCGGAACGCCTTTTGCAGACACCTTTTGCAATCTGGCCGTTACGGCTGCAATGGCGCAGCGGAGAGTGACATGAAAATCTACCTGCTGATAATGCTGATCGGCACCATCCTGACCGCGGTTCACTTTACTTCGGCGCCGAAACGGCAGTCGGAAACCCTTCCGCAGTAAGCATTTACGCTTCCCGCAGCGCTCAAGACCCGAGCGAAACAACAAGTCTTTTGGGCCGCCCCTACGGGGTGGCCAGCGGCAACGCCCCCCTTCCCGCCAAAATCTCCTGCACCTGTTTATTAGGCACGCCTGACTCATCATTGAGCATCAGGCCGGCGTGAATTCGCGTCGGCGCGCGGCCACCCTTGGTGGCGCGAACCAGCACACGGTTGGCGGGCGCCTTCACATCACCGTGAACCGGCAGGATTTCCAGGCTGCCAAAACCGTGATCGAGCGCCGCCAGCACCTCGGCAATCCCGTCGGCGCGCCAGATCAGCGTGAGCATGCCCCGGGATTTGAGGATGCGCCGGCTGGCGTGAATCCAGTTCGAAAGCGTGGTGGATGTCGCGACATGCGCAATGCCGCGCGCGCGGTCCGGCGAGACGCGATGCCGAGCGGCATCGTTGAACGGCGGATTCATCAATACGACATCGACGCTGTCCGGAAGCAAATTGGCGGCGGCGAAGGCATCCGCGGCCGCTTCGACGTCGAGTACGATCACGTCGGCCGCAAGCGCATTGGCATCCGCGTTGGCTCGCGCAAGGCCAGCAAGGTCAGCATCCAACTCGACCAGCACCAGATCGATTTCGGCTACGCGCCGCACCACCGCCAGCCCTGCGGCGCCGACACCCGCGCCGAGATCGGCCACGCGATCGCCCGGTCGCGCCGGCGTCGCCGCCGCCAGCAGCATGGCATCGTGACCGGCGCGGTGGCCCGCTTTCAATTGCCGCAAGCGCAAGCTGCCGCCGAGGAACGCGTCCTCGGTGACGTCGAGGGCGGGCTTGATGATCACGATTCCTCGGCCCGCAATTCGTGGGCAAGGCCGGCATCGGCCAACAGCTGGCGCGCCTCGCGATTATCGTCCTCATGGACCAGGATACGGCGGGGCAGGACGCCCAGCGATCCCTCGATGACGCTCATGTTCTGGTCCAGCACCAGATGATGAATATTGGCGCCATCGAGCAGCGCGCCGACCGCGGAAACCAGCACAATATCGTTGGTCCGAACCAATTCCCGCAATTCGCGTTCTCCTTTACCGGTCCGTCCGAGGGGTGGGCCGCCGATGTCAACCGCTTCGTGCCCTTGCCGCGTCAGCCTGCACTTTCTATTGTAGTTGAGGATAGTGCGAATTGGCCAGATTTGGAGACCCGCGTGGCGGTTATTGTACCCTTCGAAAGCCCGTCCAACGCGTCGATCGATGAGCTGGTCGGGCTCGTCGCCGCCGACATGGAGCGGGTCAACGCCACGATCCTGTCGCGGACCGGGTCGGAAGTCACCATGATCCCCGAGGTCGCCAACCATCTGATCTCCTCCGGGGGAAAACGGCTGCGCCCGATGCTGACGCTGGCGATGGCCGGCCTCACTGGCTATTCCGGCGACGGCCATATCAAGCTCGCCGCGTCCGTCGAGTTCATGCACACCGCAACCCTGCTGCATGACGACGTGGTCGACGAGAGCGAATTGCGGCGCGGCAAATTGTCAGCACGGATGCTGTGGGGCAACGAGGCTAGCGTGCTGGTCGGCGACTTCCTGCTCGGCCAGGCCTTTCGCATGATGGTCGAGGTCGGCTCGCTGCGCGCGCTCGACATCCTGTCCTCGGCGGCCGCCACCATCGCCGAGGGCGAGGTGATGCAACTCGCGGCGGCCAAGAACACCGCGACCACCGAGGACGAATATCTCGCCGTCATCCGCGGCAAGACCGCTGAACTGTTCGCCGCGGCCTGCGAAGTCGGCCCCGTGATCGCCAACCGGCCGAAGGCCGAGCAGACCGCCTGCCGCTCGGTCGGCATGAATCTCGGTATCGCCTTCCAACTGGTCGACGACGTGCTGGACTATGGCGGCAAATCGGCAAAGCTCGGCAAGAATGTCGGTGACGACTTCCGCGAGGGCAAGATCACGCTGCCGGTGGTGCTGGCGTTCCGCCGCGGCAACGCCAGCGAACGCGCCTTCTGGGTCAAGGCGCTGGAGCGCGGCGAGATCGGCGCCAACGATCTCGATCACGCCATCGGGCTGATGACCAAGCATCGCGCGCTGGAAGACACGGTCAGCCGCGCCCATCATTACGGCGCGATGGCCGTCGATGCGCTGGCGCTGTTTCCGGCCTCGCCGATGAAGACCGCCCTGGAGCAGGTCGTCGCGTTCTGCCTGGCAAGATCGCACTAGATGAACGGTACGAATTTTTCGCTGTTCCTTGCTGCCGCCCTGATCATCGCCGCAATCCCCGGCCCCGGAATGTTTTACGTCGCGGCGAGGACGCTGTCGGGCGGCTGTAAAACCGGCATCGCCTCGACATTGGGGACCGCGCTTGGCGGGCTGGTTCATGTCCTCGCGGGCGCGTTTGGGGTGTCAGCGATCATCCTGGCCAGCGCGGAACTATTCACCGCACTCAAATTCGCCGGTGCGCTCTATCTGATCTGGCTCGGCGTCCGGACGTTTCGCGAGGGCCGGCAAGCAATGCCGGAAGCGATCAGCCCGGTCGGCGCGCCGCAGGCGTTTCGGGAGGGCGTTCTGGTCGAAGCCCTCAATCCGAAGACCGCGGCGTTCTTCCTGGCGTTCATTCCGCAGTTCATCGACACCGCCGGCGCCCACCCCGCCCTGCAATTCGCAGCGCTCGGCCTGATCTCGGTTTTGCTCAACACGCTCGCTGATGTCGTCGTGGCGATGATGGCGGCGACCGCGCGCGCGGGCCTCGTGCGACGACCGCATCTGCTTCAACGCCTGCGGCAGGGCTCGGGGCTGTTCATCGCCGGGCTTGGCATCTCGCTGGCGCTGGTACGGCGGCCCGCCGCGAATTAGCTCAGCGTGCCCGCGTGCACCCACCAGGCGGGATGATCGCGCCGGATTTTCTCAGCGGCACGGCCGGCTTCGGCGGTGTTTTCATAGATCGCAAAACAGGTCGCGCCCGAGCCCGACATCCGCGCCAGCCAGGCACCATTGGTGGCGTTGAGGGCAGCTATCACTTCACCGATGACCGGCTGGATGCGCATCGCCGGCGCCTCCAGATCATTGGTGCCGGCGGCCAGCACTTCGACCCAGTCTTCGACCGAGGCGCCCGCTTCCGGCCAGTCGGTGCCGCGGAAGACGTCGGTGGCGCCGACCAGCAATTCACCGTTGCGCAGACCGAGCGCCTTGAACACGTCCTTGGTCGGAACGGGAACGCAGGGGTTGATCATCACGCATGGCATGATCGGCAGACTGAGCGGCGTCAGGGTATCGCCCACCCCGGTCATGTCGCAGGCGCGCGAGGCAAGGCAGACCGGCACGTCGGCGCCGGTGGCGAGCGCCACCTCAAGCAGCCGTTCGTCATCGAGTGACAGCCCGTTCAGTTTTGCCAGGAGCCGAAGCGCGGCCGCGGCATCCGCCGAGCCGCCGCCGATCCCCGCCGCGACCGGCAGCACCTTGTCGAGCGTGAAATGGCCGGCCTTCAGGCCCGGCACGCGCTCAGCCAGCAGACGCGTCGCTTTCAGCACCAGGTTGTCCGACGTCTCGCCGCAGGCCTGCGCCAGCGGTCCGGACATCTGCAAGGTCAGCTCGGGACCTGGCGTCAACGTCAGCCGATCGGCGCAGTCGGCAAACGCCACCACGCTTTCCAGGTCATGAAAGCCGTCGGCGCGGCGGCCAACCACCCGCAAGGTCAGGTTGACCTTGGCACGCCCCTCATCGATCAACGCCGGCATTACCGAACACGCCCCCCAAAGCCTTCCGATCGGCTAGCCGCCCTTGTCGTCTTCTTTTTTCTTGTCGGCGGAAGCCGCAGACGACGTGTCCTCAGGCAGGCCGTTGGCAATCTTGGCCTCGATCTTCGGCAATTCATCCGGCTCGGGCTTCAGGTCACGGGCATGGGCCCACTGGAATTTGGCTTCGAGGGTGCGGCCGACGCGCCAATAGGCGTCGCCGAGATGGTCGTTGATGGTGGGATCCTCGGGTTTGAGATCGATCGCGCGCTCGAGGTTCTTCACCGCGTCTTCGAAATTGCCGATGCGGTAATACGCCCAGCCCAGCGAGTCGACGATGTAGCCGTCGTCGGGACGCTGGTCGACGGCGCGCTTGATCATCTTCATGCCTTCGTCGAGATTGATGCCCTGATCGATCCAGGAATAGCCGAGATAGTTCAGCACATGCGGCTGCTCGGGCTGCAGCTCGAGCGCCTTGCGCATGTCGGCCTCGGCCTTGCTCCACTGCTTGGAGCGCTCCTCGCAAATGCCGCGATAGTAGTAGGTGACCCAGGTGTTCTTGTCGGTCAGGCCGGGCGTCACATCGATGGCCTTCGAATAGGTGAGCGAGCAATCGGCGAATTTCTTGCGGCCACGCTCGATATTGCCGAGCGCCATGATGGCTTCGATATCCTTGGGGTCTTCGGCGGTGACGTCCTTGAGGATCTTGATGGCCTGTTCGCTGCGGTCGGCGGCGTCGAGATTGGTCGCGAGCTGGATCTGGGCATTGCGCTTGAGCGGCGAATTCGCCGGCATCCGCTCATAGACCTTGATCGCCATCGAAGGCTTCTTCACCGACTCATAGAGGTCGGCCAGCGACAGCAGCGCCAGCGGATGGTTGGGCTGCAGATAAAGCGCGAGTTGCAGATAGACCAGCGCCAGATCCTCGCCGCCGCGGCGGGTGAGCGTCGCGCCGATGCCGTACAAGGCCTCGGCCGCGCCAGCCTGCGCCGATTCGATCAGCGGCGGCAGCTTCTTGCCGGCCCGCGTCTCGCGCAGCGCTTCCTGTACCAGCGGATGCCGCGGCAGCTTCTTGTCGAACGTCTCGTAGATGCCGATCGCGGATGCCGAGTCCTTGTTGCGCGACAGCCAGCGCCCGTACGCGTCAGACACCCGCAGCATGGAATCGTCGAGCTTGTAGGCGCGCTCGAATCGCGCACCGGCGTCCTTTTCCCTGTTCGCGAGTTCCAGGATCATGCCGGCGTGGAGATCCTTGAAGATCGGATACCATTCCGGACCGGTCAGCTTGTCGATATTGGCGACCGCCGTCTTGGAATCGCCGGCGCCGAAGCTGGCCCAGCCCGACAGCAACGTCGCAACCAGATCGGTGATCGGTCCGCGGATCGACTGATTGATGTTGATTTGCGCGGTCGCGTATTTCTTCTGCTTGAGGTCGCGGACGCCGACGACCAGCCGGGCCACGCGGTTGGACTTGTCCATCGTCAGAATGCGGTCGGCGAGCTTGACCGCCTCGTCGATGTCGCCGTCGGCCAGCGAAGAGATGAAGGCGCGGTCGAGCAGCTCGTTGTTCTTCGGATCGGTACGCAGTGCCGAGCGATAGAACGCCGCAGCCGAATTGGCGTCGCGTTCGACGCTGGCATGGCGGGCGGCAAGATAGCTGCCCGCGGTGGTCAGCGATTTCAGATCGGCCTTGCTGGGAAACTGCGCCGAATTGTCGCCGGTGTGTTCGGGGGTCTGCGCCAGCAGCGTGCCGGGCGAGGCCAGGGCAGCGACGGCAACGGCGGCGATCGTCCAGCGATTGAAACGAGTGGAAAGCATCACGGTTCGCCTAGCTCCAAGGATTTGTGGCAGGATTCTTCTCGCTCGCTCTCGAATGCGGACAGACGCGGCGGCATCAAGGCGTGGCGACAATGCCGCTTTTGGCGTTCAACCGCAAGGATTCGGGCTGGCGAATCGAGTGGCAGCAGCCCCCCGAAGCCGCCAATGATCCCGTGATCCCGCCGATTTGGCCCATGGGCCCCGGAAGACGCTCGCACTGTGGCGGTATCGTGGCCGGTGCCGGCATTACCCGGTCCACTCGGCAGGCATTCGCCTAGAACTCACGTGATCGTGGTCACATCAGCCGGTCACATGGCCTCGTAATTGGGCCCGCCGCCGCCCTCCGGCGGAACCCACGTAATGTTGCCGTTCGGGTCCTTCACGTCGCAGGTTTTGCAGTGGACACAGTTCTGAGCGTTGATCTGGAAGCGCGGACCTGAGGCCTCCTCGACCCATTCGTAGACGCCGGCCGGGCAATAGCGGTTGGAGGGGCCGGCGAACACGTCGTGCTCGCTGGTCTTCTGCAGGTTCATGTCGGCGACCTTGAGGTGAACCGGCTGGTCCTCCTCATGGTTGGTGTTGGACAGGAACACTGACGAAAGCTTGTCGAAGGTGATCTTGCCGTCCGGCTTCGGATAGGCGATCGGCTGGTGCTGCTTGGACGGATCGAGCGTCTTGCGATCCGGCTTGGCATGCGACTGGGTGCCGAACAGCGAGAAGCCGAGCGTGTTGCACCACATGTCGAAGCCGGAAAGTACCGTTCCGAGCAGGTTGCCGAACTTCGACAGCAACGGCTTGGCATTGCGGACCTTGAACAGGTCCTTGCCGATCGCAGACGAACGCCAGGCGTTCTCATACTCGACGAGTTCATCATTGGCCCGTCCGGAGCCGAGCGCGGCTGCGACATGCTCGGCGGCGAGCATGCCCGAGCCCATCGCATTGTGGACGCCCTTGATGCGCGGCACGTTGACGAAGCCCGCAGCGCAGCCGATCAGCGCACCGCCCGGGAAACAGAGCCGCGGCACCGACTGGTAGCCGCCCTCGGTGATGGCGCGCGCGCCGTAGGCCAGCCGCTTGCCGCCTTCGAACAACTCGCGGATATCGGGATGAGTCTTGATGCGCTGGAATTCCTCGAACGGCGACAGATACGGGTCGTTGTAGTTCAGATGCACGACAAAGCCGACCGCGACCCGGTTGTCGTCGTAGTGATAGAGGAACGAGCCGCCACCCGTCTTGTCGTTCAGCGGCCATCCGAGCGTGTGCTGCACCCGTCCCTTCTTGTGCTTCTCCGGATCGATCTGCCAGACTTCCTTAAGCCCGATGCCGAACTTCGGCGGCTCGCTATTGGCATCGAGCTGGTACTTGGCGATCAACTGCTTCGACAACGAGCCGCGCGCGCCTTCGGCGAACAGCGTGTATTTGCCGAGCAGTTCCATGCCGCGGGTGAACGAATCCTTGTGGCTACCGTCCTTGGCGATGCCCATGTCGCCGGTCGCAATGCCCCGCACCGCGCCCTTGTCGTCATAGAGCACTTCGGCGGCGGCGAAGCCCGGATAGATCTCGATGCCGAGCGCTTCGGCCTTCGGCGCCAGCCAGCGGCAGACATTGCCGAGCGAGCCGATGTAGCAGTGATGATTATACATCAGCGGCGGCATGATGAAGTTCGGCAGGCGGAACCAGCCCTGCTCCGTCGCCCAGTAGAAGCGGTCTTGCGTGACCTGGGTCTTCAGCGGGCAATCGGCGTCCTCGCGCCAGTCCGGAATCAGCTTGTCGAGCGAGACCGGATCGATCACCGCGCCCGACAGAATATGCGCGCCGACTTCGGAACCCTTCTCCACCACGACGATGTTGAGATCGGCGTTGAGCTGTTTGAGCCGGATCGCAGCCGACAGGCCTGCCGGCCCTGCGCCGACGATCACGACGTCAAATTCCATGGACTCACGCGGCGGTAGTTCTTCGGTGCTCATGTTCTGGTCTCAGCCCAATTGAGAACGGCTCTAAGCTTTGTTTGTTTCCGATTTTTGCGTCGAGAACAACCATGGAAATGAAATCTCAGGCGTTTCGCGGCGACCAAATACATCCTAGATAGGAGCGATGCCTCTCGCGCCCGAACCCGCCCCTACTGTTAAGCAATTGCTGGCCTTTTATCTGGAGGCCGGGGTCGATTGCGCGCTCGCCGACGAGCCGGTCGACCGGCTGGCCGAGCCGGACAGCGCTACCATCGCCGCCCCCCGGGAAATTGCCGCACAACGGCTGGTCCGGGAGACGCCCGCGGCGGCGCCGTCAGTTTCGCGCAGCGAAACGGCACCCGCGCCCGAAGCCGCCATCGCCTCTGCACGGGAGGCCGCACGGACCGCGCCATCGCTGGAGGCGCTGCGCGCGCTCCTTGAGAATTTCGACGGCTGCGCGCTGAAACACACCGCGACACGGCTGGTGTTCGCCGACGGCAATCCGCAAGCGCGCATCATGTTCGTCGGCGAGGCGCCCGGACGCGACGAGGATATCGAGGGGCTGCCGTTCGTCGGCCGTTCCGGCAAACTGCTCGACCGCATGATGTCAGCGATCGGGCTCGACCGCAGCAAGGCCTATATTGCCAACGTGATTCCATGGCGGCCGCCCGGCAACCGCACGCCGACGCCCCAGGAGACGCAGATATGCCTGCCGTTCATCCAGCGGCAGATCGAACTGGTCAATCCCGACGTGCTGGTGACGCTCGGCAATCCCTCGACGCAGACGCTGCTGTCGACCCGCGAGGGCATCATGAAGACCCGCGGCAAATGGTTCGATTACGACACCGGCACCCGCACCATCCGCGCACTCGCGACATTCCACCCGGCCTATCTGCTGCGTTCGCCGTCCTACAAGCGGATGAGCTGGCTGGATCTGCGCGCGATCGCGAAGCAGTTGGAGAAGGTCTCCTCTTCCTGAGAGCCCGCACTTGCGGGCGTCTCGAAGGATGAGGCCCGGCCGTTGGCCTCATGGTTCGCCCGGCGATACGAAGCATCGTCCGCAGACGGCGTTGCGCCTCCCCACCATGAAGACATTCACCATGAGGGTTCGCTCAGGGCGCCTTCGGGCGCACGATGGCCCAGCCGACCCGCAGCAGCGGCTGCCTGCCATTGACCATCCATTCAAACGCGCGCGGCACCTCGGGCACGAGGCCTGGAAAGCGCTGCGCGATCTCGGGCGGCGGCGTGCCCGACGTATCGGAGGCGCGCCAGACCACGACGCCGCCGGTCTCGTTGAATTTGGCCAGCGACAGCCACGGCGTCCGCTCGGGTGTGGCATCGAGCAGCAGATGCGGCCGGCCCTTATCCAGCGCGATGAAGCTTGCCAATTGCGGATCGCCGGCCACCGCCCGGAGCCGCTGGTTGGTGCGGCGTTCAAAACTATCGCCGAAGAAATGCGCAATCGCGCGAGCCGGCAGCGAGGTCGGCGCTTCGGCGCTGTTGGTCCAGGGCAGGAACAGCGCGACGGCGATGGCAACGAAAGCCGGTGCTGCGACCGCCGCCGCCCAAACCGTGCGGAGCAGCCGCTGGCGCCGCAGATAGACCAGATCGCCGGTTGCAACGATCGCGGCCAGCCCCGACATCAGCAAGACAACGCCGGCGCCGCCAGTGACGCGGTCGAGATTGAACACGCCCGCGATCAGGCTGCCAAACAGCGCCGGGAGAATCGCAAACGTATAGACGAACCGGCGCGCCAGAGGATCGACCGGCGGCCGGTAGATGATCGGCGCATCCTCGGCGTTGCGGGCAAACCAGCCCGAATTGAGGATCGCCAGCACGACGATGCCGGCCACCGCAAACAGCAGGCCGCCGAGTAGCCCGCCCCAGTGCCTTGCCCTTGCGGAGAGATCGTCGATGGCCGGCAAGGGCGGCATCGCCAGCACATCGGCGCGAATGACCCAGATCAGATAGGGCAGCACCAGGACGACGATCACCAGCAGCGCATAGAGCGGATCGAGCGACATCAAGGTGCGCCGCCCGCGCGCGGTCGCAAGGGCAAATCCGGCGATCAGCAGCAACAGCCCGAGCGCCGCCGGCGTCGTCAGCAGCAACAGGCCCGCCTCGATCGACCATGCGAACCAGGCGCTGCGCCGGTTCTGGCCGATCAATCGCCAGGAATGCAGCAACAGCAGCGCCCACAGCGGCCGCGCCAGCACCAGCGGACCGAACTCGACGCCGGGCGAGCTGAACGCCACGATCGTCATGCTCAAGAGGACGGCGAGCACCGCCTGCTGGCCACCGACGATGGCGCGCGCGAGTTGATAGAAGCTCCAGAAGGTGACGACCGCACAGATCTGCGCCAGCAAATAGACGCCGAACATATGATTGCCGACCGCGCGATAGGCGATATCGGCGAGCCAGAACGCCAGCGGCGGACCGAAATAGGTGCCGACCTGATATTCCCGGCCGAACGCCAGCACGGTCGCGACGTCGCCGGGCGGGCTGCGATAGAGCAGCGTCGGCAGGATCAGCCACATCGCCGCCTGCAGCAGCACCACGAGCCAGACCACCAGCCGCGGCCGGGCGCGGATCAGTTCGACAACCAGGGAGGTGAAACGCATGAAACGTCCGAAATGCCCGCGCCGATGGCCTATTCCAGAATGTTTGATAGAGGGGCCGAGGCTTCGAGGCAACCTGCCTTACAGGGCTGCCGAGACCTCGGCATCGACGCGCGGTTCGACCGTGAACAGATCGGGCTCGACGCTGCCGGGCTGATGCTTTTCGCGCGCGGCGATCACGGGTGCGAAGAAGCGGCGATGATGGACGCTGGGACCCAGCCGGTCCAGCGCTTCGCGATGTTCCGGCACCGCATAGCCCTTGTGGGTTTCAAAGCCGTAGCCCGGGCAATCCAGCGCCAGTGCGCACATCAGGCGATCGCGCGTCACCTTGGCGATGATCGATGCCGCCGCGATCGACATCACGATCCCGTCGCCGCCGATCACGGCGGCACAGTCGCATGGCGCATCGATCCTGTCGCGGCCGTCGACGAACACGTGACGCGGCATTTCCGGCAATGCGTGCACGGCGCGCGAAAGCGCCCACAGCGAAGCGCGCAGGATGTTGTCGCGGTCGATCCGCGCCGGGGAGGCAAACGCGACGGCAAACGACGAGGTCGCGCAAATCTCCTCGAATAGTTCCTCGCGGCGTTCCGCCGTGAGCCGCTTCGAATCGTCGATGCCTTTGGGAATCCGCTTGGGATCGAGAATCACGGCAGCGGCCACCACGGGGCCGGCCAGGGGCCCGCGGCCGGCCTCGTCGCACCCGGCGACCGGCCAGACGCCGCGCTTGATCAGCGCCCGCTCGCGCCGAAAGCTCGGCGGCGTCGCAGCGATGACGCCGTTCGGCAGTTTGAGCTGTTTGGCCGCCGGCTTCCTGGAAGACTTATCCCGAATCATGCCGGGATGGTGGGCAAGCACGCGCCACCGCGCAACCGGGAACCACGCTCAATTCCCGCTATTCGTTCGCCTTCGGTAATATCTTGCCTAGTCCGGCAAATGAACCCGCCGGTCCTCACCGACCTCGATGCCGGGCGCGACCACGACTTCCCAGGGATGCTCGTCAGGATCGCCGAAATATCCGGAATAGCCGCCATAGGCTGTCTCGTGCGCGGCCTTGAGCAAGGATGCTCCCTTGGAGATCGCAAAATCGAGCACCGCGTCGACCTCCTCGCGCGAAGCGCAATTCCAGGCCAGCGTCACGCCGCGAAAAGTTTTCGGCCGCGGATGGTCCGGCAACGTGACGTCCTCTGCGAGTCGATCCCACGGAAACAGCCCGATCACGGAGCCGCCGGTGTCGAAGAAAGCCACCGCCTCGCCGGTTTCGCGTATTCTGCGGGCAAAGCCCAGCGCTTCATAGAAAGCGATGCTGGCGCGCATGTTGCTGACGCCGAGCGTGATGACGGTCAGTCGCGGGATTGGCGGATTCGGCTCGTTACCCATGCTGCAACTCCCTGACGCTCACTCGTGGCCGGGATGAAGCGCTGTTCCATCCAGCTATCGATCAGAACAAACTCAATTGCTGGCCGTTGCGCTTCGGCTTCACGAAATGGTCGGTGGTCAGTTTCGAACGCCGCTTGTTCAGGCCGAGTTTCTCGCAAGCGATCTCGAAGCGACGGCCGATCATCCAGGCCATCGGGCCGGTGCCCTTCATCCGCGTTCCCCATTGCGAGTCGTAATCGCGGCCACCGCGCATGTCGCGGATCAAAGTGAAGACGTGGCGATAGCGATCGGGAAAATTCGCCATCAGCCATTCGCGGAAGAGATCGCGCACTTCCAGCGGCAGCCGCAGCAGCACGTAGCTCGCTTCCTTGGCGCCGGCATGGGCGGCGGCATCCAGAATGCGCTCGATCTCCGAATCGTTCAGCGCCGGGATGACGGGGGCCACCATCACGGTGGCGGGAATGCCGGCCTCGGCCAGTTGCCGGATCGCCTCCAGCCGCTTCGGCGGCGTCGAGGCCCGCGGCTCCATGGTGCGCGCGAGTTTGGCGTCCAGCGTCGTCACCGACAGAGCGACCTTGACCAGATTGCGCTTGGCCATCCGCTGGAGAATGTCGATGTCGCGCGTCACCAGCGCCGATTTGGTGACGATGCCGACGGGGTGGCCGGCGCGCTCCAGCACTTCGAGAATGCCACGCATGATTTTGTGTTCGCGCTCGATCGGCTGATAGGGATCGGTGTTGGTGCCGATCGCGATCATGCGCGGCTCGTAATCGACCGCCGCCAGTTCCTTTTCGAGCAGCATTGGCGCATCGGGCTTGGCCAGCAGCTTCGACTCGAAATCAAGCCCGGGCGACAGTCCGAGATAGGCATGGGTCGGCCGCGCGAAGCAGTAGACACAGCCATGCTCGCAGCCGCGATAGGGATTGATCGACCGGTCGAAACCAATGTCCGGCGAGTCGTTGCGGGTGATGACTTTTCGCGACGTGTCGAGGCCAACGGTGGTCTTGAACGGCGGCAGGTCGTCCAGGCTCTGCCAGCCATCGTCGAAAGCGACCCGCGCTTCGGCTTCATAGCGGCCGCTGTCGTTGGACTGGGCGCCGCGGCCGCGCCGGCGCTCGCGATCGATCGCGACCGCCAGTTCAGCAAAAGGAGTAGCACCCGCCGGTTCGGAGGGCGCCGTGACCGGCGGGTGCTTGAGGGCATGAGAGGATGCTCGGCTCATGCCGGGAACGTAACACGTCACTAGAACAAATCAAGAACACAAAAAAAGAAAAATCCACAGCAGGGCTGCCGCAAAAATCTGCACCCCAACGGATGTGTTGAATGTGACAAGGTGATAACAAGCGGCGTTTTTCACCGTTTGAGCCACCGAAGCCTCAATCATGCTGAGCGTCATCATCCCGACCGAAGGGGTCGAGCAGCCCGCCGTCGCAACCCTTGCGGCGCTGGTGCCGGGCGCGGCTGCCGGCTTGATACGCGAGGTCGTGCTGGTGGACCGCGGCGCGAGCGGCGTGATCGAGCGGGTCGCCGACGTGGCCGGTTGTCGCTTCCTGGCGTTCGAGGGCACGCGCGCCGCGGCGCTGGCGGCGGGTGCCCGACAGGCACGCTCGCCTTGGCTGATGTTCCTGCATGCCGGCGCCGTGCTCGATTCCGGCTGGATCGAAGAGACCAGCCAATTCATCCAGGGCGTATCGATGAGCGACCGGCCACGCGCCGGGATCTTCCGCTATGCCCGCTCGCCTTACGCCGATGCGCCCTTCCGCGATGGGCTCAAATTCGTCGCCCGCATGATCACCGGCCCCTCGGCGGAACAGGGGCTGCTCATCGCACGCGACCATTACGACCGGCTTGGCGGCTACCGGCCGGATGCCCGCCGCTCCGAGGCCCGGCTGCTGCGCCAGCTCGGCCGCCGCTCCCGCACCATGCTGCGCAGCCGGATCATGGTGGTGGCCTAGCGTTATCGCCGGCCCCCGACTCAAAACCGCGAAAACAACCTGATGCAAAGACAGCAGGGTTCCCGCTTGGCACACACATACTTGCCAAAGTCAATTAACTATTTGACAATGGCAAGTATCGAGGTGCCTCATGTTTCCAAACGCTTCCGACCAGGAGATCGCGGCAGTCCGCGCCTTCAACCGCTTCTACACCCGCAAGCTCGGCGTGCTCGACCAGCAGCTGTCAAAGAGTCCGTTCTCGCTGAGCGAAGCGCGGGTGCTGTACGAACTTGCCCATCGCGAAGGCCTCTCGGCCAAGGAGATCGGCACCGAGCTCGGCCTCGATGCCGGCTATCTCAGCCGGATCGTCCAGAATTTCGTCGAGAACGGCTTGATCACCCGCAAGCCACTGCCGGCGGACCGGCGGCAATTCCAGCTTGCCCTGACCGCCAAGGGCCGTGAGGCCTTCGCAAAGCTCGACCGCAACACCCAGGACGAGATCGGCGCGATGCTGGCGGCATTGCCGCGCGGCAGTGGCGAAACACTCGTCCGCGCGATGATGACGATCGAACAGACGCTGGAACAGCCCGCGCAGAAACCCGCGGCCTTTCTGCTGCGCAGCCACCGACCCGGTGACATCGGCTGGGTGATCTCGAGCCAGGCAAAAGCCTATGCCGGGGAATATGGCTGGGACATCAGCTACGAAGCGCTGGTCGCCGAGATCTGCGCGCAGTTCGTCAGGAACTATGACCCGGCACGCGAACATTGCTGGATCGCGGAGGCGGGCGGCGAGCCGCTCGGCTCGATCTTCCTGGTCAAGGGCAGCGATGACGTCGCAAAGCTGCGGCTGCTGCTGGTCGAGAAAAAGGCGCGCGGGCTCGGCGTCGGCCGCGCCCTCGTCGATCAGTGCATCCGCTCGGCGCGCGAGAAAGGCTACAAGGAGATGACGCTGTGGACGCAGAGCATCCTGGTCGCAGCGCGCGGCATCTATCAGGCCGCAGGCTTTAAGTGCGTCAAGGAAGAGCCTCACCATAGCTTTGGCGTCGACCTCGTCGGCGAGACGTGGGAGCTGAAATTGTGAAGCAGGACGCGCCGCGAAACACCGTCGCGCATCGGCCGCCGTCCCCCCAAGCATCAGACCAATTCACGGCAGACTGCCTGAATGGCAGCTGCCGTTTCGTCAGGCCTGAGTGTCGGGTCAAGGTGCGTTCCCTGCAACCGCCTGAGCGGCCAGGCACGGCGCGAGGCTTCCTCCGCGGCATGATCGTAGATCGGCGAGAGCTGGATATAGCCCGCCGGAATGTGGTCCCAGGTCGACAGATTGATGGCATCGTCGAACCAACCCAAATTCATCCGTGGCAAGTCCATCTCAAAGGACCTGAGTGCCTGGGGGTCACGTCCAAGCACGTCGATCCCCACCAGCCGTGCACGAGTGGCGTCGTTGACCCACCATTGCGACCAAGGTGGCAATAACCCATTCTCGTCGGCGAGACCGGCAATGAATTCGCCAAGTGCCGGCCGCACCGGCCGCGCCAAACCGCTGGCGGGTGGAATGTCCCCATCGGTGATGATCACCCCGCGAGCTTTCATCTTGGTCGCGAGATCAACAACCAGCGTGCTGGCGGAGCTATGACCGATCAGTATCGGCGCTTCCTCGGCTGAGGACAGATCCAGAAGATGGGAAGTCCATTCCCTCCACGACGGAACCCGGTCCGCGCAAGCCAGAACGTCGGGAATTTGAACGCGCACGCCCTCAGCACGAAGCCGGCTCGCGGTGGGCTCCCAACTGGACGCTCCAACAAGCGGACCCGCTACGAGAACGATACCAGGTTGCATGGGCACCTCAGGCTGATGCCCCCTTGGCCTTCGGGCGGCGCAAATGTTCGTCGAGTCGCGGCATGATCTCGACGAAATTGCAGGGCCGGGTGCGGTAGTCGAGTTGATGGGCGAGGATACCGTCCCAGCCGTCGCGGCATGCGCCGGGCGAACCCGGCAGGCAAAAGATGAAGGTCGCGCCGGCAACGCCGGCGGTCGCCCTGCTCTGCACCGTCGAGGCGCCGATCTTGGCGTGGCTCAGCATGTGGAAGGCGATCGAAAAACCATCCATCCGCTTTTCGAACAGCGGCTCGACCGCCTCCGGCGTGACGTCGCGGCCGGTAAAGCCGGTGCCGCCGGTGGTGATGACCGCATCGACGCCCGGATCGGCGATCCAGCGCCGGAGGATGACACGGATCGCATCGACGTCATCGACGATGATTTCGCGCGCGGCCAGATGATGACCGGCGGCCGTCAGCCGCTCCGCCAGCGTGGCGCCGGATTTGTCGTCGGCCAGCGAGCGCGTGTCCGAGATCGTCAGCACCGCGATGTTGAGCGGAACGAATTGTTTGGTTTCGTCGATGGAGGACATGATGTTTTCTTCTCGTCATGCCCGGCCTTGTGCCGGGCATCCACGTCTTAACGGTCTCCCAAAAAGCAAAGACGTGGATGGCCGGGACAAGCCCGGCCATGACGCCAATCCTAGTCGAGCTACCGCGTTCTTACAGCGTCCCCGCGCCAAACGTGTTGCAGGCCTGCACGGTGCCCTGCTGGTAGCCGGTCATGAACCATTGCTTGCGCTGCGCGGCAGAGCCATGGGTGAATGAATCAGGCACCACCCTGCCCGTCGCCTTGCGCTGCAGCGTGTCGTCGCCGATCGCGGTGGCGGTGGCCAATGCCGCTTCGATGTCGCCGGGCTCGACGAACCCCGGACGTTTCTTTTCCTCGCGGTTGACCCAGACGCCGGACAGGCAATCGGCCTGCAGCTCGACCTTGACCTGCAGCGCGTTGGCTTCCGCCTTGCTGCCGGCCTGCTCCTGCATCCGCTGCACGCGTGGCAGGATGCCGAGCAGGTTCTGGATATGATGGCCGGCTTCATGCGCGATGATATAGGCGGTGGTGAATTTGCAGGCGTTGCCCGAACAGCCGCGAAACTTGGTCTCGACATCGCGGAAGAACGCGGTGTCGAGGAATATCTGCTTGTCGGGGGGACAGTAGAACGGTCCCATCGCCGACTGCGCCATGCCGCAGCGGCCGCCATTGGTGGCGTTGCGAAACAGCACGATGCGCGGTCCCTTGTAGGGTTGCCCGCTGGCCTGGAAGATCTCGTTCCAGCGGTCGTCGATCTCGCCGAGGATGCCGGCGATCATGCTGCCCATCTCGTCCTTGGGCGCGCCAGTCTGCGCCGGCCCCGACCTGCGATCGGTCTGATAGGTCGGCGCCTGGCCGCCGCCGGTGAGGATTTCGGCGCCGCCGATCAGGATGCGCGGATCGATGCCGAAGGCATAGCCGAGCAGACCGAGCACGATCACGGTGCCGATGCCGAGCCCGCCACCGCCGCCCATCGGGAGGCCGAAACCGCCGCCTCCACCGCCGCTGTCACCGCGACGGTCATCGATATCGTCGCTGCGGCGGAAATCATCATAACGCATGGCGGTATTTCCTCATCCCGGCTGATGGCTCTTGGACATCCAACGCAGCACAGACGTAAAATTTCCAATCCATCAATCAATAACCTGCCCGGCAATTATTGCCTAGTACCCCGTTCCGAACGAATCGGAACGAGGGCTCCCGATTCTTTATTTTACGCGTTTTCTTGCTGCGCACCGGCGTCCATCCCGCATCAAGCGCGGGACAGGCCGCGCTGGAAAACGCTTTGGTGCGCCTAAGTGCAAATCAGCCCCGGCAAATCTGTCCCGGCAGCGATATTGATTAAGTCGATTTTTACTTTGCCCGGTCAATGTAACGCCAGTCGGTTGTTTAGTCCCGCGTCGCCGACAGCGTCGCCTGAGTCAGAGTAATTGAGTCATGGTTGAGTCGCGTCGCGGGGCGTCTGCAAGGGCGCCCCGCACTAAATTTGAGTCCGAGTCCAGTGCTCGCATCGTCGTCGGCGATTGCGTCGCAGAGATGTCGAAGCTTCCGGCAGGTTCGGTCGATCTGGTGTTCGCAGATCCGCCATACAATCTGCAGCTCAAGGGCGATCTCAAGCGCCCCGACGAATCCCATGTAGACGCCGTCAACAACGACTGGGACAAGTTCTCATCCTTTGCCGCCTATGACGATTTCACCCGCGCCTGGCTGCTCGCCTGCCGCCGCATCATGAAACCGTCGGCGACGCTGTGGGTGATCGGCTCCTACCACAATATTTTCCGCGTCGGCTCGATCATGCAGGATCTCGGCTTCTGGGTCCTCAACGACATCGTCTGGCGCAAGACCAATCCGATGCCGAACTTTCGCGGCCGCCGGTTTACCAATGCCCACGAGACGATGATCTGGGCGGCGCGCGACGAAAAGGCAAAAGGCTATACCTTCAACTATGAAGCCCTGAAAGCCGCCAATGAGGACGTGCAGGCGCGTTCCGACTGGCTGATTCCGCTTTGCACCGGCGAAGAGCGCCTCAAGGGCGATGACGGCAAGAAAGTGCATCCGACCCAGAAGCCCGAGGGCCTCCTGGCGCGCGTGCTGCTGTCGTCGTCGAAGCCCGGCGATCTCGTGATCGATCCCTTCAACGGCACCGGCACGACAGGCGCGGTGGCCAAGCGCCTCGGCCGCCGCTACATCGGCTTCGAGCGCGACCGGACCTATGCGACCGCCGCCGAAGCCCGCATCGCGGCGATCGAACCGCTCCCCGAGGCTACGCTGGCGCCGTTCATGACCGCGCGCGACGCGCCCCGCGTCGCGTTCTCCGAACTGATCGAACGCGGCATGATCTCGCCCGGCACCAAGCTCGTCGATTCCAAGAAGCGCCACGGCGCTCTGGTGCGCGCCGACGGCGCCATCATGCTCGGCGACAAGGTCGGCTCGATCCATCGCATCGGCGCGGTCGCGCAAGGCTCCGGGGCCTGCAACGGCTGGACCTTCTGGCATGTCGAAACCAAGAAGGGCCTTCGGCTGATCGACGAACTGCGCGCCGAGATCCGCTCCGGGATGGTGGCCGGTTAACGCCGCCGTTTCGCGGTTATTCGCGGACGTGCGACATTGTCGCGGCGCCGGCAAGATGGCAGCCCTGCGATTTCTGCAGGCTGCCGAGCTCCATTTCGCCTTGTTTCACTACTATATCAGGCGCTTCCTTAATCCGATAACGGGGCCGTCATTTGCGGCCAACGAGCTGTCCGATGCGCTCCCAATCCGATTCGTTACTGGTGTTGCCGCTGCTGCCGATCTTCCTGATCGGCGTACCCCCGATGCTGTTGTTCAGCCTGCTGGGCTTTCCCGGGATTGTCATCCTGGGCGTTCTCCTGATTTGCGTCGGCCTGACCGAACGGCTGGAGGCGAACAGCGATTTCAATCAGCAGATCATCGTCCACGGCTATACGCGCCAGTCCGAACGGAATCTGCAGGCGTCAACGCTGCATTCGGCCACCCGCTTCGCGACCCTGGTCGACCTGGCTGGCGCCGGATTGATCGCCGTGGGCCTGGTGGGCTTCTACTACCTCGGCTGAACGGCCGATGGGCGGCGTCTACGGCCCCCCATCACGAACCCGTCCAGTTGAGCCCGTTCTCGATGGCGCTGCTGCCCGATTGCGCCGCTTGCAGAAATTTGTGCATGGACATGCCGCCTTGCGGTAGGGTCACCCGCGCCCGATCCCGCAAGCGCGCGCCGTCGCGCGTTCAGCGTGTTTTCCTGACAGGCAAGAAGCAAAGGGAGTTCTCCAAAAATGCTCAAATTCTATTTCAACGGATCGCCCAATCCGACCAAGGTCGCGCTGTTCCTCGAGGAACTGGGCCAACCGTTCGTGCCGATCGCGGTCGACACCCGCAAGGGCGACCAGTTCAAGCCGGAATTTTTGAAGATCAATCCCAACGCCAAGGTGCCGGCGATCGACGACGACGGCGTGCTGGTGTTCGACTCCAACGCCATCCTGCTCTATCTCGGCGAAAAGACCGGCAAGTTCATGCCGTCAAACACGCCGCAGAACCGCGCCCAGATGCTCTCGTGGCTGATGTTCGTCGCAACCGGCATCGGGCCCTATTCGGGCCAGGCGGTGCACTTCAAGCATTTTGCGCCAAAGGACCAGAATCACGACTATTCCCACAACCGCTACCAGTTCGAGGCGCAGCGGCACTACGCGGTGCTGAATGATCACCTCGCCGGCAAGAAGTACATGGTCGGCGACACCTACACCATCGTCGACATGGCATTGTGGGGCTGGGCCCGGATGGCGGCCTTCGTGATGAGCGAGGACGCCGCCGCGAAATATCCCAACGTCAAGCGCCTGGTCGACGAGATTTCGGCGCGGCCGGCGGCGGCCAAGGCCATCGCGCTGAAAGACAGGTTCACCTTCAAGGCCGAGATGGACGACGAGGCGCGCAGCAACATGTTCCGCCATCTCAAGACCAAGGCGGCGTAAGCGTCCCGACGGTGGAACAGGACGGCGCCCTTACGGGCGCCGATTCGTTTCCAGCGCCTGATGACTTTAGGTTGAGTTGGAACAGCATCGGGAATTCCACCTCTCCCATCGGGAGAGGTCGGCGCGCAGCGCCGGGTGAGGGATTACGGTCTCTCGTTCGAAGCAGCGCCCCTCACCCGATTTGCTAGCAAATCGACCTCTCCCCGCTGGGGAGAGGTGAAACTGAGCCCCGGAGCCAACGATTCAACCAAATGTCATCCTGCCCTAATCGATCGCCGCGACGACTTCGATCTCGATCAGCCAGCCCTGCCGCGCCAGGCGGCTGACGACGACGAGTGTGCTTGCCGGCGGCTTTTCCGTGTTCAGGTAGCGGTCGCGGATCGTCCGCATCTTTGGAAGATCGTCCTGGCTGACCTCGGCCACGAGATAGGTGTTGAGCTTGACAATATCGGTCATGGTGGCGCCGGCCGCTTCCAGCGCAAGCTTGAGATTCCTGAATACCTGCTCGACCTGCGCCTCGAAATTCCCCTCGCCGACCAGCTTGCCGGATGCGTCGGCCGATACCTGACCGGCGATATAGATCAGCGTGCCCCTGTTCACCTTGGCGACGTGCGAATAGCCGGTCGGCGGCGGCAGCGTGGCCGGGCTGAAGATTTCCTTGGTCATGACAGCCTCCCTTTCATTGTCAGCCGGAACGGGCGGCCGATCGCGTCGGCCACCTCCGTCCGGCATCCCACGATATCGTGCCTGCTTCAGCCCGCTGCAAGCTTCCGCGATTGCGGAAACGGCCCCAGAACCCGCTCGCATAGGGCCGAGTCATTGTACTCGCGAATCTCGCGGATTTTGCCGTCCTCGATCCGGTAGATCAGACAATAATGATTGTCGTAGCGCTCGCCGGCGTGGGTCACCATGTCGCCGCGCGCCTCCACCGCGACCCATTCGTCATCGGCGATGATCCGGAGCGGTACGGTGCGGCGGTGCTTGAGCAGCGAAGAAACATAGCCGTGGAGGTCGCGAAGCACGGATTCCTTGCCGTGAAAGGTCTGCGACCAGGAATACTGGCCGGTCACGGTCATCGTGACGTCGTCGGCCAGGGCATCGACGAACGAACTACGGTCGCCGGCCGCGGCGCCGGCGAAGATGGTCTCCATCAGTTTCTTGTTGGCGGCGGCGCTCATCGGCGGCTTCTCCTGTGATCTGATGTTTCAGATCATCGCGCGCCGCGCGGCATTCTTCCAATCGATAGTGAATATGATATATATTCATTCAATGAATTTGAAATCGCTTGACCTCAATCTGCTGGTCGCGCTCGACGCGCTGCTGCTGGAAGGCAATGTCAGCCGGGCGGCGATGCGGATCGGACTGTCGCAGCCGGCCGCCAGCCACGCGCTGCAGCGGCTGCGCGAGCTGATCGGCGATCCGCTGCTGGTGCGCAACGGCGCCCGCATGGAGCTGACGCCGCGGGCGCTCGCGCTACGCGGCCCGCTGGCGCAGACGCTCGACCAGGTACGCGGACTGTTCATCCCGGACGATTTCGACGCCGCGCGCAGCGAACGGCAGTTTCGCCTGATGATGCCGGACCTCGCCGTCGAACTGCTGATGCCGCCGCTGATGGCAAAGATCACCAAGGCTGCACCGAACGTCCGCATCGACGTGGTGCCGTGGCGGAGTTCTGCGATCCTGACCGCCGAATTCGCCCGCACCCTCGATCTCGTGATCTCGATCGGCGATGCCTTCCGCGGTTTCCACCGCCAGCTCCTCTATACCGACGACGACGCGCTGGCGGTGCGGCGCGGCCATCCCGCCGCCGCCAGACTGAGGAAGCGCGACGGCTTTCTCGACGCGCGGCATGTCGCCGTGGTGATCCGCGGCCAGAGCGAGGACTTGATCGACATGTGGCTGCGGCCCAAGGGCATCGAACGCAAGATCGCGCTTGTCGTGCCCGGCTATATCGAGGCGCTGCACGTCACGGCGCGGACCGATCTCGTCGCCTTCGTGCCACGCCGCCTGATCGGCGCGCTGTCCCGGCAACTGTCGCTCGTGACCATCACCCCGCCGTTCGACCCCGGGATCGACGAGCAATTCATGTTCTACCCGACCCGCGCACAGATGGACCCCGGCTCGATCTGGCTGCGCAGCATCATGCTGGGTATCGGACGTGAGATGGAGCGGGATCGGAAGAAGGTGGCTTAGGGATCTCACTGGTGTCGTCCCGGCCTTGCGCCGGGACCCATAACCACCAGTGGAAATTATTTTTGCACGCCGGTCGTTATCTTCCTTTTTCAGCAACACAAGCCGCGGCGTATAGGTCCCGGCTCAAGGCCGGGACGACGCAATTTGTGCTCAAACCTTCTCTTCCGCCAGCGCCTTCTGCACCGCCGGGCGGTCCTTCATGCGCTTGAAATGGTCGGCGACCTTCGGCAGCGTCGCGATGTCGACGCCGTCACCTTCCAGCCATCCCGTGAGCGTGAACAGATAGGGATCGCAGATCGTGTAGGTCTCGCCCATCATCCATGGGCCCTTGAACATGTTCTGCTCAAGCAACGCAAAGACCGCGCCCATGCTTTTCGGAAGCGTCTTCTTCATGTCGGCAAAGGAGGATTCTTCCGTCGCCCAACGGTAGCCGCGCCCCTTGTGGGAATGCGCCACATGTACCGTCGAAGACAAATAGCTGTTGATCGACTGCACCTGGGCGAACGCATAGGGGTCATCGAGCGGCGCCAACTTCGCTTGGGGGAAGCTCTGCGCGATGTAAGCCAGCATCGCCGGGTTCTCGGTCAGGACGCCGCGATCGGTAACCAGCGCCGGCACGCGGCCCTTCGGGTTGATGGCCAGGTATTCCGGGCTTTGCTGCTGGTTGGTCTTGAAGTCGATCCGCTCGACGGTGTAGTCGGCGCCGGACTCGGCCAGGGCGATGTGGGAAGCGAGCGCGCAGGTGCCGGGAGCAAAGTAGAGCTTGAGCATGTTGAACCTCTCGGAGAAAGCCTGACGTTAACGGGAAGGTCTCGCGCCGTCCATCCTTGGCCGGCGTTCCCTTTTCGCAGTTGCCCACCGCCTACCGCCCATGTCATGACGCCCGGGAGAAACAGGGGCCTGGACATGACCGTACTCATCGCCGGCGGCGGCATCGGCGGACTGACGCTGGCGCTCAGCCTGCACCAGATCGGCGTTCCCGCACGGGTCTTCGAGAGCGTGCCGGAACTGCGGCCGCTCGGCGTCGGCATCAATGTGCTGCCGCATGCGGTACGCGAACTGATCGAACTCGGCCTGAACGACCGGCTCGATGCCGCCGCCGTGCGCACCCAGGAACTGGCGTATTTTTCGAAACACGGCAAGCCGATCTGGAGCGAGCCGCGCGGCGTCGAGGCCGGGTACAAATGGCCGCAATTCTCGATCCACCGCGGCACGCTGCAGCAGATCCTGCTCGATGCCGCGACCGAGCGGCTCGGCAAAGACAACATCCTGACCAGCCACCACCTCACCGGCTGGACCGAGACGGATGGCGGCGTACGCGCCGAATTCATCGACAAGGCGACCGGAAAATCCGTCGGCCACCATGACGGCGTGTTGCTGATCGCGGCCGACGGCATCCATTCGGCGGTCCGCGAAAAGCTTTATCCAAAGGAAGGACCGCCGATCTGGAATGGCCGCATCCTGTGGCGCGGCATCACCAATTCGGACGCCTTCCTGTCCGGCCGCACCATGATCATGGCCGGCCATGAGATCCTCAAATTCGTCTGCTATCCGATTTCGAAGGCGCCTGACGCGTCAGGCAAGTTCAAAATCAACTGGGTCGCCGAGCGGCACATGCCGCCGACCTATCAGTGGCGGCGCGAGGATTATAACCGGACCGCCAACCTCGATGAATTCCTGCCCTGGTTCAAGGACTGGACATTCGACTGGCTCGACGTGCCCGGCCTGATCCGCGATTGCCCGCATGCCTACGAATATCCGCTGGTCGACCGCGATCCGATCCCGCAATGGACGTTTGGTCGGGTCACCTTGATGGGCGACGCCGCGCATCCGATGTACCCGATCGGCTCCAACGGCGCCTCGCAGGCGATCCTGGATGCCCGCGTCATCACCCGCGAAATTCTCGCGCACGGCCCGACCCACGCCGCACTCGTGGCCTATGAGGCCGAGCGCCGGCCCGCCACCACTGATCTGGTGATGCTCAACCGGCGCAACGGGCCCGAGCAGGTGATGCAAATGGTCGAGGAGCGCGCGCCCGACGGTTTTGGTGTCGTCACCGATGTCCTGTCGCGGCAAGAGCTGGAAGACATCGCCGCCAATTACAAGCGCGTCGCCGGCTTCCAGGTCGAAGGCCTTAACGCCAAGCCACCGATCGTGCAGCTCGGGCGCTAGCGATTGCCTGACAGCTTCGCGGTCTCGACCAGCCGCGCGCTTGTGCTGGCCGTTGCCAGCACCGTGCCGTCTTCGGACGTCAGCCTGCCCTCGACAAAGGCGACGGTCCTGCCGAGCTGCGTGACGGTCGCCTCACCAACCATCTTGCCCGGCTTGGCGGGCGCCAAAAAATTCACGGTCAGGCTGATGGTCGCGGTGTAGAGCTTTCCATCGGTCATCACGAACACCGCCGGCCCCATGGTATCGTCGAGCATCGCCGAGAGAATGCCGCCCTGGACGAAGCCGGCCGGGTTGCAGAAATCCTTGCGACCGTCGAAGCCGATCCGGACCCAGCCTTGTTCGGGGCGCGCATCGATCAGATGCCAGCCGAGCAGTTTTGAGGATGGCGGCGGCGCGAGACGGTCGAGCGCGGTGGCGATCATGAAAACCTCCTGATCGCCGAGTTCTAGCGGAGGCCTGCTGCCAGCATGGTGTCAGCAGACCAATATCCTTTCCTAAATATCCAACCCGTGCGCGATCGCCTTGCGCATCACATTGGGCAGCGCTTCCCCGGCGAGCGTTTCGATCGGCACCCAGCGCATTCCAGCAGGCGCGCGCGTCCGCGGCGCCACCTTGGCGGTGTAGATCACGAGCTCCAGCGGGAAATGCGTGAAGACATGCGTGACCACGCCGGCCTTGCGATGCCATTTTGCAATGCCCCTGAGCGCAGGCGCCTGCTGCAAGGCCGCTTGGTCGTCCTGGCCGGCCAGCCAGTCCGAACCCGGCACTTCGGTCATGCCGCCGAGCAGGCCCTTTTCGGCGCGGGCACGCACCAGCAGTTCGTCGCCGCGCGTGATGATGAAGGCCGCGCCCCGGCGCAGCGTGCCTGATTTTTTCGGGGCCTTGCGTGGAAAAGTCTCCTGGTCGCCGCGCCTGTGTGCGAGGCAATCATCGTTCAGCGGACATAGCGCGCAGGCCGGTTTCTTCGGGGTGCAGATCGAGGAGCCGAGGTCCATCAGCGCTTGCGCACTATCGCCGGCGCGAGAGGGACCCAGCAACGTCGACGCCAATTGCTGAATCAGCGGCTTCGCCTGCGGCAATGCTTCCTCGACTGCGAACAGCCGCGACGTCACCCGCTCGATATTGCCGTCGACCGGCATGGTTCTGATGTCGAAGGCGATCGCCGAGATGGCGGCGGCGGTATACGGCCCGATCCCCGGCAGCGTGCGCAGGCCTTCCTCGGTATCCGGAAACACGCCGCCATGGTCGTGCAGCACCGCGACCGCACAGGCGTGCAGATTGCGCGCGCGTGAATAATAGCCGAGCCCGGCCCACATCCGCAGCACATCGTCGAGCGAGGCCCGGCCGAGCGCTGCGACATCCGGCCAGCGCGTCACAAACTTCAGGAAATACGGCCCCACCGTTTTGACGCCGGTCTGCTGCAGCATGATTTCCGACAGCCAGACCCGGTACGGGTCCGCGCGCTCCCCCGCCGGCGGCCGCCACGGCAGCACGCGGCGATGCCGGTCGTACCAGTCGAGCAGCAACGCGGGGCGGGCCGGAGTTGGCTCGGGCGCGTCTCGTCGTCTGATCCTGGCATCTGCGGATGAACTCATTCCAGGACACTCTAATGGCTGACCGCCAATCTCTCCACGTCACGCCCGCGCTCGATGCGGACATCCACGTCTTTCTTCCCAGGCGCTCCAAGACGTGGATGGCCGGGACAAGCCCGGTCATGACGATGTGACGCGACCCACAGCGGTGCTATATAAGCCGCCCATGGCAAAACCCGGCCCGATCACCGCAAAACCGCTGTCCGTCCTGCTCGGCGACGTGTTTTCCGACGCCTATGCCAAGCAGGGGTTTGCCGCGCGCGAGCTGGTGACGCGCTGGGCGGAGATCGCAGGCCGCGAGATCGCTGTTCATTCCGAGCCCCTGAAGCTGCAATGGCCGCGGCCGGTCGAGGGCCAGCCGCAGGAGCCGGCGACGCTGATCCTGCGGGTGGAGGGCCCGATGGCGCTGGAAATCCAGCATTCCTCCGACGTCATCCTGGAGCGGGTCAACCGCTTCTTCGGCTGGAGCGCGGTCGGCAAGCTGGCGCTGCGGCAGGCGCCGCTGTCGCGCCGGGACCGGCCAAAGCCATCCCGCGCACCGGATCCGAAGGCCGTGGCCGAGATCGCCAAAACCCTGTCCGCGGTGGAAGATGACGAATTGCGCGCCGCGCTGGCGCGGCTGGGCGCCTCGATCAAGCGAAATTGAGCCTGCGGCCCGCCCGCGCCGTCGCAACCTGCCATTGCCACAATTATCGTTTCAAGATAGCGAAGGGCTTGTTTTCATACTGTCTTTGGGCGTGAACGCGCCAATCAGGAGCTGACCTTGATCATCACGCGCCGCGCCTTCACCGCCGCCCTCTCGCTGACCGGGCTTGCCGCCCTCGCCGGCTTTTCGCCGCTGCGGCTGATTTCGGACGCGCTGGCGCAAAGTGCCTCCGACGTCGCCAAGCCGCAGTCGCTGCCGGACATGGCGCTCGGCCCCGCGAACGCCACGGTGACCATCACCGAATACGCCTCGATGACCTGCCCGCATTGCGCAGCCTTCACCGAAAACGTGTTCCCGAAAATCAAGTCGGAATTCATCGACAGCGGCAAGGTCCGGTTCGTGTTCCGCGAATTCCCGCTCGACATCAAGGCCGCGGCCGGCTCGATGCTGGCGCGCTGCATCGCCAAGGACGACGCGCCGAAATATTTCGCCGTCATCGACTTGCTGTTCAAGCAGCAGAACGACTGGGTGCTGAAGAACACCACGGAGACGCTGACCCGGATCGGCAAGCAGGCCGGCCTCACCCAGGCCGCGGTGGAAGACTGCCTGAAGGACCAGAAGCTGCTCGACAAGATCGCCGCCGACCAGAAATTCGCCGCTGAAGTTTTGAAGGTCAGTTCGACGCCGACCTTCTTCATCAATGGCGAGATGCTCAGGGGCGAACAGAGCTTCGAGGAGTTTTCCAAGCGCATCAATTCGATGCTGAAGAGCTGACCGGCGCATCCTGCGTATCAAATCCCTGTTGAAAACCTGATTCGCCCACCGGATTCGTACGGGCCCGTAAGCCCCGCAAATGCCTCGATAAAAGGCTTGGGAAAAGCCCTCCCCGCCCGTTGCCCTTCGGCCCGGGCCTCGCCATTGTCGCGGGCGATAAGAGCCGCATCACGCGACTCGTCCACACACCGACATTGCCTTCCATGGTATTGTCACGGCAGGGAGATTCGCGCCCTGCCAACAGAGAATCGTGTTCATGAAACTCACGCGCCTTCGCCTTCACGGTTTCAAGTCGTTCGTTGAACCCACCGATTTCATGATCGAACCCGGTCTCACCGGTGTGGTCGGGCCGAACGGCTGCGGCAAATCCAATCTGGTCGAGGCGCTGCGCTGGGCGATGGGCGAGACCTCGCACAAATCGCTGCGCGCCGCCGACATGGATGCGGTGATCTTCGCCGGTTCCGGCAACCGGCCGGCGCGCAACCACGCCGAAGTCGTGATGACGATCGACAATGCCGACCGCTCGGCGCCGGCGGCGATGAACGACCGCGAGATCCTGGAAATTTCCCGGCGCATCGAGCGCGAATCAGGATCGGTCTACCGCATCAATGGCCGCGACGTGCGCGCCCGCGACGTGCAGATCCTGTTCGCCGATGCCGCCACCGGCGCGCGCTCGCCGGCGCTGGTCCACCAAGGCAAGATCGGCGAAATCATTCAGGCCAAGCCCGAACAGCGCCGCCGCGTGCTGGAAGACGCCGCTGGCGTCGCCGGTCTGCATGCCCGCCGTCACGAAGCCGAATTGCGGCTGAAGGCGGCCGAGACCAACCTCACCCGCGTCGAAGACGTGATCGGCCAGCTCGCCGGCCAGATGGACGGGTTGAAGAAGCAGGCGCGGCAGGCGATCCGGTTCCGCGAAGTCGCGGCAAAGGTGCGCAAGGCCGAGGCGACGCTGTTCCATCTGCGCTGGCTCGAAGCCAATACGGATGTCGCGGAAGCCGCGCGCACCCACGACCTCAACGTTCGCGAGATGGCCGAACGCACCCGCGAGCAGGCCGAGGCCGCCCGCATCCAGGCGATCCGCGCCTCCGAACTGCCCGAGCTGCGAGACAGCGAAGCCCGCGCCGCGGCCGGCCTGCAGCGCCTGACCAATGCCCGCGAGCAGCTCGACCGCGAGGAAGCGCGCGCGAAAGAGCGCGTCGCCGAGCTCGACCGCCGCCTGACGCAGTTCTCCGCCGACATCGAACGCGAGCAGCAGCAGACCTCGGATGCGGAAGTAGCCCTGCTGCGGCTCGACACTGAAGACTCGGAAATCAAGGAAGAGATCAAGTCGCGCGTCGAGAAGCGCTCTGGCGTCGACGAGCGCGTCTCGGAGGCCGAAGCGACGCTGGCCGCCGCCGAGCGCATGTTCTCGGAACTGACGACGGTGCTGGCCGACCTCACCGCCAAGCGTAACCAGTTGGAAGCCGGCGTACGCACCCATCGCGACCGGCTGTCCCGGCTCGACCAGGAAATCGCCAACGTCCAGGCCGAAGAGCAAAAGCTCGCGCAGGAAACCGGCAATCTCGGCGATATCGACGCGCTCGCCGGCGCGATGGAGACCGCGCAGGAAACCCTCGTCGCTTCCGAAGCCGCGGCACAGGCCAGCGAGGCCGGCCACGTTGCCGCGCGCGCCAAACTGGAGGCGTCCCGTTCGCCACTCGCCGAAGCCGACAAGCGCGTGCAGCGTCTGGAGACCGAAGCCCGCACTATCTCAAAGCTCGTCAACGGCGAGACCAAGAATTTATGGCCGCCGATCATCGACGGCGTCACCGTCACCAAGGGTTATGAAAAGGCGCTTGGCGCCGTGCTCGGCGACGACCTCGACGCGCCGATCGATCCCTCCGCGCCGATGCGCTGGACCAATGCTGGGGCCACCTTCGACGATCCGTCGCTGCCCGCCGGCGTCGAAGCGCTGGCCGCCCATGTCGAAGCCCCGTCCGAACTGACGCGGCGTCTGGCGCAGATCGGCGTCGTTTCCAAGGAGCGCGGCGCGGAGTTGGTGTCGCAGCTCAAGACCGGCCAGCGGCTGGTGTCGCTGGAAGGCGACGTCTGGCGCTGGGACGGTTTTGTTGCGGCCGCCCACGCCCCGACCGGCGCTGCCCGGCGTCTGGCCGAACGCGCGCGCCTGGTCGACATCGAAAACGAACTGGAACAGGCCCGATCAGATGCCGCCACCAAGCGGCAGGCGCTGGAAGACGCCGAGAGCGAGTTGAAGGCGGCGTCCGGCGCCGAGTCCGCCGCTCGTGACGCCTGGCGCGCCGCGCAGCGCGAGGCCGATGCCGCCCGCGAGCGCCATGCCGCGACCGAGCGCGAAATCAGCCGCCACGCCGCGCGCAAAGCGACGCTGACCGAAGCCCACACCCGCCTGGCCGCCGACCGCACCGAGGTCGAGGCCTCGTACGAGACGGCTAACGCGGCGCTCGCCGAACTGCCGCCGAGCCTGGAGACCGAGACCAAACTTTCCACCGTCCGCACCGACATCGAAGGCCATCGCCGCTTCGCCGCCCAAGTGCGTGCCGAAGCGCAGGCGCTGGCGCGCGAGGCGGAACTCGCCGACCGCCGCGTGCAGGCGATCCTCGCCGAGCGCAACGACTGGCAGAACCGCAAGCAGAGCGCGGCCTCCCAGGTCGCGACCATCGAGGCCCGCGTCACCGAAGTCACCGCCGAGCGCGCCGAACTCGAAGACGCGCCGGCGCTGTTTGCCCAGAAGCGCCGTGCGCTGATCAGCGAAATCGAATCGGCCGAAAGCGCCCGCCGCGTGGCCGCCGATGCGCTGGCTGCGGCCGAGAGCGTGATGGCGGAGACCGACCGCGAGGCCAAGGCCTCGCTGGAAGCGCTCTCCAACGCCCGCGAGGCTTGCGCCCGCGCCGAAGAACGCATGGAGGGCACCAAGCGCCGCCTGTCCGATATCGAGCGCGAAATCCACGACATGCTCGAAGTCGAGCCGCATGCGGTGGCCGCCCTGGCCGAGATCGAGCCGGGCGCGGAATTGCCGCCGCTCGCCGAGATCGAGGAAAACCTCGAAAAGCTGCGCCGCGACCGCGAGCGGCTGGGCGCGGTCAATCTGCGCGCCGAGGAAGAACTGCGCGAAGTCGAGACCCAGCACACCGCGCTGACGACCGAGCGTGATGACCTCGTGGAAGCCATCAAGCGGCTGCGCCAGGGGATCCAGAGCCTCAACAAGGAAGCCCGCGAGCGCTTGCTGACCTCGTTCGAGACCGTCAACGAGCATTTCAAGCGGCTGTTCGTGGAACTGTTCGGCGGCGGCGAGGCGGCATTGCACCTGATCGAAAGCGACGATCCGCTGGAAGCCGGACTCGAAATCATCGCCAAGCCGCCGGGCAAGAAGCCGCAGACGCTGTCGCTGCTCTCGGGCGGCGAGCAGGCGCTGACCGCGCTGGCATTGATTTTTGCGGTGTTCCTCACCAACCCGTCGCCGATCTGCGTGCTGGACGAAGTCGACGCGCCGCTCGACGACCACAATGTGGAGCGGTTCTGCAACCTCCTGCACGAGATGACGTCCTCGACCGAAACCCGCTTCATCATCATCACGCATAATCCGATCACGATGGCGCGGATGAACCGGCTGTTCGGCGTCACCATGGCCGAGCGCGGCGTCTCGCAACTGGTCTCGGTCGGCCTCGACGACGCCGTGAAGATCCTCGACCAGCACGTGGCGTGAGCTTCTTCCCTTCTCCCCTTGTGGAGAAGGTGGCGCGAAGCGCCGGATGAGAGGTATCTTACCGCGAAGACATAACGCGCGGAGAGAACCCCTCACCCGTCTTCGCTTCGCGAAGCCACCCTCTCCGACACGGGGAGAGGGAGAAGACACCCAATGACCTCACCTGACCTGCCCGCCGAACTCAAAGCTGCGCTCGACGCCAGGCTGAGCGGCTTTTCGCGCAATGAAGCGGCGGCGCGCTCGGCGTCGATCTCGAAAAACTACCGCGACGGCGGCGGCTCCGGCACGATCAGGTCGGAAACCGACGCGCTGGCCTATGCGCTGGCGCGGATGCCGGCGACCTATGCCGCGGTCACCGCCAGCCTGAATGCGCTGCGCGAAATCCGCGCTGACTTTGCACCAACAACCCTGCTCGATATCGGCGCCGGGCCGGGCACCGCAAGCTGGGCGGCAGCGGAAGCGTTTTCCTCGCTGCAAGGCTTCACGCTGCTCGACGCCAACGCCCCCTTGCGTCAACTGGCGCTCGATCTCGTCCACGACAGTTTTCGCCTGCGCGATGTCAATTACGAACGCGGCGAGGCGCGCAGCTCCCTGATCAAGGTTGATGCCGCCGACCTCGTCGTCGCCAGCTACATGATCGGCGAGATCAGCGCCGCCGAGCAGAGCGCGCTGGCCGCGCTGATGTGGCAAAAGACCCGCGATACGCTTGTCGTGGTCGAGCCCGGCACGCCGGCCGGTTATGCGCGGATCATCGCGCTGCGCGAGCGCCTGATCGCTGATGGCGCGCATGTCGCCGCGCCATGCCCGCACGATGGAACATGTCCGCTTGTCGCGCCGGACTGGTGCCATTTCACCCAGCGCCTGCAGCGCTCGCGCGCGCACAAACAGGTCAAGGGCGCCGAGCTGCCCTTTGAGGACGAAAAGTTCGCCTATGTGGCGCTGACGCGCGAGCCGCCTGCCGCGCGGCCCGCCCGGGTGCTGGCGCAACCGGCCGTGTCCAAGGTCGAAATCACCGCCAAGCTTTGCACGTCGGCCGGCCTCGTCCTCAGCCGGACGCCCCGCCGCGCCAGGGCGGACTATGCGGCTGCCCGGCGCTGGCGCTGGGGCGATGCAGTGGTGGAGTGCACGAGTCGTCCCGGCGAAGGCCGGGACCCATAACCACCGGCGGGAATTGTAAAAAGAAGGTGTTGGCTGGAGTGCCCAACGAGGGGCCGCGGCGTATCGGTCCCGGCCTTCGCCGGGACGACTCTGGTTGAACTTATCCCGCCTTGGTTCCGACTAACACCAAGCCCCATCTCGCGGCGGGCTGCCGCACGCCCCGGTTTTCGTCTAGGTTCCACACTTTCTTCGTCTCATCAGGAGTTGTCTGCCATGTCGACCGGCTGGATCGTTCTCGGCGTCATCGTCATTCTCGTGTTGTTCGCCTTCGGCGCGTATAACCGTCTGGTCGCGCTGAGCCAGCGTGTCGGGCAGGCTTTTGCCGACATCGACGTCCAGCTCAAGCAGCGTCACGATCTGATCCCGAACCTGGTCGAGACCGTGAAGGGCTATGCCAGCCATGAGCGCGGCACCCTCGACGATGTCATCAAGGCCCGCAACTCGGCGATGTCGGCGCAGGGGCCGTCGCAGGTCGGCGCTGCCGAAAACCAGCTATCCGGCGCGCTCGGCCGCCTGATCGCGCTCTCGGAGGCCTATCCGGACCTCAAGGCCAACGCCAATTTCCAGCAGCTATCCAGCGAACTGTCCGATCTCGAAAACAAGATTGCCTCCAGCCGCCGCTTCTTCAACAACGCGGTCCAGGAATACAATACCGGTATCCAGCAGATGCCGGCCGCGTTGTTTGCCGGCATGTTCGGCTTCACCAAAAAGGATTTCTTCGATCTCGGCGCCAGCCGCACCGAAGTCGAGGCCGTGCCGACCGTGAAGTTCTGAGCGATGGCTCTCCTTCTCCGTCATTCCGGGGCGCGCGAACCCGGAATCTCGAGATTCCGGGCCTGGTCCTTCGGACCATCCCGGAATGACGGCGGTTAGTGGTAACGCATCATGGCCGCGTACGGGCTCTACACGCATATCGCATCGAACAAGTTTCGTTCGATGCTGCTGCTCGCGGGCCTGTTCCTGCTGATCTATGTACTGGTCTATGCGGGGGCGCTACTCGCGGAAGTCCTGATCCGCAGCGATGCTTCGGTCGATTATTATTTGCGGGCCGCCTCGCGCGACCTGATCGCGGCCTTTCCCTATGCCACCGGCATCGCCGCGCTCTGGATCGTGATCGCGTACTTCTTCCACCAGAACATGATCGACGCCATCACCGGCGGCGAGGACGTGACGCGCAAGCAGCAGCCGCGGCTGTATAATCTGCTCGAAAATCTCTGCATCTCGCGCGGCATTCCGATGCCGAAGCTGAAGGTGATGGACAGCCCGGCGCTGAACGCGTTCGCCAGCGGCCTCAACCGGCGGCAATATGCCGTCACCGTCACCACGGGCCTGCTGAAAGCGCTCAACGACCAGGAAATCGAGGCCGTACTGGGCCACGAACTGACCCATATCCGCAACGGCGACGTGCAGCTGATGGTGATCGCGGTCATCATCGCCGGCGTGGTCGGCTTCTTCGGCGAATTGTTCTTCCGGATGTTCACCAACCTGTCATGGGGTTCGTCCGGCGGCTCCTGGTCCTCCTCGTCCTCGCGTTCGTCCTCCTCGTCTTCGGACAGCGACAGCAAGGGCTCCGGCGGCGGCGCAATCATCGTGGTCATCATCGCGGTGGCGCTGATCATGGTGGCGTGGCTGCTGTCGCAGGTGGTCAAGCTGGCACTGTCGCGGTCGCGCGAATTCCTGGCCGACGCCGGTTCGGTCGAGCTGACCAAGAACCCCGACGCCATGATCTCGGCGCTGCGCAAGATCGAAAATCGCGGCGAGCTTCCGGGCGCCACGTCGGCCGTCATGGAGCTGTGTCTCGACAATCCGCGCGAAGGGTTTGCCGATTTGTTCGCCACCCACCCGTCGGTGGATTCGCGGGTCAAGGCGCTGGTGCAGTTCGCCGGCGGCCGCGATCCCGGCCCGCTGGCCTTGCCTGACGATACCAGGCCTGAGGATGAGGCGGCCCCTGATCAGTTGCCGCCCCCCGTTCCGCACGGCCCCTGGAGCGATACGACCACCCCGGCGGGCCGACCGCCCGCCTTGCCACAAGGCACGCAACCGGGTCCGTTCGGTCCGTTGCAGGGACCTTGGGGCCCTCACCGTTGAGGCTTCCGCGCCAATAGCGAGCAGCCATTAACGAATTCCGCATGAATAACGCTGGCACTGCCTTGAGGAATTGAATTCTCCCTTGTTTCTGCCATGTTCGCGCCCAAAGCAGGTGCGGGGATCTGCCGGTCGCTCCCGCGATCGGGGCGCGTAGTAGGAAATTCCATGGCAAAGCCGGTCGTGATTGTGGTGGGCGCGGACAAGGGCGGGGTCGGCAAGACGACCGTGTCACGGACGCTGCTGGATTATTTCAGCGCCAACAATGTCCCCACCAGGGCGTTCGACACCGAATCGCCGCGCGGGACACTCAAGCGTTTCCACCCTGACATCACCCAGATCGTCGACATGACGACGACTGCGGATCAGATGAAGATCTTCGATACGCTCAATGCAGGGACCTCGGTCACCGTGATCGACGTCCGCGCCGGATTGCTGTCGCCGGCGCTGGCCTCCTTGCGCGATATCGGCTTCCTCGATGCCGCCAAGGCCGGCCAGATCACTTTCGCCGTGTTCCATATCCTGGGCCCCTCGATCGCCTCGCTGGACGAAATCGCCGAAACCGCCAACTTCATGCAGGGCGCGAAATACTATCTCGTCAAGAACTTCATCAACGACACCCAGTTCTTCCAGTGGGACCAGGCGACCTACAATTCCTATTTCCACCGCATCAAGGACGCCACCGAGCTCACGATCCCCAAGCTCAACGAAATGGCCTATGAGCAGGTCGAGGTTTCCTCGGTGCCGTTCCTCAAATTCGTCGCCAACAAGGGCACGAATGACGAGGCCGCGAACTATTCGTTCGTGCTGCGCGGCTATGTCCGGCACTGGCTTGCGAATGTCTGGAGCGAGTTCGACCGCATCAAGCTGACCGACCTGGTCGGCGCCAAGTCCGCTACCCGCAGCGGCGAAAAATAATCGGCGCCTGCATGCGATGGGACTGGATTAGGCGGGAAAATCGCCTGATATAGCGCGTGATGAGCCCCACGCCCGTCTACATCATCTGCTCGCCCCGTCCGCTGGTCGGCAAGACGCTGATCGCGCGGCTGCTCAGCGAATTCCTGCTGTTGAAGAACGGCACGGTGATCTCCTTCGACATCAATCTGAAGGAGCCCTCGCTGCTGGAATATCTGCCGCGCACCACCGAGACCGCCGACGTCATCGACACCTACGGCAAGATGCAGCTGATGGACCGCCTGATCGTCAATGACGGCGTCGCCAAGGTGCTCGACCTCGGCTTCCACGCCTTCGACGAGTTCTTCAAGATGACCGCCGAGATCGGCTTCATGAAGGAGGCGGTCAGACGCGGCGTCGCACCCGTGATCCTGTTCGTGGCCGATACCGACCGTGTTTCGGCCGCCGGCCATCGCATGCTGCAGCAACAGATCCCGCCGAATGCGCTGATCACGATCGACAATGAATATGTGGTGCGCGGCGAGCTGCCCCGGACCATGGAACGGGGACGCGTGCTGCGAATATCGGCGCTGCCGGTCTTCCTCAAGACCTATATCGACCGGTTGACCTTCTCGTTCACCGGCTATCTGCGCCAGGAGAAGGATTCCTCGACCGAGCTGCACCAATGGATTCGCCGGAACTACACCACCTTCCGTGAGCTGGAGCTCAGCCTGATCCTGCAGCGGTCGTGAAATCGACCTAATATTACCCGGATAATATTGACGCGGGCTGGTGGGGCTGCTATCGCCACCCCGACAGCAATCCCCCGCACGAGGCGCTCCGTGACATCCGACAGAAAAGCCGCCATCGCCGCCTACAAGGAGCGGAAGACCGTTGCGGGAATCTTCGTGATCCGCAGCAAGGCCTCGGCCCAGCGGTGGGTTGGACAGACGGCGAACCTCGAGAAAATCCAGAACCGGATCTGGTTTTCGCTGCGCCAGGGCAGCCACACCTGCCGCAGCCTGCAGGCGGCGTGGACCGCGCATGGACCCGAGAATCTGACATTTGAGGAATGCGAGCGGCTGGAGGAGGAAGAAACCGCCTACGTCAGGGACGCGCTATTGAAGGAGCGCGTGAAACATTGGCGCGCGCACCTTGGCGCCGAGGCGGTCTGAATTGGCGTTTGCTCAGTGACCTTCGAACGTCATCAGCGTTCGCACCGGCACGTCCATCGCGCGCAGCTTGGCGGCGCCGCCCAGATCGGGCAGGTCGATGATGAAGCAGGCGGCGACCACATTGGCGCCGATCTGGCGCAGCAGTTTTACCGCGCCTTCGGCAGTGCCGCCGGTGGCGATGAGATCGTCGACCAGGATGACGCGCTCGCCGGGCTGCACGGCATCGGCATGCATCTCCATTTCATCGAGGCCGTATTCCAGCGAATAGGCGATCCGCACGGTGGTGTGCGGCAGTTTGCCTTTCTTGCGGATCGGCACGAAGCCGGCGGAGACCTGATGCGCCACCGCGCCGCCGAGGATGAATCCGCGCGCCTCGATGCCGGCGACCTTGTCGACCTTGCTGCCGGCCCAGGGCTGCACCAGTTCATCGACCGAGCGGCGGAACGCGCGGGCGTCCGCCAACAGCGTGGTGATGTCGCGGAACAGGATGCCCGGCTTTGGGTAATCCGGAATGGTGCGGACGGTGGCCTTCAGATCATGGTCAAACGTCATCGGTGTCTCTTTTCCTCTTCGTCATGGCGAGCGTAGCGAAGCAATCCCTCTTTCGGCAGAGAAAGTATCGATTGCTTCGTCCCAAATGCTCCTCGCGATGACGGCCCACTCAATTGCCCGTAACATGCAGCCGGAACGCGTTCTCGACAATACGCAGTCCCACCTCGCCGCCGAGCGACATCAGCGATTCCGGGTGAAACTGCACGCCGCCGACCGGCAGGGTCTTGTGTTCGATCGCCATTGCAACACCGTCCTCGGTGGTTGCGGTGACCGTCAGCACGTCGGGCACGCTGTCGCGCTCGACAAACAGCGAGTGATAGCGGCCGATCACGATTTCATCGGGCAGGTTCTGCATCAGCCGCCCGCCCCGCACCTGGACCCGTGACGGCCGCCCATGCGCGGGATGTCCGAGCTGGCCGAGCTGGCCGCCGAAATATTCGCCGATCGCCTGCACGCCGAGGCAGACGCCGAAGATCGGCAGCTGCTTCTCCAGCGCCGTGCCAATGGTTTTTGAGATACCAAAGTCCTCCGGCCGTCCCGGCCCCGGCGACAGCACCAGCAGATCCCAGCTTTTCTGGTTCAGCATCTGCTGCGCATGCACGTGCCGGACCACGGTGACGGACGCGCCGACCTGGCGGAAATAATCCGCCAGCATGTGCACAAAGCTGTCGTCGTGATCGATCAACAGCACCTTCTTGCCGGAGCCGGTTGAATCCGGCGCGAACGCCGACAGCGGCTTTGGTGGATCGCCGCGCAGCGCCTGGAACAGGGCAGCCGCCTTGACCTGGCATTCCCGGTCTTCGGCCGCAGGATCCGAATCGAACAGACAGGTCGCGCCGACGCGCACCTCGGCGAGGCCATCCTTCATCCGGATGGTGCGGATGGTGAGGCCCGTGTTGATGCTGCCGTCGAAATTGACCGCACCGATCGCGCCGGCATACCAGCGCCGCGACGAGCGCTCATTGTCCTCGACGAATTGCATGGCCCACAGTTTCGGCGCGCCCGTCACCGTCACCGCCCAGGCATGGGTCATGAACGCGTCGAGCGAATCGAAGCCGGGGCGCAAAATGCCTTCCACATGGTCGACGGTGTGGAACAGCTTTGAGTAGGTCTCGATCTGGCGCCGCGCCAATACTTTGATCGTGCCGGGAACGCAGACCCGCGCCTTGTCGTTGCGGTCGACGTCGGTGCACATGTTGAGTTCGAATTCGTCTTTTTCCGAATTCAGCAATTGCCGGATCTGCTCGGCATCGCCGATCGCATCGACGCCGCGCGCGATGGTGCCCGAGATCGGACAGGTCTCGACTCGCCGGCCGTCGGAGCGGACGAACATTTCCGGGGAGGCTGCGACGAGAAACTCGCCCTCGCCGAGATTCATCAGCGCGCCATAGGGCGACGGATTGATGCGACAGAGCCGCTGGAACACTTCAGCGGGCGAGCGCTCGCACGGCTCGGCGAATAATTGCCCGGGCACGGCTTCAAAGAGATCGCCGCGCGCAAAAGCGGCGCGCGCGGTTTCCACCGTCGCCTGGTATTCGCCGGGCGCGTGATCGGCAAAGCCCTGCCGCGGCGTCTTGGCGTAGACGCTCTCGGCGGTGTCGCGCGGCAGGCCGGCCGTCGTCTTGCCTTTCCAGGCAAAATCGTAGCTCAGCACCACGCCGCGGCCGGTGGCGCGGTCATAGGCCAGCAGGCGATCCGGCACATAGAGCACGATGTCGCGCTGGTCGGCCTCGCGGGCGCGCTTCTGCACGAGGTCCTCGATCTGGAACACGAGGTCATAGGCGAAGGCGCCGAACAGGCCGAGCAGCGGATCGTCATTGGCCGTGAAGGCAGCCACGAGATCGCGCACCAGCGACATCACGCTGGCGCGGCGGGTGCGCTGGTCTTCCTCGACCGGCGCGGGCCCGCGGATGATATGGCCGGCGAGGCGCGTCGCGCTCTTCTCGGTGATGACGATGCAGGGCTCGCGCAGGACGTCGCCGAGAAAGGCGATCAGCACTTCGCCACGGCCGTTCAGCGCGTGAAGCGAAAAATTCGCGCCCTCGGTTTCCAGCACCAGCGGCGGATCGGAAAAGCCGAGGTCGAAGCTCTCATAGCGGCCCGGTACCGTGGTGCCCGAGGACAGCACGACGCCGCGGCGCCTATCCAAGAGGTCGATCAGATCATCGAGCCGCTTGGCGTCGCCGGAAAACTGCTCGACGGCGCGCGTGATCGCCAGACCGCTGCTGGTCCGGTATTCGCTGTGCTCGGGCAGGGAGAAGACGGTCCTGTTCATGTGATCCTCTTACGAAACTTGGTGAGGGAACGCCACACAGGACAAACGAAGATACCGTCGCACTGCGATGGCGACCTTCGACGATTGCTGGAATGAAATCGCACCGGCCACCTCTTTAAGAGGTGCGCCACCAACGACGGGACGGGCGGACGGCGGTGCTCATGGCGCTTAATCACCATCCGCAAGGACCGATGTCAAGGGAGGCGCCGGCGTCCTGACCTTCCCCGACTCGCCGGCCGCCCAACTTTTGGGGTTTGAAACGGCTAAAATACGCGTAGCATTCGACCCAAGCGGGGCGGATACAACGCCCGACAACAAATGCGGGAGACGCAGGATGGCATTGCTGGGTCTGGGTTATGCGGGTTTCGGGTCGGATGCGCTGGACGACTGGCGGCAGTTCGGCACCTCCCTGGTCGGTCTGCAGGCGGTCGAGCGCGGCAATTCGCTGCTGGCCTTCCGGATGGACGACCGCAAGCAACGCATCGTGATCGATCGCGCGATGGGCGATGGCTCACGCTTCTTCGGCTGGGAAGTCGCCGACGCCGCAAGCCTGGACCAATTGGCTGCCCGGCTGGAGGCGGCGGGCGTCCATGTCACGGCCGAGCCGCAGACGCTGGCCGACACCCGGCGCGTGCGCAGCCTGATCTCGTTCCGCGATCCTGGCGGCAACCGCCTCGAGGCGTTTTACGGCGCCGAGATCGACGACACGCCGTTCAGCCCGGGCCGATCGATCTCGGGTTTCCGCACCGGGCCGCTCGGCCTCGGACATGCCGTGCTGACGGTCGAGAACATCGACCCCATGATGTCATTCTATGTCGACGTGCTCGGCTTCGGACTTTCCGACTACATCGAAAAGCCGTTCCGCGCCTATTTCTTCCACGTCAACGCGCGGCATCATTCGCTGGCGCTGATCGAGACCGGCACGAATGGCATGCATCATCTGATGGTGGAACTGTTCTCGCTCGACGATGTCGGGCAATCCTACGACGTCGCGATGATGGGGCCCGATCGCATCGGCGTTACGCTCGGCCGTCACACCAACGATTTCATGACGTCGTTCTACGCCAAGACGCCCTCCTCGTTCATGATCGAGTGCGGCTGGGGCGGCCGCGAGATCGACCCGGCGACCTGGAAGCCGGTCGAGATGCATCACGGCCCGAGCCTGTGGGGCCACGACCGAGTCTGGCTGCCGCCGAAAGACCGCGAGATCGCACGCGAGATGCGCATGCAAGCCGCCACCGAAGGCCTGCGCGCGCCGGTGCAGGTGATGGAAGGCAATTACAAGCTGATGTCGGGAACGTGCGCGTGGTGGGACGGGGTGAAGCAGTAGCGGCCTACGCCCGGACGACGACGTGGCGCTACCGATAACACCCCTGTTCGATCTCCTCGATCAAGCTCCGCGCCTGCGGTTTCCAGCCGAGTTCTCGCGCGCGGACGGCGCGTACCCGGCTATTGGAAGCCATCGTGTATTCGGCGGTGCCCTCGCCCCATTCGGCAGCGGCTTCTGCCATCGACATAGCCGAGGGCGCTTGCGCAAAACCCAGCATGCGGTTGATCGCCGCGCAAACCTCGCGCATGGAATTTTCGCCGTGCTCGGCAAAGTAGAACGCTCCAGCCGGCGCCTTCTCGATCGCCAGCGCGTAGAGCGGCACCAGATCGTCGATGTGCACGTTCGACCAGATGTTCTCGCCGGGGCCGGCATGGGTGGCGTTGCCGCGCTTCTTCGCGAGCTTTATCAGTAAGGGTACCTGCACGCTGTCGCGCCCAACCCCAAGGCCGAGACCATAGATCAGGCTCGGGCAGATGATGACCGGACGGCAGCCCTTGTCGCGGTAAGAGAGAATGCGCTCGTTTAACGCGACCCGCGCCGCGCGGGCCGGGATCGGGGTGACCGGCGTGTCCTCGTCAAAGACCGCGTCGGAACGATGTCCCTGCGCGCGCGTACCGACGATACTCGACCCTGAGGTATGGACGAACGGCTTGCCGCTTCCGGCGAGTACGCCGAGCAGGGCATCCACCGCGCCGGCGTGATCGGCGCTCGCTGCATTGATGACGACGTCGGCGGCGCGTGCCGCCTGCGCCAGAGTTTCCGCATCATCCAGCGTTCCCGCCAGCGGCTCGATGCCGCGGGCGCGAACGGCATCGGCTTTTTCCCGGGAACGAACGAGACCGGTCACCTGATGTCCGGCGGCCACCAGATGCGCGGCCACCGATCCGCCGATATAGCCGGACGCGCCGGTGCAGAAGACTTTCATCGTCGCCCTATTTTCCGGTCGCTGGCAGGCGTCTCACCCCAGATGCTTCCTGAAGAAGTCCGTCGCGCGGCCCCAAGCCAGTTCCGCGCACTGCCGATCGTGCACCGACAGGCGCTGTTCATTGCCAAAACCGTGTTCGGCATCATACCTGTATAGTTCCAGCGACTTGCCGGCAGCCTTCATCCCCTTCTCGAAACCGTCGACCAGCGCCGGCGTGCACCAGTCGTCCTTGGTGGCGAAATGGCCCTGCAGCGGGATCTTCACGTCCGCCGGTTTCGCCGCCTGCTCCGGCGGGATGCCGTAGAACACCACGCCCGCCGCAAGCTCCGGAATCTTGGTGGCGCCGATGATGGTCACCGCACCGCCGAGGCAGAAGCCGGTCAGCCCGACCCTGGCGCCGTTCTTGGCGAGGTATTGCACGGCGCCGCGCACGGTCTGCGTGGTCGCATCCATGAAATCCAGCGAGTTCATCTCTTTGCCGGCGGCGTCGGTGTCGTGATACGGCACCACCGTGCCCTTGTAGAGATCAGGCGCCAGCGCATCGAAGCCGGCGACCGCGAAGCGGTCGCACATGCCCTTGATCTGGTCCTGCAATCCCCACCATTCCTGGATCACGACCACGCCCGGCGCATTGCCGCGCGAGGCATTGGCGAGATAGCCGGCGGCCTCCTTGCCGTCGGGGCGCTTGAACGTAATGCTGGTACCCATCAGGTCCTCCATATTTTCTTGGCAGCGATTGGCGGCCATTTTGTCCGCTGTAGGGTCAGGAAGCAATCCATTAGCCGTCATTGCGAGCGCAGCGAAGCAATCCATAGCGCCACAAGGCAAGTGTGGGTTGCTTCATCGCGAGTGCTCCTCGCAATGGCGTGAACAACAAAAAAGCCCCCGCAGGGGCTTTTCCGAATGGCGATGAACCCGGCGCTTAGTGCGCGTTGGCCCAGACCTTCTTCTTGGTGAAGTACAGCAGGCCGGTGAGCAGGATCAGGAACACGAACACCTGCAGGCCGAGCCGCTTGCGCGCCTCCATGTGCGGTTCCGCGGTCCACATCAGGAACGTGGTGACGTCCTTGGCATACTGCGCGACGGTGGCCGGCGAGCCGTCATCATACGTCACTTGGCCGTCGCTGAGCGGTTTCGGCATCTTGATGGCGTGGCCGGGGAAATATTTGTTGTAGTAGGCACCCTCGGGAAGCGTGAAGCCGGCCGGCGGCTTGTCTTCATAGCCCTGCAGCACCGCATCAACGTAATCCGGGCCCTGCTCCTGGTACTGGGTGAAGAAGTCGATCAGGAACATCGGGAAGCCGCGCTTGTAGGAACGCGCCTTGGTGATCAGCGACAGGTCCGGCGGGGCCGCGCCGCCATTGGCGGCCCGCGCGGCGTTCTCGTTGGGGAACGGCGACGGGAAATAGTCGGCCGGCCGGCCGGCCCGCTCGAACATCTCGCCCTTGTCGTCCGGACCGTCCTTGATCTTGTAGTCGGAAGCGAACGCAGCCGCCTGCGCCACCGAATAGCCGGGACCGCCAGCTTCGGCGAGATTGCGGAAGGCGACATAGGACAGGCCGTGGCAGGCCGAGCAGACTTCCTTGTAGACCTTCAGGCCGCGCTGCAACGCGCCGCGATCGAACTTGCCCAGCGGGCCGGAGAACGACCATTTGTTCGCGGGGGGCGCGACGCCATGGTCGTCGGCGCGGGCATTCTGCGTGCCGCCGACCAGCAGGCCACCGGCGACGACGAGCGCGACGATCACCGAGGCCACCTTGCCGCCGTGCTTGGCCAGCACGTCGTCGGCGATCGAATTCGGCACCGGACGCGGCTTCTCGATCCGGGAGAGCAGCGGCAGCAGAATCAGGAAGTAGGCGAAGTACAGCACGGTCAGGATCCGGCCGGCGACCACATAGATGCCTTCCGGCGGCTGCGAGCCGAGGTAACCGAGGCCGAGGCAGACCGCGACGAAGATCCAGAAGAACTGCTTGGCCAGCGGGCGATACTTCGAAGAGCGGGTGCGGGCGTTATCGAGCCAGGGCAGGAACGCCAGGATGATGATCGCGCCGAACATCGCCACCACGCCGGCGAGCTTGTTCGGGATCGAGCGCAGGATGGCGTAGAACGGCAGATAATACCATTCCGGCACGATATGCGCGGGCGTCACGCCGGGATTGGCGGGGATGTAGTTGTCGGCGTCGCCGAGATAGTTCGGCATGTAGAAGATGAACCATGCGAAGAACAGCATGAAGCAGGAGACGCCGAACGCATCCTTGATGGTCGCGTAAGGCGTGAAAGGCACGGTGTCCTTTTCGGTCTTCGGCTCGACGCCGGCCGGATTGTTCTGGCCCGCGACATGCAGCGCCCAGATGTGCAGCACGACCACGCCGGCGATCACGAACGGCAGCAGATAATGCAGCGAGAAGAAGCGGTTCAGCGTCGGGTTGCCGACGGCATAACCACCCCACAGCAGCGTCACGATGCTCTCGCCGAAATACGGCACGGCCGAGAACAAATTGGTGATGACGGTGGCGCCCCAGAAGCTCATCTGGCCCCACGGCAACACATAGCCCATGAAGCCGGTCGCCATCATCAGCAAATAGATGATGACGCCGAGGATCCAGAGGATTTCCCGCGGCTCCTTGTACGACCCGTAGTAGAGGCCGCGGAACATGTGGATGTAGACGGCGAAGAAGAACATCGAGGCGCCGCAGGCGTGCATGTTGCGCAGCAGCCAGCCGTAATTGACGTCGCGGACGATCAGCTCGATCGACTTGAAGGCGAGATCGGCATGCGGCGTGTAGTGCATCGCCAGGATCACGCCGGTCAGGATCTGCAGGCCCAGCATCATCGAGAGGATGGCGCCGAAGGTCCACCAGTAGTTCAGGTTACGCGGCGTCGGATAGGCCACGAACGAGGAATGGACGAGGCCCATGATCGGGAGGCGCCGTTCGATCCACTTCAAGGCGGGGTTGGTGGGCTGGAAATCGGATGGTCCGCTCATTGATGCGATCCTGAGGAAGTAAAACGACGCGACGGATTGAGGTCCCGGACGGGCGTCCGGGCCTTAGCCGATCTGGATTTTGGTATCGGAAACGAAGGTGTAGGGCGGCACCGGCAGGTTCGCCGGGGCGGGCCCCTGGCGAATACGACCCGAGGAGTCATATTGCGAGCCGTGGCAGGGGCAGAAGAAGCCGTCGTAATTGCCCTCATGGGCGATCGGGATGCAGCCGAGATGGGTGCAGATGCCGACCACGACCAGCCACTGGTCCTTGCCCGGCTTGACGCGTGCCGAGTCGGCCTGCGGATCGGGCAGGCTCGCCAGCGGAACGTTCTGCGCCTCTTTGATCTGCTTCTCGGTGCGATGGCTGATGTAAATCGGCTTGCCGCGCCAGAACACCTTGATGTCCTGCCCCACGGCGATCGGCGTCAGATCGACCTCGATCGGCGCACCGGCCGCGATCGTCGCGGCATCCGGGTTCATCTGGGCAACGAGCGGCCACACTGTGGCAGCGGCGCCTACGGCGGCGACGGCACCCGTTGCAACAAAAAGAAAATCACGGCGTGTTGGATGGTCCGCCGAAGACGCTGTCGTCACGATTCCAAGCCCTTTCTCATCTGCAGCCAGCGGAACCGCCCCAAAAGACGCTGGAATCGCGCCCAGAAGTGGCTGCCGGCGCCCGCGGCCCCCGCGGCGGCAGAAAGACCAGTTTTGCCCGCCAATCCGGCGGAACAAGCAGTCCAGAATCGTTCTATTGGCACCCTTGCCGTAAGAGCGCAAGCCCGCTATCGGCTCCTGAGCGTGCAATGCACTAAATCAGCCTCGGGCTGTGATTATTCAGTCATTTCATCAGGGCTTCACAAGCCGCCAGCACCCCATGCAGATTGCGCTTTTCCAGCCCGATATCCCCCAGAACACCGGAACGATTCTGCGCCTGTGCGCATGCCTGGATGTCGCAGCCCATATCATCGAGCCCGCGGGCTTCCCGGTTTCCGACCGGCATTTCCGCCGCGCCGGCATGGACTATCTCGACCAGGTCGCTATTACACGCCACGACTCATGGTCAAAATTCGCGCAATGGCGTAACGACGGGGGCTTCCGGCTGGTCCTGTTTACGACCAAGGGGGCCGCCTCCTATCTGGATTACCGCTACCGGCCGGACGACATCCTGCTGTTCGGGCGGGAATCCGCCGGGGTCCCCGGGGAGGTCGCGGACGCCGCCGATGCACGGCTGGTGATTCCGATCCGGCCCAGCCTGCGCTCGCTCAATGTGGCCATGGCGGCCGCCATGGCCTTGGGCGAGGCGCTGCGGCAAACCGGTTCCATGGAAACCGGTTCGAAAGCCTGATCGAGACGTGATGGAGAGATGGTGAGCTACGCGGTCAAAGAGATCTTTCTGACCCTGCAGGGCGAAGGCGCGCATGCCGGCCGTGCGGCCGTGTTTTGCCGTTTTTCGGGCTGCAACCTCTGGACCGGCCGCGAACAGGACCGCTCCGCCGCCACCTGCCAATTCTGCGATACCGACTTTGTCGGCACCGACGGCACGCTGGGCGGCCGCTACGCCACGGCCGAAGAGCTTGCCGATACCATCGCCGCGCAATGGGCCGGCGCAGACGCCAGCCGCTACGTCGTGCTGACCGGCGGCGAGCCGCTGCTTCAGGTGGATACGCCCTTCATCGACGCGCTGCATGCGCGCGGCTTCGAGATCGGCATCGAGACCAACGGCACCATCGAACCGCCCGAAGGATTGGACTGGGTCTGCGTCAGCCCGAAGGCCGGCGCCGACTTCGTGGTGCGGCGGGGCCATGAACTGAAGCTGGTCTATCCGCAGGCCGGCGCGCCGCCCGAGGCGTTCGAACATCTCGCCTTCGAGCGCTTTTCGCTGCAGCCGATGGACGGGCCCGACGCGGCCTCCAACACCGCGCGCGCGGTGGATTATTGCCTGCAGCATCCGCAATGGCGTCTCAGCCTGCAGACGCACAAGACCCTCGGCATCAGATAGGATTTGAGTTTTACGATGTGGGAATTGACGAAATCGTTTCGCTTCGAGGCCGCGCATTCGCTGCCGGGAACGACGTTCGGCGAGGCGAGCGAGCAAATCCACGGCCACTCGTTTCGCGCCGAAGTGACCATGCGCGGCACGCCCGATCCCTCGACCGGCATGGTGCTCGATCTCGGGCTGCTCGAACGCAGCATGGCGGAGGTGCAGAAGACGCTGGACCACAAGCTCCTCAACAAGGTCGCAGCGCTCGGACCGCCGACGCTGGAAAACCTGTCGCGCTTCATCTTCGAGCGCGTGCAGCACGCCGGCAAGATCGCCCGTGTCAGCGTTCACCGCGATAGCTGCAACGAGAGCTGCACTTATTACGGTCCGCAGGGCTGAGCAGATGGACACCACCGTCATCGAGGATCGCAAGGCGCGGGCGCGAAGCTGGTTCGAGGCGCTGCGCAACGACATCTGTGCCGCCTTCGAACAGCTCGAAGACGACGCCCCGGCCGCGCTGTATTCCGGCAGCGCCGGGCGATTCGTGCGCACGCCCTGGGACCGCGCCGACCACACCGGCCAACCCGGCGGCGGCGGCGTGATGTCGATGATGGTAGGACGGCTGTTCGAGAAGGTCGGCGTGCACTGTTCGACCGTGCACGGCGAATTCTCTCCCGAATTCCGCTCGCAAATTCCGGGGGCGACCGATGATCCCAGGTTCTGGGCCTCCGGCATTTCCGTCATCGCGCATATGCGCAACCCGCATGTTCCCGCCGTGCATATGAACACGCGCTTCGTGGTGACGACGAAGGCCTGGTTTGGCGGCGGCGCGGATCTGACGCCGGTGCTCGACCGGCGGCGCACCCAGGAAGACGCCGACACGATCGCGTTTCACGCTGCCATGAAAGAGGCCTGCTCGGGGCCGAACGGCGTTGCGGATTACGATCGTTACAAGAAATGGTGCGACGAGTATTTCCATCTGCCGCACCGCAAGGAAGCCCGCGGCATCGGCGGCATCTTTTACGACCACCACGATTCCGGCGATTGGGAAGCCGACCTCGCCTTCACCCAGGACGTCGGCCGTGCCTTCCTGAAAATCTATCCCGAACTGGTACGAAAGAATTTTGCAACGCCATGGACGCCGGCGGACCGCGAGGAGCAACTGGTGCGCCGCGGGCGCTACGTCGAATTCAATCTGCTCTACGACCGCGGCACCACCTTCGGCCTGAAGACCGGCGGCAATGTCGATTCGATCCTGTCGTCGATGCCGCCCGAAGTGAAATGGCCCTGAACCAATGGCCTCGAACCCGATGACGCAATTGCCCCGCGCGATGCTGATCGACATGGATGACACCATCCTGTCGGCCTATGGCCGCCCCGAGATCGCCTGGCACAAGGTCACGGCGGAATTCGCCGGCGAGTTCGGCTCAACGACGTCGCAGCAGGTCGCCGCGGCCGTGCTGGCTTCGGCGCGGGAATTCTGGGGCAAGGCCGGCGCGGAGTGGCGGCTGAAACTGGAAGAAGCCCGGCACATCGTGGTCGGCAACGGATTTGCGGCGCTGGCGGCCTCGGGCCACGCACCGCTGTCGCAGGATCTCGCGAAACGCCTCGCCGACCGCTTCAGCACCTTTCGCGAAGAAGAGATGTTCGTCTTCCCCGGCGCGCATGATGCGATCGACGCGCTGAAGGCGCACGGCGTGAAGCTCGCGCTGGTGACCAACGGCGCCTCCGGCCCGCAGCGCGCCAAGGTCGAGCGCTTCGCGCTGGCGCACCGGTTCGACCACATCCAGATCGAGGGCGAGCACGGTTTTGGCAAACCGGAAGAGCGCGCCTATCTGCATGCGATGGAGGCCCTCGGCGTCACGGCGCCCGAGACCTGGATGATCGGCGACAATCTGGAATGGGAAGTCGTGGCGCCGCAGCGCCTCGGCATCTACGCCATCTGGATCGACGTGCACGGCGACGGTCTGCCGCAGGATTCCACGGTGAGGCCGGACCGCATCATCCGCTCGCTGACCGAGCTATTGCCGTAGAGCCTTCGGTCCCCTGCGCTCAAATCACCAGCAGTGGAAAAAGCGCGGACCGTGATCGGCCTGTCATGACCGGCCGCTAGCCTGCCCGTCGCGTCAATCAGCGCGGAGGGAAGATCATGGAATTGAAGCCAGGCGATGTTGTCATCCTGAAATCCGGCGGTCACCCGGTGACGGTGGCCGAGGTCCACGACGAAACGGTCGAGTGCCTGTGGATGGGCGGCGAAGGCGACCTGTTTCGCGAAACGCTCCCCAAGGCGGTGCTCGAATCTGCCGAAATCGATGATTCGGAGGACGAACAGGACGAAGACGAGAGCGAAGACGACGAAGAGGAAGACGACGACGATCACAAGAAGGGCAAGCACAAGAAGAGCAAGGCAGCGTAAGCGTTCCCTGCCATGTCGCCGGATCCGGTAAACTCGGCCGGCGGCATATTAGCTTCTTGCTGCTAGAGCAGCGTCCGCGCGGCGCTCGAGATCATCACCATGCCGCCGGTGATCACGGCGGCATCGAGGATCGCGGTGTGGATGTGCACCGGCATGCGCTCGACAAAGGCCTTGGCGAGGAACGCGCCGGGGAACGAGATCGCTCCGATCAGCACCGCGAAGGCGAGCACCTGCGCGGTGACGACGCCGGACAGGCCGAATACCGAAATCTTGATCACGGAAGTCGCAACCGAGATCACGGCGTCGGTCGCGATCACCGCCGCGCCTTCGAGACCGACCGCCATCAACAGCGTCAGCAGGATCACGCCGGAGCCCGAGGTGCCGCCAACCAGGAGGCCGTAGCCCACCGCGCCGGCACCGAGCCCGGCATCGCTGATCTTGAGATCGCGACGTTTGGCCAGGCGGCGCAGCGGCACGCTCAGGATCAGCATGCTGCCGATCACCAACGCAGCCCCGGCACCGGACAGCCGCGTATAACCATACGCTCCGAGCGCGGTGGTCAGCGCCGCGGCCGAAATCACGATCAGCGCGCGGCGGCGGTCGGCATAGCGCACATAGGCGACGAAACGGCTGCTATTGGTGAAGATCGAGGAGATCGCGATGATCGGCACCACGGGCTCGGCGCCGATCAGCGGCACCAGCACCAGCGGCATCAATGCGCCGGTGCCGTAGCCGGCAAGGCCGCCGACCACGGAGGCGAACAGCGCCACACCGGCCACCAGCAGCAGTTGCAGGATAGAGATGTCGGCAAAGCCCGCAAGGATATTCACGAAAGCAACTTCACAGCCGATGGTCCCGGGCGAAACGGGCGACGGTCTGATCGGCAATGGCCGACAGCGCGGATGGATCGAGCGGAAAATCCGCAGCCAGCCAGGCGTCTTCCGCCAGCGTCAGCACGTGGCCGAGTGCCGGGCCCTCGGCAATGCCGCGCGCGATGAAATCGGCGGCCTTCAACGGGAATTTTGGTGCGCTCCAGCGCTGCGGCAGCGTGGCAAACTCGCGCCAATACGCCGCGCGATCGTCAGCGGCGTTTTGGCTGGCGCCCGAGCGCGCCCATGCCAGCAGCAGCCGGTCGCGATACCGCTCCTCGCCAAGCCGGTAGAGCCGCCGCCGCGCCCTCGCCTCGTCCATGTCCATAAGCCGCCACCAGCGATGGCCCATGGAATCGAGCACTTTGACCTCCGCATTGGTCAGACGCAGCCGCACAGCGACGCGCTTGGCATCCTCGGTCACGGCCACCGATAGCGCGCCGAGCCGGCGGACCGGGCTCGGCGCCAGCCCCAGCATCCGTTCCGCCGAGATCATCGCCGCCAGGGGCCCGGTATAGGTGACGCCGCCGAAGATCGATTGCAGCAGCCCGGCATCCGCCATCGCCGTCGCCGCGACCAGCGCTCCCTCCGCGACCATGATTTTCAATATCTCCATGCGCACGCGTTCGGCGGAGAGGCCGGCCAGTCCGGCGCGGCCGCCGATACAGGCGAGATAGCCGGCGCGATCGGGCTCGCCGACGCCATAGACCGCATGCATGCGGAAGAACCGCAGGATGCGCAGATAATCCTCGGCGATGCGCTGGCCGGCATCGCCGATGAAGCGCACGCGACGGATTGCGATATCGGCGAGCCCGCCGACATGGTCGTGCACGACGCCATCACCATCGACCGACAGGCCGTTGATGGTGAAGTCGCGCCGCTCCGCATCGCGGACCCAGTCGCGGCCGAACGCGACCTTGGCCTTGCGGCCAAACGTCTCGGTGTCCTCGCGCAAGGTCGTGACCTCGAACGGATGGGCGTCGACCACCAGCGTCACGGTGCCATGCTCGATACCGGTCGGCACGGACTTGATGCCCGCCGCCTTGGCGCGCCGGACGATTTCGTCGGGCAGCGCCGTGGTCGCGATGTCGATATCGCCGGGCGGGATATTCAGAAGCGCATTGCGGACGGCGCCGCCAACCACGCGGGCTTCCTCGCCGTCGCGATTGAGCAGAGCCAGCACGCGGGCTGCCGGTCCTGACTTCAGCCAGGGCACGTCGGCCAGCACGCGCACCTCGCTCATTTCCCGCCTCCGGGCTTTTCGGTTCCGGGAATTTCAGCTCCCGGCACGAACTTGCCGTTCTCGATATGGGCGGGAACGTAGGTCGAATCCGGCGCCGCGCCGGTGAAATGCGCGAGCATGATGAAGCTGATGATCACGAGCAGCAGCGACCCCAGCACCAGCTTGGCGACGAGGTGGGCGGGCCATGAGGATTGCGCGAACACGCCGGAACGGGTTGCAACCAGGAACAGCGCATAGGCCACGAACGGGATCAGGAAAATTCCGACTTCGGTCAGGACCGGACGGATCATGCGAGATATATCCGCTCGTACAATACCCGCAGGATGCCCGCGGTCGCGCCCCAGATGTAACGCTCGGCGAACGGCATCGCGTAATAGCTGCGCTCCATGCCGCGGAATTCCTTGGCGTGGATCTGGTGGTTTTCCGGATTCATCAGGAACGCCAGCGGCACCTCGAAGGCGTCGACGACTTCGGCCTCGTTGATCCTGAGTGTGAAGCCCGGCTTCACCCGCGCCACCGTCGGCAGGATGCGGAAGCCGAACGCGGTGCCGTAGAGGTCGAGATAGCCGATCGGCTCGATGAAGTCGCGCTTCAGCCCGACTTCCTCATCCGCCTCGCGAAGCGCGGCATCCATCGGCGAAGCATCGGTCGCATCGATCTTGCCGCCGGGAAAGGAAATCTGGCCGGCGTGGCTGCTCAGATGCTCCGAGCGCTGCGTCAGCAGCACGGTGGGCTCGGGATGATCGACCACCGGGATCAATACCGCCGCCGGCCGCACCGGCTGCTCCACGGCGACGATCTCGAGCATCCGGTCATTGCCCGCATCGCCGGTCCTGGGAATGATATTGGGATCGACCAGGCCGGGCGGCACGTCGAAATTCAGCCGCGCTTGGGTTCGCGCAAAAAATTCCGCCGAACCGATCGCCGCCGGCTTCATCTGTTTCAGCATCGGCTCGTTCAAAGCGCGTCCCTCACCTGCTTCGCATCGGCCATCGCGAAGAATTCGCCGCCGGATTCGATTCCGAACATGGGTTGTCCATCGACCACCCGCTCTTCCCCCATGTCAACCAGATCGTAATAGAGCGCGCGGGTGACTTTGGCCCAGAGATCGCCGCGCACATGCAGATACGGCGTGAGCCCGCCATCGGCGGCCATCTCGAAGCGCAGGCGATGTCCGCCGTCACACGGCACCCAGTCGTCGACATTGGTGCGGAAGCGCAAGAGCCGCCCGCCGCGCTCGCCCTTCTCGTTCTGCATCTCCACCGCCAGGAACGGCGCATCGTCGACGCGGATGCCGACCTTCTCGACCGGGGTCACGAGAAAGTGCTTGCCGTCCTCGCGCTTGAGGATGGTCGAGAACAGCCGCACCAGAGCCGGCCGGCCGATCGGCGTGCCCATGTAGAACCACGTACCATCGCTGGCGATCCGCATGTCGAGGTCACCGCAGAACGGCGGATTCCACAGATGCACCGGCGGCAGGCCGCGCCCGGCGGGGCTAGCTTTGGCAGCATCGGTGGCGGCGGCGGTAAGGCCCTCGAGACCCGTATTTTCGCGGCCTTTTGCCTCGTGGCCCTGTTCGCTCGTCTGCCCTTGCTTCGCCATTGTTTACCTTAAAGCTTCTACGGCTCGATTTGGCACGATTGGTGCACGTCCGACAGGCGTGAGCGGGAACAACATTCTCGCCATATCGTGATGTCGTTCATACCCGCAAATACCGATAATGTGGGGATAGTTTAATTCAGCGAATACATGGCCTTTGCATAGGTTTAGCATGAGGTTCGTGGCATGGCGACGCAATCGGCGGGCCATAAAGCGGTTAAGGAGATAGGCATGGCTGGCGCAGACGGTGTCGAAAAGCTCGAGGACGCGATTGTCCGCTCTGCGGAACAGGTCGCGGGCCAGATCAAGGCCGCGAAGGAAGCCATCTCCACCGTCATTTTCGGCCAGGAACGGGTGATCGAAAACACCCTGGTGACGATCCTGTCCGGCGGCCATGCGCTCTTGATCGGTGTTCCCGGTCTCGCCAAGACGAAACTGGTCGAAACGCTCGGCATCACGCTCGGTCTCGACGCCAAGCGCATCCAGTTCACGCCGGACCTGATGCCGTCGGACATTCTCGGCGCCGAAGTGCTCGACGAAAGCAATTCCGGCAAGCGCTCGTTCCGCTTCATCTCCGGTCCGGTGTTCGCCCAACTCCTGGTGGCCGACGAAATCAACCGCGCCAGCCCGCGTACCCAATCGGCGCTGCTGCAAGCCATGCAGGAGCAGCACATTACCGTTGCAGGCGCGCGCCATGATCTGCCCAAGCCGTTCCATGTGCTCGCGACCCAGAACCCGCTGGAGCAGGAAGGCACCTATCCGCTGCCGGAAGCCCAGCTCGATCGCTTCCTGATGGAGATCGACGTCGACTATCCCGACCGCGACGCCGAGCGCCGCATCCTGTTCGAAACCACCGGCGCCGACGAGACGCTCGCCAAGGCGTCGATGAACGCCGAGATCCTGATCACCGCCCAGCGGCTGGTGCGGCGGCTGCCGGTCGGCGACAGCGTGGTCGAAGCCATTCTTTCGCTGGTGCGCGCCGCGCGTCCCAATCCCGAAGGCGACGGCGACAAGCTGATCGCCTGGGGCCCGGGTCCGCGCGCCAGCCAGTCGCTGATGCTGGCGGTACGCGCCCGCGCGCTGCTCGACGGCCGTCTCGCGCCGTCGATCGACGACGTGCTCGACCTTGCCGAGCCCGTGCTCAAGCACCGCATGGCGCTGACCTTCTCGGCGCGCGCGGAGGGCCGCACCATTCCTGACGTGATCAGGCAGTTGAAGACGCGGATCGGTTGATGGCCGCAGAGACCAGGCACGCCAACAAGGAGATCACAGCAATCCGACGTGCCGATGGCGAAAGCCGTACGCTCGCCGCATCGCTGCCACGTCTCGTGCTTGAAGCCCGCCGCATCGCCGCCAACGTCATTCATGGCCTGCACGGCCGCCGCCGCGCCGGTTCCGGCGAAAGTTTCTGGCAATACCGCCGCTTCGTCTCGGGCGAGCCGTCGCAGAATGTCGACTGGCGCCGCTCGGCGCGTGACGACCACCTTTATGTGCGCGAGCAGGAATGGGAGGCCGCCCACACCGTGTGGGTATGGCCCGACCGCTCGCCCTCGATGGCCTTTGCCTCGAAACAGGCGCGCGACAGCAAGCTGGAGCGCGGCCTGATCGTGACCTTCGCGCTCGCCGAATTGTTGGTCGCGGGCGGCGAACGCGTCGGCATTCCCGGCCTGATGAATCCGACCTCCAGCCGCAACGTGATCGACAAGATCGCGCAGGCGATGCTGCATGACGATGCCGCGCGCGCCAGCCTGCCGCCCTCCTTCATTCCGTCGGCGCTGGCCGAGATCGTGGTGCTGTCGGATTTCTGGTCGCCGATGAGCGAGATCCGCACCATGCTCGCAGGGCTGTCGTCATCGGGCGCGCATGGCACGCTGATCCAGATCGTCGATCCCGCCGAAGAAACCTTCCCCTATTCCGGCCGCGTCGAATTCGTCGAGCCGGAGAGCGGCGGAGTCATCACCGCAGGCCGCGCCGAAAGCTGGGCCCGCGACTATGTCGCGCGCGTGGCGCTGCATCGCGACGAGATCCGGGGCGAGACCAACAAGCTCGACTGGCTGTTCTCGACCCATACCACCAGCCGCTCGGCCGCCGAGCTGCTGCTGTTCCTGCACTCGGGCATGATGGCAAGCAAGGGCGCGGCGCGCATTTCGACCGTCAAAGCGGGGCGAAGCGCATGATTGCGGGCCTGCCCCTCTCCTTTGCACAACCGCTGCTGCTGATGGGTCTGCTCGCCCTGCCGGTGCTGTGGTGGCTGCTGCGCGTGATGCCGCCGCGGCCGCGGCGGATCGAATTTCCGCCGACGCGGCTGTTGTTCGACATCAAGCCCAAGGAAGAAACCCCGTCGCGGACGCCGTGGTGGCTGACACTGTTGCGCCTGACCGCCGCGGCGCTGGTGATCTTCGCCGCCGCAGGCCCGATCTGGAATCCGAAAACCGCCGCCGGCGGCAGCAACGCGCCGCTGGTGATCCTGCTCGATGACGGCTGGAGCGCGGCCTCGAGCTGGGACATCCGGATCAAGGCCGCCGATGAATTGATCGCCAATGCCGACAACGACCGCCGCGGCATCGCGCTGGTGCCGCTGTCCGAGCCGACGCGCGACATCACGCTGATGCCGGGCGGCACGGCGCGGGTGGCGCTGCGTCAATTGGCCCCAAAACCCTATTCGATCGACCGCGTCGAAACGCTGGCCGCACTCGAACGATTCCTCAAAGCCACCGGCGACGCCGAGATCGCCTGGCTGTCGGACGGCATCGATACCGGGCGCGGCGCCGAATTCACCGAAGCGCTGGGCAAGACCGTCGGCGATCGCAGGCTGACGATCTATGAAGGCGGCGCATCCCCGGCACTGGCGCTGGTCGCCGCCGAAAATGCCGCGGCGAAGATGACGGTGAAAGTATTGCGCACCACGGATGGCATTGCCGCCGGCGTGGTGCGCGCGATCGACGCCAAGGGCTCACCGATCGGCGAAGCCCGTTACGCGTTCGGGCCGCAGGACCGCGAGAGCGAAGCGGCGTTCGACCTGCCGGTCGAATTGCGCAACGACATCTCGCGGCTGGAAATCGCGGGCGAGCGATCCGCCGGTGCCGTGCAGTTGCTCGACAAGCGCTGGCGCCGCCGCGCCATCGGCGTCGTCACGGGCGCCACCAGCGACACCGCGCAGCCGCTGCTCGCCTCGACTTTCTATCTGACCCGCGCGCTGTCGCCGTTCGCCGATGTCAGGCTCGGCGATCGCGGCGCGCCGCAGCAGGTGATCGCGCAATTCCTCGATCAGCGGCTGCCGATGATCGTGCTGGCGGATGTCGGCACGCTGTCGCCGGAAATCCGCGAACGCCTCAACACCTGGATCGATCAGGGCGGCGTATTGGTGCGTTTTGCCGGCCCCCGCCTCGCGCAAGCCGATGACGATCTGGTGCCGGTCAAACTGCGCCGTGGCGGCCGCAGCCTTGGCGGCAGCCTGACCTGGGAGAAACCGCAGCATATGGCCTCGTTCGCCGCCGACGGCCCGTTCGCGGGCCTGCAAGTGCCCAAGGACGTCACCGTGAACCGCCAGGTCCTCGCCGAACCCGACGCGGTGCTGGCGACCAAGAGCTGGGCGTCACTGGAAGACGGCACGCCGCTGGTGACCGGCGAACATCGCGGCAAGGGCATCGTCAGCCTGTTCCATGTCGGCGCCGACTCGCGCTGGTCGGATCTGCCGATGTCCGGCAGCTTCGTCGAGATGCTGCGGCGGCTGGTCGACATGTCCGGCTATACGCAAAAGCCGGGTGCGGGCGTCGCCAGCGAAGCGACCAATGTCGAGACGGTGGCGCCGCTGCGCACGCTCGATGGTTTTGGCGCCTTCGGGCCGCCGCCCTCCACCGCCAAGCCGATGCCGGCGGATTATCGCGACCGCGCCACATCGGATCATCCGCCGGGCTTCTATGGCGCGCCCGAGGGTCCGGTCGCCGTCAACACGCTGGCTTTGGCCGATCGTATCGCCGCCCTCGACACGTCGTCGCTGCGCGCGCAGCGCGCCACCTACACCAATGCCGAACCGCGTGACCTCAGAGGCATCCTGCTGTCGTCATCGCTGGGGCTGTTCCTGATCGATGCGATCGTGGTTGCCATGCTCGGCGCGGGCCTCGCCGGATTGTGGCGCCGGCGTACCGCGACCGCGGCGCTTCTGTTCGCCCTGATCTTCGCGGTGTCCACGATCGCGCCCGCACCGCTGCGCGCCGCCGACAATGACGATTTCGCCATCAAGTCGGTTTCGCAGACGCGCCTCGCCTATGTCGTCACCGGCAATGCCGACGTCGATTCCATCGTCAAGGCGGGCATGGCGGGGCTGACGCTGTTCCTCGCCCAGCGCACCGCGCTGGAAGCCGGCGATCCCGTCGGCATCGATCCCGCGCGCGACGAACTGGCGTTCTTCCCGCTGATCTACTGGCCGGTGGTGCCGGGCGCGCCGAAGCCGGCGCAGGACGCCATCAACCGCATCGATGCCTATATGAAGCAGGGCGGCACGGTCGTGTTCGATACCCGCGACGCCGTCGAGGCTCCGCCGGGAGAGAACGGCGCTGCGCAGACGCCGGGCATGCGCACCTTGCGCGAGATTCTCTCCTCGCTCGACGTGCCCGAACTCGAGCCGGTGCCGCGCGAGCACGTGCTGACCAAAACGTTTTACCTGCTGCGCGATTTCCCCGGCCGCTTCAACTCGGGCCAGACCTGGGTCGAAACCCTGCCGCGCGAGGATGACGACGAAGCCGCGTCGCGCCCGGCGCGCGGCGGCGACGGCGTCTCGCCGATCATCATCACGTCGAACGATCTGGCCGGCGCCTGGGCGCTCCGCCCCGACGGCCAGCCGATGCTGCCGCTGACGCCGGGCGAGCCGCGCCAGCGCGAATTCGCCTTCCGCGCCGGCGTCAACATCGTGATGTACACGCTGACGGGCAACTACAAGGCCGACCAGGTGCACGCGCCCGCCCTCATCGAACGGTTGGGACAATAGCGGCATGCAGTACGGCATCGCATTCACCCCCCTCGTTCCGACCCTCGTGCTGTGGATCGCGCTGGCCGCGATCGTCGTGATATCGGCACTGCTGCTGATCGGCCGCGTGCGGGGCGCCGCGGTGCGCGTCGCCGCGCTGGCGTTGATCCTGTTGGCGCTCGCCAATCCCTCCTTCACCCGCGAGGACCGCGAGCCGTTGTCGTCGGTCGCCGCCGTCGTGATCGACAAGAGCCCGAGCCAGAATTTCGGCACCCGCAACCAGGAGACGGCGAAGATTCAGGAAGCGCTCGTCGACAGCCTCAAGAAGATCAAGGGGCTGGAAGTGCGCGTCGTCGAGGCCGGCCAGGCCGACGGCGAGACCGACGGCACCAAACTGTTCGGCGCGCTGTCCTCGGCGCTGGCGGATGTTCCTGTCGAGCGGGTCGCCGGCGCCTTCATGATCACCGATGGCCGCGTCCATGACATCCCGGCCAACGCCGCGGCGCTGGGCTTCCAGGCGCCGGTACATGGGCTGATCACCGGCCGCAAGGACGAGCGCGACCGCCGTATCGCAATTTCGGCCGCGCCCCGGTTCGGCATCGTCGGCCAATCCCAGACCATCACCTACCGGCTCGACGACCAGGGCGTCACCGGCGACCGCGCCAGGATCGTGGTGCGCCGCGACGGCGAAGTGATCAACGAGCGCACCCTGCAGAGCGGGCAGACCGCGAATGTCGAGATCGACATCAAGCATGCCGGCTCCAATATCGTCGAGATCGAGGCCTCGCCGCTCGAGAACGAGCTGACACTGGTGAACAACCGCGCCGTGGTCGCGATCGAAGGTGTGCGCGACAAATTGCGGGTGTTGCTGGTGTCCGGCGAGCCGCATTCCGGCGAGCGCACCTGGCGCAACCTGTTGAAGTCGGACGCCAGCATCGACCTCGTGCATTTCACCATTCTGCGTCCGCCGGAGAAGCAGGACGGCACGCCGATCAACGAGCTGTCGCTGATCGCATTCCCGACCCGCGAATTGTTCCAGCAGAAGATCAACGAATTCCAGTTGATCATCTTCGACCGCTATGCCCGCCAGGGCGTGCTGCCGATCGCCTATTTCGACAACATCGCACGCTATGTCCGCGCCGGCGGCGCGGTGCTGGTGTCGGCCGGACCCGATTATGCCTCGACCACCAGCATCTGGCGCACGCCGCTGGATTCGGTTCTGCCCGCTGAACCCGTCGGCGTCACCGAGAAGCCGTTCTATGCGCATCTCAGCGACGTCGGTAAACGCCATCCGGTCACGCGCGGCCTCGACGGCTCCGCCAGCGAACCGCCGCGCTGGAGCCGGTTCTTCCGCACGGTCGATACGCGCAACGCCATCACCGCTCCGGTCATGACCGGCGCCGACGGCAAGCCGCTGCTGCTGCTGTCGCGCTTCGGCGAAGGCCGCGTGGCGCTGCTGCTGTCGGACCATATCTGGCTGTGGGCGCGCGGCTATGAGGGCGGCGGCCCGCATCTGGATCTGCTGCGGCGGATGTCGCATTGGCTGATGAAGCAGCCGGATCTCGACGAAGAAGCGTTGCGGCTGCAGATCCAGGGCAAGGACCTCGTCGTGTTGCGGCAGACCATGGCCGATACGGTCGCGCCCGTCACGGTGACGTCACCGAGCGGCGCCACGCGCGAGGTGACATTGAGCGCGGGCGATCCCGGCATCTGGCGCTCGACCATTCCGGCGAGCGAGCTCGGTCTGTGGCAGGCGACCGACGGCACGCTGAAGGCGCTGATCAATGTCGGGCCGACCAACCCGAAGGAATTTTCCGAGGTGACTTCCACAACGGAGATGCTCAAGCCCTTGTCGCAGGCCACCGGCGGCGACACGCGGCGCGTGGTCGACGGCTCGAGCATCGACCTGCCCCGCATCGTGCCGGTGCGCGCCACCAGCATATTCCGTGGCGACGGCTGGATGGGCGTGAAGATGCGCGACGCCAGCGTCGTCAAGGGCGTCGGTGTGCTGCCGATGTTCGCCGGCCTGGTCGGTTTGCTGCTGCTGCTCGGCGCCTTCGCCGCCACCTGGGTACGCGAAGGGCGCTAGACGCAGTTAAGCGGCCTCGTCGGCGCGCCGCCATCTGGGGAACGGATCGGCCAGATCAGCCCATTCCTTGACGTGCATGCCCGGCTTTCCCGACACCAGGCACGAATCGAGGCGCGCCTTGATGGCATCCTGGTTCATGGCGGTGCCGATGAAGACGATCTCCTGTCTGCGATCGCCATATAGTTCGTTCCAGTTCTTCTTCAGCGATTGCCGCCAGAACGGATCGTCCGGCCAGCGGTCGGCAGGCACGTTGGCCCACCAGAAGCCTAGACCTTCGGTTCGGACAATTGCGCCAGCCTGGCTCAACTCCCCCAGCCATTGCGGACGGGTGGCGATCCAGAAATGGCCTTTCGCACGGATGACGCCGGCCCAGCTTTCCCGCAGGAATTGATGGAATTTGATGGGTTCGAACGGCCGGCGCGCGCGATAGACAAAGCTTTCGACGCCGTATTGTTCGGTCTCCGGCGTATGATTGGCGAAGCCGTATAGCTCCTTGAACCACAGCGGATGTTGTTGCGCCCGCTCGAAATCGAAACGACCGGTATTGAGAATGCGCTCGAACGGCGCATTGGAGAAGTCGGTCTCGACGATGTCGGCGACGGGGTTCAGCGCGCGAATGATTTTGCGAGCGGCCTCCAATTGGTCATGGGAAGCATCGCCGATCTTGTTGAGCACCACGACGTCGGCGAATTCGATCTGCTCGACCAGCAGATCCACCATCGTTCGCTTGTCGTCGGCGCCGAGCGATTCGCCGCGATCCCTGATGAAGTCGGTCGAGGAATAGTCGCGCAGCAAATTTACGGCGTCGACCACCGTTACCATGGTGTCGAGTGTCGCCACGTCGGAAAGACTGTCGCCCTCTTCGGTCCGGAAGTCGAAGGTCGCCGCGACCGGAAGCGGTTCGGAAATGCCGGTCGATTCAATCAGCAGGTAGTCGAACCTGTCGCTTTCGGCGAGCGTGCGGATTTCCCGCAGCAGATCATCTCGCAACGTGCAGCAAATACATCCGTTGGTCATTTCAACCAACTTTTCGTCAGTCCGCGACAGGTTCGCACCGCCATCGCGCACCAGGTCGGCGTCGATATTGATCTCGCTCATGTCGTTCACAATCACCGCAACTTTCAGGCCGCGACGGTTGTTCAGGACGTGGTTCAGCAAAGTTGTCTTTCCAGCCCCGAGGAAGCCGGACAAGACGGTGACGGGGAGTTTTCGCATCGAGGTCAAAGAGCCTGTTCAGTGCACGGAATCCCAAGCGGGGACGATGGGGCATGCGACGGTCCAAAGATATGTTATGTTATAACATAACATCCACTGCGACAGCGATTGTCAATCTCGAAAATTGAAGAGGGCCGGTCATGCCCGATAATCCACGCATCCCTGAATCTGATGATGGTCAGTTGGTCCGGACCCGTTGCGGGAATCACACAGTCCGTTTGAATTGCGCGCGGAGACGGACCCGGCGCGATTGACCCGTCCGGCGATCGCTGATGTTATAATATAACATTGGGACGGCCGAGATGGCCCCCACGGGAATAAGGCCTTCATCGTCGTGAAGTGGTTCCGGAAACACGTCAAACACGGCTCGCGGCTGGCGCTATTCGCGCTCGCGATCCAGTTTGCGCTGTCATTCGGGCATTTCCACGCAGTCGCCGCACCCGCGATCTGGGCCAGCCAGACGCAGGCCGATCTCGATCATCCGCCGGTCCCCGCCGCCCCACATGCGACAGGTCAGGTTGCGCAGCAGCCGCAGCCGTCGAACCACGATACCGACCAGCCGGCGGAGCCTTGCGCGATCTGCGCCGTCATTTCGCTGGCCAACAGCCTCGTGTTCTCGACGCCGCCGCTGTTGCTGCTGCCGCAGGCCGTCCAACTCCTGCAACTGACGACCGACGCCGCGTTCGCGCACCTGAACTCGGTCCATCCAGCCTTCCAGTCCCGCGCCCCTCCCGCCTCCTGAAATCGATTGACTGATGTGCCCGCAAGGGATCGCCGCGCGACACGCGGCCAATCCGCCAAGGGATAAATCGAAATCGATCCGTCGCATGGCGGAATCAGGATCTGGACAATGACATTCAATAAGAAACGTGCATTCCACATCGGTGGAGCAAGCTGGCTATTTCTGTGCGCGGTCGGCCAACCCGCGATGGCCCAGGATGCGGCCCCACCGCCGGCCTCGACGCCACTGCCTGAAATCACCGTGACAGCGCCCAGCCCGATCGTGCGGCGCAAACTGGCACCCGCAAGAACGCCGGCGCATGTCGCCCGCGCAGCACCGGGCCGCAACCGCGAACGCGCCCGCGAGGACCAACCGCAACCGGTCCCGGTTGCCGCCGCACCCCAGCAGGGCGTGCTGCCCGTGGTGACCGATCAGTTCGCGACCGTCACCGTCGTGCCCAACGAGGAAATCCGCCGTTCCGGCGCCGCCACGCTCGGCGACCTCCTGTTCTCCAAACCGGGCATCACCGGCTCCAGTTTTGCGCCGGGCGCCTCGAGCCGGCCGATCATCCGCGGCCTCGACGTCAACCGCGTCGGGATCGTCGAGAACGGCACCGGCGCCGGTGGCGTCTCCGATCTCGGCGAGGATCATTTTGTGCCGGTCGATCCGCTCGCCACCAACCAGGTCGAGGTCGTGCGCGGCCCGGCCGCGCTTCGCTACGGCTCGACTTCGATCGGCGGCGTCGTCAGCGCCACCAACAACCGCATTCCGGATGCCATGCCGACCTGCCCGGCGGCGCCGTTCAGGAATTACGGCCTGCCGGTGAAGGCGCCGATGGCCGATGCGCAAACGCAGGCTTGCGTGAATGTCGAGACGCGCACGGCGGTGAGTTCGGTCGACCGCGGCGTCGAAGGCGGCATTCTGCTCGATGCCGGCGGCAACAATGTCGCGGTTCACGCCGACGCCTATGGCCGCAAGGCCGGCGACTACAGCATCCCGAGCTATCCCTATCTGTTCGACCAGACCCGGCCGGTCGACGGCAGGCAGCCCAACTCCTCGACGCAAACGGCCGGCGGATCGATCGGCGCATCCTACTTCTTCCATGGCGGCTTCATTGGTGCCGCGGTCACGCAGAACGACGCGCTCTATCATATCCCCGGCATCGACGGTTCCGATCACCAGACCCGGATCGACGCCCGCCAGACCAAATTTACCGCCAAGGGCGAATACCGGCCCGATGCGGCGGCAATCGATGCCGTCAGATTCTGGGCGGGCGCCACCGACTACAAGCACAACGAGATTGGTCTGGCAGACCCCGCTGACCTGTCGACCGACGGCGTACGGCAGACCTTCACCAACAAGGAGCAGGAGGCCCGTATCGAAGTGCAGATGATGCCCTTCAACGCGCGCTTTGCCGCTGTCACGACCGCCTTCGGACTGCAGGCGGGGCATCAGGAACTGACGGCGCCTAGCCCGGACAATCCCGGCACGTTGTTCAACGGCCTGTGGGACCCCAACAACAATACGCGCGTCGCGGGCTACGTTTTCAACGAGTTCAAATTCTCCGACGCCACCAAGGCCCAGATCGCCGGTCGCATCGAACATGTCGACCTGCACGGCACGATGCCGAATTTTCCGGCGGACTTCTTGCCGGACGGCAATCCGCAAACCGCTACCGCACGCAACCCGTCCTATACGCCCAAAAGCGGCAGCATCGGGTTGATCCAGAATCTGCCGGGCGACCTCGTCGGCAGCATCACGGCACAATATGTCGAACGCGCACCAAAGCCTGCCGAACTGTTTTCGCGCGGCGCGCATGATGCGACCGGCACGTTCGACATCGGCAATCCGAATCTCACGTTAGAGACCGCGAAATCGGTCGAGATCGGCTTGCGCAAGGCGACCGGACCGTTCCGGTTCGAAGCCACCGCCTTCTACACCCGCTTCGACAACTTCATCTACCGGCGCCTGACCGGCGTGTTGTGCGGCAGTGATTTCGACTCCTGCGGCAATGGCGATCCGGACAATGAAGGCCGGCAGGCGGTCTATTCGCAGCGCAACGCGACATTCCGCGGCGGCGAATTCCAGAGCCAGCTCGACATCGGGCCGCTCAACGGCGGCATCTGGGGCATCGAGGACCAGTTCGATATCGTCCGCGCCACCTTCACCGACGGCACCAACGTACCCCGGATTCCACCGGTGCGCGTCGGCGGCGGCGTGTACTGGCGCGACGCCAACTGGTTCATGCGCGTCAACCTGCTGCACGCCTTCGCGCAGAACGATATCGCCGTGATCGGCGAGACGCCGACGGCGGGCTACAATCTGCTGAAGGCGGAGATCACCTACAAGACCAAGCTCGACCCGTCGTGGATCGGCGCGCGTGAAATGACCGTCGGGCTCGTCGGTAACAATCTCCTGAACGAGAACATCCGCAATTCGGTGTCCTACACCAAGGACGAAGTCCTGATGCCGGGCATCGGGGTGCGAGCGTTTGCGAATTTGAAGTTCTAGGTTGGTCAAATGGCCTCATCCTGCAAGACGCGGCCTACGCCGCGGCTCAGGATGAGGTCTTAGACCCTCATGGTGAGAAGCGCGGCGCGGCCGCGCGTCTCCAACCACGAGGCCGACAACTACCGCGCCTTGCTCCAGTCCGGGCCAATGGGGCCGGACACCCCATCAAAGGCGCCGTCGACGAGTTCGCGGACCAGGAGGCGATTGTAATCGACCGGGCCGGGCATGGTCGCCCGTCCCTTCGGAATCGCCTTGAAACCGACGCGGCTGTAATAGGGTTCGTCGCCGACCAGGATGACCAGGCGATGGCCCTTGTCCTTCGCATCCTTCAGCGCGCGATCAAGCAGCATGCGTCCGACACCACGGCTGCGAAACGGCGGCTCGACGGTCAGCGGTCCGAGCATCAAGGCGGGCGTATCGCCGATGCACACCGGCAATTGGCGTACCGAGCCGACCATCAGCGTGCCGATCCGCGCCGTGAATGACAGATCGAGCAGATGATCGACATGCTCGCGCAACCGGTAGGCGCTCAGCACGAAGCGGCCGGGGCCGAAGGTGCGTTCGAGCAGACGCTCGATCGCCTGCGCGTCCCTTGGCGTTTCGGGCAATATGGTGACGGCGAGTTCGCTCATGGTGAGGCGCGGGATAGCATCTGGCGGCGGCGCGGTCCATTGCCGGTCCGGTTAAATCCTGCGTTACCTCATTTCTTGTTAATGGCCGGTTGCGACAGATAGGCCAGGAGTTTCATCTCGCGCCGGCCGCGCGTCACCGTATCCAGCACCAATCCTGATGAAACCGACAGCATCGCCACGATCATCAGCCCCATCGACAATACCGCGGTCGGCAATCGCGGCACGAGGCCTTGCTCCAGATAGGTGATGATCACGGGGACCGCGAGTGCGATCGAAATCATCATCAGGAATATGCCGATCACGGTGAAGAACCGCAGCGGCTTTTCCGACCGGTAGAGCTTCAGGATGGTGCCGAGAATCCGGAAACCGTCGCGCCAGGTGTTCAGCTTGCTGAACGATCCCTCCGGCCGGGCATAATAGGGTGTCTCGATCTCGGCGACCGGCAGCGCCAGTTCGAGCGCGTGCACGCTGAGTTCGGTTTCGATCTCGAAGCCGTCGGACAGCACCGGAAACGATTTGACGAAGCGGCGCGAGAACACCCGGTAGCCGGACAGGATGTCCCTGAATGCATGGCCGAAGACTGCCGACAGAAATCCGGTCAGCATCCAGTTGCCGGTGCGGTGGCCCGGCCGATAGGCCGCGGCCGATTGATCGACGCGCAGGCCCACCACCATGTCGAGGTGATCGTTGACCAGCATGTCGATCATGCGTCCGGCGCTCGGGGCGTCGTAGGTCGCATCGCCATCGACCAGCACATAGATGTCGGCATCGACATCGCCAAACATCCGCCGGACCACATGTCCCTTGCCTTGACGGCGCTCGCTGCGCACCACGGCGCCGGCCGCGCGCGCCACCTCGACGGTACGATCTTTCGAATTGTTGTCGTAGACGAAGATCTCCGCGGCCGGCAGCGCCTTGCGGAAATCGGCGACCACGGTCCCGACGGCGGCCTCCTCGTTGAAGCACGGTACCAGAACCGCAACCCGCAACGCCGGTGTCGTCATCGCGGACCTGCCGAATCACGTCTGTTCATGGCTCGTTTATACCGCACTCAGGCTTTCACCGGTTGGAGAAGGCCCGGCCCGAACGCAACGGCTGCGCCGCGCAACCCGAGCGTCGCAAACAGCAGGGTCCAGAGCGAGAGCATGTCGATCGGAATGATGTAGTAGGGCGTGAAGATCGGATGGGTCATGAAGAAAATCAGGTTTACCACGAGATTGCCCGCCAGCACGATGGCAACCTGCCGCGCGCGGCCCTGATCGGCCCGCCACAGCCAGGCGGTCCAGACGACAGCGATCGCGAACAAGGTGAATTGGGCGTCCTTGATATATTGCCAGAGAACGCCTCCATCCAGCCCGGGCGGAACGACATCCTGGCCGCCATAGGTGGTCGTGAACGGGCTGCCCGCGTTGATGGCGTTTGCAGCCAGCGTCGGCGCCATCCCGACCAGGAAGGCCACGCCAAATAGAGCGCCTTGCAGGAAGGTCTGCCTGTTGCGCGCCAGCAGGAATGCGCCGGCGAGATACAGGCAATAGCCCGCCGACAGGAACAGGTTCGGCAGGCGCAGATTCACGGAGAGGCCGATCAGCAACCCGACCAGCGCAAGCAGAGCAAGCCGATGCCGCGCTCCATCCGCAAACAGCTTCGCGGTGAGCCAGCCGGCGAGCGCGCAGACCATCATGGTCGGCGCCACCGAATAGCTCGCCTTGGTCGGGTTGATCATCAGATACAGCGCGGCAAAGCCGAACACGGCCGCCAGCGCCAGCGACGCCGGGTCGCGCGCCAGATAGAGGGCGAACAGGGCAAGCCCGAAAATCATGACATTGGCGACGGCATAAAGCGCGAACACCTGGAAGCCTTCAGGAAACAACGCCAGCGCAAACCCGGTGCCCGGCGGATATTGGATGACGTATTTCTTCGTCTTCTCCATCCAGATATGACAGGGAATCCGCGACACCACATTCCACTCGGGAAAGCCGATCGCCTTCAGCTTGTTGACGAGATACTGGTCGTCGTCGCGCCTGACGTCGGTGTTGAGTCCGTCGAGGCCAAACTGCTTGAACAGATGCGCCTGCCGCAAATAGCAGATGTCGTCATAGACGCCGCGGCTCTCGCTCCAGCGTGTGATGGTCCAGATGTTGCTCGCCAGCACCAGCAGGAAGCCGATGGCGCACAGCATCTTTGCAAGCTTCAACCTGTCCATTGCCAAGCGGGTCCCTGTCCCGATTCGTCCGCTTCTAGGGGCTGCCGTCGCATGACGCAACCACTCGGTTACGCATGGAATCAGCGCCAGGTCGCGATCCGCGACTGCCCCTGCAGCACTTCGGCGATCCGAAGCCGCGTCCCCCTTGTGGTGCCCGCCGGCAGCGCCCCCGCGTCATAAAATCCGCATTCGACGATCTCGCGGTTCGGCTCCGGCAGGCGGTCCTGCCGGAACTGCCTGACGACATAGACCGCGACGTGGTCGCGGCGGGAGACGTGGCCGTTGAAAAACAGCCCATGCAGGTCGGGTTCGGCCGCCAATTCGATCCGCCCCTCCTCCATCAGTTCGCGCCGCAGCGCCTCCAGGAACGTCTCGCCGACCTCGACCCCGCCACCCGGCAGATGCCAGCCGGAGACGTAGCTGTGCCTGACCAGAAACACCTTGTTGCCGCCGTCGAGCACGACACCGCGAACCCCGAGCGTCATGCCGCGGGCGATCCGCCAGTATAGATGGAACACCTGCCGCAGCTGGGGTTCGAAGCGTTTTCGCAGATCCTGCAGGGCCGTCACCAGCACCTCATATGACCGGACATGACGTTTGATCCTTGCCTAGATACGGCCGGCTTGCCAATACATGGCGAGCTTCCTTGATGGAATGAATAATGGCCACATTCACGCTGGCGCATTTGTCCGATCCGCATCTGCCGCCGCTGCCGGCCGCGCGCCTTCGCGATCTCGCGGGCAAGCGCGCACTCGGCTATCTCAACTGGACACGCAACCGCCACAAATACCATCGGCGCGAGGTGCTGGACGCGCTGGTCGCCGACATGCAGGCGCAGCGGCCGGACCATGTCGCGGTCACCGGCGACCTCGTCAATCTCGCACTGGAAGCCGAGTTCTCTCCCGCACAGGCCTGGCTGGAGAGCGTCGGCCCGCCGCACCAGGTCACCGTCATTCCCGGCAATCACGACGCCTATGTCCGCGCCACCCGCCATCGCTTCGTGGGCACGTTCGGCGACTATCTGCGCGGCGATGCCCCAGTGGATGTCGCGCCGAACGGCGCCACGTTTCCGTTCGTGCGCCAGCGTGGACCGCTGACGCTGGTCGGCGTGTCCTCGGCGGTACCGACGCTGCCGCTGATGGCCACCGGCACCCTCGGACGCGCCCAGCTCGACACGCTGGATCGAACGCTTGGACAATTGTCGTCCGAGCAGTCGTTCCGGGTCCTGCTCGTGCATCATCCCCTGCATTCGGATTCCCGCGTCAAGCGGCTGACGGATTCGCGGCAGTTGCGCACGCTCCTGAAGCAGCATGGCGTGGAACTGGTGCTGCACGGGCACGACCACATCCATTCGACGATGTGGATCGAAGGCACCGACCGCCAGATCCCGGCAATCGGCGTGCCGTCGGCATCGGCGCTGGCGCACCGGCATTATCCGGCGGCGGCCTATAATTTGTTCTCGATCGAGCGCGATGGCGACCAATGGCGCTGTGTGCAGACCGTGCGCGGGATCAGCGAGGACATGCGCGTGAGGCAAATCCGCCAGGTCAAGCTGATCTAGAGATTCCGCAAGCTCGCGAACACCGCGAGGCCGAACAGGGCGGCAGCCCCCAGCAGGAAGCCGAGCACGAACATCCCCAATCCGCTGCGACGCTTCGGCGGCGGCGCTTCCACCACCGGCTCGACCATCGGGGTTGCCACCATCGCATGCTCGCGCTCGATCATGCGGCGCGCGACATAGTCGGTGACGGCATCGACGATCACGGGCACGTCGTGGGATTCGGCGAGCACGATGCGGCCGAACCGGGTGTCCTGCACGAACCGGTAGATGCGCTTGTCGCGCCCCATCAGGATGTGGGCGACCACGTCAATCCACAGCCGCGGGGTCTCGCCCTGGCTGACGCCGCGATCGAACAGGTCGACCTTTTCGGGGATTTGCGCGAACAGGGGATCGAGCGCCTCGTTCATGATCTCGAGGCGCGCCACTTCGGCATCGCGCAGCTCGACGACGACGCCGGTGCGATCGGCGGCCTCGATCCGCGCCTTGCGCAGCGCGTCGCGCAGCCGCGTCGGCTGCGCTTCGGTCGCGGCGGTACTCTGTACATCTGACATTTGCGGCCGCCTTTGTCCTGAAGGGTTGGCGAGGTTAACCTATCAGCAACCATGTTTTCCGCAAAGGTCGTTTGTTCCCAATGACTTAGGTTTTGGTTGAAAACCGGGCTCCGGTTGAAACGCGGTCGGCCCCACCCGGAGATCCGGATGGGGCCGCCACTTGGGTTTTCCTTGGACGTTTCTTCTAGCTGGTCTGGCAGCGGCCGCTCAGTCCGAGACTCTAGGCCGAGACTCTAGGCAGAGACTCGGGACGGCTCCTCCACGATGGAAAAGCGGACGCCGGCCTTGTGGCGGTTCTCTTCCGAGACCGTCTTCCAGGCATCCTCGGCTTCCTTGCGCGTCTTGAACGGGCCCTGAACCTGGGCCGAGCCTTCCACGAGCTTGTGGAAGTTCATCGATCCGAACTCGCCGCCAATCACCCAGAAATTGCTGCCTTTGGTCATGGTAGTTCTCCTGCTGTTACCGTTAGCCGAACTGGTTCATCGTGTTGTGGACGCCGCCCGCCTTCAGTGCGGCTTCACCGGCGAAATATTCCTTGTGATCGTCGCCGATATCGGAGCCGGCCATGTTCTGATGCTTGGCGCAGGCGATACCCTGACGGATCTCCTGGCGCTGAACATTCTTCACATAGCCCAGCATGCCCTGTTCGCCGAAATACTCCCTGGCGAGATTGTCGGTCGACAGCGCCGCCGTGTGATAGGTCGGCAACGTGATCAGATGATGGAAGATGCCGGCACGCTTGGCCGAATCGGCCTGGAAGGTACGGATGCGCTCGTCGGCTTCAATGGCCAGCGGCGTATCGTCGTATTCCACCTTCATCAGTTCGGCGCGGTTGTACTGGCTGACATCCTTGCCGGCTTCCTTCATCGCATCGTACACCTGCCAACGGAAATTGAGCGTCCAGTTGAACGAGGGCGAGTTGTTGTAGGCCAGCTTCGCGTTGGGAATGACTTCGCGAATGCGGTCGACCATCTTGGCGATCTGCTCGATATGCGGCTTCTCGGTCTCGATCCACAACAGGTCGGCACCGTTCTGCAGCGAGGTGATGCTGTCGAGCACGCAGCGGTCTTCGCCCGTGCCGGCACGGAACTGATAGAGGTTGCTGGCCAGCCGCTTCGGACGCATCATCTTGCCGTTGCGGTTGATGATGACGTCGCCGTTGCGGGCGTTTTCAGCCGTCACTTCCTCGCAATCCAGGAAGCTGTTGTACTGATCGCCGATGTCGCCGGGCTTGTGGCTGACGGCGATCTGTTGCGTCAGGCCAGCACCGAGCGAATCGGTGCGGGTCACGACGATGCCGTCTTCGACGCCGAGTTCGAGGAAGGCATGGCGGCAGGCCCGGATCTTCGCCAGGAACACCTCGTGCGGCACCGTCACCTTGCCGTCCTGATGGCCGCATTGCTTTTCGTCGGACACCTGGTTTTCGATCTGCAGCGCGCATGCGCCCGCTTCGATCATCTTCTTGGCAAGCAGATAGGTCGCCTCAGCATTGCCGAAGCCGGCGTCGATGTCGGCGATCACAGGCACGACATGGGTCTGGAAATTGTCGACCTTTTCGATCAGCTCCTTTTCCTTGGCCTTGTCGCCAGCCTTGCGGGCGGCGTCGATGGCGCGGAAGATATCATTGAGTTCGCGGGAGTCCGCCTGACGCAGGAAGGTGTAGAGCTCTTCGATCAGCGCGGGCACCGAGGTCTTCTCGTGCATCGACTGGTCGGGCAGCGGTCCGAACTCGGAGCGCAGCGCTGCGATCATCCAGCCGGAGAGATAGAGATAGCGGCGATCGGTCCTGCCGCCGAAATGCTTCTTGACCGAAATCAGCTTCTGCTGCGCGATGAAGCCATGCCAGCAACCGAGCGACTGGGTGTACTTGGTGGGATCCGCGTCGTACGCAGCCATATCGCGGCGCATCAGCGCGGCGGTATAGCGCGCAATGTCCAGGCCGGTCTTGAAGCGGTTCTGCAAACGCATGCGCGCCACGGCCTCGGCGTTGACGCCGTTCCAGGTCGGCTGGGTCTCGAGCAGCGCCTTGGCAGCGGAAATCGCGCTCGCATAGGTGGCGGGTCCCTGGAGGGCCTGGTCGCTGAGGCCGCGTGGCTGGTAGTTCATGTGCATAATCCTTTCGGTGACGACTAATTCGCAACGTTGGTCACTCCTGCCTCAATCGACATTCATGACAGTGCATTGCAAAACGTGCCGAGAGCTAAACGCTAAAATCCCAATTTCGTATAGGGAGCTTGATTTTGAATGGTGATGTCATGTAACATCTGAACTTGTCACAGATGTCATTTTGTCAATTTTGTCACAAAATTGATCAGAAAGCCTGCCATGGCGAGCGACTCCGGAAAGAAGCTGTTTGTGGGTCCGCGGTTTCGCCGGATTCGCCAGCAGCTCGGCTTGTCGCAGACCCAGATGGCCGAGGGGCTGGAGATTTCTCCAAGCTATATCAACCTGATAGAGCGCAACCAGCGACCCGTGACGGCGCAACTGCTGCTGCGGCTGGCGGAGACCTATGACCTCGATCTGCGCGACCTTGCGACCGCCGACGAGGACCGGTTTTTCGCCGAACTGAACGAGATCTTCTCCGATCCCCTGTTCCGGCAGATCGACCTGCCGAAGCAGGAACTGCGCGATCTTGCCGAACTGTGCCCGGGCGTGACGCATTCCCTGCAACGCCTGTATGCCGCCTATACCGAGGCCCGCCGCGGCGAAACCCTGGTCGCGGCCCAAATGGCCGACCGCGACGAGGGAACCCGGTTCGAGGCCAATCCGATCGAACGGGTGCGCGACCTGATCGAGGCCAACCGCAATTACTTTCCCGAACTCGAGCAGGCCGCGGAAACCCTGCGCGACGAATTGGGCGTCTCGGCCGAGGAATTGTTTGCGGCGCTCAGCGGCCGATTGCGCGAAAAACATTCGATCGTCACCCGCATCATGCCGGTCGACGTGATGCGCGAGACGCTGCGGCGGTTCGACCGCCATCGCCGGCAATTGCTGGTCTCCGAACTGGTGGATGGGCCCGGCCGCACTTTCCAGCTCGCGCTGCAGATCGGCCTCGCCGAATGCAGCGCCGCCATCGACGCCATCGTCAACCGCGCCGGTCCGCTCGACGACACGCCGCGGCGGCTCTACCGGATCACGCTGGCGAATTATTTCGCGGCCGCCAGCATGATGCCCTATCAGGCGTTCCATGCCGCCGCCGAGGCCCTGAACTATGACGTCCACGTGCTGGCGCAACGCTTCAACGCCGGTTTCGAGCAGGTCTGCCACCGCCTGACCACGCTGCAGCGGCCGAACGCGCGCGGCGTGCCGTTCTTCCTGCTGCGCGTCGACAATGCCGGCAACGTCTCCAAGCGATTTTCCTCCGGCACCTTCCCGTTCTCGAAATTCGGCGGCACCTGCCCGCTGTGGAACGTGCATTCGACCTTCGACACGCCCGACCGGCTGCTCAAGCAGGTCATCGAATTGCCTGACGGCACGCGATATTTCTCGATCGCGCAGATGGTGCGCCGGCCGGTGGCGCCGCACCCGCAGCCGCAGCCGCGCTTTGCGATCGGCCTCGGGTGCGAAATCCGCCATGCCGCCAAACTGGTCTACGCTGCCGGCATGGACCTGGAGAAGGCCGAGGGCACGCCGATCGGCGTCAACTGCCGGCTCTGCGAGCGCGAAAACTGCAGCCAGCGCGCCGAGCCGCCGATCACGCGTACGCTGATCCTGGACGAGAACACTCGGCGGGTGTCGTCGTTTGCGTTCTCGAATGCGAGAGAGTTGTGAGTGTTGAAGATTTTTGCCTGTCGTCGCTTTGAGGGCGTCATTCCGGGATGGTGCGCGAGCACCAGACCCGGAATCTCGAGATTCCGGGTTCGATGCTTTGCATCGCCCCGGAATGACGATGTGCCCAGAGCCAAGCATCCTCTGACCTGAGAGACCACCGAATGTTCGTTTCATTCTTCCCCCGCCCAAAGCTGTTCTTCATCTCCGCGCTCCTGTGGGCCGCGCTGGCGATGGCGCTGTGGTACAGTTTCGCCAGCGAACTGTACGGATCGTCGGGACCCGAAGTCGTCGGCGTCTCTACCTTCTGGTCTGCGCGTTCGCTGTGGTTCGATTTCTATTTCGCGGTTTTTGTCTCGATCTTCACCGCCTTCTGGATGTGGTTCGCGCCGCATCCCTGGGCATGGTGGGCCATCCCCGGTTCGGCACTGATCCTGTTCGCCACCTATTTCCAGGTTCTGGTCAGCGTCGCTATCAACGCCTGGTACGGACCGTTCTACGATACGATCGTGGCGGCGCTTGCAAAAACGAGGGTCGTCACAATTGCAGAAATCTACGGTCACTTGGCGACCTTCGCCGGCATCGCGCTGGTCGCCGTTCTCGTCGGCGTGATGACACGCTTCCTCGTCCAGCATTACATCTTCCGCTGGCGGACAGCGATGAACGACTACTACATCGCCAATTGGCCAAGGCTGCGCACCATCGAGGGCGCCTCGCAGCGCGTGCAGGAAGATACCATGCGGTTTGCTACCATTGCCGAAGGTCTTGGTGTCAATTTCATCAGCGCGGTTCTGACCTTGATTGCCTTTCTCCCGGTGCTGCACAAACTCTCCAGCAATATCGCCGAACTGCCGCTGGTCGGGGCGATTCCATATCCGCTGGTAACCGCTGCGATAGTGTGGTCGATCTTCGGAACCGGCCTGCTGGCGTTGATCGGAATCAAATTGCCCGGGATCGAATTCTTCAATCAGCGAGTCGAAGCAGCCTACCGTAAGGAGCTTGTGCTTGGCGAAGACAACGCGGAACGCGCCGATCCTTCGACTCTCAATGAACTTTTCATCAACATCAGACGGAACTATTTCTGGCTCTATCTGAATTACGTATACTTCAACGCCGGCCGCATCGTGTACCTGCAGACCGACGCCATCTTCGCCTACATCCTCCTCACGCCGACGATTGTTGCTGCCAAAATCACGTACGGCACGTTGCAACAAATCATCACCGCGTTCCGGCAGGTCAGTAACTCGTTTCAATATTTGGTCAACTCCTGGAGCACGATCGTCGATCTGATCTCGGTCTATAAGCGTTTGCGCGCTTTCGAGGCCACAATCTCCGGCGGGCCTCTCGACAAGATCGAAGCGGTGGCGGACCCAGCGGGGACTTGAGAACATGCCACACACTCCACTGTCGTCCCGGCCTTGAGCCGGGACGACATGGATGGTCGAGTAGTCGCTTCCCGATCACCCCGACCTAATCCAGCAGGGCAAACGCCTTGCACCAGCCGTCGCGGCTGATCTCTCCCTCGACCACCTTGCAGGCGTTCGGTTTCACGAACAGCGTGCACATGCCGCAACTGTAGATGCCGTCGGGCGTGTCGCGATACTCGGCCTGCTTTTGCGTCATCTTGTCCGATGCTTCGGTGCGTGAAGACCACAGCAGCACCGCGGCCGGAATGCCGGTGACCACGGCGCGCATGACCCGTCGGCGGGAACGGTCGAAACAATCTCTGGTCATGGAGTTGCGTCTCCAGTTACGAGCGGCCGTTCCGAACGATTCTATCGGTTGCAATCGCGCGACGTTCCAGACACAACTTCGCGATCACGCGGCGCGTTGCGCCCGAGCTTTGCCAGAAATTCTTCGCCCTCTTCAGATAGAGGGCGCAGGGAATGCCGGATGCGCGCTGCACCCGCGGTCTCGTGTGCGACGTGCACTAAGAAATGTGCACACGAGCATACAGGGCAGCGGAGAACATCCGACATTCCCTGCGCGATGGCTTTACGGCTTATAACGTGCTCTCCCCGGAGAACGGCTCTTTTGCCTCCGTTGCGCCCTGGGAAGTCGAACGCCCCCAGGTGCATGGACGCCAGCAACGCGGCGTCAGGACCACACGTCTTTGCCGTACGCTTCAGCCGCGCTCGTCAGGCGACAACCTCCACGTCCACCGCTCCCCGCCCAACGTCCGCGACGACGGCCGACGCCCTTCTGACCAGGACGGGATGGGCAAGGTCGTAGCCCTGATTTGCCATTTCGGAAAAGCGAAATATTTTTTGATTTGGGGCTTGACAAGATTTCTGAATATTAGAAGTAACTTACTTACCCCTTCGTCCTACGCGCTGGAGCAATCCGAGGCCATCGACATGCACCGCGGGCACGTGGCTGCCAACGCGCCGCGGCTGCAGCCCGTCCTCGCGAAGCCAATCGGCAGGCAAACCGCCGCGGCTCGGCCCTGGCGCAGCAACGAATATCAATCGTCGTCCGCCGCCCACGGCACGGTGCCGCTCTTCCACTTGCCTTCGACCTTGTCGCTATCCTCGATCAATTGATCGATCGCGCTGATCGGCTTCTTGCCCGGGTTCTTCTGGCAGAACTCGTAGACCAGCGTCAGGATCTTCTTTTCGTTCATCAGGAACAGATCGACATACTGGCTGTCGCCTTCCAGCAAGGCGATGTTGGCGGCGCTCATGTAGCCCTGGACCCAATAGAAGATCAGCGAGTTCGTGATGTTGTTGAAGCCCTCTGCCGGGTTCATGTCCTTTGCCAGCTTTTCGCAGGAGGCGACGCCGATCCCGTTCGTTGCCAGGGGTTCTGCGCCGGCGGGCGCTGCGTAAGCGAAGAAACAGGCCGCAAGGGCTGACAGCCGAAAAGGACTGCGATTGAAAGCACTCATGGAAGCTCCGTTGGCGCGCAATGGCTGCAAATATGCGTGCAGATTGCCCCACCGGCAGATTCGAGTCCACGCGACGGGCTGGAGGAATCGAGCGCGAATTGAGAATGGTCAACGCGCGCCAGCACGCCGCTGGTATTCCAGCTGCATGGCGACGAGGTCGGCGGTGGGGGCCGCATACCGCGCCCCGATGGCGGAAAGCGTCTGGTCCAGTAATCCGGCCGGCGGCTCGACGCTGATTGCCGGCAGTCGTCGCTGCGTCGGCCAATCGACGGCGACCTGATCGGGCACGATGCGGATACCGCCACGCGTCGCCAGCGCATCTGCCGAGTCGGCGAACGTCACCGCGCGCGAGCGAAAGGTGCGCGACCAGGCGTCCGCGACCAGCGCCAGCGACACTTCATCGACGCCGGGGACAAGCTCGATGCCGAGCGGCTCGCGATTCCAGAACGCCATGGCATTGCGCATCGCGGTCAGCGCGAACGGACGCGTGAACTGGAACGCGTTGCTGTCGTGACGCGCGTCCCAGCCGGCAAGGCCGAGATCGCGGCCGACCGCCTCGGCCTTGCCGCGGCCGGCGATCGCCTCGATCAAGGTCAGCGACATCGGCATCGAGGCGCTGATGCCCGTCGTCGTCGCCACGCCGCCGTCGACCACCAGCCGCCGGTTTGCGACATAGCGGATCGATGGATGCCTGGCCTGCAATTCCCCGAGCGAATACCAGTGCGTCGTTGCCCGCTTGCCGTCGAGCAGCCCGGCGCTGGCGACGACCTTGGCGCCGACGCAGACGCCGATCACGATCGCGCCCCTTGCCGCCTGGCTCCTGATCCATTGCAGCGCGGACGGATCGTCGTCGCGGCTCATCGCGGGCACGATGACGTAATCGGCGCCTTCCGGATGCTGCGCGTCGAACGCCGCGATCGTCGCATGCGGTTCCACCTTGAGCGCAGGAAACAGCGTCATCGGGCCCGGTTGCGTCGCCAGCGTCACCACATCGGCGATGTCGGCGCGCCGCAGGATGCCGTAGGGCATCAGATAGTCCGTGGTCTCGGTGGCGTCGTTGATGCCGATGATCGCGATCAATGGCCGCGCACGCTTCGGCGGCTTCAGCGCCGCGATGGTAGCCTCCGCCTCCTCCTTCGCAATCGGCGGCGCAGCGGCAGCAGGTGGCGCCGGCGGCAGCGTGAAAATCCACCCCGCGAAGACGGTCGCGGCAAGGGCGATGGCACCGAGGCCGCTCCATCTTACAACTCGCCAGTTCATGGTTCCGTGCCCTGATATCATTGCGATTGGCGCGCAAGCTACTGCCCGCATCGACGATCTGAAATGACGTAAAACGCGCAAAAACCGACATGCGCCGGCAGGCCTGTCGTTCCGCTTTCAAAACTCCCCGGTTCCTGCGCGCGCACGGCGCACGCATTCGTGTCGCCGAAGGCCGATCGCCCTCACCGCGGTCGCGATGGCGGTGCCCTCTTCCCTATCGTCGTGAGCGCTGTTACGCTTCCCCCCGCAAAAAACAGGGCAAGAAGCCGCCGATCGCTCGGCGCAACTTTGGGGGAGGACAAGATGTTTTCGCACGTCATGATCGGGACCAACGATCTGGAAAAGGCCAAGGTGTTCTATGACGCCTTGCTCGGCACGCTGGATATCCCGCCGGGCCGGGTCGACCGCCACCGCATCTTCTACCGCAACAAGACCGGCACCTTCTCGGTGACGAAGCCGATCGACGGCCAGCCGGCGTGCCACGCCAATGGCGGGACGATCGGTTTTGCCGCCAGTTCCCCCGAACAGGCCGACGCGTTTCATGCCGCCGGGCTCGCCCATGGCGGCAAGACCTGCGAGGAGCCGCCGGGCATCCGCGAAGGCGGCGGGGTGAAGTTGTACATCGCCTATCTGCGCGACCCTGACGGCAACAAGCTCTGCGCGCTGCATCGCGTGGCGACGTAGTGACGTCGTGACGTCGTGACGATGCGCCGCCGTCATGGCGGCGTATCGAATCTTCGCAGGAACAATTCGCGATTCCGCCGGTTGCTCGTTCTCATGCAAATGGAGGAGTAACCATGGTGACAGAAACAAGAGAAACCGGTTCCCTGATCGGCAGCGACAAGGTCGAGGGAACCGCGGTGTACGGCGCTGGCGACACCAAGATCGGATCGATCGAGCGCGTCATGATCGACAAGGTCAGCGGCAAGGTCTCGTATGCGGTCTTGAGTTTTGGCGGCTTTCTGGGCATCGGTGACGACCACTATCCGCTGCCCTGGCAGTCGCTGAAATACGACACCAGTCTCGGCGGCTATCGCACCGGGATCACCGAGAGCCAGCTCAAGGGCGCGCCGAAATACGGCAACGACAACGCCTGGAACTGGTCCGATCCCGCACGGACGCGTTCGGTCAATGACTATTACGGCGTCGCGATCTAGCGAGCGCCGCGACGCAAGCACTGGAAAGGCCCGCTGTGAGGCGGGCCTTTTCGTATCGCAAGGCCGAATTTAGGAGAGTTAATCATAACCCTTAAGAATAAGCCCTGATATGGCCATCCAAATGGCCACAGACCGCGACCACGATCTCTTAAGAAACCTCCGATAGTGCTTGATCGAGCTTCGCAACATGACACGGGCTATTGCGGCCCGGAGACGCAGACGATGGACGATTCGGTTCAAATACGCTGCCACCGCTGCAAATCGAACTTTCGCGACAAGGCGCGACGGATCCAGAGCGGCTATTCCCGGCAATGCATCAGTTGCGAAACGATGCTGTTCTTCGACGACGATTCGAACGACAGGAATGTCCGGCGGACGCTGCGGGAAGCGAAGCGGGTTCGCCAGGCGCTTCGTGAGGCCGAATTCGAGCAACTGACCGGCAAGCCGTCCGTGTCCACGGGTCGTGAGCTCTCGAACGCAAGGTCCACGACCTCGGGCCGCGAAAACTAGGCTGGCCCTTTGAACTGAGCTAGTCTTGGCGCTCCCAGGGGGCGCGCCAATGCCGTTTCACCGCCGAAAATTCCTGCAGCTTGCGGCCGCCGGCCTCGCAGCACCCGCGTTTGCGCGTGCCGCCCTGGCGGAGGCTTATCCGGCGCGGCCGGTGCGCATCGTGGCCGGCTTTGCCGCCGGCGGCGGCGTCGACATCACGGCACGGCTGATCGGCCAGTGGCTCAACGAGCGGCTCGGGCAATCCTTCGTGGTCGAGAACCGCACCGGCGCCGGCGGCAATATCGGCACCGAGGCCGTGGTGGGGGCTGCGCCCGACGGCTACACGCTGCTGCTCGCCACCGTGCCGAACGCGGTCAACGCCGCGCTGTACGGCAATCTCAAATTCAACTTCATCCGCGACATCGCCCCCGTGGCGGGCATCATCCGCGTGCCGATGATCATCCTGCTGCACCCGTCGATGCCGGTCAAAACCGTTCCCGAACTGATCGCCTATGCCAAGGCCAATCCGGGCAAGGTCAACATGGCCTCGGCCGGCAATGGCAGCGCGCCACATATGGCGGGCGAGTTGTTCAAGATGATGGCCGGCATCAACATGGTGCACGTGCCCTATCGCGGTCAGGGCCCGGCACTGACCGACCTGCTCGGCGGCGAGGTGCAGGTGCTGTTTGCCACCGCGCCCGGCACGACCGATTACATCGCCAGCGGAAAGCTGCGCGCGCTGGCGGTAACCACGGCAGCCCGGGCGGAAGTGGTGCCGGACCTGCCGCCGGTCGGCGATTTCGGCATGTGCGCGCCCGCCAAGACGCCGGCGGATATCATCGGCAAGCTCAACAGGGAGATCAACGCCGCGATCGCCGATCCCGGCATGAAGACCCGCTTCGCCGCACTCGGCGGCGAGCCGCTGCCGGGCACGCCGGCGGCGTTCGGCAGGCTGATCGCGGATGAGACCGAGAAATGGGCCAAGGTGGTCAAGGCGGCGGGGCTGAAGCCGGATTGAGGATTGGCCGCGGCCTGTAGGGTGGGCAAAGCGAAGCGTGCCACCACAACTCCCCGAGAGTAGATGGTGGGCACGGCGCGGATGCGCCTTTGCCTACCCTACGACGCCCTACCTTCCCTTATACACCGCGCGGCGTTTTTCCTTCACCGCGGCCGTCGCCTCAACGGCGTCTTCGCTTTCCTTGACTTCATGAAGCTGGCGCTGGGCGCGGCCGGATTGCTCGGACGGTCCCTGCGCCAGCACGCCCTCGGTGACGAAGCGCTTGAGGGTTTTCAGCACCAAAGGCGAGAATTCCGCCATCTCGCGCGCCATCTTCAGCGCGACCTCGACCTGCTGGCCGACCGGCACCACCTCGTTGACGAGGCCGATATTCCAGGCACGCTGCACCTCGACGATGCGGCACAGCAGCATCATTTCCATCGCGATCTTGTGCGGGATGCGCGCGGCGAGGCCCGCGATCATGCCGCCGGTAAATCCCATCCGCGCCTCCGGATAAGAAAATTTGGCGTTTTCGGCGGCCACCGTGAGATCGCACATCATCGACAGCACCAGCGCGCCGCCGACGCACCAGCCGCCCACCGCCGAGATGATCGGCTTGGTGGTCTCAAAGCCGACGGTCGGGATGCAGCGCCACAGTTCGGGGAAATTGCCGGTGTCGGCGCCGCCGGAAAACGCCTCATTGCCGGCGCCGGTCAATACCGCGGCCCGCTGCGTCGGCGAGCGCTCGAACGCCACGAAGGCCTTCTGCAACAGCAGCGCCGTCTCGGCGCAGATCGCATTGCGGCGCTCGGGCCGGTTGATCGTGACCAGCGTGGTGCCGTCGGCGTTGTTCTCGACCAGGACTTTTTGCGTGGAGGCTGTTGACATGGGGTTTCCCTTTTTATGATTGGTCTGAAGCTTGGCGGGGATATTTCGTCTCAACCAGTTGCGGAATGGTTCGGATCAATCCGCCGAGTTCGCCGGAGGTCAGCAACAGCACGACGTCATCCGGCCGCAACACGCCGCCCAGTGTCGCCAATGCCTCGTCCGGGTCGTTGATCGCCTCGGCATCGTAATTCGCCGCTCTCACGCGGGCGACGATTTCATCCTGCGTCAATTGCGCATGGGACCCCGCGCCCTGCGACGCCGGCTCGAAGATGAAAATCCTGGCGGCGCCTGCAAAGGCGTCGTCATAGGCCGATATCGCCGCCCGGTTTCGCCAGGTGAAGGTATGCGGCTCAAAGACGATGATCAGCCTCTGATCGGGAAAGTGCAGTTTTGTGGCGAGGATCGCGCTCCTCGCCTTCTCGTAGGACGACCCGAAACCTTCGTAGACCGGCACGCTTGAGGCCGGCGAAAGCAATTCCATGCGGCGCTTGACGCCCTGGAATGTGCCGATGCCGGCGCGCAGTTCCTCCGGCGTCAGCAACTTCTTTTCCAGCAGCATTGCGCCGACGCCGACGATGTTTTCGATGTTGTGATCGCCGAGCATCCGGGTCGACAGACCTGTGATTTTTTCAGCCCCGCGCATCAGGTCGAACGAGGTCTCGGCACCGCGCGCGATGTTGGCGGCATGCCAGTGCGCCTTGTCGTCCAATGCATAGAAAACAACGGCGCAGGCGACGCCATCAGCCAAAGCGCGCGCGTGAGGCTCGCTGCTGGAGACCACCAGCAATCCGTCGGAAGGCAATGAAGCCAGCAGGCTGCGGAACGGGCTAAGATAATCCGCGTGCGTCGGGAAGACGTTGATGTGATCGTGGGTCGCCGAGGTGAGCAGGACATTCCTGGCGTTGTAGAGCAGGAATTTCGACCGGTTGTCCCAGTTCGATGCCGGGTATTCGTCGCCCTCGAGAACGAAGGTCGGGCCCCGGCCGCGGTGTGCGTGCCGCTCGAACCCGTTGGTGATCTCGCCGATGAAATAGCTCGGGTCCTTGTTCGCCACTCTCAGGCACCACGCCAGCAGCGCGGTGCAGGTCGACTTGCCGTAGCTGCCGGCCGCGACGATGGTCTCGGAACCGGTGGTCATGTCGTGCAGCAAATCGGCAAACGACCGCACCAGCTTTCCGCTATCCATCGCGGCGCGCACTTCTTCATTGGTTTCGGGCGTGAGCCTGGCGTTCTTGCCGATCACGATGACGTCGGCGTCGTCAGGAATATTCTCCTTGCGGTAGCCCGCCGCGAACGGGATCTTCTCGTTCCGCAGATAGTCGCTGACCGGCGGGTAAAAGCCTTCATCGGACCCGGTAATCTGCACCCCCATCTGCCGCAGCAGCAGCGCCACGGCGCTCATCCCTTTCCCGGCGATGCCAATGAAATGCGCTTTCGAATAATCCATCTGCCCCCCTGTTTCGCGGATACTAGCGCGTACCGCGAGGTGATGAAACCGGGAGGAAGCCGTGACGCGCATTCGCGCGTCCCGCCGCCATGCAAAAGGCCCCCGCCTGTCACGAGGGCCTGTGCGCCTATTTCTCCGTGGTCTGGAGTTCTTCGGTCCGGATCTTCTGCGACGAAGACCTGATCCGCTCCAGCAACTGCAGGAACTCGGCGGTTTCCTCGGCGATCGATTTCGGCGGCGGTTTGGGTGGGAAGGGTATCACTTCAGACATTTGCAGAACCTCCCTTGTGCAATGGCGCAGGGCCCCCTTGTCCTGCGCAATTGCCGCATTTCTGCGGCGCGTGAGTTTCCGCCCGTCCACGCCTCGCCTTAAATAATTCCAATTGTATTGGGGTAGGACAGCCTGGAGAGGGAGAAGTCCTCGACTTCGCTCTCACCTGAAGCCATGCGCGCTAACGCACCTGCACCTCGACCGATCCGAGGCCGTCAAACGCGAACCGGTAGAGCGCGTCGCTATCGGGAAACACGGTCTTCATGACGCTGCCGGTCATCACGACCTGGCCGGCCTTCAGTCCCGCGCCCCGCGCATTGAGCTGCGTGGCAAGCCAGGCGACGGAATTGAAGGGATGGCCGAGGATGTCGCGGCCATGGCCCTCGCCGACCGCCGCCCCGTCCCTTGTTGCGCGTCCGACGATCGGTTCGAGATCAGGCCATGACGTCGCAAACTCCGACAGCACGATGCCGGCGTTCCAGGAATTGTCGGATACCAGCGACAGCACGTCGAGATTGGCATAATCCGCGCTGCGATCATCCACCATTTCGATGGCGGCAGCGACGCCGCCGACATGCGGCGCAATCATCGCTGATGTCACCGGCGCAGACGTGACCGGCACGTCGGATTTAATGCGAACCGCGATCTCGAATTCGAGACCGAGCCGACCGAAATCCGCGCGCCGGACGGTCGCGCCCGACCGGTGCACGCGGCTCGCAAGCACCACGCCCGCGATCGGGTGGTCGATGCCGCAGAACGTCTGCATCGTTGCCGAGGTCAGCCCGACTTTGTAGCCGACGGCATCGCCATGCTCAGCCCGCAGCAGCGCGACGTAGCGATCCTGGATGTCGTAGGCATCCGAAATCGTGGCGGGCCTGTCCGGCGGACCGAGCGATGTGAACTGCACGTTGGCCGTGTGGGCCGCAAGCAGCGCCTGCGCCGCGCGCCGGGCTGAAGCGTCGTCCATGGGCGATCTCCCAGTTGTTTTCTTGTAGCCCGCATGAGCGCAGCGATATGCGGGGTTGCAAAAGAAAACCCGGATATCGCTTTCGCTCATCCGGGCTACGCTTGCTACGATATTCTCGCAGTATCACTCCGCGGCCTGACGCGGCGCCGGCGTGTCGATCACTTCCAGCACTTTTGGCGGCGACATCGGCAGGCTGTAGAACCGCTTGCCGAGCGCGTTGTAGATCGCGTTCGCCACCGCGGCCATCACGGGGACCAGCGGCACTTCGCCGACGCCCTTGACGCCTTGCGGGTGTTTCGGGTTCGGCACCTCGACCATGATGCAGTCGATCATCGGCAGGTCCGAACACACCGGCATGCGGTAGTCGAGGAAGCCGGGGTTATCGACCTTGCCTTCCTTGGTGTAGATGTACTCTTCGTTGAGCGCCCAGCCGATGCCTTGCGCGACGCCGCCCTGCAACTGGCCCTCGACATAGCCGGGGTGGATGGCACGGCCGACATCCTGCACGGCGGTGTAGCGGATCACGCGCGCGATACCGAGATCGACGTCGACCTCGACGTCGCAGATATGGGTGCCGAAGCCGCCGTCCGCGCCCTGGGTGTTGAGCTGCACGCCGGCGCCGATCGGGCCGCCCATCGCAGGCGCCTTCTCGGCGAGATCCTTCAGCGTCAGCGGCGGGAACTGGCCGGCATTTGGACTAACAGGATGCGCCGCGCCATCTTCCCACTTCACGGCCTCGGGGTCGATCTCCCAGATTTTTGCGGCGCGCTCGCGCAAGGTCTTGATGATCTGCTCGGTTGACTGCGTCACCACGATCGAGGAGGCGAACAGCACGCGGCTGCCGCCGGTGAGGTTGGAGAAGCCGATGGTTTGGGTGTCGCCGATGATGACGGAGACGCGGCGATAGTCGATGCCGAGCAGCTCGGCGCAGATATTGGCGATGCCGGCGCGCGAGCCGCCGATGTCGGGGTGACCCGTGGTGACGACCACATTGCCGTCCTCGGTGATGTTGACCTGCGCGGAGGATTCACCGCCGGCATTGAACCAGAAACCGGATGCGACGCCGCGTCCTTGAAGTTTTCCTGGCAGCTTGCCGAGCGGCGCCTTGTAGTGATCCGACTGCCTGGCGGCCTCCAGCGTCTCGATATAGCCGATGCGCGGGAAGGTCGGGCCGTGCGCGGCCTTCACGCCTTCCCTGGCGGCATTCTTCAGGCGGAAATCGAGCGGGTCCATCTTCAGCGCCTCGGCGACCTCGTCGAGCACGCACTCCACCGCATAGGCGCCGATCGGCGCGCCCGGCGCGCGATAGGCTGCGACCTTGGAGCGGTTGGAGCAGACGTCATAGCCCTCCGACAGCAGGTTCGGGATGTCGTAGGGCGTGAAGCTGCAGCCGGCGGCGCCGCGGATCGGCGAGCCCGGCAGCGCGCCGGCCTGCAGATAGAAGGTGCCGTGGGCGGCGACGATCTTGCCGTCCCTGGTGGCGCCGATCTTCACCGTGCTCTTCGAGCCGGACGTCGGCCCGGTCGCGCGCATCACCTCCTCGCGCGTCATCACCATCTTCACGGGACGGCCGGATTTCTTGGCGAGAATCGTCGCGAGCGGTTCGAGATAGACGATGGTCTTGCCGCCAAAGCCGCCGCCGATTTCGGCGGGAATAGCGCGGATGTCGCTCTGCGGAATGCCTGTCAGCAGCGATGTCATCGCGCGGACCATGAACTGGCCCTGGCTGGAGCTCCAGATCGTGGTCTTGCCATCGGGCGTGACGCTGATCAGGCAGGCATGCGGCTCGATATAGCCCTGATGCACCGGGCGCGTCGTGAACGTGCGTTCGATGACGATATCCGCCTTCTTGAAGCCTTCGGCGATATCACCCTTCTTGTGCTCGAGCCGGCCGGCGATGTTGGAGGGCTTGCCTTCGAACTTGTTGAACTCGTGCAGGATCGGCGCGTCCGGCTTGATGGCGTCCTCGATCTCGATCACGAAGGGCAGCACCTCGTAATCGACTTCGATCAGCTTGCAGGCTTCCGCCGCGATCGCTTCCGAGGTGGCGGCCACGGCCGCGACGGGATGCCCGGGAAACAGCGCCTTTTCGCGCGCCATCACGTTGCGGCACATCCAGCGCATGTCCTGGATGCCGAGCATGACCGCGCCCTTCTCGATCGTGAAGTCGACGATGTCGCGCGCGGTGACGACCGCCTTGACGCCGGGCAGCGCCTCGGCCTTTGCGGTGTTGATCGACTTGATCCGCGCATGGGCGTGCGGGCTGCGCAACACCTTGCCCCAGATCATGCCGGGCATGTTGGTGTCGGCGGCGAACTGCGCGCGGCCGGTCACCTTGTCCATGCCATCGGGACGAATGGTGCGCTGGCCGATCCACTTGTTGTTGGTGACGACGTTCATGGTGCTGGCTCCGGATTCTATTGGGCGCGCATTTCGGCGGCGGTGTCCATCACCGCGCGTACGATCTTGTCATAGCCGGTGCAGCGGCAGAGATTGCCGGCCAGCCAGAAGCGAACCTCTTCCTCGCTGGGCTTCGGATTCCGCTTCAGCAGCGCGTCGGATGCGACAAGCATGCCCGACGTGCAGATGCCGCACTGAAGGGCGGCCATCTCCAGAAACTTCTGCTGCAGCGGATGCAGTTTGTCGCCCTGAGCCATGCCTTCGATGGTGCGGAGCTGATGGCCTTCGGATTCGACCGCGAGCATCAGGCAGGAACAGACGAGATTGTCGTCGACGGTGATGCTGCAGGCGCCGCAATCGCCGGACGCGCAGCCTTCCTTGGAGCCGGTGAGGCCGAGCGGCCCGCGCAGCGCATCGAGCATGGTGTCGTTGGGCTCGCAGAGAAACTCCGACGGCTCGCCGTTGATGGTGGTGGTGACGTGAACCTTGGCCATGAAATCAATTTCCTTCAGCGCGCTTGGCGGCAATGGCCGTCGTGCGCTTGAGCAGCACGCCGGCGACTTTGGTGCGGTAAGCGATGGTGCCGCGCTTGTCGTCGATCGGACGGCAGGCGGCGGAACAGGCGGCGGCCGCGGCGTTGAGCGCGGCATCGTCGAGCTTGCTGCCGATCAGCGCCCTGGCGGCCGATTCAACCAGCAGCACGGTCGGCGCGACCGCGCCGAGCCCGACGCGGGCGGCGGTGCAGACACCATCCTTCAGCGTCAGGCTGACGCCAAGGCCGACCACCGCAATGTCCATTTCGGTGCGCGGGATCATGCGCAAATACGCGTCGCTCGAGCCCTTCGGCCGCGGCGGCAGCGCAAAACTGACGACGATCTCGCCGGGCTTGAGGTTGGTGCGGCCAGGACCTGCCGGCACCTGCTCCACCGGCAGTTCGCGGCGACCATCCGGTCCCTGGATCGTCACGATGGCGCCGGCCGCGACCATGGCAGGCACGCTGTCACCGGCCGGTGAGCCGTTGCAGAGATTGCCGCCGGCGGAGGCGCGCCCCTGCACCTGCTTGGACCCGATCAGGTTGACGGCCTCGAGCACGCCGGGCCACACCTTGCCGAACCGCGGGTGGTCATGCAGCGCCATGCCGGACACGGCGGCGCCAACGCGAAACCCGCCATCGGCGGTTTCCTCGATTGTCGTCATCTCGGAGATTTTCTTGATGTCGACGATCAGGCCCGGCTTAACGACGCCGGCGCGCATTTGCACCAGAAGATCAGTTCCGCCGGCCAGGATGCGCCCTGCACTTCCGGCCGCGACGAACGCCTTGATCGCTTCATCAAGCGAATTGGGCGCCAAATATCGGAGTTCCGTCATGGATGTCCGTTATCTCCCATTTTCTGCCCGCCCCACATGGACGTCGGCCTTATGTGGCCGGCAGTTAAACCAGCCTACACGGGCAAAGCCGGTTGGAACAGCCTCCGGGCTGCGGTTCTTGCGGCAGGCTCCTATGCAGGAAGCGGGCTTGCGCCGGTTTCTCCCGGCAGAAGCCGGCGGCTTCGCCGGGGATTGCGGCGGATTGCACTTGCGTTGATCCGCCCCACAGGCTGTAGAAATTGCTCCGACCTTCCCTGTGAGCCGGTGGATTTGATGCCGACCCTTTTGACCAGAATTCATGCTGCCGTCACGATTGTCGCAGCCTTGGCCGTTTCGTCTCCGACATTGTCGCAACCGGCCCCGGCGCCAGCTCCCGTGCGCCCCGCCCGACCCGCGGTTGCGCCGAAGCCGAAACCGGCTGCGGTGCCCGGTCAGCCGCAGGCGGCGCGGCCCGTTGCCGCGGCCCCGCGCGGCGGCGCGGCCTGTCACAACGGCATGAGTTTCGATCGCTTCCTCGCCGAGCTCAAGCAACAGGCGATGGCGGAAGGCGTCTCGCAACGCGCGCTTTCCGAAGCCGCACCCTACCTCGTCTACGACCAGAGCATCGTCAACCGCGACCGCGGCCAGCGCGTGTTCGGCCAGGTGTTCAACGAATTCGCCCGCAGCCGGGCGTCTCCAGGCGCGGCAAGCAATGCGCAGGCCCGCATCCGGCAGCATCAGGCCGCGTTCAACCGCGCCGAAAAGGAGTATGGCGTGCCGCCGGCGGTGATCGCCGCGTTCTGGGGGCTGGAGAGCAGTTTTGGCGCCGAGCTCGGCAAGCTGCATACGCTGCCGTCGCTGGTGTCACTGGCCTATGACTGCCGCCGCTCCGAGATGTTCCAGAAGGAGACCATCGCGGCTTTGAAGATCATCGATCGCGGCGATCTCAGCGCCAGCGAGATGATCGGATCGTGGGCCGGCGAACTCGGCCAGACCCAATTTCTGCCGACGCATTATTTCAACTACGCCGTCGACTATGACGGCGACGGCCATCGCAATCTGCTGAGCAGCGTACCCGACGTGATCGGCTCGACCGCGAACTACATTGCCACCGGCTTGAAATGGCGACGCGGCGAGCCATGGCTGCAGGAAGTGCGCGCGCCACAAAATTTACCTTGGGATCAGGCTGACCTCACAATCAAACTGCCGCGATCGAAATGGGCGCAGCTCGGCGTCACCTATCCCGACGGCAAGCCGCTGCCGAACGACGATCTGCCGGCATCGATGCTGCTGCCGATGGGCCGCACCGGCCCGGCATTCCTGGCCTATGCGAATTTTGCCGCCTACACCGAATGGAACAACTCGCTGATCTATTCGACCACCGCCGGCTATCTCGCCAGCCGCATCGCGGGCGCGCCGCCAATGCGTCAACCCGCGACGCCGGTGGCGCAACTGCCGTTCCACGAGCTGAAGGAATTGCAGCAACTGCTGGTGCGCGCCGGCTTCAATGTCGGCAAGGTCGACGGCATCATGGGCCAGCAAAGCCGCACCGCGGTCAAGACGATGCAGATCAAATACGGCCTGCCGGCGGATTCCTGGCCGACCGCCGAATTGCTGGCGCGGATGCGCGGGACGCGCGCCGAGCCGGCGGCCGCGGTGGTGCCGCCGGCGCGGTGAAGGCCCCCCTCAGGGCTACGTGGCGCAGGGACAAAGCGTGCCCGGCGCAGCCCACCGGGCGAAAAAGGGCCCCTCAGGATGAGGGTCCGTTCGGTCGCGCGGAAATATTTGACTACATCTCCCGCGGTCCGAGCGTTGTAATTCCCTTTCCCCCGCCCCACCTGCAGCACACGTCTCTCCACATCACAAAATTCCACACCACGAAAAGAGCATCCCATGTCCTTTTACGACGCCACCGTTCCGGCCTATCTGCAAATCCTCAACAGCCTGTCCGGCTTGCTCACCAAGGCAGAAGCGCATTGCGAGGCGAAGAAGATCCAGCCTGACGTGCTGCTCGCCGCACGCCTCTATCCGGACATGCTGCCGCTTTCCAAGCAGATTCAACTCGCGTGCGATTTTGCGACGAGGGGCTGTGCCCGCGTCACCCACAGCGAGGTGCCGGCGACGCCCGATACCGAAAAGACCTTTGCGGAATTGCGCCAGCGTCTGGCCAAAACCGCCGACTACGTCAGCTCGTTCAAGCCCGCGCAATTCGAGGGCGCCGACACCAGGGACGTCACCTTTCCGATGGGGCCGGACAAGACCATGACGCTGAAGGGCCAGCAATTCATCTCGAATTTCTCTCTCCCGCAATTCTACTTCCATGCCGCCATCGCCCACGGGATCATGCGTCATAACGGCGTCGAAATCGGCAAGCGGGATTATATGGGCGCGAATTGACGGCTTGCCGTCGTTCCGGGGGAAGTCCGCAGGACTGAACCGGGAATCTCGAGATTCCGGGTTCGCGCTTCGCGCGTCCCGGAATGACTCGGACGAGTTTCACCTCGCGATACCCTGCGGCTTCGCTTCGTCTGTGTCGCCGTGCTAGTGCTCCCTTCAGCAAAAACAAAAGACTGAAGGGAGACCACGCATGTCCACCACCACGCAGGCACCGAAGCAACTCGACCCCTCCGCCTCCCTGCACGCCGAAACGCTCGGCCTCGCGCCGGGTCGTGGTCGCTTGCAGGGCCGCCGCGTCATCGTGGTCGGGGCCGGCCAGCGCAACATCGTCGACGAGGTACCGCCTGTTGGCAACGGCCGTGCGATGTCGGTGCTGTTCGCGCGCGAGGGTGCGCATGTCGCCTGCATCGACATCAACAAGGAAGCTGCCGACGACACGGTCAAGCAGATTATCAGCGAAGGCGGCCAGGCGTTTACCGATGTGGTTGACGTCTCCGACGCATCCGCGATCGGGCCGGCGATCGCGCGCTGTGCCAAACAACTCGGCGGCCTCGACGGGCTGGCGCTGAATGTCGGAATTTCCTGCGGGCTGTCGCTGCCCAAGATGACGGCAGAAGCCTGGGACCGGGATTATGCCGTCAACGTGCGCAGCCACATGCTGTTCGCGCAAGCGGCGCTCGACGTGATGTCGCCGGGCGGCGCGATCACGCTGACCTCATCGATGGCGAGCCAGCGCGCCAACGGCCGCAACCCGGCCTATGAATCCTCCAAGGCCGCCCAGATCGCGCTCGGCCGCGCCATTGCGCGGGCCGGCGAAGAAAAGGGCATTCGCTGCAACGTGATCGCGCCGGGCTTCATCGATTCCCCGATGGGCCGCGATGCCAGCCGCCGGCGCGCCGATCGCGCCCTCACAGTGCCGTTCTGCCGCCAGGGAACCGGCTGGGAGGTCGCCTATGCTGCCCTGTTCCTGATTTCGAATGAATCATCCTACGTCAACGCCCACACGCTGTTCCTCGACGCCGGCCATATGGCGGGAATTGTGCGGACCTAACCTGCGGCAGCCGAATGGCTGGGGCATTGCGCAATTCGCCGCAATGCCCAACTGTTCCCCATCATCCAACCGCCACGGAAAATCCCTTCATGAGCCAGACCAAACTCTTCGAGCCCTACAAGCTTGGCCCGATCACGCTGCCGAACCGCCTTGTAATGGCGCCCCTGACCCGCAACCGCGCGGTGCCCGGCAGCTTTGTGCCGAGCCCGCTCGCCGTCGACTATTACGGCCAGCGCGCCTCCGCCGGTCTATTGATCACCGAAGCCAGCCAGATCTCGCAGCAGGGCCAGGGCTATCAGGACACGCCCGGCATCTATTCGAAGGAGCAGGTCGCCGGCTGGCGCAAGGTCACCGACCGCGTGCACGAGCAGGGCGGGCGCATCTTCATCCAGATCTGGCATGTCGGCCGCGTCTCGCATGATTCATTGCAGCCTGATGGAGGCAAGCCGGTGGCGCCGTCCGCGATCCGCGCCAAGGGCAAGACGTTTGTGAACGGCACCTTCACCGAGATCTCCGAGCCGCGCGCGCTGGAACTGTCGGAAATTCCGGGGATCATCGAAGACTTCAAGCGTGGCACCGAGAATGCGCTGGCCGCCGGCTTCGACGGCGTCGAAATCCATGGCGCCAACGGCTATCTGCTCGACCAGTTCGCGAAAGACGGCACCAACAAGCGCACCGATGCTTACGGCGGATCGATCGAGAACCGCGCCAAGCTGATGCTGGAAGTGTCCAAGGTGGTGGCGGCGATCGCCGGGCCCGAGCGCACCGGCATCCGCATCTCCCCGGTGACGCCGGCCAATGACGTGTCCGACTCGAACCCGCAGCCGCTGTTCGATTACATCGTCGACGGGCTCAACGCGCTGAAACTGACCTATATCCATGTCATCGAGGGCGCGACCGGCGGCCCGCGCGATATCGCGCCGTTCGACTATGCGAGCCTGCGCAAGCGCTTCAATCAGGCCTATGTCGCCAACAACGGCTATGATTTCGAACTCGCGAACAAGCAGCTCGATGCCAACGCCGCCGACCTGATCGCGTTCGGCAAGCCGTTTATCTCCAACCCCGATCTGGTCGAGCGCCTGAAAAAGGGCGCGCCGCTGAATCCATTCGACAAGGCGACGTTCTATGGCGGCGGAGCCAAGGGATATACGGATTATCCGACGCTCGGCGCGAAGCAGGCGGCGGAGTAGGGATTCGGTACGCTCCCTCGCCCCGCTCTTGCGGGTCGCGACGAGCGAAGCGCGCCCTTGGAGGTTTGGGGTGAGGGGCGGCCTCCACAAGCACCGAACGTGCGGCGAGTCCCCCTCACCCGGCGCTGCGCGCCGACCTCTCCCCGCAAGCGGGGCGAGGTAAGAAAAAAGGCCGGGATCGCTCCCGGCCTTTAGGTTTTGCATCACCCGTTATCGGCGAAGCTTACTTCGCTTCCGCCCGCTTCGGGGGCGTCGCCGGCCACGACTTCACCAGCGTATCGTAGTCGACGGTTTCGCCCTTCGGCTTCTCGTTCGCCAGCTTGCGCTGGGGCGCGATGTTGCCATCCTTGGCTGACTTGGCGAACCAGAACTCGGCGGTTTCCTTCTTGTTCAGCTTCGGCCCGCACTCCTTCTGCACGCCGGACTTCTCGAGACGTTCGAGCACCGAGTCCTGGGCCGCGGCCAGCGCGTCCATCGCCGCCTGCGGCGTCTTCGCACCGGACGACGCATCGCCGATGTTCTGCCACCACAATTGCGCGAGCTTCGGATAGTCAGGCACGTTGTTGCCGGTCGGGGTCCACTGCACGCGCGCGGGCGAGCGGTAGAACTCGATCAGGCCGCCGAGCTTCGGCGCACGCTCGGTGAACGACTTGTCCCAGATGTCGGATTCGCGGATAAAGGTGAGACCGACATGGCTCTTCTTCAGCGACACCGTCTTGGAGACGATGAACTGCAGATAGAGCCAGGCCGCCTTGCGGCGGTCCGCAGGCGTCGACTTCAGGAGCGTGACCGAGCCGGCGTCCTGGTAACCGAGCTTCATGCCTTCCTTCCAGTACGCGCCGTGCGGCGACGGGGCCATACGCCATTTCGGCGTACCGTCCGCGTTCATGACGGCAATACCGGGCTTCACCATGTCGGCGGTGAAGGCGGTGTACCAGAATATCTGCTGGGCGATCGCGCCCTGGGCCGGCACCGGTCCGGACTCGGAGAAGGTCATGCCTTGCGCCTGCGGCGGGGCATACTTCTTCATCCAGTCGAGATATTTGGCGATCGAATAGACCGCTGCCGGACCATTGGTGTCACCGCCCCGCTCGACGGATGAACCGACCGGACGGCAGCCTTCCATGCGGATGCCCCATTCGTCGACCGGCTTGCCGTTCGGCAGGCCCTTGTCACCATTGCCGGCCATCGACAGCCAGGCGTCGGTGAAGCGCCATCCGAGCGAGGGATCCTTCTTGCCATAGTCCATGTGGCCATAGACCTTGACGCCGTTGATCTCCTTGATGTCGTTGGTGAAGAACTCGGCGATGTCTTCATAAGCCGACCAGTTCACGGGAACGCCGAGATCATAGCCGTACTTGGCCTTGAACTTGGCCTTGTATTCCGGATTGGAGAACCAGTCGTAGCGGAACCAGTACAGGTTCGCGAACTGCTGGTCGGGCAGCTGATAAAGCTTGCCGTCCGGCGCCGTGGTGAAGGACTTTCCGATGAAGTCGTTGACGTCGAGCCCGGGATTGGTGACGTCCTTGCCCTCGCCGGTCATGTAATCCGACAGCACGACCGTCTGATTGTAGCGGAAGTGGGTTCCGATCAGGTCGGAATCGTTGATCCAGCCGTCATAGACGTTCTTGCCGGACTGCATCTGGGTCTGCAGTTTTTCGACGACGTCACCTTCCTGGATGATGTCGTGCTTGATCTTGATGCCCGTGATTTCAGTAAAGGCCTTCGCCAGCGTCTTGGATTCATACTCGTGCGTCGCGATGGTTTCCGACACGACATTGATTTCCATCCCCTTGAAGGGCTGCGCGGCCTTTTCGAACCACTGCAGTTCCTTCAACTGATCGGCCTTCGACAAGGTCGAGGGCTGGAATTCGGTGTCGATCCACCTTTGATTGACCGCATCGTCCGCGCGCGCGGGCGCGGCGACGCAAGCCGCGATCAGCGCGACCGCGCTGGTCATGGTTAGAAGTCTGCTTTTGGTTTGTCGCATCTTGGTTCCTCCGGTTGCAGAAACACGTCCAGGTCCGGGTTGATCCCGGATCTGTCTTTTTTCGCTTCGTCAGACGGTGCGGAAAATCGCCACGGCCGAAACAAGCGAAATCACGGTTGCGAGCCACAGGCTCGATATTTCAACGCCCTCTCCGATCGGCAGCGTCGCGATCGGCTCGATGCCGAAAAAGGCGATCCACAAAAGATGGATGACGGCAGCCGCGACCAGCGAGACGAACAGCCGGTCGCCGCGCGTGGTCGGAATCCGCAACACGCCGACGCGCTCGGCCTCGGGATAGGCGACCGCAAGCCAGGTCATCACGCCGAGCGTCGAGGCCAGCAGCACGAAGAAGATCGCGGTCGGGACCGTCCAGGCCATCCATGCGATGTGATCCATGAATGCCTCCTACACCCGACCGAGCGCAAAACCGCGCGCGATGTAATTGCGGACGAACCAGATCACCAGCGCGCCGGGAATGATGGTGAGCACGCCGGCCGCGGCTAGCAGGCCCCAATCCATGCCGGCGGCCGAGACCGTGCGGGTCATGATCGCCGAGATCGGCTTTGCATTCACCGACGTCAGCGTGCGCGCCAGCAGCAATTCGACCCAGGAGAACATGAAGCAGAAGAAGGCGGCGACGCCGATGCCGCTGGCGATCAGCGGCACCAGGATCTTGATGAAGAAGCGCGGGAACGAATAGCCGTCGAGGAAAGCGGTCTCGTCGATCTCGCGCGGCACGCCGGAGACGAATCCTTCGAGGATCCATACCGCCAGCGGAACGTTGAAGATGCAATGCGCCAGCGCCACCGCCCACGGCGTATCGAACAGGTTGATCGCCGAATAGAGATTGAAGAACGGCAGCGCGTAGACCGCCGCCGGCGCCATCCGGTTCGACAGCAGCCAGAAGAACAGATGCTTGTCGCCGAGGAAGCGGTAGCGCGAGAAGCCGTAGGCGGCCGGCAACGCCACCGCGATCGAGATCACGGTGTTGATCAGGACATAGGTCAGCGAGTGGATGTAGCCGGAATACCAGCTCTCGTCGGTGAATATCCGCTTGTAGTTTTCCAGCGTCGGCGCGTGCGGCCAGAGCGTCATCGACGCGACGATCTCGGCATTGGTCTTGAAACTCATGTTGACCAGCCAGTAGATCGGCAGCAGCAGGAAGATCAGAAAGGCCGTCATGATGATGCGGCGTCCGGGAATCGAATGCATCATTCAACTCCCTGCTTGGCCGGGCGCTCGTTCCCGGCATTGGTCATGACCGTGTAGAACACCCAGCACACGATCAGGATGATCAGATTGTAGACCAGCGACAACGCCGCGGCCTTGCCGAGGTCGAACTGCCCGAGCGCGATCTTGACCAGTTCGATCGACACGAAGGTGGTCGAGTTGCCGGGACCGCCGCCGGTCACCACGAAGGGTTCGGTGTAGATCATGAAACTGTCCATGAAGCGCAGCAGCACCGCGATCAGCAGCACACGGTTCATCTTCGGTAGTTGGATCGCCTTGAACACCGCCCAGCGCGAGGCGCCGTCGATCTGTGCGGCCTGGTAGTAGGCGTCGGGGATCGACTTCAGTCCGGCGTAGCACAATAGCGCGACCAGGCTGGTCCAGTGCCAGACGTCCATGACGATGACGGTGGCCCAGGCGTCGAACTCGTTGGAGACGTAATTGTAGTCGATGCCGAGGCTGGTCAGCACATAGCCGAGCAGGCCGATGTCGGGCCGCCCGAAAATCTGCCAGATCGTGCCGACCACGTTCCAGGGAATCAGAAGCGGCAATGCCAGGATCACGAGGCAGGCGGCGACGCTCCAGCCGTCGCGCGGCATCGACAGCGCGATCACGATCCCGAGCGGAACCTCGATCGCCAGAATGATGGCCGAGAACAGCAGGTTGCGGCCGAGCGACGCCAAGAACCGGCCGCCGAGATCGGTCGACGGATCGAGCAATTCCTTGAACCAGCCGACGCCGTTCCAGAAGAACTGGTTGTTTCCGAACGTATCCTGCATCGAGTAGTTCACCACCGTCATCAGCGGCAGGATCGCGGAGAACGCGACCACCAGAAACACCGGCAGCACCAGGAACCAGGCTTTTTGGTTGACCGTCTTGTCCATCAGGCCGTCCCCTCGACCAGCCGGCTATCCGCATAGACGTGCACATGCGACGGATCGAACACTAGTCCGGCGGTGTCGCCGGAGACCGAAAAGCCCGACGGCACGCGCGCGGCGAATTTGGTATCGCCGATCCGCACCCGCGCAAAGCGCACGCGGCCGAGATCGTCGATGCGTTCGATATTGGCCGACAGCAATCCCGGCGCCGGCGCAGCGACGTCGACGAATTCCGGACGGACGCCGACTTCGATCTTCGCACCCGGCGGCAGCGCGTCATAGCTGCGCTGCAGCGCGATCGGATGGCCGCTGATACGGGCCTCGCGGCCCCTCACCTCGGCCGGCACGATGTTCATGCCGGGCGAGCCGATGAAGTAACCGACGAAGGTATGCTCGGGCCTGTCGAACAATTCCGCCGGCGTGCCGCTCTGCACCACGCGGCCGTCATGCATCACCACCACCGTATCGGCAAAGGTCAGCGCCTCGGTCTGGTCATGGGTGACGTAGATCATCGTAAGATCGAGTTCGCGGTGCAGCGCCTTGAGTTTCGAGCGCAACTGCCATTTCAGCTCGGGGTCGATCACGGTGAGCGGCTCGTCGAACAGGATGGCGGCGACGTCGGACCGGACCAGGCCGCGGCCGAGCGAGATCTTCTGCTTGGCGTCCGCGGTCAGCCGCGTCGCCTTGCGACCCAGATGCGGCGTGAGGTCGAGCAGATCGGCAATCTGCCTGACCCGCGCGTCGACCTCGGCCTTCGGGACGCCGCGGTTCTTGAGCGGAAATGCGAGATTCTGTCCGACCGTCATGGTGTCGTAGATCACCGGAAACTGGAACACCTGCGCGATATTGCGCTTCTGGGTTGACAGCGGCGTGATATCGGCGCCGTCGAACAGGATTTTTCCGCGTGACGGCGTCACGATCCCGGAAATCAAATTGAGCAGCGTGGTCTTGCCGCAGCCGGACGGGCCGAGCAGCGCGTAGGCGCCGCCCTGCCGCCAGGTCATGGTCACCGGCTTCAGCGCAAATGATTCGGGCGCGGCGTCATTGCCGCCGTAGGAATGCGCGAGATCGACGAGGTCAATGCGGGCCATGCGGCATCTCCCTCACTGTGAGTTTGGCGCGGCGACCAGACGGTCGGCGGCGTCGAATACGAAAAGATTGTCAGGGTCGAGCACGGCGTCGAGCACATGCCCTGGCTCGAACTCGTGGACGCCCTGCAGCACCGCGACCCAGTTCGACGCATCGCGCGTCAGATGCACGAAGCTCTCCGAACCGGTGATTTCGGTCACGGTCACCGTGGCCTGAAACGCGTGGCGGCCGGCAATGCCGTTGGCGACTTCAAGCTGGTGGGCGCGGAAACCGACGCGATAGGGACCATCGGCAAGCGACGCATAGAGACCGCTGGCCGGCGCCTGGATGCCGCCGGCATATTGCACGGAGCCGTTTTTCTTCTCGATACCGACGATATTGAGCGGCGGATCGGAGAACACCTGCGCCACGCGCATGGTGTCGGGGTGACGATAGACCTTCGAGGTGTCGCCGGCCTGCAGGATCTGGCCTTCCCACATGCAAACCGTATCGCCGCCGAGCAGCAGCGCCTCGGAAGGCTCCGTGGTCGCATAGACGAAGATCGCACCCGACGCCTCGAAGATGCGCGGCAATTCGGCGCGCAATTCCTCGCGCAGCTTGTAATCGAGGTTGGCGAGCGGCTCGTCGAGCAGCACCAGATCGGCGCCCTTGACCAGCGCCCGCGCAATCGCGGTGCGCTGCTGCTGGCCGCCGGAGAGTTGCAGCGGCGTGCGGTTCAGATAGGGCTCGAGCTTGAGGAGACGCGCCGCCTCCTGCACCCGCTTTTCGATCTCCGCGCGCGGCTTGCCCTGCACCCGCAAGGGCGAGGCGATGTTCTCATAAACGGTGAACGAAGGATAATTGATGAACTGCTGATAGACCATCGCGACCGAGCGCTGGCGCACGTCGAATCCCGTGACGTCCTTGCCGTCGACCAACACGCGGCCGGCCGCCGGCTTGTCGAGGCCGGCAAGCAGCCGCATGATCGAGGTCTTGCCGGAAAGCGTCGGCCCGAGCAAAACACTCAGCGTGCCGCGCTCGAGCGTCAACGAGACATCGCGGATGGTCGCGATGCCGTCGACGGTCCGCGTGACGTGTTCGAGCGTAACGCTCATGTCCGTCCTCCCGCTTCACGCAGGGGTCGTTCAGTCTGGGCGCGATGCGCGCCCATCCATTGGTCGAGCGCCGAGATTTCGTCCGCGGACAGCCGCAATCCCAGTTTGGATCGGCGCCATACGACGTCTTCGGCGGTGCAGGCCCATTCGTTCGCCATCAGGTACCTGACTTCGCCCTCCGTCAAGGTCGCGCCGAAGGACTGACCGAGATCGGCCATCGATTTCGCGGTGCCGAGCAGCTTGCTGGCGCGGGTGCCGTAGGCATGGGCGAGCCGGTTGGCGTGCGCGGTCGGCAGGAATGAGTATTTGCGCACCAGCTCCGCCGTCAGCGCCGCAACGGCCGAAACATCCATATCGCCGCCGGGCAACGCGGCCTTGCCGGTCCAGCCTTCCTTGGCCTTTGAACTGCGCAAATAAGGATCGAGCCGTTCCAGCGCCTCTTCGGCGAGCCGGCGATAGGTCGTGATCTTGCCGCCATAGATCGACAGCAGCGGCGCGCCGCCGGGCGTATCGAGTTCAAAAACGTAATCACGGGTCGCAGCCTTGGCTTCGCTGGCGCCGTCGTCATAGAGCGGGCGCACGCCGGAATAGGTCCAGACCACGTCCTCGGGGGTCACGGGCCGCGCGAGGTACTCGCTGGCGGAGGCACAAAGGTACGCGATCTCTTCCGCAGAGGCCTTCACCTTGGCCGGGTCGCCATCGTAATCGCGATCGGTGGTGCCGATCAGCGTGAAATCGTCCTGATAGGGAATGACGAAGATGATGCGGCCGTCGGCGTTCTGGAACATGTAGGCGCGGTCGTGCTCGTAGAGCTTGCGCACCACGATGTGCGAGCCCTGCACGAGGCGCACTTTGGCGCGCGCGTTGACGCCCGACCCCGACGACAGCACCTCTTCGACCCAGGGGCCTCCCGCATTGACCAGCGCGCGCGCCTGGATCGTGGTGCGCACGCCGCTCTTGGCATGCTCGACGGTGACCTGCCAGACGCCGTCGACCTGCCTGATCTCGACCGCCCGCGTGCGCGTGCGGATCTCGGCGCCGCGATCGGCGGCATCGCGTGCGGTGAGCACGACGAGGCGCGCGTCATCGACGAAGCAGTCGGAATATTCGAAACCCTTGGTGTAGCGGTTGGCGATCAAGGGTTTGCCCACTTCGTCGCGCGCAAGATCGACCGACCGCGTCGGCGGCAATAGATGCCGGCCGCCGATATGGTCGTAGAGGAACAACCCTAGCCGCAACAGCCAGGCCGGACGCAACCCGGAATGGTGCGGTAAAACGAAACGCAGCGGGCGGATGATGTGGGGCGCGATCTGCCAGAGGATTTCGCGCTCGATCAGCGCCTCGCGGACCAGCCGAAACTCGTAATATTCGAGATAGCGCAGCCCGCCATGCACCAGCTTGGTCGACCAGGAGGACGTCCCGCTCGCCAAATCATTCATTTCACACAGGAAAACGGAATTGCCCCGGCCCACCGCATCGCGCGCGATGCCGCAGCCGTTAATGCCGCCTCCAATGATGGCGAGGTCAAAAACCCGGTCCAAACGACGCTTCCCCAGCGATCGCCTTCATTTCGGCGATTTAACTTTCGGATTGGAGTAAATCACAACCAAAAACGAAAGCAAGACGAAAGAAAAGCGAAAGCGCCGGTTAGCGCCAAAAAACACCGAGTCGACAGCGCGCCGACCACGGCGATCGCAGCCGCGTGCAGGCCATCGAGCCGCGCACGGCGCATCGAAAAGCAGCGGCGATGGCGCTGCACATCTTGGTCGTGGTCAGCGGTTTCGGCGGGAAATGAAGGTCAGTATTTCGCGGCCACGGGCCCGCTGAAGCGGTAGTTGATGCGCGCGGTAACCATGTCGACGTCCTGTCGAATGCGCTCATTGTGGTTCAGCGCGGCGATGAAGGCGGGATCATAGGTCATGGCGACATTTCGATCGCCCATGAACAGATGATCGTATTCGAGCGCTAACGACCAGTTGCGGGCAAGCGAATATTCGGCGCCGACCCCGACCACCCCGCCCCAGCGCGTTTCACTGCCGCGGTTCGAAATAAAGCCAGGCGCCAACGGCCCCAGCGGCGCGGTCAGGAAACTATCGTATTTATCCCGCGTGACCGCCGCGCCACCTTTCACGTAGAGCAGGAAAGCGTTCCAGGAATAGCCGACCTGACCGGTGAACAACCCGATGGCGTCGATCTTGCTGCGGTTGGCGGTACCCGCAAAAATGGCCACTTTAGAGGCGTTCGAGCCGCTGAGATTTGCCCAGTTGCCTTGCGCTTCCACACCGAACACGAAGGCAGCACTCTGCCAGCGATAGCCGGCCTGCCCACCGGCCGTCGCGCCGCTCGCGGTGTGACAGCCTTCGCTGCCCGCAACCGTGAATGGCGGAATGAAAAAAAGATCGATGCTGAACGGGACCACATCCCAGCATTTGCGGCTCCAGGCGCCGCCGCCATTGGCGCCGATATAAAAGCCGCTCCAATCATACGCGGCGACAACCGCCACGGGCGCCTTGACGTAAGGACGGGCCGCCAGATCGGCGGCAGAAGCGCTCACGGCGCTGACGGCAACCAGGGAAGCAGCAAGGGCGATCTTGTTCATCAAGGTATCCCATGGCGAGAGGCGCCGTCGAACCACATCGGGTTCAACCCGGCACAATCTATTCGATTACGCCATGGGGACGTGTATTGAACGGGCAACACCCGTCAATATTCAGGAAACGCTGACGTCTGTCCCTATCGGGGAAACCGCCGCCGGGGCGACAAGCCCGGACGCGCCTCAGCGCAAGCGTGTCACCGTCGATGCCGTTTCCGTCACCGCCTCATCGATATCGGCTGCCGGCTTGTCCATCGCCTCGACCACTTCGATGCCGCGGGTATGACAGATATTGGCCAACCCCGCCGGAAGAGCCGCGTCGGTCACAAAGGTCTGGATCTGGCTGATATGGGCGATGCGCACCGGCGCGCTGCGCCTCAGCTTGGTCTGGTCGGCGACCAGCATCACGCTGCGGGCGTTGGCAATGATCGCCTGCGCCGCCTGCACTTCGCGATAATCGAAATCCAGCAGTGCGCCTTCCTCGTCGATCGCGGAGGCGCCGATGATGGCGTAGTCGACCTTGAACTGGCCAATGAGACTGATCGCGGTGGAGCCGATCACGGCGCCGTCGGCGCGGCGCACCGCGCCGCCCGCCACGATCACCTCGATGCGCGGATGGCGGTACAGCAGCATCGCGACGTTGAGGTTGTTGGTGATGACGAGCAGATCCTCATGCGAGGTCAGCGCGCTCGCGACCTCTTCGGTCGTGGTGCCGATATTGATGAACAGCGAGCAGCCGTTCGGAATTCGCGAGGCGGCGGCGATCCCGATCGCGCGTTTCTCTTCGGCGGCAACGAAGCGGCGCGCTTCATAGGCGAGGTTCTCGACGCCGGAAGCGATGATGGCGCCGCCATGAATCCGCGTCAGCGAGCGCTGGTCGCAGAGATCGTTGAGGTCTTTGCGGATGGTCTGCGCCGAAACCTCGAAGCGCTTGGCGAGATCTTCCACCATGACCCGGCCGAAGGCGCGGGCGATGTTGAGAATTTCAGTCTGGCGGTTGGACAATCCGGCCATTGCGATACCTTGAGATGGAACCGCCCTATCGTGCGGCTGTTCCGGGATCGGGTCAACGAGGGAGATTCCCCAGAACGGCCGCCGCATCACCGAAAGGCGAATCCTGGTTAAGGCGTCTTGCGCTGCAGCGCCAACCGCACCACAGCATGGCCATTGGGCCACACGCTCACTTCTTCGCGCCAGCCAGCGCGAGGACCGCGACCCATTTTTCGATATCGGCGCGGATGAAATCGGCAAACTCCTTTGGCGTCCCCCCGACCGGATCGGTGCCCTGCTGTTTCAGCGCGCCGCGAACCGCCTCGCTCTTCAACGCCTCGTTGGCGGCAGCGGACAGTTTTTCGATGATCGCGGGCGGCGTTGCCGCCGGCGCGAGAAGGCCGATCCAGATTCCGGCGTCATAGCCGGTCATTCCCGCCTCGCTCAGCGTCGGAACGTCAGGCATGATCGAGGCCCGCTTCGACTGCGCAACGGCAAACGCCTTCAGCTTGCCGGCCTCTACATGCGGAGCCAGGGTTGCCGCCACATTGAACATCAGCGTGATGCGGCCCGACAGCAGGTCGGAGACGGCCTGGTTGCTGCCGCCCTGATAGGGGACCGTCACAATCTGCGTGCCGGCCTTGGCGTTGAACAGCTCGGCTGCCATGTAGCTCGCCGTGGCATAGCCGGAGGAGCCGAACGTCAAGGTCTCGGGCTTGCTCTTGGCCAGCGCGATCAACTCCTGCAGGTTATTGGCCGGCACCGAAGGATGCGCCACCAACACGTTCGGAACCGTGCCCAACAGGACGACCGGCGCCAGATCCCGTCCCAGATTGAAATTCGATTTGGTCTCCGCCGGATTGAGCGTATTGGCGATCGTCGCCATGAAGAGCGTGTAGCCATCGGCCTGCGCGCGCGCCACGGTTTCGGCGGCGATCATGCTGCTGTTGCCCGGTCGGTTCTCGACCACGATCGGCTGCCCGAGACTGACCTCCATCTGCTTGCCGACGAGCCGGGCCAGAATATCCGCGGCCGAGCCGGGCCCAAATCCGATCAAGACCCTGATCGGTTGAGCCGGATAGGTTTGCGCCGTCGCCGACACCACAGCGATGAAGGAGGCCACCGCGACGCAAGCGCAAAGGGCCGCAATCCTGAGATAGAGGCTGACCATGTTTCCCCCGATGCGTCATTCCTTGCGCATGTAGCGAAACCGGCTTGATTGACGCTTGGCCGGCTGCAAGCCAGTCTAGCGTGACCAGAGCGAGAAGGAAGCCAGCATGCAGTCAGACCCGCAACGCCGCGCCCGCGGCGCACAAAAACTCGGTGAGATTCTCGGGCAGACACCGGACCAGGTCGACAGATCCCTCGGCGACCTGGCGCCCCAGCTCGCGACCTATGTGCTCGAGACGATCTACGGCGAAGTCTACCAGAGCGAGGTGCTCGATTCGCGCACCCGCCAGATCGTCACGGTGGCGGCGCTGGCGACGCTCGGAACGGCGGCGCCGCAATTGCGAACCCATATCGGCGGCGCGATGCGATGCGGCGTCACGCGGGAGGAACTGGTCGAGATCATGATGCAGCTCGTGCCCTATGTCGGCATCGCCGCAGCTATCAACGGTGTCGCCGCCTGCCGGGACGTGTTTGCGGCGGCCGACAAGGCGTAATCCGCGTCTGCGGCCTCCGCTGGAATGCGGCGGTGGCGTTTGACGACGCCGATGGTTACCAAGTCCTGAACACACCGCCTTGGCGCCCTCTCTTGCGTCCCTCCCGTCGCATATTTTGCATTGCGCCGGTGCTATTTTGCCGTTCTTAACGTTTGCGTGACTACGCTGCGGTTGCTGGCGCGGGAAACACTCCACTTCACCCGGCCAGATATCGGAAAATCGCTGCGATGCGGGTCGATCGAATCTGGGAATTCCTCCAGCGGTTGAGCCCGCTGACGCGTAGCTGCCTGCTCACCGAGCTGGAGCGGCTGGAGATGTGCGGCGTCGATATGCCGGGTACCGCGGACCTGCAGGCCCGGCTGCGCGCCGAGCTGCGTCCGGACGGCCCGAACGAGGCCCCGACCCCGGCCAAATATTTCTTCGCGCCGCTGGAGCCGCTGCTGGTCGCCGGCGCGCCGGAGCACGCCAATACGGGCCGGATTGGACGGACGTCCCTCACGCCGATCTGGGAATGGATCAACCGCGACCTCTTGCCGATCATGGCCCGCGACTACGAAGACCAGATGAGGGGCTTCATCGCTTCCAACAAGGCGAAGGAGGCGCAGCAGACGGCAGCGGTATTCCAGACCAAGGTCGCAAAATCGCTGGAGGGCAATCTGGCTTCGGCGGAGGGCGCGGAACGGGCGCGCACCAAGCTTGCCTCCTACACGGCTTCGCCATCGGTCTATGGCGACCTCGTCAAGATCATGGGCGCGCTCCGCGCACGTGAGGCGCTGGCCGGTTTCGGCAAGGCGCTGCCGGACAAGATCCCGAAATTCGACGATGCGCAGGTCGACAAGATCATGGGCCTGCTGGATGCATTCCGGAAGAAGGACCCCGATGCGGTGCCCTTCGCACTGGCGCTGGTCGCCGGCCGCCTCAAGACACCGCGCGAGCTGATCCGCCTTGCCACCAAACCCGCGCGCAGCCGGCGCGCCGTCGACGTTGCCGCCACGCCCTATGCGATATCGGTCTCGATGGTGCTGGACCAGATCGACGACAAGCGCATCGCCTTGCGCGTGGCCCTGAAGAAGAACCGTGTCGTCGCCGGGCGCGATATCCTCGCCGACATCGACAGCACCGAGGCAGCGATCCAGGCCGGCATCCGCGAATTCGCCGCGTCCGAATGGGGGGCGCGGCTGCGCGATATCCGGGCCAAGATCGTGGCCGATGTCGAAGTTGAAGTCGGCCGGTTTCCCGCCGAACTCGGCCACATCCTGCAACTGCGCGGCGCGCGCGGCCAAGGCTTGCTGTCCGGCCTGGTCTGGAAAGGGCGCGATGCGGTCAGCGACAGCGCCGCTTTCTGCAAGCGGCTGATCGGCCAGACCTGAACTACGACGCCAACGACAGAGCGCCGCTGGCGAGACGCCGCGCCGCCCGCTCGGCCTCGCGGGCGTTGCGGAAGATCCGGCCTTCCAGCCGGCTGAAGCGGTGCGACGCCGCGAAGAAACGATAACCGCCGGGGCCGCGCACGACGATTCCGGCGGCCTCCGAACTGACTTCGATGATGTAGCTATCCGACATATGACCCAGCCTCGATGGCATTCCGCGCCAACAACGGAGCGCCTGCCTAAATGTTCCTCAGCCGCACGCACGAAAACGTCAACGACGATTGCCCGGCGAATCGGCGCCCCGCAAGGCCGGGGCAATACGGATTCGCGGGACAAACAGCCGTCGCGCAGGCTTGACCTGGGGGCTAGTCATCGCCAGTGTCCGCCCGGAATTCAGTGATTTGCGACACGTTTGGAGGACTGACATGGTATCGAAATTCGCGGTCACGGCGCTTCTGGCCCTCGCGATCTGCGCGCCGGCCCAGCAGGCCGCGGCACAGGATGCCGTCGGCGGCGCGATCGTCGGCGGCGTGCTCGGCGGCCTGGTCGGCGGCGCGCTGGGCGGGCGCGGCGGCGCGGCGGCGGGCGCCATCCTCGGCGCCGGCACCGGCGCTGCCATTGCGTCGCAGGGCGAGCCGCGCCCGGGCGGCTACCGCTATTACAACAATGGCTGTTATGTGGAGCAACCCGGCGGCTGGGTGGCGGTTTCGCCGCGCTATTGCGGCATGGAAGCGCAGTACATCGCGCCGCCGCCGCCCCGGGTGTACGACGACACGCCGCGCTGCATGCGCGCACGGAGCTATGATCCGCAGCGCGGCACCTTCATCGGCCGTGACGGTTACGAGCGCCCCTGCCCGTAAGGATTTAGGTGGCGATCGGCATGCCATCCCGCTGGATCACCTGCGGGTGGCCCTGCTCGTCGATCGAGACATAGGTAAAATTGCCGTCGGTGACCAGGATCGACTGCATCTCCTTGCGGCGCAGCACCCAGGCCTCGATATGCACCGTGATCGAGGTCCGGCCGACCCGCACCAGCGTGGCGTGCACGGATACGAGGTCGCCGACATAGACCGCCTTGCGGAAATTCATCGCATCGATCGCGACCGTCACGGTGCGCGACTTCGCGATCTTGGAAGCAAACACACCGCCGCCGATATCCATCTGGCTCAGCAGCCAGCCACCGAAGATGTCGCCATTGGCGTTGGTGTCGGCCGGCATCGCGATGGTTCGCGTGCAGAGATCGCCGCGCGGTTCGGTTTCGCCATTCGGCGGGGCGTGCAGATGCGTTTCGGTCACTTGAAATTCTCCCAGCCGGCATCGGGCGTGAACCTGCCGCCGAATTTGCCGGCGAGCGCGTGCAAGGTCGAGACGACATTGTCGACGCCGCGGCTGCGCGCATAATTCAGCGGACCGCCGCGGAACGGCGCATAGCCGGTACCGAAGATAACGGCGCCATCGACCACGTCGGCATTGTCGACGATGCCTTCGCGCAGGCAGGCGACGCAGACATTCGACATCGGCAGCATCAGCCGGTCGATCATCTCGGCCGACGGTTCCGACGTGGAGGGCGCGGCCGATGAGGTATCCGCCTTGCCATCCTTCCAGATATAAAATCCCTTGCCGGTCTTGCGGCCGAGTTCGCCCTTGACGACCTTCTCGCGCAGCCAGGCCGGCGTCGGCGGCAGCGCATCGCCGAATTTCGAGCGCAGCATGTCGCCGACATCGAGGCAGATATCGAGGCCGACCTGGTCGGCGAGTTCGATCGGGCCCATTGGCATGCCGAATTTTTTCGCGGCCGCGTCGATGACGGATTTGTCGACCTTCTCGTCGAGCATCACCATCGCTTCCAGCATATAGGGCGTCAGCGCGCGGTTGACGAGGAAGCCGGGCGAGCTCTTCACCGGCAGCGGCAGCCGGTCGATGGCGCCGACAAAGGCCAGCGCCTCCTTCAGCAGTTGCGCGTCCGTGCCGTCATGGCTGACCACCTCGACCAGTTGCAGCCGCGACACCGGGTTGAAGAAATGCAGGCCGAGCAGCCGTTCCGGCTTTTGCAAACTCGTGCGCAGATCCTGCAGCGGAATGCTCGACGTGTTGGTGGCGAGGATCGCGCCGGGCTTCATGACCGGCTCGAGCCCGGCATAGACCTTCTGCTTCAGCGCCAGTTTTTCCGGCACCGCCTCGATGATGAGATCGGCGTTGCGGACGCCCTCGCCGCCCATGTCCGGCATCAATCGATCCAGCGCATCCCGCACATCGGTGCGCTTGCGCAGGATCTTGCCGAACAATTCCGACGCGCGCTTGATCGCGCCCGCGATCGGCTCGGGCATCATATCGGCCAGCGTCACCCGCATGTCCTGCCCGGCGCACCACGCGGCGATATCGCCGCCCATCGCGCCGGCGCCGATGACGTGGACGTGGTTGATCCTGTTGCCGCTGCCGGCGAGCTTCTTCATCTGCTCGCGCAGAAAAAACACCCGGATCAGGTTCTGCGCCGTCGGCGTCACCATCAATTTGGCGAATGACGCCTGTTCGGCACGCAGCATGCCGTATTTGTCACCGCCATAGCGTTGCCAGAGATCGATCAGCGCATAAGGCGCAGGATAGTGCTCCTGCGGCGCGGCCTTGGCCGCCTCTCGGCGCATCCGTGAAGCGAGCAGTCCGCGCACCGGCTCCCAATTCAGTAGCGTGTTGAGCGGTCCGGGCGCGGCGCGCTTGAGCCGGCCGAACACGGCATCCTTTGCCGCATTGCGAACATGCCGTTCCTGCGTCACCGCGTCGACCAGCCCGAGCGATCTGGCTCTTCGCGCGTCGATCGTCTTGCCGGTTAGCATCAGCGTCATCGCCTGCATCGGATTGACCAGCTGCGTGAAACGGATGGTGCCGCCGAGGCCGGGATGCAGGCCGAGCATCACCTCGGGAAAACCAAATCGCGCATCGTCGATCGCAATCCGCATCTGGCAGGCCAATGCCACTTCAAGACCGCCGCCGAGGCAGAAGCCGTGGATCACGGCGACCGTCGGCACCCGCAGCGCTTCGAGCCGGTCGATCACCGCATGGGCGCGGCCGATTTCGGTCTCGACCGCCAGCACATCGCTCGCACCGCGAAATGCGTTGACGTCGGCGCCGGCAATGAACCCGGAGGTCTTGGCGGAGCGGATGACGAGGCCCGCGGGCCGCGCGCTTTCCAGTTCGCCGAGAATCTTGTCGAGCTCTTCAATCAGGTCCGATGACAGCGTATTGGCGCTGGCGCCTTCGCGATCGAACAGCAGCCAGGCGATCCCGTCGGAATCGCGGGTCAGCTTGAAATTGCGATACGGCCCGGCTGCATCGGGCTTCGGCCCGAGTTCGAGCACGCGATCGCCGAGAACGTCCATGATCTTCGAATCCATGATCACACCGTCTCTATCAGCATCGCGCCGCCCTGCCCGCCGCCGATACATTCGGTGGCGATGCCGCGGCGGGTGCCCAATCGCTTCATGGCGTTGACGAGATGCAGCACGATGCGGTTGCCGCTGCAGCCGACGGGATGGCCAAGGCTGATCGCGCCGCCATCGACGTTCATTCTGGTCTGGTCGATGGCGCCCGCCGCGCCGTCGAGGCCCAGAATCTCCTTGCAGAACTTTTCGTCGTTCCAGGCGGCGAGACAGCCCAGCACCTGGGTCGCAAAGGCCTCGTTCAATTCCCAGGTCTCGATGTCCTGCAAAGAGAGGCTGTTGCGCTTCAACAATTCGCTCGCCGACAGCACTGGCCCGAGGCCCATGATCGAGGGATCGAGCGCCGACCATTGGCTGTCGAGGATGACGGCCTTCGGCGTCAGGCCGTGTTTCGCGACCGCCTTTTCGGAGGCGAGGATCACCCAGGACGCGCCATCGGTGATCTGCGAGGAATTGCCGGCGGTGACCTGGCCCCACGGGCGCTCGAACACCGGCTTCAGTTTTGCCAGCGTCTCCGGCGTCGAGTCTGGCCGCACGCCGTCATCATGGTCGTAGAATTTGCCGTCGCGCGCGAAGGCGGTTTCGACCTCGCCCTTCAGAAAACCCTGCGACTGGGCATTGGCGAGCCGCTTGTGGCTTTCGGCGGCGTAGGCGTCCGACTGCGCGCGGTTGATGCCGAAGAGATGCCCGACCACTTCGGCGGTTTGTCCCATGTTGAGTTCGGTGATGGGATCGGTCAGCCCGCGTTCGAGGCCGATGATCGGCTTCAAATAGGACGGCCGCACCTTCAGCGCCGCCATGATTTTGGCACCGATACCTCGCGCCCCCGCAAGCCCCGCAAACCAGCGCACGCCCTGCTGCGGCCAGACCAGCGGCGCGTGGCTCAGGGCTTCGGCGCCACCGGCGAGGATCAGATCGGAGACGCCCTCGCGGATGTAGCGGTATCCGGTATCGATCGACTGCATGCCGGAGCCACAATTGATCTGCACGGTGAAGGCGACCATTTTTTCGCCCATGCCGAGCCGGAGTGCGGCGACCCGCGCCGGGTTCATCTCGTCGGCGATCACGTTGACGCAGCCCAGGATCACCTGGTCGAATGCGGTCGGCGCAAACGGCTGCCGCGCCAATAGCGGCCGGCCGCATTGCACGGCGAGATCGACGGGGGTGAAGGGTCCGGGACCGGAGCGCGCCTTCAGGAACGGCGTGCGGCTGCCGTCGACAATAAAAACCGGTCGCGCCATCAGCTCGCCGCCCTCTGCTCACCCAATTCCTGGAAGAATTGATGCACGTCGGCGGCTTTCCTGTAAATCGGCGACAGCGCTTCCGGCGCAAAATCGTCGACCTCGATCACTTTTGCGACAGCTTCCTGGGCGGCCGCGAGCTTTTCACCCTCGGACTGGGTGATGACGCCCTTTTTGACCGCCTCTTTCCAGTCGTGCAGCCGCGCGGCATGCATCTGCCTGGCGATGTCTTCCGTCGCCGTCACCAGCAAAAACGCCTTTTCCAGCCGGGCGACGCCGCGGTCGTCATCGACCTGCGACAAATCTGATGTCAGCCGGTCACGCGCCGCCGACGGCGACAGCACGATCTGCGAACAGAGGTGGACCATCCGGTCGGATGGCCCAACCACTCTCGCGCCGAACGGCTGGACCAGGAATTTCAGGATCACGGCGACGAAGCGATTGGGGAGGTTGGCAAGGATTTCCGCAAAGCGGTTCTCGATGGTCTTGAAGCCGCTCGCCATGCACCATTCGAGGGCTGCGAAATCCGCGCTCTGGCGGCCTTCGTCCTGCCAGCGTTTGAGCGCCGCCGACAGCAGATAGAGCTCGGAAAGGATATCGCCGAACCGGGCTGACAGCATTTCCTTGCGCTTGAGCGCGCCGCCCAGCGTCAGCAGCGCCATGTCGGCGCAGAGCGCAAAACCCGCGGAATAGCGCGAGAGCTGGCGATAGAACTTGGTTGCATCGCCAGCGTCCGGCGCCGGCGCGAACAGCCCAAAGGTCCAGCTACGGCCCCAGGCGCGGAACATGGTCTTGAAACTATGCCCGACGTGATTCCAGAACGCCTTGTCAAAGGCGTCGAGGCCCTTGGCGCGATCGGTTTCGCCGAGCGCGTTCATCTCCTCAAGCAGATAGGGATGCGCGCGGATCGCGCCCTGCCCGAACACGATCAGATTGCGGGTCAGGATGTTGGCCCCCTCCACCGTGATGCCGACCGGCACAGAGCGATAGAGACCGCCGAGATAATTTTGCGGGCCATCGATGACGGCCTTGCCGCCGTGGATGTCCATGGCGTCGTCGATCGCGATCCGCATCCGCTCGGTGGCGTGCAGCTTCATGATCCCGGATATGACCGCGGGATGATGGCCCTGGTTGAGCGCCGCACAGGTCAAGCGGCGCGCCGCATCGAGCAGATAGGCGGTGCCGGCGATGCGCGCGAGCGGCTCCTCGATGCCTTCGAATTTCGAGATCGAGATGCCGAACTGCTCGCGGATGCGGGCATAGGCGCCGGAGGTGCGCGCGGCATAGGCGGCGCCCGCCGCCGACAGTGACGGCAGCGAGATGCCGCGGCCGGCGGCAAGCGCCGTCATCAGCATCTTCCAGCCCTGGCCGAGGCGCTCCTGGCCACCAATGATGTAGTCGAGGGGAATAAAGACATCGTGGCCCCAGTTCGGGCCGTTCTGAAACACCTGCATCGCCGGCAGATGGCGATGGCCGATCTGGACGCCCGGCAGATGGGTCGGGATCAGCGCCACGGTGATGCCGAGGTCCTCGTCGCTGCCCACCAGATGATCGGGGTCATAGGCCTTGAAGGCCAGGCCCAGCAGCGTCGCGACCGGGCCGAGGGTGATGTAGCGCTTGTGCCAGTTGAGGCGCAGCCCGAGCACCTCGCGGCCTTCGAAAGTCCCCTTGCAGATGATGCCGGTGTCGATCATCGACGCCGCATCGGAGCCGGCTTCCGGACTCGTCAGCCCGAAGCAGGGAATGTCGCGGCCGTCGGCGAGGCGCGGCAACCATTGCTGCTGCTGTTCCTTGGTGCCGAACCGCATCAGCAATTCGCCGGGCCCGAGTGAATTGGGCACCATCACGGTGACCGCCGCGGTGAGCGAGCGCGAGGAAAGTTTGCGCACCACTTCGGAATGCGCATAGGGCGAGAAGCCGAGGCCGCCAAACTCCTTGGGGATGATCATGCCGAAGAATTTGTGGCGCTTGATGAAGGACCACACTTCCGGCGGCAGGTCGCGCCACTCCCAATTGATCTTCCAGTCGTCGAGCATGGCGCAGAGTTCGTCGACGGGGCCGTTGAGGAAGGCCTTTTCCTCATCCGTCAGCACCGCCGGCGCATAGGCCAACAATTTCGACCAGTCGGGATTGCCGGTGAAGAGATCGGCGTCCCACCAGACGTCACCCGCCTCCAGAGCCTCGCGCTCGGTGTCGGACATCGACGGCAACACGCCGCGGGCCCAGGAAAAGATCGGCTTGGTGATGAAATCGCGGCGGAAGCTCATGGCAGGGTCCTCATGCATCGGCAGCGCGGAAGGTCATTTTACCGGAAAGTGCGGGATTTGGGTGAACACTTCGCCTTGAAAATAGGGAGAAATTGACGCGGGCGGGCGGCGAACCATAACGATTGTAGGGCGTGTCAGTTCCGGATGGTCGGCCGCGGTAGGGCCGCGACGAACGATTTAGTTTTCATCAAGCAACCTGCTCTGAAACCCGTAGATGCGGGATCGCGATCTCGCGGCATGATCCGCCCGAGGTTTGCCAAGAAACTTCCCGCCCTCCAATTAGTGGGCGCAGGGAATGCCGGATGCGCGCTGCACCCGCGGTCTCGTGTGCGGATTGTGCTAAAAAGCTGCACACGAGCATACAGGGCAGCGGAGAACATCCGACATTCCCTGCGCGGTGGCTTTACGGCTTATAACGAGCTCTCCCCGGAGAACGGCTCTTTTGCCTCCGTCGCGCCCTGGGAAGTCGAACGCCCCCAGGTGCATGGACGCCAGCATCGCGGCGTCGGGACCACACGCTTTTGCCGTACGCTTCGGCCGCGCGCGTCAGGCGACAACCTCCACGTCCACCGCTCCCCGCCCAACGTCCGTGACGACGGCCGACGCCCTTCTGACCAGGGCGGGATGGGCATAGATGTGCCAGTGATTTGGCTTCTTGAAAACAGAAATATTTTTGATTTTGAGGCTTGACATGACTTCCGTAAATCGGAATCGGTGATTTGCCCGTCGGGTCACTTCGTCGCGGCAAAGCACCGGACAACGCGGGAGCGAAATCGACGCACGCGGCGGCAGACAACGTCGTTGGAGTCTGCCCGTTCCGGATTGTCCTAGCCCACCGATGCTCCCGCCTTTGCCCGGCTTATTCCCAGCGCCAGAATGCGATGCAGCAGACCAGGGTAATCAAGTCCATCATGCTTGGCCGCCGTCGCGAACTCCTGGCTCTTTGCTATTTCGGGATTCGGATTTGCTTCGATGAAATACGGCGTACCGTCCGCGGACAGGCGGAAGTCGATGCGGGCGTAGCCATCGAGCCCCAGGGTCCGGTAGATGCGTTTGGCCGCCCGATGAATGCGGGCTGACACTTCCGGCGCGAGGTTCTTGGCCAGCCCATCTTCAATCCCCACCCGCTCCTGATAGGTGGGATCGTGCTTGGCCCTTTCGGTGGCAATTTGCCGCGCGCCCCGCCTTCCCATGCGACCGAACTTCAATTCCCAGATCGGCAGAACCCGCAGCCGGTTGTTGCCGAGCACGCTGACATAGAGCTCACGCCCCTCGATGTACTGTTCGGCGATGGCGGCGGTCCCGAGCCGGTCGTGAACGAAGGCGACGCGCTCTGCCAGCTTTTCGTCCGTATCGACGATGGAGGCCTGCGAGATCCCAAAGGATCCATCCTCGCTCAGGCTCTTGACGATCAGTGGCAAGGCCAGGCGCGAGGGCCGTTTGACCTTGCGCCGCATCGGAAACACGGTGAAGGCCGGCACCGCGATCCGACGATGGTGCACCAATGTTTTGGACAGGTCCTTGCCGCGCGCCAGGATCAGGCCGCGCGGGTTACAGCCGGTATACGGAACTTTCATCAGTTCGAGAAAGCTCGCGATGTGCTGGTCATACCCGGACGTATAGTGAAATTCCTCCAGCAACGTGTACACCACATGCGGCTTGAAGCTTTCGATCGCCTCGCGCACCGGCTTGATTTCCTCCTGCACGCCGAGCGGACGAACATCATGGCCTGACGCGCGCAGCGTGCTCACGACATCGAATTCCGTTTTCCATTTGTTGATTTCCTGCGCGCTGTACCCATCGGTCGAGTCCGGGGGCATGAAGTCCGGATGCATCAGCACCAGAACGCGCAGGCGCCTCATAGCGCGATCCACTTGCGCCGTGACGGGCCGAACAATGCGTGCATCGTCTTGGCGGTCAGCAGGATGGTGAAGTTGATCAAGAGCTTCCGTTCGGAGCCCGGCGCCCTGAGATCGAGTTCGCGGCAGCGGGAAATCATGTCATCGAGAACCGCATCGAGCGTCAACTGGTTCTCGCCCGTCCAGCGCGCGACCAGTTGCCTGACCTGCGCGCGGTGCCGCCTGATGAAGGATGCCGCCGGCTGTGCCCGTCGGTGCCGCTGATCGGCGGAGAACAGGCGGTGCAGGTCGCGGTCATACGTCTTCGGCGGCTCGAACGCGTAGAACGCCTGCTTCTTCTGGTAGTGTTCGCCAAGCGTCTGGCCGAGCCTGGACAGCGGATCGAGACGCTCCCGCGTCATGACCGGCGGCCGCTCGCCTGCAATCTCGCCCATCAGTTCGTCGACATATTCGAGCTTTTTCAGCGCGGGCCAGCCGGCATAGCGCACCCGCCAGTTCGATCGCGGCCGCAACCACACCGCAAAGGTTTCGGCGAAATCCTCGTCCGGATGGCTCTGCGCGTACCAGCGCCGCAGATGCTGGACGTAGCGCCGGCTGGCCGGATTGGGCCGGTAGTAGAGCGGATAATGCTTCGAGGACGGGCCGAACAATTGCTGCCAGCGCCGGCGGCGCTGCAACTGGTAGGCGTGTTGCACGGCATGGCCGGCCTCATGACGGAGAATGGCCATGCACTCCGACCAGGTGCCGCCCTCGACCTCGAGCATCATCTTCTTCTCGAGTTTCATCAGGCGAGGATGGGCAAGATAGAACGGAATGGCAATGCCCGGCACATCCGCCGGACTGAACCATTCGCTCGATATCCATGTATGCGGCCGCAGCCTTATGCCTCGCGCCTTGAGCTCGTCGTTCAGAGCGCCGACACAATCCTCGAGCCAGGTGCCCTTGACCTTGACCCTCAGGCTGGAAAGGCGTTGCTTGAGCAACTGCTCGTCGGTCAGGTTCTCCCAGGCATATTTCCGGCGCGGCATCGGCATCCATCAATCACGGGCTTAGTCAGCGGATGGTGTCACAGGATGCCGCAGCCAACAACCCGGCCGGTTTTCGAAGGCGAACGCCCTTGCGGGCACGCGCCCTGATCAGTCCACGCACCCCGGAGCGACCGCAGCGCAATCCGGGGCAAAGCTAGTAAGCGGTGAAATCCGGATCTCGCTGCCGCTATCCGGGCGACATCGCTACTTCCACATGCCGGTGAAATCCGCGTCCATCGCGGTCACGATGATCACAGCGGCACTGGCCGTCCCCGCCAACAGCATCAATACCGTGGTCAAGATCTCCAGCATCGGCTTCCCTCCGCATGCAATGTCCTGGAGGGAATGACTTGGGGGGTTTTTCGTTCCGCCCGATCAGACGGCATCGCGACAGGTCGGACCCATTGGGACACCATGAAACCGGAACGGCCGGCGTTCCGTGGCTGGAACGCCGGCCGTCGTCCTGTTGCGGCAGGGCAATTGGAAGCGCCCGGCAGGCCGCCCGCTTTCAGCAGGCGGAACCAAAGCTCAATCGGGGCGCACCATCTCGAACATCGCTTCCGGTCTGATCTCGAAATAGTCGCCGCGGCGGCCGGCGCGGACGATCGGGCGGGCTTTTGCGGTCCGATAGACGCCGTCCTCGATCATCGCCTTGTCGATATGGACGGCGACCACTTCGCCGAGCGTCAGCCAGGCCTGCGCCTTGTCGCCGTTGGCGCCCTGCAAATGGATGATCTGCGTCAGCCGGCATTCGAACGCGACCGGGCTTTCGGCGACGCGGGGCACGTTGACGAGCTTGCCGGGGACCGCGGTGAGGCCGGCGATGTTGAACTCGTTGACGTCGCGGGCGACGTGGGCCGCGGTCGCGTTCATCTGCTGCGCCAGGTCCATGGTGGCGAGATTCCAGACGAATTCCTTCGTCTCCTGGATGTTCTCCACGCTGTCCTTCCAGGTGGTGGAGGAGAAGCCGATCAGCGGCGGCTTGTAGCAAAAGGCGTTGAAGAAGCTGTAGGGCGCCAGATTGACGTTGCCCTTGCCGTCCCGCGACGAAATCCATCCGATCGGGCGCGGCGCGATGATGGCGTTGAAGGGATCGTGCTTGAGGCCGTGGCCGTTCTTCGGCTCGTAATAATGCAGGTCTTTGGGGCTCTTGGCGTCCATTCCGGTTCTTTCGTCATTGCGGGGAGCATAGCGACGAAGCAATCCATACCACGTTATGCGGGCCGATGGATGGCTTCGCCACGCTCGCAATGACGAAAAACTACCGGGTTTTCACGGCACGCGGCGAGAGGCCTGCGATCACAAAGTCGATCATTTTGTCGATCGACGGGCCCGGCTTGTTGGCGCATTGGGCGATCATCTGGGGGTGGAAGAACCGGAGCATGGCGGTGCAGCAGCACAAGGCGGTCAGCTCCAGATCATCGACCTCGAATTCGCCGGAGGCCATGCCCTGCGCGATCACATGGCCCATCGTCTGCGTGATCAGCATGATGTGGGCATTGCAGACCTCCCAATCCTCCTCCATCGCGATCGCGACCATCTCGTGCAGCTTGGAATCGCCGACATAGCGCTCGGTGTTCATGCGGTTGACGGTCTTGATCAGCTCGCGCAGCCGGGGCGCGGCCGGACCGGGCCGGTCCGCGATGCGCTGCGCCTCGACCTCGACCTCGCCCATCAGGCCGCGCGCGACGCCTTCGTGGATCGACTTCTTCGAGTCGAAGAAGCGATAGACGTTGGCCGGGCTCATCCGCAGTTCCTTGGCGATGTCGGCCACCGTCGTCTTCTGGTAACCGATCTGCCGGAACAGACGCTCCGCCACCGCGAGAATACGTTCCCGTGTGTCGGTTTCGGCGGTTTCGGAAATCAGCGTCATGCAAGATCCAATGTTCAATTATTCCGCGGCGTCGGCAAGCGGAAATGCGAGCGGAGCGTTGGCCAATTCCTTGGCCTGATGCTGCGCCGCAAGATCGGGCTGCTCGGTTTGGCCGCTTTCGTCCAGGCTCTTGCGGAACCAGAGGGCGTAGAGGCCCGGCAGGTACAGCAAGGTCAGGAAGGTTGCAACAAACAAACCGCCCATGATGGTGATCGCCATCGGACCCCAGAAGGCCGAACGCGACAGCGGGATCATGGCCAGGATCGCGGCCAGCGCCGTCAGGATGACGGGGCGGGCACGCCGGACGGTGGCTTCGACGATGGCCTCCTTGCGCGTCAGCCCGTGGGAGACGTCGGTCTCGATCTGGTCGACGAGAATCACCGCGTTGCGCATGATCATGCCGGCCAGCGCGATCAGCCCGAGCAGCGCCACGAAACCAAACGGCTGGCCCGCGATGTTCAGCCCGAGCGAGGCGCCGACGATGCCGAGCGGCGCCGTCAGGAATACCAGGATCAGGCGCGAGAAGCTCTGCAACTGGATCATCAGCAGCGTCAGCATCACCAGCGCCATCAGCGGAAACAGCACGGCGATCGAGGCGTTGCCCTTGGCGGATTCCTCGAAGGCGCCGCCCGGCTCGATCCGGTAGGCCGGCTCGAGGCTGTCGCGGATCTGCTGCAGTTTCGGCCAGATCTGGCTGGTGACGTCGGGCGCCTGCACGCCGTCGGCGACGTCGGTGCGCACGGTGATCGCCATGTCGCGGTTACGCCGCCACAGGATCGGCTCCTCATGGGCGTATTCGATTTTTGCAATCTGCTGCAGCGGCACGGCGACCCCATTGCGTGACGTCACGGTGAGCTCGCCGACGCGGCCGAGGTCGAGCCGCTCGGACGGGATCGCGCGGGCGACCACGCCGACCTTCTCGATGCCGTCACGGATGGTCGTGACCGGCGCGCCCGAGATCAGCATGCTGAGCGCCTGCGAGACGTCCTGCGGGGTGAGACCCAGCGCGCGGGCGCGGTCCTGGTCGACCACGAGCTTCAGATAGGGCGACTGCTCGTTCCAGTCGAGCTGCGGCTCCAGCGCATTGGGGTTCTGCCGCATCACGTCGCGGACCTGATAGGCGATGTCGCGCACCTTGTTGGCGTCGGGGCCGATGACGCGGAACTGAACCGGGAAACCGACGGGCGGGCCGAAATTGAAGCGATCGACACGGACGCGCGCCTCGGACAGGTCGCCGCCGGCGACCGCCTTCTCCAGCCGCGCCTTGATGCGCTCGCGGGCCTCGACGTCCCTGGAGACGATCACGATCTCGGCGAAGGCCTCGTTCGGCAGTTGCGGATTGAGGCCGAGCCAGAAGCGGGGCGAACCCTGGCCGACATAGGAGGTGAAGGTCGCGATGTCCTTGTCGTCCTTGAGCAGCGCCTCGGCCTTCTTGACCGATTTCTCGGTAACGTTGAAGGCGGTGCCTTCCGGCAAACGCAGTTGCAGGAACAGCTCGGGGCGTTCCGACAGCGGGAAGAATTGCTGCTGGACGTGACCAAAACCGACGATCGAGAGCGCGAACACGCCCACTGTCGCCACCACCACCTTGACGCGGTGATCGACGCACCACTGCACCATGCCGCGCAGGACGCGGTAGATGCGGGTTTCATAGACCGCGTGCGGATCGTGGTTGTGGTGGACCTTGATGTCCGGCAGCAGCTTGACGCCGATATAAGGCGTGAAGATCACGGCGACGAACCAGGACGCCACCAGCGCGATCGCCACGATCCAGAAGATGCCGCCGGCATATTCGCCGACCGCCGAATTGGCAAAGCCGATGGGGAGGAAGCCAGCGGCCGTGACCAGCGTCCCCGTGAGCATCGGAAACGCGGTAGATTCCCAGGCAAAGGACGCCGCGCGCACGCGGTCCCAGCCCTGCTCCATCTTCACCACCATCATCTCGACCGCGATGATGGCGTCGTCGACGAGCAGGCCGAGCGCGATGATCAGCGCGCCCAATGTGATGCGATGCAAATCGATCGACATCGCGTTCATGACGATGAAGACGATGGCGAGCACCAGCGGCACCGACATCGCCACCACGATGCCGGTTCGCCAGCCGAGCGCCAGGAACGAGACGAACAGCACGATCGCCAGCGCCTCGATGAAGGAGTGCACGAACTCGCCGACGGCGCGCTCGACCACCTTGGGCTGGTCGGCGATCTGCTCGACATTGATGCCCTGCGGCACCGCCTTCATGAAATCGTTGGTCGCCTGCTCGACTTCCTTGCCGAGCTCGAGGATGTTGGCGCCCTTGGCGGTGACGACGCCGATGCCGAGCGCGGGCTTGCCTTCCTGGCGCGCGATGAAGGTCGGCGGATCGACGAAGCCGTGCGTGACGGTGGCGATGTCGCCCAAACGGAATACGCGGCCATTGCTTTCGACCGGCGTTTCGGCCACCGCCTTGGCGCCGTCGAGCGCGCCGGTGACGCGCAGCGGCACGCGCTGCGAGGAGGTTTCCACGGTGCCGGCCGGGGTGACGTTGTTCTGCTTGGCGAGCGAATCGAACAGCGCCTGCGGCGTGATGCCGAGCGTCGCCAGCTTGGCGTGCGAGAACTCGACGAAGATGCGCTCGTCCTGGGTGCCGTAGAGGTTGACCTTGGTGACGCCCGTCACCTTCAAGAGCCGCTGGCGCATGCCCTCGGCGGCCTTCTTGAGCTGCGCGAAATCGGCGCCGTCGCCGGTCATCATGTAGAGAATGGAATCGACGTCTGAGAATTCGTCATTGACGTTGGGGCCGAGCAGGCCGGCCGGCAACTGGCCCTGCACGTCGGCGAGCTTTTTGCGCAACAGGTAAAACAGGTAAGGCACCTCCTTCGGCGGTGTCGAATCCCTGAACGTCACCTGCATCGCCGTGAAGGCGGGCTTGGAATAGGTCTGCACCTTCTCGAAATAGGGCAGTTCCTGCAGCTTCTTCTCGATGGGATCGGCGACCTGGGTCTGCATCTCCTGCGCGGTGGCGCCCGGCCAGATCGCGGAGACGTTGACCACCTTCACCGTGAAGAACGGATCCTCGGCGCGGCCGAGCTGCTGGTAGGAGAGGAAGCCGGCCACACCCAGCGCGATCATCAAAAACAGGATCAGCGTCGGATGGCTCACCGCCCAGCCCGAGAGATTGAAGCGCTTCATGTCACTCTCCAACGTTTTCCGTTGTTGCCGGCTGCGGATCAGAACGACAGCGACGAGACCACCCGGACCTTCTGGGCCGGATCGAGCTTCTGCACGCCGAGCGCGACGACCTTGGCGCCTTCGGGCACACCGCCGGTGATGACGACGGAGTTGCTCTCGTAGGCCTTCACGGCGACCGGTTTGAGCGCCACGTCGCCGGCATCGTCGACGATGTAGAGCGAGGGGTTGCCGCCCTGGCTGTACAGCGCCGACAGCGGCAGCTTGGCCACGCGGTCGGTCGAGGGATCGGACAGCGTCAAGGTCGCGGTCATGCCGAGCGACACGCTTTCGCCTGCGCCGGGCAGCGAGAATTTGGCGAGATAGGTCCGGGTCGCGGGATCGGCGGCGGGCGCGATCTCGCGCAGCTTGGCGACATATTGCTTGTTGGGTTCCGACCACAGCGTGACGGAGGCCGTGCCGTCCTTGGCGCGGCCAACCAGCGTCTCGGGGATCGCGACAACGGCTTCCTTTTCGGCAAAGCGCGCGATGCGGATCGCGGTCTGGCCGGAGGCGACGACCTGGCCGGCGTCAATGAGGGTCGCGGTGACGACACCGCGGGTGTCCGCAACCAGCGTTGCATAAGAGAGCGAGTTCCTGGTCAGTTCGACCGAGCGTTCGGCGCGGTTGAGGCGGGCGCGCGCTTCGTCGGCGGCGGCACGGCTTTGGTCCAACTGCGCGTCCGTGGTCCAGCCCTTGGCGCGCAGATCCTTGGCGCGCTGCTCGGAGGCGGCGGCCTGCGCCAGCACGCCGGTGGCGGCGCGGAATTCGGCCTCGGCCTGCTCGGCCTGCAGCTTCAGATCGACCTCATCGAGGGTGGCAAGCGGCTGGCCGACATCGACGGTCTGGCCGACTTCCACGAGGCGCTTTGCAACCTTGCCCGGAACCCTGAAACCCATGTCGGTTTCGATCCGGGGCTTGATGGTACCGACAAAGCTGCGTTCCGGCGTTTCCGCCTCATAATGCACGGTCGCGACCAGAACCGGGCGCCCGGGAGCGGCCTTTTCGGCGACCTTCTCATTGCAGCCGGTCAGCGCGATCACCGCCAGCGCTAGCGCGGCACCGGTCAAGAGCCTGTAATAGCTTGAAAAAATAGAACGGGCGAACATCGCACTCTCCATCAGCGGGACCTGATGACGAGTATTGAGTGTTCACTGACGAATGTCAATATTCGTCAGTGAACACCAAATTGTGAGTTAACGGAGGTTAAGGGTTGCCCTCCGCCCGTCCACCCGGCCTGGTGCGCAGTTGCGCACGGGGGCCGGGCTCATCACCACGATGCTCCTTGCTTATGAAACGTGTCCGCGCAGCCTGCCCGTTCCCATGGCCGCGCAGTTTGGGTCCCGGCCCCGTGCGCAACTGCGCACCAGGCCAGGGACGACCATAATTACTTCCCCTGTCCTGCCGCCGCGAATTCCGTCTTGGTGTCGTGCCCGCCGAGGAACACCAATAGCCCGGCGACGAGCGGCAGCAGCGACAGCGCGAGCAGGCCATGCGAGGCGCTGCCGGTGGCGTCCTTGACCCAGCCGACCAGATACGGCCCGCCAAAACCGGCGAGGTTGCCGATCGAATTGATCAGCGCGATCGCGCCGGCCGCGGCCGTGCCCGACAGCCACGCCGTCGGCAGCGTCCAGAACACCGCAAACGTACCGAACACGCCGATCGCGGCGATCGTCAGTAGCACCATCGTCGTGACGGGATCGGTGATGTAGCTGGAGGCGGCAAGCGCCACCGCGGTGAGCAGCAGCGGCCCGCCGACATGGGCGACGCGTTCGCGCGTGGCATCCGAATGGCGCGACCACAGGATCATCGTGAGGGTGCCGAACACGAACGGGATGGCCGTGACAAAACCGGTCTGCGCATTGGTGAGGCCGAAGGCCTTCACGATCTGCGGCAGCCAGAACTGCATGCCATAGAGCGCGCCGACGAAGCCGAAATAGATCACGCTCAGCGCGATCACCTTCGGCGACGACAGCGCCTGCCCGAGCGTCATGTGTTTTGCAGCCTGCTTGGTCGCCACTTCGGCCTGCAACTTGGCCGCCAGCCACGCTTTCTGTTCAGGCGTCAGCCAGTCGGCCTTCTCGGGCTTGTCGGTGAGATAAAACCACGTGACGATGCCGAGCAGCACCGAGGGAATGCCCTCGATGATGAACAGCCATTGCCAGCCCTTCAGGCCCATCATGCCGTCGAGCCCGAGCAACAGGCCGGAGATCGGCGCGCCGATCACGGTCGAGATCGGGACCGCAAGGCCGAAGGCGGCAAGGAAGCGCGCGCGGTATTCGGCCGGATACCAGTAGGTCAGATAGAGGATGATGCCGGGAAAGAAGCCGGCCTCGGCCACGCCGAGCAGGAAGCGCAGCACGTAAAAACTCCGCTCGCCGCTCACCAGCGCCATCGCCGCCGAGATGATGCCCCACGACACCATGATGCGCGCGATCCAGCGGCTGGCGCCGAATTTTTCCAGCGCCAGATTGCTCGGCACCTCGAAGATGAAATAGCCGATGAAGAAGATGCCGGCGCCCCAGGCGAAGACCAGCGGCGAGAACTTCAGCTCCGCGTTCATGGTCAGCGCGGCGAAGCCGAGATTGACGCGGTCGAGATAGGAAAAGAAATAGGCCAGGATCAGGAACGGGATCAGCCGCCACGAGATCGCGCGGATGGTCGAGGTTTCGATCTCGCTCTTGATGCCGCCGCCCGCGGCAAGTGTGGTCTGGCTCATGTGTTTCCCCGCCCGTTTGTTGCTGTTGGATCGGGTTTTGAGCATTGGCCGGGCGCTGTCAATTGGATTTGCGGCAGCAACACCTTCGCCAGCGGATGGGCGCAATGCGCAGGACGCAATGGCCGCGGACGGACGTTACTCCGCCAATTGAAACCGCTCGAAGCGGTGCAACTCTTCCTCAATGCGGCGCTTGTAGTCCTTGCGGGCGCCGCGCGCCGAGCCCTTGCCGACCCAGCTCCATTTCTGCATCAGCAGTTTCCTCGCCTTGCGATCGGTCTTCAGATCGATGGCGGCAACGATGTCCTCGCCGACCACGACCGGCAGTGCGAAATAGCCGAACAGGCGCTTTTCGCGGGGCACATAGGCCTCGAAGCGATGGCCGTAATCGAAGAACAATTCGGTGCGCTTGCGCTGGATGATCAGGGGGTCGAACGGCGACAGGATGTGCACCAGGCCGCCCTCGCCCACCGGGGCCGGCGGCTCCAGCGTCGCTGCTTCAGCCCAATGCTCCTGCTTGCCGGCGCCTTCCAGCGCGACCGGCACCAATTTCCCGGCCCGGACGCGCGCCTCGATCAGGCGCCGCACCGACGCCTTGCTCGGCGCATCGAGATGGCAGATCGAATCCAGGCTGACGATGCCTTGCGCGCGCAAGGCGCGGTCGAGCAGATAGGCCGTGGTCTCGGTGGCCGAAGCCGGCTTCGGCGGCCTGTCCCAGCCGAAATGCCGCGTCATCAGTTCATAGGTCTTGAGCATCCCGGTACGCTCGGAAATCGTGACCACGCCGGTATAGAACGCCAGTTGCAGCGCCCGCTTCGACGGCTTGCGGCTTGCCCACAGATGCTCCTTCTCGGTCAGGACGTCGTCCTCGATGTCACGGATCGTCAGCGCACCATCGCGTTTGAGCAGCCGCATCACTTTTCGCATATCGGCCGGGCTGACGGAGGCGAACCATTTATGGCCCTCGCGCTTGTGCAGCTTCATGTCCGGGATGAAATAGCGGAAATCTTTCGCCGACACATAGGACAGCGCGTGCGTCCAGTATTCGAACACGCTCTTGTCGACGCTTTGCGCCTGCCGAAGATCGGCGCGGCGATAGTTGGGGATACGGCTGAAGAGAATGTGGTGGTGGCAGCGCTCGATCACGTTGATGGTGTCGATCTGTACATAGCCGAGATGCTCGACCGCGGCGGCCGTGGCCTCCGGCCCCTCGCCGAACGCGGCCGGCGTGTCGAGCCGCTGCGCCCGCAGCCAGATGCGGCGGGCCTCGGACTTGGTCAGGGGATGGGGTTGTGTCGCGCGGGGCATCACGCGGCAATGTAATGGGATTCGCTTCGCAGAGGAGTCCCGGATTTGCGCCAGACGTTATCTCTTCGGCCGCCCCGCAACGCTGCCGGTCGCCATCTCGCTCTCGCAGGAGGCCTTGCCCTGGTCCGGCGCGCGGCATTTGTAGACGCTGCCGGTCAGACGATCGACCAGCCACGCGGCCTCTTCGGTCGATCCCTCGAAGCCGGCATAGCGGGTGCCCAGCGCATTGATGAACGTCGACAGCAGGATCGCCGCCGCGATCATCGCAGCCCCGATCAGGGTCGGCATTGAACCCGCCGAGCCTGACGGTTCCGGTGGACCCGTCCGATAACCCTGATACTCACGCTGACGCTTTACCGATTGAAACACCCGCCCGCCCGCTTCGCTTACCCAAACTTTTTTTGCAAGTTTCTTTGGAAGTTTGGTCTGGGATTTTCTTCGTGAGGACTCTTGCTAGGTCCCCTTCTTGCCGATTTGTTGTCCACAGATCGGCGCTGGCGCGACGGCATTGAGACCGCGACGAACAGCAACGAAAATGCCGGAGGCGTCGCACGCCACCGATGTCTGCGACGTGCGGTAACCGCGCTTGCGGGAGCCGCGGGCGCCCGGCCGCGCCATCACGCGCGCGCCGCAGACAATTGTGACATATGTCACAGAGACGGACGAAAACGACTGATCCAAACGGAGCAGATGCGACGCGGCCCTAAATCCAGTAGAGTACGCCTGCTGTACCCCTGAACTCCGGACGCCGGCGCCGTATTGAGCCGGCGGACGGCCGGGATGGCTGCCGTGTCGCGCGACCGGAATCGCGGATGGCGGCAGCCCATTGAACGTGACGCAAATCACATTCGTCACTTTGAACCTGATCTATTGTTGCAGCATCATATCGCCAAGCAGCCAAAATGGCAGGCGTAACAGTGAGGATGACGACAATGACCCGCTTACTTTCCATCGTGACACTCAGTGCCGCGCTGTCGATGACAGTGGGCATCGCTTTTGCCGGCGAAACCGTATCGGCAGACAAGATCGTGCGCGCACTCAAGCCGACGTCGCCCACCCGCGGCCTCTCGATGGCGGCGCCGCAGGTCGACACCGTGCAGCAGACGAAGGAAATCAGCTTCCTTAACTCGGTGCGCAACCGCAAGACCCGGTCGCTCTCGTTCGACGAGCGCCAGGAAATGGCCGAGATCGCAGCGACCAAGCCGAAGATCGATCTCGAAATCCGTTTCGACTACAACTCGGCCGAAATCAGCAAGAGTTCGGAGCAGGCCGTGGAGGAACTCGCCAAGGCGCTTTCCGACCCCAGCCTGAAGGGCTCGACCTTCATGCTTGCCGGTCACACCGATGCGGTTGGCGGCGAGTCCTATAACCAGCAGCTCTCCGAGCGCCGCGCCGATACGATCAAGAAGGTGCTGACCGAAGAGTTCGGCATCAACGGTTCCGATCTGGTGACCGTCGGCTACGGCAAGTCCCGGCCGAAGGATCCGAACGAGCCGATGGACCCGTCCAACCGCCGCGTTCAGGTCGTCAACATGGACACCAAGACCGCCGCGAATTCGAGGCAGTAACCCGAGACAATAACGCGTCATCGATCCGCCTGCCGGAAACGGCAGGCGGATTTTTTGCGTTTCAGGGGTGAGCTCAAATCTGTCGTCGTCCCGGCGAACGCCGGGACCCATACCGCGTTGCTCTTTCGATCAAGCAGAGAAGCTGATGACCTTCGCATAACGACGGCCGGTGGCTATGGGTTCCGGCCTTCGCCGGGACGACTCGTCGAGAGAATCAGATCCAGTTCTGGAAGATCATCAGGCGGTTGAACGTCGCCATCGACGTTTCGACGAAGGCCGCCGAGATCGGCAGCATCGCGGCGAAGCCCGCCGCACCGGCCGCGACAAAGGCCCATAGCAGCCAGCGTGGCGTGTTGCCGCGACGCAGCGCATAGACCAGCACGAAGCTCGCGGTGGTGGCGGCCGGCAGATAATAATAGATGAAGCCGAGCGTTCGCGGCAGCAACGCCCAGGCAAGATACGGCCCGACATAAAACGCCAGCGCCAGAAACGCGTCCGCGCGGCGCGTCACGATCCAGTCGCGCAAGGCAATCGCGACCGCAATCAGCGCCGGCCACAGGATCAGCGGATTGCCGAGGAAGACCACCGCCGCGATCCGGTCGTCGCCGACCTTGTCGAAGAGATACCAGACCGGGCGCACCAGGAACGGCCAGGACGGCCATGAACTCATATAGGTGTGGCCGGCGATCGCGGTCGTGGTGTTGTCGTTGAAGATGCGGCGCTGCGCCTCGATGATATCCGTAATCGAGAAGCCGTAGAGCGGGACGAAGGTCGAGAGATAGGCGGCCGCCGGGATCAGCAGGAAGCAGGCCGCGAATTGCCAGGCCTTGAAATCGGGCCACAGATCCGGCCGGTACCAGTCATCGGCATTGCCGTCGGCAAACTCCGTGCGCCAGCCCTGCATCAGGCGGATCGCCGCGACGATGACGATGCAGACCGCGAGCACGAACAGCCCGCTCCATTTGCAGGCGACCGCAAAACCGCAGGACAGCCCGGCGAGCGCAAACCAGAGAAGCGGCCGCCGCTGCCGGAAGCCGTGCATGAATGACGCGATGGCGAACAGGCTGAACGTCAGCGCAAAAATATCCAGCATCGCGATCCGCGATTGCACGAACAGCATCTGGTTGAAGAATGCGAGCAGGCTTGATGCGATCGCCGGCCCCTGCGCCGCAAACAGCGCGAGGCCACCAAGATACACGGCGACAATGGCGAGCGCGCCGAACAGTACCGCCGGATAGCGCCAGCCCAGCGGTACGTCGCCGAAAGTGTGGATCGAGAGCGCGAGGAATTGCTTGGCCAGCGGCGGATGCATCGGGTTGAGCATCGGCTGCGGCATCACGGGCAGAAGCATCTGCCGTGCGGCCGGCACGTAATGCACTTCGTCGAAGTAAAATTTCTCCGGCGTGGTGATGCCGATCAACATCGCCAAATGCGCGAGGAAAAAGATAATTCCCGCGATGATGGCAGTGCGTGCAATGGGCGTGTCAGGAAAAAACGTTGGCAAAATAGGCACCGGATCTACAACCAAATAAATTGCGGCAAAATTGAGTGAGGACGATGCAGATTATTATCTCCATCGCATTGAACGCATTTCGATCCGACATCACTAACCATCGGGCTGGTAGCGCGCCGCGTATGATAATTCTAGCACATCATTTGCGGACGCGATCGGATACGATATCGGGATAATCAATCGGCTTTGAAATGAAATCGCGTCAGTACTCTGTTTGTGTTTTCGTGCTTGTGTTTGGTGTAATCGCAGTGTTGGCGGCAAGTCCACTTTCCGCGCAAACGCGCGTCGGCGAAGCTGCCGTCGTCAAGAATGAAGTGCTCCGTGTTGCCGGATCGGCAACCAACCGGGTCAATGTCGGCGACGGATTGCTTCGCGACGAGATCGTTCGTACCGGCCTCGACAGCGCCGCGCGACTGGTGATGTCCGACAGCACCAATCTGTCGCTGGGGCCGAATGCGTCGCTCAAGCTCGACCGCACCGTATTCGACGACGAGACGCATTATCGCGACGTGGCGATACGCCTCACTTCCGGTGCGTTCCGGTTCGTGACCGGCCATTCGGAAAAGGCCGCCTACAAGATCACCACGCCGCTCGCCACCATCGGCGTGCGCGGCACCACGCTCGATATCCTGTCGCAGCGCGGCCAGACCATCGTCAATCTCCGGGAAGGCCAGGCGTCGGTCTGCACCGTCAGCTTCGAATGCACCCAGCTCACCACTCCCGGCGATACCGCCATTGTCACCCTGACCGGCGGCAAGACCACGATCAAGAAGACCGACAGCCCGCCATGGACCTTCGCCAAGACCTGCGGCGCGGCGGCAGGACTCTGCAGTGCCACACGATATGCGAGCGCCTCGCCGACGGTGACGTCTCCGGCCGGTGATTCCACCGGCATGCTGTGCGGGCGTTGATCATGCAACGTCACGTGAGGAGCGCCGTGGTATCGGCCGCATTGACCGCGGCCGCGTTGCTGCTTCAGGCGTCGATGCAGCTATCGCCGGCGGCGGCGCAGTCGCCCAGTCCATCGCCGTCTCCCTCGCCAAGTCCGGCGTCGTCGCCCGCGCCGGCGCCAACTCCGACGCCGACCAGCACCAATTCGCCGAGCCCAACGCCGACGTCGAGCTCGAGTCCGAGTCCAATACCGACGACGTCGCCGACCTCGACGCCGCCTCCGACAGGCGCGGATTCCAGCGCAGCATCGATCAACGATCTGGCCAGGCAGCGTTTCAACCAGATGATCACCAACCGCGTGCTCGGCACCGTGCTGCTGGGCGTCAACGAGCAGGTCAATTGCAACGACTGCGTCAGCGCCTTCGGCTCGGCGGGATCCTTCTCGGCCGGCATTCACGGCCGCAAGAACCTGACCGCCAATTTGTCGCTGCTGGCGGGCATCGCCTACACCCATTACAGCGAAGGCGGCTACAGCGTCACATCGGCACCGATCGGCGCGTTCGCGCTGCGCTATGATTTCGCCGACTGGGGATCGTCGCGGCCGTTCTTCGACATCGGCGCCATCCTGACACCGTATGAGAAGATCAATTACCGCCGCAGCTACATGACGAGCCTCGGCGCGGTGTCGCTCGATGGCCACACCACCGGCGACAATTACGGCGTCTACGGCCGCGCGGGCTGGATCAGCCGGCTGTCGCCGCGCGACGAAGTGGCTGCCTCCGTCGAGGTCTGGCAATTATGGCAACGGGTAAAGGGCTATTCGGATTCCGCCGCGGCGTTCAACCCGTTCGACGCCTCGATCCCAGGCGGCATCGACAAGACCAATCTGGTCAAGATCGGCGGCCAGTGGACGCACCTGTTCGGCAGCAGCGTCGAGGCCAATATCAATGGTGGCTTCGTGCAATCGTTCGGCACGCAATCCGGCATCGTCGCCACCGTGACCGGCACCGGCACCGTGGTGCCGACGATCGGCAACCAGAACTGGTTCGAATATGGCGGCCGGCTCGGCTTCCGCATCGCCAAGGGCTGGGTCGCCGACCTCTTCCTCAACGGCACCGCCGGACCGCAGCCGGTCGGCAATACCCTCCATGGCGGCGTGGGGTTGCGGGTGACGTATTGAGAACGGGTGGGCAAAGGCGCGCTTGCGGTTTGCCCACCCGCATTCACGCTAAGCTTCGGCCGCAGCCGGTTGCTGGGCATTCGCGGCCGCAACGTCCATCCACATCACTTCCCAGATATGGCCGTCGGGATCCTCAAAGCTGCGGCCATACATGAAGCCGTAATCCTGCTTCGGGCAGGGATCGACACCACCACCCGCCTTCCCTGCCTTGCCGACGAGATCGTCGACTTCGGCGCGGCTGTCGGCCGAGACGCAGATCAGAACTTCGCAGGACGTTTTGCTGTCCGCGATCTTCTTCGGCGAGAATTGCATGAACTTCTCATGGGTCAGCAGCATCGCGAAGATGGTTTCGGAAAACACCATGCAGGACGCGGTGTCGTCGGAAAATTGCGGGTTCTTCTCGGCGCCGATCGCCTGGTAGAACGCGGTGGCTCGGGGAAGATCGGACACCGGCAAGTTGACGAAGATCATTTTGGCCATAACGGCTCCTTTTCGAGGGGACTCAGGCCAAGAACGATCAGGCCGGACGCGGGCCGACATCGATATCTCGATCTTTTTGGCGCGAGGTGAGACTCTATGTCGCGATCGGCGTCGGCATGGTCAGGAATGCCCGCGTCACGTGCCAGAACAATTGCCGGTTGATGGCGAGCGCCACCGAATGGGCGGTGCCGGGCAGGATGATGAACTGGCGGTCGCCGTTCGGCAGCAGATTGTAGAATTCCTCAAGGTCGGCGATGGTGGCGATGCCGTCATATTCGCCGCGGACCAGCAGCACCGGCGCCAGGACTTTTTGCGGATGCACGACAGGCAGATTGGCCGTCATGTCCAGATAGGTGCCGGTCGGGATCTGGTCGCCGAACACCATTTCCGCATCCGCCAGCGCCTCTATCGCGGCAGGATCGCTGGTGCCGGGCTTGTCGCGGGTCGCAATCGAACGGATCATGTCGCGGTCGCGCTTGCGCATGTTGTGCGAGCGATAATACGCCAGTTGCTCGGCGCGTTTTGTCAGGGTCGGTGATCCCTCGCCTTTATAGGTGAAAGCGGCGAACACCAGCCGATCGACGCGATCGGGCGCCACCATGGCAAAGGCACCCGCGCGCAGCGCGCCAGAGGATTCGCCGACGAAATGCACCTTCCGCTTCCCGGTCTCGCGGGCAATGACATCAACCGCGGCCTTCAAATCCTCGACGCCGCTGGCGATATCGGCATTGCCCGAGGTGCGGCCGGACTTGCCGTAATTCTCGTGATCCATGGTCCAGCAGTCGAAGCCGTAGCGGGCGAACTCGTTCATGACGGAATATTCGCCCTTGCCGGGGACGCTGAGGTCGAACACCCGCGATGTGACCGAAGAGCCGTGGACAAAGAACACGACGGGACGCGCCGGCTCGCCGGCCTTCGGCGCGCCGAGCCGCTTGCGGAACATCCACAGCGGAATATCACCCTTTTTGGTCCAGTATTCGCTGCTCCAGATCTCGCCGCCTTCGGCGGCGGCCCGTGCCGGCATTGCGCCCATCGCGCCCGCCGCAACGCCGGCGCCAATTCCCGCGATCACTGTGCGCCGTGCCAGCGGATGTCCGGAATGCATCATGGCTGCTCTCCCTGTTGGGCGGATTCTTCGTCCGCTATCGGCCGGCTGACGATAACATTTCGCGGCGTTCCTTGCGAGTAAACCGGCGGCGGCCCGCACGGCCGCATTTCACAATGGCAAATGGACGCACGATTTTGTGAACGGGTCCACGGCTGGAGGTCGCGGACGCACGGGCGAAGTGGGCCTAGTCTTCGCCGCCGCCGACCGGAAATATCCGGCGCAACAGGGGAGCTGACCATGAGCAACCAGCTGACGGAAGCCGAACTTGCCGCACTGATGCCGTCCGAATTGTGCCAGTACCAGACGCCGATCCCGACCCAGATCGTTTCCAGCGACGAGTTCTATCCCGACCCGCAGAACGAGAAGCAGCGCGAGGTCGAGGCGCGCTTGCTCGCGATGGCCGACGACCTCGGGGCCAGGCAGGGGCTGAACCGGCGCCGCTTCTTCCAGACCGCCGCCGGCATGGCCGCTTCCTTTGTCGCGATGAATGAAGTCTACGGGCCGCTGTTCGATGTGACAAAAGCGGAAGCCGCCACGCCCGCGATGGCGCAGGAGCGCGCCGGCGCGCTGAAGGACCAGTTCATCATGGACATGCACACGCATTTCCTGCGCGACGACACCCGCATCATGGGCTTCGTCGAAATGCGCAAGGCGGTCGGCAAGGCCGGCTGGAACAAGGAACTCGGCGACCGCGAGCAGACCATCGAGGACCTCAAGTTCAACAATTACAAGAAGGAGATGTTTCTCGATTCCGACACCAAGATATCGCTGATCTCCTCGGCGCCGTCCGACATCGAGCAGGACTGGTTCCTGACCAACGAGCAGATGGCGGAGGCGCGCCAGAAGATCAACGACGAGGCCGGCTCGCGCCGGGTGTTCTGCCACATGATCTTCACGCCGGGACAGCCGGGCTGGCTCGACAAGCTCGATGCGGGCCTCGCGCTGAAGCCGGAATCCTGCAAGGGCTATACGGTCGGCGACAACACCCACAAGGAGATCAGCCGTTATCCCTGGCGGATGGACGACGAGAAGGTCGCCTACAAGGGCTACGAGAAGATGGTGAAGGCCGGCATCAAGAATGTCTGCGTCCACAAGGGGCTGTTCGCACCGGGAATCGAGAAGCAATATCCCAATCTGCGCGGCTTCGCCGACGTTGCCGACGTCGGGCAGGCCGCGAAAGATTGGCCGCAGCTCAACTTCATCATCTATCACTCGGCCTATCGCCATGTCGGCGGCGATCCGAAACAGGCGCTCGCCGAATTCGAGCGCACCGGGCGGATTTCCTGGACCAGCGATCTTGCCGACATCCCCGCGCAATATGGCGTCAGCAATGTCTATGGCGACGTCGGGCAATTGTTCGCCACCACGCTGGTGGCGGAGCCGAATGTCTGCGCCGCGCTGATGGGCACGCTGATCAAGGGGCTCGGCGCCGATCACGTCTGCTGGGGCACGGACGCGCTATGGACCGGCGCCCCGCAATGGCAGATCGAGGGCCTGCGACGGCTCGAAATCCCCGAAGCCATGCAGAAGAAATTCGGCTACGCCCCGCTCGGGGCCGCCGACGGGCCGGTGAAGACGGCGATCTTCGGCGACAACAACGCGCGGCTCTACGGCATCCAGCCCAAGCGCGCGCTGCTGGAGCTGAAGGGCGACCGCTTTGCGCTGATGAAGGCGGAATATGAAAAGGCGGGGCCGGAGCCTTCCAACATCCGCTATGGCTATGTGGTTCCGAACCGGCCGATGGATCACGGGGTGTTTGCGTAAGGCCTTTAATATCATTCCGGGGCGACGCGTGAGCGTCGAACCCGGAATGACACCGTCACTTCTTCTCCGCGGGATCGCGGTGCACAGGATCGACCCACAACACCGTTTCCGGCTTTTCGACCGGCTCGATGTCGAGGTTGATCGCGACCGCTTCGCCGTCGCTGCGCACCAGCACGCATTCCAGCACCTCGTCGGGACTGGCGTTGATCTCCTGGTGCGGCACGTAAGGCGGCACGAAGATGAAATCGCCGGGGCCGGCTTCGGCGGTGAATTGCAGCGCCTCGCCCCAGCGCATCCGCGCCTTGCCCTTCACGACATAGATGATGCTTTCGAGATGGCCGTGATGATGCGCGCCGGTCTTGGCGTCGGGCCGGATCGTCACGGTGCCCGCCCATAATTTCTGCGCGCCGACACGGGCGAAATTGATCGCCGCCTTGCGGTCCATGCCCGCCGTCGACGGCACGTTGGGATCGAGCTGATTGCCGGGAATGACGCGAATGCCATCATGCTTCCAGCGATCGAGATCGTGGCCGTGCGCGTGATCGCCGTGGGAATGATGGTGGGAGTGGTCATGGGGATGGTCGTGAGAGCCTGACATTCGCGCTGCTTTCCGTAAAATCGTTCGATTACGAAGCGTACATAAAAACGTGAACGTAAACCAGCATTTATGGGAACGCCCGGCCCCCTGTCGCGTTGCCTTTTCGAAGCTGAACAATCTGGAAGGAGCATTCCATGGGTAGCACGGCAGACAAGATCAAAGGCACCGCCAACGAAGCCATCGGCAAGGCCAAGCAGGGCATCGGCGAAGCCACCGGCAACGATCGCCTGCAGGGCGAAGGCGCGGTCCAGGAAATCAAGGGCAAGGGCCAGAAGGCCATGGGCGACGCCAAGCAAGCCGCCAGGGAAGCTGTCGATAAGGCGGCCGCCGCGGCCAACAAGAATCTCTGATCGCGCTGAACGCGTGCACGGAAAGACCGGCTCCTGTGGGGCCGGTCTTTTTTCGCTTACCCCGCCCCGCTTGCGGGGAGAGGGAGGCTAACGCCGCCTATCCATCACCGCGGGATTGACCACATTGGTCGGCGTGCCCGCCGCAAAATCCACGATCTGATCGAAGATATCGGTGAACTGGAGTTCGTATTCGTCGCGGGTGACGTAGCCGATATGCGGCGTGGCGACCACATTATCCAGCGTCAGCAGGGGATCGTTGACGTCGCGCAGCGGTTCCTTTTCGTAGACATCGACCGCCGCCATGCCGGGCCGCCCGGCGCGCAGCGCGTTCGCCAGCGCCATCGGCTCGATCAGCGGCGCGCGGCTGGTGTTGACCAGCAGCGCCGTCGGCTTCATGCGCGCGAGATCTTCCGCCTTGACGATGCCGCGGGTGGCGTCGACCAGACGCATGTGCAACGACAGCACATCGCATTGCTCGAAGAACGCGGCCTTGCTGGCGGCGGCCTCGTAGCCGTCGGCGCGGGCTTTTGCCAGCGCGGGTTCGCGCGCCCACACCAGCACCTTCATGCCGAACGCCCTGCCGTAGCCGGCGACCACAGCGCCGATCCGGCCATAGCCGTAGATGCCGAGCGTCTTGCCGCGCAACGTATGGCCGACCCCGATCTGCCAATGCCCCGACTTCAGCGACGCCATCTGCTGCGGGATCGCGCGCATCGCCGCCAGCACCAGGCCCCAGGTGAATTCGGCGGTCGCATAAGACGGCGTATCGGCGTGCAGGCTGGAGGAGACGACGATACCGAGCCTCGTGCAGGTCTCGATATCGATATGCGGAAACACGCTGCGCTGGCTGATCAGCTTCAGCTTCGGCAGGCGCTCCAATAGCGGCGTGCGAATCTGCGTCCGCTCCCGGATCAGGACCAGCGCCTCGGTGTCGCGCAGCCGCCCGGCGAGCTTGTCGACGTCCTGGACATGATCGTTCCAGATCGTCACGTCATGGCCGGCGAGTTTTGCAAAACAATCCAGCGTCCGGAGCGTGTCGAAATAATCGTCGAGGATGGAGACTTTCACGATGCGCCCCCTTGTTGTTGCAAGATCGAAGCAGCGGCTACTTCACCGCCAGCAATTCGACATCGAACATCAGCGTCGCGTTGGGCGGAATGACGCCACCGGCGCCGCGGGCGCCATAGCCGAGCGCTGGCGGAATGATCAGCGTGCGCTTGCCGCCGACCTTCATCGAGGCGACGCCCTCGTCCCAGCCCTTGATGACCTGGCCCTGCCCGATCGGAAATTCGAACGGCTCGTTGCGGTCGACGGAAGAATCGAACTTCTTGCCCTTCTTGCCCTCATTATAGAGCCAGCCGGTGTAGTGCATGACGCAGGTCTGCCCGGATTTCGGCGAAGCGCCGGTGCCGACGGTGTTGTCGATGATCTGCAAACCTGAAGCTGTGGTCATGGGTTTTCCTGCGGTCTGGGCCGATGCAATCGTGGAAAGTGCGGGTGAAGTAACGGCGGCCGCCATGGCCGCAAACGCCGTCTGGATGATCGTGCGTCGGGAAGATCGCATCCTGGGTACCTTTTCTCGATAAATCGGAACGTGTCTAGCGCAACGGACCTGATGTTGTCACCCCGTCCGCGCGGTCAAATGCGCAGGGATTTGCCCTCATCGGGCGGGTCAACCGGCAGCGGCCTCTCACATTTCGGCGTTCGATCGCTTCAGGCTCCGGATCGACGAACTCATCGCGGTTAACGCATCTTCACATTGGGCTCCCGGCTCCACACCCGCAATTGTCCGAGGCGCTTGATGAAGCCCGCGACGTTCTTTGCACCGGCCAGATTGACGAAGCCTTCGTCCATGTCAGGCTTTCCGATGCCGGCCTTTACAAACAACGGCATCGCCGCGTCGACATGACCGATGAACTTGCAATGTGCGAAAGCGTCGGCGACGAAATCGCGCGCGGTGGATTCCCGGACCAGATCATCGATGATTTCTGCTGCCGGCAGCAGTGCGACCGCATCATATAGCACCGACGGCCCGCCATCGATCCGCTGGTCGGCCTCAACCAGTTTGCCGTCGCTTGTCCTGGCGCCGCCAATCCTGGGCGCGATGATTTCAAAGCTTGCGCCGGCCTTGGTGACGGCCGCCTGCAAAGCCTTCAGAAGCGGCGCATCGGTGCCGTCGGTAATGAGGATACCGAGCTTGCGACCTTCAAAGCGTTGCGGTCCTTTCCCGACGATGCCCAGCGCCGGCGACGGATCGAGATCCTGCCGCGTCGGCACCGCCGCATCCGCCGGCTTCGGCATCGCTTTCAGCCCCAGCGCCTCGCCGACCTTCGCCGCGAGATCCCTGTGAATGTTGAGCAGGTGCGCCACCATCCGCTCGCGGATCGCCGGTGTCTTCACCTTGCTCAGTTCGGAGGTCAGGGCGGCGGCGACATGGTCCTGCTCGCCCTCGGTCTGGCTGATAAAGAACTGCCGGGCCTGGCTGTAATGATCGGCAAAGCTCTCTGCCCGCAACCGCCGCTTGGGACCCTCCTCGACATCCGCAAACGGCACGAAGCCGCGCTGCGGAGATTCGCGCGGACCCTCGCCGAACGAATTTGGCTGATAGTTGGCCCGCCCGATCGGGTTGCGCATCGCCATGTGGCCGTCCTGCTGGAAATGGGCGAACGGACATTTCGGCGCGTTGATCGGGATATGGGTGAAATTCGGGCTACCCAGACGCTTCAACTGGGTATCGAGATAAGAAAAGTTGCGTCCCTGCAACAACGGATCGTTGGAGAAGTCGATGCCGGGCGGCACGTTCTGGGTCATGAACGCGACCTGTTCGGTCTCGGCGAAGAAATTGTCGGGCATGCGGTCCAACACCAGCCGGCCCACGGCAATCGGTGGCAGCAATTCCTCCGGAATCAGTTTGGTGGGATCGAGTACGTCGAAATCGAATTTGTCGGCAAAAGCCTGATCAAATAGTTGGAACTGCAACTCCCATTCCGGAAAATTACCGCTTTGAATGGCGGTCCAGAGGTCGCGGCGGTGGAAATCGGGGTCGGCGCCGTTGATCTTGACTGCCTCGTTCCAAAGCACTGATTGCAAGCCAAGCTTCGGCTTCCAGTGAAATTTGACGAAGGTCGATTCGTTCTTCGCGTTGACGAGACGGAAGGTGTGAACGCCGAACCCTTCCATGAATCGCAGCGAACGCGGGAGGGCCCGGTCCGACATCACCCACATGATCATGTGCATGCTTTCGGGGGTCAGGCTGACAAAGTCCCAGAAATTGTCGTGGGCGGATTGCGCCTGGGGAAAAGCGCAGTCCGGCTCTTCCTTCACGGCATGAATAAGGTCCGGAAACTTGATGGCGTCCTGGATGAAGAACACCGGGATGTTGTTGCCGACGATGTCCCAATTGCCTTCCTGCGTATAAAGCTTGACCGCGAACCCGCGTACATCGCGCGCCAGATCGAACGAGCCTTTGCTTCCCGCAACAGTCGAGAACCGGACGAAGGCCGGCGTTCGTTCGCCGGCGCGCTGAAACAGATCGGCCCGGGTGTATTTCGACATCGGCTTGTAATTCTCGAAGAAGCCGTGCGCGCCGTAGCCACGGGCATGCACCACCCGCTCCGGGATACGTTCGTGATCGAAATGGAAAATCTTCTCGCGGAAATGGAAGTCCTCGAGCAGCGTCGGACCGCGGGGTCCTATCTTGAGCGAGTTCTGATCGTCGGACACCGGCCCGCCCTGGGCGGTGGTCAGCACCGGCACGTCGCCTGTCGCGACCTGGTGCAATTCGCCGCCCTCGCCACGACTGAGCTTTTGATCATGGATCGTCATCGATCGGGCCGATGCCGGTTTCCCTTTGACGATGGACTTGGATGATTTGGCCATGCAATTTTCCTGGTTAAACAATGGCACCAGACGTCGGTCCATCGAAAATGATCAGATTGGGAGGCAAAAATGCCCCGCGCGTTGCGGGGCATTTCAGGTCTTGCTATCGCAGCAGCAAAATCAGGATGATGAGGGGAATCGGGATTCCGACCAGCCAAAGAAGAATGGGCATGGGATTTCCTTTCGTGGTTGTACGGTTAGCGGTTCGCCGAGCGGCGCCATGTGCCATCGCGAAGAGCACCGCCTTCGGTCGCAGCAAGGCTGGCGCAGAACGCCCCGATCAGAAGTGAAGCCACAAGCCAGAACGCCAACTGGGCGGTGGCCTTGCGGGCGGCATCGGTATCGCTCTTGACCTGCGTGACGACGTCATTGACGCGCTTGTCGGCATCGGCCTGGCTGAGCCCCGTTCGCGCAGCCACGACCTTTGAAACGTAGGCCCTATCGGCGGGTTTCAAGTCACCGCCATTGCGAAAGCTCGACGTGAACAAGCGAGTCATTTCGCCCCGGGGATCCTGCGCATTGCCGGTGCTGGCTGGCGCCGGTGTGTCCGCACGCAGCAGCGTGTCGACATAGCCGTCCATGGGACCCGACTGGCTGGCCGCCGACGTGGCTGCCTGACTCGCGCCGGATGCCGCGCCACCGATCAGGCTGCTTGCAGGCGACGCCAGGAGAATCGCGCCGAGCACGGACGCGAACGCCCAGGCGATAAAGCCATGCGCGGTATCGCGAAAATAGACTTCATCGCTGTGAACGCCGGTCCACCGCGTCCGCAGGCGACCGGCGATGTATCCGCCGATCGAAGAAGACAGCATGGCGATGACGATGAGATAAAGCCCCGTTCCGATCTTGAAAGTGGTTGCCGATATGCCGGAGCCGCTCCAGGGCGACACGACGGAGAGACCAAGACCGATGCCGAACGCCAGCAGCACGAGTGTGAGCGCGCAGCTAACGACGGCGCCGGCAGTGACCGCAGGCCACGAAACACCGGAAATGGACGGCTCCGCCGTGTCCACTCCCTCTTGAATAACGACTGCATCCATCATCGCGCGCACTCCTGGCTGACGGCAAATCTTTCAAGTGCCGCATTCTTGTTCAGATGCCGCAACAATGTGCCGCGAGAACATTGGTTCCTAAGGGATGCCTTCTTCTGGTCCACGCGCGAGAGAGAAGCACCTCGCTGGGCGCGGCAGCGAACATACCAACCGCGTCAATCCGAGGATGGGCGGTCTGGCCCGCGCGGCGAGAAGTGTTGTCTGGCCTACAGCGCGATCCGCGGCATGTTGCAACAGCGCGAGAAGAATGATCGCAAGCAGGAATTCGGGACAATCAGAGCGCACCTCGACCGAACCCGTATCAGCCGCCATGCGTCGATGACGGCTTGGTTAACGCGCCGCGATCTGCGCGGTTCCCGGAATGCAACCCGTCAATCGCCGATCGACGCACCATCCCGATCCAGCGCGAAATCGCGCAGCAAGGGCGAGGTCGCGCCCGCAATCAGATCACCGATCAATTGCGCGGCCATGAAGCTGAAGGTGATCCCGTTGCCGCCGTAGCCGTAGGCCGCATAAATGCCCCTCTGCCCCGGTACCGGCCCGATCAGCGGTAACCCGTCGCGCGTGGTGTCGAAAGTGCCGGCCCAGCGGAAGTCGATATCGGTGTTGGCGACCGGCCACAGCGCCGTCAGCTTTTGCGCGAGAAGCCGGGACTTCTCGGGGATCAGCCGATCCCGCGCATCCGGCTCGATGACGTCTTCGCTGTCTTCGCCGCCGATGATGATCCGCCCTGCCCGCGTCGTGCGCGCGTAGAGATAATCCTTGCTGTTCTCCCAGATCAGCGCAGCATCCTTCCACACGTTCTGCGGCTGCGGCGGCGTCGCAATCGCCCAACTCGATGACACGGTTTGCACGGTGGAGTGCACGATATCGGGCATCGCGTAACCGGTGGCGAGCACGACCGACCGGGCCTCGATTTCGCGGCCATTGGCCAGCACGACCCCGACCGCGCGCCCGGCGGGATGGAAGGCCACCGCTTCGCCGTCGAACAAGCGCGCACCACGCCCGGCAGAAATATTGAGAAGCCCGCGCGCCAATTGCATCGGATCAGCATCGGCAGCGCCGGACGACACGATCGCGCCAGCACGGGTCATTCCGTAGGTCTCGAGCAACCTCGCATGGTCGAGAAAATCACCGGGCAGACCGGCGCGCTCGCGCAGGCGATGTTCCTCGATCAATTCCCGTCCCGTGTCGCCCGCAGCCAGATACAGCGAGTCCCTGTTTCGCATGTCGCAGGCGATGCCGAGTTGCAGCACCAGCGACTTCAGGCCGGTGACCGCGTTCAGGCTGGCACGGTAGGCGCGCACGGCGCGCTCGAAACCATAAGCTTCCGTCAGCTCCGTCAGCGAGCGGTCGATCTCCCATAGCAGCATCGAGGTGCTGGCGGCGGTGCTGCCGCGGCCGGGCCGTTCACGATCGACGATGACCACTGCAAGGCCCTGGCGCGTCAGGCGCTCGGCGACCAGCGATCCCGTAATCCCGGCGCCGACGATCAGTACATCGCATTTCAGGTTCTCGCCGACACCTGGGCGCGGCGGGTGTACGGCCGCGGCAAACCACGGCGAACTACCGCCGCGCAGGTCGGCCTGTGCGGAGCCTTCTGTGTCGAGAGTGGTAATGACGGGCCTCGGAGCGATAACGCAGGAAAAAACCGGCGCACTTCGAGCGCCCGTCGTTCAACGAAAACGACGGGATCTGGTTCCGATATCAGGGCATGATGAAATTCAGTTGAGTCGGCCTCGGTTCACCTCTCCCCAGCGGGGAGAGGTGAAATTCCCGGTGCTCAACTTAATACCCCAGCGCGCAGCCATCCTTGCGGGGATCGGAACCGCCGACCAGGGTGCCCTTCTCCCAATCGATCCAGATCGCCTGGCCGCCGCCGAGCGGGCCGACCACGCTGGTGGTCTTATGTCCGATCTTCTGCAGGCCCTCGACGATCGCCGCCGGCACGCTGTCCTCGAGCTGGTAGACGCCCTCGTAATGGAGGCCGCGCGGCATATCGATGGCTTCCTGTACGTCGCAGCCATAGTCGAGCATGTTGGTCAGCACACGGGTCTGGCCGACCGGCTGATACTGCCCGCCCATCACGCCGAACGGCATCACGGCCCGGCCGTTCCTGGTCGCAAAACTCGGCATGATCGTGTGCAGCGGCCGCTTGCCGGGTGCGATGCAATTGGGGTGGCCGGGCTGGATCCGGAAGCCGCCGGCGCGGTTCTGCAACAGCACGCCGGTCTTGTTCGACACGATCGCCGAGCCGAACGAATGGGCGATCGAATTGATGAACGAGCAGACGTTGCGGTCCTTGTCGACCACCGTGATGTAGACCGTGGACGGGTTCATCGGCGGCGCGACGTTCGGCAGGTCGAGCAGCCCATCCATCCGGATCTTGCTGATGTGCTCCTCGGCGAATTCCTTCGCCAAGATGCCGGCGACGTCGACATGAACCTGGCCGGGGTCGGCGATGTGCTGCTCGCGCATCATGTAGGCGATGCGCGCGGCTTCGGCCTCGAGATGGAAACGCTCGACGCTGAGGGCCGGATATTTCGTCAGATCGAAGCGCGAGAGGATATTGAGCATGACCAGCATGGTGATGCCTGGGCCGTTCGGCGGGCACTGCCAGACGTCGTGGCCCTTGTAGATGGTGCCGATCGGCGACGTCGTCTCGGTGCCGTGCGCCGCAAAATCCTCCAGCGTGTGCAGGCCGCCGATGCCGCGCAGGGTATCGACCATGTCGGCGGCGATCTCGCCGGTGTAGAAGGCATCGCGGCCATCCCTGGCGATCGCGCGCAACGTCTTGCCCAGTTCAGGCTGATGAATCACGTCGCCGGCCGCCGCAGGCCTGCCGTGCGGCAGCAGATAGCGCGCGGTGTTGGTGCCGTTCTTGAGCTTTTCGAATCCGTTGTTCCAGTCGAAGGCGATGCGCGGGGCAACGATGTAGCCTTCTTCGGCGGCCTTGATCGCGGGTTGCAGCAGGGTGTCGAGCCCCATCTTGCCGTGATCGCGCAGGATCACGTCCCAGGCATCGATGGCGCCGGGAATGCTGACCGCATGTGCCGAGGTCAGCGGCACCGAGTTGATCTTGCGCTCCAGATACCATTCGACGTTCGCCGCCATCGGCGCACGGCCTGAGCCATTGTAGGCGACGATCTTGCCTTCGCCCCTGGGCTGGATCAGCGCGAAGCAATCGCCGCCGATGCCGGTCGATTGCGGCTCGATCACGCCGAGCAGCGCGCAGGCCGCGACCGCGGCATCCGCAGCCGTGCCGCCGGCGCGCATCACGTCGACCGCCACCAGCGCCGCGGCGGGATGCGAGGTCGCCACCATCGCGTTCTGGGCATGGACCGTCGAGCGGCCGGCGAAATGGAAATTCCTCATCAGGCAAGCTTTCTTCTGGCGTTTTCGGCACCCCCACCGGCATCAGGCGTGGGGTTTCCGGGGGTTCTTGGCATATTCATCCCGGGCAGGGCAATGGCTGGTATGCCAGAGATTTAGGCCTCCTGCGTCGCCCCGGCGAAGGCCGGGACCCACAATCCGCGGCTAAAATTTGAGGCACCTCCGGCAGATACCTTTACCCCTGACAAGCACTTGCGGGTATGGGCCCCGCCCTTCGCCGGGGCGACGAAGACGGGTTTCGCGGCCACTGCCTGCCTGATAAATGGTCGCCATGCCGCTCAAGGTCGCCGCCCTCTATCAGTTTGCCGCACTGCCGGATTTCCGGGAGTTGCGCGAACCGCTGCGCGCGATCTGCGCCGGCCTCCGATTGAAGGGCAGCCTTTTGCTGGCGCATGAGGGCATCAACGGTACCGTCGCCGGCAAGCCGGAAGACATCGACGCGCTGGTCGCGGAATTGCAAACGGGCCCCCTGTTCGGCGGCCGGCTCGACAATCTCGAGCTCAAATTCTCGCAGGCCGCCGCGATGCCGTTTGCGCGGCTGAAGATCCGGCTGAAGAAGGAAATCGTCACGCTCGGCGATGCTGGGGTCGATCCGACCCGGCAGGTCGGCACCTATGTGGAGCCCGCCGCCTGGAACGCGCTGATATCAGCACCGGATACGCTCGTGATCGATACCCGCAACGCCTTCGAGGTGGCGATGGGCACGTTCGAGGGCGCGGTCGATCCCGGCATCAAGAGCTTTGGCCAGTTCAAGGACTTTGCCGCGCGCCATCTCGATCCCGCCAGGCATCGGAAGATCGCGATGTTCTGCACCGGCGGCATCCGCTGCGAAAAGGCCAGCGCCTATTTGCTCGCGCACGGTTTCTGCGAAGTCTATCACCTCAAGGGCGGTATCCTTCGTTATCTCGAAGGCGTGCCGAAAGAGCAGAGCCGCTGGCGCGGCGAATGCTTCGTGTTCGACGAACGCGTCGCGCTCGGCCATGGCCTGCAGGAACGGAAAATCAACGGTGAATCCCATGAGTGATGCCAAGGCACTCGGCGAGCGCATCGACGCGCTGGAAATGCGGCTGACGTTTCAGGACGAAACCATCGAGACGCTCAACCAGACCATCACCAGGCAATGGAAACAGATCGACGCGCTGACACGCCAGTTCGCCGAACTGAAGGAGCGGCTGCAGGACGCCGAAAGCAACGCGTCCGGCGCCGCCAACGAGCGGCCGCCGCATTATTGAGGCTGCAAAAGAAACGGCCTCCGCGTGGGAGGCCGTTTCGTCGAACTCAACGCCGATTAGTAACGTTCGCGCTCGATGATGACCTTGCGGTCGGGATCATAGTCGCGCTTGCGCTTGATCACGACGGTCTCGTCCCGGTCGCGATATTCACGCTCGCGGACCACCTCGCGGTCGCGATAGCGATCACCGCGGCCGCTGCCGACCGTCACGCCAACACCGGCCGGACCAACGCCGACGCCAACACCGACCTCCTCGGCGCTCGCCGGCTGCACAAACGAAATTCCAGCCACCGCGACGGCAGCCATTACAAGATGCTTAATCATCGCCATCCTCCTCAATGAATTGATCAGGGGAGCAATTCGCGGAAATGTGAATCGTTCCGAAGCGATTGCGCGCGACACGCGCAGCTCTTGGCCGTCACGCGCGCATGCCGAACCACATCGCGACTGCGATGATCAGCGCGACGATCGCGGCCCAGATGACCGGCGCCACTTTCTTCGAACTTCCGCTGCGCGGCGAGTCGTTGGCGGCATGGTTGAATTCAGTCTTCATGTCCGTCCCGCCAGGATTCTGCGTTACCGGCAAGATTCCTTGTCACCGAAAAGCCGCGCGGAGCTTTTCCCACAGCGACTCATCGTCAATCTTGCCGTCGACCTTCGACGGCGCTGGTTGCGCGGCACTCACGGGATCGGACGCCGGAAAACTACCCTCCAGCCCCGCGTCGAGTTTTTCGTGCATTTCCCGGTCGGCCGCACGCGCGTCCCGGGGATTATCGGCGTGTTTGTCATGCGCCGCAGGATCGAATTTCTCAGCCATGTCGGACCTCCATGGGGAGACAACAAGGCCGGACAATCGAAGTTCCTGTTCAAGGCGGCGAAAAAAGTTCCGATCAACGGAACTTAGGACACTCTCGCAGCGTTTCACGCGAACCGGCGTCTGCCCACATCAGGTGCGGGGCAAGCTTCCGCCGCCACCAGCATTCGCGCCGCCGAAAAACAGCGCGGATAGTTGCTTCATGATGCCCCAGGCCTGATCGTTGTTCAGCCCCAACCTGGCGCAGAGCAACGCCTTGATGGGAGGCAGCGGCGGCAAGTAATATTCCTTGGCGCAAACGAGATCCGACGGGAGCATCCGCTTGGGGATCGCGGTAATTCCGATGCCCGCCCTCACGGCCTCCAGCTTCGCATGATAATCGGGGCTGTTGAACACAATCCGGTAGGATAGCCCCTGCTTCACCATCGTCCGTACCATCCAGTCATCGCCGGGCCACGTCAGCAGCGGAATCGGCGCGCCGGGACTGAGGACAAAATCCTTTGCCCGTACCCAAACCAAGGGATCCTCGTACTCGTTGATCACGAGTTCCTCGACGTCCGCCTTGATCGCTTCGCTTTCATAGATGCAGGCAACGTCGATGTAACCGTCGATCAGCCCCTTCGCGATCACCATTGAACTATCGGAATGGATGAAGATATCGGCCAGGCACTCCCGCGTTTGCTGCCTGACGAACTCGGGCAGGAAAAGCGTGCTTAGCCCGAGCCTGAGCAACTGCGGACCGACCGTGTTGCCACCCAATCGCAGCATCTGGTCGTTCGCTTCGAGAATTCGCCGCGCGTGATGCAAGGCAAGCTTGCCAAGTTCGGTGGTCGTCGTCCCATTGGCCGTTTTCACAAACAGGGAACCGCCGATCATGCCCTGCAGGCGCTTGACCTGCGAACTTATCGCCGGCTGGCTCAAACCGAGCCGCTCACCTGCCTTGGACAGACTTCCAGTCTCGGAAATGGCGACGACGGTACGAACGATCTCGATCGGAATGTGCATGTGAAAATGTGGTCGGTGTGTCAAGCGCTCTCCCCCAAACTGCGCCCCCCGGCAGGATCCATAAGAATCAATATCCGTACAATAATTGGTTGCAGAAGAATAAGTACACAATCAATCGTGAATCGAGGCGGCATTATCTCCATCTATGTCCATCAACGTGCATATGCAGGTGTTCGGATGCGGCTGCATATGCAGTTTGTGCCACGACGAACCGCCGTCGCTTTCGATCGACGCTTCTCTGGCGACATTGGAAAAATTGATGAGCCCATAAGAACCAGCGGCCACATAGCATTTAATCAAGTGCTCAGGTTCTCAGATGAAGTTCTATAGCCCGCTTTCATACACCCTTGAGACGCTGCGTGAACTTCAGCCTAAGAGGGGGTCAGGTGATGCGCAAACTTGTTCGTTGCTGCCGTGGCGCAACCGCGGTCGAATTTGCGATGCTGGCGCCGGTATTTCTGGTGTTGGTGTTCGGCATCGTCGTTTTCGGGTGTTATCTGGCGATGGTGCACGGCGTGCAGCAGCTTGCTGCGGAGGCCGCCCGCTCGTCCGTTGCAGGGATGACCGATAGCGAACGCAACAGTCTCGCCACCAGCTATGTCACCGCCAACGCGTCGACCTATCCGCTACTCACGGCGAGTGCGCTCTCCGTCATTGCAGCGGCATCGGCCGGCAATGCCAACGTATACGTGGTCACGGTGAATTACGACGCGTCGCAAAGCTTTATCTTTCACCTGCCGTTCGTTCCGGCCCCGCCGTCCACGATCGTCCGTTCCGCGGCGATCCCGCTCGGAGGGTTCTGACATGACCACGAGGCTGTTAAAGCGGTTTCGCGCCGATGAGCGGGGTAACATCGCCATCATGGGCGCCGGCCTCATGACCCTTGTCATCGGATGCACGGCGCTTGCGGTCGACCTTGGAACGATCTTCGCCGACCGCCGCAAGACCCAGAGCACAGCCGACCTCGCAGCCATCGTCGCTGCCAGCAATCTTTCCAACGCAACGAATGCCGCGACGGCAACAGTCGTGAACAACAACTATCCCGCAAGCGCCCTGGCCAAGCTCGAACTGGGAACCTACACGGCCAACGCCGCCATAGCGCCGCAAGCCCGCTTCGTGACACCGGCGACGGGCACCGCCAATGCGGCGCGCGTGACGCTGAACACCCAAACGCCGCTGTACTTCGCACGGGTCTTCACCGGCGCCAATCAATACACGATCAAGACCTCGGCCACGGCATCTTCGACTGCCGTCGCGTCGTTTGCCATTGGTTCGAGGCTTGCAGCGCTGAACGGCGGATTGATCAACGCCATGCTCGGCGCGACGCTCGGGACCAATTTGTCGCTGTCGGTGATGGACTATCAGGCCTTGCTGAACGCGCGCATCGATGCGCTCACTTTCGTGAACGCGCTGGCGACACGAATAAACATGACCGGCGCCACCTATAACAGCGTACTCAGCAGCAACGTCAAGATTTCCGACATCATCGCTGCCGCGCTGACGACGCAGCAGACGACCAACGGCGCGAACGCCGCAACGACCGCATTGTCGACGATCTCGCAAGCGGTCTCGAGCACGACGACGAAAATCAATCTGGGCTCGCTGATTGACGTCGGCCCCTACGCCAATCTCCCCGCGGGGCAGAACGCCAAGGTCGGCGTCCTCGTATCGGTGCTTGACCTGCTCACGGCGACGGGCCAGATCGCCAACGGCACGAACCAGATCGCGACTTCCGTCAATGTCGGTCTACCGGGCATTGCCAACGTCTCGCTCACCGCCACCATCGGCGAACGGCCGGTCGGCTCCGGATGGGTCGCGATCGGAAGCAATGGCGCCAGCGTGCATACCGCGCAGACGCGTGTTCTGCTTCAGGTGCAATTGGTGGGCAGCGGCAGCGTTTCGGCGGTCAATCTGCCGGTGTATGTCGAAGTAGCGTCCGGCACGGCCACGCTCAACGCGCTGAGCTGCGGACGCCCGAACATCAACACGTCGACCGCCACGCTCGGCGTGACACCCGGAATTGTCGATGCCTGGATCGGCAACGTCACGACAGCCGACATGAAGAACTTCACGAGCAAGCCAAACCCGCCCGCAGCGACGCTGGTCAATCTGGGTGCGGTGACAGTCACCGGTCGCGCCCACGCGGGAATGGGCAACACCACCGCCACGAACGTCGCCTTCAGCTACGCCGACATCCAGTCGCAAACCAAGCACACGGTGACAACCACCAACTTCACCTCTTCCCTCACGTCGAGCCTGCTCGGCGACCTGTCGCTGACCGTAAACGTCGGCCCGCTCGGGCTGCCGATACCCGGGCTCGGATCGACCGTCACCGGGATCATCAGCGGCGCGACCAGTTCGATCGATCAGGTGTTGGCTTCCGTGCTCGCGACGCTCGGCGTCGGAATCGGACAGGCCGACGTGTGGGTAATGGGTATCCGCTGCGATGGAGCGGTGCTCGTGAACTAGCAAGGCTCGCTGAGGACCAGATTGGGAAATCTGGCGCGGCACCAACCGGACTGGGAAAGGCCATGGATCAGGCACTGCGGAGGTTCAAGAAGGATAGCCGGCGCACGATCCTGATGAAGGCCGGCACGATGTCATTTCGAAATACCAGTGTGGGATGTCTGGTCCTGAACATATCGAGCGCCGGTGCCGGGCTGGTCGTCGAGGGCGACCAGCCCCTGCCATTCGCATTCGATCTCGCCATCGACGGCATTCCGGGCCAGCGGCGTTGCCTCGTGGTTTGGCGGATCGACCGGCGTCTCGGCGTCTCCTTCGAGTTCGATCGCGAGCATGTGACGCGCATATTGGAGGGGGCAGAGCAATAACGGCGGCGGCATCGCAGCAGCGCGGCAAAGCGCGGTATCGGCGCCACCTTCGAATGACCGTCGATTGAACAGCGCAAAGGCCATCAAACGCTTGGCCAAGCCCCGACCGGCGTGTATCAGGAACGGCATCTCACTTTCCTGATCGACGGCTGGAACCCACCCTTGACCTCTCCCGCGACGACCAAACCCCTTCTCGACGTATTGTCCGGCCACCGGCAGAACGTGCCGCCGGTCTGGATGATGCGGCAGGCCGGCCGCTATCTGCCGGAATATCGCGAACTGCGCGCCAGGGCCGGCGGCTTTCTCGATCTGTGCTTCACGCCGGAATACGCCGCCGAGGTCACGCTGCAACCGATCCGGCGTTTCAACTTCGATGCCGCGATCATCTTCTCCGACATTCTTGTCATTCCCTATGCGCTCGGCCGTTCGGTGCGTTTCGAGGCCGGCGAAGGCCCGCGGCTCGATCCGCTGGACAAGCCAGAGCAGGTCGCGACGCTGGCGACGCAGGCCGACTTCGGCAAGCTCGAGCCGGTCTATGAAGCGCTGCGCCGCGTTCGCCGCGAGCTCGATCCCAACATCGCGCTGATCGGATTCTGCGGCGCACCATGGACGGTGGCGACCTACATGGTCGCGGGCCAGGGCACGCCGGACCAGGCGCCGGCCCGGATGATGGCCTATCGCCATCCCGAGGCGTTCGCGAAAATCATCGACGTGCTGGTCGAAAATTCGATCCAGTATCTGCTCGGCCAGCTCAAGGCCGGCGCCGACGTGCTGCAGATCTTCGACACCTGGGCCGGCGTGCTGCCACCGCGCGAATTCCAGCGCTGGTCGATCGAGCCGGCCAGACGCATCGTCGCGGGCGTGCGCGCGCAGGTGCCCGAGGCCAGGATCATCGGCTTTCCCCGCGGCGCCGGCGCGATGCTGCCAGGCTATGTCGAAACGACCGGCGTCAACGCCGTCAGCATCGACTGGGCGGCCGAGCCGTCATTGATCCGCGAGCGCGTGCAGACCAAAGTCGCCGTGCAGGGCAATCTCGATCCGCTGGCGCTGATCGCCGGCGGCGACGCGCTCGATCGCGCGGTCGACGACGTGCTGGGGAACTACGCGCAAGGCCGGCTGATCTTCAACCTCGGCCACGGCATCCAGCCGGAAACCCCGATCGCCCATGTCGAACAGATGCTGAAGCGGGTGCGGGCGTACAAAGGCTAGACTACCCCGCGTCCTCCAGGATCATGTCAGAGGCTTTTTCGGCGATCATGATGGTGGGCGCGTTGGTATTGCCGGACATCAAATCCGGCATGATCGACGCATCGACCACGCGCAGCCCGTCGATGCCGCGCACGCGCAGGCGCTGATCGACCACCGCCAGCGGATCATTGCCCATCCGGCAGGTCGAGGTTGGGTGATAGACCGTGCTGCCGGTGCGGCGGCAGAAATCCAATAGCTCGTCGTCGCTCGCCACTTTCGGACCGGGATCGACCTCGCCGACCGCAAAGGGTTTTAGCGCGGGCGCGGCCAGAATCTTGCGCAGGATCCGGATGCCGTCGATGAAGGCGCGGCGATCGGTTTCGGTCGCCAGATAATTGATGCGGATTTCCGGCGGCACGGCGGGGTCCGCACTCCTGATGCGCAGCGAACCGCGGCTCTCGGGACGGAGCTGGCAGACCGACGCGGTAAAGCCCGACTGCGCATGCAGCTTCTCGCCCATCTTGTCGGTCGAGAACGGCAGGAAATGGATCTGGATATCGGGCGACGCCAGGCGGGGGTTGGTCTTGAAGAACGCGCCTGAGGTGCCGGCGGCGATCGTCAGCGCGCCCTTGCGGAACGCGGCATATTCCAGGCCGGCCATCACGCGCCGAAGCGGATTGTTGACGATGTCGTTGAGCGTGACGGGTTGCGCGCAGCGCGTCACCAGCCGCACCTGCATGTGATCCTGCAAATCATTGCCGACGCCTTGCGCGTCGAGCACTACGTCGATGCCGTGGCGCTTCAGCAGATCCGCCGGGCCGACGCCGGAGAGCTGCAGCAATTGCGGCGAATTATACGCGCCGCTGGAGACCAGGATTTCCTTGCGCGCGCTTGCCGTGCGCACGCGGCCTTGCTGCCGGTATTCGACCGCCTTGGCGCGGCGGCCCTCGAACAGGATGCGCTGCGCCAGCGCCGAGGTCTCGATATGCAGATTGCTGCGGTTCCTGGCCGGACGCAGGTAGGAGAAGGCCGAACTGGCGCGGCGGCCGCGCTGGGTCGTGGTCTGGAAAAAGCCGGCGCCCTCCTGGCTCGCGCCATTGAAATCCGGATTGGTCGGAATGCCGGTCTCGGCGGCGGCGACCACAAAGGCTTCCGACAGGGGATCGCGATGCCGCCAGTCCGACACCGGCAGCGGGCCGCCGGTGCCGTGATATTTGTCGCCACCGCGTTGTTGATTTTCCGCCTTCTTGAAATAGGGCAGCACGTCGTCATAGCCCCAGCCGGTGTTGCCGCGCTGGCGCCAGCGGTCGTAATCCTCGTGCTGGCCGCGCACATACAAGAGGCCGTTGATCGAGCTCGAGCCGCCGAGCACCTTGCCGCGCGGCTGAAACACCTGACGGCCGTTCAAGCCCGGCTCGGGCTCGGTCTGGTACATCCAGTTGACGGATTTTTCCTTGAACAGTTTTCCATAGCCGAGCGGCACATGGATCCAGGGATTGCTGTCCTTCGGTCCGGCCTCCAGCAGCAGCACCGAATGCTTCCCGTCGGCGCTCAGCCGGTTGGCGAGCACGCATCCCGCGGAGCCCGCGCCGACGATGACATAATCGAATTCGGCCGCGTCATTCTTGTTGTTCATTGCTTTCCCCCGCCAGCACGTCGCCAGCGGGAAAAAGACGTAACGGGGGTGTCCGATACGGTCAAGTTGCCGCGAGTTTCGAGAAATCCGGCGGCCGGCGCTCGGCGAACGCGGTGAAGGCTTCGCGCGCCTCCAGCGTGGTCAACCGCTTCGCGAATTGTTCGCTCTCGGCCAGGATCTGCGCCATCAGCACTTCGGGATTGCGCATCAGCCGCTTGGTGGTGCTGACCGCGCCGGCCGGTTGTTTCGCCAGACGCGCCGCCAGCGCCTTTGCTTCGGCGTCGAGCTGCGCCAGCGGCACCACGCGGTTGGCAATGCCCCATGCCAGCGCGGAGGCGGCATCGACGGCCTCGCCAAGCGCAAATATCTCGAACGCGCGCGCGTAACCGATCCGAAGCGGCATCAAGAGGCTGGAGGCGGCTTCCGGCACCAGAGCCAGATTGACGAACGGCGTCGAGAGCAGTGCGTTGTCCGCGAGCACCACCAGGTCGCAATGCAGCAGCATCGTGGTGCCGACGCCGACGGCGCGTCCCTGGACCGCGGCCACCAGCGGGCGGCTCGATTGGGCGAGCGACTTCAGGAAACGGCTGACATGGCGCTCGCCCTGAGCTTGGCCGGTCGCGATCGCCGCGAACTCACCGACGTCATTGCCCGACGTGAACATGTCGCCCTCGCCGCGGATCAGCACCACGCGGACGGCGGAGTCGGTCTCCGCGCCCTGGATCGCATCCGCCAGCGCGCCATACATCGCATTGGTGAGCGCGTTCTTCTTGTCGGGCCGCGCCATCGTCAGCGTCAGGACGCCGCCTTCGTTCTGGATTTTGACATGCTCGGTCATTGCACTTCTCCTTTTGGAAACCTGGTTTGAAAACTGGTCAGCCAGCGTGCGACGATGTCGATTTCGGCGTCGGTGAAGCCGTCGGCGAGCCTTGCGTTGATTTCGGCAAGCCCGGCCTTCGACTGCGCCAGCGCGACGCGGCCGGACGGCGTCAGCCACAGCCGCCACGCCCGCCCGTCATCCGGATCGGCGCGCCGCTCGATCAGGCCCGCCATGGTCATCCGGTCCACCAGCCCGCTGATTCCGGGTGGACCGAGGTCCAGTGCCGTCCCTGCCTCGCCCATCAGGGCGCCGTCGCGCTGGCCCAGAATAAAGAGCAGGCCGGACTGCGCGGCGGTCACGCCGCCCTTCTCGGTCTTCGTCGCCACCCAGCGCTGCAACCGGCGCTGGGCGACGTTGAGCAGGAAAACCAGGCGGCGGTCAGGGCGGGTGGCCATTAGCGGGATCAATTTAGAAATTTAGTTCGCATGCGAAGTAAATACGCCAAGGCAGCCGCCTTGTCATCTGGTTTCTGCAAATCGGAGTTCTCGCAGTAACTAATGGAAAAAATCGATTTTCGATTGACGACACGGATTTGGCCCGCCAATCTGCGCCGCGATGGCCAGTATCGGGTTGAGTTTTGATGAGCGTGCGGCGGAGGAGCGGCCACGAAGCCTGACGTCGGCCGTTCAGGAACGGCTGCGGGCTGACATCCTGTCGACCCGGTTGCTGCCGGGCCAAAAGCTCCACATCGCCGGATTGGCCAAACAGTTTTCCGTCAGCCTCGCCGCGGTTCGCGAGGCGCTGTCGCGGCTGGTGGCCGATGGGCTGGTGCAGGCCTCCGACCAGCGCGGCTTTCGCGTCAGCCCGGTCTCGCTCGCCGATCTCAAGGACGTCACCCAGACCAGGATCGATATCGAGGGACTGGCTCTGCGGCGCTCGATCGAGCGCGGCGATCAGGATTGGCTTGCATCGGTCGAGTCCGCCTTCGACGCGCTGATGGCGGTGCCCTACCGTTTTCCCGACGATCCCAGCGTCCATTATGAAGTGTGGGTGGTGCGCCACCAGATCTTTCATCGCGCGCTGGTGAACGCCTGCGGCTCGCCCTGGCTGCTCGGCTTCCGCGACGTGCTGCACGAACAGAGCGAGCGCTACCGCAGGCTGGCGATCCGCCGCGAGGTCGGCCGGCCGCGCGACGTCGAGGCCGAGCATGCCGCCATCGTCGATGCCGTGCTGAAACGCGACGCGGATAGCGCGGTCGCCGCGCTATCGCATCACTTCTCGATCACGAAGGAATTCGTCGAACTCGCCGCGCCCCGGATTTCGGAGGTCAGCGGCACTACCTGACCACCCGAGGCGGCGCGCCCGGCACAACAACAAACAAACATCCGGAGGAACAAACTCAATGAAGATCTCTCGCCGTCACGCCTTGGCGTCCCTCGTCGCGATCGCCGCGTTGGCCGCACCGGCTGCCGCCAGGTCCGAAACCATCCGCGTCGGATTGCCGACCAAGACCTATTGGCCGACGACGATCGCCGAGACCGCCGTGCGTCAAAAGCTGTTCGAAAAGGAAGGCATCACCGCCGAGCTGACGATCTACCGCAGCGGCGCCGAGGCGTTCGAAGGTCTGGCGGCAGGCGCTGCCGACATCATCCTCGACCCGCCGTCGCTGGTCTCGGCAGGCCGCAAGAAGGGCGTGATGTCGAAGCTCGTCGCCAACGCGGCGATGGGCAGTTTCGGCTGGCAGTTGATGGTGCCGGTGAAATCGACACTTGCGGTCAAGGACCTCAACGGCAAGAAGGTCGCGATCACGGCGGCCGGATCGGGGTCGGACCTGCTCGCGCTCTGGACGGTGCAGGACAAGAAGATCGACTTCACCCGCGTTCCCGTCGGCGGCGGTGGCCTGGTGCCGAATCTCCTGGCCGGCAATGTCGACGCCGCCGTGGTCTATTCGCCGCTCAGCTTCCAGATCGCAAAGGCGGGCGATGCGAAAACCATCCTGGATTATTCCAAGGAAGTGCCGCCGAACCTGAGCGCCGGCTGGATCGTGCTCGACAAATACGCGCAGGAAAAGCCGCAGAACGTGCAGAAGGCGCTCAACGCGCTCTACGGCGCATTGCAGTTCATGCGCGCCAACAAGGACGTCACGGTCAAGCTGATCGCGGATCTCTATGAGATGCCGACCGAAATCGCGGCGCTCGAATACGAGAACACCATCCTCAATCTGGAGACCAGCGGCGACATGAGCGCGGCCAACGTGCCGGCCGCGGTGCAATTGTCGATCGATCTGGCAAAACTCGGCGGACTGAAGGATATCGTGCCCACCGAAGATTTGATCTCGACCAAATTCAAGCCGGTTCCGACCAAGCCCTGAGAGCCGTGCGATGCAGAGCGCACTTGGAATCAAACTGGCGCGGCTCGCCATCGTCCTGGCGATCTTTGCGCTGTGGGAATTTCTATCGCGGACGGGCCTCGTCAATCCGCGGCTGCTACCCTCCGCCTCCGACACGCTGGTGACGCTGGGCGACCTCTTGCAGCGCGCCGCCGTGCGCAAGGATCTGGTGGTGACCGCAACCGAAGTGGTGACCGCCTTCGCGCTCGCGGTGCCCATTGGTGCGCTGATCGGCTATCTGATCGCGGAGAACCGCTATTTTGCCGAAGTGGCAAAGCCGCTGCTGTTCTTTGCCTTCAGCATTCCGAAATCGATCTTCCTGCCGATGTTCATCCTGGTGTTCGGGGTCGGCTTCTCGCAAAAGGTCGGTTTTGGGTTCTTCTCCACGATCTTCATCGTCATCATGTCGACCACGACGGCGGTCGAGTCGGTCAAGGTCGAGCATCTGACCGTCGCGCGCTCCTATGGCGCGACGCCGATGCAGACCGCGTTCCGCGTCTATCTGCCGAGCATGCTGCCGGTGCTGCTGGAAGCCTTGCGGATTTCGATGATCTTCAATCTGACGGGTGTCATCCTCGCGGAAATGTATGCCTCGCGCGACGGCATCGGCCACCAGATCGCAAGCTGGGGCGAAAACTTCCAGATGAAGCAATTATTGGCCGGCGTGGTGATGGTCGCCGCGATCGCCATGACGTTCAACGAACTGGTCAGATGGGTGGAAACACGATGCAGCCATTGGCGAACATAACGCCGATCAAGCCGGCCGGCGCGATCGAGGTCCGCAATGTCGGTCAGATCTTCAAGACGACGTCGCAGGACGTGGTCGCGCTGGAGAACGTTTCGCTCGACGTCAAACCCGGGCGTTTCGTCGTGCTGGTCGGTCCGAGCGGCTGCGGCAAGTCGACCCTTCTGATGATGATGGCGGGACTGCGCCAGCAGACCTCGGGCACCATCACCATCAGCGGCGCGCCGATCCCGCAGCCTGATCCTAACCGGGTCGGCGTGGTGTTCCAGGAAGCCAGCCTGTTTCCATGGCTGACGGCGGAAGAAAACGTCGAATTCCCGCTGGCGTTGCGCGGCGTCAGCAAGGCCGACCGCCGCGCCAAGGCGCAGGATGCGTTGCAACTCGTCGGCCTCGACGGGTTCGGCAAGCGGCATCCGCATGAACTCTCCGGCGGCATGAAGCAGCGCGTCTCGATCGCGCGCGGCTTGGTGCAGGATCCGCCGGTGCTGCTGATGGACGAGCCGTTCGCGGCGCTCGACGAGCAGACCCGCATGACCATGGGCGACGAACTGCTGCGGATCTGGGCAGCGACCGGCAAGACGGTCGTGTTCGTGACTCATAGCCTGACGGAGGCGGTCTATCTCGCCGACGAGGTGATCGTGATGTCGCCGCGGCCCGGCCGCATCGTCGACCATTTGCAGGTCTCACTGCCGCGCCCGCGCACCTATGAGATGCTGAGCGGCGACGCTTTTGGCAGCCTGCGCGACCGCATCTGGCGCCATATCCGGAAGTCGGCGTGAGGCAACGATGAAGGCAGCAACGCTCCGCCGGTCGATCGTGATCGCCCTGATCGCACTATGGGAAATCCTGCCGCGCGCAGGATTGATTCCCGAACTGTTCCTGCCGTCGCTGTCCTCGACGCTTTTGGCGGGCTGGAACGAGGCCGGCGAATTTGGCCACGCGCTGGCGGTGACGCTCTATGAGGTCGCCGTTTCCATGGCTTTCGCCTGTGGCGGCGGCATCCTGCTCGGCGCCGTCGTCGGCAGCCTGCCGCGACCGCGCATCCTGATCATGCCGATGGTGTCGAGCCTCTATGCGGTGCCGCTGGTGATCCTCTATCCCGTCTTCACGGTGTGGCTCGGCATCGGCTCCGAGTCGAAAATCGCGTTCGCGTCGATCTATGGCTTCCTGCCGACGATGCTGGCGACCGCCGCGGGAATCCAGACCATCGATCCGCAATTGCTGCTCGCCGCGCGCAGCATGGGCGCGACGCTGAGCCAGCGGCTCGTTCGGGTCATCATTCCGGCGGCGATCCCGACCGTCCTGTCCGGCCTGCGGGTCGGCGGCGCGCTTGTCATCGTCGGCGTGGTCGTATCCGAGATGCTGATTTCATCCGCCGGGATCGGTTACCTGATCTCGCGCTACCGCACCATTCTCGACAGCCCGCATGTGTTCGCCGGCGTCCTGCTGGTGCTGGCGATGGCGATGGCCTTCAACGCCGCCATCAAATGGATCGAGCGCAAGGCGTCCATCTGGCAGACCGGCACCCGCGGCGGCCAAAGCACGGCTGACGACATCGCAGCCGGCGCGCTGCGGCCCGCAACCTGACGGATCGAGCATGTACGACCTGACGCTGACATTCGACAATGGACCGGAGCCCGGCGTGACGCCGCGTGTTCTGGACATCTTGAGTGAACGCGGCATCAAGACCACCTTCTTCGTGATCGGCGAAAAGCTCGGCGATCCCTCGCGACGGCGACTGGCGGCGCGCGCGCATGCCGAAGGCCACTGGATCGGCAACCACACCTTTACGCACGGTGTTCCGCTCGGGCGGCAGGCGGATGCGAATGCCGCTGAGAGCGAGATCGGCCGGACGCAGGCCGCGATCGGCGACCTCACGCACACAGAACGCTGGTTTCGGCCATTTGGCGGCGGCGGCAATCTCGACGACCGGCTGCTGAAACCTTCGGTGGTCGATTATCTTGCCCGCAACAAACATAGCTGCGTGTTGTGGAACGCGATCCCGCGCGACTGGGACGATCCGGATGGCTGGGTCGACCGGGCGCTGGCGCAATGCCGGACACAACCATGGAGCCTGCTGGTGCTGCACGACCTGCCGAGCGGCGCCATGGTCCATCTCGAACGATTCATCGACCGCGCCAGCGACGAAGGCGCCCGCTTCCACCAGGATTTCCCGCCCGACTGCGTGCCGATCCGCGCGGGCGAGATCGTACGATCGATCGCTCCCTATGTTTCCTCCATCGAAGAAGGTCGGACATCATGAAGATCGCAAGTTTCAAGGCGGCAGGCGTCGCAAGCTATGGCATCGTCACCGGTTCGGGCGTGATCGACGCCGGCAAGCGGCTGAAAGCCTTTCCCACGCTGAAGGCGCTGCTCACGACCGGATCGCTCGATGCATTGAAGGCATTGCAGGGCGAACGCGCCGACCACGCACTCGGGGACGTCGAACTGCTGCCGACCGTGCCCGATCCGGACAAGATCTTCTGCATCGGCGTCAACTACGCCACCCATCTTGCCGAGAGCGGACATCCGACCCCGCCGCACCCGATGATCTTTACCCGCTTTGCCAACAGCCAGGTCGGCAGCGGCCAGCCGATGATTCGGCCGAAGGAATCCGAGCGCTTTGACTATGAGGGCGAGATGGCGGTCATCATCGGCAAGGCCGGCCGCCGCATCTCGCGCGAGGCGGCACTCGCGCATGTCGCCGGCTACGCCTGCTACAATGACGGCAGCATCCGCGACTGGCAGCGCCACACCTCGCAATTCGCACCGGGCAAGAACTTCGTCGGCACCGGCGGCTTCGGGCCGTGGATGGTCACGACGGATGAAATCCCCGATATCAGCAAACAGACCATCGCGACGCGCCTCAACGGCGTCGAGGTGCAGGCCGCCCCGATCTCGGACCTCGTGTTCGATGTCCCGGCCCTGATCGCCTATTGCTCGACCTTCACTGAACTCGTGCCCGGCGACGTCATCGTGACCGGCACCACCGGCGGCGTCGGCGCCTACCGCACCCCGCCGCTCTGGATGAAGGACGGCGACGTGGTCGAGGTCGAGGTGTCCGGCATCGGCATCCTGCGCAACCCGGTCAAGGACGAGGCATCAGCCGCCGCGACGCGCGCCGCCTGATTCCATAACGAAAAAACAAGAGCACGGAGACGATCATGAACCTGCCCAAGCATTTGCTGCCGACCACCGTGGTCGGAAGCTATCCGCAGCCGGAATGGCTGGTCGACCGCGCGATGCTCTCGAAAGTGGTGCCGCGCACGCGCCTGCATGCGATGTGGCGGCTGCCGCAGGAGCATCTGCAGGAAGCGCAGGATGACGCCACCATCGTGGCCATCAGGGACATGGAACGCGCCGGCATCGATATCGTCACCGACGGCGAAATCCGCCGCGAAAGCTACTCCAACCGCTTTGCCACCGCGCTTGAAGGCATCGACGACGAAAAGCCGGCGATGATCACCTCGCGCAGCGGACATGCGACGCCGGTGCCGCGCGTGGTCGGCCCGGTGAAGCGCACCGGTCCGGTCGAACGGCCGGACATGGAATTCCTGCGCAGGAATACCGACCGTGCCGCCAAGATCACCCTGCCCGGCCCGTTCACGATGAGCCAGCAGGCCAAGAACGAGTTCTACAAGGACGACGAAGAACTGGCGATGGCGTTCGCGGACGCCGTCAACGCCGAAGCGCTCGACCTGCAAAAGGCCGGCGCCGACGTGATCCAGCTCGACGAACCCTGGGTGCGCAACAATCCCGACCTCGCGCGGCGCTACGCCGTCAAGGCGATCAACCGCGCATTGGCCGGAATCACGGTGCCGACCGTCGTCCATCTGTGCTTCGGCTATGCCGCCGTGGTGCCGGGCTCGACCAAGCCCGCGGGCTATTCATTCCTGGCCGAACTCGCCGACACCCACGCCGAACAGATTTCGATCGAGGCGGCCCAGCCAAAACTCGATCTCGGCGTGCTCAAGGACTTGTCGTCGAAGAAGATCATGCTGGGCGTGCTCGACCTCGGCAATCCCGAGATCGAGACGGCCGCTGTCGTCGCCGATCGCATCCGCAACGGCCTCAAGCATGTCGCGGCCGACCGGCTGGTGGTCGCGCCCGATTGCGGCATGAAATACATGCCGCGCCATGTCGCGTTCGGGAAACTGAAAGCGATGTGCGACGCGGCGGCGGCGGTGCGCAGGGAGATTAGCTAGCCCAGCTCGTCATGCCCGGCCTTGTGCCGGGCATCCACGTCTTTGCATCCATTGACAGGAAAGACGTGGATGGCCGGGACAAGCCCGGCCATGACGAAACAAAGTCTTGAGCAACGTCCTATTAAACCTCAGCATAAATCTCGATCACGTTATCCTCGGGGTCGCGGAAGAACAGCGCGCGATGGTGCCAGTTCGGAATATCCCGCGGCGGGCTCAGGATCGTCACGCCTTTGGACTGCAAGGTCGCATGACAGGAATCGATCAGATGCGGCGCGACCCGGAAGGCGAGTTGCACCGCAGCCGAGCCTGACGCGATCGGACCATCGTGCCATGCGAGCCCCGGTCCACGCGGCTTCAAGGTGAGCAGCGCGGAGCCGACCTGAAAGCTCACCCAGCGCTCGCTGTCATGGGCGAGCGGAAAGCCCATGACGTCACGATAGAATGCCTTGGTTTCCTGCATTTTTGAGCACAGCAGGATTGTGTAATCGAGATTGCGAATGTCACCGAGACTCATGCAGCGGTCTTCCTTGAGAAAAATAGATTTGAAATGACCGGCCAAGCCACGGGCGGCGGCCAATGAAAATGATAACTTCCGCCTGGCTAGCGCGTCAAAGCAGCTTGGCGCGCACGAACAGCGCGCGCAAGGCGGTGGTCGCCTGCACCGTCAGCATCGCGTTGTCGGCAGCCCCTTGCAGGGTGCGGACCGCGTCGGCATGCAGCGACTTGAACTCGATCCATTCCACCGAGCTGAGATTGGTGATGAACCGGTAGGCCTGGCCGACGGTGCCGATCGACACCGTCTTGCCGTTCAAGTTGATCTTGAACGTTGCCCGCAGCGGCGTGTCGGAATTGGAGACGTCGTTGGCGCCCGACATCATGACGGCGACGTCGAGCGGCGCGATGCGGTCAATCCCTCGCTCAGGCTCGGCACCACGACGAGGCGCTTGACCTGGCCGTAGCGATAGGCCTGCAGGAATTTGTCGTATTCCTTGATCGAGACGCAGCCGTTGGAATCGCCGTTGGGGCCGAGCATGTAGGAGTGCACCAGCAGTCCATCGCGCCCCATCATGTCGTTCTCGCCCACAGGCGTCATCCGAAGCGCCGCGACGCCGTGAAACAGTTTTTCGCGCGGCTTCAGATCATAGACGTTCGGCGGTGTTGCCCCGACCATGCGCTGGTTGACGGATGCCGGATTATCCATCAGGCCGCCGAGGCCCGAATGCGCTTCGAGTTTGGTGCCGTTCGGCATGTAAACCGTTCGCGCCGAGATATCATAGACCGCAGTGACATTGTCATAACCGAGCGCGCCAAGGTCCGGCTTGCTGGCGAACAGGCCATCGCCCGGCGTCAGCGACGCCAGCGTGAAGCGCATCGGCACCATGTCGGCCAGCTTCTGGAACATGGTCCGGTCATCCGACCGGGCCGGCGAAGGTTGCGGATCAACCCGCAACGCCAGGCTGGCTTCGGCCGGTCGCGACCGCGGCAGCGGAACGACGGGTCCGGACGGCGCTGGTCGAGGCTGGTCGACCTGCACATCTGGCGACAGTTCGGCCAACCGGCTTTCGATGAGACCGAACTCGGTCTCGAAATCCATTCGCGCGGAACGGCTGACGGGGCGCGAGGGATATCTGATCGACGGCGCGTTGCGCACCGAGCCCGATCCGAACCGCTCATCGAACGAGAATGCGCCGGCGCTCTGGGTGCCCTGCTGATGGCGCAGCCAGGCCACGGCGTCAAAATCCGCCACCCAGGCGGCCAGCGCCGAGGTCACAACGAGCATGGCCACGGCGAAGGCGGCCTTGCCGACCCATGGAAAGCCGCGGCTCGAAACAAGCCCGGTTGCACTCGTCGTTCTGTAACCCATTCGTCCCCGGATCGGCGCTTCGGAATCACACCTGATTCCGTAAGGGATTCACCGAATAAGTACCAATATAATGCATTTCAAAGTAAGGCATAATCGAGACACGCACCCACGGCCAGGAATCCCGGCCAAACCCGTAGCGCCCGGGTAAATCTCGGTAAATTGGCCCGGTTCCCGGTTTAGCCTCGATGAAGGCCGCTCCTCATGCAGGCTCAGGGCCGCAGCGTCGGGTTCGTATTCGGCGCCGGCGCCTCCTCGATCTCGGAATGTTCCGGCAACCTGTCCGCATGCACGGCCAGCGCCGGCCCGATCCAGATCGGATCGGCGAGATGATCCCGGCGCGGGTTGGTCGTGTTCGGATGGACCAGAACGCTCAGCCGGCCATGGTTGATCATCAGCCAGGGCACCAGTTCGGGGAAGACCTCCCTGGCGAAGGCCACCTGATACATCGCCTGATCGTGGGGGCCGACCTTGACGTCGTGCCACCGGCCGAGCGTCACCGAGAAGCGCTCGCCGATCCAGCCGCGCAACTGCTCCGCCTCGCCCCGCGTCGTCGCCGGATCGTAGTAGACGTGCGCGTGGTAGCTCGCGATCTCGTTCAGGGGGCGCGGACCTGTCTCCGGCAACTCGCTCATCGCAACCGCTCCGCTTCCTGCCTCGACATGACAGCAACCATCGCCGCAAGCGGCGGGATGGTCAATCCGGAGAGGGGTCACCTTTCCGGCAGCGCCCGCGGGCGCTGGCTTCAGCCGGTTCGCCGCTTGCTGCTCTCATAGACCGTCATCCCGGCGGCGGGATCGAGGTCGGTCTCGGTCGCTTCGGTGAGGCGCGCCATCATCATGTAGAAGCCGATCGTCATGATCGATTCGACGATTTCCTGTTCGGAGAAATGCGCGCGCATCGCGGCAAACACCGGTTCGGGCACCCTGACATTGTCGATCACTTCCCGGCCGAACGCGAGCAGCGCCTGCTCGGCCGCATTGAACGCGGCATCGGCGTATCGGCCCTGTTCGATGCCGTCGATCTGCGGCTGCGTGACGCCGACGCCGAGCGCGATCGGCACATGCTGGCGCCACTCATAGGCGCCGCCTTCCCGTTGCGCGGCCAGAAGGATCAGCAATTCGCGATGGGCGTGGCTGAGCTTCTGCTTGTGCAGGATGGAGTTGGCGAACCGCATCGCCGGAATGAAATTGGTCTCGGCATGCGCCAGCATCCGGAAAATGTTGAGCACAACGGGCATCCTGTCGAATGCCTTTCGCATGTCGCCATCCGTCTTCTCCGGGTCGATCAGGGGTAACCTTGCCATTCGCGTTTCCTTTGCGTTTTCTGTTTTTCTTGCCGACGGGTTACCTTGGCTTGACGTCGCGGATCGGATCGGAGCCGTCCCAGCCGTCGGCTACCTTCTTGACGTGCTCGAAGAACCGTCCCTTGCCGCCGCTGATGTCGGATATCTCGATCACCGTGCCGGGATGGGATTGCGTATCGAAATAGCAGAAACGGCCTTGCTCGCCGCCGATCTGGCCTTCGTGCCCGACCTTGTAGCCCAGCGACAGCGCGCGGTCGTAGAGGCCATGATAGTCCCTGGTCCAATACGACATGTGCTGCATGCCTTCGCGCCCCGAATCGAGAAATTCCTTGTACATCGAAGGCGCGTCGTTCCTCTGTTGGATGAGTTCGATCTGGAGATCGCCGGAATTGGCGAGCGCGATGCTCATCTCAACAGCGGACTCGGCACCACGATGCCGGAACCAGTCGGTCTTGACCCGGTCGATGTAGAACCAGGGGCCGACGCCCATCACGTTGATCCAGTGATCCATCGCGGCGCGGATGTCCCGCACCACATAGCCGTTCTGACAGACGGCGCCAAAGATACGACTCATGCTTACCTCCCTATCGACGACGTTCGCCCGCCTGTTGCGGATCGCCGCCCCTGTTGTTCACTCCACCGGCGGCGCGCGCATCAACCGATCGAACGGCCGCCGTCGATCACGAGTTCGGTGCCCGTGACGTAGCGGCTCTCGTCGCTGGCGAGCCACAGAATGCCGCTCGCGATATCTTCCGGCGCCGCCTTGAAACCGAGCGGCACCGCGCGGGCGGTCAGCTTGTCCAGCGTCGCGCCGCGCGGCGGCCCCGAATTCGAGCCTTCCTCGGCGGTGCCGATCAGCGTGTCCCAGATCGCGGTTTCGGTGATGCCGGGGTGAAGCGAATTGACCCGCACGCCGTCTTTGGCGGCGGCGCATTCCAGTGCGACGGATTTGGTGAAGAGACGGACGCCGCCCTTGGTCGCGCAATAGCCGGACACGTTCGGCGACGCCTTGATGCCCGCGATCGAGGAGACGTTGATGATGCTGCCGCCACCGCCTTCCCGCATCAGGGGCAGCGCCGTCTTGACGCCGAGGAAGACGCCATCGAGGTTGACGGCGACCTGCCGGCGCCAATCGGCGAGCGACATGTCGACGACCGGACTGGACAGGCCGATTCCGGCGTTGTTGACGAGAACGTCCAGCCGGCCAAACCAGGCTTTGGTTTTGGCGATGACGGACTGCCAGTCCTGCTCGCTGGTCACGTCGTGATGGAAATATTCCGCATCGCAGCCGTCCTCGCGTAGTTCGCGCAGCAGGCGGTCGCCGTTTTCGTCCTGCAGATCGGTGGCGACGATTTTTGCACCCTCGCGCGCCAGCACGAGGACGGCACTACGCCCGATGCCGTTGGCAGCGCCGGTCACCAAGGCGACCTTGCCCTCGACCCGCCGCTTCATCTCAGGCCTGCTCACGCCAAATCCTCCCAGGCCCGGTTCCGCCTGCTTCTTGGAAACGTTTCCACAATTGAGCTTGATGTTTCCATCAATGTCAATATTAGTAGGAGAAGATACTACAATAACGTTTCCAGAAACGTGCCGATTCCGCGCCAACAGGGCTCGAATGCCAGCAAATCTAGGCATTTGGGACGAGCAAGCGGGCAAGCAGGAGCGATGGCCAGAACCCAGCCGACCCCATCCTCACGGCCGACCATTCGCGATGTCGCCGCCCAGGCCGGCGTATCCGTCTCCAGCGTCAGCCGGGTGCTGAACCGCGAGCCGCATACGAGTCCCGAACTGCACGCCCGGATCATGCGCGTGGTGGATCGCCTGGGGTTCGAGCCGCATTCGGCCGCGCAAGCGCTGCGCTCGCGCGCGAGCAACACGATCGGCTGCATGGTCTCGGATATCTCCAACCCGCTCTACAGCGAGATGGTCAACGCCGCGGAAGAGGAATTGCAGCGCGCCGGTTACGTCCTGATGCTCGGCGCGACACGGCACGCCGAGGAACGCGAAACCGCGTTCATCTCTGCGGTCCGCCGCCGCCGGATGGATGGATTGCTGCTGTTCGCCGGCGATAACGCCCACAAGGCTTTTACCGGCGCGCTCGCCACGCTCGACCTGCCCTGCGTCGGCATCGACCGCGAGGTGCCGGGCGCGCCGTCGGTGCGCGTCGATCATCGCGGCGGCGGGCTCGAGGTGACGCGCCATCTCATCGGGCTCGGCCATCGCCGCATCGCGCTGCTGACCGGACCCGCGGCGGTGCTCCCAAGCACCGAGCGGGTAGCCGGCTATCGGCAGGCGCATGTCGAGGCCGGGCTTGGCGTCGATCTCGATCTCGTCCGCCCGCAGGTGCACGGCTCCGGCATCGCGTTCAGCGACGTCTGCCAGTTGCTGCAAGGCCCTGCGCCACCGACCGCCATCATCACGCTGGGAACGCACATGCTCGCCAGCGTGATGGACGCATTCGCCAGCAACGGCATCCGCTATCCCCATGACATCTCGCTGGTGTGTATCGGCGATACCGATCTGGCCCGGCACGCCACCCCGGCGATCAGCTCACTGACATGGGACCTGGCGGAAGTCGGCAGGATCGCCGCAAAAATCCTGCTGGAGCGCGTGCGCGGCGGCGATCAGCCCCGCGATACAAGGCCGGTCTATCTGCCGACACGATTCATCCTGCGGCATTCCTGCGCCGCGCCCCACGCCACATGAGTTGAAAGAACCGCCCCGCTGACCTGCCTGCTTTGACGACGACCCAACAAAAACAAAACATCGGGAAACCCAAAGGAGTTGTGTATGAATTTCCGCACGACAATGCTGGCATTGCTCACGCTCGTATTGGCCGCCGGTTCGGCACGGGCCGAAGACGCTAGCGACTACCCCAACAGAAAAATCAAGATGCTGCTGCCGTTCGCGGCCGGCGGCGGCGGCGATGTCATCGGCCGCCTCCTGGCCGACAAGATGGGCAAGCGCCTGGGGCAGACCATCTATGTCGAAAATCGCACGGGCGCAGCCGGCACCATCGGCACGCAGATGGTCGCAACCTCGCCGGCGGATGGCTACACCATCATGATCGGCGGCATGACCACGCACGTCCTGGCGCCCGCATCCTATGCGAGCCTGCCCTACGATCCGATCAAGGATTTTACGGTCATCGGACGGATCGGGACCTCGGCGATCCTGCTGGTGGCCGCAAAGGATTTTCCGGCCAATGATTTGCGCGGCCTGATCGCGATGGCCAAGAAGGGCGATCAGATCCAGTACGGCACCTGGGGCGTCGGCTCGACCGGACATTTCTGCGCGGAAATCCTGTCGCAGAAGGCCGGCATTCGGCTCGAGCATGTGCCGTTCAGCGGCGCGGCCAAGCTTGCCAACGACCTGATCGGAGGCCACATCAAGCTCGGCACGCTGGACATGGCGACGGCGACGCCGCTGGTGAAGGACGGACAATTGAAGGCGCTCGGCACATGCGGGGACCGCTCGCCAAGCCTGCCTGACGTTGCGAGCTACAAGGACCAGGGCATCGATTTCGAACGCAGCCTATCCTGGGTCATGTACGCGCCCGCAGGCATTCCCGACATCGCCGCGAAAAAGCTTTCGGCCGCGCTGAAGGATTCGATCGCCGAATCCGACATGACGGAGAAGCTGATCGCGCTCGGCGTCACCGCCGACTTCATCGCAGGCGAGAAGCAGCGCGACATCAACGCCAGCGACATCGAGGCCTGGAAAGTGGTCGCCCGGGAAGCCAAGATCGAAATCAAGTAGCGATGCCGGCGCTCCGGCCAAACCGCCGGCGCACCGCATGGCAGAACGCGGTCAGTTCTTCTTGCCGAACAGAACAGGAAGCTGGCGCGGACCACGGACCGTGCCTTCCGACCAGGTGACCTTGCCGGCCGGATCGAGCTTGAAATCCGGAATCCGCTTCAGCCATTCCTCGATCGCGACCGTCATTTCCATGCGCGCGAGGTTGGAGCCGACGCAGCGGTGAATGCCAAGACCGAACGCGGCATGGCGATTTTCCTTGCGGTCGATCACCACCTTGTCGGCATCCGGGAACATCGCGGGATCGCGGTTGGCGGCCGGGAACGACAGCAGCACCATGTTGCCCGGCTTCACCGGGCAGCCGCTGATCGTGGTTTCCTTCATCACTTCGCGCGCCATCGTCACCGGCGAATAGGCCCGCAAAAATTCCTCGATCGCGACCGGCATCAGTTCCGGCTCCGCGATCAGGCGATCGCGGTCGGCCGGCGTGTTCGCCAGATGCCACAGCGAGGAGCCGATCGCGCTCCAGGTGGTGTCGATGCCGGCGATCAAAAGCAGCCGCAGCGAGCCCAGCACGTGCATGTCGGAGAGCGGCTGGCCGTCCTTGTCGCGCGCGTTCATCAAGGTCGAGATCAGGTCGTCGGTCGGGTTCGTCCTGCGATGCTGAATGTGGCCGGCAAAATAGGCGCCCATCTCCTGTACGGCGCCCATCAGGGCGTTGTCGTCCTTGATGCCGAGCTCGAGGATGGCATGAATCCATTTGATGAAGAGGTCGCCGTCCTTTTCGGGGATTCCCAGCATATGCGCGATGGCGCGTACCGGGATGTGCTTGGTGTAGCGCGCCGCGGCATCGCATTTGCCGTCGGCGATGAATTCGTCGATCAGCTCGTTGCAGATGGCGCGCACCCGCGGCTCCAGCTTCTTCATCGCATCCGGCGTGAACGGCGGAAGCAATAATTGCTTGGCGGGCTTGTGCTCGGGCGGATCGGACGTGATCGGCGGCGCCGACGCCGTCTGCTCGGGGCGCACGTCGCGCACGATGACGCGGCGGGAAGAGAAATGCTCGGTGTCGTAGGCGATTTCCTTTACCGCCTGGTAGGTGGTCGGCAGATAGCAGCCGAGAAAGCGCTTGGTGTGAACCACCGGGCATTCGCTGCGCAACTCGTCCCAGATCGGAAACGGATTTTCGGTCCAGCGCGGATCGGTGTGATCGAAATCGTTGACCCAATCGGTCACGGGGGGATGTTCGGGCATGATGCTGACGGAATCGGACATCGCGCAAATTCCTCTCGCCTGGTTCGCTCTGGACTAGACTGATTTCAAGGACCCGGATTGCTGCCAGGCCTCGCTTATTCTTCCGTGACTTCGATCGCCATTTCGGGGCAATTGGTCTGGGCGAGCCAGGCCTTGTCTTCCAGGCCCGCAGGCACCGAGCCGTCGCCGGCCTCGTGGGCATTGCCGTATTCGTCGAGGTCGAACAGTTCCGGCGCCAGCGACTTGCAGCGCGCATGGCCCTGACATTTGTCCTGGTCGACGCGGATCTTCAGCTTTCCCGGCATCGCGAGTACTCCTCAAGGCCACGCGCTCAGCCGGCGCGTCGCATTTCCTCATGTTGACTGGGCGGTGCCGGACGCGGCCGGCCCGCCTCTTCAAGTTATATCCTATTACATTATCGATGCGGTTGTGCTGTCAAGCGGAAAGTTATAGAGCATTACACTCAAATGCCGCCCCGTCTCGCCCGAAAACCGCTCAACACCTACCACCATGGGGATCTCCGCGATGCCCTGGTGAACGCGGCCCTGCAGGAAGCAGAGCTTGGTGGACCGGAGGCGATCAGCATCAGTGCGCTCGCCAAGAAGCTCGGCGTCTCGCAGCCCGCGCCCTACAAGCATTTCGCCGACCGCGAAGCATTGCTGCTGGCGGTAACGGCTGCGGCGTTCCGCCAGTTCAGCGCGATCATGCGCGAGTCGATCAGCAAGCCATCGAAACGCTCGAAGCTGTCGCGCTTTGCACAGGCGACGCTCGAATTCGGTCTCCGCCGCAACGGCATCTACCGCCTGATGTTCGCCTCGCGAATCATGGCCAGCGCCCCCAAAGGCAGCGAGCTGCACGTTGCCGGGATGGAAACCTTCGAGCTGCTGCTGGAATCCCTCGAAGCGCCCGCGATCGGATTGCTGCGCGAACGCAGCGCCTTGCACATCTGGGCGGCGTTGCACGGCGTGGTGATGCTGGCCGAACAGGGCTTGCTCACCGGCCAGCTTGCCAATGTCAGCCGGGAAGAACTGGTCGAAGACATCGTCGAGCAGATCAAGCTGGCGCTGTCGGTTGCGATCCAGGCCGCGGGCAAGAGCGGCCGATAATCGCATTGCGCGCGGCAAGCACGCTGGTGGCGCCGATAGGTCTTGTGCAGGCTCTCGCGATCGGACTGGACGCGCAGCGGATTGATTTTCACATCCTGGAGAAGACATCATGGCATCGAATGACGGCGCACGGGCACTCAAGGGCAAGGTCGCGTTGATCACCGGCGCGGGCCGCGGGCTCGGCCGCGCCTTCGCCGAAAAGCTGGCCGACATGGGCGCCGACGTCGCCATCCACGGCATGCGCGAGAACGGGCCGGCGGAATATGGCGAGGGATCGACGCTGACGGCGGTCGCGGAAGATGTCGCCAAGGCGCATGGCGTGAAAACCATTCGCGTGCTCGGCGATCTCACGCTTGGCGCCGATATCGCCCGTGTGGTCGAGACCACGATGAAGGAACTCGGACCGATCGATATCCTCGTTCACAACGCCGGCGGCGACATCGCGGCCAAAGGCGGCAAGCCGGATCCGAACGACGCCATCGGCATCAAGGAGGAAGACGTGCGCGCGGTGCTCGACCGCAACCTGCTCAGCACGATTCTGACCTGCCAGGCCGTGGCGCAGGAGATGATGAAACGGCGCCAGGGCCGCATCGTCACCATCGGTTCGGTGGCGGCCTTCAAAGGCCGCACCAACGGCTCGATCTATGCCGTCGCCAAGGCCGGCATGACGCATTACACGCGCTGCCTCGCCGATCAGCTGCGGTCCTACGACATCAATGTGAACTGCATCGCGCCGGGTGACACCCGCACCGGCCGTTTCATGGGGACACGCGCGGTCGACCAGAACAGGATGGTCGAGACCGGCACGCTGGACCGCATCGCCACCGTCGATGAAGTCGCACGCGTCGTCGAGATGTTCGCTGGCCCGATGGGGGCGTTCGTCTCAGGACAGGTGTTGCGCGTCGACGGCGCCGGACAGTGCTGGGCGGCCTGACACCCGTTCCCTTAATTGGTCGAATTCGCTGGATTGGTAGGTGGCGCCGTCAGGCGTCACGATTTCCACGTCCCAGCAGCCATCCGAGATCAGTTCGTCGGCCTTTTTCATCGCGGCCAGCACGGACTCCCGCCGCAAGGTCACGGTTCCCGATGTATCGAGCGCATTGATAAGAAATACCATGGGCGGCTCCCGTTTCGGATTCGTACCAGTGTGGCTGGGAATACGGCCGGGTCAAGCGGCATGAATGGCCAGCCAGGAGAAGAAAAGCCTCTCCCGGGACCGCGGCGGAAAAGGCGCTTCCACGTTCGGGCCGCAGATTGCATACCGCTACCCTTGTTTTCAGGCCTGATTGAGCGACATTAGAGGCCCGCGCAACGGAAGCCGCCATGAGCCCGCCTGCCTTCGATCCTTTTGGAGAAGTGGTCCCGACCGCCGATTCGGCGGCCGCCCCGGTGCGCGCGTCGAGCTGGCTGAAATCGGCCGGCGTCGGGATGTTCTGGGGGCTGGTTGGTATCATCGTGCTGGCACGCGCGATGTATTTCGAACCAGGTGCTTTTAGCTTCGGGCAGGCCGTGGCGTGGGCGCAAGGCCTGTTCGGGCTGCTCTAGATTCTCGATTTGAGACGTTTTCTACCGCAGAACAGTCCACGCAATCTCGGGCAACCTGATTGCTGCGCGAACCGGGCTCCGTTCGCTCGAAAACACTGTGGCCATTCCGGCGCTGACCGCTGGCTTGAAGAAAAATACCCTCTCCATCCCGCGGAAACGAAAATTTATTGGTGAAGCCAGGCAGGCTGGCGCATAAACTGTTCTCCAAAACGGGGGGCAGGTGCCGCAACAACACGAATCCGACGGGACAAAATCGGCCACAGGCGCGCTTGGCCGCAGCCTGGCCCTGATACCCGGCATCGCCCTCTGCGGCGTCATCACCGCCGTTTCGCTTGGCGCCCAGTCGGTCGAAGAGCACCTTTTCGCGCATCCCTATGTCGAGGCGCTGGTGATCGCGATCCTGCTGGGGATGGCGATTCGCACGATCTGGCAACCGTCGGAGCGCTGGCGCTCCGGCATCGCCTTCAGCGCCAAACAACTGCTCGAGGTTGCCGTCATGCTGCTCGGCGCCTCCGTCAGCTTTGCCGCGATCGTGGCCTCCGGCTATCTCCTGGTGGCGGCGATCGCCGCCACGGTCGTCATCATGCTGGCGGTCAGCTATGGCCTCAGCCGCATGCTCGGGCTGCCGACGAAAATGTCGATCCTGATCGCCTGCGGCAATTCGATCTGCGGCAATTCGGCGATCGCCGCGGTGGCGCCCGTGATCGGCGCCGATGGTGACGACGTCGCCTCGTCGATCTCGTTCACGGCGATCCTCGGCGTCCTGATGGTGCTGGGCCTGCCGCTGCTGATCCCGTTGCTCGGCCTGTCCGCAACGCAATACGGCATTCTGGCGGGTCTCACCGTCTATGCCGTGCCGCAAGTGCTGGCGGCAACCGTGCCCGCCGGCATCGTCAGCACGCAGATCGGCACGCTGGTGAAACTGGTGCGCGTGCTGATGCTGGGGCCGATCGTGGTCGGGCTCTCGCTCCTTGCCGCGCACCGCCGCAAGCGCCATGCCGACGCGACCACGGCGGTTGCGATCAGTCCGTTCAAGCTGGTGCCGTGGTTCATCATCGGCTTTCTCGTACTCACGGCGTTGCGCTCGCTGCAGCTCGTGCCGGATATCGCGGTCGCGCCGGTGACAAAAACCGCGGCGATCCTCACGGTGCTGTCGATGGCCGCCCTCGGCCTCGGCGTCGACGTCCGCGTGCTCTCGACGGTCGGCGGAAGGGTGACGGCAGCCGTCACGCTGTCGCTGCTGCTGCTGCTCGGCCTCAGCATCGGGCTTGTCCATTTCTTCAAATGACGCGGACGGCTCATCCTGTACGCTTTGAATCCCTCGACCTGCGCCGGAGTCGTTCAGGAAATTGGTAACGCCGCTCCCTCTTCAAAATCGGCAGCCCGTTTTCACGAACTTCTTGCTTTTTTTCGGACGAACGAGATATCGAGTCAACGGCTCGCCAATGCCACCGGGAGACGACCGAAACCCTTCTCCGGAAAGCGCATAACGCCACATTTTGTCGTAGGGCGTCTTCTTGGATATGCCAAGACTCTCGCTGACGGCGAGAACGTCGCCATGATGTCTGCGCAAGGTCTCGGTAATCAGCCCCCGTTCGAAATCGCCGACGACGTCCTTCGGCGACCTGTCCGTGCTTTCACTGAAATCAAGCTCACCGAGAACAATCACCCGCGGCCGGGATCAGAGATTGCCCGGTCGCCCACCTTTTGCAGCCGCAGTTCGCGCAATCGCGGCTTGGCGATCTTGCCAACACTCACGCGTGGAAAATCCTCCAGCACATGGACCTCGCGCGGAACCTTGAAATCCGCCAGCAGGCTTCTGCAGGATGCGATCACCCGGGAGGCCACCACGGCTTCATCGGCCCCCGCAAGCGAGCCGCCCACCCGCACGAACGCCACGGGGATTTCGTCCAGCATCGGGTGAGGGCAGGCGATCACGGCTGCTTCCTCGATGCCGTCAATGCCATTGATGACGCGCTCGATCTCGAGCGAGGCGACATTCTCGCCACCGATCTTCAACATGTCCTTGACGCGATCTGCGAAACGGATCGAGCCGTCGGCGAGCAGCGTCACCTGATCGCCGGTGTTCATGAAACCTTCGGCATCGAACGCGGCCGCCGTTGCCTCCGTATTTCGGAAGTATTCCTTGAACAGCGAAATGCCCCTGACACCGCCGATATGCAGCGCGCCGGTCTCGCCACGCTGCACCTGGCGGCCATCTGGACCGAGGATGCGGATGTTGTATTCCGGCGCAGGCCGGCCGATCGCGCCGAGCGGAACCGGCATGTGAGGAAAGCCGATCAGGCCGTGCGTCAGGGTCTCGGTCATGCCCCACCAGCTCAGCGGCCGGATGCCGAATTTCTCGATCACGACCGGATCCGAGAAGGCGATGCCCCAGTTCCGGAAGAAGTGTGTTTTCGGCATCTCGACATTGAGCAGCGCCCGATAGCAGAACGCGGTAATGGAGCTCCAGGTGCAGCGGTGTCGCGAGGCAATGTCCCAGAAGCGGCTGGATGAAAAGCGTGGCTGCAGGATCAGCGTCGCGCCCGCCCACAGGCACGCCAGCCACGAGTAGGACAACGCGTTGGTGTGAAACAGCGGCAAGACGCAGTGATGGATGTCGTAAGGACGCAGGCCCTCATGGCTCGCGCTGGTGCGCGCCGCCCACAATGCATTGGCATGCGTCCACAGCACCGCCTTCGGCCGGGAAGTCGTCCCCGACGTATACTGAATGGCCAGCGAGGTCAGTGGGCCCACAGCCGGCAGCGCGGCCACCGTGTCAACCAGCAGCCTGCTGAATTGCTCGGCCTGTTCCGGTTTAGTGGCTGCCGCGCACGGCTCGCCGGAATCGTGATCGGTCACCGCGATCCATCGCAACGCAGGACAGGCCGCCCGGATCAGCGCCGCCAGACGCGGTTGCGTAATCGCGGCGACCGCTTCGCTATGGTTGGCAAAATAGCCGAGTTCCTCTGCCGAGGAACGGGTGTTGGTGGTGACCGCGATGGCGCCGATCAGGCCACAGGCGCACCAGCTCAGCAGGAATTCGGGACAGTTGTCGAGATGAACGATGACGCGATCGCCGGGCCCGATCCCGCGGGCCAGCAATCCATGCGCCAGACGCAGCGCCTGCGCATGAAACTGCCGGTAACTGAAGACGACGGCAGGCCGATCGAACGGCTCGAACACGATGAACGGATGATCACCGCGTTCGCCAGCCTGCATGGCCAGCAGCCAGCCCAGATCGAGCCCTTCAAACGGATGTAGACATTCGGCTGATGGTCCCATCGATCAACTCATGGACCGATCAGATCGGATCCCAGCCGATGATGTCGCTGGTGCGGTTGAGCGGGAAGAAATTGCTTTCCATCGCCGGGATCGCGTGCTCGGCAATTGTCTCTGGCGTCCAGCCTTCGCTGCGGTGGGCGGAACGGATCGGCCGGTTCTGATTGAACAGATAGATTTCGTTCATGCGCGAGGCGAAAATCTGCCCCGAAACCTTCTTCGAGAGATCGCTGGCCAGGTAGACCGCCAAGGGCGCAACCTTTTCCGGACCCATCTGCTGCAGCCGCTCGACGCGTCGCGCGGTCTCCTCTGAATCGGTCGGAATGGTGCCGATCAGGCGGCTCCAGGCAAACGGCGCGATGCAGTTGGAACGCACGTTGAACCGCGCCATGTCCATCGCGATGCCCTTGGACAGGCCGACGATGCCAAGCTTGGCGGCCGCATAATTGCTCTGGCCGAGATTGCCGATCAGGCCGGATGTCGAGGTGAAGTGGATGAACGAACCGCCGTTCTGGTCTTTGAAGTAAGGTGCGGCTGCGCGGGCGACATAAAAACTTCCGAGCAAATGGACCTTGATCACCATCTCGAAGTCGACCACCGACATCCGGTGGAAGATGCGATCGCGCAGGATGCCAGCATTGTTGACCACGCAGTCGACGCGGCCGAAATTGTCGATCGCGGTCTGGACGATGCGGTTGGCGCTGACGGCTTCCGCGACGCTGTCGCCGTTCGCGACGGCGATGCCGCCGGCCTTGGTAATTTCATCGACCACGGATTCGGCGGCGGAGCGGTCACCGGCCCCCTCACCGTCGGCGGCCCCGCCGAGGTCGTTGACGACGACCTTGCCACCGGCCTCGGCCGCCAGCAAGGCGATGGCGCGCCCGATGCCGCGGCCGGCGCCCGTCACCACGATCACGCGATCCTTCAAACAACCTTCGCTCGCCATGCGTTCCTCTTCGATTTTTGGGGTTTTATGGCCCTTGCCGGCGGCCTCGCGGACCGCTTGACGTCAATGTCATCTGTCTACAGTTTTCACTTAGTGTCAAGGGCGCGGCGGTGACGCCCCGCCGGTCGCCCATGGCCTTCAGATTTGCCGCGCGGCCTCGCGCCAATAGGGCTCGCGCAGGCTGCGCTTCAGCAATTTTCCGGCGTCATCGCGCGGCAGGCTGTCGCGGAATTCGATCGATTTCGGCAGCTTGTAGCGCGCCAACCGTCTGGTCAGTTCGTCGCGGATCGCGGCCTCGTCAATGCTGCCGTCCTGCACCACGATGGCAAATACCGCCTCGCCATATTCCGGATCCGGAATACCGATCACGGCGCAATCATGCACCGCCGCGATGCCGAGCAACGCCGATTCGATCTCGGACGGGTAGATGTTGACGCCGCCGGAGATGATCATGTCCTTTTTCCGGTCGCATAGAAAAAGGTATCCGTCCTCGTCGAGATAGCCGATGTCGCCGCCGGTGATCAGGCCATTGCGCCCGATCTGGCGCCGATCGTCATCACGCTTGTGGTAGGTGAAGTCTGGATAGAAATCGAGCCCGACATACAATTCACCGGGACGCCCCGCCGGCACGATGGCGCCATGATCGTCGACAACCTCGATCCGCGCGCCCTTGATGGCGCGGCCGACGGTCCCGGGACGGGCCAGCCACTCCTCGCTGTTGCAGGCGGTCACCACGCTGGATTCGGTGGTGCCGTACCATTCGTGGATGATTGGCCCGAACCATTCGATCATGGCACGCTTGACGTCAGGCGGACAGGGCGCCGCGGCATGATGCACCGACCGCAGCGAATTGATGTCGTAGCGTCGGCGCACTTCGGCTGGAAGCCGCAGCAGGCGCACGAACATGGTCGGCACCATCACGATCGAGGTCACGCGATGCCGCTCGATCAGTTGCAACAGCGATTCCGCCTCGAATTTCGGCATCAGGATCACCGCATCGGCGATCTGGACACCGCGCATCGCGAATACATTGGGCGCGGCGTGATACAGCGGCGCCGGCACCAGCAGCCGAATGCCGGGCCGCAAGCCATAGACCTGCTCGCGCATCAGTTCGATGTCGCGGCGCTGTTCCGGCGTCGGCGGATTGCGGCGGACGCCTTTTGGCTTTCCGGTGGTGCCGGAGGTGTAGATCACGCTCTCCGGCGGCGCCGTCGCCGCGTCGCTGCGCGGCTCATGGGTGGCGATCCAGTCCTCCCAGCGTAGCGCGCCTGTGGCAGCTACACATTTCGCGGCAGGCAGATCATAGGCGCTGCGAACCTCGGCCGGTGTATCGACCACGATCACAGCGAACTTGCCTCCTTCCAATAGCGCCGGAGGTACGAGCTCCAGCAGATCGGCATGCGCGATCAGAACCCGCGCCTCGCAGTCGCCGAGCACATAGTCGATCTCGGCCGGCGCCAAATGCCAGTTCAACGGCACCGCATAGGCACCGAGCCGCGCCGCGCCGGCGCTCGCTTCGAGAAAGGATATGTCGTTGCGCATCAGGATCGCGACCGCCGTCGCCGGCCTGACACCGAGTTTCGCCAGTCCGGTCGCGATGCGCGCGATCCGGTCCTGCATCTGCTCATGGCTGCGCACATTGGCGCCGGAAACGACGATGCGGCCCACTGGATCAGTCATTGAAATTTCGCCAGTCCGTTGTCCAGCACCACGAGATTTCGTTCGACCACACGGCAACGGAAGCCGGCGACGCCCTCGCCTTCTTTCCACATCTCGGTGCGGATGGTTTCGCCGGGATAGACCGGCGCGGAAAACCGTACGTTGAGCTCCCGGAGCCTGGACGCATCATTGCCACACAGGCTGCGAACGAGAGCGCGGCCCGCCACACCGTAGGTGCAGAGCCCATGCAGGATCGGTCGCTCGAAACCCGCCGCTGTCGCGATCGCGGGATCGGCATGCAGCGGATTGTAGTCTCCATTCAATCGATAGATCAGGGCCGAGTGTTTCCATGTCGCGAGGTCGCATGCCACGTCGGGCGCCCGGTCTGGAATCTTGTGCACGGGCTTGGTCGGGCCTGACGGCCCGCCAAAGCCGCCATCGGCGCGCGCGAAACTGGACAGGCCGACCGTGCAGACGAGTTCTCCGGTTTCGGCGTCCGTCAGTTCACGTTTGACATAGATCAGCGCACCGCGGCCAGGACCCTTGTCGACGACTTCCTCGATATGCTGCCGCCCGATCAGTTTTCCGGATGGCGACAATGGTCGGTGGATCGACAGGAACTGCTCGCCATGCAGCACGTGCCGCCAGTCGACTCCGGTGTCGGGCTGCTTGAGCCAGAAACCGGGCGAGCACAAAACCGCCGCCATGGTCGGCAGCGCCTGCAGGTCTTCCTCATACGCGAAGCGCAGGTCGCGCGGATCGGTCGGATCGTCGCCGCAACCCACGCCGATGGCGTATAGCAGCGTGTCGCGCGTGCCGTACGTCTGGACGACGTCTTCGAACTTTCGGTTCTTGAGCTTCTCGTATGCAATCGTCATCGCCTGTTCCCTGGATTAACCAACCGCCTGTACGGTCATCTTGTCCTGAATGAATCTGTGGATCTCATCAGAGGAACCCCATTGCATTCCCGCTTTCTTGTCATACGACAGCGCCCGGCAAGGTCAGTTCCCCGGCCCTGAAGCAGCGCACCCGTTCCTGTTCGTTGGTATCGAGCGCCGGCTTGGCGACACATTCGGGCTGCGCATATTGGCAGCGCTCGCGGAAGCGGCACCCCGCCGGCATATTGGCGAGGCTCGGCACACGCCCTCCGATCGAGGGCAGCGGCACGCCGCGCACGCCAAGGCTCGGCATGGAGCGGAACAACGCCGACGTGTAGGGATGCTGTGGTGAGCGATAGACCCTCTCGATCGGCGCGTCCTCGACGATCTGACCGGCATAGACGATAACGACCCGGGTGCAGAGTTCGGCAACGACACCGAGATCATGCGTGATGAAGATCAGCGCGGTTCCCGTCCTCTCGCTGATCGTGTGCAACAGATCGATGATCTGCGCCTGCACGGTGACGTCGAGCGCGGTGGTCGGCTCGTCGGCAATCAGGAGCCGCGGCTTGCAGATCAACGCCATCGCGATCATCACGCGCTGCTGCATCCCGCCCGACAACGAATGCGGGTAATCGTCGTAGCGCCGTTCCGGCGAGGGAATGCCGACCTCGGCCAGCGCATCGATGACGCGAGCCCGGGCCTCGGCCTTGCCGATCTTGACATGCGCGCGCAGCGTTTCCGAGATCTGCTCTCCGACCGTGAACACCGGATCGAGCGCGCGCATCGGCTCCTGAAAGATCATGCCGATCCGCGGCCCGGAAATTCTGCGGAGCCGCGCGCGCCGCATCGACAACAGGTCCTGCCCCTCGAAATAGGCCTTGCCGGTCACCCGCGTCATGAAGCGCGGCAGCAGCCCGAGCAGCGAAAGCCCGGTCACGGTCTTGCCGCAACCGCTTTCGCCGACGATTCCGAGCCGTTCACCGGGCCGCACCGAGAAGCTGATGGAATCGGTGGCCTGGATCTCGCCGGTAGCTGTGCGGAAGAAGATACTGAGATCCTCTACGCGGAGCAGTGGCTCGGCCGCCGCGGGATTCTGTATCAAATCTGAAGCGCTGGAATCCTTCACATCGGCCTCAGCGGTTCTTCATCGTGGGATCGAGAAGGACGCGCAGGCTTTCGCCAAGCGTATTGAAGGCTAGCGCGGTCATCAGAATCGCAAGACCCGGCGCATACATCTGCGACGGTTCGATTTCCATGTAGTGATAGGCGCGCGACAGCATCGCTCCCCAGCTCGGTTGTGGCGGCTGCACGCCGAGGCCGAGAAAGCTGAGGCTGGCTTCCGCCAGCAGCGCGGTTGCCAGCAACAGGGTTACCTGCACGATGACCGGTTGAACCGCGTTCGGAAGGATGTGCCTGAGCACCAGCCTTGTATTGGTGGCCCCGAAGCAGCGCCCGGCATCGACATACAGCGCTTCCCTTCCTATCAGCGTCTGGCCGCGCACCAGCCGCGCCACCGTCGGCGAAAACACGATGCCGATCGCGATCATGCTGTTGATCAACCCGACACCGAGCGCGCCGGTCACCCCGATGGCGAGCACGATCGCTGGAAACGACAGCATCGTGTCGATCGTGCGGCTGATCACGGCGTCGATCCAGCCGCCGCTGAAGCCGGCGATCAGGCCGAACGGCAAGCCGATGGCGCACGCCACCAGCACCGCCAAAATGCTGCCGAAAAGCGATAACGGCGCCCCGAAGATCAGCCGGCTGAAGACGTCGCGGCCGAGATCGTCGGCGCCAAGCAGATGCTGGGGACCCGGCGGCATCAGGACGGCGCCGAGATCCTGATGGGTCGGCGAATACGGCGCAATCCACGGCGCCAGCACGGACAGCACCAGGAGCGCGATCAGATAGGCGGCGCTGACATAGAGTCCGAAATTGCGCAGATGACGCCGCTGCCACAGCGAACGTTTCGAGGATTGCGCGGTCATTGCCGTGCCACCCTGGGATCGAGCAGCGCGTAGAGGATCTCGATCACGAGGTTGATCGTAATCACGATCAGGACCATCGTCAGCATGACGCCCTGCACGACCGGATAATCCTTGCCGGTCGCGGCACCGACCACGAGGCTTCCCATGCCGGAAATGGCAAACACCGCCTCGATCACCACGGTGCCGCCAAGCAGGCGATTGAACAGCAGGCCGGTTACCGTCAACAGCGTGACGCTGATGTTCTTCAGTCCGTGCTTCCAGAAGATCTGGCTCGCGGGCAGCCCCTTGGCCACCAGGGTGCGCACATATTGCGACGACTGCACCTCCATCAGCGCGCTGCGGGTCTGACGGGCCACTTCCGCCACCCCGCTGGCCGCCAGCGCGACCGCGGGCAGGAAGGCATGATAGAGCGCATCGAACAAATTCACCTTTGGCTCCACCATTCCGGACACCGGGAACCACTGGAATGTCAGAGCGAGCAACGAGACCAGGATCATCGCGAGCCAGAAGCTAGGCAGCGCGATGCCGATCGAGGCAAACGTCGTGACGAACGAATCGATCAGCGAGCGCGGCCGTGCCGAGGCCAGGATGCCGAGCGGAATTCCGAGCAACAGCGACAACGCCATCGCCGCCGACACGATCAGCAGCGTGACCGGCAGCCGGTGCAGGATCGACGTCAGCACCGGCTCGCCCGACAGCAGCGACACCGACAGGTCGCCGTGCAGCATCTTCCAGAGCCAGCTGCCGTACTGCACCAGCACCGGCCGGTCCAGCCCGTACAGGCTCCTGATTTCCTCGACCCGCTCGCGGGTGGCGTTCTCACCTGCGAGCGTGAAGGCGAGGTCGCCGGGCACCAGATGCATCAGCGCAAAGACGAGGAACGTCGCCATGACCAGGATCGGGCCGGCCTGCAACAGGCCATGGCCGATCAGGCGTAACGAACGTCTGCCTTGCATCTGCGTTCTCTCCGTTGCCCGTCAGCTTGCGAAATAGACTTCCTCGAAACGCGGCTTGCCGAGCATGTTCGGCTTGTAACCGCGCACCTTGGGCAGCATCGCGTTGAGTTCCGGTTGCAGCAGCAGCGGTACGTAGAGCGCGTTGTCGCTGACGATCTTCAGCACCCTGCCAATGGCCTTCTTGCGTCCTTCGAGATTGAAGGTGGTCCGGCACTCCGCCATCGCCTTTTCGAGCTCCGGCGCGCCCCACATCCGCGACGCGTTGATGAAGGATTTCGGATCAAACATGATGCTGAAAAACTGGCTCGGATCGGTACGTCCGGTGTAGACCGACAGCGCGGCATTGCCGAGCCGCTCTCCCATGAACTTGGCACCGAGTTCGTTGACCGGAACGCTGCGCATCAGGATGCGGATATTGGCCTTCTTGTATTGCTCCACCAGCACCTCTCCGCGCTGCATCGAGCGCTGGTCGTTGTTGATGAACATCTCGACATCGACGCCCTTGTCGAAGCCTGCCTCCGCCAGCAGCTTCCTGGCCAGTTCGGGATCGTGGCGATAAGTGCCTTCCAGTTCCTTGTTGTAGGCCCAGTGCGCGACCGGAAGCGTCTGCACCGTGGGTTCGCCGAGCCCGGCCATCGTCAGCTTGTTGAGCTCCTCGCGATCGACGGCATGACACATCGCCTGTCTAACCTTGAGATTATCGAACGGCGGCTTCGAGTAATTCAGATAGATCTGATAGGTGGCGACAGTCTGCCCGAGGGCTATCGTCAGATTCGACCTCTCGGCGACCGGCTTCTGCTGTGGTGCGAGCTGGAAGGCAAAGTCGTTCTGCTTGGCGATCAGGGTGCGCAGGCCGGTATTCACTTCGGGAATGATCGAAATTTCCAGACCGTCAAGCGCCGGCGCCTTTTCGCTCCAGTAGGTTTCATTGCGGGCATAGACCAGCTTCTCGGCGTCGCGCCAGCTCTCCAAACTCCAGGGCCCGGTTCCGACCGGTGCGCGCTCGTAACGCTCGCCCGCTTCCTGGATCGCCTTTGGCGATGACATCATGCCGGCACGGTCCGACAGCACCGCCAGCAGCACGATGTCCGGCTCCGAGAGTTTCAGCGTGACCTGAAGCGGGCCAGTCACCTCGATCGACTTCACGAACACCAGATCGATCTTGACCCGGGAACGCTCGTCGGTGCGGGCGCGCTCGAGATTGAAGCGGACCGCTTCGGCATCGAACGGCGTGCCGTCATGGAATTTGATCCCCGAACGCAAATTGAGAATGAGGTTAAGCGGATCGGCATTGGACCAGGATTCCGCCAAGCCGGGCTTCGGCAACAGCGTCTCCAGATCGACATTGATCAGCGTCTCGAATACCGGAAACAGCATGATGTGATCGTTGCCGTGACGGCCGGTGATCGGATCCATGCTGGTCGGATTGTGTGGCGATACGATCTTCATCACGCCGCCACGTTTCGGCGATTGCGCCGATGCGGGTTCACCTGTGAAGGGCATCATGCCGGACACGGCCGCGCCGCCCGCCAGGGCCAGCCATTGACGCCGGCTCAAACCGATGTTCTGTCGAAGTTCGTCGTCAGTTCTCCGCATGACTTCCGCTCCCTGCTGTTTCATTATTTTTTGACTTGAACTGAATCGCGCGCGAAATGGCACGCCACCCACCGGCCCGGTTCGATATTGTCCCAGAGCGGCGCCTCCGCTTCGCACTTCGCGACGGCCTGCGGACAGCGGGTCCGGAAATGGCATCCCGACGGCGGCGCGATGGCACTCGGAATTTCACCTGACAGAGCCGGCTTCCTGCGCTCCCGCATCGACGCAGGCACCGGCGTCGGCCGCGATTGCAGCAGAGCGCGCGTATAGGGATGCAGCGGCGAAGCAACGACTTCCTCCACCGGCCCCAGTTCGACGATGCCGCCGAGATACATCACCGCGATGCGGTGGCTGATATGGGCAACGACGTTGAGATCGTGGGAGATGAAAACATAGGTCAAGCCGAGTTCGCGCTGGAGCTGCGAGAACAGGTTGATGACTTCGGCCTGGATCGATACATCGAGGGCGGCCACCGCCTCGTCGCAGACGATCAGCTTCGGCCGCGTCGTCAGCACCCGCGCGATGTTGACGCGCTGTTTCTGTCCGCCTGACAGTTCATGCGGATAGCGGCCGGCGAAATCAGAACCCAGACCGACCTGTTCAAGACATTGGCGGGCCATCGCCTCGCGCTCGGCGGCCGATCCCATGCCCTCAATATCCAGGGGCTCGCGAACACTCTGCAGCACGGTCATGCGCGGATCGAGCGCACCTTCCGGATCCTGGAACACGATCTGATAGCCGCGCCTGACCGTGCGCAACTCGCGCTTGGACAGCGCATTGAAATCGATGCCGTCATGGAGAATGGTGCCGCTGGTCGGTTTGCGCAGCGCGACGATCGTGCGGCCTAGCGTCGATTTGCCCGAGCCGGACTCGCCGATGATCCCGAATACCTCGCCGGGCCGGACGTTAAAGCTGACGCCATCCACCGCTTTCAGCGTGGCCCGCCTTCCGACCGGGAAATGGATGCGAAGATCGCGGACGGAAACAATGGGCGCGCCATCGGCTTCCCGTCCAGTTCTCGCCACCATTTCGGTTGAAGGGCTCGTCATCACCGCTGCATTCTCGCTGGATGTCAGTCGAACCAGGCCGAGCCGAATGGCTCCCTGTCGCGGGACGCTTCGTGCCGCTGCTGGACATGCCCGCGTTGCTGCGCGATCTGCAGTCCCGCCAGCAGCCAGTCCCGCGATTCCATGGGGTCGATTACGTCATCGATCGAGAGGAACGGCGCGGTGTTCAGGGCGCTGCCCCGATCGTGCAGTTCCGACACCATCTGCTGGATCCGGGCCTCGCGGTCCGCCTCGCTCGGAATCGCCGCGAGTTCCTTGCGATGGGCGAGCTTGACGTGGCCTTCAAGTCCCATCTTGCCGAAATGGCCGGTCGGCCAGGCAACACAGAACACGTTCTCGAAGGAGTTGCCGCCGACCATCGCCAGGGCGCCGAGGCCATAGGCCTTGCGAACAACGATGGTGAACTGCGGGACCGTCAACCGCGATCCGTTGACGAACATCTTGCCGGAGCGCCTGACGAGACCGACTTTCTCGGCTTCGGGGCCAACCATGAAGCCGGGCGTATCGCACAGGGTCAGGAACGGAATCCGCAAGGATTCGACAAGCATCGCGAACTGCGCGGCCTTGTCGGATCCCTCGGCGTCGATTGCCCCCGCCAGATGCGCGGGGTTGTTGGCGAGCACCGCCATCGGCCGACCTTCGATGCGGATGAAGGCCGTGATCATGCCGACACCGAAATTCGGCCGTAACTCCAGTACCGATCCGGTATCCGCCAGGGTATCGATGACGTCGCGCATGTTGTAGGCGCGGCGCGGCGCTTCCGGAACGATATGGCGAAGCCGCCGTTGATCGGCGCACTCCCAGTCCGCAAGCGTGCCCTGGAAATAGGACATGAATTGCTTGGCGACGGCGACCGCAGCCTGTTCGTCGCGAACCACGACATCGACAACGCCATTGCGCGAATGCACCGAGACCGGGCCGACGTCCTCGGCGGGCACGATACCGAGGCCGCCGCCCTCGATCATGGCAGGACCGCCCATGCCGATCGAAGCGTCTTCGGCCGCAATCACGATATCGGCGCAGGACACCAGCGCCGCGTTGCCCGCAAAACACCGCCCGGACACGATGGCGATGATCGGCACTTCGCCGCTCAGCCGCGCCAGTCCCCAGAACGTCGCGTTGTAGAGTTTTAGTCCGCTGTTGTCGTCGGAATCTCCGGGTCGTCCACCGCCGCCCTCCGCGAACAACACAATCGGCAGCCGCCATTTGGTCGCGAGCCGGAGAATCCTACGCTTTTTGGCATGGGCGTTGAATCCCTGCGTGCCCGCGAACACCGTATAATCATAAGCCAGCACCGCGCAGCGGGTCCGGTCTGATCCGAAATGCTCGGCATTCACGGTGCCGACGCCGGTGATCAGGCCGTCCGCCGGGCTCAGGGTCTGCAATTCGTCAAAGGACTTGCTGTTGCGCCGCGCCGCTACGACAAGGCCGCCATATTCGCGGAAGCTGGTGGCGTCGCAGAGATCGGCGACATTTTCGCGCGCGGTACGCTGGCTGGTCTTGCGGCGGCGCGCGACCGCGTCCGGGCGCGCGGCATCGCCGAGCTTGGCATGCGCGGCAAACACCGCGGCAAGATCATTGCGGATCACACCGAGATCCTGCTCGTCGCCCTTGAACGCGTTTTCATCGATCGCCTGACCGTCCGGAAGGACGTACAGCAGCGCCGCGTCCGCAGGCATCGCATCGCCTTTTTTGGCAGCGACCGCAGCGACGGTACCGCTGAATGTCGCCTGGATCACGAATTCCATCTTCATCGATTCGGTGACGGCGAGCGGCTGGCCTACGATGACCTTGTCGCCCTCCTGCACGATGACCTCGACCACACGGCAGGCATTGGAGGTCGCAACCGGCAATGATCCCTGCGGGCCCTCGATGCGACGTTCCGCCTGCGCGGACATTCCGGGCGCGAGCTGCGTGAAGTGGAGTGCCGGGTGCGCTTCGCCTTCGGGATCGATCAAATCCGCGATCCGCTCGTCGATGAAGCGCGTGTGCACCCGGTTGGCGACGACGTCGGCGTTGCGCAATAGATTCTGCAGGAACTGCTGATTGGTCGCGATGCCATCGATATGGCTCTCGCACAGCGCGCGGTAGGCCTTTCGGACCAGGGCCGGATAGTCCGCGGACGAAATATGGACGATCAGCTTGGCCAGCAGCGAATCGAAGCTGACGCCGTTGCGATACCCCGCATAGGCAGCGGTATCGACTCGAACGCCGGGACCTGACGGCATATCGAAAGCGCGGAGCGTGCCTATCGACGGCGACGCCGCACCGTCGCTTCGCATCGTCTCCATATTGATCCGCAGCTGCATGGCCATGCCGCGCGGCTTCATCGGGTCGGGCAGCGAACCTGCTTCGAGCCGGGCGCCCGCGGCGATCCGCAACTGAAGCTGCACGAGGTCCACGCCGGTCACTTCCTCGGTCACGGTGTGCTCGACCTGAAGCCGTGGGTTGACCTCCATGAACATGATCCGGTCCTTGCCGGACCTGGCGTCCTTGCAGACCAGGAACTCGAAGGTTCCGAGGCTCTTGTAATTGACGCGTTTTGCGATCCGCAGCGTGGCCTGGAATAGCTGCGCGCGAACCTCGTCCGACAGGCTCGGCGACGGCGCCAGTTCTAGCAATTTCTGCTGGCGCCGCTGCAGGCTGCATTCGCGCTCGCCGACCACCGCAAGACCGCCGGCGCCGTCACCGACCAGTTGCACCTCGATGTGCCTTGCGCTCTCGATGAGCTCCTCGGCATAGATTCGATCGTCGCCGAACGATGCCTTGGCTTCCGAGCGGCATCGCTCCAAGGCGGAGGAGACTTCCGCCGCCTCGCGCACGATGCGGATACCGCGCCCGCCGCCCCCCGCAACCGCCTTCAGCATGATTGCCGCGCCGCCGACCTCGGCGAGAAAACTCAGCGCCTGCTCGGCTGTCTCCAACAGGCCCGTACCGCGCGGCTGCGGCACGTCGCATTCCGCCGCGAGTTGGCGTGCGCTGGCTTTGTTGCCGAAGACGCGCAGCGTATCGGGCGACGGTCCGGCGAACGCGAGACCGGCATCATGGCAGCGCTGCGCGAAATCGGCGCGCTCGCTGAGAAAGCCGTAACCGGGATGAACCATGGTGCAACCATGTTCGCCGGCGATAGCGACGATGCGGTCGATGTCGAGATAGGCCAGTGCGCCGGAAGCACCCAGCGCGACCGCGGTGTCGCCCTTCTTGACGTGAAGCGAGGCCGCGTCGTCCTCGGAGTAGACGACGACGCTGCGCCAGCCGAGGTCTGCTACTGCACGGCACACCCTGATTGCAATCTCTCCGCGATTGGCAACCAGGACGGTCTGTCGTCCGCTGCTTTCAGCGATGTACCGCATCGAGATTCCGTCTGATGACATTTGCCGAGGCAGCCCTGGCGGGCCGCTCGCCTCCCTGCGGAAACTCAGACCATGGTGACTGCAATATGTCAACAGTCGACATATCACACTCATTCGGCGAGCGACGATCCGCCTCGAGGCGCAAGATCGCCCTTCGGCTCCACGGCCACGCGGATATGGGTCGATGGAAATTGTCGGACTGACCTGCTGCACGGCGGCCAACGGCGAGAGCAGATCGTTGCAGAATTCGCTTCGCCAAAGCGCAAACGAGCAATCGCTGTTGTAGAATGCGAGCGCTCGATGGAGTTGAACGCCGAACCTGCGGTCGGCGATATCCACGCCAGCGGTACTGGCGCGATGATCAGCAAGCCATGCCGGTGACTCCAAGACGGCAAAACCGATCGAAGATATGTCGGGAGAGTGACGGTATTCCGAAACCCCTCGCATCCAAGGCGGGATGACAGTTGAGTTTGCCGACGCTTCAAACGCACTGCCGAGACGGTTAGCCTTTCCCACCGCGCTCAAGGAGTGTGGGAAAGATGGTAGCGAGAGACCGCTACCGCTTTTCCCCTACGAGCAAATCAGCGATTGCACCTTTGCGGGCTCGAGCTTCGTTTCAATCTCGCAAGCATTACAGATGTCACATTAAGAATAATGATCCACGCTAATACCCTTCACGGAGGCATTTCGAAGTGGTGGCCGTGATGAGCCCCACCGTGGCCGGTGCATGATTGCCGACGATGCGCGGCTTACGGCCCGGGATCGGTTGCTTGGCGGCGAGTGGAAAGGGCGATTTGGGTCATGTCGATGCGCGTGCTTGTCCTGCTGATCAGCATGGTAACGATCGGCAGCGTCGATGCACTGGCCGTGAACGCGCCGCTGTCCGCCGATGCTCCGCCCGTGGACCTCTTTGCCGCGCCCCCGCGGAGCCCGACTGCGGTCTCAACACCGGTTCCGATGCCGCTGCCTGTGCGCCCTGCGTCGTCACCGGCGGTACCAGCTGTCGAGCGCGTCTTGACCGGTAACCCACTGTGGGCAATTCCGCTTAGCCGGCTGACCGCCGGACGCGAGCGACCGTTATTTGCGCCGATGCGGCGTCCGCCCGCCGTCGCTGCGACCGCGGGGCCTGCGCCCGCGGTAATGGCTCCGCCTCCGCCTCCGGATCCTGAGCCGGAGCCGGAGCCGGAGCCGGAAAAGCCGCCACTCTCGTTGCTCGGTACCGTCGCGGGAAGCACCACCGCCGCGGGAGTCGGCTTGTTCCTGGATCCGACCAACAAGACCACGTTACGCCTGAAGGCCGGGGAAAATCACAAAGGGTGGGTTCTGCGCGCCGTTCGCCCGCGCCAGGTAGAAATAGCCAAGGGGCTCGACAATGCGGTCCTCGATTTGCCACTCCCCGATATGAAAGCTGTGGCCGGGCCGCCGCTGGGTTTGCCTGCGGCCGCACCTGCATTGCCCGTTATGCCGTCTCAAGCGGTCAACACCGCCAAGGCAGCCGGTGCGACCCCTGCGGCCGCGCCGGCCGGCATGACCATCGTGGTGCAGCCGCCGACGATCAATTCATCGCCAGCGACCGTCAACCCTTCCCAGAACAAGCGGCTGCCTTAGCGCATATCCGGTCTGAAGAGCCGCGTTGGCCGAAAGGGCTGCCGGTCGTTTCGAACGATACACGCGCTGTGAAGGCCCGACCGCACGGGCGGCTCACGACGTTTCACTTCACACTGTGGCGTTGTGCGGAGACCCCGAGCAGCACCCGCAGCTTGCCTCCCTCGACGGAGCCGGAGGACGCCTGCACGACCAGACTGTCGACGAACAGGAACGGCATGCCTGCTTCGAGGTCATACAGAAGCGGCTCAAGGGATGCAGCATCGATCTCAAGGCTGAACGTCGCCGCCGCAAAACCCGTTTTGGACATCGGACCCTGCAAGTCGAGTTGCGATGATGTCGTGTTGCCGTTGACCCGCTTGATGGCGGCGAGCACGCGCTGCAGCAGCGTCGCGCCCGCGACCGATACGCTGGCACCTTCAAGGAAGGGAGAGCCGGCCGGAGCGCCGATATCTACCCGCGCGGCGGCAGCACGCGCCAAATCCCGCGTCTGCAGTTTCTGCAGTACTTCGGCGGCAGCGACCGCAGCGTCACGTCGTTCCAGAACCTGAAGCACACCGTCCGTCGTCATGAAGACAAAGAGAACGATCAACGCCAGGTAAGCGGCGACCGCGGCGATCGGAAACCGGGCGAGAAGCTCCTGTATCCGTTGCTTGCCGATCATGTGCCTGATCCGAATTGCGGCCTGAGCCTGGCCTCGATATGGAAGCGTTCCCCGGGATCGTTGGCCGCGCGCGTCGTCGGCGCGAAGAACCCGGCGCTGGAAAAATGTGGTGACTGCTCCAGGATCTGGATCAATGACGGGGCGTCGCGGGTAAGGCCGACGATCTGCAGCTTATCGCCGTCGATCCGCACTTCGGTCGCGTATGTATGGTCCGGCAGCAGTGCGGACAACTCTTCGAGTACCAATACGCTCGATGGCGTCGTCTGTTTTCGGCGTACCAGCATTTCGAGCGGCGAACCAGCCGCGCCGCCCTGGTTGCCTTGCATGATCGCCCGCTGTTCCGAGATTCGACGGGAGATCTGCTGCTGTTGCGCATCGTAGGAATCTGCGACGAAGCCGCTCACGCCGGCGGTCAACATTGCCAGTATGCCCGTCGTTGTCAGGACAGCGACGAGGCAGGCGCGCAGGCGGTCGAAACCCGCCGATCCGCCGGCCTGCCGTGCGTAGACAATCACCCGCTCCTGTTCGGCTGTTGCGGTCGAGATCTCGACGCTGGTGGCGCCGAGGTCGAAAAACGTCCGCGCGAGGGCGACCATTGGCGCTCGCCCGGTCGCAACGACCGTCAGCGATATCCGGTCACCGGCGGTGCGCGGAGCGGTCCAATGGAAGGCTGTTTCATCTGCGTTCCACGGTGTCAACCGATCGATTTGGGACCGGATGATCCCATCCAGGAACTCAGCCGCCCGATTTGGCAGTTCGAGCGCACGGAAAACAAAGCGCGACGGCCGCAGCGCCAATTCGACTGACCCGCCCCGCACGGCCGCCGCCCAATGCGCCGGCAACGACGGGCTTACGTCTCCTTCGCGAATCTGGATGCGGCAAGGCGGTAACTCGCCGTCCCTGGTCCTTGTCCTCGGCGCAAGCTGCATCTCGAGCACATGCTCGTCATCTTCGACGGCCTCGATCCGGCGAACCGTTTTCATGTTGGCAAGCGGCGCCCTCGCCACGCGCGCGACGGTATCGACCCACAGCGAGAGCGCGGTTGCGACTTGTTCCAGGATGCTCATCGGTTTTCCGCCGGCCCGCGCCGGCCTCCTCGGTCAGGGTCGATCTCATCCAGCCACGCAAGCACCCGGAACGCCTCTTTTTCCCCCGCGCCCAAGATCATGAGAATCGCCCGGGTTTCTTTTGCCGGCCGTCGGCGCGCGGGATGCCGGATGCGATCCACGACGCGGTGCCGGTCAACGCACCATGCTGCTCGAGAGTCCGGGTGCTGCGCGAATTGTTCGCGACAGGCCTTCCAGTCGCCGCGAGCGCGACGGCCGCTTCGATCATCGTAAAGCCACCCCTAGAGGATATCCTGCGCGACAATGTCCACGCCTCCCGTCAGCCAGTTTACCCGCACCTCGAATCCGCTGCCGAACCGCGTCAGCCGTATTGCTCCCCCACAGGATAGGCCGCTTGCAAAAAAGCTGATGGCGGAGAACGCCGACCGGCCATTGCAACGCTGCGGCAACAGCGCGTCGAACACTACATCGTCCGGAACCCGAACTATCCAGCTACTCGATCCCGACCGTACCGTCCGGGAACGCGTGTCGACCGCCGCATTGATCGAGCCCTGATGCCGGAGCGCCGCATTCCGGTCAGCCTTAAGCAGCGCAGCGACTTCGATCGCATATGCCTCCAGCCGTGGCCGTGACGTCGCCGTCGGCAAACGGGGAAGCAGAACGGCGGCGAGTAACGCCACCATGGCCAGCACGCAGACCATCTCGATCAGCGTGAACCCCGCTTCCGAACTGTCAGTTCTGTACGGATGTGAGATCGGCGGACGTTCCGGTCCCCCCTTCCTGTCCATCGGAACCGAGCGAGCGAATTTCATAGGGAGCGCGTTCTCCGGGCTGCCTGTAGACATAAGGATTGCCCCATGGGTCGTTCGGAACGGTGCCGCCCTTCAGATACGGTCCGTTCCAGGCCGTGACTCCACTGGCCGGACGCACCAATGCCGCCAGCCCTTCCGAGCTGGTCGGGAATCGACCGGCATCCAGATAGAAGAGGTCAAGGGCGCTACTGAAACTCTGAAGCTGGATCTTGGCTGCCTTGACGCGCGACTCGCCAAGATAATTGAGTACCCGCGGGCCGACCAACGCCATGATCATGCCGATGATGGTGATAACGACCAGCATCTCCACGAGCGTAAAGCCGTCCTCGCTTCCGCTTCGCGGACGCCGGCGCGTCGATCGAAAGACCTTCGTTGAAACGCCAATCATGTGTGCTTCCCGTTCCTCATCCGACAACCTGGGTTACCGACAACAGCGCCGTCATGACCGAAACAATCAGACCGCCGACTACGATGCTGATGGTCACGATCGCAGCCGGACCGATGATGCCCACGAGGCGGTCGAGCTGCCGCTGCAGCTTGGCTTCGTAGAACTCCGCGACACGGGCCGCGAGCGTCGGCAATTGTCCGGTTTCCTCGCCGAGGCGAAGCATGCGCACCGCCACCGGCGGCAATACGGCGCCAGCCGTGAGCGCATCCGACAGCTTGCCGCCATGGCGAACACGATCAGCCATCGCGGACCAGACCGGCACGCTTCCCGTCGTGGTCATGATATCGACCAGAATCCGCAACGTCGCCGTGAGCGCCACGCCGCTGCCCAGCAGGATGCCCAGATTTCGGCAGAACAGCGCGGTTCGATGGAATTCAACCACCGACGAGATCACCGGCAGCCGCGCCAGCTGGGTGATGACGGACGCTCGAAAATCCGGTTTTCGCCACGACAGCCACCCGCCGATCACGATCGCAGATGCCGCCGCAGTCACCTCGAAACCGTGGCCCCGCAGCAGATCGGAAAGTGCAAGGAACGTCTCGATCACCGGATCCGTCTTCGCGTTGAAATCACGCAAGACCGCCGAGAACTGCGGCAGCACGAAGGAGACAAAGAAGATCAGGACGCAACCGGCCGCCAGCAGGACAAAGCCCGGATACTGCAGCGCGTCGGTCACCTTGCGCCGCTGCGCTTCCGCCCTGCTTCTCTCGCTGCCGAGCGTTTCCAGGATGTGGTCGAGCGTGCCCGACATCTCGCCGACCCGGACCAGCGCGACATACATCGCCGGAAATAGCGATGGCGCACAGCCCAGGGCATCCGCGAAACTCTCGCCGGAAAGGATCGCCGTCTTGATATCGATGATGACCGGACGTAGCCGGCTCACGTCCGTATCGTTGGAAAGCAGTTCCAGCGCGTCGTTGAGGCGGGCGCCGGCCCGCAGCAGCAGGGCGAGATCTCTGGTAAAAATGGTCACTTCCTCGGGCCGCGGTCGGGACAGCGCCGCCAGCGAAATCGACCATCCGGCCTTATCTTCCTCGGCTGCGGTATCGATTGCGACCAGTCCGAGATACTCGATGCGCTGAGACACTTCGGCCAGGCTCGAAGCCGCGATCGATCCGGACACGATCTCCCCGCTCTTGGTCAACGCGCGATAATGGAAATTCGGCATCTCGTCACCGCACGGCGGTTACACGAAGTATCTCGGCTGCCGACGTCATACCGGCCAGACATTTGGCGAGACCGTCGTCGATCATGGTCGTCATGCCGTTGCGGACGGCCACTTTGTCGATCGTGGACCAGTCGGATTGCGACTCGACGAGCCCACGAACTTCTTCATTCATCTCCAGCAGTTCGAATACGCCGCAACGGCCGCGATAGCCGACGCCGCCGCAGCGTTCGCAACCGACCGGTTCGAAAATGGTGTCGCCGACCGCAAGCCCGACCGCGACATAGCGCGGATCCGCCTCGACATCGGCATGAGTCAGCGGCCGGCTGGCCTTGCAACGATCGCATAGTTGACGAACCAGCCTTTGGGCAATGACCGCGCGCAACGTGGAGCGCAGCAGAAAGGCCTCAACCCCGAGATCCAGCAGGCGCGGCACCGCAGCCGCCGCCGTCTCGGTATGAAGCGTGGTCAGCACGAGATGACCGGTCAGCGCGGCGTGAACCGCGACATGCGCCGTTTCCGCGTCGCGCACCTCGCCGACCATGATGACATCGGGATCCTGGCGAACGAACGCGCGCAGGGCTGTCGCGAATGTCAATCCGATCGAAGGTTTGGCCTGGGATTGGCAAATTCCGGAAATTTCGTATTCGACCGGATCTTCGATCGTCAGTATCTTCCGCGTAGGCTCGTTGAGCAGCGACAGAACAGTCGCCAGCGTCGTCGTTTTGCCGCTGCCCGTCGGCCCGGTGACGATGATCATGCCATGCGGCAGCGTCAGCAACCTGCGCAACTTGGACTGGTCGCCGGCAAGAAAGCCGAGCTTCTCGACGGAGAGCAGCGACCGATCCTTCGTCAGAAGGCGGATGACCGCAGATTCGCCGTGTTGCGTCGGCATGATGGCGACACGCATGTCGACTTCCGAGCGCGCGACCCGCATCCGCGCCGCACCGTCCTGCGGCAGGCGGCGCTCGGCGATGTTGAGGCCCGCCAGAATCTTGATCCGGGAGATCACGGCTTGTGGGAGAACACCGCTCGGCGTCGCGACGCCGCGCAGCAGTCCATCGACACGCATCCGCACAATCAGTGCATTGCGAGCCGGCTCGATATGAATGTCGCTGGCGCGCAGCTCAACCGCAGTCTCGAACAGGTCATTGACGGCCCGGACGACCGGAGCACCGCTCGCGAGATCGCGCAGATTGTCGATATCGTCGTCCTGAGCCGCGACGCTGACGGTACTGCCGTCGTTCGCGTTCTGCTCCTCCCCAAGACGCTGGTCGAGTGCAGTTGCGATATCCTCGAACGACGCAATCCTGATCGAAGGTGCCGCACCCAAAACGATAGCAGCCGCCTGAATTGACGCGCCGTCACTCGGATCTGCGACAGCGACGACAGGCGCGCTGTTGACGGGCTGGCAGGGGAAAACCACCATCTCACGCAAGAACCGGCGCGAAAACTGCTGCGCCCTGGAATCAGCCGCCATCAGATCCTGAAGCGTGGCGCGCGGCAGTTCGTAAAAACGGGCAACCTCGTCGGCGAATTCGCTCGAGGACAATTCGCTCATTTCCCAGAGCTTGCGCAGGCTGCTTTCGGCACCCGATCCGGCGGCCCCGCGGAGCCGGTCGAATTCCGTCTTCGTCAAGCCCACCTTCTGGCAGAAATGAGCAGCGAATTCTTGCGCGCTCGGAGCAACCATCGAGGTGTACCAAAGTTATTTTGAGAGCCGCAGGCGGCAACGAAGCCCGTTTACCTTGGCTTTGTTGTTGGAAATGTGACGTCACATATGGCGAACGGCTCACACACGGATGTCACATACGACGGCTAAGAGACGTTCGGCTTCGTCGCCTTTCTTCCGACTGGCGAACGAAAGGCATCGTATGAGTGAGGCGGATAGTGGGCCGGACAGCGCGCGGGATCGGCTTGTTCGTCCAATCCACAATGCTGTGCGCGTTGCTGGCGTCATGCAACACGATCTCCGGCGTGGCCGAATCTGAAACGCGGGATCCTGACGTCTTCGACAAGGTACGATCGATCGATCTGTTGCCGCGGTATCCGAGCCAGTTGCCGCAAAGTGAGGTCAGCACCGGTCCTCGCGCCAAGTCCGTCGTCTACCCCGGACAGCCGGCGGACGCAGACGGTGTCCCGTTGGCATCCGCCCAACAGGCCACGGCCAGTGGCGACCGCTTCGAGCTGAATTTCGACAATTCACCGATCGCATCCGTGGCGAAGGTCGTGCTGGGTGACATCCTCGGGGTCGGATATGTCATCGACCCACGGGTGCAGGGCAACATCAGCCTCGCCTCCGGGCGCCCGATACCGAAATCCGATATCATATTCGCGCTGGAAAATGCGCTTCGTATTGGCGGGGTAACGCTGGTGCGGGACGATACGGCCTACCGGCTGGTGCCGCAAGCTGATGCAGTCGGCACCGGTGGCGCGGACATCGCCGAACGCATGCAGCCGGGCTACGGAATTTCGATCGTGCCTCTGCAATACGTCTCGGCGCAGACCCTGATCAAGCTGGTCGACAGCTTCGCCACCAAGCCGGGCATGATCCGCGCCGACCCTGGCCGCAACTTGATCCTGATTCAGGGCACCAGCAGCGAGCGGCGCAATGCCGCTGACCTTGTGCTCGGATTTGACGCCGACTGGATGAAGGGGCAATCGGTCGGAATCTTCCCGGTGCAAAACAGCAATCCCGGCCCCATCATCGCCGAACTGGAAAAGATCGTGGATTCCGGCGAGGGCGGCGTGACACAGAACGTCGTCAAGTTTCAACCCGTCGCCCGCATGAACGCGGTGCTTGCGGTCACACGGAAGCCGGAAGTGCTCCGCCGCATCGAGACCTGGATCCATCGCCTCGATACGACCAACACGGGGCGCTCCGCGGTCCACGTCTATCGTGTGAAGTTCGGCGAGGCTCGCCAGATCGCACGCGTGCTCAACGATGTCTTTGGCTCCGGCGGCGGAACGGGATCGTCATCCGGGCTCGACAGCGCGGCTGCCCAGATCGCACCCGGCTCGGGATCATCGTCGAGTTCGAGCGGCGGTTCCGCCCTGAGCCGTCTCTCGGCGGCTCCAGCCGGTCAATCGTCACCAGACTCCGGAAGCGCACGGACCGTGGGCGGGGCGACAGCCGGAGGTACCGCCAATCAGTCTGGACTGGGTGCAGCCTCGCCCGCGCAAGGCAGCAGCCTGTTCGAGAACGCCGGCGGCAACCAGGCCGGCGCCAGGGGTGGAGCAGCAGGCGGCGGCGCGGGGGGCATATTGGAAGGCGTACGCATCAGCGCCGATAGCGTGAACAACTCACTGCTGATCTATGCGAGCCAGGAGCAGTACAGAATCATCGAGCAGACCATCCGTCAGATCGATCAGCCCCAACTGCAGGTCGCCATCGATGCCACGATCGCCGAAGTCACCCTGACCGACGACCTGCAATACGGGATTCAGTCCTATATCATGAGCCAGGACGTCGGACTGAAAAAGGATGTCGGTTCGTTTGGCTACTCCGGCGCATCGGCGTTGGCCCGTGTCGCGGGCGACGTCTTGCTCAATCGGGCGATTCCCGGTTTCAATTTCCTTGTCGGTTCCGCAAGTACTCCGAGGGGAATTCTCAACGCCCTGCATGCCGTAACCGACGTCAAGGTACTGTCCAACCCTTCGCTCGTCGTGATCGATAATCAGGTTGCCACGCTGCAGGTCGGTGACGAGATTCCGATCCAGACCGGCAGCGCCACCGTGTTGTCGGGCAGCAATACGATTGCCAACACCACCGACTATCGAAGCACAGGCATCATCCTGCGCGTCGTGCCGCGCGTGAATGCCAACGGCAATGTTCGACTCGAGATCGAGCAGGAGATCAGTAATCCCGTCAACAATTCATCGTCCTCTTCGACATCGACAAATTCGCTTACGCCTACGGTATCGACGCGAAAGGTACGCAGTTCGGTTTCGGTCGCAAGCGGGCAGACCGTGCTCCTCGCCGGCCTTATAAGCGACACCCAAAACCGGAACCGATCAGGTCTCCCGGGTCTCGACCAGATTCCCGGGCTTGGCGAGGTCCTCTCGCAAACCCAGAAGACGATCAAGCGCACCGAGTTGATCATCTTTATCCGGCCGCAGATCATTCGCGACGGCGCCGACGCGCATTTCGTCGCCGAGGAGCTACGCACCAAGCTTCGCGGCACGATCGGCGCCATTGGATCGAAACAGGCTGCCCCGGCGAACTACCGCTGAGCGAAACGCGATGCGATCCGGGAGGCATGGTGGGGTAACAGCAGGAGCGGATCACATGGGTAGATCAACGAGGCTCGGCTTTCTCGTCGCTGTTTTCGCCGTCCTCGCGACGACCATGGCCCGAGCGGACTCGCTCGCGGCGGGCAACGCCGCGTTCGTCCGCGGCAATTACAACAGGGCGGCGCAGCTTCTGCTTCCGCTGGCCGAACACGGCCAGGCCCGCGCGCAGGCCATGATGGGCTTCATGTATGCGACGGGCCAGGGCGTTCCGCAGTCCTACGACGCAGCAGCCTACTGGTACCGGCTGTCCGCGGAACAGGGCGATACGACGGCGCAATATCTACTGGGTTTGGCCTACGACAAGGGCCAGGGCGTTCCGCTGGACGGAGTCGCAGCCTACAAATGGCTCAACCTCGCTGCCGCCCGCGCGCCGAAGCGGACGCGCGACAACTTTGCGCGGCTGCGCAATGCGCTGGCTTCGAAGATGAGCCGCGGACAGATCGAGGCGGGCCAATGGCACGCCCTGCGCTGGCCGGCGGACTCGCGGTTCTGACTGCCTGAATTCACAGCGCCGGTCACCGGCCGTGCAGCACGGTGACCTGCAGAAGCCGGACGACCCAGATCGCCCCCGAGCCGCATGACCAGAGCTCAGGGCCATCGCACGAAAGCAAGATCCAAAACCGAGAAGCGCGAGGAAACAGACAAGCGACAACGACAGCCTTTTCGTCGATTCATTTTTGCTCCGCACGCGATGCGATTTCATCGAGGTCCCGCCAACTGAGGACCCTGTAGGGCTCCTCGCCCCCCTCAAGCTGGATGATGATTTCAGCGGATTTTCTTGGGCCACTATCGAATGCAACCGTGCAGTTCAAGCGAACGTTGTCGCCGGAATAAACCGCAATAGTGCTGTCGCCAGTTCCCAGGAGACCGATAACGGTGGCAGGAGAGCGCGGCAAGGTCTCGCGGCGCGCCACGAAGGAAGCCATCTGGGCCGATCCAATACCGGGTATGGAAGCAATCACCTCAGGCGCGGCCCCGAACACGTCGACCTCACGGCGGCCATTATGCACCGTGACGAAGTCCAGGACTCGCTCGACGAGCGCCGGCGGCAATCCAGGTACACGCCACAATTCATCTGGACTCAAAAACGGGCTGCCTTTCGGACCGTATGGGAGACCCACCGCGCGATAGAGCGCCGCTTCGCTATCCAGCGCGTCGGCTTTGGGCACCGTTCGCCATCCGACGACCCGATCGGCATAGCCCTCCGCGTCTTCCGACCCCGCTCCCAGCACCCGAAAAAGGTTGGCGAACATCTCCCTGGGCGCGAAATTGAGATCGATCCGGGCGGATTCGGCCGCATAGTCGACCTGTATCGTCGCGCGATCGAGCCTGAATGCGAAGCTGCCGTTCGACGTGCGAGCCGTCTTCGAACGCGACAATAGATTATAGGCCGTGAGTTCTACGCCGGCGATGGTTAGCGCGGCCGAGCGGACGCGATCGTCGTAAAACGTGAATGCCTTCACGGACACCGACAAGTAAGTCGAAACCGTGCCGGCAAGCACGCCCAGTAACAGGAGAAGCAGCAACACCGGAACAATGACGAAACCGCTATCGCTGCGTGGGGAAGCCCGTCGGCCAGGATGAGGCGCCCTCATTGCGAATGCCGCCCGCCGGTCACGTCCTCGAGCGTGGGGGGCTCGCCATCGGGATGAATCGAGCTGGCAGTGCGATTCGGCGCCTCCACGCCGCGACACGCATTCTCGCTGCAGACGTCCTCTGCCGTCAATTCCGTCCGCACCGGAACGAGGCGTGCAATCGGCTTCTGGTTTCCCCTGGTATCGCGAATGGTGACGCGTACGGCGGCTGGCAGGGTGTTGGCGTTCTCCCAATCGTTCCGCCAGATCCCGTCACGGCCAGCGAACGCGAAACTCAGGCGATATGGCGGGCGCAGCAGCACGACCGCCGCCGAACTGGGATCCGCGGCCGACATTCCGGGCACGAAGGCCGCGCGAGATCGCGACACCACCAGACCTCGCAGATCCTCGGTCTCGCCAATCCGTACCAGTTCGAGCCCCCGATCCGTATTCGGACCGATCGAGGTACGGACGATGGTTACCGCACTTTCTGTACCCTCAAACAGCACGGCCTTCGAACGGGAGTCTATCACGAATTCGGCGGCGCCGATGTCAGCCGCGACGCGATCAAAGGCGATGACCAGGGATTCGCTGCGGTGGACCCGATCGTAGACTCTTTTCCAGGCGGGCAGCCACTGGCCCGCGACGAGCGCAAGAGAAGACAGGACCACGCCCATCAACGCCAAAGCGGCGAGCGCCTCAATGAGGCTGAAGCCCGCCTCGGCATCGCAGCGGCTGTGACGGCGCGCGATCATCGAGCTGGCGTCCTCTGAAGGCGGATGGTGTGGAGCCGGATCGCCGAGCCCGAGGCCCCCTGGACAAGCAGATCGACATGCATGGGAGTCCAGCGGTTGTTTTCCGCCGCAGGATCAGGTCCGACCTCGGCGGGGCTCACCCGCCTGCGCCAGCGATGTCCCCAAGCCTCGCCGTCGGATTCAGGAGCCGTTGGACCTACCCGAGCCGGCATGTCGAACAGCATGCTGTTGGCCGCCTGGATCAGGGAAACGCGCTGCTCGATCTGTCGGGCCCCCCGCGATGTCGAACCGACCAGCCTTGCAATGGCGAGCAACGTCAATGCCATGACGGCAATGGCCACCAGTTGCTCGACCAATGTGAAGCCGGCATCTGGACGCTGGGTTTTGCGCCGCGGCGATCGCAACAAGGTGAATTCTCCAAAAGGATGGTCGGCGCGATCACGACCTTCCGTCCCGGACGGCGCCGGCGACGTCCCTTCGCTCGATTAGTGTCGACCACCCCGTGTGAGCGCCGGTTATCCGGCTGAAGTGTGACGGCCGTACGAAATCGCCGGCGCTGCAGGCTGCACTTCAAACGATCGACGAACCGTCGAGCTTACCTTCGCGGCCGGGCTGGACCGCCGCGGACGGCGTGCCGACCGCGGCCCAACGCCGGCCCGCAAAACAGACGCATATCTGAGCTCAAAAACTACCAGCGAGTGTCAGCCTGACCGCTAACGGCTCGATGGGATGCACCAATGTGTCCATCACGCCGTTCTGGCAGACCGCTGCCGGTGCCGCTTGCACCGGGTAGCACATATTATACAGGCTGTCGGTCTTGAGCAGTGAGCCATAACCATAGGAAATCTGATTAGTCCTGCTATTGAACAGGTTCAGTGCATCAAGCTGGATCCGCCAGCCTTCGGCCGTACGATATCCAACTCGCGCATTGAAAATGCTGGTCGGCACCGACCGCCAGGCATTGTCTTCGGTCAATGGAACCGAGCCGAGATAACGCCAGCGCAAGCCGCCGAACCATCCAGTCTTCTCGCCGAACGTTATGCCCGCGGAGGCGACCATGGCCGGGGCATTGGGAACGTAGTTACCGGGCGCATTGCCAAATTGCGCCTCAGGATATCCGGCCAGCGAAGCATAGACGTCGGCCTGCTCGCTGTTGGAGCCGACGAAACGAGCCCGTGTCATGGCGAAGTCGGCGTCAATACCGAGCCAACTGAAGGGACGGTATTCGTTGGTGAGCTCTATTCCGTAGCGCCGGCTGGCACGGCTCGGCGAAGTGTCACCGGCGTCGCCGCTGAAGACGAGCTCCGATGCCTGGTCGAGCATGAACAGGCTAGCCGTCGAAGTCAGTCCCGGCACGATCGACGTCCGCACGCCGACTTCAGCTCCCTTGGTCCGCACCAGGAACGGCGATGGGTCGATGCGTGTCGAAGGATCCGTCGGCGATTCCGAAGTCGTGGTGCCTCGTGCATCATTGCTGTGCATACCCATGCCAGCGCCCAGGAACAGCTCGGTCTTCTGAAACGGACCGATGACCAGGCGGAATTTTGGACTACCGATCCCCTGGTTCGAATGGCCGGAATTGTTGGTGTTGAACAGTGAGTAGACGTCAGCATCGTAATAGTCGCCGCGCCAGCCCAAGGTCGAGCGAAGCCAGCTCGTCCAGCGCACCGTGTTCTCCGCGTAGACGCTAACGCTGGCCTCTTTCACCTTGTCGCTGCGAACATTCGACAGGAAATCACGCCGGTGGGTATTCGTCAGGGCGAGATCGATGTCGTCATAGCGCGTCTGCAACCCGACCACGGTCTCGACAGGCAAGCCGCCAACGTGGCCGAGAAAACTGCGCGACAAGCCGCCCCCAACCATCAGCCGCCCATCATGCTGGTGAAACTGGTCGCCGAGCTCGGGATTACCGAGGAAGTAGGTGAAGTTGTTGTAGAGATCGAGCGAACTCTTCACCGCATAGGCATTGGCCTTCCAGGCGCCGAGTTCGTCGGTCCCCGCAACGCGGGCCGAGGCCGCGAAACGATCGGTCCGCCCGGCGTCAGTGGGATCGACGGCGCCGAAGCGCGGTATGAGGCCGTTCTCGATTGCACGACTCGGCACCTGGTCAGTGGAGTTCCAGCGGTTCGCATAGGCCATGCCGGTCAGCGAGAAGCCATCGGTTGCCGTCCCCTGGGTGTAGCGCACCAGGCTGTTCAGCTTGCGCACATCGTCGGGATTGTCCCAGGGACCGTTATATACACCACCCTCGCCTGCCACCAGCAGCGTACCGTCGCCGAGCTTGCTGGAGCCCATGCCGAACAGCCGTCGGTAACCGAAACTACCGATCGTCACCGACGCGGTATTGCGCTCGGCGCGGTCTAGCAGACCAATGTGAAGATTGCCGACCGAGCTGAAATCGCCTTCGTCGGCGAAATAGGGACCCTTACGAATATCGAGCGAGTTGATGGTCTCCGGCATCAGCCAATTGAGATCGGCGTAGCCCTGGCCGTGCCCATGGGTGCGCATGTTCACCGGCACATCGTCCACGTGGATCGCCATGTCGGTACCGTGATCGAGATTGTAGCCGCGCAGGAAGTACTGGTTTGCCTTGCCCTCGCCGCTGTGCTGGGTAACGATCAGACCCGGCACGGCTTCGAGCACCTCGCCTGGCCGGGTTACCGGACGCTGATTGAGGGTGGTGCCACTAACGCGCATTTCGCTCGCCATCCCCGGTCCCGTGCTCGGGCCCGAGGCGACATTGGGGGCACCGCTGCCATCGGCGGCCTGCACGGCAGGCTGCGCCGAATTGCTCGCGGGATCCTGAGTACTGGTTCTGGCCTGATGCGCCGGCCTTCTTACCTCGCGGAGTTTCGCCTTCTTTTTCTTCTTGCCTTGCGACAGCACCGTGATGTTGGGCAACTCCTGTTCATCTGCCGGCGCCGCGCGCGCCAGATTGGGCCAGGCGCCTTCGCACATGACGGCCACCAGAACGACGCCCGCCAACACTTCAACCCGACTCTGCCTCACGCAACTCTCCGACGCATTTCTCGCGAGCGAGCAATGGTTTGCCGCCCGTTAAGGACCTCTGATCGACACCGATTACCGAGGCAGTTTGAACGGATCACGACACTGTTGCGACTTTTCCTCGCGGAAGCCATCAACCGCCGGGACGAAAACTGATCGGAATACGAAAGCTCAGATTCTGCTCGTTGACGAACGGCGGAGGTGGCGGCAACGGATCCGCCCGACGGATCATCTCCAACGCCGCCTGATCGAATCGCGCATCGCCCGATCCTTTCGCGATTTGCACGGCGGTAAGCGAGCCTCGGCGGTTGATGGTGAAGCTGACAACGATATCGGCCAGTTGCTCTGCGCCAGTCGCCGGATAGCGCTTTTGGCGCTCAATATGTGCCACCAGTCCACGCTGCCAGGCAGCCTTCGCGCGCTGCGCCTTGGCGCTGCTGCCAATCGCCGCAGCGACCGATCGCACGCTCTCCTGCTCGGCTGCCCGGCTCGGTGCCGACGCGCTAACCGAGGGTGCGGCCGCCGTAGACGCCGCGGCCTCGACCACCCTGTCGGTCTGCTCCGTCTGCTCGCGCGACGTCGTCGCTGTCTGCTGCTGCGCTTCAGATTGCTCGGTGCTGGCGGGCGGAGTCGGCGCCGGTGGCGCCGCGGCAATCTCGTTTGTTGCCGCTGCCGCGATCGCAGATGCCGCATCGGAATCCGCGGGCAACTCTGTGCTGTCGAAGGAGGGCGCGGCGTTCTCGATGCCGACCTCCATGGCCATGGCACCCAAATTATCGTCGCTGTCAGCCGTTTCTCCGCCCATGAACAGCATCGCGGCTGCGCCAGCATGGAGTGCAAAGGCCAAACTGCCTGCCACGATCCATTGGCGCAAGCCTGCGGAGTGAGCCGCCGGGCTGGCGGTGAAGCGTTTCATCATCGTGCCGATGGCGATCCGGCGGGGCGGGCCGTTCGCTCCAGCGTCACCAGCCTGACTTTGCCGTAGCCGCCCTCCCGCAGCAACTCGAGCACTTCCATCAACTCGCCGTAGTGAACCGTGCGATCGGCGCGCAAGAAGATGGCGCGATCCCTGTTTCGATCGGTCGAATCCAATGCGCGTACCAGATCGGCGCGATCGAGCACCTGCTCGCCGATCGCGACTCCGAGACCGGGCTTGATCGAGACGTAGGTTGGTTTGTCCGGCTTCCGCTGTGGCGTCGCGCCGGACGCTGGCAGGTCGATGGCCAGGTCGACCGTCGAGAGTGGCGCCGCGACCATAAAGATGATCAGGAGCACCAGGATGACATCGATGAACGGCGTGACATTGATTTCGCTGGCTTCGGGCAAATCGTCGAATGTATCGAGGCCGCCCTGGGAAAGCTGCATGCCCATGGCGTCACTCTGCGGCACGGGCGGCGTAGACGCGTTCCGGACGCGCCAGGTCGCGCGACAGGAGCCGCACGACCATTCCCGAACCTTCGCCTACCTGTTCGACATAGGCCTTGGTGCCGCGCGCCAGCAGGTTGTAGAAGATGACTGCCGGAATTGCTGCAACGAGACCGATCGCAGTCGCAAGCAATGCCTCGACGATCCCCGGTGCAACCACCGCGAGGTTGGTAGTTTGCGCGCGTGAGATTCCGATAAAGCTGTTCATGATACCCCAAACGGTCCCAAACAGGCCAACGAACGGCGCGATCGCGCCTATCGTGGCGAGCAGCCCTGTGCCGCGCGCGATGTGACGGGCCTCGGTGCGCACGATCTCGCCAGCGCGCGTTAGATAGCGGTCGATCACCGACCTGTCGTCCACCAGCCCCTCGGACAGCCGCTTCTCGTTCACTGCCGCCTCCGCCAGCCGACGCAGCACCGTCGCCCGCATGCTTGCGTTCGAATGGCTTCCAATCCCAATGTCTTCCGGGAAACGGGCATGCTCAAGCGCCTGCAGCGCCGCGACCAGCCGTCGTCGCGCGCGCGAGAGTTCGAAGGTCTTGCTCAGGAACACCGTCCAGCACGCCAGTGAGGCGAATATGAGCGCACCAATCACGAACTGCACGACGACGTCGGCACGTTTGACCAGCGCCAGGATCGATATTTCGCTATTGCCCTCTCCGGCGGCGGCGATCGCACTCGCGACGGCTGCTTTTGCCGCAGGTCTCTCTCCGGCGGATCCATCGGCGGGAGGCGCCGCGCTGGTTACCGCACTATCACCGTCCTGCGCAACGCTACCCGCTTCGGCCTTCGCCTGATGCGCGAACGCAGAGCTTTGCACCACGAACAGCACCATTGCGAATATCGATCCCACGGCGATGCGGCTGAGAAACCGTTTCGACGGCAAGCTCGCCGCGATTGTCTTGAATAGCCTTCTTTTCATCACAGCGGATCGGTCGGAGCGCATACACGTCAACGGGTAAACCCAGCATTTGGATAGAGCAGGCCGAAGAACGATTTGTGACGGTGCACCCAATGTCTGGGGAATGCGGTCTCGCGGCGCCATCCATGTCAAACCCGTCGAATGTCAAACCAGCGTCACATAACTCAAAGAAACAAGGTCCCTCCTCGCCGTCGATGTCGCCGATGTCTTGGCCGCCAGAACGCCGAGATTGGAACGAGGATTCGCGATGGCATCTGACAGCAAGTCCGCAACAGCTTGCTCGGACCGGGCTCCAGTCCTCTCCGCGGCCGACGCAATGACGGCACGGCCGGGCCATGCGAATACCAGCTGGGCGCTGATCCCCATCGTCGCCGCATCCGGCTTCGCCGGCCTCGGCTACGAGATCGTCTGGACCCGACAATTGGCGCACGCGCTCGGCACGGAAATGATGGCTGTGCTCGGAGCCGTCGCTGGCTTCTTCTGCGGACTGGCGATCGGTGCCTTCGTGCTCGATCGCCCGATCCGCAGGGCACGTTCGCCGTGGCGTGCCTTTGCCCTCCTCGAAGCCGTGATCGGCCTCTGGGGTGTCGTCTGCATCTGGCTACTGCCCGCGGCCGGACGCGCGCTTGCGCCACTCGTCGGTGGCGAGCCCGCGGTGCCTGTACTGTGGGCCGCGAGTTTCGCGCTGCCCATGCTGGTTCTGCTACCGGCAACCATGGCGATGGGTGGCACGCTCACCGCGCTCGAGCGGATCGTCGGCGCCACCTGGAAGAACGACCGGGTTAGTTCCGGAGTATATGGCGCCAATACCGCCGGCGCGGTGGCTGGCACACTTGCCTCTGCCTTTCTGCTGCTGCCGGAGCTTGGACTGTCGGGCAGTCAGGCCGTGCTGGCGGCGGTCAACGGCTGCTGCGCGTTCGCTGTGCTCGCGCTCGATCGTGACGCGGTCCCTCGCGAAATGGCTGTCCAGGCCGCGGCGCCGGTACCGGCACGGCTCGTCGTCACATTGTTCGTGACCGGAATGCTCGGCATCGCCTTCGAAATGCTGGTAGTGCGGCTTGCTGCGCAGGTCATGCAAGGGACGATCTACACCTTCGCCGGGCTGCTCGCGGCCTACCTGTTTGGCACCGCGCTCGGCGGCCTCGCCTGGCAGCGCGCTGGCCGCAGCACCTCTGATGTGAGCCTGGGTTGGCTGCTGGCCGGTACCTCCCTCGCATGTCTTGGCACCGCCGCCCTCGCCCCGGCCATCGCCCGGATCGCCGAAGCCGCGGCCGACCGCGGCATTGGCGGCGAAATCGCCGTGGCGGTGGCGCTCTTTCTGATACCGTCGATGCTGATGGGAGCCGTCTTCGGCTTGCTTGCGCAACGGGTGCGCGACAACCGCGGCACGCTGGGCCTTGCCGTCGGCATTAATGCCGTAGGCGCCTGTATCGCGCCGCTTGTCTCCGTGCAAATCCTGATTCCATGGTTCGGCGCATGGCTGGCGATCGTCCTGGTCGCCCTGGGCTATGTGTTGCTGCTGCCGCTGCGCCAGGCAGCGCTGCTGTGGGCTGCCGCACCGGCATTGGCCGCGACCACGCTTCTGGTCCGCCCCACACCTTCGATGATCAAAGTGCCGGCCGGGGGCTCTCTCCTCGCGATGCGCGAAGGCCCCATGGCGACTGCAAGTGTCGTCAATGATGCCTCCGGCGCGCGATATCTGGAGGTCAACGGCCGCTTCCGGATGGGCGGCACCAGTTCGATGCGCTCGGACTATCGGCAGGCGATGCTGCCCCTTTTGCTGCATCCTTCGCCAAGGCAGGCGCTGTTCCTCGGCCTCGGCACCGGCGCGACCCTCATCGGTGGAACAAAGATGCCAGGTATTGCGGTGCGCGGTGTCGAACTGTCACAGGAAGTCGTCGACCTGCTGCCCTGGTTCGTCAATCCCGATGACCTCCGCCGCACCCGCATTACCGTTGCCGATGCCCGTCGGTACGTGGCCGCCGATACTTCGCTCTATGACGCCGTGATCGCCGATCTCTTTCATCCCGCGCTCGACGGCAGCGGCGCGCTTTACACCACGGAACATTTCGACGCCGTGCGACGGCGGCTCGCGCCTGGCGGCATCTTCTGCCAGTGGCTTCCCCTCTACCAGCTCGATGCACCGTCGCTGCGGGCCATCATCCGCAGTTTCCTCGCGGTCTATCCCGGCGGATCGGCATGGCTGAACCACTATAGTGTGTTTACGCCCATGCTGGCGCTGATTGGACCGCGCGACGGAGCACCGCTCGACCTTGCCGCGCTGAATATCCGGCTCGACGATCCCGCCATCGCCGCAGTCGTGCGCCCACTCGGCTTCGAGAGCAGCATCGACTTGCTTGGTCAGTATCTTGCCGGACCGCACGCGCTCTCCGCCTACGCCGGCGATGGCCCGCAAAACACCGACGACTATCCCTTCGTCACCTTCGATGCCGAACACAACGTTCGAGCGCTGACCGCGCCGCCCTGGTCCCTGTTGTTGGAGACCATGCGCACAGTCCGCCCCAACGCCGCCGAACTTATCGGCGCCACCGGCTCGGAGTATTTGGCGATGCGTCTTTCGTCCTATTGGGCCGCGCGTAACCGATTCCTGGAAGCAGGCGCCGCACTGCCTGGCGAACCACGTGGCCGGGCGTTAATCGACGCCGCTGCCCCAAGCCTCATCGACACCGTGCGGTTGAGTCCCGAATTCGAGCCGGCCTACCGGCCCCTGCTCAGCATGGCCCGGACCCTCACGGTCAGCGACCGGCCAGCGGCGCGCAGGCTACTGGAAGCAATCATCGCCGCGGCGCCAGATCGCAACGAGGCGCGACAAATGCTCGGGGAACTCGGGGCACCCTAGGCACAAAGGAAGCAACTCCTCACGCCGAAAATTTGATTTCATAGCCCCAGCAATTGAGCCGATCAGGAATCGCGTTGAAGGCGATCGTGATGCGCTGGTCACCCTGGTTCTTCGGCACTTCATGATAGAGATAGCTCGGGAACAGGACGAGATCCCCCGGCTCCGCGGCCGGCACCATATATTTCCCGGCATTGAACGGCCCCATGGCGGCTTCGCGGGTATGGTGCCGGAAATTGTATTCGAAACCGCCGGGCGGCCTGATAAATACCGTGCGCGAGCCCGGGTGCGAGGGGGTGAGATAGTATATGCCCGAAATGAAGCTGTTGGCGTGACAGTGCATCGTCTGACTTCCGCCGGGCTCGAGCATGTTGGTCCACATTTCCTTGACGGTCCAGTTGAACCGCTCTCCGAACAGCATGAAGCCAAAATCCACCAGCTTCGGCACCGCCACCGCGGCGATTTCCTTAAACAGATTGCTGTCGAGCGGATTGGTGACCGTCGTGTGAAACAGCTGCTCGGAACGCAGGTTGGTCTCGACCTTCTCCGCACGAATCGCAGCGATGGCGGCTTCGCTCAACTTCGGGCTCAGCAGCTTCGGCGATCGCATTAGCGGGATGGGAAACAGAAGCTCGATCTGATCCTCAAGAGCGGAATTCTCAGTTTGGTCCATGATACTCGATCAATTGCTGCAGCCGCGGACGGCGACACCGGATAATGTTGCAAAATCGTGAAGCTGCGATGACAGACGAGCACAGCACAAGGCGGTTCATTGATCGTCGCCACTCAACTCCATGAAGCCGGTCGAGGTCGTCGCCCGGAACTTCTCGCCCGGCGCCAGCCAATGCCAACGGTTATCAATTTCGTCAACGGCCTTCTCCACGTATTCCAGGCACTCGTCATATTCACCGTTGCCGGCTTCCGCCTCTGCGCTCAGCAGGAAACGTTCGGCGAAGTAGCGGGAGAGGCTTTTCGTACTGAGCTTGCTCAACTTGTCCCGTCCGTCGCGGAGGGCCTCCGTGCATTCATGGAGGGTCGGCTCGCCGGGATGCGACGCGTCTTCAGCCACTACCGGCGAACCGGAAAGCAATGCGAGTGAAAGCGCCGTGAAGGCAAGCTGCAATCTGATCTTGCAACCGTTCATACCATCATCCTCTATCGATCCGGGCCGTCGATCTGGAATGAATCCCGGCCGTTCCAAATGACAAGCGAGGCGGCCGAAGCCGCCTCGCAGATTTTGCCCGAGTTACGCCCGATCAGCGGCGGGTCGCACGCGCCGCAAGCGTCTTTGCCAGCCCAGCATTCGTCTCCACGAGGAGCTGCGGATAGCTCGCCGGGCGAACGAAGATCGGGTTCGCGTAAAACCAGACATTCGACCACGCCTGCACGTCGTTGGTGACCCGGAGGGTACCGCCGACCTTGCCCAGATGGGTGGGACAAGCCGGGTCAGCGCAGACGACGTTGACATTGTTAGTGTCCAGCAGCGGATCGCCCTTGACATCCGTCGCATTCGGAGTCGCCGGCGGGAGGTTCGTACCGCGGCTACGGATGTAGAACGGAGTAGTTCCCGCCGTCATGGTAGCGGTGAATGTGAGGCGCTTCGAACCATCCGGATTGTCGACCTTGGACATGGCCGAAGCAGAGACCTGTTTTGCGATCTTCGCCGACGAATTGTAGACGATGCTCGCGCCCGCCACACCGGCCGCATTCGGAACCGCGTACCCAGGCGCCCCCGGTGCAATCACGCCGGTGATGTCACCGGTGATCAGGTCGATGTGGTCGAGATACGGCTTGTTCAGCGGCTGGTTGATTCCAACCTGCATCAACAGCGGATTGTTGAAGCTGTAGGGGCTGTTGTTCTTGGCTGGCACGGTAACCGCCATTTCCAGGGTGATCTCCTCACCCGGATTCACGACGATCGTCTCGCCCATGGTCTTCCAGACGCCATCCGGACCATGCGCGCGGTACACCATGTCCGGCCCGATGATATCGGCGTTGACCGAGTAGCTGTTACCCGAACGCATGCCGTCGATCACGTGCTGGGACTTGAAGCTTGCGCTGTTCGGCACGAAGAGCTTGGTGTACTCGCCCGGCCAGAAGTCGGCAGTCGTCGCGGCGTCGCGGGCGCCAAACGAACCGCGGCTGTGCCAATCCGAGCTCACATAGATAAAGAAGTTGCGGCCTTCGCCGAGCAAACCGTCCCACAGACCGCCGACCTTGGCGGTGTAGACGCCCGCCAAGCCATAGGTGCCGCCGCCGACCGAGCCGGTGCCATAGGAGCCGGAGCCGCCCGTGGTGCCGCCCTGCGCGAAGTGGCCCGGCGACTCAATGCCGAAGGCTACCGTCGGGCCGGCGTTGTTGAGGTTCCGGAAATGCTCGATGTTGTAGCCGGCATTTCCCGTGAGGCTGAAGGCCCCCGCACGCTCGGTATGCGTCGGCACGACATAGGAAGTCAGCGGATAGCGCGACTGCATCCACGTCACCGCGGTAATGCTCTTCTGGTGCGCATTGTTGCCGACCAGGCCGGAATTGGGGATTTTTCCAGTCCAGATCGAGTTGCCGTTACCATCTACAGGCCCGATAAGATCGTTGTCGCTACGGTCGAACAAAAACTCAAACTGAGCCATGGTGTCCGCTGAGCCGACTCCACTGGCGCCGCCAAGCGGATTTTGACCTGAAATCACGGCCGCGTCAGCGTGCTCGTGGCCCGGAACGACCCACTCCAGACCCTCGATGATGACTTTGTTATACTGCTGCGAGCGGCGAACGACGTAGGGCCATTCTACTTCCTGAATGTTCTGCCAGCGCCACATCACCCTGCTGTTGCCGGATCCGGAGGGCGTGCCCTTCAGGCTCGCGATGGTGATGCCGTCGATTGTTTGACCGAGCGTATTATTCCAGTAGGTCGTGGTTTCACCCGGCACACCCGCACTGGTGTCGGCGAAACGGCAGTCCCTGTTACCCGAACCGCCATGGTTGCCCATGGTGTACCAGTCGATGTTGAAGTTCTGGCCGCCGCCGGCTGCAGTGCCGGATCCAAGCACGCGGTCAAGGCCGTAGCCCACCGACACGCTGCCGTCCGTACATGTGTTGTGGTTGTGCATGTCGCCGGCAACATAGGGATTGCCGGTATTGGCAGTATCAGCTCCTGCTGTGGTAGCGCCAGCCATCGCTAAGGAGGCTGAGGCCGCCGTGAGCATGATGATTTTGGATCGAGCGAACATTTGAATATGGCTCCTAACGGAAGCTTTGAGTGACAACGATGTGACCAGGCGAATGCGCGAGGAACGCCGAAGCGTTAACGCACTAAGATCAGCGCTGGGCGACACGATCGTGAAGGTTTTGTGCAGGAGGCATTCTCTCCCAAAAAAAAGAAACGCCATGCACGCAATTTGCCTCGTGACAGATTGCGTTCAGCGTCGCATAACGCGCCCGCCCCTCAAACGCTTGTCGCGGGCAATACATCTACTCAGAGCAAGAGGATCCATGCCTGCTTCGCAAGCTCACGATCAATCAATGCCTATCGTCGCGACAGGTGGTACCGGGTTTCTGACCGCGGCATTTTCCCTCCTGCGGCGCGAACCGCTGATTCATTTCTGTCTGCTGGGTGGATTGATTTTCGGGATCGACCACCTGATGCAACCTCCGTTGCAGGACGAAAAGACGATCGTTGTCAGAAAGAGCATGCGGGACGCCTTCATCAAGGGATTCTCCGAGGACGGCGACTTTGCTCCTACTCCAGAGCAGCTCAACAACATGATCGACAGCTGGGTAGCCAGCGAAATCCTGTATCGGGAGGGCAAAGCCCTCGGCGTGGACAAGGGCGACGAAATGATCCGCGATCGTATCGCGTTCAAGCTGCAGTTGCTGCTGTTCGATCAGGTGAAATTGGAGAAGCCGACCGAGGAGCAGTTGCAGGCCTTCTTCGAAACGATTCGCAGCCGTTTCGACCAGCCGGAACAAGTGAGCTTCCTCCTGACGCCGGCGACCGACGAAGCGACCGCCCGCCGTCAGCTCGACGATATCCGCGCCGAACGCGAACCGCCCGAACTGCGCGATCAGACCCGCCTGTTTCCGAACCGGCCGATCGCCAGCCTCGCACCAACCTTCGGCGACAACTTCCGCGGCCAACTGCTCAACCTGCCGATTGGGGAATGGCGCGTCCTGCAGGCCAATGACGGCTGGCACATCGCGCGTCTCGATGGACGTCAGCCGGCGATTCCGGTCAGTTACCTCTCGGTGCGCGACGAGGTGGTCCGAGCCTGGGGCACGGAGGAAACCCGAAAGCGCGCCTGGGCCGCGGTGCAGAAACTGAAGGCCAACTACACCGTCAAGATCGAAAACTAGTCATGCGGACTCTGCTGTGCGTAGCCCTTCTCGTTCTGGCCGCCCTGGCCGGTATCGACAACCTGCACGCTCACGAGGCGACCATGGGTGTCATCGAATTCCGTGAGGTGCGCGCCGGCACCTACATCGGCCGGTGGACCAGCGAGCCGAACATCGGGGGCGCGAACGTGCAGCTGCGCATGCCGCAGCACTGTTTTCTGAGAATGCCCGAACTCTCTTGCAGCACCAGAGGGCTTGTGGGGCCGGTCACCATCGCCAACATGGGTTCGGGCCTGTCTGCCGTGCTGGTCAAGGTTTTTCCGCTCGACGGCGACTATCGCAGTTATACGCTGTCGAGCGCGAATCCGACCGTCAACATTCTCGGCACCGGCGCGCCGACCATCGAAACCTGGATCGAGTTGGCGCGCACCTATGTCAATTACGGCATCGACCACATCCTTCTCGGGGTCGATCACCTGCTCTTCGTGCTCGGGCTGATCTGGATCGTCAAGGGGGGCTGGAAGCTCGTCAAAACCATCACCGCCTTTACCGTCGGCCACAGCCTGTCATTGGCCGCAGCCGCGTTCGGCCTTTTCGGCGTGCCGGAACAGCCTCTGAATGCCTGTATCGCGCTAAGCATCGTGTTCATCGGCGTGGAGATCGTCCGACTGCAGCGCGGCGAGACGACACTTACCGCGCGCTATCCCTGGATCGTCGCCTTCTCGTTCGGATTAGTGCACGGCATCGGTTTTGCTGGTGCCCTGGCCGGTCTTGGCATCGAGCCGAGGCTGCTGCCCGCGGCGCTGTTGCTTTTCAATATCGGCGTCGAGATCGGCCAGCTTGCGTTCGTGTTGCTGGTGCTGGCGCTGATGTGGGCGCATCAACGTTTGAAGGCGGAACTGCCGCGCTGGGGTGCGGCACTCCCGGCCTATGCCATCGGCTCGGTGGCGATGTTCTGGTTCATCGGCCGAATGGTCCGCATCTTCGCCACATCAACCATGACGTGATCCAATGCTATCATTCCGTTTCGCGTGGCCTTTTTCGTTTCGTGTTGGCGTCATCTCAGCGCCACTGCTTTTGCTGAGCCAGCCGGCGCTCGCACACGACCAGCCCGGCATTGCCGGAGGTCTCCTCAGCGGCATCATGCATCCACTCACCGGCCCGGACCATATGATTGCGATGGTCGCGGTCGGCATCTGGGGCGCCCAGCTCGGCGCGCCGGCGATCTGGATCCTGCCGATCACATTTCCCATCGTGATGGCGATCGGCGGCGTGCTTGGCATCTTGCAGGTACCATTGCCGTTTCAGGAACCGGTGATCGCGCTCTCGGCACTGGTGCTGGGTGCCGCCGTCGCGACGCGTCTGAAGATGCCGTTCGGGTTTGCCGCCTTGATTGTGGCGATCTTCGCGATCTTCCACGGCTACGCTCACGGAGTTGAACTGCCGCATGCCGCCAACCCTCTCGCCTACGGGATCGGCTTCGTCGTCGCGACGGGATTGTTGCATCTGTGTGGAATTTCTATCGGACTGTTGCTGCGCTGGCCGATCGGAGACCGCCTGATCCGCGGCATGGGCACCGTGATTGCCTTACTCGGTTGCTATTTTCTCGCCCGCAGCATCGGAGGGATCGCGTGACAGTCGCCGTTTCCAGACGTTTCGCCGGAGCCGCGACGGCGCTTGCCGCGTTGCTCGCGATCACCTCGCCGGCGCAGGCCCATCTGATCGGCACGCGTCTCGGCGATTTTTACTCCGGCGCGCTGCATCCGACGACGGATATCAACGATGTGGTGCTATGGCTTGCGCTGGGAGCCCTCGCCGGCTCCCTTGGCGCGCAGCGCGGACGCTGGCTCGTGATACTGTTTCCGCTTGGTCTTGCTATCGGCTTTTTTCTTACCGCTACTTTTGGCCTCAGCATCGGCGGTAACGCAACTGATGCGGCTCTGATCGGTACGCTCGGACTGTTGCTTGCCGCCGGGCTGCGCCTGCCCGCGCCGCTGTTGGGCCTGGCCGGCCTTTCGCTCGCCGTGATGCGCGGCATGGCCAATGCGTCCGGGTTGGAGGCTGTGACGAACGTGCCGCTGTTCGCTGCCGGCCTGGTTTGCGCCGGTTATGCGACGATCACGCTGGTGATGGCGCTGGTCATCGCGTTCCGACGGGCAGAGGTCGGGCGAGCCACGGCATGGCGTGGAATCGCGCTACGTGCGCTCGGCGGTTGGATTGCAGCGATCGGACTAATGATGATTGGCTTCACGTTGGCCGGTCCCGGCAGCGCCTGAGCGATTGAAATCAGCTTCTGCCGGGTAGCGCGATCGTTCGCTTCCGCATCCATCCCAGCATTCAATTTCACGCGCGACTCGTCGGCTTGCCTTTCGGCGCGAAGCTGCGCGTCTCGCGGCCACATCCTCCGCATTTCATTCAGCTGGTACGAAACCGACGCCGTGATGTCATCCCTCAATCATGAAGTCATGCAATACCCCCTTAAGTAAGATTTAACCGTACAGGGGTACTAAATGCGAAATAAGTTATTCTCTTCCGCTCTGGTTGCAGTCGCCTTGTTGGTGGGTGCGATCAGCCAGGCCAGCGCAGCGGTGGTGCACTACACCGGCACGGGCATCTGGGACAGCCAGGCGCCGACGACCGACTTCAGCGCCGGCGGCAAGAGCTGGTCCTTCTCCTTCGATCTGGACAGCCCGGCCAGCAATCCTTCGACAGCGGCCACCAACTTCACGTACACCTTGGATGGAAACCTGCTGGGCCTGAGCCTGGACGCGATCACCTTCTACAGCTCGGCCGATTTCGGGATGTTCAAGCTCACCCTGTCGAACGGCGTCAACTTGAACTTCTTCGATACAGCCCAGACCGATATCGGCTCGACCGGTGTCCTGAGCACCGGCACGTGGAACGTCGAGGTGGAGTCCTATGTCGGCCCGTTCGACACACGCGTGCACGGTACCGGCGTCGTTGCCGCCGTTCCCGAACCCTCGACGTGGGCGATGATGATTCTCGGCTTCGGAGCCGTCGGATACGTGGCCTATCGCCGCCGCCGCGTCGCAATGGCCTGATCGCATCGATCAAATCGATCTTGGTTCGATCTTGGAAAGCCGCCGTCAAACGCGGCTTTCCTTTTTTGCTCTGGCCAAGGATCGATCCGTTGTGCGTCCACCGTTCCTCAGGGGTGTGGCCTAAAGACTTGGGGCCCTAAAGCCGCGATGCCGACGCCAATCAAGTGAATTGGCTGATTCATTCACGGCGACATCCGTGTCGGCGCGAGAGATGACTAAGCCTTGGCCAGCGGAAGTTTGAAGGAGAACACCGCGCCGCGGGGGTGGTTCTCCGCCCAGAGTTCGCCTCCGTAGCTCTCAAGTATCGTTCGTGCGATTGGGAGACCCAGCCCGGTGCCGTGCGGCTTTGTCGTAACGAATGCATTGAAGACGCTGGCCAGCTTGTCATTGGGAATGCCGGGCCCGGAGTCGGACACCCGGACTTCGATTCCATCGGCATCCGCCAGGGCTGTTCGGATCGTCAGGTTGTGCGGGCCGGCCACTCCCTCCATTGCATCCACGCCATTCATCACGAGGTTCATGAGGACTTGCTGCAGATGAATCGGATCACACCGCACCGGTAACGGCTCGGGCGCGAGAATGGTACGCAAGTTCACCCCCCGCCTTGTAATTTCTGGAGACACAATTTTGACGACGTCCCGCACGGAATCGTTCAAATCGAACGTTCGCAGATCGGATTCCGTTCGATTGTTCAGCAAATTTCGCAACCCGCTGATGATGTCGCTGGCCCGCTGTTCGTCCCGGACGATGTCGGAAAGGATCTCGCCGAGTTGAGCAACGTCAGGTGGATTCGCCTTCAGCAGCATCTGCGCGGCCTCGGTGTTGCTCAGAATCGCTCCAAGCGGCTGGTTGAGTTCATGCGCAATGGATGACGACAGAACGCTGGCGGTTGTCACGCGGTTCAAACGGACCACTTCCTGACGACGACTGTTAGCCTCGGCTTGAGCGACATGGCGCCGGCGCCGTTCGACCAGCAGCAATCCAATGATACCGGCCTGCAAGAGGATAGCAGCCGTAACAGCCGACACTTCCAGCCGATACTGCTCCCACACGCTCGGCACGCGAAACAAGATCTGACTGCCTGGCGGCAATTGGCTTTCGCCGATGTTCCAGCGCTTCAGCTCTCTCCAATCATATCTCGGCGATGCAGCGGGGATCGGAGGCGTCTTGATGCTGCCCGGCGTCTCTCCGCCCAGAATGCGGACGGCAACGGCAGCGGTCTGCCGACTAACGTCGGTTATGTCCGTCATCCGGCCGCCGACAATCCCTCGGCCAAAGAACGTGTCCTGCTCTGCAAAGATGGGCGCATTGGCGACCGCGTGAATCCGTTCCAAGGCGCGACCGCCCTCGTGCACGACGCCGGCGGCGTCCACCAACATCTGCGCGTAGATAATGACGGTCCGGGGTGGCAGTACAGCCACTTGCTTGAGGATCTCCTCCAGCGACAGTTCATTGGAATAAGTGATCTCGACCCGGCTCGCGAGCGGTTGGAGCAGCTTGCGAATCGCCACCAGCCATTGCTTCTCGATCGGAGAGGTGCCGTGCACGACAAAAACCCTGGTTGTCTCCGGAACCAGCTTCAGGATCTGCTCGACAGTGCCGACGACGTCGATCGATACCGAGACCATCGCATCGGTCTGCGGTGCGTTCGGAGAAATCCGCTGCTCCAGGGCCGCGTACAAGGTCGGGATCGCAGGAAAAATCCGCTCACGATTTTGCTGAAAGAATCGTGCCGCGGGGCCGCCGATCGTCATGATCAGGTCGAGCTTGCGCTCGGAAAACACCGCGTTCAAATAGCTGACAAAGGCGTCTTCATTGCCGTCGGGAAAGCGGGCCGTCGACAGCGACACCTCGAAGATATCGATGGGATCCTTCGACTGAAGCTTCAACTGTTCGCGGATATGTCTTGCGTAATCATCCCACGGCGAAAAGTCTCGGCCGACGGAATGAACAAGCAGCACCCGCTTTGACTGGGAAAATGCCGCGCCGGTCATTGCCAGCAACAGAACGATCGAGCTCAAGACTATTCGAGTTATCATGCGATAAGGCGGGCCGTTTGTGCGGGATGTCATTCTGTGATGACCTGGAACCCACCCTACTCGACTTGCCCGGCGTCCGGGAGAGCAATTGTGATGATCGGCCTCGGGCTACAATTCCGGGCCATCGCGAAACCAATTGGTTACCATTCCTCAGGGAATCCTGCCGATGGCATCGATGAGCAGTTTGGACAGAAACGGCTTCTTCAAATAGGCAACACAGCCTGCGTCGAATGCCTCCTGCCGGGTGACCTCATTATCGATGGCCGTCATTATGATGACCGGTAATTCCCTACCTGACGCGATCAATTGCCGTTGCAGGTCGATGCCCGAGATTCCGCCAAGGTGAACATCCAGCAGCAAACAATCCGCTTCGCACTCGGCATTGGCCTCCAAGAACGACTCCGCCGATGCAAACGTCCGGACAATGAACCCATGGGCCGACAAAAGGCGGTTTAAACCTTGCAGCATGCTGGGGTTGTCATCGACGACAGCTATGGTGCGCATGACGAAACGATCATTGGCTGTTTGCAGTTACCCCTCGGCACCGTGATCAGGCTATTCCAGCGCGCGGCTTGCAAAGCAGTTCCGCACCAATGTTGCCTTTGGCGCTATGCAAAATCCGCCCCTGTGGCAAAGGGCGCCCGGACTTTGCAATGGCAAACCGTCCGATTTCAGGGCTTCATCTCAATCCCCAGCTTCGCCCGCATGTCCTTGAACACGACGGCGACTGCCTCGATGATCAACTGTTCCGGGTGGCCCTTACAGTACACGATCACCTCGTGCTCGGCCTCCTTTGATTTGACGATGTCCATATAATGCTTGCGAGCGAGTCCGTTGTACCAGCCGCTATACCAGGCCGTCAGCCGGTCGGCATCGCCTTGCCAGGTCCCGGCGAGTTGAGCACACGTCAATTTCTGGACGTTCAAGAACCCGTTTGCGTCGGCATAGGTGCTGAGATCGACCTGGGCGCGGGCAACTGGAATTGCCGCCGCAGACAACATCGTTGCGAAAATCAGGGCCCTGTACATCTCGCACTCCATTCCGTTGTGGTTGTGGATAAGGCGTCGGCGCCGAGGCGCCGACGCCACCGCCGGTTCAGGCGACCTTCTTCACCGGCGGAATCTTCCAGGAACCATCGATGATCGAAGGCTTCTTCTCGCTCGGCCAGTACATCCGCAGCATCAGGATGAAATCACCGGCCGGAGCAGGAAGCCAGTTGGACTCCTTGTCCTTGCCGGGCGATTCGTTCTGGATGTAGAGATCGATCGAACCGTCCGGATTCGATTTCAGCTTCTCGCGCGCGCTGATCGAATAGCGGTTGAGCGGATTGTTGACGAAGAAATAGCCGGAATCATACATCGTGAGCGACCAGAATCCCTCCGCCGGCGGCAGTTGCCCTTTGGGAAATCGCATCACGTACTTGTTGGCACCGTTGTACTTGCGGTCGTCGGCATCCTTTTGTGAAGTCGGATAGACCGCATCCTGCGGCCTGTTGGCCCCAAGCCCGATCGCGGTGATCAGGGCGCGCATCAAATAGTCGGTCCCGTAGGTGCCGGTCTTGGTCGTGAACGTCCAGCCCTTCTCGTCCGTGACGGCCTTGTTGACCTTGAACTGGAGCATGATCCGGTCGACGGCGATTTCGGGCACCCGCTTGACGAAATCCGCCTTGAGCTTGCTTGCATCGAAGTCCTGACCCGGAACGATACCAAGCCTGGCGAATTTCGCCAGCTGCGGCGCATCCGCCGCCGACGGCGGGTTGTCCTTCATCAGCTTGCATAGCAGCGTGAAGTACGCCACTGCATCCATCCGGTTGACCTGCTCGCGCACCGCCGTCTTCATATCGACCGACGGATCGACCGTTCCCGCCGGCGGTGTATAGGGTTTGCCATACGAGCTCAGCGGCACCAGCTTGAATTCATCCTGCAACTTGTGCACCTCGGCGTAGTCCTCCGGCGTGCCAGTGCAGTAGATGCGCCCGAGCAGCCATACGATAGACGTGGGCGACTTGTATTCCTTGACCCCGGGCGGCAGCGTGCCCTTCCAGCCGGGGCCGGTGATCGCGTAGGTCTGCGCGCCGGTGCCCGTGGTGCGCTTGCCCGGCACCTGGAATACATTGGTCCAGCCATCCAGCATGGGCAACAGGAAGTAGCGACCCTTCATATCGGGAGTGCTAAGGACCCACGGCTCCTTGCCGACGTCGAAAAACGACGTCGTGTAAAGCGTGTCGGCGTTCGGCGCGGTAACGTCGCGAAATGATGCATCGGGATACTGCCGCATCTTGATCATCTGGCCCATCGGTCCGCGCGTGCCGACCGGTGACGCGACGTTGGTGATGATGCGCCGCGTCATCTCCATTGTCACCAGCGGATATCCGAAGATGTAGGCGTCGGTAGCGAGCATGAAATCTTCGATGCCCTCCCCAATCCCGAGGAATGAGCCGAATTCGGCACGACTGATGGTACTGGCGGAGGCTCCAGCCAACAGGCTGATGCCGCCCAGAGTGAGGTTACGTCGAGTGATGTTCATTGGAGACTTCCTTTTAACTGCTTCATATCGAATTGTTTCAAGCGTGCATGTCAGTCGGCTTTCACCACCTTTGGAACTTTCCAGCTCCCATTCAGAATCGAAGGAGAGGTCTCCTTCAGCCAATGCATCCGCTGCATCGGGGAATCTGAATCGGCAGACGGCGCATGACCATCTGCCGATCAGCAGACGTCAGTAGCAGGGCGGATACGGGTAATAGCCGCAGACCGGACGGGGATAGGCGTAAGCATACGGGTGGTAGTAGGCGGCCGCTCCGTAGGCGGCGGCGGTGGCCGCACCGGCATACATCGCGCCCCGGAATGCCGTACGCCGCGCGACACCGGCAAACGACATCGGGGTGAACGGCCGGCCGATGATATCAATGAAGAGCGCCGCCCCACCGTCCGCGCCCGAGATATCGCCTTCGAGGGTTTGAACGGTGAACGTCAGCTTGTCGCCCTCGAGCTTCGGGTTCTTCAGCACCACGACTGCGTCCTTTACCGCGCCGTCCTTGCCGAATACGGACAAGGTCGCGTTCGGTGGATTCTTGGTAAAGCTGTCGTCACCCGATCCCCATTCCGCGATGACGTCGGCGGTGGGCTGGTGGCCTGCGGATCGCACCGGGCGGTCGGCAAATATGATGGAGCTCGGGGCAATGCCCGTCAGCACCAGTGTCTCGCCCTGCAACGTTGCCCCACGGGAATTGAGCACGAACAGCGAGGGGACGAGCTCCGGCTTGGCCGCGGCGGCCGGCGCGCCAATCGTCTTCAACGCAGAAGGAGCCGGTGCGGTTTGAGCGGTCGCCGTTCCCAGGCTGCCCAATATCGTCGTCACGGCGAGCACGCCGGCCATCTGAACAAATCTTGCACGCGTCATGTCTGCTTCTCCTGTTGGGATTCGGGCTATCGCTAATGTCGCCGGCGATCGGTCGCGCTATTGGGCACTATGGGTGCGTGACGAAGCACCGACTATGCAAAAACCACCCGGCCAGAAAACATAATGCGAGCCGATGAGGGGAATTCGGTACGGCCACGCCCTCGCGATCTCGCGGCGCATTGCGCCCGAGGTTGGCTCTCTTACTTCCCACCCTCTCCAATCGGAGGGCGCAGGGAATGCCGGATGCGCGCTGCACCCGCGGTCTCGCGTGCGGATTGTGCTAAGAAAGCTGCACACGAGCATACAGGGCAGCGGAGAACATCCGACATTCCCTGCGCGATGGCTTTACGGCTTATAACGTGCTCTCCCCGGAGAACGGCTCTTTTGCCTCCGTCGCGCCCTGGGAAGTCGAACGCCTCCCAGGTGCATGGACGCCAGCAACGCGGCGTCAGGACCACACGTCTTTGCCGTACGCTCAAGCTGCGCGCGTCAAGCGCAACTGTCACGTCCACCGCTCCCCGCCCAACGTCCGTGACGACGGCCGACGCCCTTCTGACCAGGACGGGATGGCCAAACATGTGCCAGTGATTTGCCATTCTTGAAAACAGAAATATTTTCTATTCCGGGGCTTGACATTACTTCGATTAACCCGAAGTCGTGATTTGCCCGTCGGGCCAATTTGTCGCGCCGGGCCTCTTGTCATCATCTATTGAGACGACGCCACGGGCGGGCTCTTGTCTCAATCGGCCTTCATCAGGATTCCCAGTTTCGCCCGTTCATCCTTGAACACGACAGCGATGGCGTCGATGATGAGCTTGCCTGGGTTTGCCTTGCAGTACTCGATCACCTCGTGCTCCACGACCTTTCCCTTCCTGAAATCCATGTAGTGCTTCTTGGCCAGGCCGTTGTACCAACCGCTGTACCAGGCCGTCAGGGCGTCCGCGTCCTCCTGGTAGGTACCCGCGAGTTGGGCGCATGTCAGCTTTTGAACATCGATGAAGCCGTTACTGTCGACATAGGCCGAAAGCGGCGTCTGGGCCGAGGCGCTGGAGCAGGCAATTGTCGCAGCCATGACGAGAACGAAGTAGCGTCGCATTCCAAATCCTCTGGTTTCGCATTCCTTGCATCGCTCGAACGGCGTTCTGCGTGGCCGGGTGCAGTGACTCAAGGAACCCATCTCAATTGAAGAGCGGACAGACCAAGCGTGACATCCAGCGCGACCGAGCCCTCGACTGAGACCGGTTGCAACGCGAAGCTTCTGTTGGATCCGCCGACCAGAACATTTGCTCCAACACCAACTCCCAATGCCACATCACCGCTTGCACCAACATAGGTGCCAGCCAGAGCGCCGGCGGGAACGCCAGCGGTCGGCGCCAGAACGCCCCACGCCAGGGCACCGCCACCGATTATCCCAATATCGATTCCCACGGTGTTGAGCGCGCCTTCGTAGAATTGCGGGGGACCGGGCACGGACGGCACGAAGCGGCACTCCATCGACTGGTGGCCGCCGATGATGAATCCAATGCTCGGGTTAAGCTTGCAACTGAGCATACCCGTCTGGGTCCATGTCGGCGTCTGCGCCGAAGCAGGACCGGCAAGTGCAACCAACGTTGCACAAAGAGCCAATGCCTTGGAATTCATGATCGCGCCCTACCCGCATCTTCCATTTCAAAATCGATAGTTGATGCCACCACGGAAGATGTTGAGCTTGTCCGTGCTTGCGCCCGCGCCGACCACTTGGGTGTAAAGGTATTCACCCTTCAAGGACCAGTTCGGTGTGAAGCCGTATTCCATGCCCACGCCAGCAGCGATGCCAGGGCGCCAGGCGGACGCCGTGCAATTCGGGAGCACACCGAGCGCACCGCAAGGCACACCGACAATTGAGGTGCCATTGGCGCTCGATTTCACGAATGCCGCACCGCCGGTCACGTAGAACAGCCAATTGTTCATGGCGACGCCAGCGCGCGCTCTTGCCGTTCCCACGGCGCTGATGTCGGACGCGATATTGAGCGTAATACCCTGCCCGATGCCGGCGATCGCCGGAATTGAAATGCCGCTGCCCTTGACGTTCGCCCAATCAAGGTCGCCCTCGAGGCCGAGCACCACATATCCCTGCTGGATTTGGGCGCCCACGGTGCCGCCCAGCATCCCGCCATTGATATTGAAGCTCGTGCGGTCGAACCTGTTGGAGACGAGCGTCAGCGGATCCTGCGAGCCCCAGCCGTAACCGCCGTTCACACCGACATAGAGGCCGGTCCAATTATAGACCTGGGCCGCCACGGGCGCGCTCTTATAGGCCTGCACGGGAAGGTCCGCCGCCAAGACGCAGCTGGAACTGACCGCCGCAAATGCCGCGCCGACGATAAACTTCTTCATGTCATTCATCACGAAAACTTCTCCCCAGAAGGGCCACGAGACCGACGAGAGCCGGCTGCGGAGCCGGCCCTCGTGTTGGCTATCAACGATCAGTAGGCCGCAACGACGGGTCCACCGAACTTGTAGTTCACGCGTACGGTGATCAGATCCACGTCCTGGCTGATCCGATTGACCACGGCAGCGGCGCCCGCCGGTACCGAGAAGGAGTTGTTGGCATTCCCCATCATCAAGCGATCGTACTCGATGGCGGCCGACCAGTTCGGCGTGAATCCGTATTCAAACCCAACGCCAATGGCGCCACCCCAACGGGTTGAAGTCGCATAGTTCAGACCAACGCCTCCAAACGTGGTAGCTTGAAGAAGGTTGTTGTCCGTCACCGCTGCGCCGCCTTTCAAATACAGCAGCGCTGCGTTCCAGGCGTAGCCAATCTGGCCGGTGAAAAGGCCCAGGCTGGTAACCTTGGAAGAATTGGTAAGAAGCGGATTAACGACGCTCACGAGCGAGCTGCGCATGCTCGCCCAGTCGCCCTGGCCTTCCAGACCGAATACAAACTGACCGGCCTGCCAACGATAGCCCACCTGACCGCCGATGACGCCTCCCGACTGACTGTGGCAACCGTCGGGAATGACCGCGCCACCCGCTGGTACGACACCCCAGCAATTACGGCTCGTTCCATATCCGCCGTTACCGCCGATGTAGAAACCGGTCCAGTCGTAGACGGCCATCACGGGGGCCTTGACCGGGGCGTAGGTCCGCTGTGGCAGGTCGGCAGCGAACGCGGGGGCTGCGAAGGCAGCGAACGTAGCAGCCGCGAGTACGATTTTTTTCATTTTGGAATCCTTTGGAAGCGCATCAGCCGCAAGTTTGAGGGCCTGTACCAAAAAGTATTTGGGTCAACTCCCGGTCGCTATGTAAAATCGGACAACCAATCGAAAGAAGATGGCCCGTTGCAAATTCGATACACTGCAACGTGACGCCTTCTGTTTTCGCCGGCATCAACCCACCTTGAAGTCACATGCTTCGCCGGGAAATCGTTCACTGAACAAGGCGGCCGTCGGCGCTTCCTTCCACGCGCACGGAAGCGTGAACCGCACCTTTGCGCATTGCGGACGACGACACCGGCTGAAGCGCATCGCTTCAGCCCGCTCTTTGCAACCGCGACCTCGCCACCGTCTCCGAGGGGCGCTCGCCAAAAAGGGCTTTGTATTCCGAGGCAAAGCGACCGAATTCAGTAACACCGTGTTCGCTCATGATGTTCGTGACCTTACCTGACGGCTCACATTTTCCGCGCAGTGCGCGGCGGACCATGTTGAGCTGACGCAGCTTGAGATAGCTTGCCGGTCCAATGCCCAGCTGTTGCCGGAACGTCCTCAACAGCGTCCGGCTCGTTACGTCAGCCGCGAGGGCCAGGTTGGCGACTTGAAGCCCTCCCCATTTCTGACCACGGACATACTTCAGCGCCTTTGCCACGGTGTGGTTGGACAATCGCGACCTTTCTGTTGGCAAACAGGTTTCATTGTCCAAACCCGCAATGGCGGTGATCAATGCGGTTAATAAACCGTCAATACTGGATTCATGGAGCGCCGACGTTTGCTCCTCGCGTATCAGCCCGGCGGTACTCGCGGCTGCCGCCGTCAAACACCTAAGCAATTGTTCCGGAGCCGAAATGACGCACTTTTCCTTCCCGACCCGAGCAAGATCTTTTCTGCCGGCTTTAAAAGCGAACGTTTCAAAGAACCCGACAGGCATCGAGATCGACATCCAACGATGGATGCCGCACGACGCCAACGTAAAATCGTTTCCGGGCGGAAGCACCGCGAAGTCCCGAGGCTGAATGATCTGACCATCGAAAATCAAGCGATCCGCGATTTGCCCGTCCTGGAAAATAAAGCTCAAAGTGTCCGGGCGAGAAACGCCGTGCAAAATCTTGGAACCTCCCTCCATGCCAAATTGCAGGACAATCGAACCTGATTTGCAATGACCGACCGACCAGGGCGCTTGACTGGGACCAGTCAGCAGGAGGTTCACCGTCGCTCCAAACACCATGTCGGAATATTCGTCAAAGCTAAGGCTGTGCAATGGTACGGCGCTAGCACCTCCCAAGGGAAAGTTCCTCCCATTCTTCCTGCGGAAATCTGCGCGCTCAGGTTGGTATGAGCGCGCAATTTGTATTGCCGCCAGGTCGGGTATTGCCCGCCATCTTCGTTTCCGACTGCCGCCCTTGGCGGGTAACTGCCCGGTGCCCGAAGCGATGGTTGGCCATGCCAAACGGGCGACCGTGCCTCGACTGGACGTCCGCTCTTCGCAGGTATTTTGTCGATTGCGGGCGGACTACACCCGCCGCTGCCGGCAGCCCCTAATAACAGCGCGTGTAAATGCGCCCATAGGGATCGACGGCCTGTACGCAACGCGCCGGAGCAACCGGTGCCGGCGCCACCACGACCGGAGCCGGTGCCACCACGACCGGTGCCGCATAGGCGGCTCCAGCCGCCGCCGCGCCCACGGCAACCGCGCGCCGCGTCGTCCGGCGGGCGACGCCGGCATAGCTCAGCGGCGTCAGCGGTCGCCCGATCCTCGCCTCGGCCGACGAGACCAGGGCCGCGTTCGGATCCAGCGGTGATTGCCCGTTCCACGCCAGCGCCGCGGCGCCGACGACCGCGACAGTCGCGAGACGAACGAGGGTTTTCGATATGCGGATCATTTCCTGACTCCTGTATTGGCGATGCCGTGCGGCACTTCGTCGATGTCGCCGAGTTCACCCAGCGCCAGCTTCCTGGCGGACTGTTCCGGCTTGAACGCAAACGCATCCGCCGGCAGATCGGTCTTCCATTCCCTGATGCGCAGGGTGTATTGCGGCGCTTCGCCGACGCCCTTGCTGGTGATGACATATTTGCGCGGGATCGGCCTGGCGCCGGATTCAATCCAGATCTGCCAGTCGGTTTCGACGTTGCGGAATGCCAGATGGTCGCATTCGACGCCGTCGATGACGCCCTTCCCGATCACGGCGCCCTCGACGACGTCCGCCATCATCACGTCGAACACGTTCGGCAGCAGCAGATCGGCCCCGGGGGCCACGATGCCGTTCTTTTCGCGCAGCACGTCGATCAGTTGATCGGCGGTGCCTTGCGCTTCGATCTGGGCGTAGTTCTTGCTATCCTTGTCGTTCACGGTGACCAGCTTGCCATCGAACACGACTTCGACGTCCCGATAGCCGCCGGTGCGGGTGGCGCGAAGCTTGTCCGGCCGGCTCAGTTGCACCTGTCCGGAACTGGTGAACTGAATCTTCTGCAAGGTGGAGGTGATGACTTCGATGTCCGAATCATAGGAGACCGATATGGTCTTCTGGCTCGCCACATAGTCAGACATCGCCTTGAGAAGTTTTCCCGCGCCATCTTCCTGCGCATGTGCAGGCGGCACGCCCGAAACGACCAGGGCCAGTGCCAGCCCGGCCGCACCGAGGCTAAACGCCCCGGTTTTGCGTATCGACACCTGCCTCATAACGTTCTCCTTGTTGGTCGCGATGATTGCGGCGAATGGTCTCGCTCGCCGGCCACCATGGAGAAGTCACGCTGCATCGACTATGCAAAAACGGGCATGGCGATTGTTTGAAACGAAGATATTCGCCGCGCCGATTTTGCATAGCGCGCATTGATCGATTTCCGGCAAGTGGCGGTCTTGCATCCGAACGATGGTGGACTCCGCCGTGGTCATTATCCTGTGCCTTTACATCGCCGCGATGTGGGTCGTGTTTTCCAGATTCAAACTCGTGCGCTGGGGTTGGCTGTCGGGAACGATTTCGATACTGATCGGCGCGCTCATTCTCGCGACATTCCTCGCGCTGTTTAATTTCCTGACACCGTCGGGCAAGGTGACGGTCGCCGGCCGGGTGGTCGAGGTAACACCGAATGTGACGGGTCAGGTGGTGGCGATTCCGGTAAGGCCGAACGTGCCGGTGAAGTCAGGCGACATCCTGTTTCAGATCGATCCGGCGCCCTTTCAATACAAGGTAACGCAGTTGCAGGCGTCGCTTGCTGCCGCAAGCCAGCAGACCGAGATACTGAAATCCAACTACGAGCAGGCCACCGCCAACGTCGTTGGCTTGACCTCGCAGGTCGCGTTCAACGCAAAACGTCTCGCCGACGTTCAGAAGCTGGTGGCCGATAATGCCAACACACAGTTCCAGGGACAGGATCGCCAGAATCAGTACGAGACGTCACTGGCGCAGCTCAACATGGCCAAAGCCGCTCAGCAGAGCGCCAAACTCGCTTTGGATTCGGAAATCGGTGGGGTGAACACCTCCGTTGCCCAGGTTCAGGCCCAACTGGAGAATGCCAATTGGGAGTTATCGCAGACGACCATTCGCGCGCCGGCCGACGGCTATGTCACATCTGTTGCGCTCACTGTCGGCGATCGTGCCCTCCAGGCACGCTCAACGATGTCGTTTATCGTCGAGAATGAAATTACAATTATCGGGATGTTTTCACAAAACGGTTTCCAGACGATCAAGACCGGCGCGCCCGTCGATATCGTATTCGATAACGCTCCGGGCCGAATCTATCACGCCAGGATCATCGATATCCCAAAGGGGATCGGCCAAGGGCAGATTGCCGCATCCGGCACGCTGGCGCGGAGCAATGCGATCGGCGGCGCGTCGGCGTTCCCGGCGGTGATCTCGATTCCGGACGAAATGAACCGCGATTCGCTCCGGCTGGGGATGTCCGGAAGCGCAACCGCCTTTGCGGGAAATGCAGGGGTTATTGGCCTGCTCGCCTCCATCCTCGTCTGGGTCAGTTCCTACACGGCTTACCTGTAGGAACGCGCAGCCGGCCAACACAACCAGGCGGGGCGGCATTGTGCCCGGCCGCTTTGGCACAAACTGCATATTGACCCCGCCGCGCAAGAACGCTTCGCGTTGACCACTTTGGTGAGACCCGGCTATTCTCACGACACCTTGGATGGCGGCGTGCACCTGGCGATGACGATTGCGACTCCGCGTGGCGTGGAAGATTAGTGCTGGAATGACAGGAGCGCCTGTAATTCACATCGTTGATGATGATGCATCGTTTCGCGGTGCACTGTCGCGATTGCTGGAAGTCTCGGGTTACGCGGTGACGGATTATGGTTCGGCAAATTGTTTTCTGCGCTCCATCGAGAGTGCCGAGCCGGGCTGTATCCTGCTCGACGTGAACATGCCGTCCGTCGACGGGTTGCAACTCCAGGAAGAGCTGGCCAGGCTTTCAATGCGCTGGCCGATCGTCTTCATGTCCGGTCGCGGTGACGTTCCCACCAGCGTACGCGCAATCAAGGCCGGCGCCGAAGATTTCCTGCTGAAGCCGGTGTCCAAGGATGCCTTGCTGGATGCGATAGACCGCGCGCTGGCCAGATTTGCGGCGACGAGGCAGCAACAGGATCAGATCAATTCGCTCCGATCCCTGATCGCGACCCTGACGCCCCGGGAAAGCGAGGTATTCGCACTTATGGTTCGGGGCAAGATGAACAAGCAGATTGCCTTTCAGCTCGGCACGTCCGAACGAACCATCAAGGCACATCGGCATATGGTGATGGAAAAGCTGCAGGTTCAATCTTTTGCCGAAGCCGTCTCTATCGCCGAGAAGACCGGATTGCTTGCATCGCCGGCAACAGGGGACGTCGAAAACCCCTGACCGGAGTTTTCGACAAGATCGCAACTTCAATTCGCAGCGAAACAAGCCCCAAGCGTGCAAACATACGGGATTGCGTGAACACGTCGAACGGGCGGCAAACATGCGGAACGTGTTGCGCGATTTAGCATAGGCGGTGCGTCATCGGTCCCCTAACGTCCGGTTCCGATGAACCGCAAAAGTGATGCTGCCGCCATGACCCACTCCAGTATTTGTAAAAGAGGCTCGAAGTTGAAATGGATGGCGGTGCTGCTTGGTCTCGCCACCCTCCAATGCCCGGCAAGCGCAGATGCACAGGTTTCGACCCGATACCCGTTCTGCCTTCAAGGCGACGATTATCCTGGCTGGAGCAACTGCAGTTTTACCAGCTATCAGCAATGCCAGGCCACGGCTTCCGGCACGTTCGACGAATGTCTCGCAAACCCGTGGTATCAGGCCGGCGATAACGCCGCCCCTCCCCCGGACGCGAACACGGACGGACCGAATTCTTCTCCACTGCCCGTCGGTCCTCCGCCAAATTGAGACGCGAAGAATTTCCTGGCGCGGAAATAATCCCATTTGAGACCAATCGTATGATTGTCCTCGCCACGACCTGACGTTGCCCTCAAGGACAATAGGCCCGGATAGCGCGCTGTGATGTCTTGGCGCCGGGCAGAACGTTCTGCCGTGATCTTGCACAGTGCAGGTACCACGATGAAAGTCCATCTGACAGCCGCGACCAAGACGGAGTCAGCCCGTGCCGCCCGGGACCATTCGTCCCGGGCCATCGTCGAACAGGCTGAAATCCTGGCGCTCGCTGAAGTCGGCGATCCAATCCAGATCTCGGCCCTGTGTGCCGCCCTTTCGATCAGCGAGAGGACACTTCGCAAGGCATTTCACAGGGTCCACGGCTTACCGCCGTGCCGGCATCTTCGAATGCTGCGCTTGCAACAGGCAAGGCGCGCGTTGATCGCCAATGATAGCCATCTCACGACGGTGACAGAGATTGCCACCGCCTTCGGCTTCCTGGAATTGGGACGCTTCTCGGTCGAGTACCGTAAGATATTCGGCGAAAGTCCCTCTCAAACATTGAACCGTGCATCGAATGCCACGGCACTCGTGAACTCTACCGCCGATCGCGAAGACCGAGTCGAATTTTGCGCGTGAGTCCGTAACGCTGCTTTCACATCTTGGCCCTCCCAAGGAATCACCACCCAAGCGTGGCATTAGGGCAACAGCAAAAGCCTCGTTCGCGCCATGACCGATTTTGCATAGTCACCACGGCGATTCCGACGTTCCATCGGCTCTGACACAGCGCGATGTGAGAGCGACATGCAGATGGCGAGTCATATTTCCGAACGAAGAGCCACGCATCGGCTGGCACACTCCGCCAGCCTCGCCATCGCGATATTGGCTTCGCTGCCCGGGGCAGCCAGCGCGGACGAGAGCGGGGTGTCCTATTGGCTTCCCGGTCGATTCGGCAGCCTCGCCGCCACCCCTCAAGTACCAGGCTGGTCCGGGGCCGAGGTCTACTATCACACCTCGGTCGGTGCATCCGGCGCGGTAGCCGCGGCAAAACAGATCCAGGTTGGGAGGATCCCCGCGAACGTCAATGTCAACCTGAGCGCAAATCTTAACGCGCAGGCCGACCTCGTGCTGCTCAATCCGACCTACACGTTCGCAACACCTGTCCTCGGCGGACAGCTGGCCATCGGCGTTACCGGCCTGTTCGGTCGCGCCGCTACCGGCATCGACGGCACGCTCACGACAGCGGTTGGTCCTCTTGTGTCGACCCGGACGGGAAGCATCTCAGATTCGCTGACGTCGGTTGGAGACCTGTATCCGCAGGCCACACTGAAGTGGAATGCAGGCGTACATAACTTCATGACGTATCTGACCGGCGATATCCCGGTGGGCGCCTATGATCCCACACGCCTCTCCAACCTCGGAATCGGCCACGCCGCGATCGATGCGGGCGGCGGATACACCTTTTTCAATCCGGCAGCCGGTCAGGAATTCTCCGCGGTCGCCGGCTTTACCTACAACTTCAAGAACCAGGACACGCAGTATCAGAACGGCATCGATTTCCATCTCGACTGGGGCGTTTCCCAGTTTCTTTCAAAACAGGTTTTCGTCGGCTTTGTCGGATACGCCTATCAGCAGATCACCGACGACTTCGGCCAAAACCCTATTCTTGGTGGATTCCGGTCCCGCGTTGCAGGCATCGGCCCGCAAATCGGATTTCTGTTTCCGGTTGGAGACATGCAGGGATATCTCAACCTGAAAGGATATGGCGAATTCGCTGCCGAGAACCGGCCATCGGGATGGAATACCTGGGTGACGTTCTCGATCTCGCCGATGGTGCCGACCAGCACCGTGACGCCGACGCGCCGGATGGTGAACAAGTAAGGCAACCAATTCCGCGTCTGCGACCATACTCGACACTCCGACGCGGAGTCAGATCGGGGTAGCGGCGTGCGAAATCCACACCGATATGGCGTGCTGCTAGCAGTAGTAATCATCTGCTATGTCGCGATCAGTTACCTGATCTTGCCCGCGACATGGTCGCGAGTCGAACACGAGCCCGGTCTTTCAAAACGCAGTATGGTGACGTCGACGGCGCAGGGCATCCCAGGCGATCCCATCAATGTGGGTCTGATCGGGAGCCAGGAGGATGTCGTCTCGGCGTTTCACGACGCCGGATGGTATCCCGCAGATCCGATCACCCTGCGCACGAGCCTCGAGATCATCGGCAGCGTCGTGCTCGATCGTCCATACAAGACGGCGCCGGTCAGCCCGCTCTTCTTCGAGGGGCGGCGCGAAGATCTTGCTTATGAGAAGCCGCACGGGATGAGCGCCGACCGTCGGCAGCATGTTCGCTTGTGGCTGGTGCTCGCAAGCGGCGCCGATGGAGCCCCGGTCTGGCTTGGATCGGCAACCTTCGACAGCGGAGTCACACTGAGTCGCGACACCGGCCAGGTGACGCACAAGATCGCCCCGAATGTCGATGACGAACGCGATCAACTCGTCGAGGGGCTAAACAAGGCTGGGGTGGTCGCAAACATCTATCAGATGAAAGGGATCGGCCCCACCGTGAACGGACGCAACGGCGAAGGCGATCCTTATTACAGCGATGGCGAGATCTGGCTGGCCAGACTGCTTCGCCGCGGAGACAGCGCGAAAGCGGGAGCCAACGTTCTGCCGCCTCCCACATTGATCCAGGTAAAGGACGCGATCTTTTCCTGGACCCGCTCCGGCCGTTGACAATCGGTCGGTACGCTCGCGGGTTAGGCGGCCGCGCTGCCGCGAAGCGAAGTCCGGCGATGGCTCATCAGATATTGCAGCCTGTGCGCGGTCAGACTTAAAGCAGCCATCTCGGGGCTGTCAGTCCCCTCTCCGCTCGCGTTCCTGGCAAGTTCGGACTTCAGGATATCATCGATACGCCTTTCTATTTCTTCCAGTTCGGCTTCGCTCTTGGCATTCCTGATCTCGTTGCCGAACTCATAGAGCGGTTCGAGCATGCTTTGCGGGGCATTTCCAGAACCTGCGAAGCGCCAGGCAGCAACGATGATCGAGATCAGGGATCCCAGCAGCAATGACCCATAGTACAGCTTGTCGTCATACTTATCGAGAAAGCTCTGCTGGTCTCCGTTGTAGTACGTGGCGGCTCCCGGATGGATCGGAATCAGCGCATCGGCGTCGGTGCTCGGCGCGGCCGCTTGCGCCAATACCGGATACTGCGACAACAGATCCCTTCGAGCATCGACCAGGGACTGCGTCAGGTCGGTGATAGCTCCGTTATTCACCGTCTTGTTGGCAACAAGAAAATACGAAACGCGAAGCGATGTCAGATCATCGGATGGGACAGGCGGCGCGCCGCGCAGAGTGCCTTTCGGGATGTCGTAACTTTCGTAATACTGCGCGATGTTGGCGACGGCGCCGGCCGACTCGATTTCGATCAGCTTAGGAACCGATCCCTTTGTCCGGCCCGGCTGAAAGAACTGCCTGACCTTGGCCAGATATTTCTCGGTCAGCGGAACGACAGCAAGAAGCGCATGAACCCGACCGGACGAAAGTGCCGCCGTGCCGTCACCGATGGCAACATCCTCGAAGGCGACTTTGGCGCGATCAAACGGGTAGACCTGCTTCAGCGCGTCCACCGTGGGCCGGTTGATCGCCCCTCCGATGACGCCGATCGTTGTATTTCGAAAGTCACCAAGACCATCGCCGCTCGCGGTCGAAGGCGCCATGAGCAGAACCACACCGTGAGTCAGGAGGAGCACGCTCCTTGCGTCTCCGAGGCCGCCGGTATCGCCGCGAACGATGGCGAGGTCTGCCTTGTGCGCCGCCAGCATTTCGGACGCTTTGGCTGAGGTATCGCTATCCACCACTTTCAATCGGACATGTGCGTTCGACGCCGCCAGGCGCGCGGCGACCGCCGAAATCAGCGACAATGCCTCACCATCAACCGAGCCGGCCGCTACCGTCAAAACGATCGGCTTGGCGAAGTACCGATAGGCGAACCAAGCGCCGGTAATGACGGCTACGGCAACAGTCCCGACGATCGTTAGCCTCAGCCATCGCGGCCACAGGTTGATTGCGGGGTTCGACATGGGTTCAGGCCGCCAGAACCGGCGCGAACGCGGCACCCGGAAGAATGAGCGCCGAGAGACCAATTACCCTGACAAAATGAGGCTTGGGCATGATCCGACACTCCCTGCGAGGCTCACACCGCCCGCGGCTGTAGATGGGCACCCAATTCCGGGTTGATGCACGGCGCACATATACGAACCGGCGTAACCGCCTGCCTATGCAAAATCGGACCCGGATCGACGCGCAACGCCAATTACATTTCCCGATAAATTGACGGCTCAATGCGGACGGCGCCGATTTTGCATAGTCGATGCATCGGATGACGCGTTACGTGACCAGAGCATGTTGGCCCCCAACGACGCACCTGATCGTAACGCCAAGCCGGAAGCCCACCCGATGTTGCCAGAAACGCCATCCATAAGTCAGCTATCGCATGTCATCTCGCAGGCTGCGGCGCCCGCCTTCCTGCTAGGTGCGCTGGCGGCGTTCATCGCTGTCCTGATATCTCGCCTCAACAGAATCGTTGACCGGACAGTGACCCTGAACGGAATCCCCGACGAGGACGCGGCACGATCCCGGCTGAAGGCAGATCTGCCGCGTTTGATGCAGCGTGCGGTGATGATGAACCGGGCCATCCTTTGGGCAGTGATCGCCAGCATCTCGGTGACGATTCTCGTGATTATCGCGTTTTTGAGCGCATTCTTTCAGGTTCAACACGAGCGCGGAGTCGCCATCTTCTTCATGATTTCGCTGGGCGCGTTCACCATCTCGCTGGTCGATTTTGCTCGCGAAGTTCGGATTGCGCTGAGCGAATACGATCACTACGGCTGAGCTGCTACCTGGCCCATTGTTCCATTTGGAGGCAGGTCTGCAGACTGACATAGCTTGGCGTGCCGCCAATGCTCTCTTGCGAGACACAGCTTGCCCGGCTGGGCGCGGGGAATTTCAGCCACTGACCCGCGAGTTGCCGCCTGGCCTTCTGTTCGTCGCTCATGCAGCCCTTCAGGGACTGATCAACCGCAAGGCCCGCGGTGGCGGCAATGTCGAGCTTGCAGCTCCGGGCGATATCGAACTTCGGCACACCGTCCGCCACGGGCATGACCAGTTGCGAGCTCAGAACAATCATCGAAATCGAGATCGGCATCTGCGGCTCCTCCTTGGCTCGACGGTCACGGACGGACCGGTTTCGCCAATCATCTCTATTTCGGCATCGCGCCGTCCGTCTATGCAAAATCCGACCACGAAACGACGACACCTGCGATATCGACAGTTCATGCCGTTCATCCGAACAATTCGGCCACCGCAGCTTGCCGATTCTGCATAGCAGATGATGCCAAACCGTGAAATTCAAACCGAGGTAGAAGGACGGCCATGACCGGGTGATCAGGAATGCCGCATTCGAAATCCGCCGCCGGGACCAAACGTTCGGTCGGCGAAATTGATAATACAAAGCCTGTCCGGAACGGGCAGTTGACCCGCCTGGTTCTCAACCTGCTCAGCCCCTATCGCGGCTGGCTGGTCATTGTGTTCATCGCAATGCTGATCGAGATCGCCATGAGCCTTGCGGCGCCGTGGCCACTCAAACTTGTGCTCGACGACGCGCTCGGACACCACAAGCTCCCGGAATGGCTCGCCTGGGCGCATGATTACGGTTTTGGACGTCATACACTCGGCGTCGCCCTGTTCGCAGGGGGCGCGACCCTGCTTATCGCCATCCTCGGAGCGATCGCCACCTATATCGACAATTACTACACCACCAGCGTCGGGCAATGGGTCGCAAACGACTTGCGTATTCGCATTTACGAGCATTTGCACCGCCTTTCGCTGCGTTACTACGACAACGTCAAGACCGGCGCGCTGATGTCCACTATCACCAGCGATGTGGCGACGATTCAAAGCTTTGCGTCGTCATCTACACTCGACATCGTCGTTGACCTGATCACCATCGTCTTCATGGTCGGACTGATGTTCTGGCTCGATTGGGATTTCACCCTGATCGCCGTCGGCTTCACCCCTTTCCTGGTGGTGTTTCTGTTTCATTTCAAGAAGGCGGTGAAGGAAGTCACGCGGACTGTCCGCGCACGGCAGAGCGAGATCGTCGCGGTTGTCCAGGAGGGGCTAGGGTCCGTTCGCGCAGTCAAGGCCTTTGGAAGGCAGGATCTCGAAGTCGCCCATCTGGAGGCCGCGAGCCATGCGACCGTTGAAGCGGCGCTCAAGGCGCGGCGGGTGAAATCGCTGCTGTCACCGATGGTCAACATCGTGGTGGCGATCTGTACAGGGATCGTGCTTTGGAAGGGCACCTCCTTGATCGTTGCCGGAACGATGACGGCCGGAGCACTGACGGTGTATCTGGCGTATCTGTCGAAGTTTTTCAAACCGGTCAAAGACCTTGCCAGCATGACGAGCGCAATCGCGCAGACGACGGTCGCTCTGGAACGTATCCAAACCATCTTGTCCGCCGATGACATCATCCAGGAGCGCGCCGATGCCACAGAACCCGGCCGCCTCAAGGGCGCCATCACTTTCGAACATGTCGCCTTCGGCTACGGTGACGATGCCCCGGTGCTGCGCGACGTTTCATTCAGTATCGAGCCCGGCCAGGTCGTGGGGATTGTCGGACCGACGGGGTCTGGCAAGTCGACGGTATTGAGCCTCGTTCCGCGATTTTACAATCCGACCAGCGGACGGGTGCTGATCGACGGTGAGGACATATCCACGTACAAGCTCGCGTCGCTTCGCTCCCAGGTCGGTTTCGTGCTGCAGGAAACGGTGCTGTTTCGCGGAACCATTCGCGAGAACATTGCCTATGGACGGCCCGGAGCCACGGATGAAGAGGTCGTCGCTGCCGCGAAGATTGCCAACGCGGACGAGTTCATTAGTCGCATGCCGCACGGCTACGACTCCCCTGTCGGCGAGCGAGGTGACACGCTGTCGGGGGGCCAGCGGCAGCGCATCGGCATAGCGCGCGCCGTCATTCGCAACAGCCCCATCATGATCCTCGACGAGCCCACGGCCGCGCTCGATACGGAATCAGAGCGTCTGGTCATCGAGGGTCTGGAACGCCTGATGGAGGGCCGCACGGTCATCATGATCGCGCATCGTCTCAGCACCATCGTCGACGCCGACAAGATCATCGTCCTGAAGGACGGCGTTGTTGCGGAAGAAGGCTCGAACGACGAACTGGTTGCACGCGGAGGCGTCTACGCCGAGTTGCACCGTGTCCAGTATGAACCAGCCGTCGCAAGATCACCCGGCGCAGCATAGGCGCGGATCGGCCAGTCGCATTTCATCATTTTTGGGAGTTTCAAGCCATGTCGCACAGGTTAATCGTCCTGCCGGATGACACGGCGAGATCAATAATTGATCCTATCGATGCGGCTCTGCATTCACTCAACATTCGAATGTTTCTGTTCACCGATCCGACGCTGCTGAACGCGGTGATCGCCGCGAAACGCCGCGGCGTCAACGTCCGCGTCATGCTGAATCCCGCGCGACGGGACGGGAAGAGCGATAACGAGAAGTCGCGCAAACTGTTGCTCAAAGCCGGCGTCAAGGTCCGGAACAGCAGCGAAGCCTTTGCACTGACGCATCAGAAGTCGATGGTGATCGACGATACGTTGGGTTTTGTCGAATCCCTCAACTGGGAGACGCGAGACCTCACGGAAACCCGAGATTATGCCGTCGTGACCACGAGCAAGCGCGAAGTTGCCGAGATGATCGCGTGCTTCAACGCCGACTGGTCGCGAAAGCCGTTCAAACCCGATCCCAAATCACGCCTCATCTGGTGCCCTAACGACGGCCGCGAGCGCATTGCGGCGTTTATCGATGGGGCCAAGAAAAGCCTCTGGATCCAGAACGAGCGCTATCAGGATACGGTCATCATCGAGCGGCTGGTTCAAGCCCTGAACCGTGGCGTTCGCGTCCGAATCATGGCGCGCCCCGCGCACAAGCTGAAGAAGAACAAGCTGGTCGAAGCGGTCGGCGGTCTTCGTATCATGCACGACGTCGGCGCGAAGGTTCATAAACTCAAGGATCTCAAGCTGCACGGCAAGATGCTGCTCGCAGACGAGAAGCGCGCGATTGTCGGATCGATCAACCTCACACCGGGGAGTTTCGATGCAAGACGGGAACTGGCCGTCGAGACCGACGCCAAACATGTCGTAAAACGACTCGTCAAGACATCGCGCCACGATTGGAAGAATTCCAAGAAGCTCGATTTGTCTGACGAGGGAATTTTGGCCGATTTCGAAAAGCACGGCACCCAGGGAGCGGAGAAGCTCGCCATCAGCGCCAAGCCAACGAAGCATGGCGCCAGGAATGGCCGCACCCGCGGCACTGGCCGAATACGTCGCGGTCTATCATGAGGAGCGCCGGCGCCTGGCGCGGGAGGCCGGCAACGAGCGCAGCAAGCCTGATCGCCGCCGCGCCACCATCGAGCGCGAGATCAGCCTGCGTCGGGCCGCGCTGGAACACTATCGCGCCGACCTCGACCGCCTCGCCGAATTGCTGCCGAGCAATGAGATAGGCGAAAGCGACGATCTGGCCGAGTCGATCCGATCGCTGATCTCGGCCGTGATCGTTCACGCGCCGGTCGGTAGTGAAAAACTGGAAATCGAACTGCGCGGCCGTCTGGATGACCTGCTATCCGCCCCCACGTTCATGGCGCGTTCCGCCGGGAGGGACCGAATGGTAGCGAGAGAGGGACTTGAACCCCCGACCCCAGGATTATGATTCCCGTGCTCTAACCAGCTGAGCTACCTCGCCACGGTTCACCGTCACGGCAATATACCTTACCGCGGTCGCGAACGCGCGGCATATAAGGAATAGGTCGCGGGCGTGTCAAGCAAGCCCGTTCCGCGCGAAAAGCGCCGGCAAACGGGGCTATTTGGGCCGGATCGAGGGGTCGCCGCCGGGGCTGCCGGGCGGCGGAATCACCGGGGTATTGCCGCCACCGGGCGCCGGCGCGTGCATGTCCGGATCGACGCCGGCGGGCGGGCACAGCACGCCATCGGAACGCGCCAGTCTGTCGCCCAGCGGCTCGGCCCGTTGACCAGTGGTGGTGCCCTCGGGTGCCACCGCGCCGGAATGCGGCAATGGTTGCATCGGCGCGCAATTGGCCGCGCGCGCCGCCGATGGCGGCGCGGTCGGGGCGGGGGGTGTCGCCGGGCCCGGCGGGGCCTGCGCAGCCGCCACGCCGGGGGCTGCTATCAGGAACCACGATAGAAACAGCGCGGGTTTGATTGCCATGCGGGGAAAACGGTCCGCGGTCGCGGAGGTTCCCTCAGCCCAGAGGCTTTTCCGTTCCGATGGCATCGGAACGGTGTCGCAGGCTTACGACTTGCGGAAGCGGATCAGGGAAAAATGTCCCATCGGCGGCATTGGCCGCCGTTCGGTCAGGCTGACACCGCCATGTTGGGCGGCCCAATTGGTCAATCGTTCCCACGGAAATTCCGGCCGCCAGCCGAGCCGCCGCGCCAATGGCGCGAAGGCAAGTTCGAAGATGCGGCGCGGGCCGCTTTCGGCGCCGATGTGATTGACCAGGATGAGTTCGCCACCCGGCTTCAGCACGCGGATGAAATCATCCAGCGTGCGCTCCGGATCCGGCACCGCGGTGATGACATATTGCGCCACCACCGCATCGAAGAAGCAATCCTTGAACGCCAGATTCTTGGCGTCCATCACCGCGAGCGTTTCGACGTTGGAAAGACCGAGCGCGCGGACACGCTTCAGCGCCCGGCGCAGCATCGGCTCGGAAATATCGACGCCGCATAATTTGGTGCTGCGCGAATATTCCGACAGCGACAGCCCGGTGCCGACGCCGACGTCGAGCACGCGCCCGCCGATCTTGTCGGCTTCCGCGATCGTCGACTGGCGGCCGTGATCGAACACCTTGCCGAAGACGAGATCGTAGACCGGCGCCCAGCGCCCATAAGCCTTTTCGACCCCCTCGCGGTCGATGTCCGCAGCCATTCCCCAAACCCCAGACGTTTCTAGCCGCGCACCACCTCGGCGAGCGGCGGCGCCGTTATATCCTGCCGCCCTGCCCCCGCAACCCGGCGTGCCGTCGCACTGCGGATGAATCCGCCGCCGAGCACGCGCGCCTGTCCCGACGGCGCATCGTAGAATACGCAGGCCTGGCCCGGCGAAACGCCCTCCTCGCCGGCGACGAGTTCGACTTCATAGCCGCCATCGACCGCGCGCAGCCAGGCCGGCTGCGGCGCACGCGTCGAGCGCACGCGCACGAACATTTCGATGCCGGCGCCGATGGTTTGTTCGAGCGCGCCGTCGCCGATCCAGTTGACGTCGCGCAGCTGGATGCGATCCATCCGCAGCGCCTCGCGCGGCCCGACCACGACCCGGCGGCTGGCGGCATCGAGCTTGACGACATAGAGCGGCGCCGCAGACGCAATGCCCAATCCCTTGCGCTGGCCGACGGTGAAATGAACGATACCCTGATGCCGGCCGATGACATGACCGTCGAGATCGACGATATCGCCGGGCTCGATCGCGCCCGGCCTCAGGCGGCCGATGATGTCGGTGTAGCGTCCGGTCGGCACGAAGCAGATGTCCTGGCTGTCCTGCTTGTCCGCGACCTCGAGGCCAAAGCGCCGCGCCAGTTCGCGCGTCTGCGGCTTGGTCATGTCGCCGAGCGGAAAGCGCAGATAGTCGAGCTGCTCGCGCGTGGTCGCGAACAGGAAATAGCTCTGGTCGCGATCGGCATCCGCCGCGCACACCAGCGCCCGCGATCCGTCCGCGAGGCGGCGCGAGGCGACATAATGCCCGGTCGCCAGTGCGCTGGCGCCAAGCTCGCGCGCGGTCGACAGCAGGTCGCGAAACTTGACCGAGCGATTGCACTCGATGCACGGCACCGGCGTTTCGCCGAGCGCGTAGCTGTCGGCGAAATTGTCGATCACCGACTGGCGAAAGCGGCTTTCGTAGTCGAGCACATAATGAGGAATGCCGATCCGCTCGGCGACATTGCGGGCGTCATGGATGTCGCGGCCGGCGCAGCAGGCGCCCTTGCGATGGGTGGCGGCGCCATGGTCGTAGAGCTGCAACGTGATCCCGACCACGTCGTAGCCCTCGGACTTCAGAAGGGCGGCCGTCACCGACGAATCGACGCCGCCAGACATGGCGACCACGATCCGTGTGTCCTGGGGGCGACCTTCGAGGTCCAGACTGTTCGGCATGGCAGGTCAATCGACTAAAAATCGCGAACGCATATGCGCCACGCGGCCTGGGGTTAAAAAAGCCTTTTATACATAAGGCCTTAGGGCGCTTTCTGGCCGTTTCCGGCCGGATCGGAAGACGCTCTTTAATATAGGCCGTATTCCCGGGAGGCAATCTGCCGGACCTGATTTGGTCCGGCCATGGACGGCAAATCTTGCCGCCGGGCAGAAAAGGAGGCCACCACAACGCCTCCATCGGCCGCCCGCCTCCTTATTAAGACATTGAAATATAACAATATTCTAGTCGGCGCCGGGATGGCCCGGTCCTTGCTGAATGGGAGCCAAGGATTCATCGCGAGGGTCGGCTGTGGTTGGTGTTACGTCAGACGCATTGGCAAACCTGTCTTTTCAGGCCCCACCGGCGCGGTCGGGTCGGCCGGATTCGGATCGTTCAGCCCGCAGCGACAGTTTTGGGACCTTGGTCGACAGCAATACGGCCGCCAGCAACAACGACAACCGCCCACAAGACCCCGCGCCGCGCCGCGCTGATGATTCGCAGAGCCCGCCAGACAACCGGGCGCGCGACAACAATTCGGCCTCGGACAAGGCCACGAACGACAAGACGGCACGCGGCCCCGCGCGGAACGACTCGAGCGACCACGATCCCGCCGTCACTGCCCGCAACACCGCCGATGCGAACACCGGCACCAATGCGGGCGGCCGCAGCAAATCGAAATCGGCCTCCTCGAAATCCGACACCTCGAAATCGGACGAGACCAAGGAATCGAAGACTGCTTCGGGCGACAGCACCACGGTCACCGATCCGACGGGAACGAAAGCCGACGCGACGACAGTCACGGCCAACGCCATTGCATCCGTCATTCCGGCAGCCACGGTGGCGACGACCGAAACCGCTGCGGCAACGCCGGCAACCGACAAGGCGGCCGCGCCGCTCGCGATCGCTGCGGCCGCAATTGCCGCCGCGGCATCCGTCACCGGCACGGTGGCCGGACCGGCCGGCGCCGACGCAAGCACAAACCCGGCCGTGACCGCCAACGCCGCCAAGGTGGAAACCGCCAAGACCGATGCCCATGCGACAGCCGGCGAGGCCGTCACCGCCGAGGCAACCGACATTTCGGTCACGTCAGGAATCGCGCTGGCCGCTTCCGCCGCCGCGGCGACATCGGCCGCTTCGAAAACCGCCGCGGGCAAAACGCCGGTCGCCGCCAAACAGGGAGCCACGCTGTCCGGCGCGCCGGACAGCACCGCCAGCACGACCGCTGCCGCCGCGCCGGCGCCCGGCACCATCGTTCCATCGGTCGCGCCCCCGGCGGAAGCCGCAGGCCAGCCGAAAGCCGAGACCGGCATCATCGACGCCAAGGCGGAAATCACGGGCAAGCCCGCCGCCACATCCGCCAGCACGCATGCGGCCACCGCCGATGCAAGCCAGACGCTGGCCGCACCCAACAACGGCCTTTCTGCCGCAGGCGCCGTCCCGACGCAGCCGCCGGCCGCCGCCGCGACATCAGCCGTGGCACCGCAACTGAACGTCGCCGTCGCAACATCGGCCGCCGTGCCGCTGAGCGGGCTTGCGATGGAGATCGCGGCATCCGCCAAGAGCGGCAAGAGCCGTTTCGAAATCCGGCTCGATCCGGCCGAACTCGGCCGCATCGATGTCCGCATCGATATCGACCGCCATGGCCAGGTGACGTCGCATCTGACGGTCGAGCGGCCGGAGACGCTGTCGATGCTGCGCCAGGACGCCAACCAATTGCAGCGCGCGCTCGATAATGCCGGCCTGTCGACCGGCAATGGCGGCCTGCAATTCAGCCTGCGCGATCAATCCTCGCAGGGCCAGAACGACGGCAACCCGTCCAACCCGAACGCCCATCGGTTAGTCGTCAGCGAAGAAGACAGCGTTCCGGCGACGCTCGCCGGCCGCAGCTATGGCCGCATGCCCGGTTCGAGCAGCGGCGTGGACATCAGGATTTAACGGAGAGCACCATGTCAGTCGATGCAACCATGCCGACACCGGTCGTCTCGGCGCCTGGAACGGGCGGCTCGAGCACCAATACCACGGCCTCGACGGCAACGACGGGGATCGCGGATAATTTCCAGACCTTCCTGACGCTGCTGACCACCCAGTTGCAGAACCAGAACCCGCTGGATCCGCTCGACACCAACCAGTTCACCCAGCAGCTTGTGCAGTTCGCCGGCGTCGAACAGCAGCTCAAATCCAACGATCAGTTGAAGGCGCTGGTCGATGTCGAAAAGAGCGCCCAGGCGACGCAGGCGCTGGTCTATGTCGGCAACACGGTCGCGGTCGACGGCAGCAAGGCGCAGTTCGACAAATCCGCCACCTGGAATTTCAAGTCGGATAAGGATACGACCGCGACGATCACGATCACCAATTCGACCGGACAGACAGCCTATACCGGCAGCTACACGTTGAAGCAGGGCGGCTCGAGTTTCGTCTGGGACGGCAGGGGCAATGACGGCGTGCAGTGGCCGGCCGGCACCTACACCCTGACCGCCACCGGCAAGGACAGCACCGGCAACAGCGTCGCGATCTCCACCGAAGTCCAGGGCATCGTCGATTCGGTCGACCTCACCTCCTCCCCGCCGCTGCTGTCGATCGGCGGGCAGAGCTACACGACCGACAAGATCAAGCGCGTGGTGCGGTCCTCGACCCCGCCGGCGACCGGAAGCTAGCGTCGCGACCCGACAGCCCGCACGCACTTTCGTCGTCCCTGCCTTACGGCGGGAACGTCCGTCACCTCTCTCCGCGTCATTGTCTGGGACAAACGCGGAGCGTTTGTGCATGCGCGCGAAACGATCCATTCAGCGTCTTGCCGAGGCATGGATTGCTTCGCTCGCAATGACGCGGTGACACTCGAATTCACATTTCAAACAGCGAGATGATGCACGTCCGCATTCTCGCGGCGCGCTGCGCCCGAGCTTTGCTGTTTTTTCCCGCCCTCTTCAAATGGAGGGCGCAGGGAATGCCGGATGCGCGCTGCACCCGCGGTCTCATGCGCAATGTGCACTAAAAAATGCGCGCATGAGCATACAGGGCAGCGGAGAACATCCGACATTCCCTGCGCGATGGCTTTACGGCTTATAACGTGCTCTCCCCG
>JAFKKG010000014.1 GCA_017305715.1 Hyphomicrobiales bacterium | reverse complement strand
TCAAGACGGCTCTGCGAAAGGCCGCAGAACGCACCGTCGACGAACTCTGGCGCAGAATAGGCATCGTCATCGACGACTTCTCGCCTCAGGAATGCCAAAACTATCTCCGGCACGACGGATACGCTTCAACTTAACTGACGGATGCTCTAGCGCGCCAAATGATTTCCGCTGGTGGTTATAGGTCCCGGCTCAAGGCCGGGACGACAAGATAGCTACGCCGCGTCCACCTTGAGCACGCCCCGGCGAATCTGATCCTCCTCGATCGATTCGAACAGCGCCTTGAAATTGCCCTCGCCAAAACCGTCGTCACCCTTGCGCTGGATGAATTCGAAGAAGATCGGCCCGATCGCATTGGCCGAGAAGATCTGCAGCAGCACTTTTGTCTGGCCACCGTCGACCACACCCTCGCCGTCGATCAGGATGCCGTCGCGTTGCAGCCGGGCGACGTCCTCGCCGTGCCGGGGCAGCCGCGCGTCGATCTTCTCGAAATAGGTCAAAGGCGGCGACGGCATGAAGGGCAGGCCATCCGTGCGCAGCGTCTCGACGGTGCGGTAGATATCGCGCGCGCCGCAGGCGATGTGCTGGATGCCCTCGCCGCGATAAATGTTGAGATATTCCTCGATCTGGCCGGAATCGCCGGCGTCCTCGTTGATCGGAATCCGGATCTTGCCGTCCGGGCTGGTCAGCGCGCGCGAAAAGAGACCGGAGGCGCGGCCTTCGATGTCGAAAAAGCGGATCTGGCGGAAGTTGAACAGTTTTGTGTAGAAGCCGGTCCAGACATCCATGCGGCCGCGATGGACATTGTGGGTGAGGTGATCGATGTAGAACAGCCCCGCACCGGTTGGACGCGGGTCTTTGGCGCCGAGCCACTCGAATTCGATGTCATAGGCCGAGCCCTTCGCGCCGTAGCGATCGACGAAATAGAGCAGGCTGCCGCCGATGCCCTTGATGGCGGGCACATCGAGCGTCTTCTGGGCTGACGGGATATCCGCCGGCTCCGCGCCGAGCGAGATGGCGCGTGCGTATGCCTGCTCGGCATCGACGACGCGAAAAGCCATCGACGGCGCGCAGGGGCCGTGGGCGGCGACAAAGGCAAAACCGTGGGTGCCGGGTTCTTCGTTGACGAGATAATTGATGTCGCCCTGGCGATAGACCGTGATCTTTTTCGATTTGTGGCGGGCGACGGGGACAAATCCCATCAGCTTGAACAGCGCATGCAGTTCTTCGGGCTTTGGATGCGCATATTCGACGAACTCGAAACCATCGGTGCCCATCGGATTGTCGGCGCTGATCGTGGCGGCCGGCGCGTCATGCGGAAATGGACCCATGGCGGAATCTCCTCTGATTGACCTGTGCAGTTTCCGCCATTGGAGACGCAATGTGCATGCATATGAAGCCGGAATCGGCTATCATCATGCACAGTTCGTGGACGATATGGGCTTTTGGCGCATGATCCCGGTAGACGCCTTCGACCTCAAGATGCTGGCCGCGCTGCAGGACGATGGCCGGCTGACCAACCAGCAACTGGCCGACCTGGTCGGCCTGTCGGCGTCGCAATGCTCGCGGCGGCGGATGCGGCTGGAGGCGGAGAAGGTGATCGCGGGCTATCACGCCGACCTCGCCAGCGAGGCGCTCGGCTTCAACCTGATCGCCTTCATCCACATCACGCTGGCGACGCACTCGCCCGACAATGCGAAAAAATTTCGCGCGCTGGTGGGCCGCGTCGACGCGATCCAGGAGGCCTATTCACTGACCGGCGATACCGATTATCTGCTGAAAGCCGTGCTGCGCGATCTCAAAAGCCTGTCCGACATCGTCAACAACGTGCTGATGCCGCACCAGAGCGTGGCGCATGTGCGCTCGTCGATCGTGCTCGACCGGCTGAAGGAGGGTTCAAAACTGCCGCTGAAGGATTTGGCGCGGTAATTTCGAGGCAGATGGCCGAAATCGAGGGGTATTCGCCATTCGCTTTCGCACCCTGATTTGCGATGATCCCGTCCAACTCGACGCGAAGAGACTGTCATGGCGCTGCAACTCCGGCCCAACTGTGAATATTGCGACAAGGATTTGCCGCCAAGCGCGACGGACGCGCGGATCTGCTCCTATGAGTGCACGTTCTGCGCCGATTGCGCCGACACCAAGCTGCACAATGTCTGCCCGAACTGCGGCGGCGGGTTTGCGCCGCGTCCGATCCGGCCTGCAACCGAGCGCCGGCCCGGCGTGTCCGTCGCCAAGCAACCGCCATCCGACAAGCGCGTGCATCTGAAATACAGCGTCGAGGACTGCGCGGCGCATTCGGCAAGGTTCATGGATATTCCGCCGCAGGAGCGGTGACACGCATCAACACGCTCGTCGTCCCGGCGAAGGCCGGGACCCATTCGCCCGCAGCCCATCGTTTGAGAAAGCTGTTTGGCGACTTCCCATCATCGCAGACGACCGGGATTATGGGCCCCGGCCTTCGCCGGGACGACAACGTCCGGTACTACCCCGCCGGCGTGATCGTGCCCTCGACCTCGCCGAACCCGACGCGGTAGCCGTCGCCCTGGCACCAGCCGCGCATGACCAGCGAATCGCCGTCTTCCAGGAACGTCCGCTTGACGCCGCCCGGAAGTTCGACCGGCTCGGTGCCGTTCCAGCTTATTTCAAGCAGGCTGCCGCGCTGATCCTTTTCCGGGCCGGAAATCGTGCCGCTGCCCAGGAGATCACCGACATTCATCGCGCAGCCGGAGGAGGCGTGGTGCACCAATTGCTGCACCGACGACCAGTACATGTATTTGAAATTGGTGCGGGCGATGTTCGCCGCCGCGTTCATCGTGCCCGCGCGCAAGCCGACCTCGAGCTGAAGATCAAAATTGTTCGGCTGCGCCTGCCGCAGATATTCCAGCGGCTGCGGATCCTGCGCAGGCCCATGCAGGCGGAACGGCTCCAGCGCCTCGCGCGTCACGACCCACGGGCTGATCGAGGTCGCAAACGCCTTGGCCTGGAACGGCCCGAGCGGCACATATTCCCATTGCTGGATGTCGCGCGCGCTCCAGTCGTTGAGGATCACGAAGCCGAAGATCATCGCTTCGGCCTGCTTCTCGGTCAGCATTTCGCCGATGGGCGAGGACTGCCCGACGACGACGCCCATTTCGAGTTCGAAATCGAGCCGCTTGCACGGCCCAAAACTCGGCACGTCAGCCGTCGGCGGCTTCAACTGCCCGCGCGGCCGGCGCACTTTGGTGCCGCTGACGACGACGGTCGACGCGCGGCCGTTGTAGCCGATCGGCATATGCAGCCAGTTCGGCTGCAACGCGTTGTCCTTGCCGCGGAACATGACGCCCACATTGGTGGCGTGCTCCCTGGAGGAATAGAAATCGGTGTAACCGGAGACGGCAATCGGCAGATGCAGTTTTACGTCCGCCATCGGCACCAGCGCCCGGTCCCGCAACGCCTTGTTGTCGCGCAGTTCGGGATGATCGTGGCGCAGCAACTCGCTGATCCGCGCCCGCGTCCGCGACCAGACTTGTGGTCCGAGCGCCATGAACGGATTGAGCGACGAGCCTGAGAACACGCCAAGCGGACCGACATCGAGCCGGGAGTCCTGCTCGAGCTCCCACAGATCGAGCACGTAATCGCCGATCGCGACGCCGACGCGCGGCGCGAGGCCGTCCCTGGCGGAGAACACGCCATAGGGGAGATTCTGGATCGGGAAATCCGAGGTGGGAGCGACCGGGATGAAGGAGCGGAGGGAGGGATCGTTGGGATGGGGCACGGCGTTGTCCTGCGGATGAGATCACGAACACTAACGTCATTCCGGGATGGTCCGAAGGACCGGACCCGGAGTCTCGAGATCCCGGGTTCGATGCTTCGCATCGCCCCGGAACGACGGCAATGATTTACGGCTTGTTCGGATCGAAGCGCTTCTCCAGGCCCTTCCAGCAATCGGCGTAATCGTCCTGCAAGGTCGCCGATTTGGCGGCATGCGCGGTGACGCGCTGCGGGTAGCGGGTCTCGAACATGAAGGCCATGGTGCCGGTGAGTTTGACCGGCTTCAGCTCGCTGTTCGAGGCGTAGTCGAACGCCTGGCGGTCCGGGCCGTGCGGCAGCATCATGTTGTGCAGGCTGATGCCGCCGGGCACAAAGCCCTCCGGCTTGGCGTCGTAGACGCCGTAGATCAGCCCCATGAACTCCGACATGATGTTCATGTGGTACCAGGGCGGCCGGAACGTATTCTCCGCCACCGCCCAGCGCTCCGGGAAAATCACAAAGTCGATATTGGCGGTGCCGGCGGTTTCCGACGGCGAGGTCAGCACCGTGAAGATCGACGGATCGGGATGATCGAAGCTGATCGCGCCGACCGGGGAGAAGGTGCGGAGGTCGTATTTGTAGGGCGCGTAATTGCCGTGCCATGCCACCACGTCGATCGGCGAATGCGGCAGCGTGGTCTTGAACAGCGCGCCGCCCCATTTCACGAACAATTCGGTCGGCGTGTCCTTGTCCTCATAGGCCGCCACGGGGGTGAGGAAGTCGCGCGAATTGGCCAGGCAATTGGCGCCGATCGGCCCGCGTTCGGGCAGGGTGAAGGCGCCGCCGTAATTCTCGCAGACATAGCCGCGCGCCGGACCGCCCGCGAGTTCGACGCGAAACTTGACGCCGCGCGGGATCACGACGATCTCGCCGGGCTCGGCGTCGATGCGGCCGAATTCGGTAACGAAGCGCAGATTGCCCTGCTGCAGCACGAACATCATCTCGCCATCGGCATTGTAGAAGTGCTGATCGACCATCGATTTGGTGATGAGATAGACATGCGCGGCCATGCCGGCCTGCGTATTGGCGTCGCCTGCGGTCGTCATGGTCTGCACGCCCTGCAGGAACGTCATGTCCTCCTTGGGGATCGGCGCCGGATCCCAGCGCAATTGCGCGATCGGCAATTCATATTCGTGGCACGGCGCGGTGCGCCACAGCCCGGCATCGGCCTTTTCAAACCGCCCCGAATGCCGCACCGACGGGCGGATGCGATAGAGCCATGAGCGCTCATTGGTGCCGCGCGGCGCCGTGAACGGCGAGCCGGAAAGCTGTTCGGCATAGAGCCCATAGGCGCAGCGCTGCGGCGAATTGCGCCCGACCGGCAGCGCACCGGGCAGCGCCTCGGTCTCAAAGCTGTTGCCGAAGCCGGACATGTAGCCCGGCGTGATACCGGCGACGCTTCGGGAAATCGCATCGGGCGAGGTGTTGATATTCATATTCATCCTCCTTCATCTTACGCATGATCTTGTCCGAAAACCGGTACCCGTTTTTCGGGATCATCCGCCTTGCAGGGCAGCCCACATTTCCTGATCGCGCTTGTCGGTCCAGATCACGGGATCATCGATGCCCGACGCCTCGTCGAACGCGCGCGAGACGTTGAACGGCAGGCAGTGCTCGTAGATCGCAAAGCTGGAGAACTTCGGATCCATCACCTCGCGCGTCGCCGCCATCGATTCCTTCAGGCTTCGCCCACGGGCGACCGAGGTCTCGGCCGCGCCATAGAGCGAGGTAACAAAATCGCGCGTCATTGCGATCGCGTCGCGTCCCGTCGAAAGCCCTTTCAGCGCGTCGCCGCGGCCGGGTGCGATCGCCTTGGGATTGAAGGCGCGGATTTCGTTGAGCGTCATCGGCCATTCGCGCAGATGCGCGTCGCCGCAATAGCAGGCCGAATGATATTCAATCAGGTCGCCCGAGAACATCACTTCGGCGTCCGGCACCCAGGCCACGATATCGCCGGACGTATGCCCTGCACCGAGCTGCATCAGGCGCACCTCGCGCTTGCCGAGATAGATCGACATCTCGCCTTCGAAGGTCAGCGTCGGCCAGGTCAGGCCGGGAATGCTCTGGGCATCCTGGAACAGCCGCGGAAAACGGCCATACTCGGAATCCCAGTCCTGCTGGCCGCGCTCCTCGATCAGCCGATGGGTTTCCGCGGAGGCCACGATGCCCTGCGCGTTATAGGCGGAAGCCCCTAACACGCGCACGGCGTGATAATGCGACAGCACGACATATTTGATCGGCTTGTCGGTGACGGTGCGTACCCGCTCGATCACCTTGTTCGCCATCGCCGGCGTCGACTGCGCGTCGAACACCAGGCAACCATCGTCGCCGACGATGATCGCGGAATTCGGATCGCCTTCGGCGGTGAAGGCGTAGAGATCGGTGCCGATCTCGGAGAAGGTGATTTTCTTCTCAGCCATGTCGGTCGTGGACGCGAAACCCTTGGTACCCTCGGCCATCAATTCAATTCCTTTGTGCTGGCTCTATCCCCGTCATTGCGAGCGCAGCGAAGCAATCCATTGTCACCTCACTTGCGGAGGGATGGATTGCTTCGCTGCGCTCGCAATGACGGCATGTTCATCGTTCTCTTTGTTATTGCTGTTGTTGTTGTTGCTGCTGCTGGCTGGCATCGAGCATCCGCCGCTTGGCGAGCGCGATGGCCTCGTTCAAAACCGCGATGTCGCCGATATGATTGGCGAGCACCAGAACCAGCGCGGCGTCGAGATCGGCGCTTTGCGCCTCGCTGAGGCCGCGATGCGCCTCGACGATGGCGCGGAAGGCGTCGTCGGGTTTTGTGAAATTCGATGATGTCGACAGCGTCATGACACACCCCGATTGAGACCGGTGGCACGCTTGAGCGCGGCATCCAGCGCCTGACGTGTCGGATGCCGGAACCGCGCCGCGACATAACCGTCGGGCCGCAACAGATAGGCGGTGCCGGGTTCGGCGTCATAGCGCGCGCCGGCAAGACCCCTGGCGTCGACAAGACCGTCGTCGCCGCCGATGCGGATGGTTTGCACGCCGTCCGGCGCATCGACCGCGCCACCATTGCCGAATTCAAGCAGCGTGAATCGCGCTCCCTTGCCGATGAAGGCTTCGGTCAGGAACATTGATTGTCCGTTTGCAGCCGCCGCCATCGGCGCATCCGGCATCGACGCGCCGGGCCGTGGGCCGCCGCGCCAGATATCGGCGTCGGCGGTCGACAGCGGCGTGTCATAGGTGGAAGGCACCGACAGCCGTCCGCCATTGACCATGCGCTTGCCAAATTCGGTTTCCTTGGCCAGCGACAGCACCGCCCTGCGCAACCGCGCCTCCTGCTGCGACACCGGCGCCATGAAATCGGTCGAGCGGGTGGATTCGCGGATGTTCTCGTCCGCCGCCGCGCTGCGCTCGGTGTGGTAACTCTCCAGCAGCGCTTCCGGCGAAGTGCCGCGCAGCACGCGGTCGAGTTTCCAGGCGATATTCTCCGCGTCTTCGAGACCCGAATTGGCGCCGCGCGCGCCGAACGGCGACACCTGGTGCGCGGCATCGCCGGCGAAGATCACGCGGCCGTGCAGGAACTTGTCCATCCGCCGGCACTGGAATTTGTACAGCGAGATCCATTCGAAATCGAACTTGTCGTGGCCGAGCATGCGCGCGATCCGCGGCCGCACGTTTTCGGGGCGCTTTTCAACGGCAGGATCGGCATCGGGATGCAGTTGCAGGTCGATGCGCCAGATATCGTCCGGCTGCTTGTGCAACAGCGCCGACCTGCCGGCATGGAACGGCGGATCGAACCAGAACCAGCGTTCGGTCGGGAATGCCGCCGTCATCCTGACGTCGGCGATCAGGAACTGATCCTCGAACACCTGCCCGGCAAACTCCGCACCCACCATCTGCCGCAGCGACGAGCGGGCGCCGTCGCAGGCGACCACGAAGCCGGCGCGCAGCCGGTACGGCCCATCCGGCGTCTCGATCGTCAGCAGCACATGGTCGTTGCGCTGCTCGAGCCCGGTCACCTTGTTGCGCCAGCGCAGGTCGACCACTGAAAACTCTCCGACGCGATCGACCAGATAGGCCTCGGCATAGAACTGCTGCAGATTGATGAAGGCCGGCCGCTTGTGGCCCTCCTCCGGCAGCAAATTGAACTGGTAGAGCTGCTGGTCGCCGTGAAATATCTTGCCGACGCTCCACACCACGCCCTTGTCGACCATGCGCTGGCCGACGCCGAGCCGGTCCCAGAATTCCAGCGAGCGTTTGGAGAAGCAGATCGCGCGCGAGCCCTCGCCGATCCGGTCGGCATCGTCGAGCAGCACGACCGCTTGGCCGCGTTGCGCCAGATCGATCGCCAGCGACAGCCCGACCGGTCCGGCGCCGACCACGACGACGGGATGCTCGGCCATGTCAGGGCGATCCTGATCGGGATGTTTGCGGTAACCGAATTGGGTTTTGCTAGCCAAGGGCGTGCGATCCTGCTAAATTAGTCGCATCTGCAACTATCTTAAACCCCGCGACGCCCCCGGCGTCAACTCAAATTGGAGCGATTTTGTCCAACGCGTCGTCCAGCGAGAGCAGCGCCCGGTCGCGAGCCGAGCCCGACGGCGGCGCGCGCAAGGAGCGGGACAAGGACGGCGCGGTCGCGAAGTCAGGCAAGAACGCCGCGCGGCTCGACCTCTTCAAGTTCGTGCCGTTCCGCCTGAACCGGCTGTCGGCCGAAGTCTCTTCGGCGCTTTCAGCCGAGTATCAGGCGCGTTACGGGCTCGACATCCCGGAATGGCGCGTGCTGGCGACGCTGGGTTTTCGCGTTGAGCCGTGCAGCGCGCAATACATCGCCCATTGCACCCGCACCCATAAATCGACCATCAGCCGCGCCGTCACCACGCTGATGAAACGGCAGATGATCGAGCGGGTCGAGAACGCCGAAGACCGCCGCGAATTCCGGTTGCGCATGACGGGCAAGGGCAAGGCGCTGTACGAAGAGCTGATCCCGCGTTTGCTGCGCCGGGAACAGGAAATCCTGTCGTGCCTGTCGGCGCAGGAACGCAAGAATCTCGCCACCCTGCTCGGCAAGATCGAGGCGAGCCTCGACCTCGTGCAGACCAGCGCGGAGGCGGACGCCAAGGAAGCGTATTAATTTTCAACCCCTCGTGGTGAGGAGCCGCGAAGCGGCGTCTCGAACCATGAGGCCCGAGACGGGCCTGCATCCTTCGAGACGCGGCGAAGATGCCGCTCCTCAGGATGAGGGTCTCGCGAACGCGAAACCGCCCCGCCTACTTCACCGCCGTCACCACGATCTCCACGATGTGCGGCGGCTCCAGCTCGACGCCGAGGCAGGCCCGCATCGGCGGGTTGCTTTTGTCGACCCATTCGTCCCAGGCGCGGTTCATCTCGCTTTTGCGCTTCATGTCGGCGATGTAGACGATCGCCGACAGGATCTTGCTCTTGTCCGATCCGCACAAAGCGAGGCTCTCGTCGATGCGGGCCAGCGCCTTGACGCTCTGCTCGTACATCGACGGCGTGACGGGATCGGGCGCCACCGCCACCGTCAGCACCAGATCGCCGTGAACGACGGCGCGGCTGCGCGTCGGCGTGAGGCCGGCAAAGCGCTCGATCATGGCGGGCCCTACTTCACGAACGATCGGGACGGGGCCAGATGCAGGGCAAACGCATCGACCTTGTCGCTGGCGCGCGGATAGATTTCGCTCACGATCGGATCGTGGCCGGGGATGAAGCGATCGGGATGGCCAGCCAGCTTCTCGACGATCTGCCAGCCCTGCACCATGTCGCCGACATTGTAGACGATCGGAAATGGGCTGCGGCGCTGCAGATTGGCGTAATAATGCGCGGCGTCGGAAGCCAGCACTACCGGCCCGCGCGCGGTCTCGACCCGCACCACCTGCAAACCATCGGAATGGCCGCCGACGCGATGCACGGTGACTCCCGGCGCGACCTCGCCGTCGCCATCGTGGAAGGTGACGCGCTCGCCATAGACGTGGCGCACCATCTGCGTGACGTGTTCGACCGAGAATGGATGCCGGATGTGGCCGTTGCACATGCAGCGGCCGGTCGCGTAGCTCATCTCGCGGTCCTGCAGATGGAACCGGGCGCCGGGGAAGCGATCGAGATTGCCGGCATGGTCGTAATGCAGATGGGTGACGACGACGTCCTTGATGCTGGATGCCTTGACCCCGAACCCTTCCAGCGCATCGACCGGATTGAGGTTGAGCTTGCGCGACCGCGCCTTGGCCTCCTCGGCATTGAAACCGGTATCGACCAGGATCTCGCGGCCGTGGCCCCGGATCAGCCAGACGAAATAGTCGAGGTCCTGCGCCGTGGTATCGTGCGGATCCGGCACCAGGAAATTCAGATGAGGGGTGCGCGGCGACATCGTCGCATAGCGCAGCGCGTAGATTTCGTAGGCATTTCCCATCGGTGTCACTTTTCTTGAGGTTTGCGTTTCTTGAGGTTTGCGTTTGGCCGATACAAGCACCAAGCCATCGTCATCCGCAAAGGTCAAACGCGCGGGCGAAATGACCTGCGCATGACAGGGCTGCGCACCCTATGTGAGACCGGTCACATTTACCTCCGGCCGCGACGTACCCCGCCAAACGATGGCCTGCCGCGGCCGCGTCGCGCCGGCAGCGGATGATCACGCCGCGCAGCGTCATGAGGGGTGGGATTGACGCCCCTCGATCGCTGCCCTCTCGCGATGAATTGTCGCAATTAATGACGCCTTCGCAAGCGGTTGACGGCCTGCGGGGCTCGTTTGATAATGCGGTTTGCGTAGAGTAAGGTCGCCGCGGCGCAAGCTGGGATCGGCGCTTTTTTGGCTGGACTGCGGTGATTATGAAAATCCGCCTTGCATTGCTTCTTTCATTGATTTTTTCGGTGGCTTCGATCGGCCCGTCGTTCGGCGCGGGCGAACGTTTTGCGCTGGTGATCGGCAATGCGAAATATCCGGACGCCGAAGCGCCGCTGAAGGAGCCGATCAACGACGCCCGCGACGTCGCCGAAGAACTCAAGCGCGACGGCTTCACGGTCGATATCGGCGAAAACCTCACTGGCGACGGCATGCGCCGCGCCTTCGAGCGCCTGTACAGCAAGATCAAGCCCGGCTCGGTCGCGCTGATCTTCTTCTCCGGTTTCGGCGTGCAGTCGAACCGCCAGAGCTACATGATCCCGGTCGATGCGCAGATCTGGACCGAGGCCGACGTCCGCCGCGACGGATTCAGCCTCGAAATGATTCTGGGCGAGATCAACAGCCGCGGCGCCGGCGTCAAGATCGCGCTGCTCGACGCCTCCAGGCGCAATCCGTTCGAACGCCGGTTCCGCAGTTTTTCCGCCGGCCTCGCGCCGGTGATTGCGCCGAACGGCACGCTGGTGATGTATTCGGCCGCGCTATCGTCGGTGATCTCGGATAATGGCAGCGATCGCAGCCTGTTCGTGCGGGAATTGCTCAAGGAAATGCGCACGCCCGATTTGATGGCCGAGGAAACCCTGAATCGCACCCGCGTCGGCGTCACCCGCGCCTCGCGCCAGGAGCAGGTGCCGTGGATTTCATCGTCGCTGGCCGAGGATTTCTCCTTCATCCCGGGCGCCACGGGGTCGAGGCCTTCGACGCCCCCGCCGCCGCCTCCGGTTACGCCCCCGCCGCCCGCCAAGGCAGAGGTCCCACCGCCGCCTCCTCCGCCGCCGGCCAAGGCCGAGGTGCCGCCCCCACCACCCCCGCCGCCAGCGCGGGTCGAGGTCCCACCCCCACCGCCGCCGCCTCCGGCAAGGGTTGAAACGCCGCCCCCGCCGCCGGCCAACACGGCCGTGGCGTCGCTCGCCGATGATCCGACCATCAAGAGCCTCACCGCCAAGCTGCTCGACAACCCCGACGACGGGCCTGCGCTGTATCGGCGTGGCCAGGTCTATGCCAGCAAGGGTGCCTACGAGCTTGCCATCAAGGATTTCAACAATTCGCTGCGGCTCAACCCGAAGGACGTGGAAGCCTACAACAACCGCTGCTGGGCCCGCACCGTCATCGGCGACCTCGCGGCCGCGTTGAAGGATTGCAACGAAGCGCTGCGGCTGCGCCCGAATTTCGTCGATGCGCTGGACAGCCGCGGCCTCGTCAATCTCAAGAGCGGGCAGACCAAGAATGCAATTGCAGATTTCGATGCCGCGCTGAAGATCAACCCGAGATTGACCTCGTCGCTGTACGGACGGGGCATTGCCAAGAAGCGCAGCGGCGCGATTTCGGAAGGCGATCTGGACATCAACAACGCCAAGGCGATGGACCCCAATATTGCTAAGGAATTCTCCGAATACGGGGTACAGTGACGATTATTTTTGCGATCAAGGCGGGCGCCCCGTCGAACCCGCGGGCAGGCGCCAAGACTAACGAATACAAGACCAACTAATACGAGACGGACGAATACAAGGCCAAAGATGACAGGCCGCGACCGGATTGTCCGGCAGCCTATTTGAATCACGTTCGAAACACCCGCAGGAGGGACTGGCAATGTCACAGAGCTCTGGAACCAAAACCGCCACCGTGATCCTTTCGATCGTGACGCTTGGCGCAGCGCTTGCCCTTGGCACGGGAACCGCCCTCGCGCAGGTAAAGGACAAAAACGTCTCCGAGGACCAGATCCTGCGCGCACTGGTGCCGGAAAAGAAGCCGCTGACCCGCGGCCTGTCGACGGGCCCGCAGCAGGTTGACCAGGCCGCCGTCGCCCAGGGGCAGTTCGTCCAGAAGATCCGTGGCCGCGCGACCCGATCGCTGTCGTTCGCCGAGCGCGAAGAGATCGCCGACATCGTCAAGGACAAGCCCAAGATCGATCTGGAGATCAATTTCGAGTACAACTCGGCCGAAATCAGCCCCAAGTCGCTGGAGTCGGTTCAGGCGCTCGGACGCGCATTGTCCAGCCCCGACCTGAAGGGCTCGACCTTCGTGGTCGCCGGTCACACCGATGCGGCCGGCGCAGAAGCCTACAATCAGGAACTTTCCGAGCGGCGCGCCGACGCGATCAAGCGCTATCTGGTCGACAAATACGGCATCAACGGCACCGATCTGGTGACCGTCGGCTACGGCAAGAGCAAGCTCAAGGATCCGGCCCAGCCGATGGCGGAGACCAATCGCCGCGTGCAGGTCGTAAACATGGAAAACAAGGCCACGGCATCCAAATAGCCTGTTCGGGCAGGGGCGTGGCGTTGACCTAGATTTTCCGGCTACAATGCGTCCCGCACCCTACGTGCGGGGCGCATTTTGTTTTCGGCTCGTTGTGATTTTCGATGCGCCGAATGCTCCCCGCTTCATTTGACTTCCAGTGTGGATTGATCCGGCGATGAATCTCTCCGAATACCTCAAACCTGCGCTCGGAGTAGCGTTCGTCATCGTGGTGGGTGGCTTCTATTACTGGTTCGAGAACCGCTCCCATCCCGAGCCAAAGGATACGCCGAGCCAGGCGCTGGTGATCGTGACCAAATCCACCAAAGCCTGCTTCTCCGACATGGTGCGGGTCACCGGATTTATCGTGCCGCGCCGCGAAGCCCAGGTCGGCGTCGATCAGGAAGGCTCCAGGGTCACCGATGTCTTCGTCCGCGAGGGCGACATGGTCGCGGACAACCAGGAACTGGCGCGCCTGACCCCGCCGCCGCAGCAACCGGGCGCCCCGGCCGGCAGGACCGGACCGTTGTCCTTGCGCGCGCCGGGCCCCGGCCTCGTCACCGAAGTCAGGACCGCCGTCGGCGCGCCGGCCTCGCCGCAGGCCGGACCGATGTTCCGGATCTCCATCAACAACGAGATCGAGCTGGAGGCCGAGGTTCCGAGCGTCCATCTGCTCAAGCTCAAACCCGACGCCACCGTGCGGATCAGCCGCGACGACGCGCCCGATCTGGTCGGCAAGGTCCGGCTGATCGCACCGCAGATCGACCGCGCCACCCAGCTCGGCAAGGTCAGGATCTCGCTGAACAACAATCCCTCGCTCAAGGTCGGCATGTTCGCCCGCGCCAATATCGACGCCAAGCGCAGCTGCGGCGTCGCGGTGCCGCGCACCGCCATCGACCGCCTGACCCTGCAGGTGGTCAAGGGCAACACGATCGAAACGCGGAGAGTCCGGGTCGGACTGACGTCGGACACTTCCACTGAAATTCTTGAAGGCCTCGACGTCGGTGAAACCGTCGTGGCCGATGCTGGCACCTCGCTGCATGACGGCGACCAGATCAAGACCATGTTTGCCGACGAACTCGAGCGCACGCGGACACGATAATGGCTTTGAACATCTCGGCATGGTCGATCCGGAACCCGCTTCCGTCCATCGTCTTCTCGATCATCCTGCTGGTGCTGGGCTGGACCAGCTTCACCAAGCTCGCGGTCACGCGGTTGCCGAGCGCCGACATCCCGGTGATCTCGGTCGCGGTCTCGCAATTCGGTGCGGCGCCTTCGGAACTTGAAGCTCAGGTCACGAAGACGATCGAGGACGGCGTCTCCGGCGTCGAGGGCGTACGGCACATCGCATCGTCGATCACCGACGGCCTGTCGATAACCACCGTCCAGTTCGCGCTCGAGACCAATACCGACCGCGCGTTGAACGACGTCAAGGACGCCGTGACGCGGGTTCGCGCCAACCTGCCGCAAAACGTCACCGAACCACTGATACAGCGCGTCGACGTGATCGGACTGCCGATCGTCACCTATGCCGCGATCTCGCCCGGCAAGACGCCGGAGCAGCTGTCCTATTTCGTCGACGACGTGGTCAAACGCGCGTTGCAGGGCGTGCGCGGCGTCGCCCAGGTCGAGCGCATCGGCGGTGTCGAGCGCGAGATTCTGGTCTCGCTCGATCCGGACCGGCTGCAGGCGGCGGGCCTCACCGCCGTCAATGTCAGCCAGATCCTGCGCGGGACCAATGTCGACCTCGCCGGCGGCAGCAGCAACATCGGCAACAACGACCAGGCGATCCGCACCCTGGCCGGCGCCAAGACGCTGAACGAACTCGCCGGCACCATGATCCCGCTGTTCGGCGGCGGCGAGGTGCGGCTCGACGATCTCGGCACCGTCACCGACACCATCGCCGCCCGAAGGACCTTTGCCCGCTTCAATGGCGAGCCGGTGGTGGCGCTCGGCATCAAGCGCTCGAAGGGCGCCAGCGACGTGGTGGTCGCCGCCGCGGTACAAAAACGCATCGATGCGCTGAAGGCGTCCTATCCCGAAGTCGACCTGAAGATGATCGACACGTCGGTCGATTTCACCAGGGGCAATTACGACGCGGCGATCTCGACCCTGTTCGAGGGCGCCATCCTCGCGGTCGTCGTCGTGCTGTTGTTCCTGCGCGACATGCGCGCGACGATCATCGCCGCGATCTCGCTGCCGCTGTCGATCTTCCCGGCATTCTGGGTGATGGACCTGCTCGGCTTTTCGCTGAACCTCGTCAGCTTCCTGGCCATCACGCTGTCGACGGGTATTCTGGTCGACGACGCCATCGTCGAGATCGAAAACATCGTGCGCCACATGCGGATGGGCAAGACGCCCTACCGCGCGGCCCTGGAGGCCGCCGACGAAATCGGCCTCGCCGTGATCGCGATCTCGCTGACCATCATCGCGATCTTCGCCCCCGCGAGCTTCATGTCGGGGATCGCCGGGCAGTTCTTCAAGCAGTTCGGCATCACCGTATCGGTGCAGGTCTTCTTCTCGCTGCTCGCGGCGCGCTTCGTCACGCCGGTGCTGGCGGCCTACTTCCTCAAAGACCACCCGCACGAGGACCCGCCGCCTGGCCGCGTGCTGAAGGCCTATACCAAGCTCGTGACCTGGTCGGTGAGGCACTATTTCATCACCGTGTTGATCGGCTTCGGTATCTTTGCCGCCTCGATCTGGAGCATCACGCTGCTGCCGCAAGGCTTCCTGCCGGCGCAGGACACGGCACGCTCCGTGCTCGCGATGGAACTGCCGCCGGGCTCACAACTCGCCTACACCGAGAAGATAACCGAGGAAATCGTCGCGCGCCTGCGCAAGCGGCCGGAGATCAAGAGCATCTTCGTCGATGGCGGCCGGGTGCCGCCGGGCAAGGAGGAAGTGCGGCGCGCCGCGCTGATCATCAACTACACACCGAAGAAGGATCGCGACAGCAAGCACACGCAGCGCCTGCTCGAGCTCGACATCAGCAAGGAACTGGAAAACGTTCCGGACATCCGGTTCTGGTTCCTCGATGAAAACGGCCTGCGCGCGATTTCACTGGTCGTCACCGGCATCGACAGCAACATCGTCGCCAACGTCGCCAACGAGCTTGCGACCCAGATGAAACGGATTCCGACGATTGCCAATGTGATCTCGGAAACCTCGCTCGACCGGCCCGAGTTGCGGATCCGGCCGCGCGCCGAACTGGCGGCGCGGCTTGGCGTTTCCACCGAAAGCCTGTCGCAGACCATCCGCGTCGCCACCATCGGCGACGTCGGTCCGGCGCTCGCCAAGTTCGACGCCGGCGACCGCCAGGTGCCGATCCGCGTCCTGCTCGAAGACAGCGCGCGCGGCGACCTGCAGATGCTGCAGCAATTGCGCGTACCGCTCGGCCAGCGCGGCGAGCGCGGCGGCGTGCCGCTGTCCGTCGTCGCCGACATTCAGCTCGATCAGGGCCCGACCAGCATCAACCGTTACGACCGGGAACGGCAGGCCACCGTCGCGGCCGACCTGGTCGGCACCGCCGCGCTGGGCGACGCCACCAAGTTGATCTACGACCTGCCGGTCATGAAGAGCCTGCCGAAGGGCGTCAGGGTCAACAAGTCGGGCGACGCCGAAAGCCTGGCCGAACTGTCGGCCGGCTTTGCCACCGCCATCACCGCCGGCCTGATGATGGTCTACGCCGTGCTGGTGCTGCTGTTCGGCACGTTCCTGCAGCCGATCACCATCCTGTTCTCGCTGCCGCTGTCGATCGGCGGCGCGATCGCCGCATTGCTGTTGACCGGCAAGCAACTGACCACGCCGGTGTGGATCGGCATCCTGATGCTGATGGGCATCGTCACCAAGAACGCGATCATGCTGGTGGAGTTCGCGGTCGAGTCGATCCGCGAAGGCAACAAGCGCGATTTCGCGATCATCGACGCCGGCATCAAGCGCGCCCGTCCGATCGTCATGACCACCATCGCCATGGCGGCCGGCATGATGCCGTCAGCACTGGCCTTCGGCGCCGGCGGTGAATTCCGCTCGCCGATGGCGCTCGCCGTGATCGGCGGCCTGGTCTTCTCGACGGTGCTGTCGCTGGTGTTCGTGCCGGCGATGTTCATGATGATGGACGATCTCGGCGCGCTGATCTGGCGCTACGGCAAGCGGCTGCTGGCCTCGGAGGCCGAGAGCGATCACCCGCCGGGCGATCACCACGGGAGCGATAGTCACGCCGGACCGCCTGCGGCCACCACCACCAAGGGCCCGCCGCCGATACCGCCAGCGATGTCGCCCGCCGCGGAGTGAGGCGCGCGGAACTGCGCGCTCCCACCTTTTGTCAGGCCTTCCACGCCCGCACCACGACCCTCGCGGTCTGACGATCCGGGAACCGCTACTCGTTCCGCGCCACTGACGTCAGCTTGTTCAGGTTCTGCAGCAGGATGCGCCCCCGCTGCAGATCGAGAATGCCGTCCTTGCGCCAGGCCTGCAATTGACGGTTGACGCTTTCGCGCGCGGCGCCGACGAAGACGCCGAGCTGCTCCTGCGAAATATGCACTTCCGACCCGTAATCGGCCGCCAGCGCGCTGAGCCGGCGCGCCAGCCGTACCGGCAGCGGCTGCAGCATGGATTCTTCCATCCGCTCGCTCTGCCAGCGGATGCGCTGGCACAGCAGCATGATGAGCTTGATGGCGATCTTCGGCTCGCGCTCCAGGAAGGCGAGGAAATCCTCGCGCCGCAGCACGAACAGTTCCGTCGCCTCGCCGGCGGTGGCGTCCGCGCTGCGGGGCTCGCCGTCCAGTACCGCGACTTCGCCGAAGACGTCGCCCGAGCCCATGAAATTCAGGGTCAGGCGGCTGCCGTCGGGGGCGCCGGTCTCGATCCGGATTTGCCCGCGGCGAACCCCGTAAAGTGCGTCGCCGGGGTCGCCCTTCTGGAACAATGTCTCGCCGAGCGCCAGCTGCTGGGTGTGGCAGAGGCCGGCGATTCGCTGCAGTTCGTCAGGCCCGAGGTCCGCGAACATCGGGTTCATCTTCAAAATTACCGCAAATTCGCTCTGTTTGCTCATTGGTTTGCCTTCCGGATAACGACCTCTACCGTCGCCAAAGGCCCTAGCAAGTTCGCCTCCAAGGAAGTGTGTCATAAGTCACACAAGATTGCAGCAGCTTTGGAATATTTTTGGCTGCTTTGAGCGATCTACCCTTTCCGGGATAAGCTGGTTTGTCCGGCGACATCCCCCTCTAACGCCGCCGAAACCGATGCCGATTGCCTGGCCTGGATAGTCGAAATGAGAGCATTGAAAATCGCAGGAGCCGCGATCGGCGCCGTGATCGTCATCATCGGGCTGTTGCTGGTGATCGGCATCCCCGCCGGCTTCATGACGTCGGAGCTTCAGGAGCGGATCGAGCGCGAGACCGGCTACAAGCTTACCATCAATGGCGGGACCAAGGTCGGGTTATGGCCGTCGCTCAACATCGTACTGAACGATGTCGTGCTGCAGGATCCAAAGAACACGGAGCCTGGCAACCGCATCACCGTGCGCAGCATCCAGGCCGACGTGGCCCTGGCCAGCGTATGGTCCGGCAAACCGCAGGTCACTGAGCTCGTCATCGATCGTCCGGTCGTGAACGTGGCGCTGCAGCGCGAACGGCTGCGCGATGCCTCCTCCGCTTCCAGGCGCAGCATGGGTGACGGCGTCACGATCGAACAGGTCAGCGTCACCGGCGGCACGATCGTGTTTTCCAATCAGCGCGACCGCGTCGAGAACCGGATCGAGAATCTCAACGCTGAAATGTCCATCGATTCCGATCGCAAGGTGCGCGTGACCGGCAATGCGCGGGCTGGCGAGCATCCGCTGAAATTCGACATCAAGGCGGCGATCCCGGCAGCGCCGATCGAGCGGCAGAATATTCCGACCGAGTTCAAGATCGACTCGCCCGGCTTGCTGTCGGCGCAGCTCTCGGGCAAGGCGGAAGTGCGGCTCAATGGCTCGGTGGTGATGATCAACGGCCTGACCGGCCTGCTCGGCGACGCCGCGTTCAACGGCTGGGCTTCGGTCGACATGACGAGCAAGCCCCTGGTAAAGCTCGATCTCGATTTCCAGCGGCTCGACATCGCGGTGGCCCGCGGTGGCGGCGGTTCGCCGGGGCAACCCTGGAGCAACACGGCGTTCAACCTGAACGGCCTCAATTATCTCGACGCGCAGGCGCGGATTTCCGCGGCCGCGCTCACGATCGGCGACGCACGTCTCGCGCCGGTGGCCATCGACACCACGCTCGGCAGCGGCGTGCTGAAGATGCAGATATCCAATGTCGGCGCCTATGACGGCAACGCCAATGGCGATCTCACCATCGACGCCACGACCCCCAACCCGTCGTTTACGCTGCGCGCCGACCTGACCGGCGTACGCGCGCTGCCGCTGCTGAAGGGCCTTGCCGATTTCGACAAGCTCGACGGCAAGATGCAGACGAAGATCAGCGTGCGTTCCACCGGCAACAACCACCGCGCGATCATGGCGGGCCTGCAAGGCACCGCCTTTGTCGTATTCCAGGACGGCGCCATCAAGGGCCTCAACGTCGCCCAGATGATCCGCTCGCTGACGTCGAACACGCTGTCCGGCTGGCAGGAGGGCAAGGAGCAGGCGACCGACCTGACGCAGCTTTCGGCATCGTTCAAGATTGACAAGGGACAGGCGGTCACCACCGATCTCAATCTGGTCGGCCCGCTGGTGCGGATGACCGGTGTCGGCACCGTTGCGCTCGACACCAAGCAGATCGGGTTCCGCGTCGAGCCGAAACTGGTGATGACCACCGAAGGCCAGGGCCGCGCCGGCGATCCGGTCGGGTTCGGCATTCCCGTGATGATCGAAGGCCCGTGGGGCGCGCCAAAAATCTATCCGGACCTGCAGGGCATCCTCGACAATCCCGAGGCCGGCTATGCCAAGCTCAAGGAGATGGGCAAAGGCCTGTTCGGGCCCAATGGCGGAGGCCTCGGCGCCGCGTTGGGCGGCCTGCTCGGGGGCAATCAGGGGACCGGACAGGGCAACGCCACGGGACAGTCAGGCAGACCCAACTCCCCAGCCGATCTGATCGGCGGCTTGCTCGGCGGCGGACAGGGTCAGGGCCAAGGCGGACAAGGTCCCGGCGGACAACCGGGTCCGGGCGGCGGCAGGCCGGGGGGCGATCTGCTCAATGGCCCGCTCGGCGAGGCGATCGGCAATCTGCTGCAGCAAGGCCTCCCAGGCCAAGGCGGACAAGGTGCGCCGCGGCCGGGCAGCACGCGCAGCATTCCGGTTCCAGGCGAGCCCGCGGCCGTCCAGCCGGCCGCGCCGGCGGCGCAGAACGAGGCCGTTCCGCAACCGGACAGCCAGGCGATGGACGAGGTTTTGCGGCAGGTGTTCAGCCGCTGACTCCACCGGTCATCGCCGATTTCCCGGGATATGCGCCTAAATCGGGGCTAACCATGTGGGATAGCCCACCGACTCCCCCTGCCAATTCGTGCTAGACAGACCCGGATGCGGCGGCTCCCGGCCGGGGATGGGCCTGCCGTCGATAAACCGATGTGCGCACGAGACCCGTGGCGCGCGAGGATCCGGATGTGAACGCCGCCAAGGAAACCAGTAAGGAAAAAGTTTGGTTCCTGCGTGAGGGCCTGTTCGCGAAATACGTCATGGCGCTGGTCGGCCTTGTCGTGTTCGTGCTCGCGGTCAACGGCGCGATGGAAATCTGGATCAGCTACCGCGGCATCAAGACCTCGCTGGTCGACGGCATGTCGGAAAAGGCGGAGGCGACCGCCAAGCGCATCCAGCAATCGATGGCCGAGCTCGAACGGCAGATCAGCCGGGTTACGCGCGCCTCGTCCAACTCGCTCGAACTGCGCCGCGCCGACTACGCGTTGCTGCTGGGCCAGATGACCTCCATCAACCAGTTGCTGCTGCTGTCGCCGCATGGCCGCGAACAGCTCCGCTACACGCGGCAGACCGTCAATTTCGGCAGCAACGCCGATTTCTCCCGCGACGTTCGTTTCACCGATACCACCGCCCGCGGCACCAATTTCGTGACCACGATCAAGGACGGGCAGCCGTTGCTGTCGATGTCGGTGGCGCATTCGGACGGCCAGGTCACCGTGGCCGAAATCGACCTGCGTTTCCTGGAGGATTTCCTCGGCGACAGCCAGGTCGGCAAGGTCGGCTATGCCTTTATCGTCGACGCGCGCGGCGAGGTGCTGGCCAGTTCGAGCAAGGGCCCCGATACCGGCAAGAATCTCTCGGCACTGCCGCAGGTCGCGGCGATCAAGACCCCATCCGGAACCCCGCTGGCCGCGGGCACCGATGTCGGCGGTCATGACGTGCTGACGGCGGCAAGCCCGGTGCCCCGGACCGGCTGGTACGTGTTCTTCGAGCAGCCGACGGCACAGGCGCTGACGCCGATCCGGGACCAATTGGTGCGCATCGCGCTGTTCATCGCCATGGGTCTGGTGACGGCGATCATCGCCGGCACGGTGATGGCGCGGCGGATGCTGGTGCCGATCAAGGCGCTGCGCGCCGGTGCGCGCCGGCTCGGCGCCGGCGATTTCAGCCAGCCCATCGAGGTCAAGACCTCCGACGAGCTGGAAGAGCTCGCGCAGCAGTTCAACGGCATGGCGAAACAGCTTGCGGAGACCTATGCCGACCTCGAATCCAAGGTGAACGAGCGAACGCGGGATCTGGCGCAGTCGATCAACGAGCTCAAGGTGCTGGAAGAGGTCGGCCGCGCGGTGTCGTCCTCGCTCGATCTCAACGCGGTGCTGCCCACGGTCGCCGCCCGCGCGCTCGAAATCACCCATGCCGACGCGGTCCTGATCTACGGCTACGACGCCGTGGGCCGCCAGTTCAACCTCACCGAATCGATCGGCATCGACAAGGCGGCCGAGGGCAAGCACCGGGCGATCGACGCCGACAACTCACCGCTCGGAGAGGCCGCCGCCCGGAGCGAGCCGATCGCGATCCCCGATCTCGATGCGACCGCCGATCATCCGCTGCGCGACGTCGTGGTCGAGGCCGGCTTCCATTCGGTGCTGGTGGTGCCGCTGGTGGACCAGCAGGGCGTTCTGGGATCGCTGGTGGTGCTGCGGCGGAACGCCGGCGAGTTTTCCAGCAATCTGATCGGCCTGATGAAGACCTTCGCGCACCAAAGCGTGCTGGCGATGCGCAATGCGCGGCTGTTCTCCGAAGTCGACCACAAGAGCCGCGAACTGGAGATGGCGAATTCGACGGTGCGCGAACAGGCCGACAAGCTGCAGGAACAGACGGTCCAGCTCAAGGACTGGAACAAGTCGCTGGAGGAGCGGGTCGAGACGCAACTCGGCGAGATCGAACGCATCCGCCGCCTCGAGCGCTTCCTCGCCCCGCAGGTCGCGCAGCTGATCGCCTCCGGCGACGGCCAGGAGGGCCTGCTCGACAGCCAGCGCCGCGAAGTCACGGTCGTGTTCTGCGACATGCGCGGCTTTACCTCGTTCACCGAGACCACCGAGCCCGAAGAGGCGATGAACGTGCTGCGGGAATATCATGCCGCCCTCGGCGCGCTGATCTTCAAATACGAAGGCACGCTCGACCGCTATGCCGGCGACGGCGTGATGATCCTGTTCAACGCGCCGATCCAGTTCGAGGACCACACCAAGCGGGCGGTGAAGATGAGCGTCGAGATGCGCGACACGGTGGGCGCGCTGACCGAGAAGTGGCGCAACCGCGGCCACAATCTCGGCTTCGGCATCGGGATCGCGCTCGGCTATGCCACGCTCGGCCAGATCGGCTTCGAGCAGCGGCTGGAATACGCCGCGATCGGCAGCGTCACCAATCTGGCTTCGAGGCTGTGCGACGAAGCCAAGGCCAACCAGATCGTGGTGTCGCGGCGCGTCTACGGCATGGTCGAGCAATGGGTCGAGGGCCGGCCGATCGACGATCTGAACCTGAAGGGATTCAACCATCCGATCCTCGCCGCCGAGATCATAAGCTGGCGCGAAGAGGTGGATAATGTGGTCGATGCCGCGTCGGCGGCGCGGCGGCAGAAGAAGATGTAGGGCGACCGCATTCGCTCGCCGTCATTTTGGGCGCAAGCGCTGCGCGTTATTGGATTGCAATGAAGGTTGTCGGGCGGCTTGAAAGTGTTTGGCGATACCCGGTGAAGAGCATGCCGGGGGAATCCCTGCCCGAGGCTTATGTCGACTTTGCCGGCGTGCTCGGCGACCGGCTCTACGCCGTCCGTCATGCGGGCGCGCCAAAAGCCTTTCCATTCCTTACCGCGCGCAGCAGGAAGGAAATGCTGCGATTTCGTCCAAGATTTCGGCGTCCCGAACTGACGCTTGCGCCTGATAATTTGACCGAAGCGGAAACCCGGGGTCCCGGCCTGACACCGCTGTTTCCCTCGAGCGAAGAGCTGGCGCTCGAGATCGAAACGCCCTGCGGAAAAACCTTGTCCGCGTCCGATCCGGCGCTGCCAGGCCTGATTGGCGGCGATCAGTTCAACGCCGCCGACCTGACGCTCATCCGCTCGGACCGCGCCATCACCGACTGCCGCCCGCTTTCGTTGCTGGCGACCCGGACCATCGACGGCATTGGCCGCGCGGTAGGCCTGACGCTCGACAAGCGCCGCTTTCGCGAGAACCTCTATCTCGATCTTGATTCCGCTGAAAATTTTGCTGAAGACGCCTTCGTCGGCCGCCGCTTGCGGATCGGCCCGAGACTGACACTCCATATTCTCGAGCGCGATATCCGTTGCCGGATGATCGGCATCGACCCGGAGACGCTCGAAGAGAATTCAGAAATCTTGCGGTATGTGGCGAAGAATCACGACAACACGGCCGGGGTCTACGCCGCCGTTCTGGTGGCGGGCCGGGTGCGCCCGGGTGACGAGATCATGCTTGAGGATTAGTCCGTAGAGGGCTCTCTTTAACCCGCCGATCCATGCGCAATGGCGGATATGGCCCTCATAGCTCAGGTGGCCAGCCCGATCGCTCGGCTCGACGCAAAGACGACTTTACGATCAGGCGATGGAAAGGCGCAATTGCCGCGATATAGGCCCGCCCTCCCAAATGATTGAAGGTCACGACCGTTGTGGCGACAAGTCGGCGGCACAAGGCAGACTCTTCAACCAGAACGGACAAACGGAAATCGAGATGGCGATCGTCCTCGCCAAGAACGATCTCATGACGACGCCGATCGTAGACCCGAAAGAAATCGATCCGGTCGGTCGCAACATCATCGCGCAATTCGGACGATGTCTTGAGACCGAACCCCGCAACCAACCTGTCCCTTAAAGCCACCAGCCAGCCAACCCACCGCGCCTGCCCCATAAGCATATGGGTTGCGAGGCGCTCGGCGTCATCCGTCGCATGGCTCGGCAGATCGATCGCAAATGCGTCAGCGAAGCCCGCCTTGGCGTAGAGCGGCTTAAGCACCGAACGTTGCGGCAAATCGACTCGAGCAACGCGCGCCATAAAAGTTCCGCCCCGGACTGAATGGAAGCGAAGAGGTGGTGGAAACCAATAGCACGAGCGAGGCTCTCCATCAAACGGCGAGGCCACCGCGCAGGTCCGCGCCGCGCAGCCCGCCAATCCAAGGCGGGGTAAAGAGAGCCCGCCTTGCAAAAAAATCCGCCGGAGAAAATCTCCGGCGGATCGTCATTATCGCGTAACGCGAACGCCCTTACGCCTTCATGTTCGCCTTCACGGCTTCCGCCGTGATCGGCAACGCGCGGATGCGGGCGCCGCAGGCGTTGAAGATGGCGTTGCCCAATGCTGGCGCGATCACCGTCACCGCGGGCTCGCCGACGCCGGTCGGTTTTTCGCCATTGGCGATGACGCTGACGGCGACCTCAGGCACCTGGCTCATGCGCAGCGGGGTGTAGGTATCGAAATTGGTCTGTTCGATACCGCCGTCCTTCAGCGTCGCCTTCTCATACAGCGCGAGCGAAAGGCCCCACAGCGCCGCGCCCTCGACCTGGGCGCGGATGTTGTCGGGATGCACCTGCATGCCGACGTCGGTGGCAACAGTCAGTTTCTTTACCTTGACCTCGCCGGAAGGCGCCACCGCGACATGGGCCACGCAGGCGGTCCAGCTTGCGGTCGCCCGTTCCTGCGACGACACGCAGGCCACCCCCATGCCTTCTCCCTTGGGGAGTTTGGTCGAGCCGTAACCGGCCAGGCCCATTGCCGCCAGCAACGTGTTGCGCAGGCGTTGCGCACCACCGTCGTTCTTGCCCTTGCCGTCGAGCAAGGCGATCCGGTACAGCGCGGGATCCTTGCCGGCGGCGTTGGCGATTTCGTCGATCATGCTTTCGACCGCCCAGAAGGTCCAGCCCGGCGCGACCGACCGCAACTGTCCCGACGGGGTGGCGTTGTGCGCCATCTCGTTCTTGATGGCACGGACATTGTGATTGGGCACGGAATAGAAGAAGTCCGCGCCGTTGACCGTGAAGGCATCCAGCGGGCCTTTCTTGTCGACCGAAGGCGACAGGAAATCCGGGATGCCCCAGCGTTGCGTCGGCCACGCACTGACCACGTCATGATTGAGCGCGATCAGGTTGCCGTCGGCGTCGAGGCCCGCCTTGACCTTCTGGAAGGTCAGCGGCCGCGAATAGTCCATGGTCATGTCGTTTTCGCGGGAATAGATCACCTTGACCGGCTTGCCGACGGCTTTCGCCGCCTGCACCGCGGGCACCATCATGTCGGCGTCGAGGCGCCGGCCGAAACCGCCGCCCAGCCACATCTGGTGCATCACGACGAATTTGGGATCGACCCCGGCCGCGCCCGCCGCGATCGCGCCGGAGCGCGTCGCGAACTGGTTGCCGGAATAGATGTGCCAGATGTCGCCCTGCAATTGCGCCGTCGCGTTCATCGGCTCGAGCGGCGCGTGGATGTTGATGCTGGTGGTGTATTCCGCCTCCATCACCTTGGCCGCCGTTCCGAACGCGGCCGCGGTATCGCCGTCCTTGACGAAGAACTGTCCGGAATCATCCAGCGCCTGCAGCCGTTTGGCTTCAGCCAGCAGCGACTCGCTCGACAGTTTGGCGTTCGGACCGCCGTCATAGGTGATCTGCAACGCGTCCGCCGCCTTGCGGGCGTTGGCATAGGTGTTGGCCACCGCCACCACCCAGCCGGTGGTGCTGCCGGTCTTGTCGTCGAGCGTGACGGCCTTGATGAAGCCCGGCACTTTCTTGGCCGCGCTGTCGTCGACCGCCTTCACGGTGGCGCCGTAGCGCACCGGCGGCGTGACCACCTTGCCGTAGACCATGCCCGGCAGCATGACGTCGATGCCGTATTTGGCTGCGCCGTTGGTCTTCGGCGGGATGTCGAGCTGCGGTACCGAAACGCCGACCATGGTGTATTGATCCGGCGTCTTGAGCTTGATCGCCTTGAGTTCGTCCGGCGTGAAGGTTTTGGTGATCTTGCCGCTCTTGACGATGTCGGCAAAGCTCATCTGTTTCTTCGACTTCGGATGCGAGACGGTCGAATTGCGCACCACCAGTTCGCCGGCAGGAACGCCCATCGAGGCGGCCGCAGCTTCCGTCAGCGCGATCCGCCCCGCGGCACCCGCGCGGCTCATCGCGTCGAAATTCATCATCGTCGACCAGCTGCCGCCGGTGATCTGCGCGCCGAGCACGGGATCGTTGAACTTCGGATCGTTGGAGGCGAGCTGAACCCGCATGTCCTTCCAGTTCGAGCCGAGTTCTTCGCAGACGATCTGCGCCATGGTGGAGGCGATGTGCTGGCCCATATCGGCCTTGCCGCAGGTCACCGTGACCAGGCCATCCGGCCCGATCGAATACCAGACGCTGGGATCGAAATTGGCTGGCGCCGCGAGCGCCTGATCGGCGCCGAGGAGACTCGGAACAGCGGAATAGCCGAGCGCGAGGCCGGCGGCGGCAGTGCCGACCAGGAACGAGCGGCGGCTGAGATCGGCTGATACGGCGGATGGGTTTTTCACGTGCTTGTTCATGTGGGCCTCCGCTCGGTGCCGGCGTTGGACGCGGTGCGCATGTCGGCGGCGGCGCGCAGAATCGCTTTCTGGATGCGGGAATAGGTCATGCAGCGGCACAGATTGCCGTCCATATGCGCAACCACTTCTTCCTTGGTCGGGTTGGAATTCTTCGACAGCAGGGATGCCGCCTGCATGATCTGGCCGGACTGGCAGTAGCCGCATTGCGGAACCTGCTCGGCGATCCAGGCCTTCTGCAGGGGATGATCGCCCTTGGCGCTGAGGCCTTCGATGGTGGTGATCTTCTTGCCGACGGCGTCGCTGACCGAGGTCTGGCAGGATCTGACGGCTTCGCCATTGACGTGAACCGTGCACGCGCCACACAGGCCGGCACCGCAACCGAATTTCGTCCCGGTCATCTGCAATTGCTCGCGGATGACCCAGAGCAGCGGCGTGTCGTTGGCCGCCTCGACGGGCATACTCCGTCCGTTGATAGTCAGATTAGGCATTGGCGCTTCCCCTTCCGGTGTTTGAAGCCGCTTACGGCGGCAGCTCACTGTCGGGTATTGGCTGACACCCACCGGGTCGATGTCAGTTGCGCGCAGGATGATACCGATCCGAATGAGAGGCAATGCAATTTGGAATTCTTCGAAGAGAATAAAATTTTGAAATGACTGGTTGTGCGCTGCGGCAAGTTTTTGGACACGTCCTTGCTTTGCGCGCGCCATCGAAATGCACCGGCGCGGGCGCCGTCCAGCATTTCCGCATTTCCCAATCGCGAAGGGATCGCGTTAGGATGCGGCCGGACCGCACTTGCACATTATGTTCGCCGGGACATCGCCAGGAATTTTGCCAGGACATCGCAATGCCGAAAATCAACCGCGACGGGGTCAATATCCATTACGAGGTTCACGGCAGCGGCCCGCCGCTGCTCTTGACCCACGGCTATTCCTCGACCTCCGGCATGTGGCAGGGCCAGATCGAGGCCTTGTCAAAACATCACAAACTCGTGTTGTGGGACATGCGTGGCCACGGCCAGTCGGACTATCCCGGCGATCCCGCGGCCTATAGCGAAGCGTTGACGGTGGCCGATATGGCAGCCCTGCTCGACGCGGTCGGTGCCGACAAAGCCATCGTCGGCGGGTTGTCGCTCGGCGGTTACATGTCGCTGTCGTTCTATCGCAGCCATCCGGATCGGGTGCGGGCGCTCCTGATCATCGACACCGGCCCCGGCTTCAAGAAGGACGATGCGCGCGAGGCCTGGAACAAGCGCGCCCGCGACACCGGCGACCGTTTCGATCGCGAGGGCCTGGAGGTTCTGAAATCCGCCAGCCGCGAGCGTTCCGGCGTCACCCATCGCGATGCCTCGGGACTGGCGCGGGCCGCGCGCGGCATGCTGACCCAGCGCGATGCCCGCGTGATCGAATCGCTGCCCGACATCAAGGTGCCGTCGCTGGTCGTGGTCGGCGCCGACGACACGCCGTTCCTGGCGGCGTCCGACTACATGGCGGCGAAAATTCCCGGCGCACAGAAGGTGGTCATTCCCGCCGCCGGTCACGCCGTCAATATCGACCAGCCGCAGGCGTTCATTGAGGCGGTGCTGCCGTTCCTGGACGGCCTCGATGGCAACGCCGCCACGCGGGCCGCGTCATGAGGGCGCTCGCCGCGATCGCGGTGCTGGTCGCCGGCGTGTCGGCGCCGGCGCATGCGCAAAAGCTGCCGCCGATCGGCGGCCCCTACCCGCCGCCGTTCACCGAAACCCTGTCGAACAATACGCCGCTGGTGTTCGGCATGGATCCGCAAGCAGCCGAACGCGCGCTGGGCACTCCGCTGAATTATGTCAGCGGCCGCCCGGGCGACGAGATCTTCCTCACCTTCCGGAACCTCGGCGGCAGCGGATTGTTTCCGAGCAAGCATCGCCTCTATCTGCAATTCCGCAAAGGCCGGCTGGCGGGGTGGAAAGGCGACTGGGGCCACAACTGGATGTGGCAGTAGCGTCCGCCTCCACCGCAACAAACTTCTCCCTGCAACAAAAAGGATCGAAACGTGGGACAGGATATCAAGCTGACGGCTTCGGACGGTTTTAAACTCGGCGGCTATCGCGCCGATCCCGCAGGCGCGCCCAAGGCGGCCATCGTGGTGATCCAGGAGATCTTTGGCGTCAATCACCACATCCGCTCGGTCTGCGACCGGCTCGCGGCTGCCGGCTATGTCGCGATCGCGCCCTCGATCTTCGATCGCATCGAACCGAACTTCCAGACCGGCTATTCGCCGGATGAGGTCGCCAACGCGCGCAAATTCGTCGCCAATCCGGATTGGGCCGCGATGCTGCTCGACACCCAGGCCGCGATCGACGCGGTCAGGAACGTCGGGCCGGTCGGCATCATCGGCTTCTGCCTCGGCGGCAGCATCGCTTTCGTCGCCGCGACGAAACTGTCAGGCCTGTCGGCCGCGGTCGGCTATTACGGGGGCGCCGTGGTTCGCTTCGCCGACGACAAGCCGAAAGTGCCGACGCAGTTGCATTTCGGCGAAAAGGACGCCGGCATTCCCTTGACCGACGTCGAGACCATCAAGTCCAAGCGGCCCGACGTCGAGGTCTTCGTCTATCCCGGCGCGCAGCACGGCTTTCATTGCGACGAGCGGGCGAGCTACGACAAGACCAGCGCCGACATCGCCTGGCCGCGCAGCCTCGATTTCTTTGCCAAGCATTTGAAATAACAAATGCTGTCGTCCCGGGCTTGACCCGGAACCCATACTCCGCGGCGCTCGTTGGTGCGGAAGCTCTCTAACGCCAGCGTGCTCATCGATCGGCCGCGGCGTATGGGCCCCGGCCCTTCGCCGGGGCGACGATGCTCACTCGCTCTTGACGCCGGTGGCCTTTACGACATCCGCCCAGCGCGCGGTGTCGCGGCGCAGGGCGGCTTCGAACGCTTCGGCCGTTCCGCCAACCGGCATGAGACTGACCGCCTCGAGCCCTGCGATCCCTTCGGGGGAGGCGATGATGCGGGCCAGTTCCGCGGACAGCTTCGTGACGATGTCCTTGGGCGTACCCGCAGGCACGAAAACACCGACCCAGCCCTCGGCCTCAAAGCCGGGGAAGCCGAGTTCGGCCAGCGTCGGCACGTCGGGCAATTGGGTCCTGCGCTTCTCGCCGCCGACCGCCAGCGCCCTGATCTTGCCCGCGGCGATCTGGGCGCCGCCCGTCGTCAGATCGATGAACCCTGCCGTCACCGTGTTGTTGAGCAGATCGTTCAGCAGCGGGGCAGCGCCGCGATAAGGAATGTGGGTCATCTCGATGCCCGCATTCTTCTTCAGCAGTTCGCCGTAGAGATGCGAGGTCGTCGCATTGCCGAACGAACCGTACGGCACCTTGCCGGGGTTCGCCTTGGCGTGATCGATCAGTTCCTTGACCGACTTGATCGGCTGCGCCTTGGGCACCACCAGCACCACCGTCGACAGCCCGACCTGGGTCACCGGCGCGAGATCCTTGAAGACATCGTAGGGCAGCTTTGCAATCAGGCTCGGCGCCTGGATGATCTGGGTGATGGCGACCAGCACCGTGTAGCCATCGGGCGCCGCCTTGGCGACGTAATCATTGCCCACCACGCCGCCGCCGCCCGACTTGTTTTCGACGACGACGGTTTGCTTCCACGCCTCCGACAATTTGCTGGCCAGCAGCCGCGCCGACACGTCGGTGGCGCCGCCGGCAGGATAGGGCACGACGAAGGTTATTCGCCGGTCCGGATAAGATTGCGCCGCCACCCGATCCGCAGAAGCGCACACCACCGTCATGGCAAGCCCCGCCAGCATGGCGGCTGAAACGGCGGCGCGTGCGAACTTGATTGGCAGACGAATGCTCATCTTTTCTCCAGGCTGAGTTTGATGGATCGGGTTCGTCGCGGCATAGGCCGCCGGCCTGCGCGAGGCAAGTTTCCATCCGGCCCTTGACGCCGAATGCGCTGATTCACCACAGCGACAATGCCGCCGCACGGAATGACGAACAGAAAATTCTAAAACCAGCGCTCGCCGACCAGCACCGTATCACCGGGGCTGATCGATGTGCCGGGAGGCACCACATAGCGTCCGGTCCCGGAACCATCGGTGTGTGTCACCGTCACGCGGTCGCGGCGTGCCCGCGGCGAAAAGCCTCCGGCAATCGCGACCGCGCTCTCGACGGTCATGTTGGGGACGTAGGGATATTGTCCGGGTGCCGCCACTTCGCCGAGGATGAAGAACGGCCGGTAGGCTTCGATCTCGACCGCGACCGAGGGATCGCGGATGAAGCCGGCGCGCAGTTTGGCCGCGATCTCGGCAGCGAGGCCCGCGGGCGTGCGGCCGCGCGCCCGCACCGAGCCGATCAGCGGCATCGTGATCGCGCCGCCGGCATCGATCGCATAGGTATTGGTCAAGCCTTCCTGGCCGTAGACCAGGACGCGCAGCTTGTCGCCGGCATCGAGATGATAGGAAGTGTCGTATCGGACCGGTTCGGCATAGGCGAGGGGTGCAGCGACCACAGGTGCCGCGGCCACCGCGGGCGCCGGCGCATAAACGGGACGCGGCACGCCGATGGTGTCGCCGCCGCTATTGTCCATGGCGGCGACCGGCACCGCGCCATAGGTCATGGCGTCGAGATCACCTTGCGGGGCGATCGCGACGGGGCCAGTGGTTCGCATGCACCCCGACAGAGCCAGCGCGGTCATGATCGCCATGATCGAAAATCGAAACGCGCGCGCAACCCGCACCGGAGCCATCCCTCAAAGCGAGACAGCTCCAGTCATGCACCGGTTATGGTTAACAAAGCGTTTTTTAGGGTCCTACTAAGCGGCGCTGACGCCGGTGCCGATCGGGCAGGACACGCCGGTGCCGCCCAAGCCGCAATAGCCGGCCGGATTCTTGGCGAGATATTGCTGATGATAGTCTTCGGCAAAATAGAAATCGCCGGACGGCGCGATCTCGGTGGTGATGGCGCCGAGGCCTTTTGCCGACAGCGCCTTCTGGTAGATCGCCTTCGATGCATCGGCGGCTTTGCGTTGCGCCTCGCCTGATGTGTAGATCGCCGAGCGATACTGGGTGCCGACATCATTGCCCTGGCGCATGCCCTGCGTCGGGTTGTGATTTTCCCAGAACCGCTTCAGCAGCGCCTCAAAGGAAATCTTTTTCGGATCGAACACCACAAGCACCACTTCGGTGTGGCCGGTGCGGCCCGAGCAAACTTCTTCATAGGTCGGGTTGGGCGTGTGGCCGCCGGCGTAGCCAACGGCGGTCACAAAGATGTCCTCGCCAAGTTCCCAGAACTTGCGCTCGGCGCCCCAGAAACAGCCGAGCGCGAACACTGCCTGCTCGAGGCCGGCGGGATAAGGCGGCTGCAGCTTGCGGCCGTTGACGAAATGGGTTGTCGCGGTCGGCATCGGCGTGGCGCGCCCCGGCAACGCTTCGGCGGCGCTCGGCAACGCGGTGGTCTTGCGCATGAACAACATGGATATCCTCCAGGCGGACATCGGCCGACGGTCAACGGCGGCGGCCAGCTGACTTCTATACGGGGCTTTACGTATATAGCGCTTTACGCCAGTTGCCGCAGGCCCGTTACGCCGGCCGGGTTTGACCGGGCCCGTCAGTCCCGCGCATAGCCGATCAACGGCTTGCTCGGCCGGAACACGATCATCAGGAGAATGCCGAGCACGCCCAGCACCGCGAAGACCGGCTGGTCCAGCAGGACCCTGATGACGCTGCTCCAGAGCCACGGCGCCGCGCCCTCCACCGCATTACGGAAGGCCAGTTGGCTGGACTGATGGATGTCGTTCCAGAACTGCCCGAACCGGGTGAAACGCAGGGTCTGGTCGGCCACGAACCGCGCGCCGTCATAAACCATGAAGACGAATCCGCCGGCCAGGAGCAGCAGGCCAATAAGCCGGAAGAAACCGCGGATCATGCGTCACCTTATATCTGTCGGGCCCGAAAGGCCGCCCGCCCAATAGCGGGCGCGCTTGATAAATTCAACCTCATCAGCACCTTATGCGCCATTTCCGGCCGGATTCGGGCATTTTTGGCGGGGCTGGAAAGCGTTGACGGTGCACAACGCGCCCTCTATAAGACCCCCAATGGCGGCGGGCGCAATCCTGCCGCCGCTGTTCTTTGAGCAGGGCCGCGGTGGGAGCATTTTGGCGCCCTCGCATGGCACCCTCAAGAACATCCTGAAACACACCAATGTCGATCACGCAATTTGAACGGCCGGCGCGCTCGAGCCCGACCACCCGAGCGATGACAGCCGAAGGATAGTTGAGAACATGGCCAATACTACTTCCGCCAAAAAGGCGACCCGCAAGATTGCCCGTCGCACCATCATCAACAAGTCGCGCCGCACCCAGATGCGCGGTGCGGTTCGCACCGTCGAGGAAGCCATCAAGAGTGGCGACCGCGATGCAGCGTTGAAGGCGATGGCACGCGCGGAACCGGAACTGATGCAAGCTGCCCAGCGCAATATCATTCACAAGAACAACGCGAGCCGGAAGGTGTCACGCCTGGCCCACCAGATCGCCAAGCTTGCGAAGTGAGCTGACGGTAAAAAATATTCGTCAAGAAAGCCCGGCCCCGCCGGGCTTTTTCTTTTTCCCGGTTTCAACTGTCTCGTTGCTGCACAGCTGAACGCGTGTCATATTTCCTGCGCCCCGTAATTCTACGCGGTACGGTTTGTTGCAACGGCAGTGCCGTGCGCCGACGCAGGATCGGCGGATTTTTTTTGCCGCGAATGATTTAGACCACGCATAATTTGGAGAGACTCCGGTTTCCTGGTCCGCGAAAGCCCCGCGAGAGCTACCCTAAAAAACAATCGCGAAAAACTTCGTTTCGCTAATCACTTATCCCCATAGCGAGATCAAGCGGTTTGAAAAGCCGTCCGCGGCTACGCGATTGTAACGGTTTCTTAAAAATTTTTGCGAGCGCATCCAAAATTGTCACGATGATCTTGCGCGCGCGAATCTGTTCACGAATCCAGAAACTTGCTTTCGACTGTCACAATTGCAGTGCTGCAACACAACGGAAGACTCGCTCCACCACGTCGATTCACGGATTGTCAGAACTTCCGCTTGGTGTACATCTAGTGTCGTTCGCGACGCCCACGGCTCTCCAGATCAGCGCGGTTTGAGACCCAAGGGCGGACGTGCAAATCGGCGGCGGTGTGCGCGTTAGTGACGCTTTCCAAGCGATGCTAAGTTGGTAACTCATAGCAGTATGGGGACGGTGGTTCTGTGTCTAAATTTCTCAGGCGTGGCGTGCGTTTTTCGCGTGTCGGCGACTAGGGGAATAAGGCAGGCTTTGACGACCGCAGCGACTGGGAACGCGTAGCTCGTGAACGTGTTGGTGACGACAGACTGAGGTTAACGCGGCGGCAATGCCGGACATTCGATGTTCGGTGGCGGCAGACTGAGTTTGAAAACACTTGCGACATGACAACTCGCCGCGCGCTTTTCGCGACGAGAGGGGGAGGAACTATGCTTTACGGAATCATCGCGGCATTCAACTTGCGAATTTTACACGAGACCGTATCGGTAACTTCCAGTCACTCCTCGGTGCAAACTCCGGACGGACCGTCGAGTACGCGCTGACCTCCGGGAAAATTCTCTTCTCCAACGGAAAATCTGACCAGCGGCGTTCGTGCCGAGCGGTTGATCTATGTCCGGAGCGGAGCCCCGTTTGAGGTCGCGCCTTGCAGCCCCCCTGCTGGCAGGAAACCTGCAAGGCGATTCCACAGAAACATTACTCCTTCAGAAAAGTTATCAGGCAATGACGAATACGGAACAGGATCGCTGGTCGCGCGTGAAGGGTCGGTTGCGGACGACAGTCGGCGAGGACGTCTACACGAGCTGGTTTGCGCGCATGGATCTGGAAGGCGTGCAGGACGAAAGCGTCCATCTGTCGGTTCCGACCCGCTTCCTCAAGAGCTGGATCCAGGCGCATTATGCCGACCGCGTGCTCACCTGCTGGCAGGCCGAGATGCCGGAAGTGCATCGCATCGACCTCACCGTGCGCACCGCGATGCGCTGTGCGGCCCCCGCGAAGGAAGCACCCGCCCCGGCCGACCCGCGCCGCGTCGAGCATGCCAATGGCCGCCCCGCGCCGGAGCTCCGCGCCACCGCGACCGCGCCGGTGTCCGCCAGCCATGATGCGCTCGGCGGTTCGCCGCTCGATCCGCGCCTGACCTTTGCAAGCTTCGTGATCGGCCGCTCCAACACGCTGGCGCATGCCGCGGCACGTCAGGTCGCCGAAGGTCGCCGCGGCGATCCGGTGATGTTCAACCCTCTCTATATTCACGCCGGCGTCGGCCTCGGCAAAACCCACCTGTTGCAGGCCGTCACGTGGGCCGGCAATTCCGGCAACGAGCGCAAGGTGCTCTATCTCACCGCCGAGAAGTTCATGTACGGCTTCGTCGCGGCGCTGAAGACGCAGACGGCGCTGGCGTTCAAGGAAGCGCTGCGCGGCATCGACGTCCTCGTGATCGACGATCTGCAGTTCCTGCAGGGCAAATCGACCCAGGCCGAGTTCTGCCATACGCTCAACGCGCTGATCGATGCCGGCCGCCAGGTCGTGATCGCGGCCGACCGGCCGCCGTCCGATCTCGAAAGCCTCGATGATCGCGTGCGCTCGCGGCTGGCCGGCGGACTCGTCGTGGAGATGGGGTCGCTCGGCGAGGAATTGCGGCTCGGCATCCTCAAATCGCGCGTGGCCGCAGCCCGCGCCCATCATGCGAGCTTCGACGTGCCCGAACCGGTGCTAGATTATCTCGCCCGCACCATCACCCACAATGGCCGGGATCTGGAAGGCGCCATCAACCGCCTGCTCGCGCACTCCAAGCTCAATGCCCAGCCGGTGACGCTGGAAATGGCCGAGCGCGAAGTCCGCGATCTGGTCCGGCCGCAGGAGCCGAAGCGGATCAAGATCGAGGACATCCAGCGGGTGGTCGCCCGGCAATACAATGTCAGCCGCTCGGATCTGCTGTCTTCCCGGCGTACCGCCAACGTGGTTCGTCCGCGCCAGGTCGCGATGTACCTGGCCAAAACGCTGACGCTGCGGTCGCTACCCGAGATCGGCCGCCGGTTCGGTGGGCGCGACCACACCACCGTGCTGCACGCCGTGCGCAAGATCGAGGCACTGGTATCCCGGGATACCGCGCTGTCGGAGGAAGTCGAGTCGCTGAAACGCCAGTTGCAGGAATGAATTCTTCTTCTCCCTGCCTCCTGAGGGGGCAGGGAGAAAGTTTTCCTCCCGGTAAAACATTTCCCGCTCCGTAAAACGTGGGGAACGGCGTCACGCCCCCTGCCCTTGCCCTTGCACTTCCGCCCTATCCGCGTCACCTTGCGGTCCCCCCGAGGGGTTGACCAAGGCCATCCTGGTCCGGCTTTTCGGGTTTCAATTGCCGCGGCGCGCCTTCGGGGCCGCCCGGCTTTTCCATCTCAGGGCATGGTGCCGAAAAACGGGAACCGGTTTTCGGAAAAGACCATGCTCCACGATCCCAGGGATCAGGCGGGTATTGCAATGAAGGTCACCGTCGAACGCGCGCAACTCCTGAAATCGCTGGGCCACGTCCATCGCGTGGTCGAGCGTCGCAACACCATTCCGATCCTCGGCAACGTGCTGATCCGCGCCGAAAACGCCAAGCTGTCGCTGAAGGCGACCGACCTCGACCTCGAGGTGACCGAGACGCTCGCGGCGGAAACCGCGACCAGTGGCTCGACCACCGTGCCGGCGCATATGTTTTATGACATCGTCCGCAAGCTGCCCGACGGCGCGCAGATCGTGCTGGAGGCCGACGGCGACCGTTCGGTGCTGGCGATCCGCGCCGGCCGCTCGCGCTTCACGCTGCAGACGCTGCCGGAAAGCGATTTCCCGGATCTCGCCGCCGGCGACATGACGCATTCGTTCTCGCTCGCCGCTTCCGACATCAAGCGCCTGATCGACCGCACGCAGTTCGCGATCTCGACCGAAGAGACCCGCTATTATCTCAACGGCATCTATCTGCACTCGGCCGGCAGCGCCAAGGCCGCGACCTTGCGCGGGGTCGCGACCGACGGCCACCGTCTGGCGCAGATCGATCTCGTGCTGCCCAAGGGCGCCGTCGGCATGCCCGGCGTGATCGTGCCGCGCAAGACCGTCGGCGAAGTGCAGCGGCTGATCGAGGACAATGACGCCGAGGTCTCGATCGAATTGTCGCAGGGCAAGATCCGCTTCACGCTCGGCAATGTGGTGCTGACCTCGAAGCTGATCGACGGCACCTTCCCGGACTACGGCCGCGTCATTCCGCAGAACAACGACAAGGAACTGATCGTCGACAAGAAGGATTTCGAGAACGCGGTCGACCGCGTCTCGACCATTTCGAGCGAACGCGGCCGCGCCGTGAAGCTGGCTCTGTCGGCCGGCAAGCTGGTGCTGTCGGTGACCAACCCGGATTCCGGCAGCGCCACCGAGGAACTCGAGGTCGAATACGCCTCCGACGCGCTCGATATCGGATTCAACTCGCGGTATCTCCTGGATATCGCCGCCCAGATCGAAGGCGAAGTCGCCGTGTTGCGCCTCGCCGATCCCGGCTCGCCGACGCTGGTGCAGGACAAGGACAACAAGGGCGCACTCTACGTGCTGATGCCGATGCGGGTGTGAGTGTTTCTCGCGAAACGAACGGCGACCTTCCCTCTCCCCTTGTGGGAGAGGGTGGCGCCGAACGCAGTTCGGCGACGGGTGAGGGGTTCGCGCCGCAAGCACCACACCATCGGCCAGCCGCCAAGCGCATCCGCAACTTCGCAAATAAGATGCGCCGCGATCCAACCGATGCTGAAGCAAGGATGTGGCGATTGCTTCGCGACCGCCGGTTCCAACGCTTCAAGTTTCGCCGGCAGGTCCCGTTTCAGAACTTGATTCTCGATTTCGTTTGCTTCGAAAAGCGCTTCATCGTCGAAATCGACGGTAGCCAGCATGCGGACAACAGGCGCGACACGGCAAGGGACGCCCTCTTAGTGGCTGAAGGTTTTCGAGTCGTGCGATACTGGAACAACGATGTGCTGCAACAACCATCGGCTGTCCTTAAGGATATTCTCGCAAAGCTCGCCGAGCCGTAAGAACCCCTCATCCGGCGCTTCGCGCCACCTTCTCCCACAAGGGGAGAAGGGAAGAAAAACCCGGTTGGTTACCCATAGCAACCTGTCATGACCCCCTCGCGCATCCAACGGCTGACGCTGACGCATTTTCGCAATTACCGGGCGGGGAGCGTGCAGACGCGCGGCGACGTCGTGGTGCTGGTGGGGCCGAACGGCGCCGGCAAGACCAACTGCCTCGAGGCGATCTCGTTTCTGTCGCCGGGACGCGGTCTGCGGCGCGCCACGCTGGAGGACGTTGCCGACAATCAGGGCGACGGTTCCTGGGCGGTTTCCGCCGAAGTCGAGGGCGCACTGGGGCTGGCGACGCTGGGCACCGGGATCGATGCGCCCGCGAATGAGAACAGCGGCGCCAGCCGGCGCTGCCGGATCGACCGCGAGCCGGTCGGCTCCGCCACGGCCTTCGGCGATCATCTGCGCATGGTGTGGCTGACCCCGGCGATGGACGGGCTTTTTCTCGGGGCGGCCTCCGAGCGGCGCCGCTTCTTCGACCGGCTGGTGCTGGCGATCGACAGCGAACATTCCAGCCGCGTGTCGGCGCTGGAGCGCTCGCTGCGCTCGCGCAACCGCCTCCTCGAAGTGCGCAACTACGACGACCATTGGTGCGACGCGATCGAGCGTGAAACCGCCGAGCTTGCGGTTGCGGTCGCCGCCACCCGCGGCCAGACCGTGACGAGGCTCGCCGCGATGCTGCGCGCGCGCGGCGCGGCGTCCGCATTTCCCTCGGCGCAGATCATGCTCGATGGCTGGATGGAGAACGCGCTGGTGGGCGAGACCGCCACCGCCGTCGAGGACCGCTACCGCGAGATCCTGCGCGCGAACCGCGCGCGCGACGCCGCGGCGGGCCGCACGCTGGACGGACCGCACACCACCGACCTGCAGGTGGTCTATGCCCCGAAGAACATGCCGGCGCGCGACGCCTCGACCGGCGAACAGAAGGCGCTGCTGATCGGCCTCGTGCTGGCCCACGCCACGCTGGTCGCCGAGATGACCGGCATCGTGCCGCTATTGCTGCTCGACGAGGTGGTGGCGCATCTCGATCCGAACAGGCGCAAGGCGCTGTTCGACGAGCTGGAAAAACTCGGCGCACAGGTCTGGATGACCGGCGCCGATCCGGCCGCGTTCGCCGATATCGGCCCAGCCGGCGAGGTTTTCGACGTGGAATCGGGCCAAGTCAGCCGCCGCGCGTGAAGCGCCCATGCTCTAGCGTGGCGGGCTCGCGGGCGATGGCGTCCCGAGCACGCGGTCGATGACGGATTCGACCAGATAGGCCGAACCCTTTTCCGTGAGATGGATCTGGTCGCTCGCTGAAATATCCCCGGCGCTGTCGCCGACGCGCGTCAGGCAGCCCCCGGGGCTGCACAGCGCCTCCCAGGCGGAGATGAATTCCGCGCCCGTCGGGGCGAGTTTTTCGCGCAATACCGCCGCGGTGCCGTCGCGTTCGGCGCGATCCGAGCGTTCCGGAATGAGCTTTCGCTGCAGCATGAAGTAGCGCAGCACTTCGTTGGGCAGGCCGCGTTTCCACCACGGCACCGCGCCAAGCACGACCACGCGCGCCCCGGTCTGCGCTTTCAGCGCCGCGACGGTGGCCGCCAGCTTGTCGAGATGCGTCTCCCAGGCGCCGTGCAGCAGCACGATATCGGGCCTGATCTCGCGGGCCAGCCCGATCACCTTGTCGTTGATGGCGCGGCAATTCGGCGTGCTCGCGATGTCGGCATTGAGGATCGGAATGCAGGAACTCGAGGTGAACTGCGCGATGGCGAAATTTCTGGTTTCCTGCGCCTTGCGCAGGCCGGGAATCAGCGCGGCCGCGGTGGAGTCGCCCCACACCATCAGCAGCGGCCGGCGGCCGCGTTCGACGCAGTCGTCCGCGAACGACATCTCGCGGCCGAGATCGAGCAGGCATTGGTGGAAGCGCCAGTGCGCATTCTGCGTCGGCACATTGGCCATGGCGCGGATTTCCGTCGGCAGCCGGAAATCGAAGCCGCGCCCCTGAACGATGACCGCGCCGGCCACCGCGACCACCAGCATGGCGGCACAGAGGCCGGCAATCCGGCGGGAAGATTTTTGATTTGGCGCGTTTTCTCGCCGCGAACCGGTATCCACTTTGCTGGAAAACGCGCCCTGCCGGCCGAACCGCAACGGGGTTTCGACAAACCGGTAGGTGAGCCACGCCAGCACAAAGCTCAACCCGACAATCAGGCCGCGTTCCAGCGGCGTCAGCGGGGCGAACTTGATGATGGCGAAGAATACCAGCAGCGGCCAATGCCAGAGATAGAGCGGGTAGGAGATCAGCCCGATCCAGACCGGCGTCCGGGCGGCGAGCAGGACGCGGTTCACCCAGGCCGCCGGTGCGGACAGCAACAGCGCCGCGCCGACGACCGGCAGCAGGGCCCACCAGCCCGGAAAGGCACGATGGCTGTCGAGCACGCCGGCCGCGATGGCAATCAGCGCCGCGCCGATGGCGGCGCGCATATTGCTGGCCCCGCCGGCCTGATTGACCCGGCTCCAGGTGCACGCCAGCACCGCGCCGGTGAGCAACTCGAAGGCCCGGGTGAACGGCAGATAGAAGGTCGCGACCGGTGAGGGGCCGATCAGCGCCACATTGAGCAGGAACGAACCGATGCCGAGCGCGAGCGCCACGGCCAACAGGTTCAGCCGCAGCCGTGCGGCGAGCATCAGCAGCAGCGGCCAGGCCAGATAAAACTGCTCCTCGATGCCGAGCGACCACAGATGCAGCAGCGGCTTCCTGGCGGATTCGACATCGAAATAGCCGGACTGCAGCAGCAGCGCGATGTTGGCAAAGAACGCCGCGCTCGCGAAAGTATCGCTGCCGAGCTGCGCAAAGGCGGCCGGCAGCATCCAGAGCCAGCCGAACAGCAGCGTGAAACAAAGCTCGACGATCAGCGCCGGGAAGATGCGCCGGACACGCCTGTTGTAGAAGCCGAGCAGGCTGAAACGCCCGAGCTCGATTTCACGCGCGATGATGCCGGTGATCAGAAAGCCCGAGATCACGAAGAAAACATCGACGCCGATGAAGCCGCCCGGCAATGCCTGCGGAAAGGCGTGAAAGATCAGAACCAGCGTCACGGCGATGGCACGGAGGCCGTCGACATCGGGCCGGTATTGCGACGAAGGCAGGGACAATGGCGGGACAATCCAGGATCGCGACGAACAGCCGGTAGCGAGCCCCGCCTGTTCCCGCCCCTCTGTAGCAGGTCCGCCGCAGACTGCCATTTTCTGCCGCAGCAAAGCCCGTAAAACAGGCCCTGCGGAGGCCGGAAGCATCCCCCGAATCGGCCTTTTCGGGAGCGCCAGAATCGGCCTTTGGACGCCTTGAAAGAGCGCCAAAAAACACTATTTATTCAATAACTTGTAGGAGAAGACTTTGCGCTAGGCGCATCGCCTCTTTCATGGCACAAATAGATCAATCAGCGCCTCATATTGCGCAGCTGATTCGGGACACTCTCGAAGGCTTCACATGACAGAACCTGCCCGGCAGACACCTGCCGACACTGACCCTCCGATTCCGGTCGAATATGGCGCGGAATCGATCCGGGTGTTGAAGGGGCTCGACGCCGTGCGCAAGCGGCCGGGCATGTATATCGGCGACACCGATGACGGATCCGGTCTGCATCACATGGTCTACGAGGTCGTCGACAATGCGATCGACGAAGCGCTGGCCGGCCATGCCAGCGCGGTCGAAGTCGTGCTCAATGCCGACGGCTCGGTGACGGTGCGCGACGACGGCCGCGGCATTCCCGTCGACATCCACAAGGGCGAAGGCATTTCCGCGGCCGAGGTCATCATGACCCAGTTGCATGCGGGCGGAAAATTCGACCAGAACTCCTACAAGGTCTCCGGCGGCCTGCACGGCGTCGGCGTCTCCGTCGTCAACGCGCTGTCGAGCAAGCTACAACTGCGGGTCTGGCGCGACGGCAAGGAGCACTACATCGAATTTGCCCATGGCGACGCGGTGGCCCCGCTCGTCGTGGTCGGCGACGCCAAGGGCAAACGCGGCACCGAGGTGACGTTCTTTGCCTCGGCCGAAACCTTCACCAATGTCGAATATGATTTCCCGACGCTCGAGCACCGCCTGCGCGAGCTCGCGTTCCTGAATTCCGGCGTCAATATCGTGCTGTCGGACATGCGTCACGCGGTCGAAAAGCGCGAGGTGATGCAATATGCCGGCGGCGTCGAGGAATTCGTCAAATATCTCGACCGCAACAAGAAGGCGATCGTGCCCGCGCCGATCATGGTGCGCGCGGAGCTGAACGACATCGCGGTGGAGGCCGCATTGTGGTGGAACGACAGCTACCATGAGAACGTGCTGTGCTTCACCAACAACATCCCGCAGCGTGACGGCGGCACCCATCTGGCCGGTTTCCGCGGCGCGCTGACGCGTCAGGTCAACGGCTATGCCGAAGCCAATGCGAAGAAGGAAAAGATCGCCCTGACCGGCGACGATTGCCGCGAAGGCCTCACGGCGGTGCTTTCGGTGAAGGTGCCGGATCCGAAATTCTCCTCGCAGACCAAGGACAAGCTGGTCTCCTCGGAAGTCCGCCCCGTGGTCGAGAACGTGCTCAACGAAGCGCTGGCGGCGTGGTTCGAGGAACATCCGACCGAAGCAAAAGTCATCGTCGGCAAGGTGATCCAGGCTGCGGCTGCGCGCGAGGCCGCCCGCAAGGCCCGCGAATTGACCCGCAAGAGTCCGCTCGGCGGCTCGTCGCTGCCCGGCAAGCTCTCCGACTGCCAGGAAAAGGATCCCGCCAAATCCGAACTGTTCATCGTCGAGGGCGACTCGGCCGGCGGCAGCGCCAAGATGGGTCGCAACCGCGAATTCCAGGCGGTGTTGCCGCTGCGGGGCAAGATACTCAATGTCGAGCGCGTCCGCATGGACAAGATGCTGTCGAGCGAGCAGATCGGCACGCTGATCGCGGCGCTCGGTACCAGCATCAGCGACGATTTCTCGGCCGACAAGCTGCGCTACCACAAGATCATCCTGATGACGGACGCCGACGTCGACGGCTCCCATATCCGCACGCTGCTGCTGACCTTCTTCTATCGCCAGATGCGCGAATTGATCGACCGCGGCCACATCTATATCGCCCAGCCGCCGCTCTATAAGGTGGCGCGCGGCAAGTCCGAGCAATATCTGAAGGACGAGCGCGCCCTGGAAGATTACCTGATCGCCACCGGCCTCGACGATTGCGTCTTCAAGCCGGCGACGGGCTCGGAGCGCGCCGGCCGCGACCTGCTCTCGCTGGTCGAGGACGCGCGCCTCGTCCGCGGCATCCTGCATAATCTGCACAGCCGCTATAACCGCCAGGTGGTCGAGCAGGCGGCGATCGCGGGCGTGCTGAGCCCGAAGATCACCGGCGACATCGCCACCGCCAACGCCGCCGCCGATTACATCGCCAAGCGCCTCGATGCGCTGGCCGACGAAGTCGAGCGCGGCTGGAGCGGGCGCTTTGCCGAAGGTGAAGGGTTCCTGTTCGAGCGCACCGTACGCGGCGTCAAGGATGTCGCCGTCATCGACGACGCCCTGCTCGGCTCCGCCGACGCGCGCAAGCTCGATGAGTACGCGGCACGACTGCAGGAGGTCTATCCGAAACCGGGCGTCTTGCGCCGCAAGGATGCCGAGACCGCCATCCACGGTCCGGTCAGCCTGTTCGAGGCGGTGACCGATGCCGGCCGCAAGGGCGTAACGCTGCAGCGCTACAAAGGCCTCGGCGAGATGAATCCGGACCAGCTTTGGGAAACCACGCTCGATACCAACGAGCGCTCGCTGCTGCAGGTGAAGATCAAGGAGGTCGACGAGGCCGACGACATCTTCACCAAGCTGATGGGCGACGTGGTCGAGCCGCGCCGCGAATTCATCCAGGAAAATTCACTCAGCGCCAACGTCGACGTGTAGGCGGGGAATTCTGGTGGCGCCGATTCAATACATCGTTGAAGGCGGCCACCGGCTCGCGGGCACGATCGAGCCGTCGGGCAACAAGAACGCGGCGCTGCCGATCATCGCCGCGGCGCTTTTGACCGAGCATCCGGTCACGCTGCAAAACGTTCCCCGGATTCGCGATACCGAGACGCTGGTCGAACTGGCCCGCTCGGTCGGCGCGTCGGCCGAATGGGAAACGCGCAACACGCTGAAAATCCACGCCAAGGAAATTCGCGCTGCCGATCTCGATCCGGAACTCTGCGCGCGGATCCGGGCCTCGATCCTGCTGGCGGGGCCGCTGCTGGCCCGTTGCGGCGAGGTGGCGTTGCCGCCGCCCGGCGGCGACGTCATCGGCCGCCGCCGCCTCGACACGCATTTCCTCGCCTTCGAGCAATTGGGCGCCACCGTCACCGCGACGCACCGGCTGGAATTCCGCGCCGCCAAGCTCAAGGGCGCCGACGTCTTCCTCGACGAGCCCAGCGTCACCGCCACCGAAAACGCGCTGGTCGCCGCGGTCGCCGCCCATGGCACGACGCATCTGCGCAACGCGGCCTCCGAGCCGCATGTCCAGGACCTCGCCAACTTCCTGGTGGCGCTCGGCGCGAAGATCGAGGGCATCGGCACCAACACGATCATCATCCACGGGCCGGCGACGCTGGGCGGCACGAGCTACGCGATCCAGCCCGACCATATCGAGGTCGGCTCGCTGATCGGGCTCGCCGCGGTAACCCGCTCGCCGCTGCGGATTGCGCGCGCCGGCGTCGAGCATCTGCGCTCGATCCGGATGGGGTTTGAGCGGCTCGGCATCGTCTGCGGCGTCGAGGGCGACGATCTCGTGGTGCCGTCCGGCCAGACCATGAAAATCCACGACGATTTCGGCGGCCATGTGCCCAAACTCGAGGATCAACCCTGGCCGGCCTTCCCCGCCGACCTGATGTCGATCGCGATCGTCACCGCCACGCAATGCGACGGCGTGATCCTGATGTTCGAGAAGATGTTCGAATCGCGGATGTTCTTCGTCGACAAGCTGATCTCGATGGGCGCGCGCATCGTGCTGTGCGATCCGCACCGCGCGATCGTCGCGGGCCCGAGCCGGCTGCGCGGCGCGCCGATGACCTCGCCCGATATCCGCGCAGGCATGGCGATGCTGCTGGCCGCTGTCGCCGCCGAGGGCACCTCCACCATCAACAATGCCGACCAGATCGAACGCGGCTATGAGCGGATCGAGGAACGGCTCAATGCGCTCGGCGCCAAGATCACCCGCGTGCCCGCGCGGTCGTGATCGGGCCGCGACAGCCTGACCATCTTTTCGACCTCGTCGCCGTGCTAGACGTGCCGTCATGACTTCGCTCGACAAAATCGACGCCAGCTCGATCGCGCCTGCCGCGGCGCTACGGACGCGCGGCCATCTCGCGGAAGAGTTCGCCGAAACGCTGAAGCTCGCGGTGCCGCTGGCGCTGACGCAGCTCGGGCAGATCGCGATGATGACGACCGATCTGGCATTGATCGGACGGCTCGGCAGCGAAACGGTCGCCGCAGCAGCGCTCGCGCATACGGTTTTCTTCGTGATCTTCACCTTCGGCCTCGGCCTGGTGTCCGCCGTGGCGCCGCTGGCGGCACAGGCGTTCGGCGCCCGCGACCCGCGCATGGTGCGGCGCGCGCTGCGCGTCGGCCTGTGGGCGGCCGTGTTGATCTCGCTGCCGCTGATGATCCTGCCCTTCCGCGGCGAGGCGATCCTGATCGCGCTCGGCCAGGCGCCGACGGCCGCAAAGCTTGCGCAACAATATCTGTTCGGTCTCGCCTGGGGCATCCTGCCGGCGCTGTGGTTCATCGCGATACGCGGCTTCATGAGCGCGGTGAACCGGCCCGAGCCGGTGCTGTGGATCACGCTGGCGGCGATCCCGGCCAATGCGCTGCTGGTCTATCCGCTGCTCTACGGCAAATGGGGCCTGCCCGAACTCGGGCTGTTCGGCGCGGGCCTTGCGACCAGCCTGGTCAATCTCGGGACGTTTCTCGCCGGGCTATGGGTCACCGCGCGCCGCCGGCCGTTCCGCAAATACCATGTACTCGGCCGCATCTGGCGGATCGACTGGTCATTGATGGGCAAGCTCGTCGTCATCGGCGCGCCGATCTCGATCGCCTTCCTGCTCGAATACGGCTTGTTCGGCGCCGCCGGCCTGCTGATGGGCCTGATCAGCACCACCGCGCTCGCCGCGCACCAGATCGCCCTGCAGATCGCCGCCATCCTCTACATGGTGCCGTTCGGCATCAGCATGGCGGCGACCGTCCGTGTCGGCCACGCGGTCGGACGCCGCGACAGCGACGCCGTCCGGCGCGCGGGCTATGTCGCGATATTGCTCGGCACGATTTTCATGGCGACGATGACGCTCGCCGTCATCCTGGGGCGGTTTACGATCGCCGAGCTGTTCCTCGGCGAAGCCACCGACGCCGCGGCGACGCTGACGGCAACGCTGCTGTTGATCGGCACCACCTTCTTCATCACCGACGGCATTCAGACCGTCGCCAACGGCGCGCTGCGCGGGATGAACGACACCCGCATCCCGCTGTTGTTCGCGACCTTCAGCTACTGGCTGGTCGGCTTTACCTCCGCCTGGGCGCTCGGATTCGGCACCTCGCTCGGCGCCCCCGGCGTCTGGGTCGGGTTGTCGGTCGGCACCGTGGTGTTTGCCGTCCTGCTGATCTTGCGCTTTCGCCTGCTGACGAACAGACTGGCGCTGCGATGACCGTCCACGAAATCACGCCCCGTGTCGACCCGGACGCGTTGCTGCCCGGCGCGCAGTTTGCCGACGCCTACCGGATTGAAGTCAATGAAAGGACCATCAATGCGCGGCAGGCGGCCGAGCGCATGATGACGCGCCAGCCGCGATGGGCCAAGGCGCTGCTGAGCCTGCGCAATATTCTGGTGATGCCGTTCGGCCTCAAGACATCAGGCACCGGCACGACCGCGGCCCGCGATATGGTCGGGATATTTCCGATCGTCAGCGAAAGACCGGACCGGCTGGTTGCCGGGTTCAACGACAAGCATCTGGATTTCCGCGTCGTCGTGGATGTCGCAACGTCAGGCGCCACGCAGAACGTCACCGCGACCACGCTGGTGCTGACGCACAATTGGTTGGGCCGGACCTATCTGGCCGTCATCATGCCGTTTCACCGGCTGATCGTCCGCACCATGCTGCGTCAGGTTGCGGGCTGAACTGGTCGCGCCGGCGGCGTTGCGGACCACTCCGCGATGCAGCGATCGAGATCGCTGAGGTTTTGCCGCATCTGCTCCAGCGAGAAGCCGAGCGCGAAAAATCGCTCGGCGACGTCGCCCGGGAGACTGCGGATCAGGCCGTCGCGGCGCACTGACGCCACTTCCTCGGCATAGCCCTGCAACGCGAATTGCACGGGGTCGATGACCGGTGGGCTGGCGCTGTCGCGCAAGGCGGCCGCCGCGGCGCGCATATGGCCGGCGATGGCTTCGCGCACCCCGGATAAAGGCGGGTCGAGCCGTGTCTGCACGTTGGCCGGCAATGCGACCAGACATTCCCGTCCGATCATCACGACGTCGTGGCGCAGCCGCAGGATGGTCCGCAGCAATGGTCCGGTGTCGGGACCGGAAGACAGCCGCGTCGCGCGCTCGCGCTCGGCTTCCTGCCCCATCGCATGCAGGGCCGTCACCGCCGCACCAATGCCATCCTGAATCCGGTGCAGCGCGTCATTGTCGAGGCCATGCGTCAGGCCCGCCAGCAATTCGGAGAAGGCGCCCGCGATCAGGTCGATCAGGCGCGCCGCATTGGCGCGGATCTGGCGATGCGCGCGCGACGGCAGCACCAGGAAGGAGGCGGCGAGCCCGGTGGACGCGCCGACGGTAACCTCGATCAGGCGATCGATCACCGAATCCAGCGGGCTGGTATGGTGCATCTCCGGAATCAGCAAGACGATCACGCCCGTCACCGTCGCCGAGGTCAGGCTTGGGTTGAGCGATCCGAGATAGGCCAGGGGGGCGACCGTCAGCACCAGCAATCCCAATAAATGGGCTTCGCCGGAATGCGGGATCAGCACCGCGATCGCCCCGCCATAGATCGCGCCGCCGATCGTCCCCAGCATGTAGTCGGTGGTCGCCTTCAGCGACCGGCCGACGCTCATCTGGGTCACGATCAGGGAGGTCAGCACCGACCATAGCGGCAGCGCCAGATGCAGCGCGGTCGCAATCGCATAGGCCACGACCGCCGCCACCGTCACCCGGATCGCCAGCGCCAATTGCGTCCTGCGCGACCGCACACGGCTGGCCGCGCGCTTTAGAAAGCCGGTCATTCGTCCCATTCCGTAACGTGCAGACGATCCCGCCCGTCAGAGAGCTTTAGCATAGCTGATGCCCGCGCCCCGCAGACGACTTGAAACGCCGATATAGCCCGCCTACCCTGCGCCGCAAAACGAGGAAACACGATGGCCAACGAAACCGCAACGCTCGCAGCCTATGTCGCCAATCTGAAGTTCGACGACATCCCGCCGGAGGTATTGGAGCGCGCCAAGGTGCTGACGCTCGACTTCCTCGGCAGCACGATCCGGGCGCGGCGCGACGCGGAATCGACCGGCTCGCTGCTCAAGATGCTGGAAGCGCTGGCGCTGGACGGCAAGGGCGACTCCACCGTGTTCGGCGACAGCAAGACCTGGACGCCCGCGGTCGCGGCCCTGCTCAACGGCGCGCTCGGCCATTCGCTGGATTTCGACGATACCCACGCGGATTCCTCGCTGCATCCGAGCGCGCCCGTGGTGCCGGCGGCGTTTGCGGTCGGCGAGATGGTCGGCGCGTCCGGCCGCGACGTCCTCACCGCGATCGTGGCCGGCTATGAAGTGTGCTGCCGGCTCGGCAACGCGCTCGATCCCACCTCGCATTACGCGCGCGGCTTCCATCCGACCGCGACCGCGGGAACCTATGGCGCGGCGGCCGCGGCCGGAAAGCTGTTCGGCCTCACGCAGGACCAGATCGTGTCGGCGTTCGGCGTCTCCGGCAGCCAGGCCGCGGGCTCGCTGCAATTTCTGGTCAACGGCGCCTGGAACAAGCGCTATCAGGTCGGCGCCGCCGCGATGAACGGCGTGATCGCAGCGACGCTCGCACGCAATGACTTCGTCGGCTCGAGCGAATCGGTCGAAGGCAAGCATGGCCTGTTGGTCGGCTACAGCGACAATGCGCATCCGGACAAAGCGACCGCCGGCCTCGGCAAGACCTATGAGACGCTGCGGATCGGCGTGAAGCCGTATCCGAGCTGCCGCTATACCCATGCGGCACTGGATGCGCTGATCGCGATGCGCCGGGAACACAATCTGACGCCGGACCAGATCAAGAAGGTGGAGATCGGCCTGCACCGCAACGGCATCACGCTGACCGGCGATGCCGCCACCAAACGGCACCCGACCTCGATCGTCGGCGGCCAGTTCTCGATGTTCTTCACCGGCGCGCTGGCGCTGGATCAGGGCCGCTTCGGCTGGGACGATTACGACCGGCTCGGCGACGCCGCGGTCAATGCGCTCGCCGACAAGTTCGACGTGGTGCAGGACGACCGCCTGGAGATCGGTCGCACCCATCCGTTCGGCGCGCGCGTCTCCATCACCACCGATGACGGCGTGCATGAGCGGCTCTATGCCGATCCCTCGGGCGAGCCGGATTCATTCCCGGATGCGCAGGCGATGCAGCAGAAATTCCTCACCCTCGCCCGCCCGGTCCTCAACGGCCGCGCCGATCAGCTTGCGGATGCGATCCTCTCGCTGGAGCGATTCGACCGCGTCGCGAAGGCCACGCAATTGGGACGGCAGTAAAGCGGGCGGGCATCTGTACCTTCTCACCCGAAGGGAGAAGGGAAGGTTCTCCGCAGCACTTCAATTACCCCGCGCCAGTTTTGCCTTCTTATTGCCGGCCGCAGCAACGACGTCAGTCACCAGCCTGAACACGCCGTCGGCTTCCGGCGGCCCGTTGGGCGAACGGCCGAGCCGCACGATGACCAACTTTTCGCTGGGGATGATGATCACATATTGCCCGATCGTGCCCTTGGCGAAGAACGCATCGCGCGGCCAGCCGTGCGCGACGCGATAATTGGCGCCAAAACTGTCGCCAAGATTGGTCCAGAAGCCGGCGCCCATTCCGACCCAGGCATTTGGCGTCGGCGCGGCTGAATATTTCACCCATCCCTCCGGCAGGATGCGCTTGCCGCCGGCCACGCCGTCGTTGAGATAGAGCTGACCAAAACGCGCCCAGTCGCGCGCGGTCGCCAGCATCTGGCTCGAGCCTTCGGCATTGCCGGACGCGTCGAATTCTATCGTCACGTTGCGCATACCGAGCGGGCCGAACAATTCGGCCTGCGCGAACCGCAGCAGGTCCGAAGCTTCACCGCCCACCGCGTTGCGGATCAGGTGTGAGAGGATGATGGTGTTGCCGTCGTTGTAATTCCACGCGCTGCCCGGCTGCGTTTCGAGCGCGATGCTTTCCGCATATTTGGCCATATCCGACACCATGAACTTCATCCGGTTGACGGGCTCGAACGCCGAGCCGAGCGAGGCCTGCAGCGAACTGCCGAGCGCAAGGCCCGCGGTGTGGCGCAGCAGATGATCGACCGTGATCGCACGCCTGGGATCGTCGGCGCCTTGCCACGCCGCGATCGGCGCCGGCTGATCGAGCGTCAGCGCGCCCTTGCGCACGAGAATGCCTGTCAGCGCCGAGATCACCGACTTGGTCGCGGAGAAGCCGAGAATCGGCGTGTCGATGCCGTAGCCCCCAGCATAGCGTTCCGCGATGACGTGACCGTTTTTCAGCACCACAATCGCCTTGGTCGCACGGATCGGCCGCTGTTCGGGTTCGGCAAAGGCGCGGTCGAGCGCATCAGCCAATTGCGGATTGGCAGGCGTGACCACCGAAGGCCCGGCGACCTCGGGCAACAGCGCGGGCGATGATTTGGCATCGGCAGGGGGCACCGCGATATCGGCCACGGCGGTGCCGTGATCGAGATGGCACCCCAAACCTTCGCGATAGACCGCGTGGCTGCGACTGAGGCCGAGGAGCGTGACCGTGGTTTCCTTCCGCGACCGGTCGACGTGATAGTCCATCGCCCAGGCGATCAGGCTGGCGCCGGGCATCGCGGCGGTGGTCTCGCGAAAGATCCGGTCGGGCTGCTGGCCGGACACGAAGGTCTCCGAGCACAGGATATTGGCGACGAAGCCGGTAGCGACCTTGGGGACGTCGCGCGCCCATGCAGCGGAGAGCGCCAGCGCGCTCAGGGCGGTCGTGGTCGCGAGAATGAGCAGCAGGTTTCGTCTGGTCACATTGGCCTCCGGCATGACGCATGAGCGCGTTGCCGGCCACGTTGGCGAAGCGGGCCGCCGGCGGCTCGCCGGATTTGAAAATCGGGTTGGCCGGAATTGGCGAGGCCTCGCCGATTTTGAAATTATGAAGCTATTACAAAGATATGCAGATTAGCCGATGGGCTCCCTCTTCCGTGTCCCCTTGTGGGGAGAAGGGGAAGCGCGCAGAGATCAAACCGCGGAAGCATTCTGCCGGCGGTACTCGGTCGGGGTCACGCCGGTGATGGCCTTGAAGGCGCGGTTGAACGGGCCAAGCGACTGGAAGCCGGCATCCATCGCAATGGTGATCACGGGCACCTCGGCCTGCGTCGGGTCCGAGAGCGCGGCCTTCGCCTCCTCGATCCGGTGATTGTTGAGGAACACGTTGAAATTGCGGTAGCCGAGCCGCTGGTTGATCAGCCGGCGCAATTTGTATTCGGGGATTCCCAGTTTGGTCGCGAGCGTGCCGATGGTGATGTTGTCGTGGCGATAGATGCGCTCATCACCCATCAGCCGCATCAAGGCATCGATCAGTTTTTGATCCTGCGTATCCTCCGCAACAATCAGAGCCGGTGCGATCGTCACCGGCGCGAGTTGAGATGCCGCCGGAAACAGATCGGCGCCATCGACGCGCATCATCGCGTAGGAGATCGCCGCCACCACGCCGGCCAGAACGGCGGAATTTACGGTGTTGACGAGTTCAACCGGCTGACCGCCGGGCATCAATATCTGCAATACGGCATTGATGCCGCCATAGATCGCGGCGGCGCTGACGATGAAAACGCGGACACCCCGGCGGCGCTCGACCAGATCCGCCGGCCATGAGGCGATCGTCTGTGTGACCGCCAAAGCGATGAAACCAAGCGCGACCAGATTGACCGCGATGATCGAAAGCCGCGCACCGGATGCCGGCGCGATCCACATGCAATTGACAAAGCTGAAGGCGGCGACAACAGCCCAGACCAGCGCATGCCACCAGCGCCATCTGAACGCCTCGTCGAACAGCGCGCGGGTAAACAGCCAGAACACCACGACATTGCCGGTCGACAGCGCGATCAGCGGCGCGTGCCAAATCGACACCGGCGCGGTCGCGCCGATCGAATAGCTCACGGCATGCGCCGCCGACCCCACTGCGAAAGCCGCCGCCAGCCGCCCTGCAAGCACGGCGCCGAAGCCGCGAAACAGCGACGCGGCCAGCACCAGCAGCAGCGCCACGGTGGCGCCGCGCAAGGCGATGTCGAGGTTAGGAAGCAGCATCACGTGAGCCCGCTCCGCGCGATCATGCGCCGCTGAAATCTAATGCAGATCGGCAACCAGTTCAATTTTGGGCTTGGCATCTAGCGTTGCCATGACCCGCGCGAGGTCACCCAGATATCGGTAGGCTTGCCGAGCAGCACCGCCTTCCGATCCTTGCGCGCACCGAGCCGCCGCGCGACGGCCTGCGACGCCGTATTCACATCATCGATGCAATGGACGATCTCATCGATCTCGAAGGTGGCAAACACCCAGTCGATCGACGCCCGCGCCGCTTCCACCGCATACCCCTTCCCGCGGTATTCCGGAGCGATGCCCCAGCCGACCTCGAAACCCGGCCATTCCGGCGGCGAAAACGGTCCGACCCGTCCGACATATTTGCCGCTCGACCTTTCCTCGACCGCGAACATGGTGAATCCATGCAGCGCCCAGTGCCCGGCAATGACGGCCGCATTGCGCCATCCACCCTGCTCGCTGGTGATCACCTTGCCGTCGGGCGTGATGAAACGCACGGAATCGGGATCCGACAGCATAGCCGTATTTGGAGCAATGTCGCTGCTGCGCCACGGCCGCAGGATCAGCCGCGGCGTCTCGATGAAAGGGCCATCGGCCCGCATCAGTCTGGCGCCCGGCTTGAGTGGAGGGATCATGGTGGTTCCTCATTCTCCCATGTCGCCCCGCGAACGCAGGGACGCATACGCGATATCTTGCATTGAGGCACAGTCTCGAACACCGTCTATCACAATGGGCGCCGCGGAGTATGGGCCCCTGCGTTCGCAGGGACGACGATAGTGTGTTTGGACGACACTGGGCAAATCCTGCTATGGTCGCCGCAAACACACAGGAGTTTCTCATGAGTTGGCAACCCTCCAACGATCCCGTGCTCGGCGATCCCAAAACCTGCGACGCGCTCGAACTGATCATCGTACCGCGCACCCGCGATCTCGGCGACGGGTTTGAGGTGCGGCGCGCGCTGCCGCATGGCAAGCGGCAGATGGTCGGGCCCTTCATCTTCTTCGATCATTTCGGGCCGGTGCAGTTCATGGCCGGCAAGGGCATGGACGTCCGCCCGCATCCGCATATCGGGCTCGCCACCGTGACCTATCTGTTCGACGGCTCGATCATGCACCGCGACAGCGAGGGCAATATCCAGGAAATCCAGCCCGGCGCGATGAATTTGATGACCGCCGGCCGCGGCATCGCGCATTCCGAGCGCACGCCCGACGTCCAGCGCCGCGACGGGCAGAAGATGCTGGGTCTGCAAAGCTGGATCGCGCTGCCGAAAGGTTCTGAGGAAATCACGCCGTCGTTCCAGCACTACGCCGCCGAAAGCCTGCCGACGGTTAGGGATGGCGGCTTCACCGCGCGCATCATCGCAGGCAGCAGCTTTGGCGTGAAATCGCCGGTCACGATGGTATCGCCGTGGTTCTATACCGAGGTGACGGCCGCAGCCGGCACCAGCGTGCCGCTCGATGCCGACCATGAAGAGCGCGCGATCTATGTGGTCGACGGCGAGGTCGAGATCGCCAACGAGCGTTATGAGGCGCCGCGCCTGCTGATCTTCCGGCCGGGCGACCGCATCACGGTGAAGGCGATCAAGCCGACGCGGATGATGTTCCTCGGCGGCGACGCGTTGGAGGGCCCGCGCCATGTCTGGTGGAATTTTGTTTCCTCCAGCAAGGAGCGCATCGAACAGGCCAAACAGGACTGGAAAACCGGCCGTTTTGCCCATGTCCCCCACGAACACGAGTTCATTCCGCTGCCGGAGTGAGCTATCCCTGCTTGATCACAGCTCCAGCGCCCGGGCGTCCGCCGCGGGCGCGCCCCTCGAAAGCAAGACCAGAATGAACGCGATGCTCGCCAGCGATTTGCCCCTGCCACGGATCGGCCGCGGCAAGGTCCGCGATATCTATGCCGTCGGCGACGACCGCGTGCTGCTGCTCACCACCGACCGCATCAGCGCCTTCGACGTCGTGATGGCCGAAACCATTCCGATGAAGGGCGCGGTGCTCACGCAAATCAGCGCGTGGTGGTTCCGCCAGCTCGCCGACGTGGTGCCGCATCACATGATCAGCGCCGATGCCGACGAGATCATTGCGCAGGTGCCCGCGCTGAAGGGCCATCGCGCCGACATCGTTGGACGCGCGATGCTGTGCCGGCGTACCACCGTCTTCCCCGTCGAATGTGTGATCCGCGGCTACATCTCGGGCTCGGCCTGGAAAGAATATGCCGCGTCCGGCACGCTCGCCGGCGAGAAGCTCGCGGCGGGTCTGGTCGAGAGCGAGAAGCTCGAGCCATCGATCTTCAGCCCGGCAACCAAGGCCGAGACCGGCCATGACGAGAACATCACCATCGCGCGCGTGCGTGAGATCCTCGGTGCCGACGTCGCACAGACGCTCGAGCGCATGGCGCGCACGGTCTACGATTTCGGCGAAAAGATCAGCCGCCGGCAAGGCATCATCATCGCCGACACCAAATTCGAATTCGGCCGCGACGGCGATGGCCGCATCATCCTGATCGACGAGGTGATGACCCCTGACAGTTCTCGGTTCTGGGCGGTCGACGTCTACAAGCCTGGCCAGCCGCAGCCGAGTTTCGACAAACAGCCGCTGCGCGATTACCTCGACACTGAGCGCCGCGCTGGCCGCTGGAACGGCGACGCCCCGCCACCGCCGCTCCCCGCCAGCGTCGTCGACGCCACCAGCAAGCGCTATCTGGAAGCGTATCGCCGGGTGACGGGGAGTGAGTTGAAGATCTGACGCGGTGCGGGGCCGTCGCTTGCGATGGCATTGACCGGCACAAGACGCTAGGCTCGCCCCCGCAAGATATGGCCTTCGAACGGGCCGCGTGAAGCGGGAGAAGCCGATGACGTTGGCGGTGAGGGAGATGACTGACACGGAAGTGGACGTCATCATCGATTACTTCCAGACATCGACGCCGGAGCATCTCGAAACCCTTGGTGTTGATCCCACGCGCCTGCCCACGGCGGAAAGCTGGCGCGAGCGCCTTCGGCACCAATGCGCGCTGCCGGTCGAGCAGAAAAATATCGTTCTGCTGATCTGGCTGTCGGGCGACGGGACGATCGGCTTTTCCACCGCCGACAAGATTCGGTATGGCGAGCAGGCCAACATGCATCTGCACGTGGTCGAGCCGGAGCGCAGGCATCAAGGTATCGGCGCCGAATGCGTGCGGCGCAGTGTCGACATCTACTTCCAGCGACTGAAACTCAAGCGGCTGTTCTGCGAGCCGAACGCCTTCAACGTCGCGCCGAACCGGACGCTGCAGAAGGCCGGCTTCAAATACCTCAAGACCCACATGACCGTGCCGGGACCACTCAATTTCCACCAGGCGGTCAACCGTTGGGTGATCGAGCGACAGGCCGACACGATCCAGCCAAACTAGCGGAGAGGATGCCATGACCGAAGCCGATGCTGTACTCGTCGAGCGCGATGGACCGGTGACCATCGTTTCCATCAACCGTCCGCATTGCCGCAACGCCGTCGATGGCGCGACCGCGCGCAAACTCTACGATGCCTTTCTCGCGTTCGACGCCGACGAAGCGGCATCGGTCGCGGTGTTCACCGGCACTGGCGGCTATTTCTGCGCCGGCGCCGACCTCAAGGCAGTGGCGGCGGGCGATCCCAACAAGAAGCGCGAGATCGGCGGCCACGACTCGATTGCACCGATGGGCCCGAGCCGGCTGCGGCTGTCAAAGCCCGTGATCGCCGCCGTGGAAGGCTTTGCGGTGGCCGGCGGCATGGAACTGGCGCTGTGGGCCGACATGCGCGTCGTCGCCGAGGACGCCACCTTCGGCATCTTCTGCCGCAGATTCGGCGTGCCGCTGATCGACCTCGGTACCATCCGCCTGCCGCGGCTGATCGGTCATTCCCAGGCCATCGATTTGATTCTCACCGGGCGCCCGGTCGGCGCGCAGGAGGCCTTTCGCATGGGCCTTGCCAATCGCGTCGTCGGCCGAGGCGAAGCGTGCGCGCGTGCGATCGCGCTGGCGCGGGAAATCGCAGCCTTCCCGCAGACCTGCATGCGCGCCGACCGGCTGTCGGCGCTGCGGCAATGGGACCTCGAGGAGAAAGAGGCGATCGCCAACGAGATGCGTGGCGGGCTGAAGGTGATCGCGTCCGGCGAAACCCTCTCGGGCGCCGCACGATTTGCGTCCGGCATCGGCCGCCACGGCGCATTCGGGGGAGATATGGACAACGACTGACCGGCGCACCGCGCCGCCGCGCCGGTCGGAAAAATGATGTTGTCGTCGCGCGCGGCGGTCTCTACCACTGGGAGCCAGAGGTACGTGTCGCGTGGTCAGCCGATCTCTCAGAGCCGAACCGGAGTTGGTTCGGAGTGCTTTCAATGACATTCTCGGCGGCAGCGCCGCCAGTGTCCTGACGATTACCTTTGGCCTGTCCTATTCGCTGCTGATTTTCACCGGACCGCTGGCGCCCTATCTCGGCTACGGCATCGCCGCGACCTTCATCTCCTCGGCCATCCTCGCCGCGGTCGTCGCGGCCGGAAGCTCGTTCCCGTTCGCCATCGCAGCCCCCGAAAATTCGACGGCCGCGATGACCGGAATATTGGCGTCGTCCCTGGTCGAACACATCCTCGCCGGCAATGCTTCGGCGCCCGTGCTGGCGCCGACGCTGATGACACTGGGTCTTTCTGCCATCGTCACCGGGATCGTGCTGTGCGGCTTCGGGGTGACGCGGATGGGGCGCGCCATCCGCTACGTGCCGTATCCCGTCGTGGGCGGGTTTCTCGGGGCAACGGCATGCCTGATCATCCTGGGAGCAATCCGCGTCATCACCGGCTATCGCCTGCAATGGGCCACGCTCGACCGGTTCGCCAACATCCTGACCTTGTCCGAATTGGCGGCGGCCTGCGCCATGGCGCTGGCCCTGTATCTGACCTGGCACCGCAGCCGCACGCGGGTTGGCCTGCCGGCCATGCTGGTCGGAGGCGTGATCATTGCGCATATCGTCTTTCAGCTGGCGGGCTTTACCGTGGCCGGTGCGCAGGCCTCTGGATGGACATTTCAACCGCCGCCGGACGTCAGCTTCCTGTTGCCGTGGAGTGCGGCCAATATCGCGCAATATCCCTGGCACGCCTTGCCCGATCTGCTCGGCAATCTCGTCGCCGTCATCTTTGTCGCGGCGTCGAGCACGCTGTTCAACACCGCAGGCATCGAGGTTGCCGCGCACCGCGAGGCCAATCTCGAGCGGGAATTGAACGTCGCCGGTTTCGCCAACATCCTGTCGGGCGCGTTTGGCGGCTATCCCGGCTGCATCTCGGTCAGCCGCACCATCCTCAACTTCAACAGCGGCGGGACCGGCCGGCTTTCCGGCCTGACGGTGGCCGCGGTCTCGGCGCTGATGCTGGCGGTCGCGCCTGTCCTGCTCGGCTACATGCCGAAATTCGTGCTCGGCGGCCTGCTGCTCTATCTGGGCGCAGACCAGCTGCACAAATGGACCATCGAATCCTGGCGGCGCCTGACCAGGACCGAATATGTGTCGCTGCTGGCGATCATCGTCATCATCCTGCAATGGGGCTTCGTCGCCGGCGTTCTGATCGGCGTCGTGATCGGCTGCGCCACCTTCGCGCTGAGCGCGGCGCGTGTCGAAACGATCAAGTACAGTTTCGACGGCGCCGAATATCGCAGCTCGCTGGATCGCTCCCGCGACGATCAGGAAGTCCTCACCGCCCACGGCGGAAAGATCCGCGGCCTCAATTTGCAGAGTTATCTGTTCTTCGGATCGGCAAACGGACTTTACCAGCACGTCAAGACGCTGCTCGCGGATCATCCGGAGTGCCGCTATCTCGTCTTCGATTTCAAGCTTGTCACCGGCATCGATTCCTCCGCTGCCTACAGTTTTGCGCAGATCAAGCGCCGCGCCCATGATTTGGGCGTGAAGCTGGTGCTGGTTCACATGTCGGCCATGGTCGAGACGGTCCTGCGGTCGAGCGAATTCATCTCAGACGAAGTAAACGTGGCTCCAGATCTGGATCATGCCCTGGAGCGATGCGAGAACGAGATCATCGCCCAGCACCAGGGGCTGGAGCACGAGGAAGCCAATCTGCGCGACTGGTTCACCCAAATTCTGGGTAGCGAGGATGACGCCGAGGAATTGATCCGCCACTGCCAGCGCCTCGAGGTCGAAGCCGGCGACATCATCGCCCGCGTCGGCGACGACGCCGACTCGATGCTCTTCATCGTGGATGGGCGCATCGGGATCATGATGGCGGATGAAGAGGGACACTTCACACGGTTGCGGAGCCTGGGACGCTATACGACGATCGGCGAAATGGGGCTTGTTGCGCACGCGCCGCGCAGCGCGACCATCCAGGCCGAAACTTCCAGCGTGCTCTATGTGCTGAACCGGCAACAGTTCGAAGCCATCAAGGCCGAACATCCCGAGCTGAGCTACAAATTGCTGACCTATTTCGTTTCCGTCCTGGCGGAGCGATTGAGCTTCAACAGCCGTACCATCGCCGTGCTCAGGCGTTAGGCCGGCCTCATTGGGAGAATCTTGACATGACCGGACAATCCAGCACGAAGACATTCTCCTTCAGCAACTACCGCCTGCAGAGCGGCATCGTGCTGCCCGAGGTCACCATCGGCTATGCGACGCTCGGCACGCTGGCGCCCGATCGCGGCAATGCTGTGCTGATCACGCACGGCAACACCAGCGGCCCGCAGATGATCGACCCCGGCGGCTCGACCGGCGAAGGCAGCTGGAACGAGCTGGTGGGTCCCGGCAAGGCGGTGGATACCCGCCGCTATTTCGCGATCTGCCCGAACATGCTGGGTTCGTCCTACGGATCGACCAATGCCGCCAGCATTGACCCCACCACCGGCCAGCCCTACGGCCCGCGCTTCCCTGACATCAATGTCAGCGACATCGTCGGCACCCAGCGGCGGCTGCTCGACCATCTCGGCATCGACAGGCTGGTTGCGATCGTCGGTCCGTCCTATGGCGGGTTCCAGGCCTTTCAATGGGCGGTCAACTATCCCGATGCGATGAAGGGCATCGCCGCCATCGTCACCTCGCCGCTGGTGCCGCGCGAACGGTCCGAGGGGAATGTCGCGCGGCTGCTCGCATCGCTGTCGAACGACCCGAACTGGAACGGCGGCGATTATTACGATCGCGGCGGCGTCGAGGCGACCATGACCGAGATTCGCATCGCCACCCTGAAGACCTACGGCATCGAGGACCGGCTGAAGGCGACGATGTCCGATCCCACGCACATCGAAGCCGCGATCCGCGAAGAGGCGGCGCGCTGGGCCTCCGGCTTCGACGCCAATTCGCTGATCATCCTGGCGAAAGCGCTGCGCGGCTTCGATGTGACGGCGCAATTCGGCAAGATCAAATCGAAGGTGCTGTTCGTGCTGTCGCGGACGGATAAACTGTTTCCGCCCGATATCGCGCCCGGCGTGATGCAGGGGCTGAAGGCCGCCGGCGTCGACGCCGATTATTTCCTGCTCGACAGCGAACTCGGCCATTCCGCCTCCGGCCTCGACGCCCATAAATGGGCGCCGCGGCTGAAGCAGTTTCTGGATGGGCTTTGAACGTCACACCCGCTCCTGCAACAGGCGACCGGGTTATGGGCCCCGGCGTTCGCCGGGGCGACGCGATCAAATCCCCGCCATCATCACGTATTTGATCTCAACATATTCTTCCATGCCGTGATGCGAGCCTTCGCGGCCGAGGCCTGACTCCTTGACGCCGCCGAAGGGGGCGACTTCGGTGGTGATCAGCCCGGTGTTGACGCCGACCATGCCGGACTCCAGCGCTTCGGCGACCCGCCAGACCCGGCCGAGATCGCGCGAATAGAAATACGACGCCAGGCCGAACGGCGAGGCGTTGCACATCGCGATCACGTCGGCCTCGTCCTTAAAGCGGAACACCGGCGCCAGCGGTCCGAACGTCTCTTCATGCGCGACCAGCGCGTCGGGCTTGACGTTGGCGAGCACCGTCGGCTCGAAGAAGCTGCCGCCGAGCGCATGGCGCTTGCCGCCGGTGACGATCTTGGCGCCGCCCTTGACCGCATCCGCGATGTGCTTTTCGACCTTGTCGATCGCTTCCATGTTGATCAGCGGGCCCTGCGTGACGCCCTGCTCCGTACCGTCGCCGATCTTCATCGCCGCGACCTTGGCCGAAAGCTTTTCGACGAACGCATCGTAGATCTTGTCCTGGGCGTAGATGCGGTTGGCGCAGACGCAGGTCTGGCCCATGTTGCGGAACTTCGAGACGATGGCGCCTTCGACGGCGGCATCGATATCGGCGTCATCGAACACCACGAACGGCGCGTTGCCGCCGAGCTCGAGACCGAGCTTCTTCACGCCGACGGCCGCCTGCTGGTACAGGATCTTGCCGACTTCGGTCGATCCGGTGAAGCCGACGAAGCGCACGGCGGGATGCTCGCACAATACCTTGCCGATCGCGGAGGAATTGCCGGTCAGAATGTTGAACACGCCCTTCGGCACGCCGGCCTTTTCGGCGAGCGCGACCAGCGCCAGCGCCGTCAGCGGCGTTTCATTGGCGGGCTTGAGCACGACGGTGCAGCCCGCGGCCAGCGCCGGCGAGACCTTCCGGGTGATCATGGAGCAGGGGAAATTCCACGGCGTGATCGCGCCGCAGACGCCGATCGGCTGCTTGATCGCGAGCAGACGCGCATCCGCGCGCTGGGTCGGAATGGTTTCGCCATAGACGCGGCGGGCTTCTTCCGCAAAAAATTCGACATAGGCGGCGCCGATATCGACCTCGCCGAGCGCTTCCGCCAGCGGCTTGCCTTGCTCGGAGGTCAGGATCAGCGCGATATCCTCGCGGTTGGCGATGATCAGGTCGAACCATTTGCGCAGGATGTTGGAACGCGCCTTTGCGGTCAGTTTGGCCCACGCCGGAAACGCGCGCTCGGCGGCTTCGACGGCCTGCGTCGTCTCGGTGGTGCTCAGGACCGGTATTTTCGCAAGCTCGACGCCATTGACCGGATTGGTCACCGGCTTTGACGCCTTCCCGGTCCAGGCGCCGTCGATATAGCACTGCTCGCGCAGCAGCGAGGGATCCTTCAGGCGGTCGCGCAGGGAGGGCGCGGATTGCGAAGCGCGAGCGGCGACGGGCGGGTTCATGGCGTAACTCCTCGGATTTTGGGGTATTGATCCGAATATAGGCCCAATCCGCCAGCAATGCACCGGCCGCAAACGCGCAGCAGCCTCAAGCTATATTGAAGGCCTGCGCGGAGCCGTCAGGCGGCGCCGCTCATATAGGTTTCGCGGCGGCCGATCATGCGCTCCGCGGCCGCCTTGGCATCGGCCCGCGACGACGTGGCGCAGGTCCGGTATTCGAGATCGGGCAATTTGGTGTCGCGGCGCGAGAACCAGGATTTGGAACCGACTTGCAGCTGCGCCAGCGCCACCGCGACATTTTCAACCGCGCCGAACGAGTGCAGCGCGCCAGTGCCGGCAATGCGGACCTCATAGATACCGGGGCTGATCGGCGCCTCGATATTCTCGCCGCGTCCGGCGCGGGGATAACGCTTCCATTCACTCCAGGTCGAGATCATCGCGGCATCCTCGCGCTTGCGGAAATAGCAACCATTTTCATCAAATCATCCAGTCGCGGAGGCGGCATTTCCGCTGGAATCTGAATGTCTTACTGTAAAAATTCGGGGTCTGAAATGATTCTCGAATCAACTTATCGTTTATGCCCATGGCGGTCACCGCTCTCGCGCGCCGCCCGCCGCAAATTGTGGCGGAGTGTTGCAGTTTTGTGTCGTCCGCCTCGTTGAACGCCGGCCCATCACGAGAACGCGACATCGCCGGCCAGGCGCCGCGACCGCTTGCCGGATCGGATCGCCCGGAGGAAGATCGCACCACTCCATAACAACAAACGGGAGGTGACCCATGCAAAGCAAAGCTCAGATCGATCAGTCCCTGCGTCAGAGATCCGATGCGAAGGAGATCCCCGGCGTGGTCGCTGTCGCGGCGACCGGCAATGAGGTGATCTACCAGGGCGCGTTCGGCAAGCGCGACCTGGCCAAGGACGACGCCATGACCACCGACAGCGTGTTCTGGATCGCTTCGATGACGAAGGCGGTCACCACGGCGGCGTGCATGCAGCTCGTCGAGCAGGGCAAGCTCAAGCTCGATGAACCGATCGGCAAGCTGTTGCCCGATCTGGCCTCGCCACAGGTGCTGGAAGGCTTCGATGCCAAGGGCGAACCGAAACTGCGTCCGGCCAAAAACCCGATCACGCTGCGCCAGTTGATGACCCACACCGCGGGCTTCGCCTACGACATGTGGAACGGCGACCTCGGCAAGTATCTGGAGAAGACCGGCACGCCCGGAATCATCTCCTGCCTCAACGCCGCCTTGAAGACACCGGTCATGAGCGACCCCGGCACGCGCTGGGAATACGGCACCAATATCGATTTCGTCGGCAAGGCGATCGAGGCGGTGAGCGGCCAGCGGCTGGACGCCTATCTGCGCGACCACATGTTCGCGCCGCTCGGCATGAACGACACCGGCTTCAAGATCGGCGACTCCCAGCGCAAGCGCCTGGTCGGCGCGCATGCCCGCGGCGAAGACGGCTCGCTGGCGCCGATGCCGTTCGAGCTCGAACAGAATCCGGAATTCCACATGGGTGGCGGCGGCCTCTACGGCACGGCACCCGACTACATCAAGTTCACCCAGATGATTCTCAACAAAGGCCGCGGCAACGGCAACCAGGTGCTGAAGCCGGAGACGGTCGCGTTGATGGGCCAGAACAACATCGGCGACATCAACGTCGACAAGATGACCACGGTGGCGCCGGCCTACACCAACGATGTCGACCTGTTCCCCGGCATGGTGAAGAAATGGGGGCTCAGCTTCCTGATCAACACCGCCAAGACACCGGAAGGCCGCAGCCCCGGCAGCCTGTTCTGGGCCGGGCTTGCCAACACCTATTTCTGGATCGACCCGGTGCGCAACATCTCGGGCGTGATCCTGATGCAGGTGTTTCCGTTCGCCGACCACAAATGCCTCGACGCCTTCGCAGCCTTCGAGCGCGGCATCTATGCCGGCCTCGATGCCGGCAGCGGCCAGAAGGCGGCGTGATCGCGCTCGCTTCACGCAGCGCTCCCTCCGTTCCCTCCCCCCTTGCGGGGGAGGGAACGGCACCGTTTGCGGTATATGCTTTCTCTCAATGCCTGGAGATCCGATTTGACCGAACCAGCAGCCAGTTACGTTTGCGGCACCTCCGACGCACCGCTGCTGGGCGACACCATCGGCCAAAGCCTCGATCTTGCGGTGCGGCGCTGGGGTAGCCGCGAGGCGCTGGTGTCGCCTAGCCATCATGTCCGCTGGACGTGGAGGGAATTTGCGGCGCGCGTCGATGCGCTGGCAGCCGGCTTTCTCGCGCTTGGCCTCGAACGCGGCGCGCGGATCGGCGTCTGGTCGCTCAACCGCCCGGAATGGACGCTGACGCAGTTTGCCGCCGCGAAAGCCGGCATCATCCTCGTCACCATCAACCCGGCCTATCGCCTCAGCGAACTCGAATTCGCGCTGGCCAAGGTCGGTTGCGCGGCGATCGTGACCGCAACCGCCTTCAAGACCTCGAACTACATGGAGATGATCAACGCGCTGCTGCCGGAGCTTGCCAAATCGACGCCGGGCGAGTTGCACGCGGCCCGATTGCCCCAGCTCCGCGCGGTGATCCAGATCGGCGGACCACCATCGCCGGGCACGATCGCTTTCGAGGACGTCGCCAGGATGGGCGGCCCGCGGCACCACGAGACGCTCGCGGAGTTGGCAAGGACGCTGCAGTTCGACGATCCCGTCAATATTCAATTCACCAGCGGCACCACGGGCTCGCCCAAGGGCGTCACGCTGACGCACCACAATATTCTCAACAACGGCTATTTCGTCGGCCGCGCCATGCGCCTGACCGAACAGGACCGCATCTGCATTCCGGTGCCGCTCTATCATTGCTTCGGCATGGTGATGGGCAATCTCGCCGCGGTGACGCTGGGTGCGACGATGGTTTATCCCGGCGAGGGCTTTGATCCCTTGGCGACGCTGCAGACCATCGAGAAGGAGCGATGCACCGCGCTCTACGGCGTGCCGACCATGTTCATCGCCGAACTCGATCACCCGGAATTTGCGCGTTTCGACCTGAAATCGCTGCGCACCGGCATCATGGCCGGCGCGCCCTGCCCGGTCGAAGTGATGAAGCGCGTCAACAGCGAGATGAACATGGGCGAGGTCACGATCGCCTATGGCATGACCGAAACCAGCCCGGTCTCGTTCCAGAGCTCCACCGATGACCCGCTGGAACGCCGCGTCTCCACGGTCGGACGGATCCATCCGCATGTCGAGGTCAAGGTGGTCGACCTCGAAGGCCGCATCGTGCCGCGCGGGATGCGCGGCGAACTGTGCACCCGCGGCTACAGCATCATGCTGGGCTATTGGGACGAGGCCGAGAAAACCAAGGACGTGCTCGACGCACAGGGCTGGATGCACACCGGCGACATCGCGATCATCGACGCCGAGGGCTATTGCAACATCGTCGGCCGCATCAAGGACATGGTGATCCGCGGCGGCGAGAACCTTTATCCGCGCGAAATCGAGGAATTCCTGTTTCGCCATCCAAAGATCCAGGACGTGCAGATTTTCGGCGTTGCCGACGAGCGCTATGGCGAGGAACTGTGCGCCTGGGTTCGCGTCAGGCCCGGCGAAACGCTGACGGCCGACGAGGTTCGCGCCTTCTGCCAGGGCCAGATCGCGCACAACAAGATCCCCCGCTATGTCGAATTCGTCGACGAGTTTCCGATGACGGTGACGGGCAAGATTCAGAAATTCATCATGCGCGATACGGTCGAGGCGAAGCTGGGGCTGAAGGCGGCGAAGACGGCGTGATGTGGGCACTGCCAGCGACGATAACGAGCTGCGTTCCCTCCCCCCTTGCGGGGGAGGGCTAGGGAGAGGGGTGGCGGCAACGGCAGTGCGTGTGGCTTACCCCTCTCCCCTGCCCTCCCCCGCAAGGGGGGAGGGAGCCGTCCGCCGATATGGCACGCTTTTGTGATTCAAGATTTCAAATAACCGATACGACATCGCGTTCCCGCGGCGTAAGACGCCCGAGTTGTCCACTTGGTTTCGCGCCTTGCCTGAACAGAGGGCGCGGGGAATGCCGGATGCGCGCTGCACCCGCGATCTCATGTGCAATGTGCACTAAAAAATGCGCACATGAGCATACAGGGCAGCGGAGAACATCCGACATTCCCTGCGCAGTGGCTTTACGGCTTATAACGTGCTCTCCCCGGAGAACGGCTCTTTTGCCTCCGTTGCGCCCTGGGAAGTCGAACGCCTCCAGGAGCATGGACGCCAGCAACGCGGCGTCAGGACCACACGTCTTTGCCGTACGCGTCCACCACGGTCGTCTCCGTGACATCAGCGTCCACCGCAACCCGTCCCTCGTTGTGACGATGGCCAACGCCCCTCTGAATGGGACGGGATGCGGAGGATGTATCGGTGAGTCGGGGGTGGCGTCAACAGTTATTTCTGTAAATCGGAAGCTACATAACAGCGTAGCCCGACGAAACTAGACCGGCAGCCCGTGCTGCTTCGCCAGTTCCTTCAGCGATACCTGCGGCCTTGCCCCGATATGCTGGATCACTTCGGCCGCCGCGAGCGCCCCGAGGCGACCGGCGGCCTCGAAGCCGGCGTTGCGCACGAGGCCGAACAGGAAGCCGGCGGCGAACAGGTCGCCGGCGCCGGTCGTGTCGACGAGTTTCTGAATCGGGAACGCCGGCACGGCGACGACGCCGTCTTTGGACGCCACCACGCAGCCCTTCTCGCTGCGGGTGACGACACCGAGTTTGGTATCGGCGCGGAGCTGTTTCAGCGCGGTATCGAAGTCCGACGTCTGGTACAGCGAGCGCAGTTCAGATTCATTGGCAAACACCAGATCGACGGTGCCCTTGCGCATCAGGTCGAGAAACTCGTCGCGATAGCGATCGACGCAGAACGAATCCGACAGCGTCAGCGCGACCTGCCGGCCGGCGCCATGCGCGATATCAGCCGCCTTGACGAAGGCCTCCTTGGCGTTCTTCGGGTCCCACAGATAGCCTTCGAGATAGATGATGCTGGAGGCCGCGATCTCGGCCGCGTCGATATCGTCAGGCATCAATTCCTGCGCCGCACCGAGATAGGTGTTCATGGTGCGCTCGCCATCCGGCGTTACCAGGATGTAGGAGCAGCCGGTGGCGGGACCGCCGATGGCTGCCTTGGTTTCGAACGCGACACCGGCGGCCCGGATGTCATGGGTATAGAGACCGCCAATCTGGTCGTCGCGCACCTTGCCGACATAGGCCGCGCGCGCGCCGAGATTGGCGATGCCGACGATGGTGTTGGCGGCCGAACCGCCGGACATTTCGGTGGCCGGGCCCATGTCGGCGTAGATCGCCGTGGCGCGCGCCTCATCGATCAGCGCCATGCCGCCCTTGGTCATGCCGTGGCGGCTGAGAAAGGCCTCGTCGGTCTGCACCAGCACGTCGAAGATCGCGTTGCCGATCCCGAGAACGTCATATTTTGCGTCAGCCATCTCACCGTCCAGTTGCAGCCATCAGGAAAGGCTGGGGCCTATCACGGCCGGCGCAAGGCGTGAACCCACAAATTCAGGCCGGCAGGCCCGATGTCGGCCCAACCGGACCTGCGGCTGTCGAGCAGATATCAGGGATCAGAGATCGAGCACGACGGCGCCCGAGACCGCGTCCGTGAGACCGCGTCCGGGGCCCTGATCCTCGAGCAGCGACCTGAAGCTGTCGAGCGTCTTGATCATCGCGGGCCGTGCCGCCACCAGCGCTTCCTGACTGGACCAGGTGCCGATCAGGCAGAAGGTCTGCTCTCCGGTCTTGATGATGAGGCCGCGCTCAAGGCCCGGCCATTTGGCCTTGCCGCCGCGATGCGCATCCAGGAAGGCTGTCTCCTCGCCGGGCTTCACCTTGAACTTGACCACATTGTAGACGGTCATGATGCGCTCCAAAAAAAAGGGATCATGAAAAAGGTCTTGTTTCGGAATGCTAGCACGGAATGCCGCGGCCGAGGCATGACTTTCGGAAAACCGGTGTCCCCTTTTTCGGATCATGCTCTATAGAGTGCCCATGATCCGCTCCTTCCTCACGGTATCGACGGGAACGCTGGCCTCGCGTCTGCTCGGATTCCTGCGCGATTCGCTGGTCGCCGCGCTGCTTGGCGCGGGGCCGATCGCGGACGCATTCCTGGCAGCCTTTCAGCTCGTCAACGTGGCAAGGCGCCTGTTGGCCGAAGGCGGCCTGAACTCGGCCCTGGTGCCGGCATGGCTGCGCGTGCGCGACACCGAGGGTGCGCTCGCAGCCGCGGCCTTCGCCGGCCGCGTGCTCGGCACCATCACGGCGGCGCTGATCGCGGCCACGCTGTTGCTGGGGTTGTTGATGCCGTTCGTACTGATGGCGCTGGCACCGGGGTTTTCCGGGCACGAGACGCTGCAGCTCGCGACCGGCAATGCGCGGCTGATGCTGCCTTATCTGGCCTTTGCCGGGCCAGTGACGGTGATGATGGCGCTGCTCAACGCGCAGGGCCGTTTTGCACTCACGGCGTTCTCGCCGCTGCTGTTCAATATCGTGCTGATCATGGTCATGGCCGTGCTGCTGGTGTCGCGGCCGGGCGCCGTGCTGGCCGCGCAGATCCTCAGCGCCACCGTCGGCATCGCCGGGCTGTTGCAGCTATCGGTTCTGGTGCTGCGCCGTGGCGAGATGACCGCAACGCCCTTCCGGATTTCGTTCGATGGGGAAATCCGCGGCTTTCTCGCAAAGGCGATCCCCGGCATGATCGCGAGCAGCACGCCACAGCTATTGATGGTGGCCGGCGCGATCGTCGCATCGTCATCGCCCTCGGCGGTATCGTGGCTCTATTTCGCCAACCGCCTGGTCGAATTGCCGCTCGGCATTGTCGGCGTCGCCATGGGCACGGTGTTGATTCCCCAGATGACGCGGGCGTTGCGCGGCGGCGATGCGGCCGCCGTCGCGCATGCGGAATCGCGCGGCCTCGAACTTGCGGTCGGGCTCGCGCTGCCGGCGATGCTGGGGCTGATCGTGCTCAGCGAACCCGTGGTGCGGATGCTGTTCGAGCATGGCGCCTTCACCGCGGACGACACGTCATCGACATCACGCGCGCTGATGTGGCTGGCGCTGGGGCTGCCCGCCAATGTGCTGGTGAAAGCGCTGTCGCCGGCGTTCTTTGCGCGCGAGGACACGATGACGCCGCTGCTCGCAACGGTGAAGGGGGTCATCTTCGCGATCGTCCTGTCCGTGCTGCTCGGCCATTGGTTCGGCGCGGAAGGCGTCGCCGCCAGCCTCGCGGTCGGGGCGTGGAGCACGGCACTGACACTGCTGCGCCGCGGCGGCGAGACGTTTGGCTTTTCGATCGACGCCGCGGCGAGGCGCCGGCTGCCCGGCATCCTTGCCGCCGCGCTCGCCATGGGCGCAGCCTTGTGGCTGGCGGCGCGGGCTTTACCGATGTCCACCCAGGGCTCACATGGGCTGGTGCAAGCCATCGGCCTGTTCATCCTGATTATCGCCGGGATCGCGATTTACGGCCTGTTTTTGCGGCTTTTCGGTATCACCGGCTGGCGCGAGGCGGTTAACGCGATGCGGCAGAACCAGCCGCGCGACTTGCGCGACTGAGCCTTAAATGGCAAACGAGCGCGCCAAACCGACAATTCGCAGGAAGCACCACCATGGCCATGGTTGAACGGGTTTTTTCAGGCGTCCAGCCGACGGGCAATCTGCATCTCGGCAATTACCTCGGCGCCTTCGTCAACTTCGTGAAGCTGCAGGAAACCCACAACTGCATCTATTGCGTCGTCGACATGCACGCGATCACGATGGGCATGGACGTCTGGGGCGGCCCGGCAGAACTCGTGCGCTGCACCCGCGAAGTGACCGCGGCATTCATCGCGTCGGGCATCGATCCGAAGAAGCATATCGTGTTCAACCAGAGCCAGGTCTCCGGCCATGCGGAACTGGCTTGGATCTTCAATTGCGTGGCGCGGATGGGCTGGCTCAACCGCATGACGCAGTTCAAGGACAAGGCCGGCAAGGATCGTGAGGCGGCTTCCGTCGGTCTCTACGATTATCCGGTGCTGATGGCCGCCGACATTTTGGTTTATCGCGCCACCCATGTGCCCGTCGGCGAGGACCAGAAGCAGCATCTGGAGCTGTCGCGCGACATCGCGCAGAAGTTCAACAATGACTTCGGCGACTCGATCCGCGCCAATGGCTTTGGCGACGGATTCTTTCCGCTGCCGGAGCCGGTGATCACCGGACCCGCGACGCGGGTGATGAGCCTGCGCGACGGCACCAAGAAGATGTCGAAGTCGGACCCGTCGGACAATTCGCGGATCAACCTGACCGACGATGCCGAAACCATCGCGGCGAAGATCCGCAAGGCCAAGACCGATCCGGAACCGCTGCCGTCGGAGGAGAAGGGACTGGAAGGCCGGCCCGAGGCCGATAACCTCGTCGGCATCTATGCGGCGCTGTCGGACCGCAGCAAGGCCCAGGTGCTGACCGAGTTCGGCGGCGGGCAGTTCTCCAGCTTCAAGAACGCGCTGGTGGAACTCTGCGTCACCAAACTCGCGCCGATCGCCTCGGAAATGAAACGGCTGGTCGCCGACCCCGGTCATGTCGACCAGATCCTGATCGAGGGCGGCGAACGCGCCGAAGCGATCGCCGCCGAAACCATCAAGGCGGCCAAGGACATCGTCGGCTTCATCCGCAAGCGGTAGCGGATGGCGAGAATCTCTCTTCCACCTCTCCCATCGGGAGAGGTCGGATCGCGTTAGCGATCCGGGTGAGGGGTTAGGAACTGTCGATCAACCGTATCCCCTCACCCGCTCGCAAGATGCTCGCGACCTCTCGGGATGGGAGAGGCAAGAAAACCGCCGTCGCGGCCGGTTTGCGAAACCATTTGCGACTCCGCTTGTCGGAGACGGCTGCGCCGTGGCACCATGCGTCGGTTTGGCGCAGCACCGGGACATGCATGACCACCCAGCGACGAAGCTATGAGACGGGTCACAAGCCAAAATGCCTTGTCATCGTTGACGACACCGCGGAGTGGGACCGCGCGGTTTATTACGCGAGCCGCTGGGCGATCCGGGTCGGCGGCGGCGTCGTGATGCTGCGCATCATCGAGATCGAGGACCAGAACCAGCAATGGCTGGGGGTCGCCGACCTCATGCGCGCCGAAGCGGAAGATGCCGCCAATGAGGCGCTCGACCGCGCCGCCGGCCGCGCCAACGGCATCGCCGCGATCACGCCGGAACGGGTGATCCGCGAGGGCGATCCGACCGAACAGATCCGCGACGTGATCGATAAGGACGTCGACATCGTGATGCTGGTGCTGGCGGCCAATCCGGGCGCCGAGGGGCCCGGCCCGCTGGTCACGACGATGGCGGAGGCCGCCGGCTCGTTTCCGATCCCGGTCATGATTATTTCCGGCGGCCTGAAGGATGCCGAAATCGACGCACTTTCCTGAGCAAATTGAAGGAAATACGGGTCCGGAAGGGCTGCCCTGCGCCCCTTGACCGTGCGCTGGCCGTCGCCATCTGCTAAGGGAAACCCACGCGCCGGCCTTGAACCGGCGACGCCGGAGATATCAGATGTTCATCCAGACCGAAGCCACCCCCAATCCCGCCACCCTGAAATTCATTCCGGGGCGCACCGTGCTCGACACCGGCACGATGGAATTCTCCAGCCGCGAAGCCGCCTCCCGCTCGCCGCTGGCCGAACGGCTGTTCGGCGTGCAGGGCGTCACCAGCGTGTTCTACGGCTCCGATTTCGTCACCGTGACCAAGGACGACAGCGACTGGCAGCATCTCAAGCCGGCGATCCTCGGCGCCATCATGGAACACTATATGTCCGGCGCGCCGCTGCTGGCCGACGGCACCGCGGGCAATGACGAGGCGCTCGACGAGGAAGAGGAATTCTTCAACGAGGCCGACGCCGATACGGTCGCGACCATCAAGGACCTGATCGAGACGCGGGTGCGCCCCGCGGTCGCCAATGACGGCGGCGACATCACCTTCCGCGGCTTCAAGGACGGCGTGGTCTATCTCAACATGAAGGGCTCCTGCGCCGGCTGTCCGTCATCGACCGCGACGCTGCAGCACGGCATCCAGAACCTTTTGAAGCATTTCGTGCCCGACGTGGTCGAAGTCCGGCCGATGTGATTGGGATGCGTAGGGTGGGCAAAGCGCAGCGTGCCCACCCCTTCTGACCGCGATAAGGTACAGGTTGCCCGGAGCGGCAAGATAAGAGGTGGGCACGGCGCGAAGAGCGCCTTTGCCCACCCTACGAAGCTGCTATACATCAGCCTATGCTGATCCTCGCCATCGATACTGCGCTTGATGCCTGCGCCGCGGCCGTGCTCGACACCGACACGGCCAAGATCGTCGCGCAGGAATCGCAGATGATGAAACGCGGTCACGCCGAAGCCCTGATGCCGCTGATCGCACGCGTGATGAAGGCGGCCGACATCGCTTTCACGTCGCTGGATCGTGTCGCCGTGACCAAGGGCCCCGGCAGCTTTACCGGCCTGCGCGTCGGGCTCTCCGCCGCGCGCGGCATCGCGCTGGCGGCCGGCAAGCCGGTCGTGGGCCTGACGACGCTGACCGCTTATGCGGCGCCCTTTGTCGGCGAGAAAAGCGAACACCCGATCATCTCCGCCATCGATGCGCGCCATGACCATGTCTATTTCCAGGTCGTCAGCGGCGACGGCGGTTCGCTGGTCAAACCCAAGGTGGCGCCGATATCGGAAGCGCTCGAAGCGGCGCGGTTCGGCGCGCCGCATCTGGTCGGCAATGCGGCGAAAATTCTCGCCGACCGCTGGCCGTCGGATGCGCCGCCGCCGTTCAGGGTCGACGCGGAGCCGGCGCCGGATATTGGCTGGGTGGCTTGGCTGGGCGCCGCCGTCAGCCCGGAGCTGTCACCCGCCAGCCCGTATTATCTTCGCGCGCCGGACGCCAAGCCGCCCAAGGACCCCTTGCTGCCGCAGGCGCCGCAGCCCGCATCATGATCGCGCTTCTGTCAGGGCTTTCCGAATGGTGGAGCGGCGGCACGGCGGTGGTTGAACCCGCGACGCAGCGCGACGCCGCGCGGCTGGCGCAAATGCATGGCGCCTCGTTTCACCGCGGCTGGGGCGAAGGCGAATTCGAGGCGATGCTGGCCGAGCGCAACACGCTGGTGCATCGGCTGCGGCAGGGGCGCAAGGTGATCGGGTTCGCGGTCTCGCGCATGGCCGCGGACGAAGCCGAAATATTGTCGATCGCCATCGACGCCAGCCAGCGCGGCCGCGGCCTGTCGCGCCATCTGCTCATGACACATCTTGGCCATCTTGCCGGCCGCGGCGTGCGTTCCATCTTTCTGGAAGTGGAAGAAAATAATCAGCCGGCGCGACGGCTGTATGAATGGGCCGGATTCGGCGTCATCGGACGCCGCGAACGCTATTATCAGCAGCCCGGCGGGGAGCCATTGAACGCCCTTCTGATGCGGCGCGACTTGTCGTAATGTGCATGCGGTGGCAAAACAGCCCCGCTTTATTCGCCAAGGCTGAGATTATGACCGTGCTAAAATCCCCGTCCGCGCACAAGAATACCGGCATCGAGGCACGCTGCGCCGCCACCGGCATGCGCATGACCGAGCAGCGCCGGGTGATCGCGCGGGTGCTGGCGGATTCGGTGGATCATCCCGATGTCGAGGAGCTTTACCGGCGCTGCGTCGAGGTCGACGACAAGATTTCGATCTCGACCGTCTACCGCACCGTGAAACTGTTCGAGGACGCCGGGATCATCGAACGGCACGATTTCCGCGAGGGCCGCGCGCGCTACGAGCAGATGCCCGACAGCCATCATGATCACCTGATCAATCTGCGCGACGGCAAGGTGATCGAATTCACTTCCGAAGAGATCGAGAAGCTGCAGGCCGAGATCGCCCGCAAGCTCGGCTACAGACTGGTCGATCACCGGCTCGAGCTGTATTGCGTGCCGCTGGACGAAGACAAGTCGTAGCCGACTTGATTCCTCAGCTCATCATTTTCGATTGCGACGGTGTGCTGGTCGACAGCGAAGTCATTTCATGCCGTGCCCATGCGGAGACGCTGACCCGCCACGGCTATCCGATCACGGCCGATCAGGTATTCGATCGCTTCCTCGGTCGTTCGATGCGGCAGGCAACGCTCGAAATCGAAGCGGAATTAGGCCGCGCGCTGCCGGATGATTTCCCCGCGCAAGTATATGCCGAAGTCTTCAAATTGTTTGCGGCTTCGCTGCAAGCCACGCCCCATATCAACGACGCGCTGACCGGCATCACGGTGCCTGCCTGCGTCGCATCGAGCGGCCCGCCGGAGAAGATCAGCACCAGTCTCAATCGCGTCGGGCTGTACGACCGCTTTGCGCCGAACATTTTTTCAGCCGTGCAGGTGCAGAACGGCAAGCCCGCGCCCGACCTGTTTCTGTTCGCAGCGGAGCAGATGAAAGTCCCGCCGGCGCGGTGCCTGGTGATCGAGGACAGCATCGCCGGCGTCACCGCGGCCCTGGCCGCCGGGATGATCGCGTTCGGCTATCACGGCGGCAGCCATTGCCGTCCGGACACCGCCGACACACTGCGCGCCGCTGGCGCTGCGGTCACTTTCGACGATATGCGGCAATTGCCCGATCTAATTGCGCGGATTGGGGCCGATTAGGCCCGGAATGGCCGGCGCAAGTCGCTGGATTTTCGGCCATTTAAGCTATAATTGACCCCTGACCGGGCGCCGATGGGCGCCGCGCCACATCAGCATTCAGGTTCCATGACACCGCCGCGCAAGCTGCACATCAAATCCTATGGCTGCCAGATGAACGTCTACGATGCGCAGCGCATGGTGGACACGCTGGCACCGGAAGGCTTTGTCGAGACCGACCGCGCCGAGGATGCGGATCTCGTCATCCTCAACACCTGCCACATCCGCGAGAAGGCTTCCGAAAAAGTCTACTCCGAACTCGGACGCTTGCGCGTCGCCAAGGATGAAGCCGCGCGCGACGGCCGCAAGATGAACATCGTGGTCGCCGGCTGCGTCGCGCAGGCCGAAGGCGAAGAGATCATCCGCCGCGCGCCAACCGTCGACGTCGTGGTCGGCCCGCAGAGCTATCATCATCTGCCGCAACTGCTCGCCCGCGCCAAAAGCCATGGCCGCGCGCTGGAGACCGAATTCCCGGTCGAAGACAAATTTGGTTTCCTGCCGCCGCCGAAGCCGTCAGCGATCCGCGCACGCGGCATCTCGTCATTCGTCACGGTGCAGGAAGGCTGCGATAAATTCTGCACCTTCTGCGTGGTGCCGTACACGCGCGGCGCCGAAGTCTCGCGCCCGGCCGCAAAGATCATCGACGACGTGATGCGGCTTGCCGACAATGGCGTGCGCGAGATCACGCTGATCGGACAGAACGTCAACGCCTATCACGGCGACGGTCCGGACGGACGGAACTGGCCGCTCGGCCGGCTGTTGCATCGCCTCGCCGAAATCCCCGGGATCGTGCGGCTGCGCTACTCGACCAGCCATCCCCGCGACGTCGATGATTCGTTGATCGCGGCGCATCGCGATCTGCCCGAATTGATGCCGTTCGTGCATCTGCCGGTACAATCCGGCTCCGACCGCATTCTGGCTGCCATGAACCGGAAGCATACCGCCGATGATTACCGCCGCGTCATCGACCGATTTCGCGAGGCTTGCCAAGCCATTGCGTTCTCTTCGGATTTTATCGTCGGCTTTCCCGGCGAAACCGAGGGAGAATTTGCCGCCACCCTCGCGCTTGTCACGCAAATCGGATACGCTGGGGCTTATTCGTTCAAATATTCGCCGCGGCCAGGCACACCGGCGGCGGACATGCGGGAGACGGTGTCAGCGGCAGAGATGGACGAGCGATTGGTGCGGCTCCAGGAATTGATCGACAGCCAGCAATCGGCCTTCAACAAGGCGATGATTGGGACAACCGTCGATGTGCTGTTCGAACGCGCGGCCCGCAATCCCGGCCAGATCGTCGGCCGTACCGCCTATCTGCAGCCGGCGCATGTGATGGCCTCGCCCGATATCATCGGACGGGTGCTGCCGGTCACCATCGGCAGCCTCGAGCGCTACAGCCTGCTCGGCGAACTCGCGTCGCCCGTCACGCGGCCTGCCCCATCGACACTTTCACCCATGATCGATTCTTCTCGATTGAACGCGGGAGCCTGAACCCTTGCCAAAAAGCGCATCGGATTCACCTTCATTGGCTCCCAGCCGCAAATTTGACCGCGAGATGCAAATTCCACCCGAAACACAAGTCGTCATCGACTTCGACGACAACCGCGCCGCATCCGCCCTTGTCGGCCCGTACGGGCAGAATCTGGCGCTGATCGAACGCCGGCTCGGCATTGTCGTGGATTCGCGCGGCAACCACATCACGATCGCCGGATCGCGCGACGGCTGCGACGCCGCGCGGCGCGTGCTGGAGACGCTGTATGCGCAGGCGCTGCAGGGCCAGGATCTGGCGCAGGGCGATGTCGAGGGTGCGATCCGCGCCGTGATCGCGCAGGGATCGCTGTTCGAATTCGATCCCAAGGCCGCCAAGAACGCGTTCGAGACCATCAACCTGCGCAAGCGTCCGGTGCGGGCACGCACCGCCGCGCAGGACTCCTATATCCGCGCGCTGAAGCGCAGCGAGATGGTGTTCGGCGTCGGCCCCGCCGGCACCGGCAAGACCTGGCTTGCGGTGGCGCATGCCGCGCAATTGTTCGAGCGCAAGGAAGTCGATCGCATCATCCTGTCGCGGCCCGCGGTCGAAGCCGGCGAGCGGCTCGGCTTCCTGCCCGGCGACCTCCGCGAAAAGGTCGATCCCTATCTGCGGCCGATCTATGATGCGCTGTACGATCTGATGGACGCGCGCGTCGTCGAACGCGCGCTGCAGGGCGGCGAAATCGAGATCGCGCCGCTGGCCTTCATGCGCGGCCGCACGCTTACCAATGCCGTCATCATCCTCGACGAGGCGCAAAACACCACTTCGATGCAGATGAAGATGTTCCTGACCCGGCTTGGCGAGAACAGCCGCATGATCATCACCGGCGATCCCTCGCAGGTCGACCTGCCGAATGGCCAGACGTCGGGGCTTGCGGAAGCCGTCAAGCTGCTCGATGGCGTCGAGGGTATCGCGCAGGTGAAATTCACCGCCGAAGACGTCATCCGCCATGAACTGGTGGCGCGGATCGTCGCCGCCTATGAGGGCTTGCCGCAAAAAACGGCAACCGGAAAATCTTGAGTGCCAGATATCCGGCTTCGGGCCCGCAGCAGGCGGACCCTGGCCGCAACCCACGTGCTGGACTGCGAAACCCTGGAACGAAATTGTCTTCCGCCCTTCCCGTAACCGAAGTCCTCGTGGTCGCCGATTGCTGGCAGACCGAGCCCGACGCCGAGGCGGTGATCCATCGCGCCATCAACACGGCGGCCGAATTCACCGAGGCCGATGTCGGCGAGGCCGAGCTTGCGGTCATGCTGACCGACGATGCCGGGATTCGCACGCTGAACAGCAACTGGCGCGGTATCGACAAGCCGACCAACGTGCTGTCGTTCCCGGCGTTGCAGCCGACCGGCGCGGGAACGCCCGATGACGCGCCGCGCATGCTCGGCGACATCGCGATCGCCTATGAGACGACGCGTAAAGAGGCCGACGAAGAGCACAAGCCGTTCGATCATCACCTCAGCCATCTGGCGGTGCATGGGTTCCTGCACCTGATCGGCTATGATCACGAAAAAGACGGCGAAGCCGAAGCGATGGAGAGTCTCGAGCAAGAGATTCTCGCGCAACTCGGCATTCCCGATCCGTATGCGGATCGAGATCCGCATACGGATCGGGAGCGGATGGACTGACATGCCGGACTCCGACCCTACCCATGACAACCCGCGCAATACGCGCAACCTTCCGGCCGTCGTGCAGGAAGGCGAGGTGCTGCGCCCGGCCGCCGAGAACTGGCTGACCCGCGCGATCCGCACGCTGTTCGGCTGGAAACCGGGATCGGTCCGCGCCGATTTGCAGGTCGTGCTCGACGCCTCGACGCCGGACGAAGTCGGCTTTTCCGCGATCGAGCGCACCATGCTGCGCAACATCCTCGGCCTGCACGAACGGCGCATCGCCGACGTCATGGTGCATCGCGCCGACATCGTCGCGGTCAAGCGCGACATCCCGCTCGGCGAATTGATGGGCCTGTTCGAGAGCGCGGCGCATTCGCGCCTCGTCGTCTACAACGAGACGCTCGACGATCCCGAAGGCATCGTGCATATCCGCGACCTGCTGGCGTTCATGACCGTGAAGGCCAGGGTCGGCGACACCGGCAAACCCAAGCGCAAGAAGCCGTTCCCGGCCGGCCTCGATCTGCGCGCGGTCGATCTGGCGATGCCGCTGGCGGACGCCAACATCATCCGCAAGCTGCTCTACGTGCCGCCGTCGATGCGCGCGATCGACCTGCTGGCGCAAATGCAGGCCTCACGCATCCATCTGGCGCTGGTGGTCGACGAATATGGCGGGACCGACGGGCTGGTGTCGATCGAGGACATCGTCGAACAGATCGTCGGCGAGATCGACGACGAGCATGACAGCGACGAGCCGCCGGCGATCGTGCGGCAGGCGGATAATTCATTCATCGCCGATGCCCGCGCCAGCCTCGAAGACGCCCGCTCGGTGATCGGCGAGGATTTCATCACCGGCGAGGCCGGTGAGGAAGTCGCAACCCTTGGCGGCTACCTCGTCTCGCAGGTCGGCCGGCTGCCGGTGCGCGGCGAGGTCATCTCGGGCCCCGGCAATTACGAGATCGAAGTTCTCGACGCCGATCCGCGGCGGGTCAAGCGGCTGCGCATCGCCATCCGCAAGGAGCGGCCGGCACCCCGCACCCAGCGTGAGAGCCGTCGCCGCGAAACGACATCCGACGCCAACGCGCCGCAGGCCAATGACAACGCACCGCCATCGTCCAGCGATGGAGCCGGTTCGCAGTGATCTCCAGCAGCAGACTTCGCGTAGCCGTTTTGGCGATTATCCTGACCTGGGGATGGAAGCGCGCCGCCATCGCGCTGATGGCCGGCGCGCTGTCGGCGCTGGCGATGGCCCCGTTCAATGCATGGCCGGTGCTGTTCCTGACGTTTCCGGTCGCGGTCTGGCTGATCGATGGCGCCGGCGCGGGGCGATGGCGCGGCGTGCCGGCGGCGGCCATGTCGGGCTTCTGGTTCGGACTCGGCTATTTCGTGGTCGGCCTTTACTGGATCGGTTACGCCTTCCTGGTCGATGCACCGACGTTTGCCTGGCTGCTGCCGTTCGCGGTGCTGGGCCTGCCGGCCTACCTGGCGCTATTCACCGCTGTCGCCTTCGGTCTCGCGCGCCTGCTCTGGACCCGCGGTGCCACGCGCCTGCTGGCGCTGGCGATCAGCCTCACCGTCACCGAATGGCTGCGCGGCCATCTGCTGTCGGGATTTCCGTGGAACTCGTTCGGCTACGCGCTGTCGGAGCCGCTGGCACTGGCGCAGACGGCGTCGCTGATCGGGCTGTGGGGCATGACGTTCCTGAGCGTGGCGATCTTCGCAAGCCCAGCGGTCCTGATCGACAGCAGTTCGCGCGGGCGAAAGCCCTGGATCGCGCCGGTGGCCGCCCTCGGCTTGCTGGCCGTCATGGCCGTGTTCGGCGCGATCAGGCTGTCGCAGCAGCCGACCGTGCTGACCGCGGTCAAGCTGCGCATCATGCAGCCCAATCTGCAGCAGGACGTCAAATTCAATTACGCCGCCAAGGCGCAGGTGATGCAGAAATATCTCGCGCTGTCCGACCGCGCTTCGGGGCCGCAATCGACCGGGGTCAGCGACGCCAACATCCTGATCTGGCCGGAATCGGCGTTTCCGTTCTTTTTGACCCGCGAAGCCGATGCGATGGCGCAGATCGCCGATCTGTTGCCCACGGGCACCGTGCTGATCACCGGCGCGGTGCGCGCGCCCGACCTTCCGCCCGGCGTGCGAATCAGTCGCGCCTACAACTCGATATATATTATCGACCATGACGGCAGCGTGTTGTCGGTTTATGACAAGCTGCATCTGGTGCCGTTCGGCGAATATCTGCCGTTTCAGGAGTTGATGGAAAAACTCGGTTTCGTGCAGCTAACGCGGGTGCAGGGCGGATTCATCCCGGGCACCCGTCGCCGCGCCATGGAAATCCCCAATGCGCCGCGCGCGCTGCCCCTGATCTGCTACGAGGCAATATTTCCCGGCGATATAACGCCACGCGACGCTCGCCCGGGCTGGATCATCAATGTGACCAATGACGGCTGGTTCGGAATTTCGACGGGTCCGTATCAGCATCTGCAGCAGATTCGGCTGCGCGCCGTCGAGGAAGGCCTGCCCGTCGTTCGCGCCGCCAACACCGGCATCTCGGCCGTGATCGATCCGACGGGACGTATTGTCGCACGGCTTGGCCTCGGCATCGAGGGCGTCCTGGATGCCAACCTGCCGTCGGCTTTGCCGCCGACAATTTATGCCCGTCTTGGAGACATTCCAGCAGGCGTGATGCTGGCTGTCGCGTTGTTACTGGTGGTCCGGCGCCGCTTTGCAAGGCGCAGTGCCTAAGATTAAATACTGATGAATGTCGCGTTGCCGGAAAAACGGACGCGCGCCAATCCACTAACCAGTTGACAGACCGACCGCGCAATTCGCATTCTATGGTCGCAACCAAAAACAAGAACCAGTCAGTTCATTGCTCAAATCGTCCGCAATTCGACCCGATCCTCCGAGCAGGATTTGACGGTACCGGCGCCTGAGGCATACTCCGCTTGCGTTTGCCTCATTCCCCGGCGCGAAATCCCAGGAGTGTTGGAGATGTCCACCAAAGCGCCAAACCCTGTTGACAAATATGTCGGCAGTCGTGTCCGCATGCGTCGCATCATGCTGGGCATGAGCCAGGAGAAACTTGGCGACGCGTTGGGTCTCACATTCCAGCAGGTTCAGAAATACGAAAAGGGCACCAACCGGGTCGGCGCCAGCCGCCTGCAGCAGATTTCAGAAATCCTGCAGGTGCCGGTATCGTTTCTGTTCGACGGCGGCCCGAGCGGGGCCGTCAATGCCGAGGGTTTGAGCGAAGGCGGTTCGCCCGCTTACGTCTCCGACTTTCTCGCGACCGCCGAAGGCCTGGCGCTGACGCGCGCGTTCACGCGCATCACCGATGCCAAAATGCGCCGCAACATCGTCGACCTGGTCGAGCAGATCGCCGCACGCGAAGGCCCCGACCCGCGCTGATTTCCGCGGTCACCTCCTGCCTCCATGATCCGGTTCCATCGCGACGGGAAATGACGCGATTCGTCCGCGGCTATTTGACTTACTGAATGATGACTCCATAGACCGGTTCGGCGGAGATGACTTCGCTCTTGTGGCCTTTGCCGCAGACATCGCTCATGACGAGACCCATTCCCGCCTCGATCACGGCGGTTTCACCGCTGCTGCAGGTGATCTTCAGGCTGCCGCCCAGGCAGAACAGCACCTGCGACCTTGGTGACCTGTGCGGTTCCCCGACCCAACCCGCCGGCAGCGTGATAATCACGAACCGTGTTGCGGGCTGGATATCGGAGACGTTGAACGGTGTCGCCGGCGGCGCGAATTCCTGAAGTGCCAGCGCTATTTCTGCCGTGCCGAGGTGAGTGTCACCATTGTCATCGGCATAGAGGCGCAACAAATTCACGGCAGACGCCGGAGCTTGTCCCACGGGTATCCTCCTCGTTCGCATGGACGGCAGAGATCGCTCAGCGCTCCCGGCCGCCGTCCCGCCGGCTGTTGCCCGCCCAGGGCCTCATGCGATCTCACTTCTCGGCGGACGCGAGCGGCTGTCCCTTTTCAACGACATACGTCGCGATCACCTTGGCGCCGTCGGAGCCGGTCTTTGCATCGTGAACAGTGCGTGGCGGCACCTTGTAGGATTCACCGGCCTTGAGCCGTCGCGGCGGCTCGCCCTCGATCAGCAGTTCAATACCGCCCTCGATCAGATAGCCAGACTCGGGGCCCGGATGGGTGTGACGCCCGATCGATACGTTCGGCGCAATCTCGGCCATGCCGATCACGGTCTCGTAGGCCGTCCCCGGCACGTCGAAGCGCTGCAGCGGGATCCGTTTGATATTCTGCGTCTGAGCGGTTGCAGCCGGCAAGGTTTGCTGAGCTGCGGCGGGGCTTATCCAAATTGACGCCGCAAGAGCGGCGCAAGTGACCGATGTGAATTTGAGCATGTGTTTCCTCGCAATCTGACAAGGTGCCCATTGTCGGCGGCCATTCCGGCCCTGTCTCGGATTTGCACGAAATCGCGCTATGCCGTGGACGAACCAGGGGTTCGGTCGCGCGCTGCCCGGGGATGGACAGCATTTTCTGCCCGGAATACAATCCCGACAGCGCGCGCCCGGTTCGGGAGATGCTATGATGAAGACCGTCGAGGAGCGAGACCGCGCTTCCCTGCACTTCTCGACGCGCGATCTTCCCGCTTCGAAACGCCTGCCTGCGCTGCGCGAACTCTTCGACAAGTCGATCCGTCTCGAGATCGACGCGGAGCCTGGCCACGCCGTCGAAATGACGATGCACGTGGCGCCGGGCCTGCGCCGCGCCAAGATGCTATCCTCGCTGACGGCACGCGTAACGCGGCCCGCCCAAATGCTCGCTGACGGCGAAGACACCGTCTGCCTGATGATGAAGACCGCAGGCCACATGGCCCTTACGCAGTGCCGGCGGGAAGGCGTGCCGCAGGTCGGCGATGGCGTCCTCCTCGTCTACCGTGAACCCGCTCTCCTGCAATTCGTGGACGCCACCTATCTTTCCGTCCGCGTGCCGTTCAATGCGCTTTCGACGCTTGCAAACAATGTGGGGGCGGCCGCTGCGCGAAGCATTCCCTCCGATACGGAAGCGTTGTCCCTGTTGCGGAACTATGTTGCGAACCTGCCCGAGCGCATTGCTGATCCGGAACTCGGCCGGCTCTCGGCAGCCCACATTTACGACCTGATCGCCCTCGCCATCGGCGCGACGGACGAGGGCCGCGAGATTGCGAGCCGGCGGGGCATCCGGGCGGCGCGGCTCGAAACAATCAAGGCCGACCTGATTCAGAACACCGCGCTTCATCTCGACCAGCTTGCCGCGCGTCAGGGCATCTCGCCGCGCTATGTCCAGATGCTGTTCGAGGAGGCTGGCACCACTTTCTCGGAATTTGCCCTGCAACGGAGGCTGGATGCCGCCCGCAATATGCTGACCAGCCCGCGCTACGCGAACTGGTCGATTACGGCGATCGCGCTGGAGGCAGGCTTCGGTGATCTTTCGCATTTCAACCGTCGCTTCAAGCGACGTTATTTCATGACACCGTCGGACATGCGCAGGCAACGTCCGGGTTGACGCGCCCATTGGCGCGAGCGCATGACATTGGCCGAACTTACCTCGAGGCAAAGCTGCGCTAATGAACCATGCGACCGCCAATCCCTTTGATCCCCGCGCGATCCTCGACGGCATCCGCCGCTGGGTTGAAATCGAGACGCCGACCGAGGTTCCCGCGCAGATCAACAAGCTCGCCGATCTCGTGGCCTCCGGCTACCGCGACCTGCCCGCGACCGTGGAGCGGATCGCCGGAAAGGACGGCTGCGGCGATCATCTGGTCGCGCGCTCGTCATGGGGGCAGGACGCGCCCGGCATCCTGGTGCTGAGCCATCTCGATACCGTGCACCCCATGGGATTCATCGAGCGGCTGCCATTCAAGATCGAGGGCGACAGCGCCTTCGGGCCCGGCATTTATGACATGAAGGGCGGCGCCTACCTCGCCTACCATGCCTTTTGCCAGATCTGTGCGGATAGCGCCCGCGCGCCGCTCGGCATCACCCAGTTGTTCGTCTCCGACGAGGAAATCGGCAGCCCGACCTCGCGTGCGCTGATCGAGACGGAGGGACGCAAGGCCAAATATGTGCTGGTGACCGAACCCGCCCGCGACGGCGGAAAAATCGTCACCGGGCGCAAGGGCGTCGCGCGCTTCGAAGTCTTCATCAAGGGCGTGCCCTCGCACGCCGGCACCCGGCCCGAGGATGGTCGCAGCGCGATCCGCGAGCTCGGCAACGTCATCCAGGCGCTGGAGGCGATGAACGACCTTACGCGCGGCATCACCGTGAATGTCGGCGTCGTCCGGGGTGGCACCAAACCGAACGTGATCGCGGAGGAGGCCTATGCCGAGATCGACATGCGGGTGCCGACGATGGCCGATTCGGAAGAGCTCGTCCCAAAAATCCTCGGTCTGAAATCGCGCACCGAGGGCGTGAGCGTCACCGTCACCGGCGAGTTGAACCGCCCGCCTTATGAAAAGGGCAATGCCGGCGCGGCATTGTTCGAGCACGCCAGGACGCTGGCGGCCGAGATCGGCTTCGATCTGGTGGACACCGCCACCGGCGGCGGCAGCGACGGCAATTTCACCGCGCCTCATACCGCGACCCTCGATGGTCTCGGGGTCGACGGCAAGGGCGCGCATACCCATTACGAGCAGATGTACATCTCCTCGATCGAACCGCGGGCACGGCTGCTGCACCGGCTGTACCAGACGCTGCGATGACCGTTTCGCGCGATAGATTCGACCGCGACGCGCTGCCGGATGACGGCGGCGTCGCACATTCGCATGGCTCGTTCTTCGGCCGCCGCAAGGGCCACAAGCTGCGCATCCATCAGGCCGACCTGATCGATAATCTGCTGCCGCATCTGGCGCTGGATATCGGCGCGCCCGCGCCCGATGATCTCACCGATATCTTCGAGTCGAAGCCCGCCGGTGTCAGGCTGGAAATCGGCTTCGGCGGCGGCGAACATCTGATCGCCGAGGCGCAGGCCTTTCCGGATATCGGGTTCATCGGCTGCGAGCCCTATGTCAACGGCATGGCCAAGATCCTGACGCAGATCGAGGCCCACAACATCGGCAACATCCGGCTCTACGCCGGCGACGCGGCCGAACTGCTGGCCTGGGCGCCGCCGCGATCGATGGCGCGGATCGATCTGATCCATCCCGATCCCTGGCCGAAGCGGCGGCACTGGAAGCGCCGCTTCGTGCAGGACGCCACCGTGGCGGCGATGGCCCGCATCATCCAGCCAGGCGGCGAATTTCGCTTCGTCAGCGACATCGACGATTACTGCGCGTGGACGCTGGCGCATCTGCTGCGCTCGCCGGATTTTTCCTGGATGGCCGAGCGCGCCGCCGACTGGCGCGAACCGTGGACCGGTTACACGATGACGCGTTACGGCCGGAAGGCCGAACGCGAGGGACGCGTGGCGGCGTATCTGCGGTTTCAACGAATCGGATAGAGCTATCGCGCAAGGGAGAACCGCTGCCGGTAGGCCGCGGGCGTCGTTCCCGTCCGGCGCCGGAAGTGATGACGCATCGTCTCCAGCGAACCGAAGCCGCACGTGACGGCGACATCGTCGAGCGTTGCCGCCGATTGTTTTTCCAGATGCTCCTGCGCAAGCCGCACCCGCTCGGCGATCAACCACTCGCCGGGAGGCAGGCCGGTGGCCTCCTCGAACCGCCGCTGGAACGTGCGCACGCTCATGCCGGCCTTGTCGGCCAGCCGCTTGATCGAATGCGGGTGGTCGAGATGCGTTCGCAGCCAGTCGATGATCGAACCGAGACCGACATTTTTCCGCTGCGGCAACACCGGCCGCTGAATGAATTGCGCCTGTCCGCCCTCGCGATGCGGCGGCACGACGAGCCGGCGGGCGACGCTGTTCGCAGCCTCCGGGCCAAAATCCTTGCGGATGACATGCAGACACAAATCGATGCCGGCCGCGCTTCCCGCCGCCGTCAGGACCTCGCCTTCATCGACATAGAGCAGATTGGGCTCGAGCCGGATCGCCGGATACCGGGTCTGTATCGACTCGCAATAGCGCCAATGGGTGGTCGCGCGCCGGCCGTCGAGGAACCCGCACGCGGCCAGGACCGCAATCCCCGAGCACAGCGACATGATGCGTGCCCCGCGCGCGTGCGCCTTGCGCAACAGCGCAATCAACGATGCCGGTACGGGAGCATCGATGCCGCGCCAGCCGGGGACGACGATCAGCGCGGCCTTGCGCAGCACCTCGCGGCCCGGCGCCGCGTTCACGACAATTCCACCGGCCGCCCGCAGCGGCCCCGGCTCGACGGCGCAGACCGTGTAGCGGTACCAATCGGCCCCCATCTCCGGCCGCGGCAGGCCGAACGCCTCGTAGGCCACGCCGAACTCGAAGGTGCACAGGCCGTCATAGGCCAGCACGGCGACCAGCGGTCCTCTGGGTTTCACGGTTTTCAAGTTTGGCATGATCTTGACGTACAATGGCATTATCGTCAATGGGCGGCAAGGCGGGCGGCACGGATGATCGGGCGCATCAGACAAGGGAGCCGATCCATGAGTACCGTCAGCGACATTGCCGCCGCTTCGCCCGCCGAGATCGAGCAGCACTATTCCCGCCGCCTGGCGTTTGAAACGGATTGCTGGGACGTCCATGAGGCCATCCGTACCGGCAACATCGATTTCGTCCTGCTCGACGTCCGCGGCCCAAAGCTCTACGAGGCCTCCCACGTTCCCGGCGCCATCAACCTCCCGCACGGCAAGATGACCGCTTCCAGAATGGCCGAGTGGGATGCAGATACGTTGTTCGTGGTCTATTGCGCCGGGCCCCATTGCAACGGCACGGACCGCGCCGCCGTTCGGCTCGGACGGTTGGGCCGCAAGGTCAAGGTGATGATCGGCGGGATCACCGGCTGGGCCGATGAAGGATTTTCATTTGCGGAAGGCAGCGAGCCCGGCGGCGCGGGATGACCGCGCCGGCGATCACTGCCGTTGCGGCCTACGGCTTCGCCGCCTCGCCCATCCGCGCCTTCTTCGCGTCAGTGGCTTCCCACACCATCCGCTTGCCGCGCTCGCGGCCCAGCAATTCGATCGGATCGCGGTTGTCGATGTGGCCGAACTGTCCCTTGTAGACGCTGTAGCCGCATAATTCCTGCAGACGGCGTGGAAAACGCTTCGCGGTTTCAACGGGAATGCCGAGCTGCAGGTTTTCCTGCTGCCGCATCCAGCCCCAGCAATAGGCGCAGGAAAACGCAAAGCGCCTGGCGTCGGAAGTGTTGGCACCGCCGCCATGCCACAGCGCGCTGTCGAACAGCATCACGCTGCCCGCCGGCATGGTCGCGGTGACCGCGTCATAGTCCTTGCCGTATTCCGGCGAGGACGCAAACTTGTGGGTGCCCGGCAGGATGCGCGTCGCGCCATTGTCCTCCCGGAAATCCGACAGCGCCCAGATCGCATTGATGGTGATCGGGATGTGCGGGCGCGGCAACGGGATCAACTGGGTGTCCTCGTGGATCGGCTGCGCCTCCTGGCCGGGGCCGAGCACCAGCGAACAGAACGACGACAGCAGGCATTCCTTGTCCAGTACGCGCTCCACCACCGGCAGCACGTTGTCATGCAGCGGCACTTCCCAGAACAGATCGTCATAGGTGAGCAGATTATTGATGCGGACGGTCTTGAAGCCTTCGAACGAGGTTTTCGCGTAGCCGAGATTGTGCTCGCGCTCGGTGCGCTCCAGCGCCGCCTTCAATCCCTCGACCAGTTCGGGCGACGCGGCGCGTTCGATGACGGTGAATCCGTCGTCACGGATTCTCTCGGCATGCGCCCGAACCTCGGTGTCATCAAGCATGGATAGCTCCCCTGTGTTTTTGACGCAAAGCATAGCGCGCTCATTTTTGATTTGGGAGTATTTTGATCACTTCCGTCATGGCGCGGAGCGATAGCGACGAAGCAAGCCATGCTTCCTGTGCGGCGCCATGGATTGCTTCGCTTCGCCCGCAATGACGGGCAGGTCCTCAAACCGTCGGGCGGGTCTTCCAGAAGCCGACGACGCGTTCGGCGGTCGCGGGCATCAGGCGCGCGAAGTTGACGCGCGCGCTTTCGATATCGGCCGGTGATGCCGTGCGGTTCGGCCCGAGCCGGAGCAGGATCAACGCGCGCACCGTCGCCCATTCGAGGCCGATCGCCTTGCCGGCGATCAGGATCGGATCGTAGCGGTCGCCGGCAATCAGCCGATCGAGCGTGACGATCTTCACGCCGGTCATCGCCGCCAGCGCGGCAACGGTTTCCTCGTATTTGTTGGCCTTGGCGAAATTGAGCAGCGCACTTTCAACCAGCTGGCCGTCGCGATGCAGCGAAAGGATCGTGCGCTGCGCCGCCTCGAAGTTGCGGCCGCTATCGACGCGTTCGATAACGCCGGAAATTTCGTTCATCGCCCGCTTGATCGCCATCTGCCGGGCCGGCTTGACCACCTCGAACAGGCGGCGGCGGATCACATCGATCGATCCCTCCAGGAGATCTTTCAATTGTTTGGCGGAGAGATCGTCGCGCTGGCCGAGCTTGAGCGTCAGCACGCCGTCCTGGCCGGCGCGTTCGATCAAGGTCGAATAACCGTCGGTTGAAAACACCGCGCCGGAATTCCCCGCGGTGCGCCTGACGACGTCGCGATCGCCACGGCGCACGATGACATCGGTAAGGTCAGGCGAGAGCGTCGGCCGGTCCGACATCGCGAGCAGATGGCCCTGTCCCTTGACGCTGGCGATTTCGACCAGGATGTGTTCGGGGATCACGGGCGAGCGGCGCAGCAGCGGCCCGGCGATGGCGATTTCGTCTTCATGGGCGAGTTGCCCGACCAGCCCGCGCGGCGCGTTGACGAGCAGCGACAGCCGTTCGGCGAGTTCGGCTCGCGCGGCAAGATCGGCATGGGGGACGAGGCTGCTCAACACGCCGTCGAACAGATCGACGTGATCGGCGCGGAAGCCGGCGGCACCCTCGAGGAATAATTCACTGATCCGGCGCGCTGCATCGGCGCGGCGCTTGGGATCGCCGCCCCTGACGATTTCGTCCAGTCCTGGGATCAGCGTTGTCGCTGGCGTCATAAACCTGTCCAAACCGGGCCATATTGGCCGGTTTTGGGCAATCTAGGTGCCGTTCGTGAACGAAGGGTTAGGCTTTAACCCCCGCGGACATGACTCAAAATCTCCCTTAACAGGGCGTGCAGGCCTTGCCGGATTGCGGAAAAACCGCTATATCCGCCGCAACTTATGGTTCTCATACGATCACGTATTGAGAGTGGGCCCCCCGGGACCCGCTCTTTTTTATTACCTGAACGAGCCTGGCCCAGAACGGGCCTGAAGGGTGCTGTTCAGGGAACCGGCCGGATCCGGCTTAGACCCGGCCTAACCCCATGTAAGTAAGACGCTTTTGACCTTCGACATGACCGATCCAACTGCTGTTTCCGAGGATCTTGACCTGCTCGCCGAGCCGCGGCTCGTGGTCGAGCCGGGCGTGGCCGCGCGGGTTTCGGCGGTGGCAGGACCGGTGTTGCAGGGCATGGGCTACCGGCTGGTCCGGATCAAGATTTCGGGAGAGGCCGGCTGCACGGTGCAGATCATGGCCGAGCGGCCCGACGGTACGATGCTGATCGAGGATTGCGAAGCGATCTCGCGGGCGCTCTCGCCGGTGCTCGACGTCGCCGATCCCATCGAACGCGCCTATCGGCTGGAGATTTCGTCGCCGGGCATCGATCGCCCGCTGGTCCGCCGTTCGGATTTCGAACGCTATTCGGGCCATCTCGTGAAAGTCGAAATGGCGGTCGCCCATCAGGGCCGCAAGCGTTTCCGTGGCGTCTTGCAGGGCGTCGAAGGCGACGCCGTGCGGCTTCATCGGGATGACATCCGCGCGGAAGAAGATGCGGATGTATTGCTTGTCATGGAGGACATCGCCGATGCCCGCCTGGTGCTGACCGACGAGCTGATCGCCGAATCGATGCGGCGCGGCAAGGCCGCCGAGCGCGAGTTGCGGCAGAATCTCGGGCTCGCGCCACCGCCGCCCCCGCACGCGAGGAAAAGCGATCCGGCCAAGAGCAACAAGCCGAAGCCGAAACCGCTGAAGAAACCGCTACCGAAGAATACCAAGAAACATCGCCTCGCCGCGCAAGGTTTGCCCGGCGGCGAATTCGATCCCACCGAAGGAGACTGAGCCATGGCAGCTGTCAGCGCCAACAAACTCGAATTGCTGCAGATCGCAGACGCGGTTGCCCGCGAAAAGTCGATCGACCGCGGCATCGTGATCGCGGCGATGGAAGACGCCATCGCCAAGGCGGCCCGCGCCCGCTACGGCAGCGAGACCGACGTGCACGCCGAGATCGACGCCAAGAAGGGCGAGCTGCGGCTGTCGCGCCACATGCTGGTGGTCGACGTGGTCGAGAATTCGTCGAACCAGATTTCGCTGGCCGATGCGCAGCGCGCCAATCCGGGCGCCCAGGTCGGCGACACCATCGCCGACACGCTGCCGCCGCTGGAATATGGCCGCATCGCCGCGCAATCCGCCAAGCAGGTGATCGTGCAGAAGGTGCGCGAGGCCGAGCGCGACCGGCAGTATCAGGAATTCAAGGACCGCATCGGCGACATCGTCAACGGCATCGTCAAGCGCGTCGAATATGGCAGCGTGATCGTCGATCTCGGCCGCGGCGAAGCCATCGTGCGCCGCGACGAGATGCTGCCGCGCGAAGTGTTCCGCAACGGCGACCGCGTCCGCGCCTACATCTTCGACGTCCGCCGCGAAACCCGCGGGCCGCAGATTTTCCTGTCCCGCACCCATCCGCAATTCATGGCCAAGCTGTTCGCGCAGGAAGTGCCCGAGATCTATGACGGCATCGTCGAGATCAAGGCGGTGGCCCGCGATCCCGGTTCGCGCGCGAAAATCGGCGTTATTTCGCGGGATTCCTCGGTCGATCCGGTCGGCGCCTGCGTCGGCATGCGCGGCTCGCGCGTGCAGGCGGTGGTGAACGAGCTGCAGGGCGAGAAGATCGACATCATTCCGTGGTCGCCCGATATTGCGACCTTCGTCGTCAACGCGCTGGCGCCCGCCGAAGTCGCCAAGGTCGTGATCGACGAAGACCGCGAGCGTATCGAGGTCGTGGTGCCCGACACCAACAACCAGCTTTCGCTGGCGATCGGCCGCCGCGGCCAGAACGTGCGCCTCGCCTCGCAGCTGACCGGCTGGGACATCGACATCCTTACCGAGCAGGAAGAATCCGAGCGCCGTCAGGCCGATTTCGAGAACTCGACGCGGGTGTTCATGGAAGCGCTGAATGTCGACGAAGTGGTCGGCCAGTTGCTGGCGTCGGAAGGTTTCACCTCGGTCGAGGAACTCGCGCTGGTCGACGTCAAGGAACTCGCCGGCATCGAAGGCTTCGACGAAGAAACCGCCAACGAACTGCAGAGCCGTGCAAAAGAATACCTGGAACAGCTCGAGACCGAGCTGGAAAACAAACGCAAGGAACTCGGTGTGGATGATGCTTTGAAGACGGTACCCGGCGTGACCTCGAAGATGCTGGTCAAGTTCGGCGAGAATGACATCAAGTCGGTCGAGGATCTCGCCGGTTGCGCCACCGACGATCTGGTGGGCTGGACCGAGCGCAAGGAAGGCGGCGAGCCGACCAAGTTCCCCGGCATTCTCGACGCCAACGAAATCTCCCGCGAGGATGCGGAAGCCATGATCATGCAGGCCCGCGTCATTGCCGGCTGGATCACCGAGGCCGACCTTGCCAAGCAGTCCGAGGTGGCGGAAGCCACCGAAGACCAGACGGCGTAAGGAGATGCCGCGCGCATGCTCGCTTTGGCTGACCCCGATCTCGACAACGGACCGCGGACCGACAAGTCCGCGACGATGCGGATGTGCGCGGTCACCCGTGAGGTGCGCCCGATCGGCGAACTGATCCGGTTCGTCGTCTCGCCGCAGGGCGAGGTGATCCCGGATCTGAAGCGCAAGCTTCCCGGCCGCGGCCTGTGGGTCTCGGCATCACGCCGGACCGTTGCGGAAGCGGTGCGGCGTAACCAATTCAGCAAGGGTTTCAAGCGCGATATCCGGGCCGCCGCGAGCCTTCCTGCCGATACCGAGGCTTTGCTGGTTCGCAGCGCGACCGAGGCGCTGGCAATGCTTGCCAAGGCCGGTCAGGTCGTCTGCGGCTTCAGCAAGGTCGAGGGAGCGCTCCGGGAGGGGCAGGCCGCGGCCCTGATCCACGCTTCCGACGGCGCGGCCGACGGAATCCGCAAATTGGACGGGATCGTCCGGCAAAAGCGCGGAAATCCCGGTGAATCGCGGGAAATTCCGCAGGAAAACTCGACCGAATTTCCGATCGTCAATGTTTTGACCTCGGCAGAATTGGATTTGGCACTAGGGCGGTCAAATGTGATACATGCTGCCCTGCTCGCGGGCCCGGCGAGCAAGACGTTCCTGTCGCGCAGCCAGATCCTGGTCCGATACCGGATGGCCGATGACGACAAGACCGCCGATGCGGCCAGAAATTCTGACTAACGAGACGTGCTTGCACGACGCAATTCAATGACTGTGCGGATACGCACAACGTAACGAGATTAGGACTGCTGAATGGTTGATACCAAAACGCCTGGCGACAAGACTTTGAGTGTCCCGACCAAGACCTTGACGCTCAAGCCGCGCGTCGAGACGGGCACCGTACGCCAGAGCTTCAGCCATGGCCGGACCAAGCAGGTCGTGGTCGAAAAGCGTGGCAAGCGCCGCGTCGGCGGCGACGGATCCGCCGGCGAACCGCATGCGCCCGAGCCGGTCGTCGCCAAGCCCGCACCGGTGGTCGCCAAGGCGCCGAGCCGTCCTGCGGCACCGGCCGCGCCGCGCCCCGGCGGCGTGGTGTTGCGCACGCTGACCGAGGACGAACGTTCCGCGCGCGCCAGCGCACTGGCCGACGCCAAGGTCCGTGACATCGAGGAACGCCGCCTCGCCGAGGAAGAAGCCAAACGCCGCGCCAGCCGCGAGGGCATCGAACAGGCCGAGCGCGAAGCCGCCGAAGCCCGCCGCAAGGCCGAGGAAGAACGGCATCGCCTGGAAGAAGAGGCCAAGCGCAAGGCGGAAATCGAAGCCAAGAAGCGGTTCGGCGAAGCCGAGGCCAAGGCGGCGACACCCGCGCCGGCCGCCACAGCCGCGCGCCCCGCCGCCCGGCCGACGGCGGCTGCCGTGCCGCCCGCGCGCGCACCCGGCGTTGCCGCCGACGCCTCCGATGAGGATGAAGGTCCGCGCCAGGTCCGTCGTGGCCCCGGCGGCGCCATGCGCCCTGCCGTTCCACCGAAGACGACCCATAAGCCCGGCCCGCAAAAGGAACGCGGCCGCCTGACGCTGGTCACCGCCCTCGATGCCGACAATGTGCGCGAGCGTTCGATCGCCTCGTTCCGCCGCCGCACCCAGCGCCTGAAGGGGCACGCCTCGAACGAGCCGAAGGAAAAGATCATCCGCGAAGTGGTGATCCCGGAAGCCATCAATATCCAGGAACTCGCCAACCGCATGTCGGAACGCGCGGTCGACGTCATCCGCCTGCTGATGAAGCAGGGCGCGATGCACAAGATCACCGACGTGATCGACGCCGACACCGCGCAGCTGATCGCCGAGGAAATGGGCCACACCGTCAAGCGCGTCGCCGCGTCCGACGTCGAGGAGGGCCTGTTCGACGTCGTCGACGATTCCACCGACACCGAGCCGCGTTCGCCGGTCGTGACCGTGATGGGCCATGTCGACCACGGCAAGACCTCGCTGCTCGACGCGCTGCGCCACGCCAATGTGGTGTCCGGCGAAGCCGGCGGCATCACCCAGCATATCGGCGCCTATCAGGTGACCTCGCCCGAAAGCGGCAAGAAGATCACCTTCATCGATACGCCCGGCCACGCCGCGTTCACCGCGATGCGCGCGCGCGGCGCCAAGGTCACCGACATCGTGATCCTGGTGGTCGCGGCCGATGACGGCGTCATGCCGCAGACCATCGAGGCGATCAACCACGCCAAGGCGGCGAAGGTTCCGATGATCATCGCGATCAACAAGATCGACAAGCCCGACGCCAAGCCGGAGCGCGTGCGCACCGAACTGCTGCAGCACGAGGTTCAGGTCGAATCGTTCGGCGGCGACGTCGTCGACGTCGAGGTATCCGCCAAGAACAAGACCAATCTCGACAAACTGCTGGAAATGATCGCGCTGCAGGCCGAACTGCTCGACCTCAAGACCAACGCGGAACGTCCCGCCGAAGGCACCGTGATCGAAGCGAGACTCGACCGCGGCCGCGGTCCGGTTGCGACCGTGCTGGTGCAGCGCGGAACCCTGCGCATCGGCGATATCATCGTGGCCGGCGCCGAAATGGGCCGCGTCCGCGCCCTCATCAACGATCAGGGCGTCAACATCGAGGAGGCCGGACCTTCGGTGCCGGTCGAGGTGCTCGGCTTCAACGGCCCGCCGGAAGCCGGCGACCGCCTTGCCGTCGTCGAAAACGAAGCCCGCGCCCGTCAGGTCACGAGCTACCGCGCCCATCAGAAGCGCGAGAACGCGGCCGCCTCGATTTCCGGCATGCGCGGCTCGCTCGAACAGATGATGTCGCAGCTCAAGACGTCGGGCCGCAAGGAATTCCCGCTGATCATCAAGGCCGACGTGCAGGGTTCGCTCGAAGCCATTCTGGGCTCGCTGGAAAAGCTCGGCACCGACGAAGTTGCTGCCCGCATCCTGCATGCGGGCGTCGGCGGCATCTCCGAATCCGACGTGACGCTCGCGGAAGGCTTCAACGCCGCCATCATCGGCTTCTCGGTTCGCGCCAACAAGGAAGCGGCGGCCGCCGCCAAGCGCAACGGCATCGAGATCCGCTACTACAACATCATCTACGATCTGGTGGACGACATCAAAAAGGCGATGTCCGGCCTGCTCGCGCCGACGCTGCGCGAAACCATGCTGGGCAATGCGCAGATCCTGGAAGTGTTCAACATTTCCAAGGTCGGCAAGGTCGCCGGCTGCCGTGTCACCGACGGCACCGTGGAACGCGGCGCCAATGTTCGCCTGATTCGCGACAACGTCGTCGTGCATGAAGGCAAGCTCTCGACACTGAAGCGCTTCAAGGATGAAGTGAAGGAAGTGCAGTCCGGCCAGGAATGCGGCATGGCGTTCGAGAACTACGGCGACATGCGTGTCGGCGACGTCATCGAGTGTTATCGCGTGGAGACGATCCAGCGCAGCCTGTAAGTCTGAACCTTACGGCTTCGTCAGGAGACATTGTATTAGTTCGACGTCATGCCCGGACAAAAGCGCGAAGCGCGTCTTCGCATTTGTGTTCCGGGCATCCACGTCCCATAGAATTCAGCAGAAGCAGCGACGTACATGGCCGGGAGGAGCCCGGCCATGACGAATTATTTTCGAGAGACCACCATGCCCCGGCATCACAGCAAGAGTTCCGCTCCCGGCGGTTCACAGCGCCAATTGCGCGTCGGCGAGACCGTGCGCCATGCGGTCGCCGATATTCTGTCCCAGGGTAGCGTGCATGACCCCGACCTCGAGGGTCACATCATCACGGTTCCGGAGGTGCGCATGTCACCGGACCTGAAGCTTGCGACCATTTATGTGATGCCGCTCGGCGGACGCGACACCGATGTCGTGATCGCGGCGCTCGCGCGCAACAAGAAGTTCCTGCGCGGAGAGATCGCGCACCGCGTTAACCTGAAGTTTGCACCTGATCTTCGTTTCCGCGTCGACGAGCGATTCGATGAAGCGGAACGGATCGAGAAATTACTGAGAACACCTGCGGTGCAAAAAGACCTGGCACCCGATTCGGACGACAAGTGATGACTGTGACTACAGCCAACGGCGTGATCGATACGCAAAACGGCGAATCGCACGACGCCTCAAAAAATATTTTTACCGAGGCGCGCAACGAAGATGCGCGGCGTGGCGACGAACCTCGGCGCGGCCACAACGATCCGCGTCAGAAGCATCAGGGCAAGCAGCAACGCCAGAACAACCAGCCGCGCCGCGACAAGCGCGACGTCCATGGCTGGGTGATTCTCGACAAACCGGTCGGCATGACCTCGACGCACGCGGTCGCCGTGCTCAAGCGCCTGTTCCAGGCCAAGCGCGCCGGCCATGCCGGCACCCTCGACCCGCTCGCCTCCGGCGGCCTGCCGATCGCGCTGGGTGAGGCCACCAAGACGGTCCCGTTCGTGATGGACGGCCGCAAGCGCTACCGCTTTACGGTGACCTGGGGCGAAGAGCGCGACACCGACGACACCGAGGGCCGCCCCGTCAAGACCAGCGATCTCAGGCCTTCGGCCGAAGCGATCCGGGACCTGCTGCCGCAATTCACCGGCCTGATCGAGCAGATCCCGCCGCAATATTCGGCGATCAAGGTCCAGGGTGAACGGGCCTATGACCTCGCCAGAGACGGCGAAACCGTCGAATTGAAGCCCCGCCCGGTCGAGATTCACGAATTAACCCTTGTGGAGCATGGAGATAACGCCCAATCCGTGTTCGAGGCCGAGTGCGGCAAGGGAACCTATGTCCGGGCGCTGGCCCGCGATATCGGCCGGATTTTGGGCTGTTTCGGCCATATCAGCGCCCTGCGGCGGACCCTGGTGGGTCCATTCCGGGAGGCGGACATGATTCCGCTGGAACAGTTGGAGGCTTTGTGTAATAGAGCCGCGTCTGGCGAGGGAAGCCTCGCCGACGCGCTTTTGCCCGTTGAGACCGCGCTGGACGACATCCCGGCACTGGCCGTCACACGGGCGGATGCGGCAAGGCTCCACAGGGGCCAGGCCGTTTTGTTGCGCGGACGGGATGCGCCCAATTGTAGCGGCACAGTCTATGTCACGGTGGCAGGCCGGCTTCTGGCCCTCGCCGAAATTGGCAATGGCGAACTCATCCCCAAGCGTGTGTTCAACCTGACCGGACTGACTGCCAGTTCCGGTCGCAGCAATGAGAAAGTTTGACGATGTCGATTACCGCCGAACGCAAAGCGGAAGTCATCAAGACGAATGCCAACAAGGCCGGCGACACCGGCTCGCCCGAGGTTCAGGTTGCGATCCTGTCGGAACGCATCAACAACCTCACCGGGCACTTCAAATCCCACGTGAAGGACAATCATTCGCGCCGGGGTCTTTTGAAGATGGTCGCCACACGCCGTTCCCTGCTTGATTACATCAAGCGGAAAGACGAGGCGCGTTACAAGGCGCTGCTCGAAAAGCACAACATTCGTCGTTGATATCGGAAGAGTACGCGCGCCCGTTGCGCGCGTTTTCGTATGGTCTTCCGGAAGAATCCGGACTCCGGATATTCGGAGACGATCATGCGCAAGGGCATGATGAAACTCATGTCCATTAGACGTCCAGCAGCAATCCGGCCGCTGGGCAGGGCAAGGTGCCCGAACTACCGAGAGGATGGACGCCATCCGAAATATGAAGACCATGGCAGGATCGCCGGATGCTGATCACGCGTTGCGATCAGTGTCCCGCAATCTTGCGCATGGTCTTTGTGTTTCAGACGTCCGTGCTGTCGCGAAACCATGAAAGAAATCGAAATGTTTAATGCTCATTCAGTCGAGATCGACTGGGGTGGACGTCCCCTCAAGCTTGAAACCGGAAAGATCGCCCGTCAGGCCGACGGCGCCGTTCTGGCGACCTATGGCGAGACCATCGTGCTCGCCACCGTGGTCGCCGCCAAGAGCCCGCGCGAAGGCGTCGACTTCCTGCCGCTGACCGTCGACTACCAGGAAAAGGCCTACGCGGCCGGCCGCATTCCCGGCGGCTATTTCAAGCGTGAAGGCCGACCGACCGAAAAGGAGACGCTGGTCTCCCGCCTGATCGACCGCCCGATCCGTCCGCTGTTCGTCGACGGCTGGCGCAACGAAACCCAGGTCATCGTCACCGTGCTGTCGCATGACATGGAGAACGATCCCGACATTCTGGCGCTGGTCGCCGCCTCCGCGGCCCTGACGATATCCGGTGCCCCCTTCAAGGGTCCGATCGGCGCGGCCCGCGTCGGCTTCAGCAACGACGAGTACATCCTGAACCCGACGCTCGACGAAATGGTCGAGACCCAGCTTGACCTGGTCGTCGCCGGCACCGCCGATGCCGTGCTGATGGTGGAATCGGAAGCCAAGGAACTCAACGAAGACATCATGCTCGGTGCGGTCATGTTCGGCCACCGGCACTTCCAGCCGGTGATCAAGGCGATCATCGATCTCGCCGAGAAGGCCGCCAAGGAACCGCGCGAAGTCAAGGTCGTCGACGAGAGCGCACTCGAAAAGGAAATGCTCGGCCTGATCGAGCAGGAGCTGCGCTCGGCCTACGCGATCCCGGTCAAGCAGGATCGCTACGCCGCGGTCGGCAAGGCCAAGGAAAAGGTGATGGCTCACTATTTCCCGGAAGGGCAGGAGCCGAAATACGACAAGCTGCGCATCGCCGGCGTGTTCAAGGAACTCGAATCCAAGATCGTCCGCTGGAACATCCTCGACACCGGCAAGCGCATCGACGGCCGCGATTCCAAGACCGTCCGCAACATCGTCGCCGAAGTCGGCGTGCTGCCCCGCGCCCACGGCTCGGCGCTGTTCACCCGCGGTGAAACCCAGGCGATGGTGGTGACCACGCTCGGCACCGGCGAGGACGAGCAGTACATCGACTCGCTGTCAGGAACCTACAAGGAGCAGTTCCTGCTGCACTACAATTTCCCTCCCTACTCGGTCGGTGAAACCGGTCGCCTCGGCGGCACCAAGCGCCGCGAGATCGGCCACGGCAAGCTGGCGTGGCGCGCGATCCATCCGGTGCTGCCGCCGCACCACGAATTCCCCTACACGGTGCGCGTGGTTTCCGAGATCACCGAATCCAACGGATCGTCGTCGATGGCGTCGGTCTGCGGCGCCTCGCTGGCGCTGATGGATGCGGGCGTTCCCCTGAAGCGGCCGACCGCGGGTATCGCGATGGGCCTGATCCTGGAAGGTTCGCGCTTTGCCGTGCTGTCCGACATTCTCGGTGACGAGGATCATCTCGGCGACATGGATTTCAAGGTGGCCGGCACCGACCAGGGCATCACCTCGCTGCAGATGGACATCAAGATCGAGGGCATCACCGAGGAGATCATGAAGGTCGCCCTCGGTCAGGCCAAGGATGGGCGTATCCACATCCTCGGCGAAATGTCGAAGGCGCTCACCAACGCGCGCGCCGAGCTCGGCGAATACGCGCCGCGCATCGAGACCTTCAAGATCCCGACCGACAAGATCCGTGAAGTGATCGGCACCGGCGGCAAGGTGATCCGCGAGATCGTCGAGAAGACCGGCGCCAAGGTCAATATCGAGGACGACGGCACCGTGAAGGTCGCCTCCAACGACGGCGAGGCGATGAAGGCCGCGATCAAGTGGATCAAGTCGATCGCCTCCGATCCGGAGATCGGCCAGATCTACGAAGGCACCGTGGTCAAGGTGATGGAGTTCGGCGCGTTCGTGAACTTCTTCGGCGCCAAGGACGGCCTCGTCCACATCAGCCAGCTCGCTTCGGCGCGCGTGCAGAAGACGTCCGACGTCGTCAAGGAAGGCGACAAGGTCAAGGTCAAGCTGCTCGGCTTCGACGATCGCGGCAAGACGCGGTTGTCGATGAAGGTGGTCGATCAGGCCACCGGCGAGGACCTCGAGGCCAAGCAGAAGGCCGAAGCCCCCGCGCCGCGCGAAGCGGCCGGCGAGTAAGCCGCAGCGGGATTGAGTAATAAAAGAGGGCGGCCGAAAAGCCGCCCTTTTGTTTGCCTTCGATTGTTTACCTTGAATTGTTTGCCTTGAATTGTTTGCCTTGGACCAACGCCTTCGATTGCTTGCGTTGGATTTGATCATGCGCTCATAGGTCGCAGCGCCTGAGCTATTTAATTTGAACCCGGGATGGGGCTGACTTCGAAACTTGTAGCCGAGCCCCGTTACGATCATCCGAACCGAGCAGCACGAGCTCGTCACGCAGGAGAGACTCCATGTCCGCACTTTCGCGCCGTCATTTTTTCAGCGCCGCCGCCAGCCTTGTTGCCGTCGCCGCCACTCCGCGTGTCGTTTTTGCGCAGGTACCCGCCGCGCCTGCGGCAGCCCCGGCCGCAACAGGCCCGTTCACGCTGCCGCCGCTGACTTACGCCTTCAACGCACTCGAGCCGCATATCGACGCCAAGACCATGGAAATCCACCATGATCGCCATCACGCCGCCTACGTCGCCAACATCAACAACGTCGCCAAGACCAATCCGCAGCTCGGCACCAGCAAGATCACGGATATCCTCGGCAATCTGAACGCGCTGAACGACGACATCAAATTCGCGGTGCGTAACAATCTCGGCGGTCACGCCAATCACACCATGTTCTGGGAGATCATGGCACCGGGCGGCGGCAAGCCGGAAGGCGAACTGCTGGCCGCGATTGACAAGGATCTCGGCGGCCTGGAGAAGTTCCAGACCGAGTTCAACGCCGCGGGCGGGCGGCAGTTCGGCTCGGGCTGGGTGTTCGTGACCGTCACCAAGGACGGCAAGCTCGCGATCGAAACCCGCCCCAACCAGGACAGTCCGATCATGGACGGCAAGCGCGCGCTGCTCGGCAACGACGTCTGGGAACACGCTTACTATCTCAACTACCAGAACCGCCGCGCCGATTATCTCAAGGCGTGGTGGAACACGGTGAACTGGGCCAAGGTCGCCGAGCGTTTCGCAGCGGCAAAGGCCGGCACGCTCGGCGTTTGATCGCACCATACCGGACATGAAAAAGGGCGGCCATCACGGCCGCCCTTTTGGTTTTTGGAATTTCGTCTTCGCACCGTCCCGGGCGGATCAGAACCGATCGGCGTTCATCACCTTGGTCCAGGCCGCCACGAAATCCCCGACGAATTTCTCCTTCGAATCCGCGCACGCATAGACCTCGGCGAAAGCACGAAGCTGCGCATGCGAGCCGAAGATCAGGTCGACGCGGGTCGCGGTCCACTTCACCGCCTTGGTCTTGCGGTCGCGGCCTTCATACGCGTTTTCGCCTGACGGCTGCCATTCCGTGCCCATGCTGAGCAGATTGACGAAGAAATCATTCGTCAAGGTCCCCGGCTTGCTGGTGAAGACGCCATGCTTGGATCCGCCGGCATTGGCCCCGAGCACGCGCAGGCCGCCGACAAGCACCGTCATCTCGGGCCCCGTCAACCGCAGCAATTGCGCGCGGTCCACCAGCGCTTCCTCCGGCTCCATGAACTGATGCTTCTTGCCGTTGATATAGTTGCGGAAGCCGTCGGCACGCGGTTCGAGCGGGGCAAAGGAAGCGACGTCGGTTTGATCCTGCGAGGCATCCATGCGCCCTGGCGTGAACGGCACCTTGACGTCGATGCCGGCGTCCTTGGCAGCCTTTTCGACGGCCGCGCAGCCGCCGAGCACGATCAGATCGGCAAGCGAAACCTTCTTGCCGAACTCCTTCTGGATCGCTTCCAGCTTCTGCAGCACCGTCTTCAGCTCGGCCGGCTGGTTGACTTCCCAGTCCTTCTGCGGGCTGAGACGAATACGCGCGCCATTCGCGCCGCCGCGCTTGTCGGAGCCGCGGAATGTCGACGCCGACGCCCAGGCCACCGAAACAAGCTGGGACACCGACAGACCCGAGCCGAGAATCTTGCTCTTCAGCGCTGCGATATCCGCCTCGCCGATCAGCGGGTGATCGACCGCCGGGATCGGGTCCTGCCAGATCAGCGTTTCCTTCGGCACCAGCGGGCCGAGATAACGCACGACCGGACCCATGTCGCGATGCGTGAGCTTGAACCAGGCCCGCGCGAATGCGTCCGCGAACTGGTCCGGATTCTCGTAGAAGCGCCGCGAGATCTTCTCATAGGCCGGGTCGAAACGCAGCGACAGGTCGGTCGTCAGCATCATCGGCACATGCTTCTTCGACTTGTCATGGGCGTCCGGGATGGTGGCGGCGGCGCCCTTTGCCTTCCACTGCTTGGCCCCGGCCGGGCTCTTGGTCAGTTCCCATTCGTTCTCGAACAGGTTCTTGAAGAACAAATTGCTCCACTTCGTCGGCTCCTGCGTCCAGGTGACTTCCGGACCGCCGGTGATGGTGTCGGGACCGATGCCGGTGCCGTGCTTGCTCTTCCAACCCAAACCCTGATCCTCGAGCGCGCCGCTTTCGGGGTCTGGTCCCACCAGCGACGGATCGCCGGCACCATGGGCCTTGCCGAAGGTGTGGCCGCCGGCAATCAGGGCGACGGTTTCCTCGTCGTTCATCGCCATGCGGAAGAAGGTTTCGCGGATATCCTTGGCCGCGGCCACCGGATCCGGATTGCCGTTGGGGCCTTCCGGGTTGACATAGATGAGGCCCATCTGCACGGCGCCGAGCGGCTCGGCGAGCTGGCGTTCGCCGCTGTAGCGTTCATCGCCCAGCCACGTGCCCTCAGGCCCCCAGAACAGCTCTTCCGGCTCCCAGACATCGACGCGGCCGCCCGCAAAACCAAACGTCTTGAAGCCCATCGATTCGAGCGCGACGTTGCCGGCGAGGATCATCAAATCGGCCCACGAAATCTTGCGGCCATATTTCTGCTTGACCGGCCACAGCAGCCGGCGCGCCTTGTCGAGATTGGCGTTATCGGGCCAGCTGTTCAGCGGCGCGAAACGCTGCTGACCGGCGCCTGCGCCGCCACGGCCATCGGTGATGCGATAGGTGCCGGCGCTGTGCCAGGCCATGCGGATCATCAGGCCGCCATAGTGACCGAAATCGGCCGGCCACCACTCCTGCGACTCCGTCATCAACGCGGTGAGGTCCTTGATCACGGCATTGAGGTCGAGGGTCTTGAATTCCTTGGCGTAGTCGAACGCTTCGCCCATCGGATCGGACAGGGCGGAATTGCGGTGAAGAAGCGACACGTCCAGCGCGTCCGGCCACCAATCGCGGTTCGAGTGTCCGCGTTTTCCGCCCGAGAACGGGCATTTTGTCTTGTCGTCCATGATTGCCTCCTAGCGGCCGTTTCCTATCAGCTTGGAAGCACTCTAAGAGCCGGTTACGATCAGGGGAAGTTGATTTTAATGATCGATACGATAAGATATTCTGATGATCCAGATGACGCTCAGGCAGCTTCGCTACTTTGATGCGCTGACCCGTCACGGCCATTTCGGGCGCGCGGCGGAGGCCTGCTCGATCTCCCAGCCGGCGCTGTCGATGCAGATCAAGGAGATGGAGGCAGCTCTCGGTGGCGTGCTGCTGGAGCGGAGCGCGCGGCAGGTCACGCTGACCAAGTTCGGCGAAGAGATCATCCAGCGCGTCCGCGACATCCTGCGCTCGGTCGATGAACTCGGCGATTTTGCGCGGGCGTCGCGGGACCGGCTGGCGGGGCGGCTGCGCATCGGCATGATCCCGACGATCGCGCCCTATCTGCTGCCGAAACTGATCGAAAACCTCGCGCGGATGCATCCGGAACTCGACATTCACGTGCGCGAGACGCTGACGCCGAAGCTGATCAAGGAAGTGACGGAGGGCCGACTCGATACCGCGATCGTGGCACTGCCGGTATCGGAGCCGTCGCTGACGGAGGCGGCGTGTTTCTCGGAAAGGTTCCTGCTGGTACGGCCGGCCGCGGACGAGGGCACGCCGGTGCCGAGCCATGAGTCGCTGCGCGAGATGCGGCTGCTGCTGCTCGAAGAGGGACATTGCTTCCGCGACCAGGCGCTGTCGTTCTGCAACATGCAGTCGCCGCCGCGCGAGGTGCTGGACGCAAGTTCGCTGTCGACGCTGGTCCAGATGGTCGGCGCCGGCATCGGCGTCACCCTGATTCCGGAGATGGCGGTCGCGGTGGAAACGCGCTCGGCGCCGGTCTCGGTCACGCGGTTCGGCAATCCGCAACCGTCGCGAACCATCGGCATGGTCTGGCGCAAGACCAGCCCGCTGGCCGCGCAATTGCAGCAGATTTCGGAAGTGGTTTGCCTCGCGGCCGACGCGCTGAGCGAACAGCGCCGGGCGAAACCTTCGGCGCGGAAAGCGCGGGCCTGATGATGCCGGTCATCCGTCCCGCCCGCGCCGACGAATATGACGAAATCGCCCGCGTCTGGATGAACAGCTGGGCCTCGACCGGGATCGAAGCCGCCAGCGATGCGCTGCTGGAAAAACTGCGTGCGCGCGTTCGCACCGAAGTGACCAACGGCTGGAGTCTCCATGTCGCCGATGACGGCGGCGCGATCGCGGCGATGCTGGCCTTGCACCTGCCGGACAATTATCTCGACCAGTTGTTCGTGGCGCCGGAATACCAGGCCAGAAGCCTGGGGCGGATGCTGCTGGCCTTCACGCGACGGCAGCTGCCGGATGAAATCTGGCTGCGCTGCGTGCGCGAAAACGAAAAGGCCTGGCGCTGGTATGAGCGCGAAGGCTTTGTGTTCGAGAAGGAAACGGCCGATCCGATCACCGGCCGCGTGATGAAATATTACAGGTGGAAGAGACAGGCATAAGAAACACAGCTCGGCTGACGGACCGCGTGCGCATGCTGGCCGGCTCTCCGCGATGCGCCCGAGATCGCCGGCCAATCGACCGCACGAAACGAAGTTGACCAATATATCGCCTGGCGCTGAACCGTTCGTCCTAGGCGTAGTGCGTTGCCAATTCGCGTCGGACGCGCAATGTAAGTGGCATTGTCCGCCCTTCGCCGATGAAAGGTTCCGCCATGATGCAGCTCTATTGGTCACCACGTTCGCGCTCGTTCTCCTCGCTGTGGCTGATGGAGGAGACCGGGCAACCCTATGAACGCGTGCTGACCGACATCTCGACCGGAGCACAGCGCAAGCTCGAATATCTGGCGATCAATCCGATGGGTAAGGTGCCGGCGCTCAGGGACGGCGAGACGACGCTGGCGGAAGCCGCGGCGATCGCCGCCTATGTTGCCGAGCGCTATCCGGAAGCCAGGCTCGCACCGCCGCTCGGCGATCCCCTGCGCGCGAAGTATCTCTACTGGCTGTTCTTCGGCCCGAGCTGCATCGAGCCGGCGATCGTGCAGCTCGCGACCAAGCTCGAGATGAATCCGGTCGCCGCCGGCTGGGGCGACTCGCAGCGGGTGATCGACGTGCTCGACGTGGCGCTGCAGAAGGGACCGTGGATTCTCGGCGAGACATTCTCGGCGGCCGATACCGTGATCGGCTCCGGGCTGAACTTTGCAGTCCGCGTGTTCAAGATGATCCCGTCGCGCTCGTCGTTCGACGCCTATATCGATCGCTGCGCCGCCCGCCCGGCGTTCCAGCGTGCGGAGAAGATCGCGGCGGGGTGAGGCGCGCCCGCAGCTTTGTGGGGCGGCTCAACCCGGGACGACGCAGGGATCGACGTCCTGCGCGTAGTCGACACCGTCGATGCCAAATCCGAACAGGCGGAGGAACTGCCGCCTGTATTCCGGCAGGTCGGCCAGTTCGCCGAGGGTTTCGGTGGAGAGCAGCGGCCATCGCCGCAATACTTCCGCCTGCACCTCGGGCGAAAGCTCCCAGTCGTCGACCCGAAGGCGCAGTGCCTCGTCGACTTCAGCATTCGGGCCAAGACGCGTGCGGAACAGTCGATCGATCTGTTCGATGCATCCCTCGTCGAGCCCGAGATGCTTCATCACCTTGAACAGCACCGTGCCGTAGAGCGGCACCACGGGAATGGCCGAACTCGCCTGGGTGACCACCGCCTTCAGCGCCACCACACGGGCCGCGTCCTGGCCGAGCCGGCCCCGAATCGCCTCTGCCTTGCGGTCGAGATCGACCTTGGCGCGGCCCAACGTGCCCTTCCAGTAGATCGGCCAGGTCAGTTCGCTGCCGATATAGGTGTAGTTCAACGTGCGGAAACCCGGCGCCAGGACACCCGCATCCGCAAGCTGGTCGATCCAGCGCTTCCAGTCCTCGCCCCCCATCACCGCCACCGTGGCGGCGGCCTCATCCTCGCTCGCCGGCGCGATCGTGGTCTCGAAGACCTCGCCGGTTTCCGTGTTGAGAGTCTTGATGTCGACGGGAGCGCCGAGCGGCTTGATCGCCGAGCGATAGGTCTTGCCGGTGTCCGGGTCCGTGCGGACCGGCGCGGCCATACTGTAGACCAGCAGGTCCAGCTGTCCGAACTTTTCGCGCACATGCGCGATGAAGGTTTGCTTCAGCTCGTTCGAGAAGGCATCGCCCTCGAGCGTGAGGGAAGACCGCCCGATCTTCCGGGCTTCGATCTCGAATGCGCGGTTGTTGTACCAGCCGGCGCTGCCGGTCCTGTTCGCGGAAGGCTCGCGCTCCAGCGATACGCCGATTGTCTCCGCGCCCCCGGCGAAGGTCGAGACAATGCGACTCGCGAGGCCGTAACCCGTCGAACAGCCGAGCACGGCGACGCGCTTCGGGCATTCCGGAATGGATCCCTGGCGGAGAACGTAGGCGATTTGTTCGCCGACATTCTTGGCGCAACCGACAGGATGTGCCGTCGTGCAAATGAAACCTCGCACGCGCGGTTCGATGATCATACCCACCCCGTTTCGGATTGTTGGAAAGTCAGCATCCGCTGCGTGTCAATCGCTCGCCGCGGGGCGAGCGCAGGCAAGAACGAAATCACGCTTCCATCCGCTTGAACACCAGCGTGGCGTTGGTGCCGCCGAAGCCGAAGGAATTCGACAGCACGGTGCCGAGCTTGGCGTTGTCGATGCGCTTGCGCACGATCGGCATGTCGGCGAACACAGGATCGAGCTCGGTGATGTTGGCGCTCTCGCAGACGAACCCGTTGTTCATCATCAGCAGCGAATAGATCGCTTCCTGCACGCCGGTGGCGCCGAGCGAATGGCCCGTCAGCGCCTTGGTCGCCGAAATCGGCGGGCATTTTTCGCCGACGCCGAACACCTTGCGGATCGCCTCGATTTCGGGCGGATCACCGGCGGGCGTCGAGGTCGCGTGCGGGTTGATGTAGTCGATCGGCGTCTTCACGGTTTCCATCGCCATGCGCATGCAACGCTCGGCGCCTTCGCCCGACGGGGCCACCATGTCGTAACCATCCGACGTCGCGCCATAGCCGACGATTTCGGCGTAGATCCGCGCACCGCGCGCCTTGGCATGCTCGAGTTCTTCGAGCACCACCACACCCGCACCGCCCGCAATGACAAAGCCGTCGCGGCTGATATCGTAGGGACGCGACGCGGTCGCCGGCGTGGCGTTGTATTTCGAGGACATCGCGCCCATGGCGTCGAACAGCACCGACAGCGACCAGTCGAGTTCCTCGCAGCCGCCGGCGAAGATCACGTCCTGCTTGCCGATCTGGATCGTCTCATAGGCATTGCCGATGCAATGGTTCGAGGTCGCGCAGGCCGACGAGATCGAATAGTTCACGCCCTTGATCTTGAACCAGGTCGCCAGCGTCGCCGAAGCGGTCGACGACATCGCCTTCGGCACCGCGAACGGACCGACGCGCTTCGGCCCCTTGGTTCGGGTGATATCGGCGGCTTCGACGATGGTGCGCGCAGACGGCCCGCCGGAACCCATGATGATGCCGGTGCGCACGTCGGAAACTTCGGTCGGGCTGAGACCGGAATCCTGGATCGCCTGCTCCATCGCGATGTGATTCCACGCCGCGCCCTCGCCGAGGAAGCGCATCGCACGCCGGTCGATGACATCGGCGGAATTGATCGTCGGCGCGCCCTGCACCTGCGAGCGGAAGCCGAGCTCGGCGTATTTTTCCGCGCGCGTGATACCGGATTTCGCCTCATGAAGGCTCGCAAGCACTTCCTGGGTGTTATTTCCGATGGACGAGACGATGCCCATCCCCGTGATGACAACCCGCCTCATGATCGCCTCGCCTCGTCGTTTGCGTTTTGTGTTATGGCCGCCGTCAAACCCGGTGCCGCCTTATGGGAGCGCGGTAACTCACGCTCCCGGCAATGTGGCACCTTGCCTCAACAGCCCCACCCTCAGATCCTTCGCGCGATAGATAATCTCGCCGTCGGCTGAAAGCCAGCCGTCCGCGATGCCCAGCCAGAGCTTTAGACGCATCACGCGCTTGATGTCGACGTTGTACACAATCTTGCGAACGTTCGGCATCACCTGACCGGAGAACTTCAGGTCGCCGAGGCCGAGTGCCCGGCCACGGCCCTCGCCGCCGGTCCAGCCGAGATAAAAGCCGACCATCTGCCACAGCGCGTCGAGGCCGAGGCAGCCCGGCATGACGGGATCGCCCTTGAAATGGCAGTTAAAGAACCAGAGATCCGGGTTCACATCGAGTTCGGCGCGAACGATGCCTTTGCCGTATTCACCGCCGGTTTCGGAAATTTCGGTGATGCGGTCGAACATCAGCATCGGCGGCAACGGCAGTTGCGCATTGCCCGGGCCGAACAGTTCGCCGCGGCCGCACGCCAGCAAATCCTCGTATTCGTAACCGCCGCGGCGATCCAGCATCGTTTCAGCCTCTCTAAAATATCCCGCAAAATACCCGGGTTGCGCTTTCGAACGGACCGGACCCGTTTCCCTGCGGGAGAACGCTTGTTTCCCGCAATCTGCGCCCCTTAGGATGCCACCGGCAATGTCCCTGCCGAATATGCATATGTGGTCCGCGCGCTCTGTAACATAGGCCTTCGCGGGCGGCAAAGCGCTGGATATGGGCCCAAAATGCCATATCCCGGTGCGGGTTCCTCCTTAACCTTGGGACCGTTCTAGTTGCGAAAAACTTGCATCTAACGGATTTCCTTTTATATTAAGCGAGGTTATTGCCCAAGTTGCGTGGTGCCCGAAGTGGAAATGAACGATCAGGTCTCGACCGTGAAGGATGACGCCGTTGATCCGGCCGCCCATGCCGCCGGACATCAGCCGGCGCTGACCGGCTGTCCCTGGCATGACGTCAACGAAATGTTGCAGGCCGCCGGCTTGCGGCCCACCCGCCAGCGCATGGCGCTGGGCTGGCTGCTGTTCGGCAAGGGCGCACGGCATCTGACGGCCGAAATGCTGTACGAGGAAGCGACGCTCGCCAAGGTTCCGGTGTCGCTCGCCACCGTCTACAACACCCTCAACCAGCTCACCGACGCCGGCCTGCTGCGTCAGGTCAGCGTGGACGGCACCAAGACCTATTTCGACACCAACGTGACGGCGCATCACCACTTCTACCTCGAGAACAATCACGAGCTGGTCGACATTCCCGATCCGCATCTGGTGCTCTCGCGGATGCCGGATGTGCCCGAAGGCTACGAGATCGCCCGCGTCGACATGGTCGTGCGGCTGCGCAAGAAGCGCTGAGTTCTCTCAGCTCGTCGTCCCGGCCTTGAGCCGGGACCCATAGCCACAAATGCCTGTTGTTGGATGACGGTGTCTACCATCGTGCCGCATCGACGAATCACGCGGTATGGGTCCGGCTCAAGGCCGGGACGACAGTAACCCTCAATCCACCTTCTCGTCGGCGTAGACGCCCCACAGCCGCTGCTGTTCGATCCAGCCGTCAAAGCCGGTACCGATGACACGGCACCAGCCGGATGCGCATTTCTTGACCTGGGCGACGACGCCAGCCTGCAGCCGTGCGGCGACCGCGCTCGACGGATCGGCGCGATCATAGAGCGGCGCGAGTTCGTCCTTGGACTTCATGGTGACGACGGCGGTGCGACGGCCGGACAGCAGGGAGTGATAGACCCAGCCTTCGGAGCCCTCGGAATCGCGCACCCGGCGCCAGTTCTCGAATTCGGCGGTGATTTCCACCGGCAGGCCGGAACGGGTGTAGACCCAGGCGACGTCATTGTCCTTGGTCGGTCCGGCCCTGACGTTCACATGATCGGATTTCAGGCTGACGTAACGCGGCACGGGAAGGCCGCTGGTGGTACCCAAATCCTTTGCCGAAAAACCCGTGCTGACCGATGCGCCAAGCCAGCACCCAGCCAGCACCGCCACCGCACAGAAACGCCCCAACGCCATCAACCCGTCTCCTGCCGAAAACCCCTCAACTCGAATTCTTCGAGCTGAAACAATCCACTCAACGCCCTAAACCCAAAGGCCCGAACCCCAGGACCTTCAACCAAGACCGCTGCGCCTGCCTGTTCGTGCCCCGGTGTCATTCCCGAGGGGTTCTTGTCTTGGCCCGGCCTTCTGCTAGAGAGGACGGAACGTTTGAGAACCAGAACGTCCGGCTTTCCTTCGACCTTCCACGACGTTTTCCTTGGCAACCCCGAGGTAGATGTCGGGGAACCCAGGGGGCCAGCAGGAAGCCAACGAGGAAACAACCAGGCAGCCGTTCGAACAGCGCAAGTGCAGTGTCGAACAACCGGGTTAATGAGGTCTGAACGGCGAAGCTTCTGACTCACCAAAGGTTGGGCGAGCCATTGCCTCATGAGAGCAGCATATGTCGGTTAGGAAAAAGCCTCTCGTCGTTGTTACCCGCAAGCTTCCGGACTCCATCGAGACCCGGATGCGCGAGCTGTTCGATGCGCGGCTGAATCTCGACGATACGCCGATGACGCCGGAACAGATCGCCGAGGCGGTTCGCACCGCTGATGTGCTGGTGCCGACCGTCACTGACCTCGTCAACGAGGAAATCCTCAAACAACCCGACTGCAAGCTGCGGATGATCGCCAATTTCGGCAATGGCGTCGACAATATCGACGTCACGGCGGCGCATGCGCGCGGTATCACCGTGACCAATACGCCGAAGGTCTTGACCGAAGACACCGCCGACATGACCATGGCGTTGATCCTGGCGGTGCCGCGGCGGATGATCGAGGGCGCCTCGATCCTCACCGATGGCAAGAACTGGCCGGGCTGGTCGCCGACCTGGATGCTCGGACACCGGATCGGCGGCAAACGCCTGGGGATTATCGGCATGGGCCGCATCGGCCAGGCGGTGGCGCGCCGCGCCCGCGCCTTCGGCCTGCAGATCCACTATCACAACCGCCGTCCCGTCGCGCCCGTCATCGCCGACGAATTGGGCGCGACCTATTGGGAGAGTCTCGACCAGATGCTGGCGCGGATGGACATCATCTCGGTGAACTGTCCGCACACGCCGGCGACCTTCCATCTGCTCTCGGCGCGCCGGCTGAAGTTGATCCGGAAAGAGGCCTATATCGTCAACACCGCGCGCGGCGAGGTGATCGACGAGGACACGCTGATCAAGCTGGTCGAAGCCGGCGACATCGGCGGCGCCGGTCTCGACGTCTATGAGCACGAACCGGCCGTGAACCCGAAACTGGTCCGGCTGGCCAAGGCCGGCAAGGTGACGCTGCTGCCGCATATGGGTTCGGCCACGATCGAGGGCCGCGTCGAAATGGGCGAGAAGGTGATCATCAACATCCGGACCTTCCTCGACAACCACAAGCCGCCGGATCGCGTGCTGCCCAGCATGTTGTGAGGCGGCAGCCGAGGATGACGTGAGCGAATCCCACGCGTCGCTGCTGAATCGTCTTGCCGCCACCATTGCCGAACTGCACCCGCTACGGACCGTACGTATCGCGATCGATGGCGTCGACGGCGCCGGAAAAACGACGTTGGCGGATGCGCTGGCCCCGCTGGTGACCGAACGGGGCCGTCCCACCATCCGCGCGTCGGTCGATGATTTCCATCATCCCCGCACCATTCGCTATGCGCGGGGACGCTACTCACCTGACGGCTTCTATCTCGATTCCTATGATTACGATTCGTTTCGATCGCTATTGCTCGATCCGCTGAGCCCTGGCGGCGCCGGCCGGTACGTGGCGAGGCATTTTGACCTCGACCATGACCAGCCGTTCGATGTGGTGGTACGGCAGGCGCCGCCCGCCGCCGCGTTGATCGTCGACGGCATCTTCCTGCACCGTCCCGGGCTTGTGTCGTACTGGGATCTCTCGATCTTCCTGAAGGTCGATTTCGATGTCTCGGTGCCGCGCGGCGCGCAGCGGAGTGCGGCCCCAGACGCGCCTGATGCCGCCTCGCCATCGAACCAGCGCTATGTCGGCGGTCAACGGCGATATCTGAGCGAGTGCGAGCCGGAACAACGCGCCGGTATCATCATCGGCTACAATGATCTGCGGCAGCCGGAGATATTGAAGTGGAGCAGTTCAGGCAGGTGAGTTGCCCCGCCCCTTCCGTCGCTCCCGCTTGCGCCATTCCGCGACAAACGAGACGAACGCGCCGAGCGCGGGTGGCGGCTGGCGGCGGCTCGGGTAATACAGAAACGGCCCCGGAAACGGCGCGCACCAATCGTCGAGCACGCTGACCAGCGCGCCGGACTTGATGCCAAAGCGCACATAGCCTTCAAAGGTCAACCAGAAGCCGATGCCGTCATGAACGGCGCGCAGCGCGAGGCCAAGATAGGTCGCGACCAGCTTTGCCGGCGGCGAAACCACCACGACACGTCCCGCCTTCTCGAATTCCCAGTCCAGCATGGCGCCGCTGCCGAAGCGGGTGCGGATGCAGGCGTGGTCGAGCAGGTCCTTTGGCTGCTTCGGCGCGCCGTGCCGCGCTACATATTCCTTCGATGCCACCACCGCATAGCGCTGCGGCGCCCCGAGCGACACCGCAATCATGTCCTGCGCCAAATGCTCGCCGTAGCGCACGCCGGCGTCGAAGCCGCCCGCGACGATATCGACGAACGAACTCTCCCCGACGATCTCCAGTTCGATCTGCGGATATTTTGCCAGGAACGGCGCGACCATCGGCGCCAGCACCAGATCGATCGCCGGCGGCGGCGCATTGATCCGCAGGCGGCCCGACGGCACGCCGCGCAGCCCGCGCACCTGGTCCAGCGCCTCGCCGACATCCGACATCGCCGGCGCAACGCGCGCCAGCAGCAGTTCGCCGGCTTCGGTCAGCGCCACGCTGCGGGTGGTGCGGTTCATCAGGCGGACGCCGAGCCGCTCCTCCATGTCGCGCAGGCGCTGGCTGAGGCTGGAGACGGAGACGCGGCTCTCCAGCGCGGCGCGCCGGAAATTTCTGGTGCGCGCCACGGCGACGAAAGCATCGAGATCCCGAAGGTCGAAATCCTTCATTGTTCGATATATTGAACAAGCTATTCAGTATTGTCCAGCTTATCGGCGTAATCCGGATCCGCCATATCAACCTCGTCAAACCGGCGCGGCCACCGCCGTCGCCATTTTCGAGGAGCACCACCACCATGGAACACCGTCAACTCGGCAAGACCGGCCCCCACGTCGCCGCCATCGGCCTCGGCTGCATGGGCATGTCGGATTTTTATGGTCCCGCCGACCGCACCGAAAGCATCGCCACCGTCCACGCCGCGCTCGACGCCGGCATCACGCTGCTCGACACCGGCGATTTCTACGGCATGGGTCACAACGAGATGCTGATCGGCGACGCGCTCGCGGCCCGCGGCCGCGACAATGTGCAGATCAGCGTCAAGTTCGGCGCGTTGCGCGATCCCGAACGAAACTGGTCGGGCTACGATAGCCGCCCGGCGGGTGAAAAACTTTCTGGCGTACACGCTGCAACGGCTTCGCGTCGATCACATCGACATCTACCGGCCGGCACGCCTCGATCCGTCGGTGCCGATCGAAGACACGATCGGAGCGATCGCTGACATGATCAAGGCCGGCCATGTCAGGCATATCGGCCTCTCCGAAGTCGGCGCCGACACGATCAGGCGCGCGCATGCCGTGCATCCGATCGCCGATTTGCAGATCGAATATTCGTTGATCTCGCGGGGCATCGAGGACGAGATCCTGCCGACCTGCCGCGAGCTTGGCATCGGCGTCACCGCCTATGGCGTGCTGTCGCGCGGGCTGATCAGCGGTCACTGGTCGAAAGACAAATCCGGCCAGCGCGATTTCCGGCAGATGAGCCCGCGTTTCCAGGCCGAGAATATCGACCGCAACCTGGCGCTGGTGGATTCATTGCGCGCGCTTGCCTCCGATCTCGGTGTATCGGTGGCGCAGGTCGCAATTGCCTGGGTGGCCGCGCAAGGCAACGACATCGTGCCGCTGGTCGGCGCGCGTCGCCGCGACCGGCTGACCGAAGCACTCGGCGCGCTGGATGTGAAGCTTACGCCTGTCCACCTGGCCAAACTCGCTGCGACGTTTCCGCACGGCGCCGCCGCGGGCGAGCGCTATCCGGCGTCGCAATTGGCGCATATGGACAGCGAAAAGAAACGGGCCTGAAGGCGATGGAACGGGTTCCTCGCCCCCGTCGGCCGGGCGCGAGGGGTCCGTGAGGGAAATCACGGTAACTCATCCAATCTGTCCCTAGCGTCCTGTAGCAGCCGAAGCGGATGGCCCCTTCGTCTCGCGACAGGAGAAAGACAGATGAAGAAGTCCGACACTAACGCAGTCGAGCCTGCGAAGCCTGAGCTCGAAGCGCCGGTGCAACTCAGCCCGGAGCAGCTTGAAATCGTCGCAGCCGGTTTCCGAGCGCAACTGACCGCCAGCGATCTCATCAAGAACATCACGATCCTTACCGGTGCCTATCCTGGCCCGATCATGACCAAGGGTCTGGGAGGCGGAGCCTTTTAACCCCCGATTCCTCGAGAGGTCACCAGGCCACGGGATGACGTTCGGCACATGGCGTGTCGAACGTCATCTCCGACGGCACCCGATCCAAATCCGAAGGCGTCATGCCGAGAACTTCGCTGCGCAGCAGCGTCGAACAAGAGGGTCTCATGTCCAAGGAATCGAAGAAGCAGATCGACTGCCCGAGTTCCCAGGCGACCGCAGAGGGCGCCCGGATCTTCGGCGTCATCACCGGTACGCCGGAGCAGCACAGGGTCGGCTACCTCACCGAGACGGTGCCGATCACCGACAAGGTGCTCGAGCTTGCGGGAGAGGCCAAGCCGACGCAACTGTTCCGCATCGCAGCGCCTTGTGCCGGTGGTAGCTGCAAGCATTTCGCCAACAACACCTGCAGTTTGGCCAAGCGGATTGTCGAAGGCGTTCCGGCTGTCGTGAACGCGCTGCCCGCCTGCGAAATTCGCCCCACCTGCCGCTGGTTCCGCCAGGAAGGCAAGGAAGCCTGCTTCCGCTGCCCGCAGGTCATGACCGATAAATCAAACGCGTCGGACTACGAGAAGCAGATCGCCGACACCGACTAACGCGGACGTCCGCCACGCCTCATCGATGCCCGCTTAGATCAGTGATGCTTGGCGCATCGCCGTTGAGCGGGTTGGCCGGATCGCGCGCATAGCGCAGGGTTTCGAACCGCATCGCGCGGGCATCGACCATCACCAGCCGACCGACCAGGCTGTCGCCGAAGCCGACGATTTCGCGGATCGCCTCCAGCGCCATCATCGATCCCAGCATGCCGGCAAGCGCGCCCATCACGCCGGCCTCGGCGCAGGCCGGCACCGTGCCCGGCGGCGGCGGTTCGGGAAACAGACAGCGATAGGTCGGATTGAACTCACCATTGGCCCCGCGTTCATGGGCACGGATCGTGGTCAGCGATCCGTCGAACTGACCCAGGGCTGCCGTGATCAGCGGCTTGGCCGCGAGGAAGCAGGCATCGGAAACCAAATAGCGCGTCTCAAAATTGTCGGAGCCGTCGAGCACCAGGTCATAGCCGCCGATCAGCGACATCACATTGTCAGCGTCGAGGCGCACCGCATGCGCCTCGAAATTGACATGGGGATTGAGCGCGAGGATCTGCTGCGCGGCGCTGTCGACCTTGCGCCTGCCGATATCGGGCGTGGCGTGGATGATCTGGCGCTGCAGATTGGACAGCGAGACAATATCGTCGTCGACCACGCCGAGCGTACCGATGCCGGCGGCGGCAAGATACATCAGGACGGGAGCGCCGAGACCGCCGGCGCCGATCACCAGCGCCGACGCCTCCTTCAGCGCGGTCTGGCCGGGCCCGCCGACCTCGCGCAGCACGATATGGCGGGCATAGCGTTCGAGTTCGTCGGCGGTCAGCATGGCTTGGTCACTTCTTTCACGTCGCCGCTAGTAATCTTCATGGTGAGGATTGGCCAGTTCCCTGAACCGGCGCGCAGTTGTTGCCGACCAAGCAGATGTGCTTAATTGGCCCGAGGTCAATGATCGCTCCAATATTGCCGCCGTATTCCCGCTCGTATTTCACTAGTATTCATTGGGATTTGCCATGAGACCGGTATTTTCGGCAACATTGACGATCTCGGCATCCGTCTTGATGGTGTTGGGATCATCGGCGCAAGCCCAATTGACGCCGCCATCGACTGCGGGCTCCAAACCCAAACCCGTCACGACGGTCCCGATCCGTCCTGCGCTGCAGAAGCCAGAAGAGACCGCCAACGCGATGGCGCAGGCCGAGCGGCTGGCGCTGCAATCCGACCTCGCCTGGGTCGGGCAATATAACGGCGCGATCACTGGCGACGTCAGCGAGCGCATGGTCAAGGCGATCAAGGAATTCCAGAAGAGCCGGGGCGGCAAGGAGACCGGCGTGCTCAACCCACAGGAGCGCGGCATTCTCGCCGACACCGCGAAGAAACGGCAAGAGAGTGTCGGCTGGAAGATCGTCACCGATCCCGGCACCGGCGCGCGGCTCGGCATTCCCACCAAACTGGTGCCGCAGCAGACCAGCGACGCCAGCGGCGCCAAATGGACCTCGCCGACCGGGACGGTGCAAATTCAACTGGTGCGGCGCAAGGAAGCGAACCCGACCACGGCAAAGCTCGCCGAGCGGGAAAAGAAGGAAGCCCAGCGCAACATCGATTACACGGTGGTGAAGCCGGACTTCTTCGTGCTGTCCGGCTTGCAGGGACTGAAGAAATTCTATCTGCGCGGCACGTTCAAGGGCGATGAAGTCCGCATCCTCACCATCCTCTACGATCAGGCCACGGAAAATACCGTGGAGCCCGTGGTGATCGCGATGTCGAGCGCCTTCAACGCGTTCCCGACCAGCGCCCAGGTCGCGGGGCCGCCGCCGCGCAAGACCGTGGAATATGGCACCGGTGTCATCGTCAGCGACGACGGCGCGATCGTGACCGACCGCCAGATCACCGACGGCTGCATCGCGGTCGCGATCGCCGGCTTCGGCAATGCCGACCGCGTGGCCGAGGACAAGGAACATGATCTGGCGTTGCTGCGCATCTATGGCGCGCGGGGCTTGAAGCCGCTCAATCTCGCCAATGCGGCCTCGAAAACCGCGCTCGACGTCACCGGCATTGCCGATCCGCAGAACCAGGGCGGCGCCGGTGCCGTGAGCAGCGTCAAGGCCTCCGTCGCACAGCTTGGCGGCAACAGCGATATCGCATTGTCGCCGCCGCCCGCACTCGGCTTTTCCGGCGCGGCGGCGCTCGACGGTGACGGCAAATTCGCCGGCATTGCGCTGTTGAAGCCGGTGGTCGTTGCGGGCCCGGCGAATGGCGCCGCGCAGGCGGTGCTGGTGACGTCAGATGTCGTCCGCGATTTCCTCAAGGCCAATGGCGTCAACGGCGCCGGCGGTTCGCCGGACGCCAAGGCCTCGGTGGTGCGCGTGATCTGCGTGCGGAAATAGGTTTACGCCAGATCGAACCTCACGCCGGCGCGTGCGAGACCGCCGGCGATGCCGATCGGCGTGCCGTCGGCGCGCCAGCAGGCCGCGCCCGACATCCGGCCGTCGTCGTGGAACTGAATGGCATTCATGCCGCCCGCCACCGTCGGCACCGCCTGCACCCTGTGGCCCATCGCGGCGAGTTTGGCGCGCACGCTTTCCGGCACCGCCTGTTCCACTTCGAGCGCATTGCCCTCGGTCCAGACCCGCGGCGCCTCGACCGCTTCCTGCAGGCTCATGCCGTGGTCGATCAGGTTGATCAGGGCCTGCATGGCGCTCGGAAAGATCCGCTTCCCGCCGGGCAGGCCGAGCGCGTAAGTGAGTTTGCCGTCGCGCAGCGCCATCATCGGTGACATCGAGGTGGTGACGCGCTTGCCCGGCGCCAGCGACAGCGCATGGCCGGGCCTCGGATCGTAGAGGTTCATGTAATTGTTCGGCACGGTGCCGAGTCCGGGGATCATGATCTTGGCGCCGAACAGATTGTTGATGGTCTGCGTGGTTGCAACCACGTTGCCGAACGCATCGGCCGCGGTCATATGCGTGGTGTGCGCGCCCTCCAGCGGCGCGACGCCGGCGCCCCAGGTCTGCGCCCGGCCGGGATCGATGGCGCGGCGGCGCTCTTCAGCATAGGCCTTTGACGTCAGCCGCTCGACCGGCACGTTGACAAAGTCCGGATCGCCGCTGGCCGCCGCACGATCGGCAAAGGCGATCTTCAGCACTTCGGCGAGGTAATGGATCGTTTCCGCTGAACCGAATCCAAGCCCTGACATGTCGTAGCCTTCGAGAATGTTGAGCATCTGCGTGATGTGCACGCCGGATGCCGCAGGTGGCGGCGGTCCCATGATCTGCCAGCCGCGGTAGTCGGCGCGGATCGCCTGCCGCTCGACCGTCTTGTAGGCGGCGAGATCCTCACGGGTGATGAAGCCACCACGCGCCTTCATGTAGTCGACCAGGATATCGCCGAGCGACCCCTGATAAAGGGCCGCTTCGCCATGCTGCGAAATATAGGTCAGCGTCTCCGCATATTCGGATTGCACCACGCGCTCGCCGGGCTTCAGCGGCGCTCCCTTTGGCAGATAGATCGCCGAGATCGCCTTGTCCTTCAACATGTCGGCCGCACTGTCGCCGATGCAGTCACACAGATAGGGCGTCGCCGCATAGCCGCGCGCGGCGTGCTTGATCGCGGGCTGCATGACGTCGGCGAGATCCATGGTACCGAACCGGCGCAGCGTTTCGCACCAGGCCTTCAGCGAGCCTGGTGTCGCCACCGCTTTCGGGCCCGTGAGATTTTCATCGCCGACGGTGTCGAACACGTCATGCGCCGAGCCCGGCTTCGAGGTGTAGGTATCGGGACGAACCGACAGCGGCACCGAACTCTGGCCGTCGATGAAGCGATGGCTGCCATCGGCCAGCCTGATATGCGCCATGCCGCCGCCGATGATGCCGACCATCATCGGTTCGACCACCGTCAGCGTGAACAGCGTTGCAATCGCCGCATCGATGGCGTTGCCGCCAGCAGCCAGCATTTCGGCGCCCGCGCTCGAGGCCAGCGGATGATTGCTCACCACCATGCCGCGGCTGGAAGTCGCCGGCTGCTTCTGACATTGAAAGGAGGTGGTCGCGCGATCCCGCCAATTACTGGTCATGTGGTTTCCTGCTTTTCTTGTCTTGAAAGAAACTACGCTGAATTACAGTCGATTGAGCCGCAGCCAGTTTTCGCGCGTCACGCGCCATCTTTCGGATTTCGACTGGCCATTGTGGTGGGCGATTTCGACATAGCCGACGAACTCGGCGCCGGTCTTTTGCTTGACGCGGCGTGACGCCTCATTGGAAACCGCGTTGCAAACGTAGAATTGCTCGATGCCGAGCGTGTTGAAGGCAAAATCGTTGACCGCCGAGATCGCCTCGGTCATCAGGCCGCGGTTCCAATAGGGCTCGGCGAGCCAGAAGCCGCGATTGTCCTTTGTCTCGGCGGTCGCGCGAAAATGGATGTTGCCGATGGCCTCGCCGTCGCCCGGCCGCAGCGCCAGAACCCAGTGATGGACTTCCTCGCCCGCGGCGATTTTCTCCAACTCACGCCTGATAAAGGTTTCCGCACCGTCATCCGGATAGGGCCACGGGACGACGGTTGCGAGATTTCGGATGATGTTCCAGTTGTTGAAATGGCGCTGGATCGCCGGCGCATCGGACAGCGCCAGTGGCCGCAGGATCAAGCGCGATGTCTGGATCGTCGGCGTCTTCATGATGTCCATGCCTCGATGTCCATGCGTTGGCGTGGACGCGACTGATCACTTCTGGCATTTCGGGCACCAGAAGGTCGAACGCCCGTTCTGGACGAAACGCCGCACGATGCCGCCACAGCGCGGGGTCTGGCACTTCTCGCCCTCGCGATCGTAAACCTGGAATCGGTGCTGGAAATAGCCGAGTTCGCCGGAGGTCTGGCGATGGTCGCTGATCGAGGAACCGCCAGCCTCGATCGCCTGATTCAGCACATCGTGGATCGAGCCTACCAGCCGTTTGGCGTGATCGGTGGGTTCGGCTTTCTTGGTCGCCAGCGTGGCCGCCAGCCGCCGCGGCGACAAATGCGCGCGAAACAGCGCTTCGCAGACATAGATATTGCCAAGTCCCGCCACCACGCGCTGGTCGAGCAGCGCGGCCTTCAGGCTGGTCTTCTTGTTGTGGCAGGCTTGCGCCAGCATCAAGGCGTCGAATTCATTGCCGAGCGGCTCGGGGCCGAGCCCTTTCAGCAGCGGCTCATCCTCCAGGGCGTTGCGGGCAATGATCTTCATGTAACCGAAGCGGCGCGGATCGTTGAACACCACCGAAGCGCCCGAGGACATGTGGAACACGACATGGTCATGCGCGCGGTCTTCGCTGCGCGGCAAATGAAATTGGCCGGGCGTCTTGTTGCCGCCATTTTCGAGGACTCGAAACGAGCCGGACATGCCCAGATGCATCAGCAGCACATCGCCCGAAATAAGGTCCGCCATCAGGTATTTGGCGCGGCGGCCGAGCCCGGTCACGGTCTGGCCTTCCAGGCGCGCGATAAAGTCTTTTTGAAAGGGAAACCGCAAATCCTTGCGCCGGGCTTCCGCCTTGAGGATTTTCGACCCCTCCATGGCCGGTTGCAGGCCGCGGCGGACGGTCTCGACTTCGGGCAATTCAGGCATCAGGCATTCACCTTCTGGAGATGACGTGATAGCGCCATTGCGGCGGGCGCGCTATGGTCCCGGCAGCGGAGAAGAGTGGATGGATCGGCCGGACCAAACGACGCATTTTGGCTTCAGGGACGTGCCCGTTGGGGACAAGCAGACGCTGGTGAACGATGTGTTTCACAGCGTGGCGTCGCGCTATGATCTGATGAACGATCTGATGTCCGGCGGCCTGCACCGGGTCTGGAAAGACATCATGATCAACCAGCTCAATCCGCCGAAAAGCGATGCGCCGTTCGCGCTGCTCGACGTCGCCGGCGGCACCGGCGATATCGCGTTCCGCGCCGCCAAGGCGGCGGGCTCCGGCTTCCGCGCCACCGTCTGCGACATCAACACCGATATGCTCGACGTCGGCCGCAAGCGCGCGGCTTCCCGGCATCTCGACCAGCAGATCTCGTTCGTCGAGGGCAATGCCGAGGCGCTGGCCTTCCCCGACCGTTCGTTCGACGGCTACACTATCGCATTCGGCATCCGCAACGTGCCGCGGATCGACGCCGCGCTGAAGGAAGCCTATCGCGTGCTGAAACCGGGCAGCAGGTTCCTGTGCCTGGAATTCTCCACCGTCGACGTGCCCGGGCTCGACCGTCTCTATGACTTTTTCTCGTTCAAGGTAATTCCGCCGCTCGGCCGCGCCGTGACCGGCGATGCCGAATCCTATCAATACCTCGTCGAATCGATCCGGAAATTTCCGAGGCCCAATCAATTCGCCGAGATGATCCGTGGCGCCGGCTTTGCGCGGGTGAAGTGGGAAAGCCTCTCCGGCGGGATCGTGGCATTGCATTCGGGCTGGCGTTTGTGATTTCTGCGGCGACCCACATCGCGCGGCTGGTTCGCGCCGGTTACGTGTTCGCGCGCGAGGGCGTGTTCGGCGTCGTCGATCCGAGTCTGGTGCCGCCGCCCGGGCAACTCGCGCTCAAGCTGGCGCGGATCATCGAGCGGCCCGGCGCCAAATCCGGTCCACGGCTGTCGCGCGCACTGACCCGGCTTGGCCCGGCCTACCTCAAGCTCGGACAATTCCTCGCGACACGGCCCGACGTGGTCGGCGTTGCGATGGCGCGCGATCTGGAAGCCTTGCAGGACCGGCTGCCGCCGTTCTCGCAGAGCGAGGCCGAGGCCGTCATTGCGACTTCGCTGGAACGCCCTGTGGCACAAGCGTTCGCGCGCCTCGGACCGTCGGTTGCCGCAGCTTCGATCGCGCAGGTGCATCGCGGCGAGACAGAGCGCGATGGCGTGCGCCAGGCGGTCGCCGTAAAGGTCTTGCGCCCCAATGTCGCCGCGCGCTTCCGCCGCGACCTCGCCGATTTCTTCTTTGTCGCGCGCAATGCCGAAGCCCATTCCGCCGAGGCGCGCCGGCTGCGGCTGATCGAAGTCATCAACACCATGTCGCGCTCGGTCGCGATGGAGATGGACTTGCGGCTGGAAGCGGCCGCGATGTCCGAGATGGCGGAGAATACGCGGGACGATCCGGATTTCCGCGTCCCGATGGTGGATTGGGACCGCACCACCCATAACGTGCTGACGATGGAGTGGATCGACGGCATTGCGCTGAACGACCACGCCCGCCTCGCGCAATCGCAGGTCGATCTGCCCGATCTCGGGCGCAAGGTGATCCAGAGTTTCCTGCGCCACGCGCTGCGCGACGGCTTCTTTCATGCCGACATGCATCCCGGCAATCTGTTCCTCGATGACGCCGGAAGGCTGGTCGCCGTCGACTTCGGCATCATGGGCCGACTCGGGCCGAAGGAACGGCGCTTCCTCGCCGAAATCCTGCTCGGCTTCATCACGCGCGATTATCGCCGCGTCGCCGAGGTGCATTTCGAAGCCGGCTATGTGCCCGGCCATCACTCGGTGGAGAATTTCGCGCAGGCGATCCGCGCCATCGGCGAGCCGATCCACAACCGCATCGCCGAAGACATCTCGATGGCGAAGCTGTTGACCCTGTTGCTCGAGGTCACCGGCCTGTTCGACATGCAGACGAGGCCCGAACTGATCCTGCTGCAAAAGACCATGGTGGTGGTCGAGGGCGTGGCGCGCGGCTTCGATCCCAAGCTCGACATCTGGAAGGTCGCCGATCCCGTGGTGCGCGAGTGGATCGAGCGCAATCTTGGCCCGATCGGACGCATTCAGGGCGCGATGTCCGGCGCCGGCGACCTCGGCCGGGTGCTGTCAGGCCTGCCGGCGATCGCCAGCCGCGCCGTGACGGTGCTCGAGCAGTTGGAGACCATGACCCGGGAGGGCCATATGCTCTCGCCCGAGACGATCGAGGCCATGGGCCGCGCCGAGGGCCGCAAGGCCCGGTGGCAGACCGTTGCCCTCTGGATCATCGCGGCGGCTTCAATCGGAATTTTGATCGCCATCCGGTAGATATGATTGCATTGCAATCGCGTTGTGATATCATTGATATCATGCCTTGTTGGGGACCGCGACCATGGCCAGCCTCACCATCCGAAAGCTCGACGACGCCGTAAAGGCCTATCTGCGGCTGCGATCGGCCGGCAACGGCCGCTCGGTGGAAGAAGAAGTCCGGGTCATCCTGGGGGAACTGGTTCAGGGTCGACCCGACCCGGCCGCACCCACCGCCGCCATGGCACCGCCTGCGGATGGCCCTGCAGGGCCTTCCGCGCGCTCCCATGCGGCCGCTCAGGCCAGCGTGACCCTGATCATCGGGGGCGGCATCGCCGCCTTCAAATCGCTGGAACTGATCCGGCGGCTGAAGGAGCGCCACGTCGACGTCCGCTGCGTGCTGACCAAGGCGGCGCAGCAATTCGTCACGCCGCTGTCCGCCAGCGCGCTGTCGCATGAGCGCGTCTATACCGATCTGTTCGACCCCGGCAGCGAGTTCGACGCCGGTCACATCCGCCTGGCGCGTGAATGCGACCTGATCGTGGTCGCGCCGGCCACCGCCGACCTGATGGCGAAGATGGCGCACGGCCATGCTGACGATCTCGCCAGCGCCATTCTGCTCGCGGCCAACAAGCCGATCCTGCTGGCGCCGGCGATGAACCCGTTGATGTGGAACAACCCCGCCACCCGCCGCAACGTGCTGCAGCTTCGCCGCGATGGCGTCATCATGATCGGCCCCGCCGCCGGCGAGATGGCCGAAGCCAATGAGGCCGGCGTCGGACGGATGTCGGAGGCGGTGGAAATTGCCGCGGCCGCGGTCGATATCCTGCGTCCGCCGCGGCCACGTCCGTTGGCGGGAAAACGCGTGCTGATCACGGCCGGTCCGACCCATGAGCCGATCGATCCCGTGCGCTATATCGCCAACCGTTCTTCCGGCAAGCAGGGCTTTGCAATCGCCGCCGCGGCGCAGGCCGCGGGCGCCGATGTGACGCTGGTGTCCGGACCGGTGGAACTCCGCGATCCCGCCGGCGTGTCGGTCATCCGGGTGGAATCGGCGCGCGACATGCTGCACCGGGTCGAAGCCGCATTGCCGGCGGATATCGCGATCTTCGCCGCCGCGGTCGCCGACTGGCGCGTCGCCAATGAGGGCGAACAGAAACTGAAAAAGACTGCTGCCGGCATGCCGCCGCTGCAACTGGTTGAAAATCCGGACATCCTGGCGACGATTTCCAAACTCGGGGAAAGGCGTCCGCCACTCGTGATCGGTTTTGCCGCCGAGACCGAACATCTGATCGACAATGCAAAAGCCAAGATCGCGCGAAAAGGCTGCGACTGGATCGTGGCCAATGATGTATCGCCGGCGTCAGGCGTGATGGGCGGCGACCGCAACACCGTTCATCTGCTGCAGCGGGACGGCAAGGAGGTCGGCGTTGATGAGATCAAGGTGGATTCCTGGCCTGTCATGACAAAGGAACAGGTCGCGGCCGAACTGGTGGCGCGGATTGCAAAATCATTGGAGAAGAATTCGTGAGCGCAATGGTGAAGGTCGACATCAGGCAATTGCCGCACGCCGAAGGCCTGGCGTTGCCGGCCTATCAGAGCGCGGATGCGGCGGGGCTGGATCTGCTGGCGGCCGTGCCCGCGGAGACGCCGTTGATCCTCACCCCCGGCAAATATGCGATGGTGCCGACGGGACTAACCATCGCATTGCCAACGGGTTTTGAGGCGCAGGTGCGCCCGCGCTCCGGGCTCGCCGCCAAACACGGCGTCACTGTCCTGAATTCACCCGGCACGGTGGATGCGGATTATCGCGGCGAGATCAACGTCCTGCTGATCAACCATGGCGACACTCCGTTTCCAATTAGGCGCGGCGAACGCATCGCGCAAATGGTGATCGCGCCGGTGGTCCAGGCACACCTGATGAAGGTCGACGCGCTTTCGACCACCGACCGCGGCAACGGCGGGTTCGGTTCGACCGGGCGGTGAACTAGATCGCTTCCCACTGCTCAACCGGAAGCGTGGCTTTGTGGGTCGACATCATGTCGGTCGGATTAATGGACGCAGAGATGGCTGCCTGAGAAGGCGTGAGCGCTGCTTGCGACCAGGCGAATGCCACCATGAAAGCAATCGCGAAGGCTCCGATTGAAAAGGCGATCTTCCGCATCGTTGGTTCCTTCCTTGGCTAATTCGATGCCGTGAAGATGCAGGTGTCGTGTTTCAGGAATTTGCCATCGCAAGCCAGGAATGGTTTCGTCGCGTGGTTTGTTGGTTTCGCGGGATCGGCACGACGAAACGTCTTCACAAACTCGCGAGAAGGCCTCCATCGGCGGCCACGGCCGCTTCTAGCGACTGACCCGCTCCGTCCGGCCGACGCTGACGGCGGGCAACAATCCGCTCATTTTTACACAGCCGGATTCACGTTCACGGTCTGGACTCTTACCCGCGGAGTCACGTTGGGGATACTCTCACTCGATTCGTGCACGGCGGGGGTAAGCGCCGGGCCTGAAGTCGTGCGTTCTGGGGCAAATCATGTCGGGCGTAGTCGCGGCGATGCGTCGAAACCTGCTGTCGTGCACCTCATTGGCACGTTACGGCATGGTTGCGCTCGCCTCTGCTTTATCGGTGGTCTCGGAACCTGTTCTGGCCGCCGATTGGTCGATCTCCGAGGCGATTTCGGCGTGGCTCGACCTCAATCACCAGGAATTCGCGGTGCTGACCACGGCATTGTCGCTGCTCGGCTTCACCGTGGTGGCGGCGATCCTCCTGATGCATACCCGCGTCAAGGCGACCCGCACCGAGGTCAAGCTTCGCACCGATATCGCCGATCTGCAGATGCAGGCCGACCGCTTACGTGCGCTGCTGTTTGCCGAGCCGCAGATCCTGATTTCCTGGGCCGCGGGCGACTCGCGGCCCCAGATCAGCGGCGACACGGCGCTGCTGATCTCGCAGGACGCGCTGCATAACTCGCCGCAGCGGATTCTCGCCTTTGGAACCTGGCTGCCGCCGGAACCGGCGTTGCAGATGGACCATGCGGTCGACGCGCTGCGCGAGGCCGGCGAAGGCTTTCTGCTCAACCTCTCGACCTCGAACGGCCGCGCGATCGAGGCGATGGGGCGCGCCATCGGCGGCCAAGCCATTGTCCGGATTCGCGAACTCGGCGGGCTGCGCCGGGAACTTGCCGAATCCAACCTCCGCTACAAGACGCTGCAGGAAGAAACCGAGCTGCTGCGCGACTTTGCCGCCGCCGCGCCCTGGCCGATCTGGGCCAAGAGCGCCGAGGGCAATCTGCGCTACGCCAACACGGCCTATGTGCGCGCGACCGAGGGAACCAGCGTCGCCGACGTCATCAATCGCAACCTCGAACTGCTGGAAACCGACCAGCGCACCGACTTGAACCGGGCGCTGAACGACAATTCCGGCTTCAGCGCGCGGCTGCCGATCGTGGTCGGCGGCGAGCGGCGCATCTATGACGTCCAAGCGCTGAAACTGCACGGCGGCAGCGCCGGTATCGCGCTCGATGCCAGCGAGGCCACCACGTTGCGCGCCGCCATGGAGCGGATGGCGGAGGCGCATCGCCGCACCCTCGACCAATTATCGTCGGGGGTTGCGGTATTCGACGCCCAGCGCCGGCTCGCTTTCTACAATGAATCCTACCGGCGGCTGTGGGGCCTCGATCAGGCCTTCCTCGACGGCCAGCCCGACGATTCCAGCGTGCTCGACCGGCTGCGCGCCGCGCGCAAGCTGCCGGAGCAGCCGGACTTCCGGGCCTGGAAGGCCAAGCTGCACGAGGCCTATCGCGCGGTCGAGCCGGAGACTTACACCTGGTTCCTGCCCGATGGCCGCGCAGTCAGCGTCGTCACCACGCCGAACCTCGAAGGCGGCGTGACCTATCTGTTCGACAATGTCACCGAAAGCCTCGATCTGGCGCGGCGGTTCGACGGTCTGACCCGGGTACAGCACGAGACGCTCAACAATCTCGCCGAAGCGGTCGCCGTGTTCGGCAGCAACGGCCGCGTGGAACTGTTCAATCCGGCCTTCGCCAAAATATGGAAACTGTCGGAAGAGCAGCTGCGCGAACAGCCCCATATCGAAACGGTCGAGACCTGGTGCAAGCCGCTGTTCGACGACGCCTCGACGTGGCGCGCGCTGCGCGAGGCGATCACCGCGATCGGGAACCGGGCGCCGGTGGCGCTGAAGCTCGAGCGCCGGGACGGCAGCGTGCTGACCTGCATGACCATGCCGCTGCCCGACGGCGCCACCATGCTGACGTTCCAGGACATCACCGACACCGAAAATGTCGAGCGCGCGCTGCGCGAACGCAACGAGGCGCTGGAAACCGCCGACCAGATGAAGGTCGATTTCGTGCACCACGTGTCCTACGAGCTGCGCGCCCCGCTCACCACCATCATCGGCTTCGCGCATTTCCTCAGCGATCCCTCGACCGGCCCGCTGACGCCGAAGCAGGCCGAATATCTCGACTACGTCACCAAATCGACCAACGCGCTGCTCGCGCTGACCAACAACATTCTCGACCTCGCCACCATCGACGCCGGCGCCATGAAACTCGAACTCGGGCCGGTCAACATCGCCAAAGCCATCGAGCAGGCCAGGGAAGGCATTCAGGACCGGCTCGCGACCGACCGCATCGATCTCAAGGTCGACATCGATCCCAATATCGGCAACTTCATCGGCGACGAGCGCCGTGTGGTGCAGGTGCTCTATAATTTGCTCGCCAACGCTGTCGGATTCTCGCCGCACGATGCCACCGTCACCATCAGCGCGCGGCGCAACGAGCATCGCGTGATCTTCACGGTCACCGATTCCGGGCCCGGCATTCCGCCCGATGTGAAGGACAAGGTGTTCGACTGGTTCGAGAGCCATTCCAACGGCTCGCGGCACCGCGGCGCGGGGCTCGGTCTCTCGCTGGTGCGCTCCTTTGTCGAACTGCACGGCGGCAAGGTGCGCGTCGATTCGGATGTCGGCAAGGGCACCACTGTCACCTGCGACTTCCCGATCGACCAGAACGCCCATCGCAACGCCGCCGAATGACCGGGCCAGCGACATTCTCGGTAGCGCTCGCGAACGAGACCGCGACCGCGCAGCTGATGGCCGACCTCGCGCTGCTGGTTGGCCCCGGTGACGTGATCACGCTTTCGGGCGATCTCGGCGCCGGCAAGACATCAGCCGCCCGCGCCATGATCCGTTACCTCGCCGGCGACGAGGCGCTGGAGGTGCCGAGCCCGACCTTCACGCTGGCGCAAAGCTACGATGCGCCGTTTCCGATCGTGCACGCCGACCTCTACCGCATCAATGATGCGAGCGAGCTGGAGGAAATCGGGCTGTCGCCGCTGCCCGAGGGCACGCTGGCGCTGATCGAATGGCCGGAACGCGCAGCGGATGCGCTGCCGCAGGACCGCATCGACATCGCCTTCAGCCACCGTCCGATGTTCGGATCCGGCGCGCGCGCCGCCGAGTTTACCGGCTATGGCAAGGCCGCGGCGCAGGTCGAAAGGCTGCAAGCGCTGCGGCAGTTCCTCGCGACCGCAGGCATGCTGGACGCGCAGCGCGAGCGCATGCCGGGCGACGCCTCGACGCGCTCCTATGCGCGGCTGCATCAGGACGGCAGCGCCATTCTGATGAATTCGCCGAAGCGGCCGGACGGCCCGCCGATCTACAACGGAAAATCGTACAGCGCCGCCGTGCATCTGGCCGAAGACGTCAAGCCGTTCGTCGCCATCGCCAACGGCCTGCGCGAGCGCGGCTTCTCGGCGCCCGCCATCCGCCACCAGGACCTCGAAGCGGGCTTCCTGATCACCGAGGATTTCGGCCACGCCGGGATCATCGAGGGCGATCCGCCGCAGCCGATCGTGGAGCGCTACGAGGCGGCGACCGACATGCTGGCGGCGCTGCATCGCGAGACGCTGCCAAGCGTCCTGCTGCTGACGCTGGAATCGACCCACGCTATCCCCGTGTTCGATACCGAAGCGTGGATGGTCGAGATGTCGCTGATGCTCGATTGGTATCTGCCCGATCGCGGCGTCGAGACGAGCGAAGCGTTGCGGGACGAATTCGTCGCGATGTGGCGGAATCTGTTGAAGAAGCCGGCCGCCGCGCCACGGACCTGGGTGATCCGGGATTTCCATTCCCCGAACATCATCTGGCTCGGCGATCGCTCCGGCATCCTGCGCGTCGGCATCATCGATTTTCAGGATGCGGTGCTGGGACCGGCCGCCTACGATCTGGTGTCGCTATTGCAGGATGCGCGGATCGACGTCCCCGAGGCCCTCGAATTGACGCTGCTGACCCGGTACATCAAGGCCCGGCGCGCCGCCGACAGCCATTTCGATGCGGCCAGCTTCGCCGAGCTCTATGCCATCATGTCGGCGCAACGCAACACCCGGCTGCTCGGCACCTTCGCGCGGCTCAACCGCCGCGACGGCAAGCCGCAATATCTGCGTCACCAGCCCCGCATCTGGACCTATCTGACGCGTTCATTGGCCCACCCGGCTTTGGCCAACTTTCGCGATTGGTACACCGCCAACGTACCGCCGCCCGTGTCCTGATTTACCACTTGTTAGCCACCCCGGTCCTAATCTGCGAAAATTATGCTCCGTGCGTGCGGGCAGCTGTTTGGAATCCGGGAATTTTGCGATGGGTACAGCAGAGCGGCGCAAGGGTGATCGCGTCACATTCGAGCGCGGCTATCCGGCGCAGATGATGGGCATCGACGGCACCTGGCGCCGTGAATGCGTGATGGAAGACGTCTCCGAGAGCGGCGCCAAATTGACGGTGGAAGGCTCTGTCGAAGGCCTGCATCTGAAGGAATTCTTCCTGCTGCTGTCATCGACGGGACTGGCCTACCGTCGCTGCGAACTGGCCTGGGTCAATGGCGACCAGATCGGCGTCAATTTCCTGAAACTGGGCGACAAGAAGAAGAAGGTGGCCAAGCGCGGCGCGGAGGCCGCCGAGGCGTGAGGTTCGTCGCACCAGCGTCGTCTTACAGCCGTCATCTGCAATGACTATGGCCTCACAGTCGCTGGATCGGCCGAATCACCGTGGTATGATCCGCAGCGCTGGTCCGTTTCGAGAAATTTTGGAAATGTCTGTCACGCCCAAGAAAGCCATGGTCCTCGCCGCCGGTCTCGGCCTGCGCATGCGCCCCCTCACCGACCACATGCCAAAGCCGCTGGTGCGCGTGATGGGCCAGCCGCTGCTCGATCACGTGCTGGACAAGCTCGCCGGCGCCGGCGTCAGCGAAGCCGTGGTCAATGTGCACTATCTGCCCGACCAGATCATCGCGCATACCGCGTCGCGAACCCGCCCCCGTATCATCATTTCCGACGAGCGCGATCAGGTGCTCGGCACTGGCGGCGCCGTCGTGAAGGCCCTGCCCTTGCTCGGCAACGAGCCGTTCTTCCATCTCAATGCCGACACCATGTGGATCGACGGCGTGCGGCCCAATCTGACGCGGCTGGCCGAGACCTTCGATCCCGCGCGCATGGATATCCTGCTGCTGATGGCGCCGACCACCAGCAGCATCGGCTATGCCGGGCGCGGTGATTACGCGATGCTGCCGGACGGCGCGCTGCGCAAGCGCAGGGAACATCAGGTGGTGCCGTTCGTCTATGCGGGTGCGGCGATCATGTCGCCGTCGCTGTTCAAGGACGCGCCTGCGGGCGAATTCTCGCTGACCAAAATGTTCGACCAGGCCAATGAGCAGGAACGGCTGTTCGGGCTGCGGCTCGACGGCGTCTGGATGCATGTCGGAACCCCCGACGCGGTGCAGGCCGCGGAAGAGGCGTTTTCGGAGAGCGTGGCGTAAGCTCTTTCCATTGTCGTCCCGGCGAAGGCCGGGACCCATACCGCGCGATCTATCGATAAAGGCTCGGTAGCAGACACCGTTCGCAAAACTTCTCCCTGTGGCTATGGGTGCCGGATCGCGCTTCGCTTGTCCGGGACGACGGGGGAGAGTTGCATCCCGCCCATGACCATTGCGAGATCACTCCCTATATTGCCCTGACCTCGAATCAGGCAGCCCATGCGCGTTTTCAGCGTTCCCGTATCCGTGCCGCTTTTGCGCACCGTCATTTCGGCGCTGGTCGAGGGCCGGCTGGTCGAGGGGTTCGAGGCGCGCCACAATCCGTTGAATCTGGCGCAGGCGACGCTCTATCTGCCGACAAGGCGCGCCGGCCGGCTGGCGCGGGAAATCTTTCTCGATGAGATGAAGACGGATGCGGCGATCCTGCCGCGCATCGTCGCGCTCGGCGATATCGACGAGGATGAACTGGCGTTTTCGGAAAGCGCCGAGCAATTCGGCGGCGTGACGCCGCTCGACATTCCACCAAAGCTCGGCGAACTCGAACGACGGCTGACGCTGGCGCATCTGGTGGCGGCATGGGCCAAGACGCCGGTCTCCGCGCCGCTGGTCGTCGGCGGCCCCGCTTCGACGCTGGCGCTGGCGGGCGATCTGGCGCGGCTGATGGATGACATGGTCACCCGCGGCGTCGACTGGAACGCGCTCGACAAGCTGGTGCCGGACCAGCTCGATCGATATTGGCAGCACTCGCTGGACTTTTTGCGCATCGCGCGCAAGGCGTGGCCGCAGCATCTGCACGAGATCGGACGCATCGAACCGGCGGCGCGGCGCGACCTTCTGATCGACGCCGAAGCGGCGCGCCTCGCCGCGCATCACAAGGGACCGGTGATTGCGGCGGGGTCGACCGGCTCCATGCCGACGACCGCCAAATTTCTGCATGTCGTCGCGAACCTCGAACAAGGCGCGGTGGTGCTGCCGGGGCTCGATACCGATCTGGATGACGCGGCCTGGCAGACCATCGGCGGCATCAGAAACGCGCAAGGCAAATTCACCGCGCCGCCCGCCTCGAACCATCCGCAATTCGCGATGCAGGGTTTGCTGGACCGGTTCGGCATCACGCGGCGCGACGTCGAGATTTTGGGCACACCGGCGCCTGACGGACGCGACGTGCTGGTCTCCGAGACGATGCGGCCGTCGACCGCGACCGAGCAATGGCACGGCCGGCTTGAGCAGCCGGAGATTGCCGCCAGGATTTCCGGCGGCATGAAAAACCTCGCGGTCGTCGCCGCCCCCAATCCGGAGATGGAGGCGCTGGCGATCGCGGTCGCGATGCGCGAGGCGCGGCACCTGAACAAATCGGCGGCGCTGGTGACGCCGGATCGCGCGCTGGCGCGGCGGGTGATGGCCGCGCTCGGCCGCTGGAACCTCGAATTCGACGATTCCGGCGGTGACGCGCTGATGGATACCTCCGCCGGCATCTTTGCGCGGCTGGTGGCGGAAACGGCGGCCAAGGGGCTGGAGCCACCGACCTTGCTGGCGCTGATAAAGCATCCGCTGTTCCGGCTCGGCGGCGCGCATGGCGCGCTCAAACACGCCATCGAGGTGCTGGAACTCGCACTGTTGCGCGGCACGCGGCCGCAAGCCGGAAGCGCCGGCCTCGCGCGCGACTTCGATCGCTTTCGTACCGAACTCGGCAAGCTGAGGGCGCAGGAAACATCCTCTCTCCATGCTTCCGAACAACGCGCCAAATTGCGCGACGACGATCTCGACCAAGCGCAAGCGCTGATATCTGCGCTGCAGAAGGCTCTGCTGCCGCTCGAAAGCATGGCGTCATCGAAGCCCTATGACTTTGCCGAACTGGCGCATCGCCATCGCGAAGTGCTGATGGCACTGTCGTCCGATCAGAACGGAATCGTCGTCGCGTTCGAGGGCATCCAGGGATCGGCGCTGGCTTCGGCGTTCGACGATCTCCTGGGCGAGGAGAAACCGAGCGGGCTGATGGTCCAGCTCGGCGATTATCCCGAATTGTTCCAGACCGCCTTTGCCGACCGCATGGTGCGGCGGCCGGAGCAGGCGAGCGCGCAGCTGCAGATCTATGGCCAGCTCGAAGCGCGTCTGACCGAATCCGATCGCGTGATCCTCGGCGGGCTGGTCGAAGGCGTCTGGCCGCCATCGCCGCGGATCGATCCGTGGCTGAGCCGGCCGATGCGGCATGAACTCGGCCTCGATCTGCCGGAGCGGCGCATCGGTCTTTCCGCGCACGACTTCGCGCAACTGCTTGGGCACACCGACGTCATCCTGACTCATTCGGCGAAAGTCGGCGGCGCACCGGCTGTCGCCTCGCGCTTCCTGCACCGGTTGGAGGCGGTCGCCGGCGAGGAACGCTGGAAACAGGCCACGCGCACAGGCGAGGATTATGTCCGCTTTGCCGCCGAACTCGACCGGCCAAGCAAGATCGAACCGATCCCGCAACCCGAGCCGAGGCCGCCGCGGGCGACACGGCCGCTGAAATTGTCGGTGACGGCGATCGAGGACTGGCTGCGCGATCCCTACACGATCTATGCGAAATACATTCTGCGGCTCGACCCGCTCGATCCCGTCGACATGCCGCTGTCGGCGGCCGACCGCGGCTCGGCGATCCATGAATCACTCGGCGAATTCACCAAGACTTTCGCCGACGCGCTGCCTGCCCAGCCGGCGCTCGCGCTGCGCGGCATCGGCGAAAAGCACTTTGCGCCGCTGATGGAGCGCCCCGAGGCGCGGGCGCTGTGGTGGCCGCGATTCCAGCGTATCGCCGCTTGGTTCGCCGATTGGGAACTGGCGCGGCGGGGTCATATCAGCCGGATCGACGCCGAGATCAGGGGCGAGATCGGCATTCCGCTCGATGATGAGCGGACCTTCATCCTCTCCGCCCGCGCCGACCGTATCGAGCAACGCGCCGACGGCCGGTTTGCGATCCTCGACTACAAGACCGGCCAACCGCCGACCGGCAAGCAGGTGCGCATGGGGCTATCGCCGCAGCTCACCCTCGAAGCCGCGATCCTGCGCGAAGGCGGTTTTGCGAATATCGGCGCGGATTCTTCCGTGGCCGAACTCGCTTATGTCAGGCTGAGCGGCAACAACCCGCCCGGCGAACATCGCTCGCTGGAATTGAAGATCAGGAACAACGACACGCCGCAGCCGCCGGACGAAGCGGCGGATTACGCGCGGCTGGAGCTGGAGAAACTGATCCGCAAATTCGACGACGAGAACCAGGCCTATACCTCGCTGAACCTGTCGATGTGGTCGAACCGCTACGGCGCATATGACGATCTCGCCCGGATCAAGGAATGGTCCGCGGCCGGCGGCCTGGGGATCGAGGAATGGTGAAGGCGCCCCGCATCATTCCGCCCAATGTGCGAGACACGCAGGCGCGCGCGTCCGATCCTGCGGCGTCCTCGTTCGTCTCCGCCAATGCCGGCTCGGGCAAGACGCATGTGCTGGTGCAGCGCGTGATCCGGCTTTTGCTCGGCGGCGTGGCGCCGGAAAAGATCCTCTGCATCACCTTCACAAAGGCCGCCGCCGCCAACATGGCCGAGCGGGTGTTCTCGACGCTCGGCCATTGGGTCACGCTGGATGACGCCGAACTGGAGGCCGCGATCAAGGAAGTGGGAATTGCGCACCCGAATGCCAGGCTGAGAAAATCCGCGCGTCAATTGTTCGCCTGCGCGCTCGAGACGCCCGGCGGGCTGAAGGTGCAGACCATCCATGCGTTGTGCACCCGCCTGCTGCAGCAATTCCCGTTCGAGGCCAACGTGCCGGCGCGGTTCGCCGTGCTCGATGACCGCGACCAGAACGAGATGATGGAGCGCGCCAACCTTTCGGTGTTTCTCGAGGCGTCGCGCCAGCCCGACAGCCCGACCGGCCAGGCGCTCCGGATGGCGATGGCCAATGCGGCCGACGTCACCTTCAAGGAGGTGGTGCGCGAGGCCTGTCTCAGCCGCGATCATTTCATGGTCTGGACGGATGCCGCCGGCAACGCGCATGTCGCGACCGAGCAGGTCTCCGCGGCGCTGGGTGTCGATCCCGAGGACCGGATCGAAGACGTCGAACGCGCCATCGTCGATGGACCGAACCTGCCGCGGTCTGAATGGGAAGCGATTGCGCTCGTTCTCGATACCGGCAGCAAGACCGACCAGGATCAGGCCGCCCGGCTTCGCGCCGGACTGATGTTCACCGGCGCGGCGCAGGTCGAGGAATATCTCGGCGTGTTTCTCACCGAGACCGAACGCAGCCGCCGCAAATCGGTGGTGACGAAAAAATTCATCGACAATAATCCGCAGCTTGGCCGGCGGTTCGAGTCGGAGGCCGATCGCATCGGGCCCCTGATCGAGCGTCGCCGCGCCGTGACGGCCCGCGACCGCACCGAAGCGCTGCTGCATATCGCAACGGCGGCGGCCGCGATCTACCGGCGCGAGAAGCTGGAGCGCGGGCTGCTGGATTATGACGATCTGATCGACAAGACGCTGGCGATGCTGGATCGCGTCTCTTCCGGCTGGGTGCATTACAAGCTCGATCGCGGCGTCGATCACGTGCTGATCGACGAGGCGCAGGACACCAGCCCGCGGCAATGGGACATCGTCGCGCACATTATTTCGGAGTTCACCTCGGGCGCCGGCGCGCGCGACGGCGTGACGCGCACCGTGTTTGCGGTCGGTGACGAGAAGCAGTCGATCTTTTCGTTCCAGGGCGCCGCGCCGCGCGAGTTCGACCTGCGCCGGCGGGCGCTGAAGAAGAAATTCGAGGATGCCGGGCTGAAATTCGATCCGGTATCCTTCAACTATTCGTTTCGTTCCGGGCCGGCAATCCTGCATTCGGTCGATCATGTTTTCCGCGAGCAGGAGATATTCCGCAGCATCCATGCGGTCGAGAACGGATACCCGATCCATCACGCGCTGGAGGATGCCGGTCCCAGCCTGATCGATCTCTGGGATCTGGCGGTCGCCGACGACAGACCGGACATGGAAGGCTGGCGCGCGCCCTTCGACGGCGTCTCGGTGACCAGTCCCGAAGTCAAGCTCGCCCGGCGCATTCAGGCCGAGATCAAATCGCTGGTCGAGAGTGGCGCCATGACCGGCAGCGCAGGTAGCCGCCGTCCGCTGCGTTACGGCGACATGCTGGTGCTGGTGCGACGGCGCGGCAATGCGTTCGATGCTGTCATCCAGGCGCTGAAGCACGCCAATGTCCCGGTCGCCGGCGCCGACCGGCTCAAACTGACCGAGCACATCGCGGCGATCGACCTGATGAATCTGGCGGACGCATTGCTGTTGCCGCAGGACGATCTGGCGCTGGCGGTCGCATTGAAGAGCCCGTTGTTCGGCCTCTCCGACGATGATCTGTTCAAGCTTGCCTGGCAGCGCAAGGGCTCGTTGCGCGCTGCCCTGAGCGCGCGCGCCGCGACCGACGGATTGCTGAGGGACGCGCTCTGGCGGCTGGAGCAGTGCGAGCGCCGCGTCGTCAACGCGACGCCGTTCGCGTTCTATGCCTGGCTGCTGGGCGGCGACGGCGGCCGTGCGCGCATCCTGAACCGGCTCGGGCACGAAGCCAATGACGCGCTCGACGAATTTCTCGAACTGGCGCTCAACTATGAGCGCAAGGCGCCGGCCTCGCTGCAGGGCTTCATGGCATGGCTGCGCGCGGCCGACACCGAGGTGAAGCGCGACATGGAAATCTCGCGCGACGAAGTCCGTGTCATGACGGTGCATGGCGCCAAGGGCCTGGAAGCCTCCGTGGTGTTTCTGGTCGACACCACGACATCGCCTTCGGATACACAGCGGCTGCGGCTCATCCATTTGCCGCAGGGCAATGCCCGTCCGCACGCCCCTGGAATCGTGGTGTGGGCCGGCCGCAAGGCCGATGACCCGCCCGCCGTCGCCGCCGCCCGCGCGGAAATGCTCGGCGATACCGAGGATGAATACCGCCGCCTGCTCTACGTGGCGATGACGCGCGCGGCCGATCGGCTGATCGTCGGCGGCTGCATGCCCGGCAACCGGCGGGATATCCGTCCCTCATCCTGGTACGACCTGATCGCCAAGGGCCTCGAGCGTTCCGAATTGCAGCTTGAGGAGATCAAGACACCAGGCGGGATCGTGAAGCGCTATTCCCGGGCCGAGAAAATCGCAGCCGCCACGGGACCCGTTGCACCGGCAAAGACGACATCGGTGGTTTTTCCATCATGGCTGCTGACGCCGGCGCAACCCGAGCGCCCGGCGGAGGGTTTGTTGCGGCCCTCCGATCCCGCTGACGATGACGGCTATCCGGTCCGGTCAGGCGAATCGGTTCTGTTGCGCGCAAAAGCGCTCAAGCGCGGCACGCTGGTGCACCGCCTGCTGCAATCGCTGCCCGAACTCGCACCGGATCGACGCCGCGAGGCCGCGCTGTCGTATCTCGCCCGCAACGCCGACGGCTGGACCGAGGACGAACGGCGTATGCTGGCGGAAGGCGCGGTCGCCCTGATCGCGGACCCGCGGTTTGCGCATGCCTTTGCCCGGGGTAGCCAGGCCGAGGTCTCGATCGTCGGACGGCTGGACCGACTCGGCCAACCTCCGGCCCTGGTTTCCGGCCAAATCGACCGCCTGGTGGTCACCGAACGGGAGGTCCTGATCGTCGACTACAAGACCAACCACGTCCCGCCCAAGCTGCCGGCCGAGGCCCCGCAGGGCTATGTCCGCCAGCTCGCGCTGTACCGGGCGGTGCTCGCAAAACTTTATCCCCAGCTGCCGGTCCGGGCCGCGCTGCTCTGGACCGAAACGCCTGATTTGATGGAGATTTCCGCCCCCGCGCTGGACGCGGCGCTGGCATCCTATCATCTCGGCGTGACCGCGCTTGACCCGGCAAGGTCGCGTTCATAGGTTTGCCCATATCCTGACGGGCGCGATTCTCATCCGCGCCGCTGTTTCCAACCGAACGAGGTATTCCATGGCCGTAGGCAAGGTTTCTGACGCCGATTTCGAAGCCGAAGTGCTCAAGGCGACCGGGCCTGTGGTCGTCGATTTCTGGGCCGAATGGTGCGGCCCCTGCCGCATGATCGCACCGGCGCTGGACGAGATTTCCGGCGCGATGGGCGACAAGGTCAAGATCGTGAAGCTCAACGTCGACGAGAGCCCGAAGACGGCCTCGAAATACGGCGTGATGTCGATCCCGACCTTGATGATCTTCAAGGGCGGCGAGATGGCCTCCCGCCAGGTCGGCGCCGCGCCGAAGCAGAAGCTGCAACAGTGGATCACCGCTGCGGTCTGATCGGTCTCGATCGATTGATGTTTGAAACGGCCGGCTCAACGCCGGCCGTTTTGTTTAGCTGATCCACCCCGTCGCCAGCGCCGACGCCAACTCAGGTTGGCCGTTCTGGCGGGCGATGACCGCCATCGCCTCATGGTCGTAGGGCACATGGCGGAACGTCACGCGCCAACGGCCATCGGCGAATTCGAGAATCGCATAGCGCGCATCCGGCGTGCCGGCTTCGATGACATGCGGATATGGATGGGTATCCCGATAACCCGGCGAGCCGACGCTGCCGGGATTGACGATCAGCCGCCCATCGCCAAGCCTGACCGCACGCGCGACGTGGGTGTGGGCGCAGAGGATCAGCGGCTGGATGATTCCCTCGACTTGCTCTTCGATCGCATCGAGGGATGACATGCGAACCGTACCGTCAGGCATCACCGTGTCCAGCCAATAGACCTCGTCATGCGCCGGCGTCGCATGGCAGAGAAATACCTGATCGCGATAGACGCGCGTCGGTGGCACCGCGCGCAGCCAGTCGAGATGCGACTTGTCGAGCTGCGCATGCGCGGGCCGGTCCCATGAGCCCATCTTCTCCGGCGGCCGGTCGATCAGATAACGGTCATGATTGCCGAGCACGTGCACGGCGTCGAGCGCCATCAGCATGTCCATCGTGCGCCGGGCATCGAGTGGTCCGCTCGCCATGTCGCCGAGATTGACGATCTCGCCGATGCCCTGTGCGCGGATGTCGGCAATGACCGCTTCCAGCGCGAGGTAGTTTCCATGCACATCGGCAATCGCGGCAAAACGCATTCAGGAACCTATGCAGGCGGCGTGCCATTGGCGGCCAGCACATGGCCGGCCAGGTAGAGCGACCCCGTGATCAATATCCGCGGCGGCACTTCGTAAGCGAGGCGCGACAGCGTCTGAAGGGCGGCTTCGACGCTTGCGGCGTTCTCCACCCGCATGCCGAGCGCGCGCGCCGCATCCGCCAGCCGGTCCGGCGGCATGGCATTGGCGCGGCCGGGAATCTGCACCGCCATGATGTGGCGCGTCAGTCCGGCAAAATTCGCGAGGAACGCGCCGGCATCCTTGTTGGCCATCATGCCTGCAATGACCACCAGCGGCCGCGACACCCGCTCTTCCAGATCGCCCAGGGCCGCCGCGGCGACGCGCCCGCCTTCGGCATTGTGTCCGCCATCGAGCCAGATCTCGCAGCCCGGCGGTCCCTGCTCGACCAGTGCGCCCGAGACCAGCCGCTGCATCCGCGCTGGCCATTCGGCGTTGACGATGCCGGCCTCGAAATCAGCCATGCCGATCTTGAACGCATCGAGCGCGCGCAGGGTTGCGATCGCGAGCCCGGCATTGTCGAACTGATGACGGCCGAACAGTTTTGGCGCCGCCAGATCCATCAGGCCGCGCTCGTCCTGATAGACAAGACGGCCGCGCTCGACGCTGACATGCCATTGTTGCCCCGCCGCATGCAGCGGCGCGCGCATGCGGGCCGCCTGCGCCTCGATAACCGCCATCGCTTCCGGCGCCTGCTCCGCGCAAACCACCTGTGCATTGCGCTTGATGATCGCGGCCTTCTCGCCGGCAATCGCGCTCAGCGAGTTTCCGAGGAACTCGGTGTGATCCATGCTGACCGGCGCGATCACGGCAGCAACCGGCGCGTCGACCACGTTGGTGGCGTCCAGCCGGCCGCCGAGGCCGACTTCGAGCAGCACGACATCGGCGGGGTGTTTCGCGAACAGGCAAAATGCCGCCGCGGTCTCGATCTCGAAAACCGTGATCGGATCGCCGGCGTTGGCGCGCTCGCAATCTTCAAGCGCTGCGCGCAATTCGTCGTCGCCGACCAGCACGCCGCCCCCGGCGCAGCCGAGACGAAAACATTCGTTCAGCCGCACCAGATAGGGCGAGGTATAGACATGAACCCGCAGGCCCGCAGCTTCGAGGATCGCGCGCAGATAGGCAATGGTGGACCCCTTGCCATTGGTGCCGGCGATATGGATCACCGGTGGCAGCTTGCGTTCGGGATGGCCGAGCCGCGCCAGCAGCGCCTGCATGCGATCGAGGCCAAGATCGATGCTTTTCGGATGGAGCGCCGACAGCCGCGCGATCAAATCGTCGAGCGACGGCTGCGGCCTGGCGGCGGGTGCGTTCACGCGTGAGGTGCGGCCGGCACCGCTTCCGGCGCCGAGACGATCTGGGCCGGGTCGGTGACCTGCGGCGTGGGTTTCGAAGCGACATCGAGCGCCGGCGATTTCGTCAGCAGCCGGCAGAGCCGCGCCAGCGTGGGGCGCATTTCGTGGCGATGTACGACCATGTCGACCATGCCGTGGTCACGCAGATATTCGGCGCGCTGAAAACCTTCCGGCAGCTTCTCGCGAATCGTTTGTTCGATGACGCGCGCGCCGGCAAAGCCGATCAACGCGCCGGGCTCGGCGATCTGCACGTCGCCCAGCATCGCGTAGGACGCGGTGACGCCGCCGGTGGTCGGATTGGTCAGCACCACGATGTAGGGCAATTTTGCTTCGCGCAGCATCTGCACGCCGACGGTGGTGCGCGGCATCTGCATCAGCGACAAAATGCCTTCCTGCATCCGTGCGCCGCCGGAGGCCGCGAACACGATGAAGGGCGATTTCTTTTCCACCGCGAGCTCGAGCCCGCGCACAATCGCTTCGCCCGCGGCCATGCCGAGCGAGCCGCCCATGAAATCGAAATCCTGCACGGCGATGACGACGCCGGCGCCTTCGAGCTTGCCGTAGCCGACCTTGATCGCGTCGTTCAGGCCGGTCTTCGCGCGGGCATCCTTGATGCGGTCGGCATATTTGCGCTCGTCGCGGAATTTCAGCGGATCGGCGCTGACGTCAGGCAGCGCAATGTCGTACCAGGTCTCATTGTCGAAGATCGATTTCAGCCGCGCCACCGCGCCCATGCGCATGTGGTAGTTCGAGCCGGGAATCACGAACTGGTTGGCCTCGACATCCTTGTAGAATACCAGCTGCCCGGAATCCGGGCACTTGATCCACAGATTCTCCGGCGTCTCGCGGCGCAGGATGCTGCGGATCTTCGGCCGGACGACATTGGTGAGCCAATTCATGGTTCGCTCCGAAATGCGGTTGAACGCATCGAGTGGAATATATGGCGGCGCCGAGCGAACCCGGCAAGCGCCTCATTCTACGCAAATATGGCCTATTCTGCGGCCTGTTTGGCGCCCCGAACGCCCTGCGCCAGGGCGGCAACGAGGTCGGCCACGGCTGGAACGGTTTTGGCGGTCGCGCGGCCTTCGGCGTCGAGGCTGCCGCGCAGGGCATCGACCAGTGCGGTGCCGACCACGGCACCATTGGCATTCTGGGCGATTTCACGCGCGGCATCCGGGGTGCGGATACCGAAGCCGACGCAAACCGGCAGCTTGGTGTGCCGCTTGATACGGGCCACCGCTTCGCCGACCGCATTGGAATCGGCGCTAGCGCTGCCGGTGATGCCGGTGATCGCAACGTAATAGACAAATCCGGAGGTGTTCGCGAGTACGGCGGGCAGCCGCTTGTCGTCCGTGGTGGGTGTCGCCAAGCGAATGAAATTTAGTCCGGCCTTCATCGCCGGCAGGCACAGCTCATCGTCTTCTTCCGGCGGCAGGTCGACGATGATCAGGCCGTCGACACCGGCGGCCTTCGCGTCGACGAGAAACTTGTCGACGCCGTAGATGTAGATCGGATTGTAATAGCCCATCAGCACCAGCGGCGTGGCGTCGTCGTCCTCGCGGAAGCCGCGCACCATCTCCAGCGTCTTCTTCAGGGTCATGCCGGCTTTGAGCGCGCGCAAGCCCGCGGCCTGAATCGATGGTCCGTCGGCCATTGGGTCGGTAAAGGGCATGCCGATCTCGATCATGTCGGCACCGGCCTTCGGCAGCGCCTTGATGATGTCGAGCGCGGTCTTCGGATCGGGATCGCCGGCCATCACGAAGGTGACGAAAGCCGAGCGGCCCTGCTTGGCGAGTTCGGCGAAGCGTACGTCGATGCGAGTGGTCATGTTGCGGCATTCGCTGTGCTATACCTCTCCCCGACGGGGAGAGGTCGGCTGCGCAGCAGCCGGGTGAGGGGGATGGATAAGTTCAAGGCGAGAGCGCGAGCCCTTCGTGCATCACAGACGAGCGCCGAAGCCAAACTTTGGCAAGCGCTGCGCAATCGTCGGCTGGCGCGGTGGAAATTCCGCCGCCAGCATTCGATCGACCGGTATGTCGTTGATTTCGTGACACTGGATGGAAAGCTCATCGTCGAGGTTGACGGCGTAACGCACGCCGAACCTTCGGAGGCAGCAAAAGATGCAGCCCGGACCCGAGTATTGGAGGCCTGCGGCTTCCTCGTCGTCCGCGTTTCCAACACCGACGTGTATGAAAACCTGGAGGGCGTCCTGGAAATGATCGAAGGCACGCTTCGATCAGACTGAACGGAAAGGCCCCTCACCCGGCTGCTTCGCAGCCGACCTCTCCCCGACGGGGAGAGGTGACGGAAGCAGCTTCGCGCAGCGCTCACTTCTTCTCACCCTTCAGGATTTCGGCGACCTGCGGGATATCCTTGTCGCCGCGGCCGGAGAGATTGACGACCATCAGATGATCCCTGGGCCGCTTCGGCGCCAGCTCCATCACCTTGGCGATGGCGTGCGCGGATTCCAGCGCCGGGATGATGCCTTCCTGGCGCGACAGCAACTGGAACGCGGCGAGCGCCTCGTCGTCGGTGGCGCTGAGATAGGTCACCCGCCCGGTCTCGTAGAGCCAGGAATGCTCCGGCCCGATGCCGGGATAATCCAGCCCCGCCGAGATCGAATGCGCGTCCTGGATCTGGCCGTCATCGTCCATCAGCAGATAGGTGCGGTTGCCGTGCAGCACGCCGGCCCGGCCGCCCGCGATCGAGGCCGCGTGCAATTGGGTCAGGCCATGGCCGGCCGCCTCGACGCCAAAAATTTCGACGGAGGGATCGTCGAGGAACGGATGAAACAGGCCCATCGCGTTGGAGCCGCCGCCGATGCAGGCGACCAGCGAATCCGGCAATCGGCCTTCGGCCTCCTGCATCTGCATGCGTGTCTCGTTGCCGATGATGGACTGGAAGTCGCGCACCATCATCGGATAGGGATGCGGGCCGGCCACGGTGCCGATGCAATAGAACGTGTTGTGCACGTTGGTGACCCAGTCGCGCAACGCTTCGTTCATCGCGTCTTTCAGCGTGCGCGTGCCTGATTGGACCGGAATGACTTTCGCACCCAGCATCTCCATGCGGAACACATTCGGCGCCTGCCGCGCGACGTCGACCGCGCCCATATAGACGATGCATTCCAGCCCGAACCGCGCGCACAGGGTGGCGGTGGCGACCCCGTGCTGGCCGGCGCCGGTCTCGGCGATGATGCGCTTCTTGCCCATCCGGCGCGCGACCATGATCTGGCCGAGCACATTGTTCACCTTGTGCGAACCGGTGTGATTGAGCTCCTCGCGCTTGAAATAGATTTTCGCGCCGCCAAGGTGCTCTGTCAGGCGTTCAGCGAAATACAGCGGCGACGGCCGGCCGACATAGTCCTTGAGATAGCCGTTCATCTCGACCTGGAACGACGGATCGGCCTTGGCCGCGGCGTAGGCCTTTTCGAGGTCGAGGATCAGCGGCATCAGCGTTTCCGCGACAAACCGTCCGCCGAAATTGCCGAAATGCCCGCGCTCGTCGGGACCGGAGCGGAAAGAGTTGGGCAAGGAACTTGGCAAAGGTGGATTCATCGGACCATCAATTCTTCGGTGGCGCGCGCGGCGCGGATAAAATCGCGGATCATCTCGGGATCCTTGACCCCGGACGAACGCTCGACGCCCGAGGACACGTCAACGCCGCCGGCGCGGGTGACGCTGACGGCTTCGGCAACATTGGACGCATGAAGTCCGCCCGAGACCATGAACGGCAGTTTGAGGTCGAGCTTTTCCAGCACGTGCCAGTCGAACACGGCCCCGAGGCCGCCCGGACGGGTGGCGTCCTTGGGCGCTCGGGCATCGAACAGGATGCGGTCGGCGACATCGGCATAGCCGGCAAGCGGCTCCAGATCGGCCGCGGTCTCGACCGGCAGCGCCTTCATCAGCGGCAGGCCGAACTTCGCCTTGATGTCGCGCAGCCGCGCGGTGGTTTCCTTGCCGTGCAATTGCAGAATGTCTGGCCGCAGCGTTTCGACGATGTTTTCCAGCGTCGCATCGTCGGCATCGACCGTAAGCGCCACCTTCACGGCGCGGCCCTTGGCCTGCTTGCCGAGTTCCCGCGCCATCTCGAGGCTGAGGTGCCGCGGCGACGGGGGAAAGAACACGAACCCGACCATGTCAGCGCCAGCCTCGAGCGCGACGTCGAGCGTCTCGCGCGTGGACAGGCCGCAGATTTTAACGAGCAGGGACATGGTCTCTCAGGGTGCGGTTTTAAGCCGCAAAGTGCGGGTTGGAACAGAGCTGATTGGGCGGGTTCTACAACGTCGCGCCCTGCTTGTCTCGCCCGGCGGACCCGTAAAGGCCACGCGGCGCGGGTGCCGCAAGCTGCGGTGTTCCGCCCCGGGAGACCGCCGCGGCCGCGCGCAGATCGGCTATTTCCGACCGCGCCCGGCGGGCATCCGCCTCGTTCTGGCGCGCGGCGCGGCGCCAGTGACGCTGGCGGAACCAGGTCGCCATGCCGCCCGCAGCCACGCCCAAAATCGCCACCGCAATGATCACGATGAACAGTGGCATCGACACCGCGACCGACGGATTGACGGAATTGAACGGGTCGAACGACACCATCACCAGATGCCGGTTGGCGACCGCAAAAACGATGAAGAGAAGCCCTAAGGGAATGACGACCAGCGCCGAAAAGAATTTTCGCATGACCATCTCTCGCAGTGCGGACTCGTGTAGCAATGGCGATTGGCGGTTGCGGACCCCCGACACGGCGCCCGATCGTCAGACCCCGATACGCGTTCTACGCGCCGGCTTCAGGCGAACCGTCCTCGCGGTTCAGCCGTTCACGCATTTCCTTGCCCGTCTTGAAGAACGGGACACTCTTCTGATCGACCGGCACATGGGCGCCGGTACGCGGGTTGCGCCCCGCGCGAGCGGGACGATGCTTGACCGAGAAAGCGCCGAAACCACGGAGTTCGACACGGTCGCCACGTGCCAAGGCAGCGACGATCTCATCGAGGATCGCGTTCACGATGTTCTCCACATCCCGCTGATAAAGATGCGGGTTGTGCTCGGCGATGCGCTGAACGAGTTCGGATTTGATCATCGAGACTGGGGTCCACTGTCGTGCGGACTGCCATTTCCGTGAAAATGCCTTGAACTGTCAAGACGCTAAATCATTTTTGGGCGATGCGAAATGACGTGACAAACGGCCCGGAAGGGGTTTGTCACAATACCCGCAATGCGGGAGAATCGCGCCGAACCAGGCCTGCGCGGTTCAATTGGACGCCGCGGGCCGCCACAGGGCCAGCATCCCGTCCAGCGCCAGCTGATCGACCGCCCCGGTGACGCCGGCCTGCTCGATCTGGCGTGCGATCGCCGTCAGGCCGAGCGCGTCGAGGGTGATGGACGCTGCCGTCCGCAGGAAGGTCATGTCGCCGAAGCGCGGGTTGAGCTTGAAATCGCGTACCGGCAGATCGCTCTTGATCTTCTTCTCGGCGACCAGCCATGCGATCGCGGTTTTTTCATCGCCAAGCTGATCGATCAGCTTCAACTCGACCGCCTGACGGCCGGTGAAGACGCGTCCGTCCGCGACCTTTTCGAGCAATGCGTCGTCCATGCCGCGCCGCTCCTTCACGAGGCCGCGGAACCAGGCGTAGGAATCCTTCACCAGCGCATCCAGCGCCGCTCGCGCTTCCGGGCTGGTCGGTTCAAAGCCGTTCGGCGCGGCCTTCAGCGGCGAGGATTTCACTTCCTCGACCTTGACGCCGACGGTCTTCATCAGCTCTGTGAAATTCGGAAATTGAAACAGCACGCCTATCGAGCCCACCAATGAACTCTGCTGGGCGACGATATGATCGGCCGCCAGCGCGCCGATATAGCCGCCCGAGGCGGCCAGCCCCTCGACCACCACGACCAGCGGCTTCTTGGCCTTCAGCCGCACCAGCGAATCGTAGAGCTGTTCGGAGCCGGCGGTGGTGCCGCCCGGCGAATTGATGTGCACGATGACGGCGGCGGCCGATGATTTCTCCAGCCGCTCCAGCGCCTCGACGCGCTGCTGATCGCTGCGAATGAGCCCCTCGATATTGACGCGCGCGATCGAACCCGACGAGGTCAGCGCCGAGCGGCCGCCCGGGGTCGCAAGCACGCCGATGCCGACCACCGCGGCAAGCACGGCCACAGCCGCCACCACGCGCCAGAAGGTCAGTTTGCGGCGGATCCTGCGGCGATCGACGATCACGTCTGAATCGAGCGACATCGAAATTCTCCTGAAATCATCAACGCGTTTTGCATCCGCAGCGTCACCGGCGCGTTATCCAATTACATCAATTGCGACGCAATATGAAGAAAACAAGGCCCCTGTCGTCGTCCCGGCGAAGGCCGGGACGACAGCAACAAAAAGGCCCCGGTCGAAAACCGGGGCCTGATGCTTGGACAGGAAAGCTGACGCTTACTTGTCGCGGTTCTTGAGCGCGGTGCCGAGGATGTCGCCCAGCGTCGCTCCCGAATCGGAGGAGCCGTATTGCGCGATGGCTTCCTTCTCTTCGGCAACTTCCAGCGCCTTGATCGAGACCTGCACCTTGCGGGCCTTCTTGTCGAACTGGATCACGCGGGCATCGACCTTCTCGCCGACGGCGAAACGCTCGGCGCGCTGATCGTTGCGATCGCGGGCCAGTTCCGACCGCTTGATGAAGGTGGTGAAATCGGTGCCCGAGATCTTCACCTCGATACCGGCTTCCTTCACCTCGAGCACTTCGCAGGTCACGACCGCGCCCTTCTTGACGTCGCCCGGCTCCGCGAAGGGGTCGCCTTCGAGTTGCTTCACGCCGAGCGAGATGCGCTCCTTTTCGACATCGACGTCGAGCACCACGGCCTTGACCATGTCGCCCTTCTTGAAGTTGTCGATCACCTGCTCGCCCGGCAGCTTCCAGTCGAGGTCGGAGAGATGGACCATGCCGTCGACGTCGCCCTCGAGGCCGAGGAACAGGCCGAACTCGGTCTTGTTCTTGACCTCGCCTTCGACGGTCGAACCGACCGGGAATTTCTCGACGAAAACTTCCCAGGGGTTGCGCATGGTCTGCTTGAGGCCGAGCGAGATACGGCGCTTGACCGAATCCACTTCGAGCACCTGCACTTCGACTTCCTGCGAGGTCGAAACGATCTTGCCGGGGTGCATGTTCTTCTTGGTCCATGACATTTCCGAGACGTGGATCAGGCCTTCGATGCCCGGCTCCAGTTCGACGAACGCGCCGTAGTCGGTGATGTTGGTGACGCGGCCGGTGAAGCGCGCGTTCAGCGGGTACTTCGCCTCGATGCCCTGCCACGGATCGTCCAGCAACTGCTTCATGCCGAGCGAGATACGGTGGGTCTCGTGGTTGATCTTGATGATCTTGACCTTCACCGTCTGGCCGATGGTGAGCACCTCGGTCGGGTGATTGACCCGGCGCCAGGCGATATCGGTGACGTGCAGCAGGCCGTCGATGCCGCCGAGATCAACGAACGCACCGTAATCGGTGATGTTCTTGACCACGCCGTCGATGACCTGACCCTCTTCGAGGTTCTGCACCAGCTCCTGGCGCTGCTCGGCGCGGGTCTCTTCGAGAACCGTGCGGCGCGACACCACGATGTTGCCGCGGCGGCGATCCATCTTGAGGATCTGGAACGGCTGCGAATTGTTCATCAGCGGCGCGACGTCGCGGATCGGGCGGATGTCGACCTGCGAACGCGGCAGGAAGGCGACAGCGCCATCGAGGTCGACGGTGAAGCCGCCCTTGACCTGGTTGAAGATGACGCCGTGAACCTTCTCGTTGTTGTTGAAGGCCTTCTCGAGCTTGCCCCAGCTTTCCTCGCGGCGCGCCTTGTCGCGCGACAGCACGGCTTCGCCGAGCGCATTTTCGATTCTGTCGAGGAACACCTCGACCTCGTCGCCAACCTTGAGATCGCTTTCGCGGCCGGGTCCTGCGAACTCGCGCAGCGCCACGCGGCCTTCGGTCTTCAGGCCGACGTCGATGACGGCCATATCCTTCTCGATCGCGACAACAATACCCTTGATGACGGAGCTTTCCTGCAAATTGCCGCCGGCGAAGGATTCGTCCAGCATCGCAGCGAAATCGTCACGGGTAGGATTATAGGAAGCAGCAGTCGAAGCCATTTGTTCTCCAGATGCGGGTGTCGCCGGCCATTCGGGTTAAGGGACGTACCGCGCGTGAAGTGTCAGGGGTCCGCAATCCTAACGACCGCATTTGCGGGAGGCGCAAAAGCGGGCCGGCAGCATGCCTGCACGTTCGATACGTTGATTTATCCGGGGCCTGAAATATCGACTTCAAGAACCTGGAGCGGGCTTTCCTCCAATGACGGCAGGGGCTGAAACCGCCTGCCGGCCCGCTCGGACAGCCCTGATCTCATCGATGGCGGCCCGGATGGCCGGTGATATAGCCCCAAGGGACATTTTCGGCAAGCCGGGAATGCCTGTTTTCGGGCCTGTTTGGTCCGAAATCGACCCGGATAGGCGGGTATCAACGCCGCGCGGCGCGGACCGCCTCGACGATCGCGATCGCGGCCTGGACCCCGCCTTCGATATCGAGATTGGAATTATCCAGGAGATGGGCGTCTGCCGCGGCCTTGAGGGGCGCCGCGGCCCGGTTTCGATCCCGCTCGTCGCGCTTGAGAATATCGGCCAGCACCAGCGCCTCATCGGCCGCTTCGCCCCGCGCCAGCACTTCCAGCGTCCGGCGGCGGGCCCGCACCTTGGGGTCGGCGACGACGAAAATCTTCACCTCGGCATTCGGGCAGATCACGGTACCGATGTCGCGGCCGTCGAGCACAGCGCCTGGCGGATCGGCCGCGAACTGGCGCTGAAAATTGACCAGTGCTTCCCGCACGGCGGGGATGGCCGACACCACGGAGGCGGCATCGCCGATCCGCTGCGACTTCAGTTCGGGATGGCCAAAATTCCCGGGATCGAGCGCCATCGCGGCGGCGACCGCGCGGGCTTCGTCGACAAGGTCAAACCCGTCATCCAGCAGCCTCTTGGCAACCGCGCGATAAATCACGCCGGTGTCGAGATGGCGATAGCCGTAATGCTGCGCAAGCCGCTTGGCCAGCGTGCCCTTGCCCGAGGCGGCGGGCCCGTCGATGGCGATGATCATTGGAGCCATGTGCGACAGAGCGGCCGGTTGGTCAAGCGTGGATGGGTCTAACGGTTGGACGCCGCCGCCTGCCCGCGACCCCACCGGCCGAGCAGTGGCCGGGGAACAGCCGCGAAGATCATGGCGCAATGGCGGGCTGATTTCGCCGCCGGGGCAATCCGGTTCAGGAAAACTCCGCGCCCAGCCCGCGCATCATCGGAATGAAATCCGGAAAGCTGGTGGCGATGAAGCTGGTGTCGTCGACCTTGACCGGCTTGTCGGCGGCAAGTCCCATCACCAGCGCCGACATCGCAATGCGGTGATCCATGTGGGTGGCGACGAGACCGCCGCCCGGCACGTGTCCGCGGCCTTCGACGATCAGATCGTCGCCCGAAACCTCCACCTTGACGCCGTTGACACGCAACATGTCGGCGGTCGCCTCCAGCCGGTCGGATTCCTTGACCCGCAATTCCTGCAGGCCGCGCATGATGGTGGTGCCTTCGGCAAACGCCGCCGCCACCGCGAGCACCAGATATTCGTCGATCATCGAGGGCGCGCGCTCGGGCGGCACTTCCACGCCGCGCAGTTTTGAAGCACGCACGCGCAAGGTGGCCATCGGCTCGCCGGCGTCGCCGCGCACGTCGCTCTCCTCGATCGAGGCGCCCATCTCGCGCAAGGTCGCGAACAGGCCGGTGCGCAGCGGATTGGTCATGACGTCGGAGAAAACGATATCCGAGCCTTCAACGATCAGCGCCGCCACGATCGGAAATGCGGCCGACGAGGGATCAGCAGGCACCACGACATCGGCGCCGTGCAACTCGGGCTGGCCGGTGAGCGCAATCTTGCGACCGTGGCTGCCTTCGTTGGTCGAGACGATCTGCGCGCCAAAATGCTTCAGCATCAGTTCGGTATGGTCGCGGCTGGCTTCCTGCTCGATGACCGTGGTTACTCCCGGCGCGGCAAGCCCCGCCAATAGTACCGCCGACTTGATCTGGGCAGAGGCCACCGGCGTCCGGTACAGGATCGGCACGGGCTCGCGGGCGCCATGCAGCGTCAGCGGCAGGCGGCCGCCCTCTTTGGCCTCGCCAGTCTTGGCGCCCATCAATTCCAGGGGATCGAGGATCCGCCGCATCGGCCGCGAGCGCAGCGAGGCGTCGCCGTCGAAAACCGCCGAAATCGGGCAGCCGGCCACCGCCCCCATCACCAGCCGGCAGCCGGTGCCGGAATTGCCAAAATCGAGCGGCGCGGCGGGCTGGGCGAATCCGGCCACCCCGACGCCCCGGACGGACCACGCAAACGGTCCGGTCCGGTCGACACGGGCGCCCAGCGCCTGCATCGATTTGGCCGTATTGAGCACGTCTTCGCCCTCGAGCAGCCCCGAAATCCGGGTTTCCCCAACCGAAAGCGCCCCCAGGATCAGGGCCCGGTGGGAAATCGACTTGTCGCCGGGAACGCGGACTTTGCCGCTCAGGGGGCCGCTGGAGCGGGATTCCAGGGGGGTTGGGTGGGGAGAATGGGTCAAGATTGTGTCCTCTCGCGGGACCGGCAGGTATCACATAGGCAAGCCAGCGTCACGCGGTCGGCAAATGCGCGCAAACCGCTATTGACAGCAGCCTAGCAACTAGCCAAGTGAAGCACCGTTTTTCAGAAATCCCCAGGATTCCACACGTGGCCAAATCCGATCTCGGAACCAAACGCATTTGCCCGACGACGGGTAAGAAGTTCTACGACCTGAACAAGAATCCCGTGATCTCGCCCTACACCGGCGAAGTCGTGCCGATTGCGCCGATTGCGCCGCCGCGGGCCTCCCGCGGTGATGCCGCCGCACGCGCCGCGGCCGCGTCCGCAACCGCTGCCGCCGACATGCCGGAACCCGCCGAGGCCGAGGAATTGGTCTCGCTCGAGGAGGCCGACGCCGAAGAGAATTCCGGCAAGGTCAAGGCCGTCGTCCCCGAATCAGAAGACGACATCGAAATCGATGAAACCATCGAAGACGATGATGACGATGATTCGACCTTCATCGCCGACGAGGAAGAAGGGGATGAAGACGTCACCGACATCATTGGCGACGTCGGCGGCGACGAAGAGACTTGAGATCGGCCCTGAACTGTGGTTCAGGGTCATGCCAGCGCGTCCCCCACGGCGCGCGGATCGGTTAAGGGGCCATAGCTCAGCTGGGAGAGCGCTTGCATGGCATGCAAGAGGTCGGCGGTTCGATCCCGCCTGGCTCCACCAGCCTTCGCTCGCTTCGCGAGCTACGGCTGGGCAGGCCCGAACAGTCCATCGTAGCGAAGGGAGCGAAGGCTGCCTCGCCATGGCTCGAACGGCGACGACTGGCCGGACCCTCCCACCGACATCATTTCCTTGATTTGCCTCGGGCTACGCGTGGCGGAACCACGTGGGACCACCTACCATCCGGCCCTGCTCTTTGCGCGAGCCGCCTCCGGCCGGGCCTTCGCGAAGAAACGGCTCTAACCGCCCCTACTCCCCCAGCGCTGCGTTCAGCTTGTCGCGCAGCGCTTCCAGTTCATTCTTCATCGCGAACAGTTCGCCCACCGAGCAGGCCGAGCTTGCCAGCATGGCCTCCGGCACGGCGCGCGCTTTCTCGCGCAGCGCGTGGCCATGCGGCGTCAGGGCGATCAGCACCTGGCGCTCGTCTTGCGTCGAGCGCGTGCGCTTGATGAGGCCCGTGGCCTCCATCCGCTTCAAGAGCGGCGTCAACGTGCCGGAATCCAGGAACAGCTTCTCGCCGATGTCCTTGACGGGCACGCCGTCCCGCTCCCACAGCACCATCATCACGAGATATTGCGGATAGGTCAGGCCCAGCTTGTCGAGCAGCGGCTTGTAGAAGCGGTTGAACGCATGCGCGGTGGAATACACCGCAAAGCAGATCTGATTGCCGAGCAGCAGCGGATCGACCGCCGGTTTCCTGGCCATTTGCACCTCGCCAAAGAATGACGCCCGTGATCATTTAGGGCTGCGGACGGGCCTAATCAATTGCTTACAATTAAATCGCGGGCCTTGCATCTTTTCTATTGTGCGCAATCTAATTGTGCGCTATATGTCTGCCATCGAAACCAAACCCAAGGGAGACCAACATGTCCGTGAAAGTCCTCTACAAGACCACCGCAACAGCCACCGGCGGCCGCGACGGCACCGCCTCAACCGCCGACGGCGCCTTCAGCGTCAAGCTTGCGACCCCGAAGGAGCTCGGCGGCGGCGGTGGCGCCGGCAACAACCCCGAACAGCTGTTCGCGGCCGGCTACGCCGCCTGTTTCATCGGCGCGATGAAGGCGGTTGCCGCCCAGGGCGGCGGCGTGAAGGTGCCCGCGGACGCCTCCGTCACCTCCACCGTCGGCATCGGCCCGCGCTCGGAAGGCGGCTTTGGCCTCGACATCGACCTTGCCGTCTCGCTGCCCGGCCTCTCCAAGGCCGACGCCGAAGCGCTGGTTCAGAAAGCGCACCATGTGTGCCCGTATTCCAACGCCACCCGCGGCAACGTGGATGTGCGCCTGACCGTGGTGTAACGGCCATCCTGAACGGCCCGCCGGGAAACCTGGCGGGCCGTCTTTCGCGTGAGGCCCGTTACCGCATGCGCCCACGCGCGCGCGGGCATTGCCGACGCGGGCGAAGACCGGTAGCTCAAGCATTCCGTTGATCTTGAGCGAAGGTTTCTTCCATGAGTTCTCCAGCGACTTCCGGCGCCATGACCGGCTTGCGCGTGATCGATCTGACGCGCGTGCTCGGCGGCCCCTATTGCACGCAGATTCTCGCCGACCACGGCGCCGACGTCATCAAGGTCGAACCGCCCGCCGGCGACGAAGTGCGCGACTGGGGCCCTCCGTTCCATGACGAGGACGCCGCCTATTTCGTCGGCATCAACCGCAACAAGCGCTCGATCGGGCTCGACCTCGCCTCCGAGGGCGGCCGCACTGTGCTGTTGAAGATGCTGGAGACCGCCGACGTCCTGATCGAGAATTTCAAGCCGGGCACGCTCGACAAATGGGGTATCGGCAACGACGTGCTGCGCGAAAAATTTCCAAAGCTGGTGCATTGCCGGATTTCCGGCTTCGGCGGCGATGGTCCGCGCGGCGGCAATCCCGGCTATGACGCGATCATCCAGGCCATGACGGGCATGATCGCGGCGACCGGCTCGCCGCAAAGCGGCCCGATGCGGATCGGCGTTCCCCTCGTCGACATCACCACCGGGCTCTATGCCGCGATCGGCATCCTGATGGCACTGTCGGAGCGGCAGCGATCGGGGCTCGGCCAGTTCCTCGAGACCACGCTGTACGAAACCGGTCTGGCGATCATGCATCCGCACACCGCGAATTACTTCATGCATGGCAAGCCACCTGGCCTCACCGGCAACGAGCACCCCAACCTCGTGCCCTACGCGATCTTTCCGACCCGGACCGACAACATCTTCATCGGCGTCGGCAATGATGGCACCTTCCGCAAGCTCGCCAAGGAAATCGGCAAGCCCGAACTCGGCACCGATCCGCGCTTTGCCCGCAACAAGGACCGCATCGCCAACCGCGACGCGCTGCGCGAGGAGCTGGCTGCGGTGTTCAGCCAGCATGACGCCGAGCCGCTCTGCAATCGCCTGCTGGCCGCCGGCCTGCCGGCAGGACCGGTGCAGAAGATCGATCAGGCGCTGACCGCCGCCCATACGCTGCATCGCGGCGATGTCATCGAAAAGGACTGGTACAAGGGTGTCGCCTCGCCGATCCGCCTGGAGCGCACCAAGCCGAGCCTGCGCCGGACGCCGCCGAAATTCAGCCAGCACTCCGCCGAGGTGCTGGGAGAGTTCGGCTACTCCAAGAGCGAGGTCGAGGCCCTGGTTGCCAAGGGTGTGGTCTGCGGCCCAGAGCGGAAGCGCTGAACGCATCGCCCCGGCCTTGAGCCGGGGCCCATACGCCGCAGCCTTTGTTTGTGGCACGGTGGCGATCATCTATGCCAACACCAAGCACGGTGATCATGGCCCCGGCTTTCGCCGGGGCGACGATTGCCTCCGCCTATTTTCCGGCTTCCCTCTGGCGCCGCTTCCCCACTAGCATGCTTTCGCTTATACGGTCATTTATACGTCATCCGGCGCTGTTATCGCGCGAAACGAAGATGGCGACCCCAACCTGGAGGAAATACATGGCATTTCGACAATTCGGCGTCGCAGCGAGCATGACTGTTGCGCTCGCGCTCGCCACGCCGGCCTACGCTGTGACCGAAATCCAGTGGTGGCATGCGATGACCGGCGGCAACAACGACATCGTCAACAAGCTCGCCGAAGAGTTCAACGCCAGCCAGTCCGACTACAAGGTCGTCCCCACCTTCAAAGGCAGCTACCCCGACACCATGAATGCGGGCATCGCCGCATTTCGCGCCGGCACCGCGCCGCACATCATTCAGGTGTTCGAAGTCGGCACCGCGACCATGATGAGCGCCACCGGCGCGATCAAGCCAGTCTACCAATTGATGAAGGACGCGGGCGAGCCGTTCGACCCCAAGGCCTATCTGCCGGCGATCACCGGCTACTATTCCACCGCCAAGGGCGACATGCTGTCGTTCCCCTTCAATTCCTCCTCGATGGTAATGTGGATCAACAAGGACGAGTTGAAGAAGGCCGGTGTCGCCGAGATTCCAAAAACCTGGCCGGACGTGTTCGATGCCGCCAAGAAGCTCAAGGCGGCCGGACATAACACCTGCGGCTTCTCCAATGCCTGGGCGACCTGGGCCCACATCGAACAATTTTCCGCCTGGCATAATGTGCCGATCGGAAGCAAGGCCAACGGCCTCGATGGTTTCGACACGGTCCTGAGCTTCAACTCGCCGCTCCATGTGAAGCATCTGCAGAACCTGATCGACCTGCAGAAGGACAAGACCTACGACTATTCCGGCCGCGAAAATAAGAGCGAGGCCCGCTTCGCTTCGGGCGAGTGCGCGATCTTCCTGACCTCGTCGGGTTATTACGCGACCGCCAAGAGCACCGCCAAATTCGACTTCACCTCGGCGCCGATGCCCTATTATCCGGATGCGGCCGGCGCACCGCAGAACTCGATCATCGGCGGCGCGTCGCTGTGGGTGATGGGTGGCAAGAAATCCGACGAATACAAGGGCGTGGCGAAATTCTTCACCTTCCTGTCCGACACCAACCGCCAGGCCAAGCTGCACCAGGAATCCGGCTACCTGCCGATCACCAAGGCAGCCTACGAGAAGTCGATCAAGGACGGCTTCTATGAGAAGAATCCGACGCTGCAGACGCCGCTCAAGGAGCTCACCAACAAGGAGCCGACCGAGAATTCGCGCGGCCTGCGCTTCGGCAACATGGTGCAGATGCGCGACGTCTGGGCCGAGCAGATCGAAGCGGCCCTCGCGGGGCAAAAAACCGCCCAGCAAGCGCTTGATGAGGCCGTCGCCAAGGGCAACGCGATGTTGCGAACGTTCGAAAAGACGGCAAAGTAGGGCAGGCGCCCCGGGGGGCGTCATTGCGAGGAGCGCAAGCGACGAAGCAATCCATTGATCCGGCCGTGCCGCCGCCATGGATTGCTTCGCTTCGCTCGCAATGACGAAGGCATTAGATGGAAAAGTCGGTCGTCTTCAACAACAGGCTGCTTCCCTATTTGCTGCTCGTACCGCAGCTCATCATCACATTCGTTTTCTTCTATTGGCCTGCGAGCCAGGCCGTCCGGCAATCCTTCCTGCGCGAGGACGCGTTCGGATTGAATTCCGAATTTGTCGGGCTGGAAAATTACCAGAGCCTGTTCGCCGATCCCGGCTATTACAAATCGATGCTGACCACGCTGGTGTTCTCGTCGCTGGTCGCGGCCTTGTCGCTTTCCATCGCCTTGCTGTTCGCGACCCAGGCCGACAAGAACCTGAAAGCCGCCGGCGCCTACAAGACGCTGATGATCTGGCCCTATGCGGTGGCGCCCGCGGTCGCCGGCGTGTTGTGGATCTTCATGTTCCATCCGACGCTGGGGACGCTGGCGCGGCCGCTGCGCTGGATGAATTTCGACTGGAATCCGCTGCTCAACGGCACCCACGCCATGATCCTGGTGGTCATGGCCGCGGTGTGGAAACAGATCTCCTATAACTTCCTGTTCTTCCTGGCGGGCCTGCAGTCGATCCCGAAAAGCGTGCTGGAAGCCGGCGCGATCGACGGCGCGGGTCCGATGCGGCGGTTCTGGACCATCACCTTCCCGCTGCTGTCGCCGACCACGTTCTTCCTTCTGGTCGTCAACGTCGTCTACGTCTTCTTCGACACGTTCGGCATCATCGACGCCGTGACCGGCGGCGGCCCGGCCGGCGCCACCACCACGATGGTCTACAAGGTGTTTGCCGACGGCAGGCTCGGCGGCGATCTCGGCGGCTCGGCCGCGCAGTCGGTGGTGCTGATGGTGATCGTGATCGCGCTGACAGCGGTGCAATTCAAATACGTCGAGCGCAAGGTGCAGTACTGATGGTCGAGCACCGCCCGTGGAACGACATCATCGCCTACGCGATCCTGACACTCGGCGTCTTCATCGTCGCCTTCCCGGTCTATCTGGCGCTGATCGCTTCCACCCATGACGCCGCGACCGTGGTCGGCGGCAACATGCCGCTGACCCCGGGCGGCCACGCGCTCGATAATTACTACCGCGCCGTTTTCGTCGGCGGATCGCGCGCGATCCGCGAGCCGGTCGGCCAGATGCTGCTGAACTCGTTCATCTCGGCGACCGGCATCGCGCTCGGCAAGATCTTCATTTCGATCCTGTCCGCCTACGCCGTGGTGTATTTCCGCTTTCCGTTCCGCAAGACCGCGTTCTGGATCATCTTCGTCACCCTGATGCTGCCGGTCGAGGTGCGCATCTATCCGACCTACAAGGTGATCGCCGACCTGCACATGCTCGACACCTATGCCGGGCTGATCATGCCGCTGATCGCCTCCGCTACCGGAACGCTGCTGTTCCGGCAATTCTTCATGACGATCCCGGAGGAGCTATTGGAAGCATCGCGGATCGACGGCGCAGGCCCCTTCCGGTTTTTCTGGGACACCCTGCTGCCGCTGTCGGTGACGACGATCGCAGCCTTGTTCGTGATCCAGTTCATCTATGGCTGGAACCAGTATCTGTGGCCGCTGCTGATCACCACGCAGGATTCGATGCAGACCATCGTCACCGGCATCAAGAAGATGCTCTACACAACCGACGAACTGGCCGAATGGCAGCTGGCGATGGCAACCGCCATCCTCGCGATGCTGCCGCCGGTGGCCGTTGTCGTGTTCATGCAGCGCTTGTTCGTGCGCGGACTGGTCGAGACGGAAAAGTGAGTGATGGCGAGCGGCGAATGGCGAATAGGGAAAAAGGCGGCGAACGCGGGACAGGAATTCTCTTCCCCATTCGCTACTCGCCATTCGCCATTCGCGTTCTTCCGCGTTCTTCGAAAGTAGCGATATGGCCAATGTGACCCTGCGCAACGTCCGCAAGACCTATGCCGGCGGCTTCGAAGCCATCAAGGGCATCAATTTCGACGTCGGCGACGGCCAGTTCTGCGTGCTGGTCGGCCCCTCCGGCTGCGGCAAGTCCACGCTGCTGCGGATGGTCGCGGGGCTCGAGACGATCTCGAGCGGCGAGATCGATATCGGCGGCCGCGTCGTCAACCAGGTCGAGCCGGCCGAACGCGACATCGCGATGGTGTTCCAGAACTACGCGCTCTACCCGCATATGAGCGTCTACAACAACATGGCCTATGGCCTGCGCAACCGCGGGATGAAGGAGCCCGAGATCAAGACCCGGGTCGAGGAAGCCGCGCGCATCCTTGAACTCGGTGCGATGCTCGATCGCAAGCCGCGGCAATTGTCCGGCGGTCAGCGCCAGCGCGTGGCGATGGGCCGCGCGATCGTGCGGCAGCCGAAAGTTTTCCTGTTCGACGAGCCGCTGTCGAATCTCGACGCCAAGCTGCGCATCGCGATGCGGGTCGAGATCCGCAAACTGCAGCGCCGCCTCTCCACCACCTCGATCTACGTTACCCATGACCAGCTCGAGGCGATGACGCTCGCCGACATCCTGGTGGTGATGAACGGCGGCCAGGTCGAACAGATCGGCAATCCGCTCGACATCTACCAGAAGCCATCAACCACTTTCGTTGCCTCCTTCATCGGCGCGCCGCCGATGAATCTGATGCCGCTGCGATCGGACGAACTGAAATCGCAGTTAACCGGCGACGCCAGGGTCGATCAGGCCGGCATCCTCGGAATCCGGCCGGAGGATTTCGCCATTTCGGACGAGAGCGTCACCGGCGGTGTGGCCCTTGGCCTCACCGTCGAGGCGATCGAGCGCGTGGGGGCGGAAACCTTCGTCTACGGCACCCGGCAGCCGGAAGCACAGGCGGTGGCCGCCAACCCCGGCGAACTGCCGCCCGGCGAGGTGATCGTACGGATTCCCGGCGCCGTCGGGCCCGGTATCGGCGAGCGGATCAGGGCCGTTGCGGCCCCCGACAAGCTGCACCTGTTTACCGCCGACGGCCGCCAGCGGGTCGGCGATTGATTCCGGCATTCCGGGATGGTCCGCAGGACCAGACCTCAGATGCGCGATAGCGCACCGGGAATCTCGAGGTTCCGGGTTCGCTTGGCGCCCCGGAACGACCCGAAAACGGGCCGTTGCGGCCGATTTACGCAGCGGCCAGAGGTGCTTGAACCCTCCCCAAATCACCCCCATATTGCTGTGTGACCGGGCAGCAAATCCGCCGGCCAGTCAAATGGGGTGCCGCAAGGGCCCCTCAAAGTCGCTTCGAGAGGACTTTGTAATGTCTCGTGTTCCTTCGTTATCCAGTCCGTTCCTGCTTGGGTTCGACGAAATCGAGCGTGCGCTCGATCGCGTCGTCAAAGGCGCCGACGGCTATCCTCCCTACAACATCGAGCGCTGCGACCGCAGCAATGGGCAGCCCGAAAAGCTGCGCATCACGCTGGCGGTGGCCGGGTTTACCCGCGATCAACTCGATGTGACCATTGAGGAAAACCAGCTCGTGATCCGGGGCCGCCAGCAGGACGACAAGGCCCGGCAGTACATCCATCGCGGCATCGCCGCGCGCCACTTCCAGCGCACCTTCGTGCTGGCGGAGGGGATGCATGTGCTGGGCGCGGATCTGAAAAACGGGCTGTTGTCGATCGACCTGGCCAGGCCGGAACCTGAAAGGGTCATTAAGACAATTGCTATCAATGAGCACGAATAATGAAACCAGGAGCGGACTCGACCGCTTAGTCTCCTAAAGGAGTCGAGACCATGAGTGATGTGAATGTGACGTTCGAACCTGAAAAGGTTTCTGTCGAGGCGCTGGCCCATCTTGGTGAGGGGCATATCGCCTATGTAAAGCAAGTCCGTTCCGAGGATGTGCCGGGACTGTTTCCGCAGGCGCCGAAGATCGCGCCGGGATTGAAACTGTTCGCCTTGCATGCCGCCGACGGCACCCCGATCATGCTGACCGACAGCCGCGAGGCAGCCGTCGCCAACGCATGGAGCAACGAACTGCAGGCCGTCAGCGTGCACTGACCCGCCACTTGCCGGTGTCGCTGACACAGCGCGTGCTGCTGTCACTGATCCAGTGTCGCTGATCGAGGCTTGATGGCGGTCGCGGCGACCGCGAAGAGAATTTACAATACGCGGGCCTCCGATCGGGACGGCCCGCGTATTTTTTTGGCCGGCGTCAATCCGCGTACCCAGGGACGAACGGCATGAGCGACCAGAAAGTGCTGCCGGTTACTGCTGCGGAAGCATCGCCGGACACTTCGCTCGGCAAGGCCCTGCTCGCGCTCGACAACCAATATGCCCGGGATGCCCTAACGATCGGCCAGCCGCGCCCGGATGTCGGGCTTCAGCACCTTGCCTACCCTGGAGCGCGGCAGGTCGTCCCAGACCTCGATCTGCTTCGGCGTCTTGATGCTGCCGATCTGCTGCTTGACGAACGCGGCCAGCGCGGTTGCGTCGATTTGCTGCCCGGCGCGGGGCTGCACCACGGCGACGATGCGCTCGCCCCATTTGTCGTCAGGCAATCCGATCACCGCGCAGTCCTGCACCGCTTCATGAGCCCGCAACGCGTTCTCGACCTCGATCGAATAGACGTTGAAGCCACCGGTGATGATCATGTCCTTGGCGCGGTCGACGATGAAGAGGTAGCCGTCGCCGTCGATATAGCCGATGTCGCCGGTGTGGTGCCAGCCATGCGCCGAAGCCTCGGCGGTGGCTTCCGGATTCTTGTAGTAGCCCTCCATCACCAGCGAACCACGCACCACGATCTCGCCGCGTGATCCCGCCGGCAGCAGCTTGCCGTCGGCATCCATGATTCCAGCCTGAACCAGCGGGCTGATCCGCCCGGCCGAAGTCAGCCGCTCCATCGCGATGGAACCGTCGGGATGATAGTGCTGCTCCGGCGCCATCATCGAGATCATCATCGGCGCCTCGGTCTGACCGAACAGCTGCGCCATCGGCCCGATCCGCCGCAGCGCTTCCGCAAGCCGCGTCGCCGAGATCGGCGCCGCGCCATACCAGAAGCATTGCAGCGAGCCGAGATCGGTGGAATCGAGCCGCGGATGGTCGAGCAGCATGTAGATCACGGTGGGCGGCAGGAAGGTGTGGGTGACGCGATAACGCGCGATCAGGTCGAGGAACTCGCCGATATCCGGATGATGCATGATCACGATGCGGCCGCCGAGCGTCATGATCGGGAAACACAACACGCCCGCCGCATGCGTCAGCGGCGCCAGCGCCAGATAGATCGGGCGGTCCTTGAACGGATACCCCATCAGCGTCAGCGCCGTCATCGCCTCGATATTGCGGCCGGACAGCATCACGCCCTTGGGCTTGCCGGTGGTGCCGCCGGTGCCCGGGATCATCACGAGATCATCGATCGTCTCACGTTGATAGGGATCCTCGGCAAGACCGGCCAGCCAGCGGTCGAATGACGGCGCGAACGGCAGCTCGGTATCGAGGCAGATCAGCGTCTTCAGCTTCGGCAAATCCTGCCGCACCGCCTCGACCATCGCGGCGAAGTCAGAATGAAACAGCAGCAGGCTGCAATCGAACTGGTCGAGGATGAACTTGTTCTCGGCCGCCTCGTTGCGCGGATTGATCGGGCACCACACCGCGCCGGCCCGCGAAATGCCGAACACGCAGGCGAAGGCCAGCGGGTCGTTGCCGGAAAGGATCGCAACCTTTTCGCCGGGCGCAATAGTCGAGCGGTCAAGCCCGCGCGCGATACGGTAGCTCAGCCGCTGGACGTCCTGGTAGCTGAGGTCGCGGCCATCCATCGTCAGGCACGGCGCATCGGCGCCGAGCGAGGCGCCTTTGTCGAGATAATCGATGAAGCGCATGGTCAATCCCCGCGGGCCGGAGGCGGGTGGCGCGTATGATCACGTCACCCGCCTTGAGGCTTAGTCGTGCACGGTCAATATCGGTTTGCTCACCAGGCCGAAGCTGCGCAACTGCCCGAGCAACTCATGATGACCGAACGCCTGGCAGCCGGAGGCGAAGCCCACGCGCTTGGGCGGTTGCTGCAACAGGTGTGCCGCGGCATAGGCCTGCAGCAGGCCGGTCTGCTTGTAGTTGCTGTTGCCGTAGATGACGCAGTGCGCGCGACCGAGCGGGCCGGAGGCATGCACCGAATCCATCGACTTGTTGACGCGGGGGTTCTCGCGCGGCGGCATGCTGTTCATCACGCCGGCGGCGGTCTGCGCCAGCGCGGCGTAGCGGTCGTCGGGCCTCATGTCCTTGGTCGCATCCAGTGCGGCGGCGACGATCTGCGGCACCGCCTGCATCAGCGCGCGGTTGAAGACCCCGCCGAGGACCTTGACGTTGGCCACGCGCGGATCCCGCTTGAACCACACCGGGTGTGAGGTGCCGCCCCAGGGCAGCGCCAGAGCGAGTTCGTGCTGGCCGGGGATGGCAAGGCTGTAGAGGCCGGCATCGGGCTGATGCTCGACATACTTGTTCTGCTCCAGGTAGTAGGCCTTGGCCATCGCAGCGTTGACCAGGATGGTCTGCGTCGAGGCGATGGTTGGGCTTCCGCCCCAGAAAACGGCGATATCCAGCGTGTCGAGGCCGGGCGTTTCCAGGCAGAGCTGCGCGGCGATCTCGCCGGTGGTGTACATCTGCGCGATGCCCGGCGCCAGCAACAGGCCGGCATTGGCGAACTTCGCACCCCACTCCTGCTCCAGCGTGATCAGCCAGTCCTGCTCGCCGGTGGTGTCGGTGTAGTGGCACCTGGAAGCCAGGCAGGCCTGCACCACCTCGCCGCCGAACTTGGCGAAGGGACCCACGGTGTTGAGCACCACCGAGGCCCCCTTGAACAATTCGGTCAGCGCGGACACGGTGTGCGGCACCGCCACCACCTCATGGTCGGCGGTCTCGATGCCGGCCACGTTCGACTTCATCGCGGCGTTGAGCTTCTCGGCGCTTCGGCCGGCGGCGATGAAGGGGATGTTGTACTCACGCAGATATTCGCACACCAGCCGGCCAGTGTAGCCGGAAGCGCCATAGACAACGACGGGCTTCTTCTCACTCATGACGATCCTCCGAAATGGTTGTTGTTGCGTGCGCTGTTACATGCCCATGCCGCCGTCGACCGGCAGGCCGATGCCGGTGATGAAGCGCGCTTCGTTCGAGCACAGGAACACCGCGGCATCGCCGATGTCGCCGACCTCGGCGAGCCGGCCGAGCGGCGTCTGCTCGACCACCGAGCCCACCGCCGCGTTGACATCGGCGGCGAGGCCCACCTTGACGATGTCGTTGGCGAGTTGCATGCCCATGTCGGTCGGGATCAGGCCGGGATAGATGCAGTTGACGCGCACGCCGAAGCCGAGCTTGCCGGCTTCCATCGCCGCGACCCGCGTCATGCGATCGACCGCGGATTTGGTGCCCGAGTAGACCGCGATGCTCGGGAAAGCGATCGTCGCCGCGACCGAGGCGATGTTGACGACCGCGCCGCCCTTGCCGGCCGCGCCGCCCGGCCGCATGGCGCGAAAGGCGTGCTTCATGCCGAGCACGGTGCCGACGATGTTGACGTCGCACATCCGCCGCGCGTCCTCGGCGCTGACTTCACTGACCAGCGAGGTGATCTCGATGCCGGCGTTGTTGATCAGGATGTCGTACCCGCCGAGCGCCGCGACCGTGGCGGTCACGGCCTTCTCCCATTGCGCGTCATCGGTGACATCGAGTTTGACGAAGCCGGTCTTCACCCCGGCCTTGGCGATTTCGCCGGCGGTCGCTTTGCCGGCATCATCGAGAATGTCACCGATCATGACCGCGGCGCCGGATCGCGCCAGCGCCTGCGCGATGGCAGCGCCAATCCCCCGGGCGCCGCCGGTGACCAGGGCTTTCCTGCCTTCTAGGCTCTTCCCACTCATGACGTACTCCTCCGTTGCTGGTGATTGATGGGGCTGCGGCATCGGCAGCACATGCCGGCGACTGCACGAGGCAGCGCGGTACAGTTGTCGGCGGAGCCCCAGCGCGGGCGCTCCGGACGACGCATCTCCTCCCTGTTCGACGTCTTGACGACTGTCCAAATATTATTGAACCGAACTTCGTGCCAAAGCTTGACACTTGTCAAGCAAGAATTTGACAAGCGTCCAAGACGGTGATTGTGAAGGGGATGGAGCGCGCCCCGGTTCGCGCGCTATCCTTGAAGGAACGGAACAGAGAGAACTCACCAGATGGCGCGACAAGCGACGGGAGTGGCCCCGCGGGTGGCAGCGGCGGCCGAGGTGCTGCGTGATGAAAAATTCAACGCGCGCCGAATCGAGCTTGCGGAAGCCGCACTCGAGACCCTCGGCGAGCTCGGCTTCGCGCGCACCAGCCTGCGCGAGATCGCGCAGAACTCCGCATTCACGCACGGCGTGTTTCACTACTATTTCAGCGACAAGCTCGATCTGATTTGCTGCTGCGTCCGGCACTACAAGGCGAAATGCGTGACGCGGTACGACGAGGTCGTGGCGTCGGCGCAAAGCCGCGCGGAATTGACCGAGGGCTTTCTCGCCAAGCTCGCGGCGACGCTGGAGAACGAAGCCCGCATGCACCGGCTCTGGTACGATCTGCGCTCTCAGGCGATGTTCGAGCCGGCGTTTCGCAAGGATGTGCTCGAGATCGACAAGAGCCTGGAAGCGATGATCTGGCGGGTGGCCTCGCGTTACGCCGCGCTCGAGGACAAGCGCCTGACGACGTCTCCGGCCGCGCTCTATGCCCTGTTTGACGGCCTGTTCCAGAGCGCGCTGCTCAGGCATCTGGCGAACGACGAGAAGGCGATCCCCGACTTCCTCGGCGAAGTCAGGCGCGTGCTGCCGACGATCTGCTGAGACGATCGCGACGCGTTGACCTGGCAATGTCCGCGGCAAGCGGCCACGCGCTTATCCCTTGATGACACTGGTGCGAATGTGAACCGGTTACGCCGCGCTGGCCGGCGGCAGCGCCAGCACCGAATAGATCGCCTGGGCGTCGCGCGAGGCGCGCAGTTTCTTGGCGACGTCCTGGTCGCGCAGCAATCGCGCAATCCGCGCCAGCGCCTTCAGATGATCGGCGCCGGCGCCTTCCGGCGCCAGCAGCAGGAACACCAGGTCGACCGGCTGGCCATCCATCGCCTCGAAATCGATCGGGCGCTCGAGACGGGCAAAAAACCCGAACAGCTTCTCGAGCTTGGGCAGCTTGCCATGCGGGATGGCGACGCCGTAGCCGACGGCGGTGGTGCCGAGTTTTTCGCGCTGCAGCAGCACTTCGAAAACCGAGCGCTCGTTCTGCCCGGTCAAAACCGCCGCGCGCGCCGCCAGTTCCTGCAACGCCTGCTTCTTGCTGATGACTTTCAACGCGGGGAGTATCGCCTCGGGTGCGACCAGATCGGTAATCGTCATGGGGCGTTCCGAGGTGAATTAAGCCGTCAGGGTGCGAAATAGGTGCGAGAACGTGGGCGTCAACAAGGTGAGATGGGAGGCGGGCTTAGACCCGGGTCCCGATTTGACGGCTTCTACTCCAACGCATGACCGGTGCCAACTCCCGCGAGCCAGTTCCCGCGTCCTATCCTTAAGAGGCGGCGGACCATAGGGAGGGCGGCTTTGGGCGTCAATGCTGTCCAGCATGGATGTCAGGGGGTAACTGACGGGGGGTCGACCCACCCCACATTGCCGTCGGTGCGCCGGTAAATGATGTTCACCCGGCCGCTCGAACCGTGCTGAAACACGATGCAGGCCGCGCCGGTCAAATCGAGCTCCATCACCGCTTCGCTGACCGAAAGCCGCTTCAGCGACTTGGTCGCTTCGGCGATGATGACGGGGCTGTATTCGGTGACCTCGTCATCCCCCTCCGGGGCCTCGATGACGTAGCTCGGCGCGTCGAGACCCGCGCCGTTCAACTCGGCGAGCGCCGCCGATGCCGCGTAGGTCTTGCGGGCGGAGCGGTCCTTCAGCCGGCTTTTGTAGCGGCGCAGGCGCTTTTCGATCATCAGCAGCGCCTGGTCCGCGCTGGCATAGGCGTCGGTAGCGTTCGAATCGGCCTCCAGCGTAATGCCGGAGTCGAGATGCAGCGAACAATCGGTCCGGAAACCGAAACCGTCCTTGCTCAAGGTGATGTGGCCGGAGTAGTTGCCGTCGAAATATTTCCGCAGGACCTCCTCGGTGCGCTCGCTGACGCGCGAACGAAGTGCTTCGCCGACGCTGATGCTTTTCCCGGAGATTCGAAGGGTCATTTGATGCCTCGCTTGATGCCTCGTCTGCTCGGGCAGGAGTTCGACACTATCGCGATTTGACGCGAACGCAATCAGGCGGGCGCCGTATCGCGGGACCGGTCGGAGGAAGTGGCAGGGGCTGAAAGTGCGTTACCAAGCATGCTCTGTTTGTCACGGCGGCGCTGCACCGAGGACGGAATGCGCATCGCTTCGCGATACTTCGCGACGGTGCGGCGGGCAATATCAATGCCCGACTCGCGCAATCGTTCCACGATCGTGTCGTCGGACAGGATCGCGACGGGGGCCTCCGCGTCGATCAATTGCTTGATGTGATGACGAACCGCCTCGGCCGAATGGGCCTCGCCGCCGTCGGCCGAAGCGATCGATGCGGTGAAGAAATATTTTAGTTCAAAGCTGCCGCGATTGGTCGCCATGTATTTGTTGGCGGTAACCCGCGATACCGTGGATTCGTGCATCTGGATCGCGTCTGCCACCGCCTTGAGGTTCAGGGGGCGAAGATGCGCCACGCCGTGGGTGAAAAAGCCGTCCTGCTGGCGCACGATTTCGGTGGCGACCTTGAGGATGGTGCGGGCGCGCTGATCCAGCGCGCGGACCAGCCACGTCGCATTCTGCAGACAGTCGGTGAAATAGGATTTGTCGCCGTCTTTCCGGATCGTCTTCGACAGTTCAGTGTAATAGACTTGATTGACCAGCACGCGCGGCAACGTGTCGCTGTTGAGTTCGACGTGCCAGCCGCCATCAGGACCCGGCCGCACATAGACGTCGGGCACCATGGTCTGGGTGCGTGCGGAGCCGAATTTCAGGCCGGGCTTCGGATCGAGCCGGCGGATCTCGCCGATCATGTCGGTGATGTCTTCGTCGTCGACGCCGCACAGCTTGCGCAGCGACGCGATGTCGCGCTTGGCCAGCAAATCCAGATGTTCCACCAGCGCCTGCATCGCGGGGTCGTAGCGGTTGAGTTCGCGGAGCTGGATCGCGAGACATTCGCTCAGATTGCGGGCGCACACGCCGGGCGGATCGAATTTCTGCAACACGGCGACAACCGCATCGACATCGGCTTGCGAGGCGCCGAGCCGCTCGGCGGCCTGTCCCAGATCCGGCGGCAGATAACCGGCATCGTCGACCAGATCGATCAGATATTGCCCGATCATGCGCTGCACCGGCCCGGGGAAAGCCACCGCCAGCTGCTCGGCGAGATGGCTGCCAAGGGTGACCTCGGCCGCGACAAAGGCTTCCAGATTGTAGTCGTCGTCGTTCGAGGCGCCGCCACCCCATTCGGTATAGGCGGTGGGCGCGGCATCCTGGGCCGCCCGCGCGGCCGCTTCCGCCGGCTCCTCGGAGAAGACGTTGTCGAGCGGGGTGTCCAGCGTCTGCTCGATTTCGGTGCGGCTGCCGAGATCGCGGTTCAGCCAATCCTCCTGGCCGGCCTCGAACTGGCCGGGCTCGAAACCGTCGCCGGAGCCGGTGCCGGACGGATCGCCCGGCTCGCCGCCACCCTCGTCGCCATAATTCTGCGCATCACCGGAATTGGAGAATTCGGCAGGTTCCGGAGCGGGCTCGCCCCCGACCGGCGCTTCCGGGCCGTCGCTGGCACGTTCCAGCAGGGGATTGCGCTCCAGTTCCTCCTCGACGAAGGCCGACAGGTCGAGATTTGACAGCTGCAGCAGTTTGATCGCCTGCATCAGCTGCGGCGTCATAACCAGCGACTGCGACTGACGGAACTCTAGTCTCTGCGTCAAAGCCATGGAGGCGAGAACCGATCCACTGAAAGTTGGTCCGATTCTTGCTTATCCTAGTCCAATGCCGATGTACACGGCTTGACGTCCGCTAAAAAAGGACTAGAGGCGGAATTCCTCGCCAAGGTAAAGACGGCGTACGTCCGGATCGCTGACGATCTCTTCCGGACTGCCCTCTGTCAAGATTTCCCCGGCATAGACAATATACGCGCGATCGGTCAGGCCGAGCGTTTCGCGCACATTGTGGTCGGTGATCAGCACGCCGATGCCGCGATTGGTGAGATGGCGCACCAGATCCTGAATGTCGCCGACCGCGATCGGATCGATGCCGGCGAACGGCTCGTCGAGCAGCATGTAATTCGGGCGCGTCGCCAGCGCGCGCGCGATCTCGACGCGGCGGCGCTCGCCGCCGGACAGCGCGATCGACGGCGATTTGCGCAAGCGACCGATGTTGAATTCATCGAGCAGCGCATCGAGTTCGGCTTCGCGCTTCTTCCTGGAGGGCTCGACCACTTCGAGCACCGCGCGAATATTCTGTTCCACGGTGAGGCCGCGGAAGATCGAGGCTTCCTGCGGCAGATAGCCGATGCCGAGCCGCGCGCGCTGATACATCGGCAGCTTCGTCACGTCATGACCATCGAGTTCGATGGCGCCGCGATCGGCCTTGATCAGCCCGGTGATCATGTAGAACACCGTGGTCTTGCCGGCACCGTTGGGTCCGAGCAAACCCACTGCCTCGCCGCGGCGGACATAGATGCTGACGCCGCGCACGACCTTGCGCGTTCCAAAGCTCTTTTCCACGCTATGCACAGCCAGATAACCCGGTCGCTTGATCAGGCGCGGGGCGGCGGCGCCATTGGTCCTAGGTGCCTGGTTCGCAGGTTGGGGCTTGGGATTCCGGGGGGCCTGGCTGCGCGGGCGGGGCTCCTCGCGCCGCGGCTCCAGTGCGGGCTCCGGCGGCTCGGGCAATTCCAGCCCGGTCAGCGGCACGGCGCGCGCCATCGGCGGCGCGTCGCGCACCGGGTTGGTCAGCATGTTGCCAAAGGAATCGCCGAGCGCGGTGATGTCCTCGCGTGAACGCGCAAATCCTGCCGGCCCGCGTTTCGCGGGGCGCCGACGGAACATGCCGAGTAAATCAACCATCCCGCTTCGCTTTAAGCCTCTCACGGTGATCCCGCGACACCCGCCGGCGAATCGATCCGCCCGCAAAGCATGAATGAATCGATGTTCCCTGCCCAGTGGAACACCCTACCGCACCCGCGCAGTAGATACAGGCTCGCACCCTCGGCTTCAACCGGGCGAGCCCTAATTAATAATTAAGGCATTGATTTTTCTTATTTTTTCCCCGGAAGCAGCAAGGGCGGACCCGGCTTCGCGCCGCCCGCCGCCGGTGCGGCGCCCGGTGCGCAGCCGCCCCCCTGTGACCCCTGCTCGAACATGCCCTGCACCTTGCCGCTGTCGGATTCGACCCGCGACACGCCGGTGGTCATGTCGACCTTCAGGCGGTCGCCGCGCAGCACGTTCTTGCACTGGGTCAGCACCACGCCGCCGGTCATGGTCATGAGATTGGCCTTGGTATCGAAGATGGCGATTTCGCCGGTCACGATCTGATCCTTTTGCGTGACGACGACATTGCCTTTGGCTTCCAGCCGGCGGATCGACGAACTGCCGCCCGGCCCCGGGCTTGCGGCCTGCATCGGCGCGGTTTTGGCGGCTTTCGCATTGGCCGCAGGCGGCGTGGCCGGCGCCGTCGACGTCGAGGCTGAATCATAGAACACCACCAGAATTTTCGACGTCATGGTGGTGTCGCCCTGCACGACCTTCACATTGCCGGCGAAGGTGGCCTCCTTCTTCTTGTCGCGCATTTCGAGTGACGCGGCTTCGATCTGGATCGGCTGGTCTCTGTTCTGCGAAAAGCCCTGCATGGCGTTGGGCACGCCCGACACCGCGCCTTGCGCAAAGGCCGCGCCAGGAGCAAAGTCCAAGCCAAATGCGATCAGCGCGAGCGCAAACGCCGCAATGGCCAGACTGCGCGAGAAAAACATCTTCATGAAAATCATTTCGTGCTGGATGATTTGCCGGAGACGGATCGCGTCTTCGGCGGCGGAGCCACGGATTCAGGCGCAGGAGCGGGTTGGGCCGGCGCGGCGTCGTCGCCCAGTTTGTCCAGATTCATCACCACATTGCCCTCGAAGCGCACCACCTCGCCGCTGTTGAAGATTCTGAGCCTGTCGGCGGTCAACGTGCCATTCAGCAGCTTGACGTCGACATGTTCGTCCGACGTCACCGTACCCTTGTTGACGTCGATATAGGCCTGCGACATGCGGGCTTCATAGCCGGTGGAGGATTGCAGGAAGATATCCTTCCGCAGATCGAGCAATTGCTGCTTGCTGTCGTAATACCCGGTACGGGCGTCCATCGTCACGGTGCTCTTGTCTTCCATCATCATCTTGGCGCGCGGCGTCTTGAGCTCCATGTGATCGGGATCGGTCAGATCCTGGATCGCCGCCTTGGCCCAGACTTCGTAGGGCCGCTGGTCGGTCGAGAAGCCGGCCAGATGCGGGGATTCCATCGTGATCTTGGTGCCGGAAACCACCAGATTGTCCATGTCGATGGGAAGCTTCGGCAACAGGACACGAAACGGATTGAAGACCGACACCATCACGATGCTCGCCATCGCCAGAACCACCGCGGCCGGCACCGCGACCCGCAGGATACGTACCATCCGGCTGTGGCGCGCCGCGCTGGCAAAGCGCGCCTCCATTCCGGCGACGTAGGCTGGGTTCTGTACCGAGTTCACCGCTGCTCCAGAGCGCGAGATTAGCCGGTCATTGTAGCCGGGATTGCCTCGCGTGGCAGCCCGGACCACGCGTTACCAGTGTGACCGAAACGGGGCGTAAACACCCCCTGGATACCCCCTCAAGCCCTTTGGGCCTGTTTCGAATAGCCCGGCGATCTTAAGAATGCGCGAAAATGTCCTCGGCCTCCCAGCCGCCGAGGTCGAGCCGGGCCCGCGTCGGCAGGAAGTCGAAGCAGGCCTGCGCCAGTTCGGTGCGGCCCTCGCGCGCCAGCATGGCATCGAGCCGTTCACGCAGGCCATGCAGGTGCAGCACGTCGGAGGCCGCGTAGGCGAGTTGCGCTTCGCTGAGGCTCGCCGAGCCCCAGTCGCTCGACTGCTGCTGTTTCGACAAATCGATATTGAGCACCTCGCGCACCAGGTCCTTCAGGCCATGGCGGTCGGTATAGGTGCGGCTCAGCCGCGAGGCGATCTTGGTGCAGTAGACCGGCTGCGGCATCACGCCGAAGGCGTTATAGAGCGCGGCGAGATCGAAGCGGGCAAAGTGAAAGATCTTGGTGATTTTCGGATTGGCCAGCAGCGCCTTCAGGTTCGGTGCGTCGCTATGCCCCTTCGGAATCTGGATCACGTCGGCGGTGCCGTCGCCATTCGACATCTGCACCACGCAGAGCCGGTCGCGATGCGGATTGAGCCCCATGGTCTCGGTATCGATCGCAACCGAATCCGTGTAGCGGGAAAGATCCGGCAGATCGCCGCGATGCAGGCGGATGGTCATGGCGTTGGGAACCTCTTCGAATCGGCAAAAGCCTAATATCCTAAAGTAGCGTCGAAATCGCCGGCAAACGAGGGCCCGACCGGCCCAAATCGCGTGCTTTTAGAGCGTTTTCGAGCGAAGCGGCTAGCGGTTCGCGTTTGGAAAACGCGTCAAAGCAAGAGCCCGGGTCTTTTCCAGAATCGGCGGAGTTGCGTCAATATGCGTCGCGACCACAAAGAAGGGGTAAACCGATGAAAGCCGAACAGCAGCGATTGCCGCGTTTTGCCGTGCTGATCGATGCCGACAATACCTCGCCGCAGATTGCCGGCGGCCTGTTCGAGGAGGTCGCGAAGTTCGGCGAGGCCAGCGTCCGCCGCATCTATGGTGATTTTTCCAGTCCGAACCTCAAATCATGGTCGGACATCCTGCAGAAGTACGCCATCGATCCATACCAGCAGTTTGCCTACACCAAGGGCAAGAATGCATCCGACATCGCGCTCGTCATCGACGCCATGGACCTGTTGCATAGCGGCCGGTTCGACGGCTTTTGCCTCGTGTCGTCAGACAGCGATTTCACCCGCCTTGCCTCGCGCATGCGCGAGCAGGGCGCCGATGTCTACGGGTTCGGCGCCCAGAAGACGCCCGAGAGTTTTCGGCAGGCCTGCCGCAGATTCATCTACACCGAGAACCTGTTGCCGGCGGCCGTGACGTCCAACGCGGATACGCCATCCAAGCCGGTTTCCCTTCAGCCTCGAAGTGCTGCGATTCCATTTCTGAACAAGGCGATTTCGCAGATCGAAGGCGAGGATGGATGGGTTCCGCTGGGGCAGGTCGGCTCGCAGCTCTCAAATCTGTTTTCCGATTTTGACGTTCGCTCCTACGGCCACAGCAAGCTCAGCGACCTCGTGCGCAAGACCGAGGCCTTCGACATCGAAAAGGGCGAGGGCGGGCCGCGGATCAGGGCCAGGGCCGCCGGCAGCGTCGCGAAAGGCGGCAGTGCGAAGGGCAAGGCGAAGTAGCGTTTTGGCGTGAAGCTCACCGATCGTGTTTGAAAACGTTCATCACATCGTCGCGAGGACCGGCGCGCTTACATGTACTTTAGGAGCGATCTTTCGATAGATTGCGTTCCGCTTCGACAACCTCTCGCCCGATTCCGGCGCTTAGTCCTCACCGTCGGCCTCTGTTCGCGCCGTCCGCGTGAAATCGCATCTGACCAACCCATATACCCCGGCGAATGCGGCGCCCGACCGGCGTTCGCACGCCATCGCTTCCCGACGAAAGAATCGCATGACCGAACAAATCCTGGCCGCGCCCATCGAGCAGCAACAGGAACAGCAGCGCGGCTTTTCGCGCTACCAGGCCTTCCTCATCGCGTTGCTGGCGTTCGCGCAATTCACCATCATTCTCGACTTCATGATCATGTCGCCGCTCGGCGCCATCCTGATGCCCGCGCTCGATATCACGGCCGGCCAATTCGGCGTGGCGGTTTCGGCCTACGCGTTCAGCGCCGGCATTTCAGGCATTCTCGCGGCCGGCTTTGCGGATCGGTTCGATCGCAAGCTCCTGCTATTGTTCTTTTATGTCGGCTTCACGCTGGGCACGCTGCTTTGCGCGCTGGCGCCGAACTATCATCTGCTGCTGTTCGGCCGGATCGTGACCGGACTGTTCGGCGGCGTGATCGGCTCGGTGGTGCTCGCCATCATCACCGACCTGTTTGCGTTACATCTGCGCGGCCGCGTGATGGGCTTCGTGCAAACCGCCTTCGCCGCCAGCCAGGTACTCGGCATTCCCGCAGGGCTGTTTCTCGCCAACCACTGGAGCTGGCACGTCTCGTTCGGCGCGATCGTCGGCCTGTCGATCGTCACGATGGCCGCGATCCTGTTCGTGATGCAGCCGGTGGATGCGCATCTGCGGTTGAAGCAGGACCGCAACGCCTTCGCCCATCTGATCGCGACCATCGGGCAGCCGCGCTATACGCTGGCTTTCGCGGTGACGACGCTGCTGTCGACGGGCGGCTTCATGCTGATGCCGTTCGGCAGCGCCTTTACGGTGAACAATCTCGGCATCGATATCCTGCATCTTCCGACCATCTATCTGGTGTCAGGTCTTTTCACCATTTTCATCGGGCCGCTGGTCGGCCGGGCCAGCGACGCGTTCGGAAAATTCCCTACCTTCGTGTTCGGCAGCGTCGTGTCTGTTGTGATGGTGCTGATCTACACCCATCTCGGCCATGTCAGCCTGACCACCGCGATCGTCGTCAACGTCCTGATGTTCATCGGCATCTTTTCACGCATGATCCCGTCGCAGGCGCTGATTTCAGCAATCCCCGACCCCGGCCAGCGCGGTTCGTTCAGCGCGATCAGCGCTTCCGTGCAGCAACTCGCCGGCGGGCTCGGGTCCGTGGCGGCCGCTGCGATCATCGCGCAAAATCCGGACGGTACGCTGCGGCATTTCGATCGGCTGGGATACGTCGTGGTCGCGACCTCGATCCTCTCGATGATCGCGCTGTATTTCGTGCAGCGGCCGATCGCGAGAAAGGCCGGCAAGCGCATGGTCTGAGGTTTGGCTGCGCGGCGGGGGGCCAGACAAAATTTCGAAAACAACCCCATGCAAAGATAGAATGGGGCCGCCAGGCGTGCCGATCAGCGGACCGACCGGCCCGCCTTCAGCAATCTCTTGGGCATGGGCAATGGTGCCCAGGAAAGGACTCGAACCTTCACGGCCGTTAAGCCACTGGCACCTGAAGCCAGCGCGTCTACCAATTCCGCCACCTGGGCCCGGGCGGGTTAGTAAGGATCGGTCGCGCGCTTGTCAAATTGATGAATTGCCGGCCGCGCTATTAATTTCGGGCCGGTCGCCCTTTCGGAAAACCGGAGCCCGTTTTTGCGGGGCGGCGTGCAAATGGGCTGTACAGCGACGGCCGCTTGGCGTATCGCGAATCCGCTAAATATCCCCGCCAGCTCTCGAATTTGACCGCAAGAATCGACCTAAGGAATGGACCCCATGGCATCGAACCAGGAAACCCTCGTCACGGTCTTTGGCGGATCGGGCTTTCTGGGCCGAAACGTGGTCCGGGCGCTGGCCAAGCGCGATTATCGCATCCGGGTGGCGGTGCGGCGGCCGGAACTGGCCGGATATCTGCAACCGCTCGGCAAGGTCGGCCAGATCCACTGCGTGCAGGCCAATCTGCGCTATCCGGCCTCGATCGAGGCCGCGATGCGGGATGCCGAGGTCGCGGTCAACCTGGTCGGCATCCTGACCGAGGGCGGCGCGCAATCCTTTGACGCCGTGCAGGGCAAGGGCGCCGAAGCAGTCGCCAGGGCCGCGGCCAGCGTCGGCGGGCGGATGGTGCACGTCTCCGCGATCGGCGCCGACGAGAATTCGCCGTCGGGCTATGGCCGATCCAAGGCCGCCGGCGAAAAGGCCGTGCTGGCCGCCGTCCCCTCCGCGACGATCCTGCGGCCGTCGGTGGTGTTCGGCCCCGAGGATCAGTTTACCAACCGTTTTGCGGCACTCGCCCGGATGTCGCCGGCACTGCCACTGATCGGCGGCGGGGTGACCCGGATGCAGCCGGTCTATGTTGGCGACGTCGCGTCGGCGGTGGCCGATGCGGTCGACGGCAAGACCAAACCGGGCGCGACCTATGAACTCGGCGGGCCGGAAGTGCTGACCATGCGCGAGATCATGGAAATCATTCTTGCGATCACCGATCGCCAGCGCATGCTGGTTTCGCTGCCGTTCGGCCTCGCCAAGCTGCAGGCGCTGTTCCTGCAATTTGCGCCGGGCGCGCTGAAACTGACGCCGGACCAGGTTGCGATGTTGCGCGCCGACAATGTGGTGTCGGATACGGCCAAGGCGGCGGGGCTGACGCTGGAAGGGCTCGGCATCACGCCCGATTCAATGGAAGCGATCGCCCCGCAATATCTCTGGCGCTTCCGCGCCGCCGGGCAGTTCCAGAAGAAGAACGCGTAATAGTCGTCCCGGCCATGAGCCGGGACCCACGCTGCGGCCCGCGTTTTTGGAAAAGGAAGATAACGACCAGCGTGTAAAACAATTCCCGCTGGTGGTTATGGGTCCCGGCCTTCGCCGGGACGACTATAGATTACCGTCCCAGCGCCAGCGCGATCAGGCCGAGCGTGCCGACGATGACACGCCACCACGCAAAAAACGTAAAACCGTGGCGCGTGACGTAATTCAGGAATGTCTTCACCACGATCATCGCGGTGATGAAGGAAACCACGAAACCGATCGCGACGATGCCGAGGTGATCGGTCGTCATCTCGGCGCGGTTCTTGTAGAAATCATAGGCGAATGCGCCGACCATGGTCGGGATCGCCAGGAAGAACGAGAACTCCGCCGCCGAGCGCTTGTCCGCGCCGAGCAGCATCGCCGCCACGATGCTGGCGCCGGAGCGCGACACGCCCGGAATCATGGCCGTGCACTGCGCGATGCCAATCCACAGATACATCATGAGCGGATACCGCGTCGCATCGTCCTCGCGCACTTGGAGATCGAGCTGATCGACCCAGATCAGGATCGCGCCGCCGACGATCAGCGAGAAACACACCACCCACGGATTGAACAGAAGTTCCTTGATGTATTTGCCGGCAATCAGGCCGATCACCACCGCCGGCAAAAACGCCACCAGCACGCCGATCACGAAGCGCCGGTCGTCGGGATTCGAAAACATCCCGAGCGCGACCCGCCACAATTTGGCGAAATACAGCACCACGATCGCGAGAATCGCGCCGAGCTGAATCAGGACGACGAAACTGTCCCAGAACGCGCCCTCGCCGAGGCCAAAGAAGCGCTTCACCAGCAGCATATGGCCTGTCGAGGAAACCGGCAGGAATTCCGTGATGCCCTCGACGATGCCGAGAATCACCGCCCGTATTGCATCTGTCATCATGGACCTGGTCCGTTGCGATCAAAAGGAACCCAAAAAAGCCGGGTTCTTCTCGCCTATTCGAACCGGTCTCGCAATCGCAAAAAAACAGCAAACACAGGTTGCTTCACGCGATGGCTCAGCTATAGCGTTTTGCAATGGATATCGCCTGCCATGCGGAAAATGCGTCAAAACAAACGATTACAGCTGCCCTGCTGATTTCATCGGGACCGACAGGCTCACCCGCACCATCGACCGGCGGCCCAAGGCGGTTGATAGTTTCTTAAGCGCCGCGAATTAACCCCAATGACTTCCAATCAAGGACTTCTAATCAAGAGCTTCCTATTCAAGACTTTTAATTTGGCACTTCCAAGAGGACTCCCAGGTCAAGGACTCCATGTATACGCTGCACCATCATCCGTTCTGCCCGCATTCGCGCTTCATTCGCCTCGTCCTCGGCGAGTACGGGCTCGATCTGCGTCTGGTCGAAGAGCGGGCATGGGAGCGGCGTGAAGCTTTTCTTGCGCTCAATCCCGCGGGAACCACGCCGATCCTGATCGCCGAAGGCCGGCCGCCGATCCCTGGCGCCGGCATCATCGCCGAATATCTCGACGAGGTGCATGGCACTGAGGCCGCCGAGCGGCGATTGCTGCCGGTCTCGATGGCCGAGCGCATCGAGGTGCGCCGGCTGATGGCGTGGTTCAACGACAAGTTCTTCGAGGAGGCCTCCAGCCCGCTGGTGACCGAGCGCATCTACAAGCGTTTCATGGCTGAGGAGAATGGCGGCGGTGCGCCGGCCGCCGATGTGATGCGCGCGGCCAAGGTCAATGTGCGCTATCATCTGGCCTATATCGGCTGGCTGGCGCAGACGCGGAATTTTCTCGCCGGCGACCGCTTGACCTACGCGGACCTCGCCGCCGCGGCGCATCTTTCGGCGATCGATTATCTGGGCGACGTGCCATGGAGCGAGGACGACGCGGCAAAGGCGTGGTACGCGCGGGTGAAATCCCGCCCGTCGTTCCGACCGCTGCTGAGCGAATGGCTGGCGGGCGTGCCGGCCTCGCAGAGCTACGTGGACCTCGACTTCTGAACAGGGCCGTCAAGCTCTCCGGCGCCGACCTCAAATCTGCGCTTGCGCAGGAAGCGCGCGCGCTCGGCTTCGACAGCATCGGCGTCACCGATCCGCAATCGATCGCGCCGGCCGCGGAGCATTTCCGTGAATTCCTCGCGGCCGGCGCCCATGGCGACATGGATTGGCTAGCCACCAGTCCCGAGCGCCGCACCGATCCGCGCGTGCTGTGGCCCGGCGTGCGTTCGGTGATCATGTTGGGGGTCAATTACGGACCCGACGAAAGTCCCCTGCAGATTCTCGAGAAACGCAGCCGCGGCGCGATCTCGGTCTATGCGCAAGGCGACGACTATCACGACCTGATCAAGAAGCGGCTGAAGGCGCTGGCGCGATGGCTGGTCGCGGCGTCTGGCGACGAAGTCAAGGTGTTCGTCGACACCGCCGCCGTGATGGAGAAGCCGCTGGCGCAGGCCGCGGGTTTGGGCTGGCAGGGCAAACACACCAATCTGGTGTCGCGGGAACTCGGCTCGTGGCTGTTTCTCGGCGCGATCTACACGGCGTCCGACCTGCCGCGCGACGAAGCGGACGGGGATCATTGCGGCTCCTGCCGCGCCTGCCAGGACATCTGCCCGACCGCGGCGTTCCCGGCGCCCTACAAGCTCGATGCGCGGCGCTGCATTTCCTATCTCACGATCGAGAACAAGGGTCCGATCCCGCATGAATTCCGCAAGGCGATCGGCAATCGCATCTATGGCTGCGACGATTGCCTCGCCGTGTGCCCGTGGAACAAGTTCGCGCAGCAAGGCCGCGAAGCAAAACTCGCCGCACGGCCCGAATTGCGCGCGCCGGAATTGTCGGAATTGGCCCGGCTCGACGACGGCGCATTTCGCGCGCTGTTTGCGAAATCTCCGGTCAAACGCATCGGCCGCGACCGTTTTGTTCGCAATGTGCTGATCGCGATCGGCAACTCCCAGGATGCGTCGCTGGCGCCCGAGGCCGAACGTTTGCTCGCTGACGACAGCGCGCTGGTGCGGGGAGCCGCGGTCTGGGCGCTCGCCCAATTGGTGGGACGGGAGAAGTTTGGGGCGCTGGCGAGCCGCGCCACAGCCGGCGAGAGCGACGCTGCGGTTCGCGCCGAATGGCGGATAGCCGACGGTGTTAGTCCCTCACCCTGAGGATCAACTGCCGCTTGATTTCATCGCGCGCTTTCCGTCATGTTCCCCGGCCATGACAAAACAACCCTTCTTCGCCAAAAACGGCGATGCGTTCATCCCCAATCCGGTTTCCAACGGTCCGTGGGACCCGAACTCGATGCATGGCCGCGTCGTGATCGGGCTGCTGGCCCATGTGATCGAGGAGCGCCACGGCTCCGACGAGTTCGTGCCCGCGCGGCTCACGGTCGACATGTTCCGGCTGCCGGACATTCTGACGCCGGTGCAGGTCACGACCGGACTGATCCGCGACGGCAAGCGCATCAAGGTGGTGGAAGCCGAGTTTTCCTCCGGCGGCACCCGCATGGCGCGCGCGTCCTGCCAGTTGTTGCGCCGGACGGAAAATGCGCCCGGCAATGTCTGGTCGCCGGCAAACTGGGACGCACCGCTGCCCGACGCGATCCCGGCGCCCACCGACCCCAGGCTCGGCATGAACGGCAAATGGACGACAAGGCCGATTGTCGGCGCGATGGGCTCGCTCGGCCCGCGGCGGCTGTGGATGAGCGAGGTCCGCGAGCTGGTCGAGGGCGTGCCGATGTCGCCCTTCGTCCATGTCGCGACGGGGGCGGATTTTGCCAGCCCGTTTGCCAATGCCGGCGACAAGGGACTCGGCTACATCAACAGCGACGTCACGCTGTATCTGCACCGCCTGCCGGTGACGCGCTGGGTCGGCTTTGATGTGGTCAACCACCACGCCAGCGACGGCATCGCCATCGGCGAGTGCTGGCTCTATGACGAAAAAGGCCCGATCGGCACCTCGACCGTCGCGGCACTGGCGCAGAAGAAGCCGATGACGAACGTGCCGCCGCCGTAGGTCGTTCCACGCGTCATTGCGAGGAGCACTTGCGACGAAGCAATCCATCGATCCGTTATGCCGCGCTATGGATTGCTTCGCTGCGCCCGCAATGACGGAGAGAGAGAATTATTCCACCAAATGCCGCGCCATCTCGGGCCGCGCCTTCAGCGCCTCTCCCTGCCTGGCGACGATCTTGGCGATGCGCTCCGGCGCAAAGTTCATGGCGACAAACGCCGGCGCGGTATTGGCGACCTCGTGATAGCTGGCGATCTTGCCGCCCTGCAGCTGCATGATCGCGACACCCTCGAACATCGCCCGCGCGCCTTTCGCTTCCGGCAGTATCGAGCGGTAGCTGAACGTATAGCGCGCATAGAGCGTGTGGCCGTCGCTGACGGGCGTGTGCATGTCCCAGCGAAAATCGGTGGCCGTGCGATAGAACCAGTCATCGATCAACTCAGCGATTTTGGCGCGGCCGGCGAACGCGCCGTAGAACGCGTCGTGATAGACGCCGTCTTCGGTGAACAGCTCGGCAAACGCGTTGCCTTTGCGCTGTTCGACGTTAGCGCAGAAAGCGCGCAGCAGTTCCGACGTGTTCATGGCGTTTTTCTCCCTATCCGTTTTTTGCCCCGCTCCCGCACGCTCGGGGAGAAGGGAAAAGCAAGTTACCCCATCTCCGCCACAGCGGCGAGGATGCGCGCGATATCCTGCGGCCGCGACAGGCGGTGGTCGCCGTCCTGGATCATGGTCAGCACGACATCGTCGGTCGGCAGCCGGTGCGCCAGCGCGAAGGCGTGCTGCCAGGGCACGTCGGGGTCCTGCGCGCCCTGCAGGATGCGCACGGGGCAGCCGACCTCGATGGCGCTGCCCAGCAGCAGATGGTTGCGGCCCTCCTCGATCAGCGCGCGCGTGATCGGATAGGGGGCGCCATCGCCATAGGGCGACGGCCGCATCCAGACGCCCGTGGTCTGGATCTGCTGCTGGATTTCGGGCGTGAACTGGTTCCACATCAATTGCTCGGTGAAATCGGGCGCCGGCGCGATCAGCACCAGCCCCGCGAGCGTCGACAGGCTCGCGTCGCGCTTGGCGATCTCGCGCGCCAGCAGCAGCGCCATCCAGCCGCCCATCGACGAGCCGATCACCACCTGCGGGCCGCGGCAAAATTGCTCGAACACGGCAACGCTCTCTTCCAGCCAGCGCCCGATGGTACCGTCGATGAAGGCGCCGCCGGATTCGCCGTGGCCGGAATAGTCGAACCGGACGCAGGCACGGCCGCGCTCGGCGGCCCAGGCGTCCAGCGCCAGCGCCTTGGTGCCTTTCATGTCGGAGTTGAAACCGCCCAGCCAGATCAGGCCGGGGGCCGTCCCCGCACGGGCCCGCACCGCGATTTTGCGCTGGCCACCGCCGCTACCCACCTCGATAAAGGCCGGTTCCTGATCGTTTATCGCTGGATTGCTCATGGATTCCTTGCCCTTGTCCCGCTGCTTTGTCGGCGAGCCCTGTTGTCGGGTCAATCCATCCGTCACCGTCATCAGCCACCGCACAGGGAATATTCCGGCGATCCTTGCGGATCATGCCGCTACGCTATATTTGCCCGGCGTGACCAAAATGCCTCGCATTTGACGGTTTTCGAGCGCAGATGGCGAGTTCGCTTGCTCAAGCCCGCGTATTGCTTCAAAATATAGCCTTCCTTCACAGCATTGGAGAATTACCCATTCGCCGTCCCAACAGAGCCCCGCCCGCCGCAACCAAAGACGGGCCGCGCACCAATGATGAAATCCGCAACGCACAGATCCAGCTGATCGATCAGAACGGCACCAACCATGGAACGGTCGAGACCGTGGTGGCCGTCAAGATGGCCCTCGAAGCGGGCATGGATCTCGTCGAGATTTCGCCGAACAATAATCCTCCCGTTTGCAAGATCATGGACTACGGGAAGTTCAAATATTCCGCGCAGAAAAAAGCCGCTGAAGCCCGCAAGAAGCAGAAGGTCGTCGAGATCAAGGAGATCAAGCTGCGGCCGATGATCGACGATCATGATTACGACGTGAAGATGCGCGCGATGCAGCGGTTCTTCGAGGAAGGCGACAAGGTCAAGATCACCTTGCGCTACCGTGGCCGCGAAATGGCGCACCAGGAAATCGGCACCAAGCTCCTGGACAAGGTCAAGGCCGACGTCGCCGAGTTCGCCAAGGTCGAGCAGGACGCGCGATTCGAGGGACGCCAGGTCGTGATGGTCCTGGCGCCGCGCTGATCCGCGAACCACGCCCTGCGCATTCATCGATCGATAACACGCCCTCGGATTTGATCCGGGGGCGTTTTGCATGAGGCGTCGTCACGCCGTGACCTCGACGTCTCTCCGTTCGCGGGACGAGACCATCGCGGCATCGATGCAGGCAATGATGTGGCGGCCATAATCGCCGGTAACAGGTACATCCACGCCATGGAGGATCGCCGCCGCCATCGCCTGCCATTCCCTGACAACCGCGTTCTGCATCCACGCCGGATCGTGGGAGTTCGGAACGTCGGTCCATTTGCCGCCCTGGCCGATCGAAACCCCGCGATCGAAATCGATCCGGAGCGTGCCACGCTCGCAAACGAGGTCGATATCGAAGGTTCCGCCGCCGTCCCGAAAGCCGATGCTGGCGACCTGGCCAAACCGGCCATCGGTGAAGCGCAGCAGCATCATGGCGCTGTCATCGGCTTTTTGATCGTGAAACGACGTGCTGACCGCGGCCGAAACCGAACCGACCCGCCCGTTCATCAGCCAGATCAGCTGGTCCAGCGCGTGGATTCCGGCGGTCATCAGCATGCCCCCGCCGGTCAGGGGATCGAGATGCCAGCCACGGCGATTCGGCTCCATCCAGATTTTCTGCAAGCTGCTCGAGCCAGCGACCGGCTTGCCGAGGTGGCCGCGATCGAGGATTTCCCGCGCGACGAGGCACGGCCAGACGAAATGCATGATCTGGCCGACCATCAGCTTGCGGCGGCTGGTCTCGGCTGACGCCATGATGCGGCTGCATTCGCCAACCGACAGCGCCATCGGCTTTTCCAGCAGGACATGCTTGCCCGCCTGCAGCGCTGCCACCGCAAGCCCGCAATGCAGGTGATGCGGTGCCGTGATCGCGACGGCGTCGACCGATTTGTCGTCGAGCATCGCGCGCCAATCGCCATAGGGCTTGCCGCCATGTGCCGCGGCGAAAGCTTCGGCCGGCGCCCGTTCATCGGCGCAGACCGCGACGAGGTCGAGGTCCGGAATGGCGGCGATCGCGCGCGCGTGAAAGGCGCCGAAAAATCCGGCGCCCAGAATACCCACTCCCAGCATCAGCCGTCCCTTGATCGAGCCGCGTCTTGCGCGCGTGCCCTCAAGCTACAGCCAATCCGGCGGGGACGGCAAAAATCAGCTGCGCGTGGCCTGCCAGGTGCCGCTGCAGCGATCGCCGGTGATGATGCCGCTCCAGGAGCCCGCGCCGCTGGTGCCGGCGAGCCGGCCGCCGCCGCTGGCCCTGGAGGCGCCGACCGAGACGTTCACGGCAACAGCGCCGTTACGGCTCACCGTGCCGGACACCCTGCCGCCGCCGGCCGACGAAACGCGGCTTCCCTTCACCTGGAACGGGACGCTGTAGCCAGAGCTGCAATTGCCCCGCGTGGTGGCGAACACCACGTTCCAGGTGCCATTGTAGGCGCCCGCGGCCCTTGCGGCGTTGGCGCCGGAAGGCACGGTGGCGGCGGCGAGCGCCGCGACAACGGGGAGCCAGCGCAGGGTCGAAAAACGGGAAAAATCGGGAAATCGGGAAATGAAACGATGAAATCTGGTCATTTCTGTCCTGTTGAGGGCTGAGACGGTGATGACATCAAGGACTTCGTCACGGCTCAGGGTTTACCGGTTCATCGTTGCAAACATGCGTCTGGTCTGCCATAAGCCCAACCTTCATCGCCCGGCTGATCAAGGGCTGCCGTGTCGATGACCCCGTGCGGGTGGTTTCGTTTTCGAAAAAACCTGAGCACTTTCAACGCTCTAACGAGCATTTTAAGCCGCAAAAGCGCCCCTCGGGGCGCGTTTTTCTGTGGCCACAGGAGAGCCAAATGCCCAAGCTGAAGACCAAGTCAGGCGCTAAAAAGCGCTTCAAGGTGACTGCCACCGGTAAAGTGATGTCGGCCCATGCCGGCAAGCGCCACGGCATGATCAAGCGGACCAAGAAGCAGATTCGCCAGCTCCGCGGCACCCGCGTGCTGTTCAAGACCGACGGCGACAACATCAAGAAATATTTCTTGCCGAACGCCTGATCGCGTCCGCGTTTCGCTTTAGCCGAGCCGCGTCCGCGCGGCGATCCGTCACCGAATTCCAGATCTAAGGATAGCAGTCATGTCTCGCGTCAAACGCGGTGTGACCTCTCACGCCAAGCACAAGAAAGTCTACAAGGCCGCCAAGGGCTTTTCCGGCCGCCGTAAGAACACCATCCGCGCCGCCAAGGCCGCGGTCGAAAAGGCCGGGCAATATGCCTTCCGCGACCGCAAGCGCAAGAAGCGCACGTTCCGCGCGCTCTGGATCCAGCGCATCAACGCCGCGGTTCGCCCCTTTGGCATGACTTACAGCGTCTTTATCAACGGCCTGTCGAAGTCGGGCATCACCGTGGACCGCAAGGTGCTGTCGGATCTCGCCATCACCGAACCGGCGGCGTTCCAGGCGATCGCCGAAAAGGCCAAGGCTGCGCTCGCAGCGTAAGCTCGTACCTCGGTTCTTCTGCGAAGTTCTTTGAAGTCGTCATGGCCGGGCTTGACCCGGCCGTCCACGTCTTCCTTCGTGCGAGAGCTGTAAGACGTGGATGCCTGGCACAAGGCCGGGCATGACGGGCTAGGAGCATCGGCTAAGCATCCTAGTCAAAAGGGATTGCCATGACCGATCTTGCCCAACTCGAATCCCAGATTCTCACCGATATCGCTGCCGCCGGCGACGAGGCCGCCCTCGAAGCGGTGCGCGTGGCCGCCCTCGGCAAGAAGGGATCGATCTCCGCGCTGCTCGCCACCCTCGGCAAGATGGCGCCGGACGAGCGCAAGACCCAGGGTGCGGCGATCAACCTCGCCAAGGACAAGGTCACGCAGGCCCTGGCCGCGCGCCGCGAACTCCTGAAATCGGCCGCGCTCGATGCCCGCCTCGCCTCCGAGACCATCGACGTCACGCTGCCGCTGCGCGATGCGGTGGCCGAACTGGGCCGCGTCCATCCGCTGAGCCAGGTGTTCGAGGAGGTCAATGTCATCTTCGCCGACATGGGATTTTCCATCGCCGAAGGCCCGGACATCGAGACCGACGATTACAACTTCACCAAACTGAATTTTCCCGAAGGCCATCCGGCGCGGGAGATGCACGACACCTTCTTCTTCAATCCGAAGGAAGACGGTTCGCGCATGCTGCTGCGCACCCACACCTCGCCGGTGCAGGTGCGCACCATGCTCACCCAGAAACCGCCGATCCGCATCATCTGCCCGGGCCGCACCTATCGCATCGATTCCGACGCGACGCATACGCCGCAGTTCCACCAGGTCGAAGGCCTCGTGATCGACAAGGGCTCGCATCTCGGCCACCTCAAATGGATCCTGCACGAGTTCTGCAAGGCGTTCTTCGAGGTCGACCACATCAACATGCGATTCCGGCCGTCGTTCTTCCCGTTCACCGAGCCCTCACTCGAGGTCGATATCCAGTGCCGGCGCGACAAGGGCGAGATTCGTTTCGGCGAAGGCGAGGACTGGCTGGAAATTCTCGGCTGCGGCATGGTGCATCCGAACGTGCTGCGCGCCTGCGGCATCGATCCCGACGTCTACCAGGGCTTCGCCTGGGGCATGGGCATCGACCGCATCGCGATGCTCAAATACGGCATGTCCGACCTTCGCCAGTTGTTCGACAGCGACGTGCGCTGGCTGAGCCATTACGGCTTCAGGCCGCTCGACCTCCCGACGCTGGCGGGAGGGCTGAGCACGTGAGTCTCATCGAGACCCCCGTCGCGCAGAGAGCCCCCACCCCAACCCTCCCCCCCAAGCGGGAGAGGGAGCAGACTGCCCGCGTGGAGAAGAAGCAGCCATGAAATTCACGCTCTCCTGGCTGAAGGAACATCTCGACACCGACGAGCCCTTGGAAAAGCTCGCCGACAAGCTCACCATGATCGGGCTCGAGGTCGAGCATATCGACGACAAGGCCAAGCAGCTTTCGCCGTTCTCGATCGCGCGGGTCATCTCGGCCGAGCAGCATCCGAATGCGGACCGCTTGCGGGTCTGCATGGTCGATACCGGGGACGGCGGCGCCCCGGTGCAGGTGGTCTGCGGCGCGCCGAATGCGCGCGCCGGGCTGATCAGCGTGTTCTCGCCCCCCGGCACGTTCATTCCCGGCAAGAACATCACGCTCGGCGTCGGCACCATCCGCGGCGTCGAGAGCCGCGGCATGCTGTGCTCGGCGGCTGAGTTGCAGATTTCCGACGACCATGACGGCATCATGGAATTGCCGGCCGATGCGCCGATTGGCGCCGGTTACGCGCAATGGGCCGGGCTCGGAGATCCCGTGATCGAAATCAATTTGACGCCGAACCGGCAGGATTGCACCGGCGTGCACGGCATTGCCCGCGACCTGTCCGCCGCCGACATGGGCAAGTTCAAGGACCCCGCCATCAAGCCGATCAAGGGTGAATTCCCCTGCCCGGTGAAGGTGACGGTCGAGGACGCCACGCTGTGCCCGGGCTTCGCGCTGCGGCTGGTGCGCGGCGTCAAGAACGGCCCGTCGCCGGAATGGCTGCAGAAGCGCCTGACCTCGATCGGGCTGCGGCCGATCAACGCGCTGGTCGATATCACCAACTTCATGACCTACGACCGCGCCCGGCCGTTGCATGTGTTCGACGCCAAAAAAGTAACGGGCAATCTCACCGTGCGCCGCGCGAAAGGCGGCGAGAGCCTGCTGGCGCTCGACGGCCGCACCTACACGCTCGATCCCGGCATCTGCGTGATCGCGGATGATCATGGCGTGGAGTCGCTGGCCGGCATCATGGGCGGCGAAGCCTCCGGCTGCGACGAGAACACGACCGACGTGCTGATCGAATCGGCGCTGTGGAACGAGATCAACATCGCCCAGACCGGCCGCAAGCTCGGTATCAATTCCGATGCGCGCTATCGCTTCGAGCGCGGCGTCGATCCGGCCTTCATGGTGCCCGGACTCGAACTGGCGACAAAGCTGGTGATGGAATTGTGCGGCGGCGCGCCGTCGGAGAACGTCGTGGTCGGCAACGCCTTCGGCGAAGACCGCGTGATCGATTTCCCGCTCAGCGAGGTCAAGCGGCTCGCCGCCATCGAGGTGCCGCTGGTCGAGATGAAGCGCATCCTCGGCCATCTCGGCTTCATGGTCGCCGGCAGCGGTCCCGTCGTGAAGGTCGCCGTGCCTTCCTGGCGCACCGACGTCGGCGGCAAGGCCGATATCGTCGAGGAGATCGTGCGCATCGTCGGCGTCGACAAGGTGCCGATGACGCCGTTCGAACGCGGCGACACCCCGCGCAAACCGGTCCTGACCGCGATGCAGCTCCGCACCCGCCGCGCCAAGCGCGCGCTGGCGGCACGCGGCATGGTGGAAGCCGTGACGTGGTCGTTCATCTCAAAATCGGCGGCCGAATTGTTTGGCGGCGGCCAGACCGAACTCGCGCTCGCCAATCCGATCGCATCCGATCTGTCCGACATGCGGCCGAGCCTGCTGCCCGGCCTGATCGCCGCGGCCCAGGCGAACGCCAATCGCGGCTCGTCCGACGTCGCGCTGTTCGAGGTCGGTCAGGTCTTCAAGGGCGACCGACCCGAAAACCAGCTGGTCGCGGCCGCCGGCGTCCGCCATGGCTTTGCTTCGTCGAAAGGCATGGGGCGGCACTGGTCCGGCGCGGCGGAGGCCGACGCACTCGATGCCAAGGCTGATGCGTTCGCTGTGCTCGCTGCCGCCGGCGCACCGATGCAGGCGCTGCAAATCGTGCCGGGTGGCGCGAGCTGGCTGCATCCGGGACGCTCCGGCACCATCCAGATCGGACCGCAGAACGTGCTCGCCCATTTCGGCGAGCTGCATCCGCGCACGCTGGAGGCGCTCGGCGCCGATGGCCCGCTGATCGCGTTCGAAGTGATCCTCGATCGCATTCCCGATGCCAAGCAGCGCGCGACCCGCGCCAAGCCGATGCTCGAACTCTCGGCGTTCCAGCCGGTGTCGCGCGACTTTGCCTTCATCGTCGATCGCAGCGTCAAGGCGGGCGACATCGTGCGCGCCGCGCAAGGCGTCGACAAGAAGCTGATCACGGCCGTTACCGTATTCGACGTCTATGAAGGCAAGGGCATCGACGAGAGCAAGAAATCGGTCGCGATCGCGGTGACGATCCAGCCGCGCGAAAAGACGCTGACCGACCCCGAGATCGACGCGGTAGCGGCGAAGATCGTCGCTGAAGTAACCAGGAAGACCGGCGGCACGTTGCGCGCGTGAGGTTCGTATGAGCCTCGAAGGCCTCATCCCGACGGGCGTCAGCCTCAACGCCGCGATCGCGGTCTGCGCGATCGCGTTCGTCTCGGGTCTGGCGCGCGGTTTTTCCGGCTTCGGTTCCGCATTGATCTTCATGCCGCTGGCGAGCAGCATTGCGGCACCCCGGCTGGTCGCGGCCCTGTTGCTGATCATCGACTTCATCGCGGCCGCGCCGCTGATTCCAAATGCGTGGAAACAGGCCGACCGCAAGGCGACCGCGATCATGGTGCTCGGCGCCCTCGTCGGCGTACCGATCGGAACGTATTTTCTGAGCCGGTTAGAGCCGGTCACCACGCGCTGGATCATTTCCGCGTTCGTGTTTGCGCTGTTGCTGTTGCTGCTCTCGGGCTGGCGCTACCGCGGCAAGGATCATGTATCGATTTCCGTCGGCATCGGCGGCCTGTCCGGCTTTTGCAGTGGGCTGGCGCAGACCGGCGGCCCGCCGATCGTCGGCTATTGGCTCGGCCGCCCGATTGCATCGGCCACCGCGCGGGCCAACATTTTGCTGTTCTTCGGCGCCTCGGACTTTTTCTCCGTCGTCAGCTACGCGCTGACCGGGCTGATCACGGCAGACGCCATCAAATTCTCGTTGGTGGTCGGCCCCGTCTACGGCATCGGCGTCTGGTCCGGCGCCTTGCTGTTCGGCCGTGCCAGCGAAACGCTGTTCCGTGCGATCTGCTACGCGCTGATCGCGGCCGCCGTCATCTTCGGCCTGCCCGCGCTGGATGGCGTGCTGCGGTAAGCCCACCCGCTCTCATCGTCGTTCCGGCTCAAGCCGGGGACGACGACAAAATCAATTCATCGGTGGCGCGGGAGACGGCGGCATCGCCTGCCGGGGCGGCGCGCGTCGACGTGGTTTCACCGCAGGCGCCGCCGCCGGCTCTGCATCCCGCAGCGCGCCGATCCGCCGCAATGCGGCCTCGGCGGCACGTTCGCCGCTTTCCCAGGCGCCGTCGACCGTGCCCCACAACGTCTCATGGGTGGCTTCGCCGGCGAGATACATGCAGCCGATCGGCTCAGTCAGCACTTTCCGGGACGCCTGTCCGCCCGGACCCGCGGCCGATATCGCGCCGAGCGCGAATGGCGCGGCGTTCCAGCGCGTCGCGCTCGATTTCTTCACCGCGGCCACGGCTTCACTGCCGTAAAGCCTGCCCAGCCATTCCACCGCAAACGCGACCATGGCCTTTTCACCCTGCGCGGAGAGATCGCGGCCGAACGAGCCCGCGACATCGATCGAACACAGCGACGATCCGCCGATGTTGGCGTACAGCAGGGCCGTGCGCGTCGAATTGCTCTGCTCGATGATGATGTCGTCGCGCGCGAGCCCGAGCGGATTGCCCGGCATCTGCAGCGCGATGCGGTCATAGCTGCCGAGGCTCAGCTTGGCGGCAGCGTCGAGCACGCGCTTGGGAAGATCGGACGCGAATTTGATATTGCCGGCGGCCAGCACGTTGGTCGAGACCGTGATGACGGCGGCGCGGGCGTTGATCCTGCCGGACGGCGTATCGACCTGCACATCGCGATTGCCCCAGGAAATCCGGTTCGCCGGGGTCGACAGCGACGTTGGCACCTGTTCGCCGAGTTTGGCGATCAGCATTCCCAGCCCCTGCCGGCAGGCGATCGCGGTGTTGCGATCCTGCGCGCGGACCTTGTCGCCGACCGAGAAGTCCTTCAGGTCCTTGCCGGCGAAACTGGCGCCGAGCACGAATTCCGTGGTGCCAGCCCAGTCGCCGAGATCCTTCGGCAGTGCCGAGGCGCAGGAGACATCGAGCTTGCGCGAGGCTTCGTCGATCGCGCGGTTGGCGCGCACCAGGGCGGCGAGAAATTCCTCGGTCTCGCCGGCGCGGGCATTGCGGCGGCCGATGCGGATTTTCTGGCCCGACGGCGCGGGCATGACTTCGAGCCCCGCGGATCGCGCAAGCTTGATCATCGGATTGGTTTCGGGATTGTGCATCCAGCGCGCACCGCGATCGAACGGCACGTCGAAGGTCGTGGTGTCGGTCTGGCAGCGACCGCCGATCTGGCTTGCCGCCTCCACCACGATCACCTTGCGGTTCGCCGCCATGATCCGCCGCGCCGCAGCAATGCCGGCCGCACCGGCGCCGATCACGACAATGTCAGCCTCGCGCGGCAACGGGGCGGATCCCGCCCGTCCACCGAACGCCGGCACCATCGCCAGACCAGCGGACGCCGAGAGAAAACCGCGACGGGTCATTGTCATGTCATGGTTTCCGGGGCCTTGAAGGAAAGAGAACAGTCCGCGAACTGTGCCGCATCTCACCGTGCGCAGCAACACTCATGGTAAATCAATCATGATTGATCGGGTTCACGCATGAACTAAATTGAAACGGCTTGCGACCATGCTAATGGAACAAAAAATGCGGTCAAAGAGCCGCGGGGGGATTTCATGGGCGTAATGCTCGATACCGTCGGCGAGTTGATCGCGCGATACCTGCAAAAGGAAGTGCCCGGCTACGAGCCGTTCACGCCCAGTGATCCCGAGCACCTGCGCGGTGTCATCGAACCCGGCGACGTGCTGCTGGTCGAAGGCAACAACCGAATTTCCGGCATCATCAAATACCTCACGCAATCGACCTGGTCGCATGCCGCGCTCTATGTCGGCCCGATCGATGGCGCAACCGAACCGGACGGCGAGCCGCACGTCCTGATCGAGGCCAATATCGGCGAAGGCGTGACCTCGGCGCCGCTGTCGAAATATTATCCCTATCACACAAGGCTGTGCCGTCCCGTCGGGCTGTCCTACGAGGACCGCATCACGGTATGCCGCTACGCCATCAACCGGATCGGCTTCGGCTACGACACCAAGAACATCGTCGATCTGATGCGCTATTTGATCCCCTTGCCGGTGCCGCAGCGCTGGCGGCGGCGCATGATCGCGTTCGGCTCCGGCGATCCCACCAAGATCATCTGCTCGGCCCTGATCGCGCAGGCGTTCGACGCCGTGCGTTATCCGATCCTGCCCAAGATCACCCGCGCCGCCTCGCGAAAGGCCCGGCGCGAAATCCTGCACATCCGCGATTCCTCGCTGTATATGCCGCGCGATTTCGACATCTCGCCCTATTTCCAGATCGTCAAACCCACCATCGTGCACGGCTTCGACTACACCGCCCTGCATTGGGCCGACAAGCAGAAGCCGCTCCAGGAGGTAGCGGGCGAATTCGGTGTGTTTCCAGAAGTCCAGTCGCCGTCGTTTGTTCCTGAGGAGACTGACCAGGAAGCGGCGCTTCCGCTTGCGGATCAAGAAGTAGTCGAGTTCACGGTAACGACGGAGGTCGCGGTGGAACGCGTGACCGTGTCGGAACATTTTCCGGCCGACGAACATGTCGGGGAGCGCCACGCCCGCCCGAGCGGCAAGGTGGTTGAAACGGCGTAAGCCTAATATCTCGCCGCCAGCGTCAGCCGTACCGCGAGCGGTTCAGCCGGATGCACGTGGCGATCGGCAACCCCGCCGATCGGCTCACCCGGCAGCCGCGACAGATAATAATATTCGATCTGGTTGGTCCGCGCATTGAACAGATTCAGCACGTCGAGTTGCAGCCGCAGGCCATTGTCGAATTTGTAGCCGGCGCGCGCGTTGAAGATCAGCGATGATTGCGAGCGCACGCTGTCATCCTCGATCAGGGGACGCGGGCCGAAATAGCGCGCGCGCAACGCGCCGAACCAGCCGGTGTCGCCGCCGAACGTCACGCCGCCGCTCGCCACCAGCGCCGGTGCGCCGGGAATCCGATTGCCGACGAGATCGAAATCGGTGAAGCGGGCGCGCGTATAGGCGACATCGAAATCGAGCGTCATCCACGGCAGCACTTTGTACTGGTTGGTCCATTCGACGCCGACGCGGCGGCTGGGCCGGCTCGGCTCGGTCGTGCCGGCGTCGCCGACGAACAGCAACTCCGAATCGAAATCCAGCAGGAACACGGCAAGCGAACTGGTGAGCGCTTCGATCGCCTTGGTGCGAATGCCGACCTCGGCGCCCTTTGAGCGCACCAGCAGCGGTACCCGGTCGAGCGGCGTCACCTTGTCGTTGGGGTCGACCGTGATGGTCGCGCCCCTGATATCGTTGGAGTGCAGGCCATATCCGGCGTTGCCGTAGAATTCGGTCTTGTACCAGGGGCCGAGGACGATGCCCGCCTTCGGGCTGGTCATAGACGCCTGCGCATTGCCCGAGTTTTCCGGCGTGTCGCTGATCACGCGGCCGGCGAAATAGTCCTCGCGGATACCGACCGTGGTGCGCAGCCAGTTGGTCCACCGCGCCGTCGTATCCGCCCACAGGCCGACATTGCCTTCCCTCACGCGGTCCTCCCGGACGGTCGAAAGCGTCTCGCGCTGCAACGTCCTGAACAGTCCGACCTGGATGTCATCGCCGCGGGTCTGCAGCCCGATGCGGGTCTGGGTCTCGATCCCGGCAAACCGCACGTCGAAGGCGTGGCTGGCATCGAGCCCATAGACCATGCGCCGGTCGAGCTGGCTGAACTGGTCGCCATTGACGGGATCGTCGAGGAAGTAAGTGAAATTATTGTAGAGATTGAGCGACGAGCGAATCATATAAGCGTTGACCTTGGTCTGGCCATACGCGCTCGATTGCGCCCAATTGCCCGAGAGCGAGAAGCGGCTCGAGGTGCCGCCATCGGTCGGATCGAGAGAGCCGAAGCGGCCGATCGCGCCCTGATCGACGGCACGTTGCGCCACCTGGTCAGTTGAATTCCAGCCGTTCGAATAGGCCATGCCCGAGATCGTGAAACCGTCGGTCGCGGTGCCCTGGCTGTAGCGCAGCACGCCGTTCAGCTTGCGGACATTGTCAGGCACGTCCCACGGCCCGTTATATGTGCCGGCCTCGAGGGCCGCGAGCAGAGTGCCGTCACCGACCGCGGTCGAGCCGGCCGCAAGCCCGCGCCGGTAGCCGTAGCTGCCCAGTGTGACCTCCGCGATGTTCTTCGGCAGCCGGTTGACGTAGTCGATGCCGACCGAGCCGGCAGAGGCAAAGTCGCCCTGGTCGGCGAAGTAAGGTCCCTTGCGAACATTGACCGACTGCACCAGCTCCGGGATCAGAAAATTGATATCGGCATAACCCTGGCCGTGGCCGTGGGTCGGCATGTTGACCGGCATGCCGTCGACGGTGATCGCAAGGTCCGTACCGTGGTCGAGATTAAAGCCGCGCAAAAAATACTGGTTGGCTTTGCCCTCGCCGGAGTGCTGGGTCACGATCAGGCCCGGCACCGCTTCCAGCACTTCGCCGACCCGCGACACCGGGCGGGCGTTCAATTGCTCGCCGCTGATCCGTACTTCGCTGGCAGCGGTGGGCTGAAGGTTTGAAGGCCCCGACGTGGCGGAGCCGGATGTCACGCCGCTGGCTATCGGTGGAAGCGTCGGTGGCTGGTTCGTTTGGAGCGCAGGAGCATTGCGCACGGCCTGCGCGCGGCGTGGCGGCGGCTTCATGCGCCTTGGCGATGCCGCATCGGGCTGTGTTACCGTAACAGGCGGAAGCTGGCCCACCCCGGCAACGGTCTGCGCATTCACCGGCAGCGCAAGCGGGACAAGCAAGGCGGCGGCGGGAAATATCCGCCAAATGACAGCACGCAACGCCCATGCCCCCGCATGATAACTGCTACAATCGGCGCGCGACCGCGCCAGTTCGACTTGACCCGGCCATTTACGCTAGCAAGCCCGGTATGACGATACAATAGAAATATCATACCGGTCGCCAGGACGGAATTCCAGATGCAACGGATCACCATCACCATCGAAGACGATTTGCTCGGCGAGATCGACGCTGCCGCCAAGGCTCGCGGCTACCAGAACCGCTCCGAGATCATCCGCGATCTCGCGCGCGCCGGCCTGCAGCAAAGCGCCGAGGACACGGCTCCCGCAGGGCAATGCGTCGCCGCGCTGGTCTATGTCTACGACCATGCCGCGCGCGACCTGTCGAAACGGCTGGTGCAGAATTTTCATGGCCATCACGACCTGTCGCTGGCGACACTGCACGTCCACCTCGACGACGACAGCTGCATGGAGGTGACGGCGCTGAAGGGCGCCGCCGGCGAGGTCCGGCATCTTGCCGACCACATCATCGCCGAGCGCGGCGTGCGTTATGGCCGCGTGGTGATGATCCCGACGACGGCGGACAAGAAGCCGCGGGCGCAAAAGCACGGTCACAAGCACGACTGAAGGTCACCGCGCCCCAAACCACACCGTCATGCCCGGGCTTGTCCCGGGCAGCCACGTCTTCGCATCCGTTAAGCAAGAAGGACGGCTATGCCCGGCCATGACGAAGTCGGCGAAGAATCACGCCGCCTTCGCCGCCGTCCCGCGCGGCAATCCGGCACGCGCCATGCCGCCATAGAGCTGCTCACCCGGCATTTCCGCTTTCAGAATTCCGCGCACCGCGACCAGCTTCTCGATATCGATGCCGGTGGCAAATCCCTTGCTCTCGCACAGGAACACGAGGTCCTCGAACACGACGTTGCCGGTGGCGCCCGGCGCGAACGGGCAGCCGCCGAGGCCGCCGAGCGATCCATCCAGCACCCGCGCGCCGGCGTCGAGCGCGGCCGAGGCGTTGGCGATGCCCATGCCGCGGGTATCGTGCAGATGAATGCAGACCGGTTTTGCGCCGGCGATCTTCACCACGGCCGCCGTCAATTCGCCGACCTGCTTCGGCCCGGCATAGCCGACGGTATCGGCGACCGCGACCATGTCGACGCCCGCCTCGAACAGCTTTTCCGCGATCTTGATCACCTCGTTCGGATCGACGGCGCCGACGATCGAGCAGCCCAGCGCCATCGAGATCGCGGCATTCACGATCGGTTTGTGCGCGGTCGCATCGCGCAGCTCGCAGAGCCGCCTGACGTTGGCGATCGCGGATTCCCTGCTGCGGTTGGCGTTGGCCTGGCTGTGCTCCTCGGTCGCCGAGACCACGGTGGCGACTTCGGCCACGCCCGATGCCAGCGCCTCGTTGACGCCGCGCTCGTTCAGCGTCAGCGCGATGCCATAGGCGCCCGGCAAGGCGCCGACGGTCGCGATGATGTCGCGCACATCGGTGAATTGCGGAAAGGTCTTGGCGGGCAGGAACGAGCCGACCTCGAAATGCCGCACGCCGGCTGCATATTCATCGCGGATCCAGCGCTGCTTGGCGGCGGTGGAGGGGAATTTCTTCACCAGCTGCAACCCGTCGCGCAAGCCCACTTCGCGCAGAATTATTTTGTTGTCGGGATAGACGTCTGAAAGACGGGTCATGTTGGCCTCACGCAGCGTTGTCGGTTGACGTTTGTTTGTTCAGTTCGGCCTTCACGGCTTCGGTGTCGGCGCCAAGATCAGGCACATGCAAGCCTTCGCCGATATTGCCGCCATTCCATTCCACCGGCAATGCGGGAACACGGAACGGCGCGCCATCGGCGTTGAAATTGTGAACGAGGCCGCCGGGGCGCAGCACATGCGGGTCGTTCAGGAGATCTTCCGGGCGGTTGATCGGGGAGAAGCAGATGTTCAGGGAATCCAGCCTGGCCGAAAGATCCGTGACGTTCCAGCCCTTGATCACTTCCGCCGCGCGCGGAATGATCCGGTCGCGCGCCATGATCCGCTCGGTGGTGTTGGTCAAGGCGGGATCGTCCAGAAATTCCTGCAAGCCAAACTCGCGGCAGAAACTCTGCCAATGGCCCTCGGTGACGACGCCGATGAAAATTCGGTCGCCGCCGGCGGTGTCGAAAATGTCGTAGATCGGCCAGGCATGTTCGCGCTCCGGCATCGAGCGCGGCTTTCGGCCGGTCATCTCGAACTCGACCATGTGCTGTGCGACGAGAAACAGACAGTTCTCGAACAGCCCGATCCGGATGTCGGCGCCGTCCTTATTGCCGCCGCGCTTCTGGTAGAGCGCGGCCAGGATCGCGATCACGCCGAACATGCCGCCCATGATGTCGTTGGCGGAAGAGCCGACCCGCTGCGGTCTGTCGCGGGTGCCGGTCATGGCGGCGAGACCCGACATCATCTGCACGACCTCGTCGAGCGCCGGGCGGTGCTCATAGGGGCCGGACAAAAATCCCTTGTGGCCGGCCACGATCAGATGCGGATGTCTTCGGCGCAGCTCCTCGGCGCCGAGCCCCTGCTTCTCCAGCGCGCCATCGCGGAAATTTTCCAGGAACACGTCGGCGCTGGCGAGCAGCCGGTCCATCGTCTCGCGATCCTCGGCCCTGGCGAGGTCCAGCACGACGCTGCGCTTGCCGCGGTTGAACAGCGGAAAGAACGAGACGCCCATGCCGCCGAGGCTGCGGGTCTTGTCCCCGGCCAGCGGCTCGACCTTGATGACCTCGGCGCCGAGCTGGGCCAGGATCATGCCGCAGGTCGGCCCCATCACCATATGGGTCATCTCGACGACCCTCACGCCGTCAAGCGGCAACCCCGTTCCGGTCATGGTTTCTCCCTGGGCGTGTCCATCTCTCTACGGCCCAGACTAGGCCTTCAGGAGGACCTAAGAAAACATAATCTGGCGAACGGTGCCTTCACCCTTGCATAACGCGAATGCATGGAGGCCGGCGCACAACGCTGGTAGGCTGGGAAAACGACCGGGTTCCGACACCGCACAAAGCGGGTTGCCGGTTTTTCGGGGGGACACCATGAGCGCGCGCGAAATCGACGCTGGAAGCGGCCTCGCCACCACGCGCGGCAGCGCTGACGAGATTGCGCGGCGGCTCGAAAGCCTGCCGGCCTCGTCCTATGTCTGGCGCCTGGTGATCCTGCTGTCGCTCGGCGGCTGCTTTGAGATCTACGACCTGTTCTTCACCGGCTATATCGCGCCCGGCCTCAACCGCAGCGGTCTGCTGACCACGACGACGCAGGCCTTTTTCGGCTTCTCCGGCATCGGCGCCTTCGTGGCGGCGACCTTTGCCGGACTGTTTGTCGGCACCTTCTTTCTGGGCTTTCTCGCCGACCGGTTCGGACGGCGCGCGATCTTTACCTTCGCGCTGCTCGGCTATAGCGCGGCGTCCGTGGTGATGGCCTGCCAGAACAGCTCGGAAGGCCTGTTGTTGTGGCGGTTCATTGCCGGTATCGGCATCGGCGTCGAGATCATCACCATCGACGCCTACATCACCGAGCTGGTGCCAAGCTGGATGCGCGGCCGCGCGTTTGCGGTCAATCAGGCCGTGATGTTCATCGCCGTCCCCGTCGTCGCGTTCCTGTCGTGGTGGCTGGTGCCGCTAGCGCCTTACGGCGTCGACGGCTGGCGCTGGGTGGTATTGATCGGCGCCGCCGGCAGCATGGTGATCTGGGTGTTGCGGCTTTACGTGCCGGAAAGCCCGCTCTGGCTCGCGCGCCACGGCCGGGCCGAAGAGGCGCTGAAGATTCTGGCGACGCTTGAGGCCTCAGCCAGCCCTGCCGCTGCGCGGCCGAAACCTCCCGCCAGCAGGGCGCCGGAGCGCGCGCCGGCGACAGCAGGTTTTTCGGACCTGTTCAGGCCGCCTTATTTGTCGCTCGTCGTGCTGTTCATGGTGTTCAACTTCTGCCAGGCCTTTGGCTTCTATGGCTTTGCCAATTGGGTGCCGACGCTGCTGGTCGAAAAGGGCATCACCGTCACCAAGAGCCTGCAATATTCCTTCATCGTCGCGTTCGCCTATCCGATCGCACCGCTATTGGCCGCAAGCTTTGCCGACCGGCTCGAGCGCAAATGGATCATCTGCGGCGCCTGCGTGGCGATCATCCTGTTCGGAACGGCTTTTTCACAGTTGACCGACCCTGCGCTTTTGATCCTCAGCGGCGTGTTGCTGACGGCGGCGAACATGACGATGTCGTATGCCTATCATGCGTATCAGACCGAGGTGTTTCCGACCGCGATCCGGGCACGGGCGTCGGGCCTGGTCTATTCGATGAGCCGGATCAGCGCGATGTTTTCCGGCTTCATCGTCGCCTACGTGCTGCGCATGGTCGGCGTCAATGGCGTGTTCGGGCTGATCACGGCGGCTATGGTCGTTGTCATCATCGCGATCGCGACCTTCGGTCCGCACGTCCGCGGCAAACCGCTCGACGCCTGAAGCGCCTTCGGGCCGTCACCGGTGGGCGGAGCGGCAACCCGATATCTTGCCGGCCCCCGCCACCCGGTCTTGCCGAAGCCCGATTGCATCTCTACCTCTCGCGAGGGTTTTCTGGAGAGATAGAGGCCATCATGCTCGACGCCGCCGTCAAGGCGCTTTCGCAAATCCTGTCGCCGCCGATGCGCACCATTCTGTGGCGCTCGATCGGGCTGGCGTTGGTGCTGATCACGGTGCTGGCCATCGGATTGCAACGGCTCTTGAGCTGGTTCGCCGAATATGGCGAAGGCTGGGCAGAAGGGCTGCTCGGCCCCGGCTTCCACACGCCCCTGAACATCCTCTCCTGGATCGTCTCGATCGCGGCCGGGCTCGGCGTCGTGCTCGGCGGCATCTTCCTGATGCCCGCGATCACCTCGCTGGTCGCCAGCGTGTTCGTCGACGACGTCGCCGAGCATGTCGAGCGCGAGCACTATCCGGCCGAGCGTCCCGGCGACTCGCTGCCGCTCGGGATCGCGATTCCCGAAGGCATCAAGACCGCACTGCTGACGATCGTGGTCTATCTGGTGGCGCTGCCCTTCGTGCTGTTTGCCGGCGCCGGTTTTCTGATCTTCTTCATCGCCACCGCCTGGCTGCTGGGCCGCGAATATTTCAAGCTGGCGGCGATGCGGTTCCGCTCGCCCGCGGAAGCCAAGGCGATGCGCAAGGACAATGCGGCCACCGTGTTCACGGCCGGATTGTTCATCGCCGCCTTCGTCTCGATCCCGATCGTCAATCTGGCGACGCCGCTGTTCGGCATGGCCTTCATGGTCCACATGCACAAGCGGCTATCCGGCCCGCGGCCGGAACTGATCGAGCCGGCGCGCCGCACGAGCATGCCGGTACGCTGATTACCGCACGGCGACGCCGCACCGCCGCAGCACGCCCTTGGCAAAACCAAACGGCGCCGGCGTAAACGGGCCCGGCGGCGCGCGGGTGATGAGCGCGGTGACGCCAAGCGCCACCATCGCCAGCCAGAAACACAGCCAGAACCCGTCGATATAGGCCAGCGTGTTCGCCTCGCGCTGAACCCACGCCGATAGCGTTCCGAGCGCCCGTCCCGGGGCCGCTGCCGCGCCATGGCTGGCAAAGAACTCCGACAGCTTCTTGAGCACGCGCGTCACGTCGACGCTGCCGTTTTCGATATGCTGTCCGAGGGTGTTGGAATGAATCTGCTCGCGCACCCGCAGCCAGGTCCCCATCAGCGCGACGCCGATTTCCGCCCCGCCGAGCCGCATGATCTGGATATAGGCGGCGAACGACGTCGCGCGGGCCGGATCGGAATTGGAAAGCGCGAGAATGATGATCGGCAGCAGCGTAAACGCCTGTCCGATCGATTGCAGCATGACGATGGTGACGAAGTCGCCGCGCGCCCAGTCGTGGCTGAGTTGCGTTCCCAGCAGATTGGCGGCCGCGAAAGCCGACAATCCGACCACCAGCACGGCGCGCGGGTCGAAATGCCGGAGCAGATAGATCGATACCGGCACCAGCACGAACATCGGCAACGCGCCATAGGTCAGCAACAGCACGCCGGTCTGTTCGGGCCGCAGCCCGCCGACGACACCGAGAAAATTCGGCACCAGCGATGAATTGGACAGGCTGGTCAGGGTGTAGAGCAGGATGACGACGAGCGAGAGCCCGATGTTGCGCGAGAACAGCACGTTGACATGGGCCCAGGGCTCAGGAGCCAGCGCCTCATTGATCAGAAACAGAATGAACAGCGCGGCCCCGCCGAGCAGCAGCGCCATGACGGTGCCGGATCCCAGCCAGTCGAGACGGTTGCCCTGATCGAGGCCGGCATAGATCATCGAGACCGATGTGCCGAGCAGCAGCATGCCGCCCCAATCGGCATTGCGCAGCAGGTTGCGATTGACCGGCTCGGCGGGCGTGCCGAGATAGACCATCAGGCCCATCAAGGGTGCGATCGCCACGCCCTGCCAGTACAGCCACTGCCATCCCCAATTGTCGATATAGAATCCGACCAGCCAGGTGCTGGTATCCAGCGCGAATCCGACCCGGATGGAATAGATCGCGATCGCCGGCAGCCACCAGCGGATCGGCAGGTTGCGGAACACGATCATCAGCGTCGCGGGCACGAAGGTCCCCAGCAACAGGCCATGCACGATGCTGAGCACGATCAGCGTGGTGTAGTCATGGACGAACGGGATCACCAGCGAGACCAGCGCATAGACCAGGCTTGGAATGCCCAGCACGCGGCGCAGGCCGAACACGGTCGCAAGCCACGCCACCGCGGGCGCAATGAAAATCTGCGAGCCGATCCCCGCCGTAGAGAGCCAGGCACCCTCGTCAAACCCGAGCGAAAAGGCGCCGCGCAGATCCGCCAACCCAACCGACGTCAGCCGGCTGTCGAAATTGGCGAGGAACGAGCCGAGCAGCACCGCGCCGACCGCAAACAGCGGCTGCGGGGCAATACCGCCGCGCGAGATCGGCCCTTGATCAGCGTCCGCCATCCGTCCCCGCAGCGTCGGTACGAATATTGGTTACGACCGACATGCCCGGCAGCAGCCGCTCCAGCAGCGGCTGGTTCTTGTCGAGCGCGATGCGGACCGGAATGCGCTGCACGACCTTGGTGAAATTGCCGGTGGCATTGTCGGGCGGCAGCAGCGCGAATTGCGATCCGCTGGCGGGCGAGATCCGCTCGACGCGGCCATGCAGTTTTTCGTTCGGAAAGGTGTCGACCGTGATGTCGACGGCTTGGCCGGGCTTGACCCGCGTGAGCTGGGTTTCCTTGTAATTGGCGATCACATAGACATTCGGCAGCGGCACGACATTGATCAGGTTGCTGCCGACATTGACGTAATCGCCCTGCTGAACCTGGCGTTCGCCGACCACACCGTCGAACGGCGCAGTGATCCTGGTATAGCCGAGTTTCAAGCGCGCGGCGGCCAGCGCGGCTTGTGCGCCGAGCACATCCGCGGCGCGCTGTTTCTTGGTACCGGCCAGCACTTCCATCTGGTGACGTTGGGCTGCGATGACCGCGCGGCTGGCGCGCACATCGGCCTGCGCCTTGGCATAGGCCGCGGTCGACTGTTCGAATTTCTGCCGCGTGCCGGATTCGGTTTGCGACAGCGATTGCTGACGTTCCTGTTCCTGGCGCGCCTCGACCTCGTGCGCGTTCGCCGAGACGAGCTGCGCCTCGGCCTGGGCGATGGTGGCGTATTGCAGTTCGACCTGATTGTTCAGATTGTCGAGTGCGGCCTGCGCTGCCGCCACACTGGCTTCGGCCTGGGCAACTTGGGCCTGGTAGTCGGCCGGATCGATCTGAATCAGCAACTCGCCCGCCTTGACGCGCTGGAAATCATTGGCGGCGACGGTCAGGACTTCCCCCGCGACGCGGCTGCTGAGCCGGGTCAGCTCGGCGCGAACATAGGCGTCGTTCGTGGTCTGAACGGCCGCGCCGCCGACCCAGGCGTCCCAGCGCAGCGTCGCCAGCGCAATGAAGCCGAACGCGACCAGCACGGCGAACAGCGGGATCGCGAAGCGAGCCCAGGAAGAACCTGATGGAGAGCTTGCAGAAGGGCTCGCCGAAGCAGGCGCCGCGCTGGACGACGCAGCGGCTGCGGCGGATGAAGACGCGGCCGATGCGCTTGAATTTGCCTGTGCCGACGGACTGATCTGTTCCTGCTGACTCACGGCAATCCCCCATGCTTTCCCGAATGCCGGACGAGGCATATCGGGATCTCGCCACGATGATGCCTCAGACCGTCTTTTCCGGCCACCTGCAAAGATCATTGATCACACACACGTCACAGCGCGGCTTGCGGGCGAGGCAAATATAGCGGCCGTGCAGGATCAGCCAATGATGGGCGTGCAGCATGAACTCGGATGGAATGATCTTCTCCAGCCCGAGCTCGACCTCGAGCACGTTGTTACCGGGCGCCATTCCGGTGCGGTTGCCGACCCGGAAGACATGGGTATCCACCGCCATCGTGTGCTCGCCAAAGGCCATGTTGAGCACGACATTGGCGGTCTTGCGGCCGGCGCCGGGCAGCGTTTCGATCTCGGCGCGGGTCCGCGGCACCTCGCCGCCGAATTCGGCGATCAGTTTCTCCGACAGCGCGATGACGTTTTTGGCCTTGTTGCGGTAGAGCCCGATGGTCTTGATGTAGTCGCGCACCGTGTCCTCGCCGAGCGCGAGCATCTTTTCCGGCGTGTCGGCGATCGCAAACAGCGGGCGCGTCGCCCGGTTGACGCCGGCGTCGGTGGCCTGCGCCGACAGCACCACGGCGACCAGCAGCGTGTAGGGGTTGAGATGCTCCAGCTCGCCCTTCGGCTCCGGATTGGCCTTGCGAAACCGGCTGAAGGCTTCATAGACCTCTTCCGCCGTCCAGGGGCTTGATTTCGGTGGCTTTGGTCTTGGTGGTTTCTTCGCCGGGGGCTTTGGAGCCGCTTTGGCTGGTTTTTTCGCTGTGGACCTCGCCGCCTTCTTGGGCACGGGCTTCTTCTTGGCAGCTATCGCGCGGATGATTTTGGCCATGATCCGGGTATACTGACCCACCATGACCGCAAGCAACGACTTTGATCCCCTGGGCGACCAGCCGAAGCTTTTTTCGGCGCGGCTGACGCCGCATCGCTCGCTCAACCGCACCGGCTTTCTGGTGCTGATGGCGTTCGTCGGCGCGGTCAGCTTTGCAACCGGCATCGCGTTTCTGCTGATGGGCGCCTGGCCGGTGTTCGGTTTCTTCGGGCTCGATGTGCTCGTGATCTACTGGGCCTTCCGGGTCAATTTCCGCCGCGGCGACGCGTCGGAGGAAATCACGGTGACGCCGTCGGAGCTGCGGGTGCGCCGGATCAGCCACCGCGGCCACGTGGTGGAATGGGTGCTCAATCCGCTCTGGGTCCGGCTTGACCAGAAGAGCCACGCGGAATTCGGCATCGAGCGGCTCTATCTGGTCTCCAGGGGCCGCCACGTCTCGGTCGGCAGTTTTTTGGGGCCGGACGAAAAAGCAAGCTTTGCCAAGGCGTTACTGGCCTCCTTGCAGGCCGCGAAACGTGGCATCACCTACAATCCGACGAGTTGAGTTTTGACGCGTCTTCTTCACGCGAACCGGAGCCCGCTTCGCTTGCAATCGCCATGGAAGGCTTGTCGGAAATCGGGTGGTTGGAGCGTCGGATGAGCCCTAAATCTGATCCCATGATGACACTCGCCATACATGACCAGCGCCTGGCCAAGCCGGGCCCCCAGAACGCCGCGCTGCGCGACTATGATTCGGTGCGCCGCGCCATCGCCTTCATTTCGGAGCACTGGCGCACGCAGCCGACCATCGAGGCGATGGCGGACGCCGCTTCCGTGACGCCGGATGAACTGCATCTGCTGTTCCGCCGCTGGGCCGGGCTGACGCCGAAGGATTTCATGCAGGCGCTGACGCTCGATCACGCCAAGGGACTGCTGCGCGACTCCGCCAGCGTGCTCGACGCCGCGCTCGATTCGGGCCTGTCGGGTCCGGGCCGGCTGCACGATCTGTTCGTGACGCATGAAGCGATGTCGCCGGGCGAATGGAAGAACGGCGGCGCCGGCATGACCTTGCGCTACGGGTTCCATCCCTCCCCGTTCGGCACCGCGATCGTGATCGCCAGCGGCCGCGGCCTTGCCGGCCTGGCCTTCGCCGACCCCGGCGAGGAGCCGGCCTCGTTCGCCGACATGAAGCGGCGCTGGCCGAACGCGACCTATGTCGAGGACCGCGACGGCACCGCCGCTCTGGCGCAGCGCATCTTCGACACCAGGATGTGGCGTCCGGACCAGCCGCTGCGCGTGGTCCTGATCGGCACCGACTTCGAGGTCCGCGTCTGGGAAACCCTGCTGAAGATCCCGATGGGCCGCGCGGTCTGCTATTCCGACATCGCCAACAAGATCAAAAATCCGAAGGCGTCACGCGCCGTCGGCGCCGCGGTCGGCCGCAACCCGGTATCGTTCGTGGTGCCCTGCCATCGCGCCCTCGGCAAGGGCGGCGCGCTGACCGGCTATCACTGGGGCATCACCCGCAAGCAGGCGATGCTGGGCTGGGAAGCTGGACAGGTGGGGTTGCATTAAATTGGACGCCGTCATTCCGGGGCACGCGAAGTGTGAACCCGGAATCTCGAGATTCCGGGTTCGACGCTGCGCATCGCCCCGGAATGACGGTAACGTGGCCTCCCGTTACCCATAGCTGATATGTCGAGCCCGCTGAGCCCTCGCCGGGAACACGGCACGCGCGCCTCGATTGACGAGCGCATAACGATCGCTCACAACCACGCTGGGATAAACAGCGAAAGGCCCGTCGATGCAGAAACGTCGCCCGGTGATGCTAGCGATACTGGATGGTTGGGGCTGGCGCGAGGATTCGGCCGACAATGCCGTTCGTCAGGCCAAGACACCGAATTTCGATCGTTTGTGGAACACGGGTCCGCGCGCCTTCCTGAGGACGTCAGGACGGGATGTCGGGCTGCCCGACGGCCAGATGGGCAATTCCGAAGTGGGCCACCTCAACATCGGCGCCGGCCGCGTGGTGATGCAGGACCTGCCGCGGATCAGCGACGCCATTGCGTCTGGTGAGATCAAGTCCGCAAAGGCGCTCGGCGCGCTGGTCCAGGCGCTGAAGCAGAGCGGCGGCACCTGTCATCTGCTCGGCCTGGTGTCGCCGGGCGGCGTGCATTCGCATCAGGATCACGTCGCGGCGCTGGCCGCCATCCTCACGGATCTTGGCGTGCCGGCGGTTGTCCACGCGCTCACCGACGGACGCGATACGCCGCCGCGATCGGGCGCCGACGATTTGAAGCGGCTCTCCGCGGCGCTGCCGCCACAGGTTCCGGTCGCGACCGTCGTCGGGCGATACTACGCGATGGACCGCGACAAGCGCTGGGATCGCGTCGCCAAGGCCTATAACGCCATCGTCGAAGCTGACGGTCCGCATTTTGCCGACGCGCAAGCGGCCATGTCGGATGCCTATGCGCATGATGTCACCGACGAGTTCGTGGTGCCGGCGGTGATCGGCAATTACGCCGGGATCAAGGATGGCGACGGCGTGCTCAGCTTCAACTTCCGCGCCGACCGCGTCCGCGAGATTCTCGGCGCGATGCTCGATCCGTCGTTCGATGGTTTTCCGCGCAAGCGCAGCGTCAAGTTCGCCGCCGCTGTCGGCATGACGCAATACAGCGCCGATCTCGACAAGCTGATGCAGACGATATTTCCGCCGCAGGCGTTTCCGAACATCCTTGGCGAAGTCACCGCCGCGGCGAGCCGCACCCAGTTGCGGATGGCGGAGACGGAGAAATATCCGCACGTCACCTACTTCCTCAACGGCGGACGGGAAGAACCTTTTGTCGGCGAAGACCGCATCATGGTGCCTTCCCCCAAGGTCGCGACCTATGATTTGCAGCCGGAGATGTCGGCGGCCGAACTGACGGCGAAGGCCGTGGAGGCGATCGATTCAGGCAAGTACGATCTGATCGTCCTGAACTACGCCAATCCGGACATGGTCGGCCACACCGGAGACCTCAAGGCGGCGATCAAGGCGGTCGAAACCGTGGATACCGGGCTCGGGAAAATCTCCGCGGCGATCGAACGATCCGGCGGCGCGCTGCTGGTGACGGCCGATCACGGCAATTGCGAAATGATGCGCGACCCCGTCACCGGCGGCCCGCATACCGCGCACACGACGAACCCGGTGCCCCTGCTGCTGCAAGGCGGCGGCGACGTGACGCTGGCGGAAGGCCGGCTGGCCGATCTGGCACCGACGCTGCTCGATCTGATGCAGTTGCCGAAACCGGCCGAGATGACCGGCATGTCCCTGCTGCGACCGAACAAGTAAAGCTGCGTCAGAAGTCGGCGAGGCCCAGCACGTCGGCCATCGAATACAGGCCCGGCTTTTTGTCTTTCGCCCACAGCGCCGCCTTGACGGCGCCCTGCGCGAACATGGTGCGGTCCTCGGCCCGGTGGGTCAGTTCGATGCGTTCCATCGCACCGGCGAAGATCACGCTGTGTTCGCCGGTGACGGTGCCGCCGCGCAGCGCCGCAAACCCGATATCGCCGGCCTTGCGCGCGCCGGTGATGCCGTCGCGGCCGCGCGCCGAATGCAGGGCGAGGTCGACGCCGCGGCCGGCGGCGGCGGCTTCGCCCAGCATCAGCGCCGTGCCCGACGGCGCGTCGATCTTGGCCTTGTGATGCATCTCGAGGATTTCGATATCGAAATCGGTATCGAGCGATTGCGCGACCCGCTTCACCAAAGCCGCCAGCAGGTTGACGCCGAGGCTCATATTGCCTGATTGCACCACGATGGCGCGGGAGGTCACGCTCTTGATCACGGCCATGTCGGACCCTGATAACCCCGTGGTTCCGATCACATGCACCAGCTTGCGTTCGGCGGCGATCGCGACATTGGCGATGGTGGCGGCCGGAACTGTGAAATCGAGAATGCCGTCTGCATTCGCCGAGAGCTCCCACAGATCGGCCGAGAGCTTGACGCCGTTTTCCGGCAGGCCCGCGAGCACGCCGGAATCCTTGCCCAGCAAGGCCGAGCCCGGCGCTTCCAGCGCGCCGGTGACCACCGCGCCCTCCGTCTCCGAAATGACACGCGTCAACGCACGGCCCATCCGGCCGCCGGCTCCAGCTACGATCAGACGCATGTCGGCCATGGCTTCACCTCTTCACGCCGTATAGCATACCCGCCATGCCCGGGCTTGTCCCGGGCATGGCTTAATTAGCTCTCACCCGGGCTGCGGGCCGTCATAGCCTTCGATGATGACGAGATCGCCCTCGGAATGCGGGCTGCGCAGCGCCACCAGGCGGGTATATTCCGGCGAATTGTAGCAGGCCAAGGCGGTCGCATAATCCTTGAATTCGAGCACCACGTTGCGCGAGCGCGAGGTGCCTTCCTTGACCTCATGCGCGCCGCCGCGCACCAGGAATTTGGCGCCGTATTTGGCGAAGACCGCCCCGTTCTGCGCGATGTAGTCCTTGTAGCCATCCATGTTGTGAATATCGATGCGTGCGATCCAGTAGGCTTTGGCCATCGTCGGTTTTCCTTCTCTTCTTGGCTTGCTTTTGCGTGCGGTCAGCCCAGCGCCTGCGCGATTTCGGCTTGAATGGCATCGGCGGCGGCTTTGGGATCGGCGGCCTCGGTGACCGGCCGTCCCACCACCAGGTAATCCGCGCCGGCGGCGATCGCGCGCGAAGGCGTCATGATGCGCTTCTGGTCGCCGGTCGCGGAGCCCGCGGGACGGATGCCGGGCGTCACCAGGTTCATCTGGTGACCGACGATCTTGCGCAGGCTTGCCGCCTCTTCCGGCGAACTCACGATCCCGTCGACGCCGAGCACCTGCGCCTGCTGGGCGCGCGCCTCGACCAGATCGGAGACGTTGAGGCGATAGCCGGCGGCATGCAGGTCGCCGTCGTCATAGGAGGTCAGCACGGTGACGGCGAGAATCTTCAAGCCCGATCCGGCGCGTGCCTCGACGGCAGCCTTCATGGTCTGCGGATAGGCGTGCACGGTGAGAAAAGTCGCACCTAATTTGGCCACGCTCTCGACCCCCCGCGCGACCGTGTTGCCGATATCGTGCATCTTGAGATCGAGAAACACCTTCTTGCCCGCATCCGACAATTGACGAGCCAGCGGCAGGCCGCCGGCATAGCCGAGCTGATAGCCGATCTTGTAGAACGTCACGCTGTCGCCGAGCCGCGCCACCATCGCTTCGGCCTCGGCGACGCCGGGCAGATCGAGCGCCACGATCAACCGGTCTTTCGGAGCTATATTGGCTGGCTGCATGTCATCTCACATCATGCGTTGGGAATGGTCGATCAACTGCCGCACCAGCGCTTGCAGCGCCTCGATATCGGCCGGATGTTTCAGATGGTCCATCTCGTCATAGGCCTGGTCGGCAAACGACAGAGCGAGCTGGTTCGGAACCACGCTCGCATGGCAGGCCGTCAGAATCAGCCGCAGCGCCGCCAGCGCGCGCGTGCCGCCGAGCCGGTTGCCGGAGGCCGACGCTATTCCAAACACGGCGCCGCGAAACACCTGGCCACGCGTCTCGTGCGGGTCCTGCACCCGGCTGATCCAGTCGATGGTGTTTTTCACCAGCGCCGGCACCGACGAATTATACTCCGGCGTCACGATCAGCACGCCGTGATGGGCTGATATCATGCGCTTCAGATTGACGGCGTGCTTCGGAACACCCGATTTCGATTGCAGGTCGCCGTCATAGATCGGCAACGGAAAATCCGACAGCGAGATGCGTGTCACCTCCGCGCCGGATAGTGCGAGCTGATGCGCGATGACGGCCGCCAGCCTCGCATTGAGCGAGCCTGTGCGAAGCGATCCCGGGATCACGAGGATTTTCAGCGCGGACATATTCTAGAAATCGCACTCGCGGCCAGACCGCCCGCGATTGGCGCAGGCGGTATCAGCCCTTGCGATACACCCAGACCCGGGCGGGCGGAAGGTTCATCCAGATCCGCTCGGAAGCTTCTGTGGACACGCCGGGCAGCGATTTCGGGATCGGCGGCGCGACCGAATAGGTGAACTGCACGAAGGGTGCGCCGGGCGCCAGCGCCGTAAAGGCGTCGCGGATCAGCTTCAGGCGCGTCAGCATCGGCTTGGTGACCAGCGGCAGGCCGGAAACCACGGCGGACGCCGGCAATTCCAGAACCTTCAGGAGCGAATCGCGGAGCTTGTAGGCGTCGCCCTGCACCACCTTGGCCTGCGGATAGCGATCGCGCAGCAGCGCGCAGAAGCCCGGATTATATTCAACCAGCACGAGACGCTTCTGATCGACGCCGTGTTCGATCAGCGCGTTGGTGATCGCGCCGGTGCCCGGCCCAAGTTCGACGACCGGTCCTTCGGAATCGACATCGACATATTGTGCCATGGTGCGCGCGAGCAGCTTGCTCGACGGCATCACCGCGCCCATGTGCAGCGGCTTCTCGATCCATGAACGGAGAAAGCGAACCTCGTCGTCAAGATTACGAGGCTTCTTCAACGCACGCACGGACGATTGCAGAGGCATGTCGCTACCAGGCGGGACCGCAATAAAGCGGCAATGTCAGAAAACAGTCATAAAGAGGTATAGGTCGAAGCCGTTATGGTCAAGCAAAACGGTTGCTATTGCGCCGCGCGGGTACCGAAGAAGTCCTTGACCTTAGTAAAGAAACCCGCGGCTTCCGGTTGGGTTGCACCCGACGACAGCTTTTCGAACTCGGCCAGCAATTCCTGCTGTTTCTTGGTCAGATTCTGCGGCGTTTCGACCATCACCTGCACATACATGTCGCCGGTCTGGCGCGAGCGGAGCACCGGCATGCCTTTTGATGCAATGCGGAATCGGCGGCCCGACTGCGTTCCCGACGGCACTTTCACCTTGGTCTTGCCCTTGTCGATGGTCGGCACCTCGAATTCGCCGCCTAGGGCTGCGGCCACCATCGAGATCGGGACCCGGCAATGCAGGTCGGCGCCATCGCGCTGGAAGAATTCATGGGTGGCCAGCGACAGGAAAATATAGAGATCGCCGGGCGGTCCGCCGCGCACGCCGGCCTCGCCTTCGCCGGCGAGGCGAATGCGGGTGCCGTCTTCGACGCCTTGCGGAATGTTGACCGACAGCGTGCGGTCGCGCGTCACCCGGCCTGAACCGGCGCAGGACGAACAGGGGTCCTCGATCATCTGGCCGCGGCCCTGGCAGCCCGGACAGGTTCGCTCCAGCGTGAAGAAGCCCTGGGCCTGCCGCACCCTGCCCTGACCGCCGCACATCGAACAGGTCTTCGGCTTGGTGCCGGCCTTGGCGCCGGTGCCGGAGCAGGATTCGCAGGTGACGGAGACCGGAATTTCGATCTGGGCGGTCTTGCCCTGGAAGGCTTCCTCGAGCGTGATTTCCATGTTGTAGCGCAGGTCGGCGCCGCGCTCGCGCCCGCCGCCACCGCGCCCGCGCTGCCCGGCCATGCCGAACAGATCCTCGAAAATATCCGAGAAGGACGAGGCGAAGCCCGCGCCGAAGCCGGGGCCGCCGCCGCCCATGCCCTGCTCGAACGCGGCATGGCCGTAGCGGTCATAGGCGGCGCGCTTGTCGCCGTCCTTCAGCACCTCATAGGCTTCGTTGATTTCCTTGAACTTCACTTCGCTGGAGGCGTCGCCCGGATTCCTGTCCGGATGCCATTTCATCGCCAGCTTGCGGAAGGCCGCCTTGAGCTTGCCGTCATCCGCGCTTCGTTCGACTCCCAGGGTTTCGTAGTAGCAGCGTTTGGTGGACATCCGTCAGACCCGTCCAAATTTCGTCGCCATGCCGCAAAGGTGCATGTTTGAAGATGCAGCTTTCGGCTTAACGAAAAATGACCCCCACTCCATCGAGACGCCGTGTGCGCTCTTTGGTGCGAGGGTCATGATCGAAAGCCCGCTTACGCCGACTTCTTGTTGTTCTTGTCGTCGTCGACTTCGGTGAATTCCGCGTCGACGACGTCATCCTTGGCAGCGTCCTTGGCCGCATCGGCCTCGGCCTGCTGCTTGTACATGGCCTCGCCGAGTTTCATCGAAGCCTGCGCCAGCGTGTTGGTCTTGGCCTTGATGGCCTCGGCGTCGTCGCCCTTCAGCGCTTCCTTGAGGTCGCTGACGGCGTCCTCGATGGAACGACGCTCGCTTTCCTCGACCTTCGAACCGTGTTCGGCCAGCGCCTTCTCGGTGGAGTGCACCAGGCTATCGGCATGGTTCTTGGCGTCGACCGCCTCGCGGCGCTTCTTGTCCTCGGCCGCATTGGCCTCGGCGTCCTTGACCATCTTCTGGATGTCGGCATCCGACAGGCCGCCGGAGGCCTGAATCCGGATCTGCTGTTCCTTGCCGGTCGCCTTGTCCTTGGCCGAGACGTTGACGATGCCGTTCGCGTCGATGTCGAAGGTCACCTCGATCTGCGGCATGCCGCGCGGCGACGGCGGAATGCCCATCAGGTCGAACTGGCCGAGCACCTTGTTGTCGGCCGCCATTTCACGCTCGCCCTGGAAGACGCGGATGGTGACGGCGTTCTGGTTGTCCTCGGCGGTCGAGAACACCTGGCTCTTCTTGGTCGGGATCGTGGTGTTGCGATCGATGATGCGGGTGAACACGCCACCCAGCGTCTCGATGCCGAGCGACAGCGGGGTCACGTCGAGCAGCAGCACGTCCTTGACGTCGCCCTGCAGCACGCCGGCCTGGATCGCCGCGCCGATGGCCACGACTTCGTCCGGGTTAACGCCCTTGTGCGGCTCCTTGCCGAACAGCTGCTTCACCACTTCCTGAACCTTGGGCATGCGCGTCATGCCGCCGACCAGCACCACTTCGCCGATCTCGGCGGCGGTGAGGCCCGCATCCTTCAGCGCCTTGCGGCACGGCTCGATGGTCTTCTGCACGAGATCGTCGACCAGCGCCTCGAATTTCGAGCGGGTCAGCTTCATCGTCAGATGCTTCGGACCGGTCTGGTCCGCCGTGATGAACGGCAGGTTGATTTCGGTCTGCGTGGTCGACGACAATTCGATCTTGGCCTTCTCGGCGGCCTCTTTCAGGCGCTGCAAGGCAAGCTTGTCGTTGCGCAGGTTGATGCCCTGCTCCTTCTGGAACTCGTCCGCGAGGTAGCTGACCAGCCGCATGTCGAAGTCTTCACCACCGAGGAACGTGTCGCCGTTGGTGGACTTCACCTCGAACACGCCGTCGCCGATTTCCAGAATCGAGACGTCGAAGGTGCCGCCGCCGAGATCGTACACCGCGATGGTGCCGGCCTTGGTCTTGTCGAGGCCGTAGGCCAGCGCAGCCGCGGTCGGCTCGTTGATGATGCGCAGCACTTCGAGGCCGGCGATCTTGCCGGCGTCCTTGGTGGCCTGACGTTGCGCGTCGTTGAAATAAGCGGGCACCGTGATGACGGCCTGCTCGACCTTCTGGCCGAGATGGGCTTCCGCGGTCTCCTTCATCTTCTGCAGGATGAAGGCGGAGACCTGCGAGGGCGAATAGGTCTTGCCGTCGGCTTCGACCCAGGCGTCGCCGTTCGATGCCTTGACGATCTTGTAGGGGACGAGCTTCTTGTCCTTCTCGACCATCGGGTCGTCATAGCGGCGGCCGACGAGGCGCTTGACCGCAAAGAAGGTGCGCTCGGGATTGGTCACCGCCTGACGCTTGGCGGGCTGGCCGACGAGGCGCTCGCCATCATCGCTGAAAGCGACGATCGACGGCGTCGTGCGCATGCCCTCGGCGTTCTCAATGACCTTAGCTGTCTTGCCATCCATTACGGCGACGCACGAATTGGTGGTGCCGAGATCGATCCCAATGACCTTTCCCATGGTTCTCATATCCTTCTTTTTGCGGCAGGTTGGCTGGGCCCTGACGGCGCACCTAACCGAACCCCCAACGTTCAAATACTCGCGATATTGCGACGGTGAGCCTCATATAGGAGGGGGGGTGGTGCCCGCAAGGACCGAACGAAACCTTAGGGCCTGAAAATGCTGACGTTTGAAAGATTGTGTCAGCTCAGGGCAAGCCGGGCTCGAGCCTTAAGCCGTGTTAACAAATGGACATGCGAACGAAACTGGGGTGAGCACGCACTCATCTCCACCATCCCCAAAGCGCGTCGCGCCCACGCGCAGGATCATCGCCAGCAGCGGTTTTTGGCCGCTGGGCGGACATGACCGATGGACCGGCGCGCCGCCGAAAATGCCCGAAAAATGTTTGAAGAGCGGCGATATCGCGCGAAAAATCCGCCGTTTCGCAACGTGATGAGGGAACGGATGCCCGTCCCACCCTGTTGCAGGGACATCAAAACCGCTAAAAGCGGGCCGAACAAACCAAACCCTCACCCCTTTGGGGGCTGCACCGGCCGACCATTGAACGGCCTCAATGCAAACCCGGTAGACCCTTCATGAAGCCTGTTCGATACCTCGCTGCGGTTGCCCTTACGATTGCCGCCACCTGCTCTGCGTTCGCCGCCGACCCGGTATTCCCGCCGGGCGCCAGGGTCGGCATGACGCCGCTGGTCGGGCTTGGCAAAGCCAGGACATTCGTCGGCTTCGAGACCGAGGACCAGGGCGTCAAGGTGCTGGTGACGGACCTGCCGGCCGAGGCCTATGGCGAAGTTGCCAACGCCTTCAAGGCCAATCCCGGCGGCACCGGCGGCGTCAAGCCGGAGAGCATCGAGACCAGCGCCGGACTTGCTTATTACACCGTCGAAAACGCCAAGGATGGCGCCACCAATGTCCGGCGTTACTCGATGATCCTGCCGGGCCCGACCTTCTCGGGCTACGTCGCAGTGCAGGTGCCGGAAAATGCGTCCAGGATCTATACCGACGAGGCGATCCGCCAGATGTTCGCTTCCGCCGTGATCCGCACCGCCGTTCCGGTCGACGAGCAACTCGGGCTGATGCCGTTCAAGATGAACGAGCTCAGCGATTTCAGGAATGTCCGCACGCTGGCGCCGGGCGCCGCCCTGATCCTGGCCGACGGCGACGAGAAGAGCGGCTTCGAAATCGCGCCCTTCATGATCATCGGCATCGTCGGATCGGCGCCGGGACAGCCGGACGACCGTGGCCGGTTCGCCCAGCAGATGGCGACCACGATTCCCGGCGTGCGCGAAGGAAAGATCACGATGTCCGAACCGGTCCGCATCGACGGCCAGCCCGGCTACGAGACGCGCATCGATGCCGTCAGCGGCAAGGAAAATACCCCGGTCACGATCGTGCAATGGCTGCGGTTCGGCCCGCAAAGCTCGCTGCGTATCATCGGCAGTTCGCCGCGCGACGACTGGAGCAAGTCGTTCACGCGTTTCCGGGCCGTGCGCGACGGCATCCGCCCGCGCTAATTTGCCGAAGATTCGATCGCCGGGCGCTGCGTAAAGCTGCTTTACGCTTTCCCGGCGACCTGATTTGCTGGAGCCCTCTTTGAGAGGGAGGTGGATCATGTTCGACCGCAGGCAAATTCTCGCAAGTCTCGGCACGGCTCTCGGCACGGCGGCGATGGCGACGGCTTTTCCGAACGCGCTGTGGGCCGCACCGATCAAGCCTGACGAAGCATCGGCGCTGCTCGTGATCGACGTGCAAAACTGTTTCCTGCCGGGCGGCAGCCTCGCCGTGAAGGACGGCGAGCAGGTCGTTCCCGTGATCAACCGCATCGCCAAGGGGTTTGCCAATGTGGCGCTGACGCAGGACTGGCACACGTCAGGCCACGTCTCGTTCGCGTCGACGCATCAGGGCAAGAAGCCGTTCGAGACCGTCACCCTGCCCTACGGCAAGCAGGTGCTGTGGCCCGACCACTGCGTGCAGGGAACCGACGGCGCCGGATTGTCGAAAGATCTCTCCATCCCGCAGGCCGGACTCATCATCCGCAAGGGATTCCACAAGGACGTTGACAGCTATTCGGCCTTCACCGAAGCCGACGGCAAGACCACGACCGGCCTCGCCGCCTATTTGAAGGCGCGCAAGGTGAAGCGCGTGTTCCTCGCCGGCCTCGCCACTGATTTCTGCGTGGGATGGTCGGCCCTCGACGCGCGCAAGGCCGGTTTCGAGACCTATGTGGTCGAGGACGCCTGCCGCGGCATCGACACCCAGGGCTCGCTCGCAAAGGCCTGGGCCGATATGGCCAAGGCCGGCGTCAAGCGGATCCAGTCGGCTGATATCGCGATCTAACCTTCCATAGTTTCAAGCACCTCATGCTGGCCATAGGCGCGCCCTCCGCATTTGAATTCGCCCATCGTCCGCCGTCCCTTCGCACCGCGGGCCTGATCTCCGGGATGAGCGGTTATCGCGAAACCGCGCCCGGCCGCTTTACCCAGCGAATGGCCGCGCCGCTCCGCGTGCCGCTGATCATCAGCCTTGGCTCGCCCTTTCTGATTGCCTTCGGACGCGAACCTGACGCCGCCGACCGCCGCGGGAGCTTCGCAGCGGGGCTCCATGCCGGACCGGTTCACATCCTTTCAGACGGCGGCGCAGAAAGCATTCGGGTGGATTTCACACTGCTCGGTGCCTACAGGCTATTCGGGGGCGCCGTCGTCGACCTCACCGCGCGCATGGTCGACATCTCCAACATCCTCGGCAGCGAGGGCCGGCAGTTGCACCAACGCCTGGGCGAGATGCCCTGCTGGCAACGCCGCTTCGACTTGCTGGAGGACTTCGTCGTGAAGCGCGCCAATGGCAGGCCGTCTCGCGAAATCGCCTATGCCTATCATCGGCTGGCCGTCTCATCCGGCGGGGCGCGGATCACCGCACTGGCCCAGGAGATCGGCTGGAGCCGCAAGCACCTCGTCGAGCGCTTTCGCGCCGAGCTCGGGCTCGCCCCGAAGCCGATCGCGCGCATGATCCGCTTTCATCACGCCTGCCGGCTGGCGCAAACCGGTGCCACGCGGGACTGGGCCGGCACCGCGGCTGAAAGCGGCTATTCGGATCAGTCGCATCTGAGCCGCGAATTCGCCGCATTGGCCGGCGAATCGCCGACGGCCTGGGCGCGCCGCATGGCGCTATCGGATAGCCGGCTCACACGGCCCGACGACGCCCTGGCCGGCTGGTAACAAATCTTCAAGCCGCCGGCACGCCGCATCCGCATATTGGCGCGGCGAAGCCGAGAGGTAAGGAGTTTGCCGTGACTGATCGTAACGAAGCGCAGCGCATCTACCCGACCATGCGCTGCAGGGACGCCGAAGCCATGATCCGCTGGTTGAAGGATGTGCTTGGTTTCACCGAGCATGTCGTCTATCGCAGCGGCGGCGTGGTGCAGCACGCGCAACTGGCCTGCGGCGCGTCGCTGCTGATGCTCGGCCAGGCCCGCGACGATGAGTATGGCAGGATGGTTGGCGATCTCTCCGGCCGCCGCACCGATGCGCTTTATGTTGCGGTCGAGAATCCCGACGCGTTGTACGTCACGGTCAAGGCTTCAGGCGCAAAGATCGAAATGGAACTGCACAACACCGATTACGGCAGCCGCGATTTTGCCTGCCGGGACCCGGAAGGCAATCTCTGGAGCTTTGGCACCTACTGGCCGAAGGCGCATGAGAAGCCGATGGATGCGTAGCTCCTGACCCTCATGGTGAGGAGGCGCCCTTGCGCCGTCTCGAACCATGTGGCCCGACTGGGGCCTGCATCCTTCGAGACGCGGCCAAGAGGCCGCTGCTCAGGATGAGGTATAAATAGCGCGGAATAGAATTGTAGGCTCCCCATCCTGAGAGCCCTTCTTCGCCCGTTGGACTTCGCCGGGCACGCTTTGCCCTCTTTGGTGAGTGGCTGCGCCACGCGTAGCCCGAAGGGCAAAGCGTGGTTCGAGACGGCGCTGACGCGCCTCCTCACCGTGAGGGTCGGTTACGCTGCGCCGCGTTCAGCTCAGCTCGTGACGTCGGTGACAGGCGCGGCCTTGGCGCCGCCCTTGGAGACGCCGACCAGCGCCGGACGCAGCACGCGCTCGCCGATCATGAAGCCGGCCTGCACCACCTGGACCACGGTGCCCGCCGGCACCGACGCGTCGGGGACTTCGTACATCGCCTGCTGGAAGTTCGGATTGAACTTCTCGCCCTGGGGATCGAATTTCTTGACGCCGTTCTTCTCCAGCGTGTTGAGCAGCGACCGCTCGGTCAGCTCGACGCCTTCGATGAACGCCTTCAGCGCCGGATCGGCTGACGCCTTCAATTCGGCCGGAACCGCATCGAGCGCGCGCTGCAGATTGTCGGCGATGTCGAGAATGTCGCGCGCAAAGCCGGTGATGCCGTAGGCGCGGGCATCGGCCACTTCCCTGGCGGTGCGCTTGCGCAGATTTTCCATCTCCGCCAGCGTGCGCAGCATCTTGTCACGCGACTCAGCCGCTTCCTTTGTCAGCGCCTCCACCGATCCCTCTTCGGGATCGTCGGGCATGATGTAGGGCTTCGAGACCACGGGCTCGCTCGGCGCCGCCGCGTCATCGTTCGGCCGGTTGGGATCGGTCATAAGTCTGCCTTCTCAAAAGAACGGTCTGGTTAAATGGGGATTTGCTGCCCGGGATATCGTGCTTTAGCGGGCGAAAATCAAGCGTTCCATGGCGTTTTCAGGCGAAGTGGCCGCCGGTTCGCGTCAAGAAAGCGCGTCCGAACAACCAAGCCTCCCCTTTTCGGGCGGGATTAACCACCCAGCATGCGGCTGACGATCCGCGCGGCGTAATCCACGGTCGGGATCACCCTCGCATAGTTCAGCCGGGTCGGTCCGATCACGCCGAGAACGCCGACGATGCGGCCGGCGGCGTCGCTATAGGGCGCGATGATGGTGGAGGAACCCGACAGCGAGAACAGCTTGTTCTCCGATCCGATGAAAATGCGCACGCCTTCGGCGCGCTCGGCGCGGCCGAGCAGATCGATGACGCCGCGTTTGGTCTCGAGATCGTCGAACAGCGATTTGACGCGTTCGAGATCTTCCAGCGCATGCAGGTCCTCGAGCAGATTGGCGTGGCCGCGCACGATCAATTGCCGGTCATCGCTTTCACCGCCGGACCAGCTGGCGATGCCGGCCGCGATGATCTTCTGGGTCAACTGATCGAGTTCGGCGCGGCTTTGCGCCAGCGCGGTTTCGAGTTCGAGCCGCGATTCCGCCAGCGTGCGGCCGCGAATGCGGGAATTGAGGAAATTCGTCGCCTCCGTCAGCGCCGATGAGGGAACGCCGGGCGGCAGCGCCAGTACGCGGTTCTCGACCTGGCCGTCCTCCGAGACCAGCACCACCAGCGCGCGTTCCGGCTCCAGCCGCACGAATTCGATGTGCTTGAGCCGCGAATTGGATTTGGCGGTCAGCACCACGGCGGCGGCACGGGTCAGGCCGGACAGCCGCGTCAGGGCTTCGCCGAGCGCGGCCTCGACCGATTGCGCGCGGCCAACGGAGGCCAGCTGAGTCTGGATCGATTGCCGTTCGTCTTCGGTGAGGTCGCCGACCTGCATCAAGGCGTCGACGAAGAAGCGCAAGCCGAGTTCCGTCGGCAGCCGTCCGGCGGAGGTGTGCGGCGCGTAGATCAGGCCGAGCGCTTCGAGGTCCGACATCACGTTGCGGACCGAGGCCGGCGAGAGCGGCATCGCGATCAGGCGTGAGATATTGCGCGAGCCGACCGGCTCGCCGGTGGCAAGGTAACTCTCGACGATTTGACGAAAAATGTCGCGCGAACGCTCATTGAGCTGAGCCAGCCCGGCATTCGGCGCGATCAGGCCAATCGGATCGTGGTGTGCCACCAATTACTCCCTGACAACTGACGCTAATCTGTCCATCCGGAGGCTCCATGACAAGCCAGTCCTTGGTGCAGACAAGCTATTCGTGGGTTCCCGTCGCGGCGGTCAGTTCGTCGCGACAGGCTTGCTCAAGCGGTGGCAGCTCCTCCCTTACCAGCTTCCACATGATAGGGGCGGCTACCTTGCCGTAGTCGTGTCGCAGGATGTTCCCGATCCCTGCCACTTTCTTCCAGGGAATGTCGGGATTGCGAGCCTTTAGTTCGTCCGCGAGATGGCGGCTTGCTTCGGAGACGATTTCGACGCCCCTCTCGACCAACCACTGCTTTTGCCAATCGGCCTCAAAGGCCTCAAGCGATGAATCACCCAATACCCCGCGGACACGCTCGATCGCCTCGACGATGTCACTGAGCCACGGGATGGGGGAGCGTGCGGTCACTAGAAGACTCGCAATGCCGACGCCTCTATCCGTTGCCGGAGAGTCTTGTGCAAACTATCACGCGTCATAATGTCGGTTGGGCGACCAAGGATTTGGGCAGCGGCTTCCTTCACATCCATTAGATCGAAGAGCCCCAGTTTGCCCCTCTGATAGTCGAAGAACAGATCGATGTCTGAATCCTCGCCTGCTTCGTCACGCGCGGTCGAGCCGAACATATAGAGATGTTCGACGCCAAGCCGCTTGAGGTCTTGGGCGCGCTCGTTGAGGCGGCGTATGGCTTCGTCACGTTTCATAAAACCAATATAACACGGCCGGCCGGGTATCGCAGCATTCCCGGCCTGGCCCGCGCGGCCGGGCAATCAGGCCGTTTCGGTTGGAATAAGGCCCTTGCCGCTGCGCGTTCCCCCTCCTACAAGCACCGCGAACCGTTTTTGGGGCATGATCCGGAAAAGTGGGTACCGGTTTTCCGAATGGATCATGCTCAAATCTAGCTATTTTTCGGAGGATTCCCCATGCGGCCAAGCCGCCGTGCGCCCGATGAACTGCGCCCCGTGTCGCTGGAACGCGGCGTCGTCAAATACGCCGAAGGTTCCTGCATGGTGAAGTTCGGCGACACCCACGTGCTGGTCACGGCCACGCTGGAAGAGCGGCTGCCGCCCTGGCTCAAGGGCCAGGGCCGTGGCTGGGTCACCGCCGAATACGGCATGTTGCCGCGCGCCACCCTGGAACGCACCCGCCGCGAGGCCGCCGCCGGCAAGCAGGGCGGCCGCACCGTCGAGATCCAGCGCCTGATCGGGCGTTCCCTGCGCGCCGCCATCGACCTCGAAGCGCTCGGCGAACGGCAGATCACGGTCGATTGCGACGTGATCCAGGCCGACGGCGGCACCCGCACCGCCTCGATCACCGGCGCCTGGGTCGCGCTGGCCGACTGCATCTCCTGGATGAAGACCCGCAACATGCTGAAAGCCAACGTGTTGCGCGACAATGTCGCGGCGATCTCCTGCGGCATTTACAAGGGCACGCCGGTGCTCGACCTCGATTACGCCGAGGATTCGGAGGCCGATACCGACGCCAATTTCGTCATGACCGGCGACGGCCGGATCATCGAGGTGCAGGGCACCGCCGAAAAGACGCCGTTCTCGCAGGACGAGTTCCTGGCGCTGATGGCGCTGGCGCGCAAAGGTGTCGCGCGTCTGGTGGACTTGCAAAAAATGGCCGTCGCGTAGTCTGATTGATCATGCACCGCCGAATCACCGGACGCCTCGTGATCGCGACCCACAATCCCGGCAAGCTTGCCGAGATGCGCGAGTTGCTGGCGCCCCATGGCGTCGAGGCGGTTTCCGCGGGCGAACTCGGGCTCGACGAGCCCGAGGAGACCGGCGACACGTTTCGGGCCAATGCCGCGATCAAGGCCATCGCCGCCGCGAAAGCAACGCAGCTTCCGTCCTTTGCCGACGATTCCGGCCTCGTGGTCGATGCGCTCGATGGCGCGCCCGGCATCTATTCCGCGCGCTGGGCCGGCGAGGCGAAGGATTTCATGGCGGCGATGACGCGGGTCGAGCGCCTGCTGCAGGAACGCGGCGCCAAGACGCCGGACAAGCGCAAGGCGCATTTCGTCTCGGCCCTGTGCGTTGCCTGGCCCGACGGCCACCTCGAAGAGGTCGAGGCGCGTGTCGATGGAACTCTGGTGTGGCCGCCGCGCGGCACCGAGGGTTTTGGTTACGACCCATCGTTCCTGCCGGATGGCCATGGCCGCACTTTCGGCGAGATGGCCAGCATCGAAAAGCACGGGCTGCCGCCGCTTGGGCTCGGCCTGTCGCACCGCGCCCGCGCCTTCGTCAAACTGGCGGAGATCTGCCTTGGGTAGCCTTGAACGCCCCAAGAGCTCGGAGAACAGCAAGGACGCTTTCGGCGTATACGTGCATTGGCCGTTCTGCCTGTCGAAATGCCCGTACTGCGATTTCAACAGCCATGTCCGGCACGCCCCGATCGACGAGCCGCGGTTCATCAATGCCTTTGCGCGCGAGATCGAAACTTCCGCCGCCCGCGCGCCGGGACGGGAAGTCACCTCGATCTTCCTCGGCGGCGGAACGCCATCATTGATGCAGCCGCAGACGGTTGGCGCGATCCTGGATTCGATCGGAAAACACTGGCGCGTGGCTGATGATGTCGAAGTGACGCTGGAGGCCAACCCCACCAGCGTCGAGGCGACGCGGTTCCGCGGCTATCGCGCCGCCGGCGTCAACCGGGTGTCGCTCGGCGTGCAGGCGCTGGATGACGTTTCGCTGAAGGCATTGGGCCGGCTGCACAGCGCCCGCGAAGCGCTGGACGCCGTTGCCATCGCGCGCTCCGCATTCGATCGTTATTCGTTCGACCTGATCTACGCCCGCCCCGACCAGACGCCGCAGATGTGGGCCGATGAATTGAAGCTGGCGATTTCGGAAGCCGCCGAACATCTGTCGCTCTATCAGCTCACCATCGAGGAAGGCACGCCGTTCTTCGGCTTGCACGCCGCGGGCAAGCTGAAGACGCCGGACGAGGCCGTCGCCCGCGCGCTGTATGACGTGACGCAGGATGTCTGCGCCGCGCATGGCCTCCCCTCCTACGAGATTTCCAACCACGCGCGGCCGGGCGCGGAGTGCAAACACAATCTCGTCTACTGGCGCGGCGAGGAATATGCCGGCATCGGTCCGGGCGCGCATGCCCGACTCGACATCGATGGCGCGAGGCACGCGATCGCGACCGAAAAACGCCCCGAGGCCTGGTTGATGCGCGTCGAAGCCAACGGCCACGGGTTTGTTACCGACGATATCCTCAACTCGGAAGAGCGCGCCGACGAATTCTTGCTGATGGGATTGCGCCTCGCCGAAGGCATCGATCCCAAGCGCTACGCCGCGCTGTCGGGGCGCACGCTCGATCCCGGCCGGATCGCGGTGCTGCGCGAAGAAGGCGCGATTATCGTCGATCCCGACGGCAGGCTGCGCGTGACGCAGGCCGGCTTCCCGGTGCTGGACGCCGTCGTCGCCGATCTCGCCGCGTAAAGGTTTGATAAGCCAAAGCCGTGAGAATTCGGACGCTGCGCGGTCCGCTGTGATAAATTGGGTCGACGGATTTCGTCCCAACCGCCATGCGCATGACCATCACCCCGCCGATCCACGATCCCGAGCTCGACCGCCGCGTCAAAGCTGCCGGCGCGAGCAAGACCGTGTATGCGCTGGTCACGCCCGAGACCGAAGCCGCCAAGAATTTTATTCTCGGCAATGCCGTTGACGGGCCGGACGCCGCCCGCCGCCGCCATCTCGAACAATTCCGCGACGCCTGGACGGGCAAGCAATTCGCCGCGCATGAAGCCTTCATCGGGCGCTGGATGGCGTGGGCCGCACCCGTGATCGCGATCGATGCGGCCGGTTTCCCGTGGCGTTATCCGACCGCCGGCGGCAGCGAGGCGCTGTTTCATGTCATCGCGGCCTACGGCAATCGCGCCCGCGTCGAAAAATTCAATCCGCAAGTGCATGTGTTCGCCGGCGAGTATGAAGGCTACAAGGCCTATGCCGAGGCCTGCGGCATTGCGGTGATCGAACATCCTCGTGCCGATTGGCAGACGGTCGGACGCACGCTGCCGCGTGACGCCCTGTTCTGCCTGAGCCAGCCATCGGCGATCGACGGCAATGTCTGGCCGCACGCCAATGATTTTCTGGCACAGCTCGCAGCCGGCGCCGAAAATCCCCGCGTGCTGCTCGACGTCACCTATGTCGGTTCCATCGCCGAGCAACCGGCCCTGCGATTTGCCGCGGACAGTCCGGCCGTGCAGGCGCTGGCGTTCAGCCTGTCAAAACCGTTCGGGGTCTATTACGACCGCATCGGCGGCATGTTGTGCCGTAGCGCAATGCCAAGCCTGTTCGGCAATCAATGGTTCAAGAATCTCACCTCACTGCAACTCGGCATCGCGCTGCTGGAACGCCACGATGTGTTCGATCTGCCGCGGCGGTATAAGCGCGTGCAGCGCGAGGCCGCGATTCAAATCGGCCAGCGCCTCGATCTAGCGCTCTCGCCCTGCGACGTCAGCGTACTGGCGCAGGCAGACGCAACCGCCGGCACCGACCGCGCGCTGGCGGATTTCCTGCGCCGCCCGGCCGGCGATCCCCAGGCACGCCTGCGGCTGTGTTTGACGCCCATCATGGCCGAAATGATCGGCACCGCAGGCCCCATCGGAGGCAAATCGTGAAGAACGCTGTCATCCTGACGGATGCGAAAGAGATTCACGCCCATGTGCACGGGCTGTGGCGCAGCGCACCGATCCGCGCCTCGCACACGAACCGCGGCTTCATCCATGACATCGTCGAACAATTCACCAGCCTGCCGCGGCTGTTCTGCGACACGACCGACGACCGACTGGAGCGCGCGCATTTCTGTTCATGGTGGGGCGTCACCATGAACCGCACGTACGACAATCCCGCGATCGAAGATCTCTACCGCCTGCACGAGATGTTCCACGCCGCCTTCATGCCGTACTTCCCCGGCATCGGCTTTGATGCCTTCCACCGCAAGATGGAAGACAATGAATTGAAGGCCAGTGTCTGTTCGGAGATCCGCGTCTATTTTGAAATTCCACAACTGCGCGAACAGGCCTTTGCGCATCCGATCTATGCCGACCGCTACCTTTCCGACCCCGCGATGCAGACGCTGTGGGCCAAGAACAAACCGGTCGCGATCGAGACCTTGCAGGAAGCCCGGCGCGACGTAATGTTTTCAAAACCCGAGCACGAAATGGATCTGACGGAACGCTGGATCCGCCGCTTCGCGCTGCAGAACCGGCAGTGGTCGACGTGCTGGTACGATCGCTATCTGGAGATCGAGAGCCACATGTTCGAGTTCCAGATCAGAGCGCTGCGCGGCGACCGGTCAGGCGCGATCGCGCATCATGCGGCCTGGATCGAAGCGCAGGCCAGCCAGGACGCCGACGATAACATCCCCTACCGCCAGGAAGCCGCGCTGTTCGCCAACATTTATTGGAGCAACCGCCGCCGCTACGAGGCGGAATTCGCGAAGGCGACAACCTAGATTTACGCGCCAAAACTCTTCGGCGAACCCGCCACCGGCGTCGCGCCGCCCTGCGCCACCTTCATCACGGCAAGCCCCCGCTCATTGGTGCCGTCGGAGCGGAAACGGAACAGGCCATCGATGCCGGCGAAGCCCGACGGGTTGGTCAGCGTTTCCGGCGCAAAGCGCTGCGCGCCCTGCGTGCGCGACAAGGCGGCGACCAGCGCCACCGCGTCATAGGCCAGCGTCGCGGTGCGCACGGGCTCGCTGCCATATTTGGTGCGGTAGCGGCCGGCAAAACTGCGAAAGCCGGACGGATCGGGCGCCGCATAGAGACCGCCCTGCAACGCAGGGCTCGCGAATACCCGCGGATTGTCCCACAGGCCGGTGCCGAGCAGCTGGATGTTGCGCAGATTTGCGCCCGCGGCCGTGAGCGCGTCCGCCGCCGCCACCACCGAGTCGCCATCATCGGCGAGGAACAGCGCATCGGCCGATCCGAGCGCCTGCGCCACGGTGCGGGCGGGGCCCGAGCGGTCGGCGCCGTATTTTTCGAACGCGACGATGCGGCCGCCCTTGCGCGCCGCCGCCTGCTTGAAGGCGGCTTCCACCACATTGCCATAGGCGTTGTCGGGCAGCAGGGCCGCAAAGGATTTCTTGCCGATGCCGGCCGAATACTCGACGATCCGGTTGACGTCGGATTCCGGCAGGAAGCTCAGCAGATACACGCCGCGTCCGGCGATGCTGGAATCGGTCGAGAACGCGATCACGGAAACACCGCGCGTACGCGTCTGCTGCGCGACGGCCGGAACCGATTGCGCAAACAGCGGCCCCAGGATGATCTCCGCGCCTTCGCTGAGCGCCTGCTGGGCTCCCTGGCCCGCGCCCTGCGGCGAGCCGCCGTCATCCTTGATCAGGAGCTGGACGTTGGGGTTCTGGAACTCGGCCAGCGCCATTTCGGCGGCGTTGCGCATCGACTGCGCCGCGAGCCCGGCATTGCCGGCGGCCGAGAGCGGCAGGATCAGGCCGACCTTGACCCCGCCGGTGCCGACCGAAAGCGGTTGCTGCTGTGGGCCGGTTGGCCCGGCTTCCGGCTGCGGCGAGGCAAACGGGTTGGAAAACTGGCTGAGGCTTTGCTGAACGCCGGCGCAGGCGCCAAGCAGCGGCGCGCCGAGAATAAGGCCGACCGCCGTCCGCCGGGTCGCGCCCCCGGCCTTCGGATGCGAAGACTGAGGCCGTGACGAGGGGGGACGTGACGGCGCAGAATCCGAAGATCCAGGCTTGCAATTGGGCGGGCCTACCATCGTATCTCTTCTCTTGACCGACCACGATCGGCCAGGACTCCAACCTCCTGATTGAGGGGGGTGGATTCAGGCATATTGTCGTCGAATAGTTAACCAAAACAAAAGGATTATGGCACCGCGGCTTCGTTGCCGGTTGCGGGCCGTCAGCCTCCCTCCCGTCGTGCAGAGCGCCGGCTGAATTGTCCGGCCACCGCGCTGTAGCGCTGGCGCCCCTGCCCCTTTAGATTGGTATTATGCGCGCAAAAGCCAGCTCCAACCACGGGTCTGACGCCGAACCGGGTTCGACGGACCGCACATTTTTGATCCATGGCCAGATCCTGACCGCCCCGAAGCCGGTTCCCGGGCTGTATCTGGTGGCCACCCCGATCGGCCATCTCGGCGATATCACGCTGCGGGGGCTGGAGACGCTCGCCGGCGTCGACATCATCGCCTGCGAGGACACCCGCATCACCCGCCGGCTGACCGAGCGTTACGGGATTTCGGCCCAATTGAAGCAATATCACGAGCACAACGCCGTGATGGCGCGGCCGAAAATCCTGGAAAAACTGGCGCAGGGCGCCTCGATCGCGCTGGTCTCGGACGCCGGCACGCCCCTGATTTCCGATCCCGGCTTCAAGCTGGTGCGCGAGGTCTGCGCCGCCGGCCATGCCGTGATCGCGGTGCCCGGCGCCTCCTCGGTTCTGACGGCGCTGTCGGTCGCGGCCTTGCCGACCGACCGGTTTTTCTTCGAAGGCTTTTTGCCCGCCAAGGAGCAGGCGCGCCGCTCGCGGCTATCGGAGCTTTCCCGGATCGACGCCACGCTCGTGATGTTCGAATCCGGCAACCGCATCGCCGACACGCTTGGCGATCTCGCCAGCATCATGAGCGGGCGGGATGCTGCGATCTGCCGCGAGCTGACGAAGCTGCACGAAGAGATCTTGCGCGCCCCGCTCGCCGAGCTGGCGAAGGCTGCCGACACGCTGGAAACCCGCGGCGAATTCGTGCTGGTGGTCGGCCCGCCCCGCCCCGACGCCCTGACCATGACGCCGCAAGACCTCGACGATCTGTTGCGGTCATCGCTTGCCCAGGGCAGCGTCAAGGATGCGGTGGCGAACGCCGTCGAACTGTCCGGCCGGCCGCGCCGCGAGGTCTATGCCCGCGCGCTCGAGCTTGCCAAAGACCGCCGCGACGGAGAGGATGATGGCGAAGCCTGACGGCGCCACGCCGCCCGACGCCCCGACAAAACGCGCCGCGCCGGAGCGGGTCGCGGCGTTCAAAACCGGGCTGTCGGCCGAAACCCGCGCCGCCGCGTTCCTGATGGCCAAGGGCTACCGCATCCTCGCCAAGCGTTTCAAAACCCCCTACGGCGAGATCGATATCGTCGCCAAAAAACGCAATCTGATCGCCTTCATCGAGGTCAAGGCCAGAGCCCGGCTCGATGACGCCGCCCATGCGGTCACGCCGCGCCAGCAGGGGCGGATCATCGACGCCGCGCAGGCCTGGCTGATGGCGCATCCCGAGCATGCCGAATTTGAGCTGCGATTCGACGCCATTTTGATTGCGCCGCGGCGCCTGCCACGCCATCTGTTAGCGGCGTTCGACGCCAGTTAGAGTACCTTCTCCAGAGACCCGGACCCACAACATGAAGCTGAATATCGCCGTCCAGATGGACCCCATCGCGCGTATCAACATCCGCGGCGATTCGACCTTTGCGCTGTTATTGGAAGCGCAGAAGCGCGGGCATTCGATTTCCTACTACACCCCCGACAAGCTCTCGCTGCGCGGCGAGGAGCTGGTGGCGCCGGTGCAGGTGCTGACCGTGCGCGACGAGGTCGGCAATCACTTCACCCTGGGTGAGCCCAAGCGCGAACCGCTTGCCGCCTTCGACGTGATCCTGCTGCGGCAGGATCCGCCATTCGATCTCGCCTACATCACCTCGACGCATCTGTTGGAGCGGATCCACCCCAGGACGCTGGTCGTCAACGATCCCGCCAGCGTGCGCAACGCGCCGGAAAAACTGTTCGTGCTGAACTTTCCGCATTTGATGCCGCCGACGCTGATCTCGCGCGATCTCGATGAAATCAATTCATTCCGCGACGAGCATGGCGCCGTCGTCATGAAACCGTTGCACGGCCATGGCGGCGCGGCGGTTTTCCGCGTGATGCCGCAGGACATGAATTTCGGCTCGCTGTTCGACATGTTCTCGGTCACCTTCCGCGAGCCGTGGGTGATCCAGCGCTTCCTGCCCGAGGTCAAGCACGGCGACAAGCGCATCATCCTGGTCGACGGCGAATTCGCCGGCGCCGTCAACCGCGTGCCCGCCGCCGACGATCTGCGCTCCAACATGGTGCGCGGCGGCGCCGCCCAGGCCACCGACCTGTCGGAGCGCGAGCGCGAGATCTGCGCCACGCTCGGCCCGCATTTGCGCGCGCGCGGCCTGCTCCTGGTCGGCATCGACGTGATCGACGGCAACCTCACCGAGATCAACGTCACCTCCCCCACGGGTATCCGCGCCATCGCTCGGCTCAACGGTCCGGATGTCGCTGCCAAGGTTTGGGACACCATCGAGGCGAAGCGGGCCAAAAAATAGTCGAGAAATAATCTTCCAGGACATTTCTCCGCCGGGTTTGCGTCTGCACCTTTCCCGGGCGAGGCCGCGGCGCGTCTAATCCCACTTGCCAATTTTCGGCCGCGGGCGCAGCCTGTAGCTGCGGATGAATCTGTCCGGGCGGCAACGCCAAATGCGACAAAAAATAATGGAGGAAGACCCATGACGATGGATGTATCGCGACGGTCCCTGCTTGCTCTCGGCGCCGGCCTCGGCGCCTCAACCCTGCTCGGCGGCAGCGCGCTGGCCAGGGCGCCGAAACTCGGCACGCAGACGCCTTACTGGCATCGCTTCATTCTCGGTGACGCCGAAGTAACCGTGGTCTCCGACGGCCCGCTGCCGCTCGGTCCGCCCAAGGGCACCTTCGTGGGCGTGCCGGATGAAGAAGTGAAGAAGATGCTGACGGACAATTTCCTGTCGCCCGACAATGTCGTGCTCGAGCAGAACTCGCCAATCGTCAACACCGGCGACAAGCTGATCCTGTTCGACACCGGCATGGGCACTTCGAAGGCGTTCGGGCCCACCACCGGCCGCCAGCAGAAGAGCATGGCGGAAGCCGGTATCAAGCCCGGCGACATCGATGCGGTGGTGCTGTCGCACGCCCATATCGACCATATCGGCGGCATCGTCGGCGCCGACGACAAGCCGTTATTCCCCAACGCACAATACTACATCACCCAGAGCGATTTCGACTTCTGGACCGATGAAGGCAAGCTCGGCAGCCCGTTGAAGGATTTCGTGGTGCACGCCCGCAAGAATTTGCTGCCGGTGCGCGACCGCCTGGTGTTCATCAAGGACAACCAGGAATTCCTGCCCGGCGTGACGGCGATGGCGGCCCCCGGCCACACCGTGGGCCACACCATCTTCATGGTGAGTTCGGCGGGCAAATCCTTCTGCTTCATGGGAGATCTCACGCACCACCCGGTGCTGCTGCTGGAGAAGCCGCGCATGCAATTCTCCTATGACAGCGATCCGAAGCAGGCCGCGGAGACGCGGGTGCGGCTGCTCGACACTATCGCGGCCAACAAGATCCCGGTCATGTCCTATCACTTCGCCTGGCCCGGTTATGGCCACATCGCCAAGACCAGCGAAGGCTTCCATTATTATCCCTCGGCGATGCAGATGAACCTCTGAGGCCACACGTCGATCGGCCCGCTCCACGGCGACGCGGAGCGGGCTTTTTGGCGCGCGAAATTCCCCGGGGATTTGCCGGGATTAACGGTTTATTAACCATAAATTGGCGATTTCTTGGGTGTGGCGGAAGGCGCATCACAGGGGAGCTTACGCAATGGCCGAGAGCAGAATTGCCCAAGCGCGATCGAGGGGTTCGGCAAGCGTCTATCAACTGCATGAACTCGTCGCCCCATCAACCGCGCGCCGCGTCAGCGGGTTGATCGACAGGCTCAACACCCCGAACGGCGAACTGGCCGGCGAACATCCTTCGAATCCAGGGCGTGCGCCGTCCGACTATCTGCAGGCGCTGGAGCTCGTCAGCGGTGCGGCTCAAACCATGCAGTCGATGGAAGAGCAATCCGCCAGGATTCAGACCAAGGCGTTCGAGCTGATGCAGCAGGCGCGATCCGAACGGCAGGAAGCGCATGAGCGGATGGCCGACCTTGCGAACCAACTGACCGCAAGCGTGGCGAGGGCCGGGGAGCTTGAACGACAACTCGCCGAGGCGGAATTGCGTGCACAGACCGCCGAGCAGTGGCTCGGCCGCTTCATGGAGACGGTGAACGAGGCGTTCGCCGTGCGAAAGAGCCGGCTGGCGGAAGCCGACCTGACCGTCGCCTCGTAGAGCGTTTTCGAGCGAAGCGGATATCGGTTCGCGTCAGGAAAACACGTCAGCCAATCGCCCGCGACGCCGCGATCAGCCACGCGGCAACCAGGGCAAGGCCGACGGCAACAGCCGCGCTCTTCAACAGGCTGCGGTTCCAGAAGTCGAAATGAGCCGCGGCGAGAATCGCCAGGCCCGCAGCGACCGCCGCGACCTGGGCCATGGCTGCCACTACCAGAACTTCAGCGCGCGACCGATCGCTCCGACCGGGCTATGCGAGACCACATAGTTGGAGGCGGAGGCGAACAACGACTTCGGCGTCGGCGCATGGGGGAGGGAGGGCATCGACGGGATGCCGAAGAAGCTTCCAAAGTTGAACCCGCCGGCGACTTCGTCGAGGGCGGCGTCGCTCAGAATCGAATTTTCGTTGTTCATGGTCCCGCTCCATTGCTGTGGCGCCGCGCGCCGTTGATCGGGAGCGACCATGCCGGTTCGTGATCCACCGCACTGTGACTGCCATCACACCGCGCATACCGAAATCACGGCAAATCTGTTCCCGATGAGATCGTCTCATCGCGGAGGGGCCAAACTTGCGCTCCGGTTTCCGCTTGCTCAGAAAATGGAGAACGAAATGGCCAACATCAGCGGCACTTATAATTATCGGACCTATCGCGGCCTCGACGATGGCGTTTCCGACACGCTCGCAGGCACCAGCTCAGCCGATACCATCAGGGGCTATGGCGGCCGAGACTGGATCTACGCGGGCGGGGGAGACGACACGATCGATGGCGGCAGGGGCAACGACATGATCGAAGGCGGAAGAGGCATGGACTGGATGACCGGTGGTTCCGGAGACGACACATACCGGTTCAAACTGGGCGACAGCGGTCCGAGCTACGCCAGCGCCGACGTCATCACCGATTTCCAAACGGGCCACGATATCCTCCAGTTCAGCATGCCGGGTCTGCACGGCACCGCCGCCAACACGCGTGAGTTCGCGTTCACCGGCGACGGCACCTATTCCGGCACCTATAACATTGCGCTGGAATATGCGCGGCAGGATATCGGCGGCAAGGTACAGTTTGCCTTCTACACCGATGGTCATGATGGATACCTGTTCGCAGATCTCGATCACAATGGCATCGTGGACACCGGCATCGAGCTGCGCGGCCTGACCTCGACCGGCGACTTCTCCTACCTGGATATTCGCTGAACCAGGCCAGAGAGATGCCGCATAGTCGGCGGTCGCCACCGAAGTAACGGCGGGCCAGGTCGGACCCGCCGTTACTTTCGAGACCCCACTCGTCTTTTTGGGTGTTGGGCCCCCTTACGGAGATCGTTCCTGAGCGGCCCGGCGCGGGCTCCGGAAAAGGCGGCACCATCGATCGCTAGGGCGGCCCCCTTAAATAGCGTAAGGCGGTAACCAGCAAATCACCCCTGACACGATGTAGGAGAGTGCCTTGACCGACCAACCGACCGCCAAGCCGGGCGAACTCGTCTATGAAGATACCGGAGCCGCAGCCCCGCTGGTCTATTTCGACATCGTCGGCGCCTACGGCACCATGAATGGATCGATCGAGATCGAACTCGCCACCCGCATCCTGGTGCCGAAGCCCGACGGCTCGACCGAGGTGAAGTTCATCTCATCCGGCCGCCTCCGCTGCACCCAGAACGCCGCGCTGAATTTGCGCAACGGCCTCGATGCGGCGCTGAAGATGCTGGAGCAGCCAGTGGCGAATGCGGCGGTGGTCGCGGCCGGGAAGTTGAATTAGAGGGGCGTCTCTCGTTCCTTGCGCAGAGGCCTGTCGCACCTCGGCACTTGTTACGTCTTTCGGCTCACAGTTATGCCGCCATCACTTTCTTCGCGGCTCGAGCCAGAAATCCCGATCGGGTGAATCCCTCTCGTTCCGCATACCGGTCGATTTGCTCAAGCACGTCCGACGGCATCGTAATGTTGATGCGCACGGTTTTCACCTCAGCGTCCGGCGCTTGAATGAGAACGGCTACACCATCCCGGTTTTCCGGTCGGACATGATTTCTTCAAGTGAAGAGGGCTCGGGCACGGCTTCTCCGTCCTTTGCCATGCCTTGCAAATGAAAAGCGAGGGCTTCGGTTGCCATAGCTCGGGCTTCGTCGAGAGTGCTTCCAGCGCTGATGACACCTGGAAGATCGGGAAAGAACACGCCGAAATCGCTGTCGGCATCCTTATGGATGAGGGCAATGAAATGCCGCATACTTGTTCTCCAGCAGTGTGAGCCGTTTCGGTAGCGGCAGGCCGCAAAAACGGTGCGCCTCGCCACCTCCGATGTTCCCGTAATGTTCTTGCACAACTCGCCTAGTTCCGCTACCCTTGATTGAGGCAAGGGGTCGGCATGGTCCAACGCGTTTCTACCGTAGCCTTTGAGGGGATCGAGGCCCGTGCGGTCGACGTGCAGGTGCAGGTCGCGCCCGGCCTGCCGGCGTTCGCGATCGTCGGCCTCCCGGACAAGGCGGTGTCCGAGGCGCGCGAGCGGGTGCGCTCGGCGCTGATCGCCTCGGGGCTGGCGCTGCCGGCGCGGCGGATCACGGTCAACCTCGCGCCGGCCGACGTGCCGAAGGAAGGCAGCCATTACGATCTGCCGATCGCGCTCGGCCTGATGGCCGCCATCGGTGCGATCCCGCCGGACGCGCTGACGGGTTTTACGGTGCTCGGCGAACTCGGGCTCGATGGATCGATCGCCCCGGTCGCGGGCGTGCTGCCGGCGGCGATCGGCGCCAATGCGCGCGAGGAGGGCCTGATCTGCCCCGCCGCGTGCGGCACGGAGGCGGCGTGGGCGAGCCCGGATATCCAGATCATCGCGGCAAAATCGCTGATTCAGATCGCGAACCATTTCAAGGGCACGCAGGTGCTGTCGCGGCCGCAGCCGAAAGTGCACGAGCGCGAGGAAACGCTGCTCGATTTGCGCGACATCAAGGGCCAGGAAAGCGCCAAGCGCGCGCTGGAGATCGCGGCGGCCGGCGGGCATCATTTATTGATGATCGGCTCGCCGGGCGCCGGCAAGTCGATGCTGGCCGCAAGACTGCCCTCAATCCTGCCGCCGCTGTCGCCGTCCGAATTGCTGGAAGTCTCGATGATCGCCTCCGTCGCCGGCGAAATCCGCGACGGCGCGCTGACGGCGCGGCGGCCGTTTCGCAGCCCGCATCATTCCGCCAGCATGGCCGCGCTGACCGGCGGCGGCATGCGCGCAAAACCCGGCGAGATCTCGCTGGCGCATCAGGGCGTGCTGTTCCTCGACGAACTGCCGGAGTTCGATCCGCGCGTGCTGGACTCGCTCCGCCAGCCGCTGGAGAACGGCGAGGTCGCGGTATCGCGCGCCAACCATCGCGTCACTTATCCGGCGCGCTTCATGCTGGTCGCGGCGATGAACCCGTGCCGCTGCGGCCATGCCTACGAACCCGGCTATGCCTGCAAGCGCGCACCTGTCGACCGCTGCACGTCGGATTATCAGATGCGGATTTCCGGCCCGCTGATGGACCGCATCGATCTGCGCATCGAAGTGCCGGCGGTGACCGCATCCGATCTGATCCTGCCGCCGCCGAGCGAAGGCTCCGCCGAAGTCGCCGCCCGCGTCGCGGCTGCGCGCGACATCCAGCTCGCGCGTTACGCCGCGGCCGGCCTGCCGCAGATCCGCACCAATGCCGAAGCGCCGGCGTCGCTGTTGGAAACCATCGCGCAACCGGATGCGCAGGGCCAGAAACTGCTGCGCGACGCCGCCGAGACCATGCATCTGACCGCGCGCGGCTATCACCGCGTGCTGCGCGTCGCCCGCACGCTGGCCGACCTCGACGGCGCGGACAAGATCGGCCGGCTGCATCTCGCCGAAGCGCTGTCGTATCGTGCATTGGCTGAGGATTCGCGGCGCGCGGCGTAAACGACCACGTAGGTCTTGCGCTTCGGAATCAGAAAGCCCAAACAATCGAGTTGCGGTTGCTGCCTTAGGACTGTGCCGGACCCGCAGTCGCTTCGTCGTCACTCTGGCACCACGTAAGCCGTCCCGGCGGGCCGCATGATCATGCTGCTGCGATAAATTAGCCCGTCGGGCAAAATTTCGCTTTTCCGAAATGCCAAATCAGGGGCAGATATTGCCCATCCCGCTCTGCTCGAAGGGCGTCGGCCGTCGTCACGGACGTTGGGCGGGGAGCGGTGGACGCTGATGTTGCGAAGACGATCGCAGCTGAAACGTACGGCGAAGGCGTGTGGTCCTGACGTCGCGTTGCTGGCGTCAACGCACCTGGAGGCATCTGACTTCCCAGGGCGCAACGGAGGCAAAAGAGCCGTTCTCCGGGGAGAGCACGTTATAAGCCGTAAAGCCATTGCGCAGGGAAGGCCGGGTGTTCTCCGCTGAACCTGTATGCTCGTGTGCAACTTTCTTAGTGCTAACCGCACACGAGACCGCGGGTGCAGCGCGCACCCGGTCTTCCCTGCGCCCTCGATTTGGAGGGCCGGAAGTTTCTCAGCAAAGCTCGGGCGCAATCCGTCGCGAGAAGGCGGAGGCGCGTCAGTAAGAACAACTCGTCATGCCCGGGCTTGACCCGGGCATCCATCACCTTCGCAAAATTCCTTCGAAGAGGATGGATTGCCGGGTCAAGCCCGGCAATGACGAAGGAGATACCCATGACCGAACCGAGAAGCCGCGGCGTACTGAGTCACCCGCTTTCGCGGACAGCGGGGCTCATAAACCCGGTAGTAACGAGTTTTGTTTACGCTCTGCCAACCATAAGCCCGTTGTCGCGGGCTGGCGTTGGGTGGGTAGAGTCACGTTGCGTTTCAATCTGCTGGCCTCGGCGGTGCCGTTGGCCATCGCGGCCGTGTTCGCCCGCGGCGAGTTCTCGAGCGGTCCGCGCCCCTGCATCGAGGTTGCAGGCACCTCGGTCCAGATCGCGGCGCTATCCTGGCAGGCCGAGCGCCATGTCAGTTTCACCAATGACCCCAGCCGCGCCACCGTCCGTGTCCAGATATCCGACGACGCCGAAGCGGCGGATTTTACCGTCATCGACGACGTCGACAGCGCGGAATCCGGCGCCTGCGAGAGCCGTTCGCCACCGCAGCTGGTCGCCATCTCCGCAGCGCCGTCACCGTCCGAGCCCGTCATCTATCTCTCGGCGGAAGGACCTGCCGATTACCGCATCTACGTGCGCTCGAAGAGCTTTTCGGCGCGCGACGCCGCGGCTCTCATCGTCGGCGCCCACGGTATCCAGCATCGTATCGCAGCCGCCTCGCTGTGAGTTCGTCGGCCGGCCGGGTTGCATTAACACTTCATCAACCCTGTTTTTATCGTCGCCGGGAATGCCGGCCCGCCTCAAGCACTTTTTCAAGGTCGGCAACGCATCGTCTCCCGGCATCAGGCGAAACCAGCCGCCTCAATTCGGGCAAGCAATCTCAGGGTAACTGACGATGGGGCGGACTTACCGGTTCAAACTTTACTTCCGCCGTTTCGGCCGCCGGCATCCCTGGATCAGTTTCACCGTCCGCTCGTTCATCGTCTTCTCCGCCACGTTCGGCGGAGCCTATGGCTTTATCGCCGGCAGCCGCTCGGAAGCATCCGGCTACAATCCCCACACTTTCGCGATCGGCATCGCCTTCCTGTTTGCGATCGCCTGCGTCGCGCTCGCGGCCATGAGCGCCCGGTTTCGCTTCGTGCGCAAGAAGATGCACAAGATCGCCCTGCACAACGAATCCATGGCGGATCGAAACTGGGAACTGCAGGAAGCCGAGCAACGCACCCGCCGGCTGTTCGAGTCGCAGGGCGATCTGATCATCCTGCGCGACACCGAGGGCTACATTACATTCGTCAACGACGCCTATTGCGAACTGGCACAGGCGCCGCGGGAAACCCTGATCGGCAGCCGTGCTACGCTCAATGTCCTCGAACAGGGCGATAGCGTCCTAGAGTATAACGGCACGCGGATCCATGACCAGAAGGTCGCGGGCCCCCGCGGGCCGCGATGGATCGCCTGGCGCGAAGCGCTGGTCCGCAACGATGCCGGCGGACCTTCCGAAATGCAGAGCGTCGGCCGCGACGTCACCGACCGGACCGAAAGCGAACGCGCATTAGCCGACGCCCGCGATCAGGCTGATGCCGCCAACCGCGCCAAGTCGCGCTTCCTCGCGATGGCCAGCCACGAAATCCGCACGCCGCTGAACGGCATCATCGGGATGAGCGGCCTGCTGCTGGACACGCCGCTGACGCCGGAACAGGCGACCTATGTCAAGGCGGTCAAGACCTCCGGCGATGCCCTGCTCTCGCTGATCGAGGAAATGCTGGATTATTCCAAGATCGAGGCCGGCAAGATCGATCTCGAACATCGCCCGTTCGCGCTCTCGGAGCTGATCGAGGGCATCACCGAATTGCTGGCGCCGCGCGCACAGGCCCGCAAGATCGAGATCGCCGCCTATGTCGACGAACGCCTGCCGGTGGAGGTGGTCGGCGACGCGGCGCGGTTGCGGCAGGTGCTGCTCAACCTTGCCGGCAATGCGATCAAGTTCACCTCGACCGGCGGCGTCGCCCTGATCGTCGAGCCCGGCAGCTGGCCCAATGAAATCCGCTTCCAGTTGCGCGACACCGGCATCGGCATCGCGCCCGAGGCGCAGGAACGCATTTTCCGCGAGTTCGAGCAGGCCGACGACCGCATCGCGCGCAGCTATGGCGGTACCGGCCTCGGGCTGAGCATCAGCGACCGCATCGTCAAAAGGATGGGCGGACGCATTACGCTGGAGAGCAAGCCCGGCCTCGGGTCGACCTTCGAGGTGTCGATCCCGCTCGCCGCCGCCGAGGGGAGCGCCCAGAAGGCTTTCGCCGCACCCGATCTTGCCGGCCAGTCGATCATGCTGGTGTCGCCGCAAGGCATCGAGGCCTCGCTGACCGCGCGGCGACTGCAACGCTGGGGTGCCCAGACCTGCATGGTGGCCGACGCCGACGTGGCGCAAGCCCTGCTGCCGGAGCGCAGCTGGCACACCATCCTGATCGACCATGCGCTCGGCACGAAAACCATCGAGGCGTTTGGCGAAGCCGCGCGGCTGCACGCCCTCCAGCGGATCGTGATGTTCACGCCCGCCACGCGGCAGGAGCTGCAGCCTTCCGTGGCCTCCGCCTTCACAGGCTATCTGGTCAAGCCGCTGCGCACCGCCTCGCTCGCCGCCCGCCTGACGGCGACACCCGAAATATCGGCGCCGAGCGTCGTCGGCGATGCCATGATGGGGCTGGATGAGCCGGTCACGACGCCACCCCCCGCAAGCAAGGGCCTTTCCATCCTGGTCGCGGAGGATAACGAGATCAACGCGTTGTTGATGCGTTCATTACTGAGCCGGCTCGGCCATCATGCCGTCATCACCACCAACGGCGAAGAGGCGCTGGAATCCTGGCTGTCGGCGAAATCGGCCGGCAGTCCCTATGATCTCGTGCTGATGGACATCCAGATGCCGCAGCTCAACGGCATCGAAACCACCAAGCGGATGCGCAGCCTCGAAGCCGGTCAGCCCGGGCGCCGGACGCCGATCCTGGCGCTCACCGCCAACACGCTGGTGGAAGATCGCTACGCCTGCTTTGAGTCCGGCATGGACGGTTTTCTGATCAAGCCGCTCGATCGCGAAAAACTCGCCGAGGCGATCGCGGGCCTGGCGGCCTCGCACCACATCGCGGCGTGAATTCGGACTTATCGGTCATTGCGAGGAGCGAAGTGACGAAGGCGACTACAGCCGCCGCAGCGCGACGGTCTCGACGACGTGATCGGCGCCCTTCTTGAGGATCAGCGTGGCGCGCGGACGTGTCGGCAGGATGTTGTCCTCGAGATTGGCAAGGTTGGTGCGTTCCCAGATCGCCAGCGCCGTTGCCGTCGCCTCCTCGTCGGAGAGCAGGGCGTAGCGATGGAAATACGACCGCGGATCGGTAAACGCGGTGTCCCGCAGCGCCAGGAAGCGCCGCACATACCATTTGCGCAGCACCGGCTCGTCGGCGTCGATATAGACCGAGAAATCGAAGAAGTCGGAGACGACTGGCACGGCCTTGCCGTCGCGCGGCAGGCGGCCGGTCTGCAGCACATTGACGCCCTCGACGATCAGGATGTCCGGCCGATCGACTTCGACCCATTGGTTGGGAACGATGTCGTAGGTCAAATGCGAATAGACCGGCGCGCGCACCGGCCGCCGGCCGGCCTTGATGTCGCTCAGGAACTGCAACAGCGTCGGCAGGTCGTAGCTCTCGGGAAAGCCCTTCTTCTGCATCAGGCCTTGCCGCTCGAGCGCGGCGTTCGGAAACAGGAAGCCGTCGGTCGTGACCATCTCGACCTTGGGCCGCGGCGACCAGCGCGCCAGCAGCGCCTGCAGCACGCGCGCGGTGGTCGATTTGCCGACCGCAACCGAGCCGGCGACGCCGATGATGTAGGGCACCTTGCGGTCGCGGATGCCGAGGAACTGGCGCTGCGCCTGGTAGAGCCGCAGCGTGGCGTCGACATAGATCGACAGCAACCGCGACAGCGGCAGGAAGATCTCCTCGACTTCCTGCAAGTCGAGGCGGTCATGCAGCGAACGCAGCCGCTCGAACTCGCCCGGCTCCAGCGTCATCGGCGTGTCGTCGCGCAACCGCGCCCACTGCTCGCGCGTGAATATCCGGTAGGGATTATATTGCTGGTCCGGTGCCCGTATATCCATGGCGTCGCCCTTGATGCACTAGTCGCGCTTGCGCGCAGCCTTCTCTTCCAGACCGGACTGGCCAGTACGCTGCGCGAGCGCGGCCTCGACTTCTTCCAGCGTCACGCCGCGAACCTTCAGCAGCACCAGCAAATGAAACAGCAGATCAGCGCTTTCGGCGATCAAATGGCCGCGGTCGTTCTCGACCGCGGCGATCACGGTCTCGACCGCTTCCTCACCCAGCTTCTTGGCGCAGTGCTCCGCGCCCTTATCGAGCAACTTCCTGGTGTACGACGCCTCTCCTCCCGACGCGGCCCTTGCATCGATGGTGGCGGCCAGATCGTGGATTGTGAAACGCGGCATCAACTGAACTCAACACATGCGCACCGGGCCAGCCCGGAGCCATCCCGGAACGGACTTAGCACTTTTGTGACAGGGAGTCGTCAGGGATCGAGCCGCATCGGCAGCCCGGCGCGCACCATGTGCTCCTTGGCTTGGCGAATGGTAAATTCGCCAAAATGGAAGATCGAGGCGGCCAGCACCGCGGTGGCGTGGCCCTGGCGGATGCCGTCGACGAGGTGGTCGAGGTTGCCGACACCGCCGGACGCGATTACCGGTACCGGAACACTGTCGGCGATGGCCTGCGTCAGCGGCAGGTCAAACCCTTGCCGGGTGCCGTCCCGGTCCATCGAGGTCAGCAGGATCTCGCCGGCGCCGAGCGCGACCACTTCCTGGGCATATTCGATGGCGTCGATCCCGGTCGAATTGCGCCCGCCATGGGTGAAAATCTCCCAGCGCTCGCCGCCGCCGGCGCGCTTGACCCGCTTGGCGTCGATCGCGACCACGATGCACTGCTCGCCGAACTTTTCCGCGCCCTGCTTGACGAATTCGCGGTTACTGACCGCCGCGCTGTTGATCGAGACCTTGTCGGCGCCGGAGCGCAGCAGCGTCTTGATGTCATCAATGGTCCGCACCCCGCCGCCGACGGTCAGCGGCATGAAGCAGGCTTCCGCCGTACGTCTGACGACGTCGAGCATGGTGCCGCGGTTTTCATGGGTGGCGGTGATGTCGAGGAAACAGAGTTCGTCGGCGCCGGCGGCGTCATACGCAATCGCGGCTTCCACGGGATCGCCGGCGTCGCGCAGATCGACGAAATTGACGCCCTTGACCACGCGGCCGTCCTTGACGTCGAGACAGGGGATCACGCGTACCTTGAACATCGTGGTCTCCCTACGCCGCGCGGCGCGCGTTGCGGATCAGCGCCAATGCGGCGGCGGGATCGAGCCGGCCGTCATAGAGCGCGCGGCCCGCAATGGCGCCGGCGAGCTTGTTGGCGCGCGGCTCGAGCAGCGCCTTGACGTCGTCGATCGAGGCAAAGCCGCCGGAGGCGATGACAGGAATGGAAATGCTCTCGGCGAGCGCGATCGTCGCATCGAGATTGAGGCCCTTCAAAAGCCCGTCGCGCGCGATGTCCGTAAAGATGATCGCGGCGACGCCGGCATCCTCGAACCGCTGCGCGATTTCCAGCACCGTTACCTGCGAGGTCTCGGCCCAGCCCTCGACGGCGACCTTGCCGTCGCGGGCGTCGAGACCGACGGCGACGCGGCCGGGGAATTTCTTCGCCGCGCTCTTTACCAGTTCGGGATCGCGCACCGCCGCGGTGCCGATGATTACCCGCGCAATACCCTTGCCGAGCCAGGCTTCGATGGTTTTGAGGTCGCGAATGCCGCCGCCGAGCTGCACCGGCATGGTGACCGCCTTCAACATCCCTTCGACCGCGAGCGCGTTCATCGGCTTGCCGGCAAAGGCGCCGTCGAGATCGACGACATGCAGATATTCAAACCCCTGATCGGCGAAGGCGCGGGCCTGCGCCGCGGGATCGAGATTGAACACGGTCGCGCGCGCCATGTCGCCCTGCTCGAGGCGGACGCACTGGCCGTTTTTCAGATCGACGGCGGGAAAAAGGATCACGGCTTCCATTTCAAAAAGTTCGAGATCAGACCCAGCCCGAAACGCTGGCTCTTTTCCGGATGGAACTGCGTCCCGATCGCGGTGTCCTTGCCGACCATCGCCGTCACCGGCCCGCCATAGTCGGCGCGCAGCAGCACGTCCGCTTCATTCGAGGCGTTGAGATGATAGGAGTGCACGAAATAGGCATGACGGCCCTTCGGCCCGAGCGACAACCGCTCCAGCACGGGATGTTCGCGCACCATGTCGAGCGTGTTCCAGCCCATGTGCGGAATTTTCAGATTCTCCTCGCGCGGCGTGATCTTCTCGACGTCGCCCGCGATCCAGTTGAAGCCGTCGGTGGTGACATGCTCCTTGCCGCGCGAGGCCATCAGCTGCATGCCGACGCAGATGCCGAAGAACGGCCGCGCCTTGGAACGCACCGCTTCGGTCATTGCTTCCAGCATGCCGTCGACGGCATCGAGGCCTCTGCGGCAATCGGCGAAGGCGCCGACACCGGGCAACACGATGCGATCGGCGCGGAACACCGCCTCGGGATCGCGCGTCACCATGATCTTCTGCGGATTTTCCATGCTGCGCGCGGCGCGCTCGAATGCTTTCGCGGCCGAGTGAAGATTGCCGGATCCGTAATCGATGATCGCAACGCTCATCGTGACCCTCCCGGCTCTGGAAATAATCCAATGATGCCGCCCTGCGGCATCGGCGGCGGTTTCGAGAACGGCTGGCCCGGGATGTTGCGGGTCGGTGGCGGCCCGCCGCGATCGACCGCCCATTGGTCGTTGATGAGACCGCGTTGCCGCGCAGTCCAGCGATCGAAGAAGCGCCGCTCGGCGGCCTCCTCGTCGTCGGCCACCACGATATCGAGCTGGCGCCATTTGCGCCGCGACAGCGTCCAGCGTTGCAGGCTGGCGGCCTCAAAGCCCATCAGGAGCGCGATCACGAAGTCCGCGAACAGAATCGTCCCGCTGCCTGCGCCGAGCGCGGAGAGGCCGAGCCCAATCGCCACCGTCACCACGATCCAGCCGATCAGCGCCAGCCAGAGCCGATGCCAGATCAGCCATAGCACGCTCGCCGCCATGGCCCAGAAATGGAAGCCGTCGCGCACGAATGTGAATTTATCGGTCGCCGCCAGATCGGCGGTGCCATCGACCGGGGCATGCACTGTAAAGACCGGCATCGCACCTCTCTGCCGCGAAACAGGTATCAGCCGCCGAGCTGACCCTTGGTGGATGGCACTTCGCCCGCGGTTTTCGGATCGATCGCGACCGCCGCACGAAGCGCCCTCGCCAGACCCTTGAAGCAGGATTCGGCGATATGATGGCTGTTCTCGCCATATAAGGTCTCGACATGCAAAGTCACGCCGGCGTTGATCGTGAAGGCATTGAACCATTCGCGGACCAGTTCGGTGTCGAACTCGCCGACCTTGTCGCGTGGAAAATCCACCTTGAACACCAGCACCGGCCGGCCCGAAATGTCGATCACGACCCGCGACAGCGTCTCGTCCATCGGCATGTGGATCGAGGCATAGCGGGTGATCCCGGCCATGGTGCCGAGCGCCTGCTTTACCGCCTGCCCGAGCGCGATGCCGACGTCCTCGGTGGTGTGGTGATGGTCGACATGCAGGTCACCATCCGCCTTGACCGTGATGTCGATGCGCGAATGCCGCGCCAGCAGATCGAGCATATGGTCGAAGAAGCCGATACCGGTCGAAACCTTGGACACGCCCGTGCCATCGAGGTTTACCGCAACCTCGATGTCGGTCTCCTTGGTCTTGCGCTTGATGGTCGCGATGCGCATGAAACGTGCTTTCCTTGGCCTTCTCTGGCCCATTTCGGGCCCCCGGGGCCGAAAACGCGGCCCTTTTAACAGGCCGATGCCGCCTTCGCTACTGCGGGATGACGCTATGGTGACCGAATCCGGCCGATTGTAACGGTGGCCCCAAATCCCTAAATCTGCTCCCTGAATCTGCCCAGACACGAGGTATTCCATGCAAGCATCCCCCAATGAGCCGTCGGTCTGGCACGGCACCACGATTTTAACCGTCCGCAAGGGCGGCAAGGTGGTGATCGGCGGCGATGGGCAGGTCTCGATCGGCCAGACCGTGATCAAATCCAACGCCAAAAAGGTCCGCAAACTCGGCAAGGGCGACGTCATCGGCGGCTTTGCCGGCGCCACGGCCGACGCCTTCACCCTGTTCGAGCGGCTGGAGAGCAAGCTGGAGCAATATCCCGGCCAATTGACCCGCGCCGCGGTCGAACTCGCCAAGGACTGGCGCACCGACCGTTATCTGCGCCGGCTGGAGGCGATGATGATCGTCGCCGACAAGGATGTCTCGCTGGTGCTGACCGGCACCGGCGACGTGCTGGAGCCGGAGGCTGGCGTGATGGCGATCGGCTCCGGCGGCAATTATGCGCTGGCCGCGGCCCGCGCCCTGCTCGATACCGACAAGGACGCCGAGACCATCGTCCGCCGCGGATTGGATATCGCGGCCGACATCTGCGTCTATACCAACCGTAACGTAACGATCGAGACGCTGGGCGGTTGATGGATGGCGCCTTACGCCTTTCGTCCCATGACCGCAGCCGATCTGCCGCTGATCCGGCAGTGGCTCGCGCATCCGCATGTGCGGGAATGGTGGGGCGATCCGGATGAGCAATATGAGCTGGTCAGCGGCGATCTCGACGAGCCGGCCATGGATCAATTTGTGGTTTCGACAAACGGCGCCGATTTCGGCTACATCCAATGCTATGATCTTACCGTCTGGAATTCCAGCTTCGGCATACATCCCAAGGGCACGCGTGGCATCGATCTCTTCATTGGTGAACCCGGCATGATCGAACGCGGCCACGGTTCGGCACTCATTCGGGCCTTCACGGATGACCGGCTGATGCGCGGCGCGCCGCGCATGGTCACCGATCCCGATCCTGTCAACCACCGTGCGGTGCGCGCCTATGAGAAGGCGGGATTCGAAAAAGCCTATATGGTCGACACGCCCGATGGTCCCGCGCTGCTGATGGTCCGCAACCCATGACCGCAAGCCAACCCGCCGAGAGGCCCGCCGTCGGCAGCACCCTTACGGCGTGGCACTGGCTGTTGATCGCGGTCAGCATCCTGCTGCTGCAGGCCGTAATCCTCTACGCCATGGGACGCCTGCCGATCTGCGCCTGCGGTTACGTCAAGCTTTGGCACGGCGTGGTGCAGAGCTCGGAAAATTCGCAGCACATCGCCGACTGGTACACGCTGTCGCACATCCTGCACGGCTTTCTGTTCTATGGCGCGGCCTACCTGCTGTTTCCACGGCTCGCCTGGCCGGCACGGCTTATCCTCGCCATGCTGGTCGAGGGCGCCTGGGAACTGGTCGAGAATTCGAATTTGATCATCGACCGCTATCGTGCGGCTACGATCTCACTGGATTATTACGGGGACACCATCGTCAATTCGATCTCCGACAATTTAGCGATGATCGGCGGCTTCCTGCTGGCGAAAAGGCTTCCGGTCGCCGCCACCGTGGCGCTGGCGGCGGTGTTCGAAATCGTGATGGCGCTGCATATTCGCGACAATCTGGCGCTGAACATCATCATGCTGATCCATCCCTTCGAGGCGATCAAACAGTGGCAGGCGGGCCCGCCGATAATCTAGGCGCTTTCGCCGCCTTGCCGAGAACGAGATTTCACCCTAGCTAAAGCCAATGACCAACTTTTCTCCCCGCGAAATCGTCTCCGAACTCGACCGCTTCATCGTCGGCCAGGCCGACGCCAAGCGCGCTGTCTCGATCGCGTTGCGCAACCGCTGGCGGCGGCTGCAACTCACCGGCAATCTGCGCGAAGAAGTGCTGCCGAAAAACATCCTGATGATCGGGCCGACCGGCGTCGGCAAGACCGAGATCGCACGGCGGCTGGCGAAACTCGCCGGCGCGCCGTTCATCAAGGTCGAGGCGACCAAATTCACCGAGGTCGGGTACGTCGGCCGCGACGTCGAGCAGATCATCCGCGATCTCGTCGAGGTCGCGATCTCGCAGACCCGCGAGCGCAAGCGCAAGGACGTGCAGGCCCGCGCCCAACTCGCTGCCGAAGAGCGTGTGCTCGATGCGCTGGTCGGACCGGCTTCCAGCCCGGCCACCCGCGATTCCTTCCGCAAGAAGCTGCGCGCCGGCGAGCTCAACGACAAGGAAATCGAAATCGAGACCCAATCCTCCGGCGGCATGCCGATGTTCGAGATTCCGGGCATGCCCGGCGCGCAACTCGGCGCGATTTCGATCGGCGACATCTTCGGCAAGATGGGTGGCCGGACCAAGACCCGCCGCCTGACAGTCGAAAGCTCGCACGAGACATTGGTCAACGAGGAAGCCGACAAGCTGCTCGACAGCGACCAGCTGGTGCTTGAAGCAATCAACGTGGTCGAGAACAACGGCATCGTGTTCCTCGACGAGATCGACAAGATCTGCGTGCGCGACGGGCGCAGTGGCGGCGAGGTCTCGCGCGAAGGCGTGCAGCGCGACCTGCTGCCCCTGATCGAAGGAACGACGGTCTCGACCAAGCACGGTGCGGTCAAGACGGACCACATCCTGTTCATCGCCTCCGGTGCATTCCACATCGCAAAACCTTCGGACCTGCTGCCCGAATTACAGGGCCGGCTGCCGATCCGCGTCGAACTGGAAGCGCTGACGCGCGACGACATGCGCCGCATCCTGACCGAGCCGGAAGCGTCGCTGATCAAGCAATATGTCGCGCTGATGCAGACCGAAGGCGTCACGCTCGACATCACCGGCGACGCCATCGACGCGCTGGCCGACGTCGCGGTCGCCGTCAACTCGACCGTGGAAAACATCGGTGCCCGGCGCCTGCAGACGGTGATGGAGCGCGTGCTGGACGAGATTTCGTTTGCCGCCCCGGACCGCCACGGCGAGACCATCAGGGTCGACGCTGACTACGTGCAGAAGCACGTCGGCGATCTCGCCAAGAACGCGGATCTGAGCCGGTTTATTTTGTAGGGCTTGCAGATAATATCTGCCGTCCCGGCGAACGCCGGGACCCATAATCCCGGTCGTCTATTGTCGAAACGGGCCATCGGCTACTGTGCTAAGCAACAACGGCCGCGGCGTATGGGCCCCGGCTCGCGCTTCGCTTGGCCGGGACGACAATGGGCTTGAATCATTTTTTGCGGGAAAACCCCTGGCGCCTGATGCTGGCCGTCAATGCCGCCGTGCTGATCGGGGTCTTCTTCCACAAGATCACGCTGCCGCCCTTCGTCCCCTATATCCATCTGCTGGTCAACTATCATTTCGGCTTCACCAAGCGCGCGCTGATCGGCGCGGCCGTGGCGCTGTTCACTTCGAAGGTGCCGGTGTGGCTGGTATTCGCGCTCGGCGGCGCGGTCTGGCTGGTCACCGCCGGCCTGTTCATAACATTGTTCCGGCGTACCTTCGGTTTCGACGAGACGCACTGGCCGCTGTTCGTGTTCATGGCCGGCTCGCCGTTCTTCCTGAAGAATTTCATGCATACGCTCGGGCATTTCGACATCTACGGCTGCCTGTTCGCGATCGTCCTGCTGCTGATCCCGGCGCGGTCGCTGTTCTACGTGTTGCTCGCCACGCTGTTCTCCGTGATCCTCGTGCTGATCCACCACATCCATCTGTTGATGTATGTGCCGGTCATCGCGGCCATCGTGGTGCTGCGTTATTACCTGGTGCGGGGCGTGAGCCGCGCCGGCGCCATCGCCGGCGTCGCCGCGATCGCCGCGATCGGCGTTCTTTTTTTCGCCGCGCAGTTCTATGGAACGATGGTGGTGCCCGAAGGAGATTTCGTCGCTTATCTGAAGGGCAGGATGGCAGACCCGTCGCGGACCGACCTTTTGGGCTTTGCCTATATCTGGTACCAGCCGCTATCGACGGAAATCGCCGATACCTGGCAACGCCTGCCGCATAATCTGCTGGGACTTCCCGTGTTCGCGTTGCTGATCTGGCTGCACACGCCGCTATGGCGGTATCTTTCGGATTTGATCGCAGCGCTTTCGGTTGACGTGCATCGTCGCCTCGTGATTGCTTCGATGGCGGTGATCAGCCTCGCCTACCTCGTGATGTTTGCGATGGTGTTCGACTATTCGCGCTGGATTTCGAATTGGGCGGTGTCCCTGTTGCTGCTCCTGCATGCGGTGAAAACCCTTCCCGCATCGCGCGAGGTCGCGCCGATATCAGGCGATGATCGCAAGACCAGCATCTTCGGCTGGATCGTCACGCTGATCCCGCGCGTGGGAATCGTGCGGCCGTTCTGAATGCTTCAGTCCGTGGCCCGGATGAAGCTATCGTACCCGCCGCACGCGCACATAGAGCGCGCCCTCGCCGCCATGGCCGATGCTCGCTTCCTCGAAACCGACCACCAGCGTGCGGAATTCCGGCAAGCTCAGCCATTGCGGGACCTGACGGCGCAGCACGCCGCGCTCTGCTTCTGAACCGCCCACCTTGCCCTTGCCGGTGATAACGAGCACGAAGGTCAGGCCGTCGCTATGCGCGCGCTGCAGGAAGGTGAGCAGCACGCGGTGCGCGCGGATCTGCGTCATGCCGTGCAGATCGAGCCGTGCATCGATCTCCTTCCGGCCACGTGAAAGCTGTGAGCGCTCACGGCGCCCGATCGGCGCGAGCGGCGGCGGCTCCGGCCGCGACGGCGGAATGATTCGCGGTGAGGCCGGCGGCTTTGGCGGCGCGGCCGGCCTTGATGCGACATCGGGCCCTGCCTCTGGCGAAGCCGGCTTCAGGGCGCGCGGCTGCTTGCGCAGCGGCTTGACCTGCTTGGCCACGCTTTCCCATAGCGCGCGCTCTTCCTCGCTGAGACTGCGCCTGCGCCGCGGCGGCACCGGCAGTTCGGGAACAGCGTTTGTCGGCCGGCGCTTCATGGACGGTGGCGAAAGCGGCGAAAGTGACGGCGACGCGGTGTATCGGAAGATTTGATGTCGGGCCGGGCCGCCGGCAACGGCACCGGCTTGATCACGGCGGCCTGCGCGGCTGACGCTGGCGCAGCCTGGGTTGCGGCCGCGGCTGCTCCCTTCTGATCTTTTGGCGCATCCTTCAATGGATCGACCTGCGGAAACAATTTGGCGATTTTTTCCGACGGCCGCGCGTCGGGTATCGGCATCTTGCGGCCGCGGGCGGAAGGGTCGAGGCTCTTCGGCAGCAGCATGACAAACCGCATGTTGTGGCGGAAGCGGCCGGCGGTCTTGCCGGCATCGGCACCGGCGCCGAGATAGAGATCGGCGCGGGCAGGTCCCACGATCGCAGAGCCTGTGTCCTGCGCGATCATCAGCCGGCGAAACGGCGTTTTCGATTGATCCGATTCGACCGGCAGCACGCCCTCGATGAAAAACGGCGTGCCGTAGACATGCAGCGCCTTGTCGACCGCAATCGAGCGGCCCGGTGTCAGCGGCACGCCCTGGGCGCCGACCGCCTCGTCCTTGTCGGAGAGATTGACCTCACGGAAGAACACGTAGGACCGGTTCTGGCGTCGCAACTCGTCAGCCTCGTTGGGATTCCGCTCCATCCATTCCCGGATCTTCTGCATCGACATCTGATCGCGGGGAATGATGTTGCGCTCGATCAGGATGCGCCCGACCGGGGTATAGGAATAGCCGTTGTGGGCATCGTAATTGATGCGAACGGTCGAGCCGTCATCGAGGCTGACCCGCGCCGAGCCCTGGATCTGCGAGAACAGCAGGTCGGTCTGATCCTTCAGGTAGCAGATTTCAAGGCCGCGGCCGGCGATCGCGCCATCCTCGATCTCGGCACGATCGTAATAGGGCACCAGCTTGCGGCGGCCGATCTTGCGAAACACCTTGCCCCCATTGGGCAAACCGGCCGAGCTCTGCGTGGCGCCGCGGACGAACAGATTGGACGGGCGCCGATAGACCGGCACCTTGTACACTTCGTTCTCGGTCCGCGAGCCGTCGACGATGGGCTCGTAATAGCCGGTGACGAAGCCCTCGGGTTCGCCGAGTCGCGAGATCTGCAGAGGGAGAAACTGTTCCTCGAAAAAGGCCTTGGCCCGGGCGCTGTCGGTCACCTCGAGGGCTTTGGCAACCCGGCAGGGATCGCGTAGCGAGGTGCCCAGCGCTTTCGGTTCGGCTGGCGCTTTGGTTTGTGCCGAGATCGGCTTGCAGCTGTCGCGAAAGGCCTTGTAGGCGGCGAGATGATCGTCCTCGTTCCAGCCGGCGATATCGGACCAGGCGACCGGCGCATACTGGGCGCCGGTGATCTGAAGCGGCAACTCCAGCTCCGGATATGGCAGCGGCCTGGAGAATTCCGGTTGTGGGGGCGGCTGGGAATGCGGCCGCGCCCGGCGCGCGGCAAATGCATCCAGGGGAGCCAGCGACAACGCGATAGCGATCGCTGCCACCGCCAGCCTTGCAACGCCGGCAAGACAGTTGGCGTTAGCTGGCGCTTCCGGTGCCAACCAGCTTCCAGTTCGGATCGCGGGAACTCGTGTCGCGGGCGAATGTCCAGACATCGGTGATATCGGCGACCTTATCCGGCGTTCCATCGACGATGGTGCCGGTCTTGTCGCGCGTGACCGAGATCATCTGCGACACGAACCGCACCGTCAGTTGCGCCGCCTTGTCGCGGGCTTCCGCACCGACCAGTTCGGCCTTGTCGATCGAAACAAACCGCGTTTCGGTTTTCTGCTCGTTTTTCTCGCGATCCTTGATCACGGCATCGAAGCTCTCATAGACCTCGTTCGACAACAGATCCTTCAGCGCGCGGCGGTCGCCATTGGCAAACGCCAGCACGATCATCTCGTAGGCGCTGCGGGCGCCGGAGAGAAAATGACGGGGATCGAACGAGGAATCCTGCGCGACGATGGCGTCCAGGCCCTGCGCCAGCGGCGTGCCGGCTTCCGCAATGCCCTTCCAGCGGTCAGCCACCGGCGCGGCGTCCGCCGCTGGCGCCAGGGGCGCCTGATCGATCACGGTACCCGGTATCGGCACCACGTTGCTGTTGTCCTGCGTCCGCTGCACGACATTCGGCGCGGCGCGATCATAGGGCGGCCGTTCGCTTCCCGTGCGTTGTCCGAGGACGCTGCGCAGGCGCAGGAAGATGAAGACGGCCAACGCCAGGAAAATGATGGTGTAAATATCCACGTCGTATTCGCTTTCTGGTTCTAACGCCGGCAACGGGTCCGGCGGTCGAGCGTTCCCGTGAAGACCCTGGGAACGGCAGAGATTACATCATCGATTGAGTCTGCAGCATGTAGGCATGAAACTTTGCCCGGCCAATGGCGCGTTTTGGCGCGGGTGAATTGTAGCGCGTTTTGGCCGCGAGGGGAAATCCGATGATTCCCGGAAATCACGCATATTCAATTATTTAGGATAGCCCCCAGGGACGTTTGGGGGACGTTATGGGGCCCTCGGGGAGGCCTTATGGGGGACTGGCGTACACTATTAGGCATATCTTGTCATAAAAGGCGGATCCCGGCACCCGCCCGCTGCCCGTCGTCCTTGTGGAACAGAGCGGGGCTATGATAGCCACTCGCCCTGCAAAGGCATTTTCCGCCCTTCGAGCGATTTCAGACGAAAAACCCGGTCTCCGCTCGTCAGCGCTTCAGGAGAGAATTGATGACCAACGGTAATGGCGCGCCGGCCGAGCAGGCCCCTCCCCAGCTCAACGTGCTGGCACAGTATACCAAGGACCTGTCGTTCGAGAATCCGAACGCACCGGGCTCGCTGGCGCCGCAGCAGCAGCAACCGGCGATCAACATCCAGATCAATGTCAGCGCCAACAACCTCTCCGAAAACGAGTTCGAAGTGACGCTTTCGATCGAGGGCAAGGCAGAGAACGCCGGCAAGGTCATGTTCTCGTTCGACCTCGCCTATGCCGGGGTGTTCCGTATCGTCAACGTCCCGAAGGAAAACCTGCACCCGCTGATCATGATCGAATGTCCGCGGCTGCTGTTCCCGTTCGCCCGTGAAATCGTAGCGACATCGGTGCGCGACGGCGGGTTCCCGCCGCTGATGCTCGATCCCGTCGATTTCGTCGGCCTGTATCGCCAGAACCTGGAGCGGCAGGCTGCTACGCAAGCCGCTTCGGGCGTAAAGCCGAGCTAGAGCCTTTTCCGTTACGACTGAATCGGAACCGGGCTCTAGACTTATTTGACGCGTTTTCTTAGCGCAAACCGGTATCCACTTTGCTCGAAAACGCTCTGCCCGCGCGACCTGACATCGGGCGCTCAGCGGCTAAACGCCGCTGACGATTATCGTCCGCACCCGGAAGATCGTCCCAGATCGGCTTGTCGTCCAGCGTGGCGACCAAGCTTGAGGAGTCGTGTCGTGACGCAAATCACGTCGCGCAATGGCGCGGGCGGTAAATTTTCTCCACCAACCCGCTCATGGTGAGCCGGTCGGAGCACTGGAGAATAGAAATGAACATGCCAATCGCAGAGAAGAAGGATGCGGACCTCAATGTCCTCACGGACAACGAGCTCGATGACGTGAACGGCGGGTTCCTTTGGTTTGTCGCGGCCGGAGCCTATCTGGTCGGCGTCGGCGCGGTCGCCGGCTACTACGCCACCAAGGCCCTGCTCAAATAAGCGACCAACATCCGGGCGCCGCTTCCATGTGGAAATTCCGCGGGAGGCGGCGCTACTTCGCTGGAAAACGCTCGGGCTTAGGCCGCGCTCAGAAAATCATTCCAGATCGGCTTGTCGCCCAGCGTGGCGACGAAAGCCCGATGCGCTTCGCGGTCGGCGTCGGTGATTCGCGGCGCGAGCGGCGTCTCGCGCTGCCGCCGCGGCGTATCGCCGGTCCGTTCTGCGCGTGATTCGCGGGTCTCCGAGGCCAGGATGAGCTGCGACTGCCGTGCGCCGATCAGGTCGATATAGACTTCGGCCAGAAGTTCCGCGTCGAGCAGCGCACCGTGCTTGGTGCGGCGGGAATTGTCGATCGAGTAGCGCGAGCAGAGATCGTCGAGCCGGTTCGACACGCCGGGATGCTTGCGGCGTGCCAGCAATAGCGTATCGACCAGCCGATCCTTCGAAATCACCCGTCGCTTGATACGGTCGAGCTCGGCATTGATGAAGCTGATGTCGAATGAGGCGTTGTGAATCACCAGCGGTGCATCGGCGATGAATTCGAGGAACTCGTCGACCACTTCGGTGAACAGCGGCTTGGTGGAGAGGAATTCGGCGGACAGGCCGTGCACGGCGAACGCCTCGGCCGGCATGTCGCGTTCGGGATTGATGTAGCGGTGAAACGTCTGTCCGGTCGGCATGCGGTTATAGATCTCGATGCAGCCGATTTCGACCAGCCGGTCGCCGCGCAACGGATCAAGGCCGGTGGTTTCGGTATCGAGAACGATTTCGCGCATGCGTCTACTTGAAAGCCTGATATCGGCGAATCAGGTCCGCCGCCGCGGCATCTTAACAACCTCGGCCAGAATGTCCTTTATTCTGGCGCGCACGGGGTCGAGACCGTGGGAAGTATCCACTATGAAATCCGCGCGTTTGCGCTTTTCCGCATCGGGCAACTGCCGGGCCAGAATGGAATCGAGTTTCGCCTCGTCCATTGTGCCCCGTGCCAGCACGCGTTCGCGCTGGGCTTCGGGCGACGTCGTCACCACCACGACCGCGTCGACGCGCGTCTCGCCGCCGGTCTCGTACAGCAGCGGGATATCCAGCACGACCACGGGCGCGCTTGCGGCTTCCGCATCTTCAAAGAATTTTTTTCGCGAGGCGCCGAGCATCGGATGGACGATCTGCTCGAGCCGCTTCATGGCGGCAGGATTGTGCACCACCTGGGCCGAAAGCCGCGCGCGGTCGACCTTGCCGTCGACCGTGGTGCCGGGAAACGCCGCCTCGATCGCCGGCGCCGCTTCGCCCTCATAGATTTGGTGAACCGCCGCATCGGCGTCATAGACGGGAACACCGGCCTCCGCGAACAATTTTGCGGTGGTGGATTTTCCCATCCCGATCGAACCGGTCAGTCCAAGGATCAGCATTTAGAACGCCGCTTCTCTTTCGAAAATTTCAAAAGCCGACTAGCCCTTCGCTGCGCAGAAATGCAAGCAGCGGCAGCAGCGGCAGCCCAAGAATGGTAAAATGGTCGCCTTCGATGCGTTCGAACAGATGCACCCCTAGCCCTTCAAGCTGGTAGGCGCCGACACTGGTCGTCACGGCGTCGCCGGCCTGGTCGAGATAGGCCTCGATTTCGCCGTCGCTTAGCCGCCGCATGGTCATCCCTGCGGTAACGACATCGGCAAACAATACCTTGCCGTCGCGGGCAACGGCAAAGGCGGAGTGTAATTCGTGGGTATTGCCGGCGAGCAGACGCAATTGCTCGGCAGCGGCGGCACGGCCCGCGGGCTTGCTGAACAGCCGGCTGCCCAGTGCCAGCGTTTGGTCGGCCCCGATAACGACCCGGCCGGGTTTTTGCCGCGAAACCCACAGCGCCTTTTCCCGCGCCAACAATTTTGCGATTTCGCCGGGTGCCGAGAGCCCGGAATTCTTCTGCAGCGCGCGCTCGTCGATATCGGCCGGAATGGCTTCGAATGGAATGCCGGCATTGGCCAGCAGCATTTGCCGCGCGCGGCTTTGCGAGGCCAGGATCAACGCGTCTTTTGCAAGCCAGATACTCATCGCAGCAGATTATGGTTTTGACGCGTTTTCTTGACGCGAGCCGGGGTCCACTTCGCTGGAAAACAGGATGGTTTCATTCCGGAAGCCGTTGCCTTTGCCGGTCAGTGAACAATTTTAGAATGGCCGCCGCGGTTTCCTCGATCGACCGCCGCGTCACATCAAGCTGTGCCCAGCCAAACCTGGCGCTGAGTTTTCGCGCATAGGCCACTTCGTCGGCTACCGACTGGCGATCGATGTAATCGTCATTGCTGGTGTCACCCATGCTCAAAAGCCGGTTTTGCCGGACCTGAATCAGGCGCTCCGGCGTCGCATGGAGGCTGACCACCAGCGGTTTCTTCAAGGTCTCGAGCTGATGCGGCAACGGAATGCCCGGCACCAGCGGCACGTTCGCGGTGCGGATGCCGCGATTGGCGAGATAGATCGAGGTCGGCGTCTTCGACGTGCGGGACACGCCGACCAGCACGATGTCGGCGTCTTCGAGACCTTCGACATGCTGGCCGTCGTCATGGATCATCGTGTAATTCAGGGCGTCGATGCGCTTGAAATATTCGGCATTGAGAACGTGCTGGGCGCCGACGCGCCCCGTGGTGGCCGCACCGAGATAGGCTTCGAAGAGTTGCATCACGGGGCCAATGATCGACAGGCTCGGGATGTTGATATCCCTGCACTTGGTCTCGAGGCGGCTGACCAGATCTTTTTCCAGCAGCGTGAACAGCACGATGCCCGGCGCCTCCTCGATCTCATCGAGCACGCGGTCGAGCTGTTTCTGGCTGCGCACCAGCGGATAGACATGTTCGACCGCGGTCACGTTGGCGTATTGCGCAGCCACCGCGCGCGCCACGGTGATCAACGTCTCGCCCGTCGAATCGGAGACCAGATGGAGGTGAAAATAATTGCCGGTCGTGGGCACCAATACCCCTGTGTATCCTGTGAATCCTTGTGGACCTTAGCCCAGAGATTTGGCCCCCGGGCAGCCTGTCAGGGATAACCCGGTTGTTTCTTCACAGGGCTCCCAAAAGGATAAGTCAACGTGCTGCTCGGAAGGATAGTGAGAATATGTGGACTTGTCTCTGCATAAGCTGAACGCAAACTTGCGCAAGCATTTGATGCATGGGCCGTTATTCGAACGCTCCAACAGCCCGGCAAGATCGGGGATGGATGTGAACAAGCCGGGAGAACTGCGGGACGGTTTGTTGTGAGTCCAAATCACCGCTACTTAGACTCAAACCTAAGATTCTATAAATATTAGTTAGAGAAGCGGTGCATTGAGGATATGTCTCGCTCCCACGCTGGCAGGGCTTTTCTCGCAACGAGCGAGATGGCCGGAACGTTCCAGCGGTGAGCAAGGCGAAGCGCGATGGTTGAGTGGGTCACGATCACGGCGTATCCGTGGATCAAGGCATTGCATGTGATTGCGGTCATCTCCTGGATGGCCGGCATGCTCTATCTGCCGCGATTGTTCGTCTATCATTGCGATGCCGAGGCGGGCTCAAGGCAGTCCGAAACCTTCAAGGTGATGGAACGGCGGCTGCTGAAGGCCATCATCAACCCTGCCATGGTCGTCACCTGGCTGTCCGGGCTGTACCTCGCCTGGAGCGGCCATTGGTATGCGTCCGGCTGGTTTCACGCCAAATTCACGCTGGTGCTGATCCTGTCCGGCGTCCACGGCTTTTTTTCGCGTTGGGTGAAGGATTTTGCCGCCGATCGGAATACGCGTAGCCAGAAATTCTATCGTGTTATCAATGAGGTACCGACGCTAATCATGATCGGGATCGTTATTTTGGTGATCGTCAAGCCGTTCTAGGCGGCGGTTTCGGCGCGGGGCTATTTCAGCCCTGCTTGCGAAGCGCCGGACGATTTTCTATATTAGCCAAATCCCACCCCACGCAGGCGGATGTGGTTGTGTTCCGGTCTCCTCGTTGAGCCGGCCATCGCATCAGGTTTGAAGCCTTACCGGCACTTTCCTCGCTTAGACCTGCGGACCTTCCTTTTTTCGTGTCCGCTTTTTTTCGAAGCCCCTCGCACCCCTTCCCTAAAGTTACTCCACAGGACCACCCCAATGCGGGAAATGAAACTCCAAGACCTCAAAGCCAAGACACCGGCCGAACTCGTCTCGTTCGCGGAAGAGAATGGGGTCGAAAATGCCAGCACCATGCGCAAGCAGGAGCTGATGTTCGCCATCCTCAAACAGCTCGCGATTCAGGAAACCGACATTATCGGTGAAGGCGTCGTCGAGGTTCTCTCCGACGGTTTCGGCTTCTTGCGCTCGCCGGATGCCAATTACCTGCCCGGCCCGGACGATATCTACGTCTCGCCCTCTCAGATCCGCCGCTTCGGTCTTCGCACCGGCGATACCATCGAAGGCCATATCCGCAGCCCGAAAGAGGGCGAACGCTATTTCGCTCTTCTGAAGGTCAATACGCTCAACTTCGAGGATCCCGAGAAGTCAAAGCACAAGGTCAATTTCGACAATCTGACGCCGCTGTTTCCGGACCAGCGCTTCCGCCTCGAACTGGAGGATCCGACGCGAAAAGACCTTTCTGCAAGGGTTATCGACATCGTCGCTCCGATCGGCAAAGGCCAGCGCGCGCTGATCGTGGCGCCGCCGCGCACCGGTAAAACGGTGCTGATGCAGAACATCGCGCACTCCATCACCGCCAATCATCCGGAATGCTACCTGATCGTGCTGCTGATCGACGAACGTCCGGAAGAAGTCACGGACATGCAGCGTTCGGTGAAAGGCGAGGTCGTCTCGTCGACCTTCGACGAACCGGCGGTGCGTCACGTCCAGGTCGCCGAGATGGTGATCGAGAAAGCGAAGCGCCTGGTCGAACACGGCCGCGACGTGGTGATCCTGCTCGATTCGATCACCCGCCTCGGCCGCGCGTACAACACGGTGGTGCCGTCATCCGGCAAGGTGCTGACGGGCGGTGTCGACGCCAATGCGTTGCAGCGCCCGAAGCGATTCTTCGGCGCCGCGCGTAACATCGAGGAGGGCGGCTCGCTCACCATCATCGCGACCGCGCTGGTCGATACCGGAAGCCGAATGGACGAAGTGATCTTCGAAGAATTCAAGGGCACCGGTAACTCCGAACTGATCCTGGACCGCAAAGTCTCGGACAAGCGGACCTTCCCGGCGATCGACATCTCCCGCTCCGGCACCCGGAAAGAGGAGCTCATCACCGATCCGCAGCTGCTCAAGAAAATGTACGTGCTGCGCCGGATCCTCAATCCGATGGGCACCATGGATGCGATCGACTTCCTGCTCGACAAGCTCCGCAACACCAAGAACAACTCGGAATTCTTCGATTCCATGAACACCTGATCCGTCAGGCCGGGTTCTGGGAAAGGGCGCCTCGTGCAAGCGGGGCGCCTTTTCATTGCCCGCATGTTGCAGCAATTGCTGCAGCAAAGGTGCAGCATGGTCAGATGGGTGCTGGAGCAAGATAATTAGCGTAATTATTTGATATTACTATAATTTTAGTGCCCAGAAACCCTGCAGGCGAGAATTTGACCGGCTGTTGCAGCATAATTGCTGCACCAATATTGCAGCAAACGGGGCGCGGGAGGTGCATTCTCCCCATTTCCCCGCCCAGACCTTTCGAATTCAAATGGCGTTGCCTTTCCGGGCCCGCCTGCACAAATAGGCGATGCATCCGCGGGATCAGACAATTTTTGCGCTGTCGTCGGGCCGCGCGCCAAGCGCAATCGCCGTCGTGCGGGTGTCGGGACCGGGAGCCAGTCCGGCGCTGACGGCGCTGGGCGGCAGGATCCCGCCGGCGCGGGCGGCCACCCGGATGCTGCTGCGGGATGCCGAGGGTCAGCCATTGGACGATGCGGTCGTGCTCTGGTTTCCAGGTCCGGCCAGCGCCACCGGCGAGGACGTCGCCGAATTCCACGTCCATGGTGGACGGGCGGTGTTGGCCGCGGTTTTCACGACGCTGGCGGCGATGGAAAATATGCGGGCCGCCGAGCCCGGCGAATTCACCCGGCGTGCGTTCGAGAATGGCAAGCTCGATCTGACCGAAGCCGAAGGCCTCGACGACCTCATTCACGCCGACACCGACCGGCAACGCCGCCAGGCGCTTCGGCAGCTGAAGGGCCTGCTTGGCGACAAAGCGCGCGACTGGCGCGCGCGAATCATCGAGGCCTCCGCGCTGATCGAGGCCGGTATCGATTTTTCCGATGAGGGCGATGTGCCCGCTGAATTGATCGCGCCGGCGCTGGCGAAGATCAAAGCGCTCTTGACGGAGATTGAAGAAGTCCTTGCGGCACAGGGCCAAAGTGAACGCCTGCGCGACGGGCTCGTGGTGGCGATCACAGGCCCGCCGAATGTCGGCAAGTCGACGCTGATGAACCAACTGGCGCGGCGCGAGGTCGCGATCGTATCGCCGCACGCCGGCACCACGCGCGACGTCATCGAGGTGCAACTCGACCTCGACGGTTATCCGGTCACGGTCATCGACACCGCCGGCATTCGCGAGACCGATGATCCGGTCGAGCAGGAGGGTGTACGTCGTGCCCGCGCCCGTGCGGCGGAAGCGGATCTGGTGCTGTGGCTCGCCGACGGCGCGAACGAGGAAGTTCATCACGACGGCACCGCGCCGGTCTGGGGGATTCGCAACAAGATCGATCTGGAGTCCTATCGGCCGATGGCCGAGGCTGGTCGTTTTGCGATTTCTGCCAGGAGCGGGGACGGGTTGCCGGAGCTGATCTCGGCTCTGGTGGCGTTCGCCCACGATTACTTTGGCGCCGGTGAGGGCGGCTTGATCAGCCGGACCCGGCAGCGCCAATTGCTGCAACAGACCGTAGCTTCGTTGCATCGCAGCATGAATGTCGTCGGAGCGGGCGAGGAGCTCGCTGCGGAGGAGCTTCGTCTTGCTGCGAATTCCCTGGGACGGTTGTTGGGGCGCGTCGATGTCGAGGATATTCTCGATGTCATTTTCCGGGAATTCTGTGTAGGAAAGTAATATTTATATAGCTTAATTCTTGATTCATTTCATGGCTAACGTGTTTCACGTGAAACGCCTTCCGCCAACCGGGTGGAACCTGCCGTTTCACGTGAAACAGCTCGGTTCGTTCGATGTCCGGCGATTTCCCGCTTCCGAGATTTCGGACTCCGCGATAGAAGTCCGACCATGATTTCGCGCCAAGATTCCTTCAGCGTTTCTTTTGACGTCATCGTTATCGGCGGCGGCCATGCCGGCTGTGAGGCCGCGAGCGCCGCTGCCCGGATGGGCGCGAAGACGGCGCTGGTCACCCATAGCTTTGCGACCGTTGGCGCGATGTCCTGCAACCCCGCCATCGGTGGTTTGGGGAAGGGTCATCTGGTTCGCGAGGTCGACGCGCTCGATGGGCTGATGGGCCGGGTCGCCGATGCCGGCGGCATCCAGTTCCGGATGCTGAACCGACGCAAGGGTCCGGCCGTCCGCGGACCGCGGGCCCAAGCCGACCGCAAGCTTTATGCAGCCGCGATGCAGGTCGCCATCACCCAGACCGCCAATCTCAGCGTGGTCGAAGGCGAGGCGGATGAGCTGATCGTTTCCAATGGTCGGGTCACCGGCATCCGCCTCGGCAACGGTCGCGAGCTCGGTTGCGCCGCCGTCGTCATTACCACCGGGACCTTTCTCCGCGGCCTGATCCATCTCGGCGAAAAGAATTGGCCGGCCGGCCGTGTCGGCGAAGCCCCGGCGATGGGGCTGTCGGCGTCCTTCGAACGGGCCGGCTTCCAGCTCGGGCGGTTGAAGACCGGGACGCCACCACGGCTCGATGGCACGACGATCGACTGGTCCGCCGTCGAAATGCAGCCTGGCGACGAGCCACCGGAGCCGTTCTCGGTCATGACCGACCGGATTACGACCCCGCAGATCCAGTGCGGCATCACCCGCACCACGCCCGATACCCACGAGGTGATCCGGGCCAATGTGCATCGCTCGCCGATGTATTCCGGTCAGATCAAGAGCAGCGGTCCGCGCTATTGCCCCTCGATCGAGGACAAGATCGTCCGCTTCGGCGACCGCGACGGCCACCAGATCTTCCTCGAGCCGGAAGGCCTGGACGACACCACCGTCTATCCGAACGGCATATCCACCTCGCTGCCCGAAGAGGTTCAGCTTGCGATCCTCGCGACCATTCCCGGTCTCGAGCGGGTCAAAATGGTCCGCCCGGGCTATGCCATCGAATACGATCATGTCGATCCCCGGGAATTGGAGCCGACCCTGCAGGCCAAGCGGCTGCCGGGGCTTTTCCTGGCCGGCCAGATCAACGGCACCACGGGCTATGAAGAGGCGGCGGCGCAGGGGATTGTTGCGGGCCTCAATGCCGCCTTGGCGGCCGGAGGCGGCTCCCCGATCGTGTTCGACCGTGCCGACGGCTATCTCGGCGTGATGATCGACGATCTCGTGACCCGCGGCATCACCGAGCCCTATCGGATGTTCACCTCGCGGGCCGAGTATCGCCTGACCCTTCGGGCCGACAATGCCGACCAGCGCCTGACCGATAAGGGCATTGCGCTGGGCTGCGTCGGGCAAGCGCGTTCGCGGCACCATGGGGCCAAGATGGCCGCCCTCGAAGCCGCGAAGTCGCTGGCGAAATCCTTGACGATAACCCCCAATGAAGCCGGCAAGCATGGCCTGGCGCTGAACCGGGACGGTCATCGCCGCTCGGCGTTTGAGCTATTGGCGTATCCCGAGATCGAGTGGAGCGCGCTGCAGGGCATCTGGCCGGAGCTATCGGCTATTGATCCCGGGATCGCGGTCCACCTCGAGATCGACGCCAAGTACGACGTCTATCTCAAGCGCCAGACCGCCGACGTGGACGCCTTCCGGCGCGACGAGGGTCTGGTTCTGACCGACATCGATTACGCCGCTGTGCCCGGTCTCTCCAACGAGGCGCGCTCAAAACTTGAGGCCGCGCGGCCGCGCACGGTGGGACAGGCGGGTCGGCTGGATGGTTTGACACCGGCGGCGCTCGGTATCTTGGCGGCCTACCTGCGGCGTGAAGCCCGGCGGAAGAGTTCTAAGGCGACGGCGTAGGACGTTTCACGTGAAACGGGCCACCACTCCCGTCATTGCGAGGGGCGCAGCGACGGAGCAATCCATCGTTCTGTTATGCTGCACGATGGATTGCTTCGCTCCGCTCGCAATGACAGCCTCAACGCCATTGGCATTCGTGCGAATCGCCAAAGCGCCCAGCAAGCAAAGTTTATGAGCCATACCTCCGACAAAGCCGCCGCCCTGGCCCTCACCCCCGTTTCACGTGAAACGGAAACGCGGCTGGATCGCTATGTCGACCTGCTGCGGGAGTGGCAGGCGAAAACCAATCTGGTGGCGCCGTCGACGCTTCCAAATCTCTGGACGCGCCATATCTCTGACTCGCTACAGCTTTTGAGCCTCGCCCCGTCAGCAACAAGATGGGTCGATCTCGGCAGCGGCGGCGGCTTTCCGGGTGTGGTGTTGGCCTGCGCGTTGGCGGAAACGCCGGGCGCCAATATTCAGCTGGTCGAACGCAACGCCAAGAAGGCCGCCTTTCTGCGGGAAGCCATTCGTGTGACATCGGCAGTTGGTACCGTGCACCTCGCTGACATCGGGGATATCGTGGATAGAATCGCGGGCCCCGTCGATTGCGTCACTGCGCGAGCGCTGGCTCCGTTACATCAGCTTATCGGCTTCGCGGAACCGCTGGTGGGAAAGGGAGCAAAAGCGTTATTTCTCAAGGGCCAAGATGTAGAGGCTGAATTGACCGAAGCCACTAAATATTGGAATATCAAACCGCAACTCCATTCCAGCCGCACTGGCGGACACGGCTGGATCGTCGAACTCGATCGGATCGAGCGGCGCAATCCGACCGCGATGGGCACCGGGGTACGAACGTGATTGATCAGTTATATCAAGAGGATAGGGCGCCTACACCACCTCCCCATCCGCGCATTTTGTCGCTCGCGAACCAGAAGGGCGGCGTCGGCAAGACCACCACCGCGATCAATCTGGGCACGGCACTCGCTGCGATCGGTGAGCGCGTGCTGATCGTCGACCTCGATCCTCAGGGCAACGCCTCCACCGGCCTCGGCATCGATCGCCGCAACCGCAACTGCTCGACCTATGACGTCCTGATCGGCGAAGCTCCGCTGCGCGAAGCCGTGGTCGTGACCGCCGTGCCGCGCCTGCATATCGCCGCCTCCACCATGGATCTGTCGGGTCTCGAACTCGAATTGGGCACGACGCCCGGCCGCGCCTTTCGTTTGCGCGACGCGATCGCAGCGCTGAACAACGACGCGGAGCCCGGCGCCGATTACACCTATGTGCTGATCGACTGCCCGCCGTCGCTCAACCTGCTCACCGTAAATGCGATGGCGGCGTCGGATGCGATCCTGGTGCCGCTGCAATGTGAGTTCTTCGCGCTGGAAGGCCTGTCGCAATTGTTGCAGACGGTGGAGCAGGTGCGCTCGACGCTGAATCCCAATCTGTCGATCCACGGGATCGTGCTGACCATGTTCGACTCGCGCAACAATTTGTCGAACCAGGTCGTGGCCGACGTGCGGCAGTTCATGGGAGCCAAGGTCTACAACACCATGATCCCGCGCAACGTGCGCATCTCCGAGGCGCCGTCCTACGGCAAGCCGGTGCTGGTCTACGATCTCAAATGCGTCGGCAGCGATGCGTATCTCAAGCTCGCGACCGAAGTGATCCAGCGCGAGCGCGAGCTGCGCACGCATTGAACTTGAAATCCGCAGGGTGGGCAAAGCGAAGCGTGCCCACCAACTTGTCTCGCGGATGGAATGGTGGGCACGGCGCGAAGAGCGCCTTTGCCCACCCTACGATCCGCACAATGAACCACAGTTTCTAATTCCGGAGTATCTTGCGTGAATCCAAGGGAGCTGGCGATGGCCGACGAAGCGCGTTCGCGACTGGGCCGCGGTCTTGCAAGTCTGATCGGGGATGTCGGCGGCGAGGCCGCGCATGTCGAACGCCCGCGCAATCAGCGCAAGGTGCCGATCGAATTTCTGAAAGCAAATCCGCGCAACCCGCGCCGGACATTTGCCGATGCCGAACTCGGCGAACTTGCGGCGTCAGTCAAGCAGCATGGCGTGATCCAGCCGATCGTGGTGCGTCCGGTCAAGGGCACGGCCGATCGTTACGAGATCATCGCCGGCGAGCGCCGCTGGCGTGCCTCGCAACTGGCCGGCCTGCACGAAGTGCCGATCGTGCCGATCGAGGTCAGCGACTCTGACGCACTCGAGATCATGATCATCGAGAACGTGCAGCGCGAAGACCTCAATGCGATGGAAGAGGCGCAGGGCTATCATGCGCTCGCGGAAGAATTCAAACGCAGCCAGGAAGAGATTGCCAAGGAAGTCGGCAAGAGCCGCAGCCATGTCGCAAACATGATGCGGCTGACGAAGCTGCCGGCGGAGGTGCAGACTCTCATCTCCAAGGGCGAACTGTCAGCCGGCCACGCCCGCGCGCTGATCGGCGTGCCGGATCCGCTTGCCTCCGCCAAGCGCATCGTCGCCGAAGGCCTCAACGTCCGCCAGGCCGAGGCGCTGGCGCACGAGGAGGGCGTGCCGGAGCGCAAGCCGCAGAAGGCGCGCAGCGGCGGCAAGACCAAGGACCCGGATACGATCGCGCTGGAGAAGCGTGTCAGCGATGCGCTCGGCCTCGCCGTGACGGTCAACCACCGCGACCCCGGCGGCTCCGTGCAGATCAACTACCGCAACCTCGAACAGCTCGACGAGGTGATGCGGCGGCTGGCGAAGGGGAGCTAATTCAGCAGGCCTCTCTCCACGTCATTGCGCGGAGCGAAGCGACGAAGCAATCCATCCATCCCCGGGTTGAGGTATGGATTGTTTCGCTTCGCTCGCAATGACGGCGAGTGCCCGTCAATGAAACTCAGCGACGATCTTAATTTCGCCCACGATGGCCTCGTTGAAAGCAGTCATTGCCTCCGCGGGAATCCAGTATTCCAAATGCGCGGAACCGCCGGCCGGTTGGACGCTATAGTTTTCCAGAAAGCTCCGCCGTACTTCAAAACGAGTGACATAGCCGGAGCCGCTGGCCGGCACGTTCCAGTCGCGGGCAATCTTCACGGCGTATTCTTCCGATAGCACGGGATAAAAGATCGGCTGCTCCGGAAGCCGAGGCGGGAACGCGCGCATGCCGCTCTCTCGAATCAATTCCAGCTCGCGCGGACCAACCGGCCGCCAAAGCGTTACGAAGCGTCCCGTCTCGCCGGAAATGCTCATCCCCTGCGCTTCGCATTCGCTGCGATCGACAGCAGGGCGCGTTGCGCGATCGCGGATGCCAGCGCGGCCTGTTTGCGCATGTCGAAGGCGGCGGTCGCGAGCTGATCGATGATCGCAACAAGCTTCGTCGCGTTGAAATTCCGCAGCGCTATTTCGACCGCGGCCTTGCGCGAAAAATGCAGCCGCGGATAGCCGCTTTCGAGCAGGGTCGAGACCGGCGTGCCTTCGGCCACCGCGAGGGCTGATTTGTGCAGCCACGCCGCCTGGCGTTGGGCGGCCGAAATGATCACGCCGGGATAGGTGCCCGCGATCATTGCCTTTGCAAACTCGCTCTCGACCAGATCCACCCTGCCCGCGAACGCGCCGTCGACGATCGGGTCGAGCTTCAGTTCGGAGGCATCGGCGACAACCGCCATCACGTCGTCGATCGAGACCTCGGCCTTGCCATGGGCATAGAGCGCGAGTTTTTTGAGTTCGTTGCGTGAGGCCTGCCGGTCACCGCCGAGCAGCGCGGTCAATACCGCGCGCGCGTCGGCGGCGATGCGTAGACTGGAGGGGCGCAATTCGTCATCGATCAGCCTCGCCAGATCGCGCTCGGTGTCGGGATAGCAGGCGATCGCGACCGCGGTCTTGGCGCGCTCACAGGCCTTTCGCAGCGGCGATTCCGCTCGCAGCTCGCCGGCCTCGATCACGATGCGGCAATCCTTGAGCGGCATTTCTGCCAGCGTGTCGATACCGGCGGCAAAACTGCGCGAGCCGGCGCGCACCCGGATGGCGCGGCGGCCGCCGAACATGGGTATCGTCATGGCCTCGTCGACCAGCCGCGACGGCTCGGCGGACAATTCGTCGCCATCCATCCGCACCAGCGAAAACGGATCATTGGGATCATCGACCGCGGATGCCAGCAGCGCGTCGGCGCGCTCGCGCACCAGGCCGGCATCGGGACCATAGAGCAGGATGATGGGCCGGCCGGAATCGGGCCGGGCGAGAAAAGCGTCGATCTCTTTTCCACGAAGCGCGACCACGGGTTGACCTTGTTCGACCTTGCGTCGTCATTCCGGGACACGCGTCTTCGCGTGGGCCCGGAATCTCGATCGAATAATCTCTGGATTCCGGGTTCGCGCGTCGCGCGAACCGGAATGACGGACAGATCAGGTGCCGGCGACGAAGAACGACGCCAGCCGGGTCTGGATATTTTCCGCGATCTCCTGGGCGGCGCGATCCTCGGCGTCGCGGAAGGCGCGGGCACGGGCGAAGCGCTGCAACTGGCCCGGGATGTCGTAGGACACGCGGGAGAACGTCGTGCCCGTCATCACGGATTTATTGGTGGCAAGATCGATCAGATTATACTGGGTGTCGATGCCGTAATTCTCGCTCGACGGCAGCGCGGTAGTCGGATCGATCATCAGCGACGAGCGCGTGGTGGAGAACCGCAGCACCAGCCGGTGGGTCGGCGGCATGCCGGTGGCATTGCCATAGAGCTTGAAGGCCAGGGCGTTGCGGATTTCGACCTGGACGCGGGCCTCGCGGGAGGCGTTGTTCTTGTCGACGGGCGGGACTTCCACGCCCATCAGCTTTTCGCGCAGACCGGGTGTGCCGTCGGCACGTTCGGCATACATCGGCTGGAAGCAGCCGGCCGTCAGCGCCGCCAGAGCGGCGACGGCGAGCAGCCGAGCGGCGATCCGGGTTCTAGCCAACGACATTCACGATCCTCATGGGAACAACGATCACCTTGCGGACGGCCTTGCCGCCCAGGGCGAGTTTTACCGCATCGAGGGCCAGAACGGCAGCCTCAATTTCCGGATTTTGGGCACCCCGTGGCACGGTTACATCACCCCGTTTTTTGCCGTTGACCTGGACCACCAGCGTCACCGTGTCTTCAACCAGCAAATCGCGTTCGATTTGGGGCCAATTGGCCTCCGAAATCAGCCCGGATTGCCCCAAGACCATCCAGCACTCCTCGGCCAGATGGGGCATCATGGGCGCGAACAGTTGAACAAGGATGACTGCGGCCTCGCGGACCGACCAGACCAGATCGGGCGCCTTCTGCCCGTCGCGCGCCAGCACCTCGGCCAGCGCATTGGCGAATTCGCGGATATGGGCCAGGCAGACGTTGAAATGCAGCCGCTCGATGCCGTTGGAGACCTTGTCGAGGGCGCCATGCGCCGCCTTGCGCAGCGCCAGCGCGTCGTCGCTGAAGGCCGCCGGCCGGGCGGCGGGGGCACCCTTGGCCAGTTCGGCGGATTCATTCACCAGCCGCCACAGCCGCTGCACGAAGCGTGAGGCGCCCTGCACGCGCTCGTCGCTCCAGATCACGTCGCGGTCGGGCGGGGAATCCGACAGCATGAACCATCGCGCAACGTCGGCGCCGTAGGTCGCGATGATGTCGTCGGGGTCGACCACGTTCTTCTTTGCCTTCGACATCTTTTCGATCGGGCCGATCGTGATTGCTTCGCCAGTAGTAAGCAGGCTAGCGTGGCGACCGTTGTCACTAACCTCGATTTTGACCTCGGCCGGTGTAACCCAGGCCCCGTCAGCCCTCTTGTACGTCTCGTGCACCACCATGCCCTGCGTGAACATGCCGGCGAACGGCTCCTTCATGTCGATATGGCCCGTCTCCTTCATCGCGCGGGTGAAGAAGCGGCTGTAGAGCAAATGCAGGATCGCGTGCTCGACGCCGCCGATATACTGGTCGACCGGCATCATCCGGTTGGCCACGTCAGGCGTGGTCGGCGCCTTTTCGTTCCAGGGATCGGTGAAGCGCGCGAAATACCAGGACGAATCCACGAACGTGTCCATGGTGTCGGTTTCGCGCTGGGCCTTGCCGCCGCATTTCGGGCAGGTGACGTGCTTCCAGGTCGGATGATGGTCGAGCGCGTTGCCGGGCTTGTCGAAGGAGACATCCTCCGGCAGCACCACCGGCAGGTCCGCATCCGGCACCGGCACCACGTCGCATTTCGGGCAATGGATCACCGGGATCGGGCAGCCCCAATAGCGCTGGCGCGAAATGCCCCAGTCGCGCAGGCGGAAATTCACCTGGCGTTCGGCGACCGGCAGGTTGCCGCGCAACTCGGTCTCCAGCCGCTTTGCGACTTCTTCCTTGGCTTCCTCGATGGTCATGCCATCGAGGAAGCGTGAATTGATCATGCGGCCGTCGCCGTCATAGGCGATGTCGGTGATGACGAAAGTCTTGGGGTCCTGACCCTCGGGACACACCACGGGCGTGACGCCGAGCGCGTATTTATTGACGAAGTCGAGGTCGCGCTGGTCGTGTCCCGGGCAGCCGAAGATGGCGCCCGTGCCGTACTCCATCAGCACGAAATTCGCGACATAGACCGGCAGCTTCCAGTTCGGATCGAACGGATGCAGGGCGCGGATACCAGTATCAAAGCCCTGCTTTTCGGCGGTGTCGATGATTTCCTGCGCGGTGCCGCTGCGTTTCACCTCGGCGATGAACGCGGCGAGATCAGGATTCTTCGCCGCCGCTGCGATCGCCAGCGGATGGTCGGCCGCGATCGCCATGAATTTGGCGCCGAACAGCGTGTCGGGCCGCGTCGTGAAAATCTTCAATTCGTTCTCGCCGGCCGGCGTCGTCGCCGGATCCAGCGCGAAGCGCACCAGGAGGCCCTCGGAGCGGCCGATCCAGTTGCGCTGCATCAGCCGCACCTTGTCGGGCCAGCGATCCAGCCCGTCCAGGGCGTCCAGCAGTTCCTGCGAATACTTCGTGATCTTGAAGACCCACTGGCTCATCTCGCGCTGTTCGACGACGGCGCCGGAACGCCAGCCGCGGCCGTCGATCACCTGCTCGTTGGCGAGCACGGTCATGTCGACCGGGTCCCAGTTGAGCTTGCGCTTTTCGCGCTCGGCGAGACCGGCACGCAGCATGTCCAGGAACATCTTCTGCTGATGCTTGTAATAGCTGGGATCGCAGGTCGCGAATTCGCGTGACCAGTCCAGCGACAGCCCGATCGACTGCAGCTGTTTCTTCATCGCGGCGATGTTGTCGTAGGTCCAGGCCTTCGGCGCCACCTTGCGCTCGATCGCGGCGTTCTCGGCCGGCAGTCCGAAGGCGTCCCAGCCCATCGGGTGCAGCACGTTGAACCCTTTGGCGCGCATGAAGCGCGCCAGCACGTCGCCCAGCGTGTAGTTGCGGACGTGGCCGATATGGATGCGCCCGGACGGGTAGGGGAACATCTCGAGCACGTAGTATTTCGGCCGCGAATCGTCGTTTTTGGAGGCGAAGATCGCCTTCTGGTCCCACTGGCGTTGCCAGCGCGGCTCGGAGTCACGGGCGTTATAGCGTTCGGAGGTCATGGAATCGCGTGGTTCTGGGGTTTTTCGGCCGTCAAAGGACGGCGGACTAGGCCATAGAATCGACTGCGGGGTCAACGGGTTGGGTCCGATGGGCCGGGCCGCGTGGCGGTGGGGGTATAAGCAGGGCGATAGGCCGGATTGAGGGGCATTTAACGAATTCATGGGAACGTGCCTATCAAAACAGCATGAAATTCTCCGACAGGAACCACCCATACCGTGACCGCGTCGTTCGACGAGCTGGATTTCGAGTACGCGACGTCGGTCGCCGAAAAGGCCTTGCGGTCAATGGCCGAGCATCGCGTGCCGCCGACGCCGAACAATTTCCATGTCTGGTTCAACTATACAATCGGCGCGCCACCGGCGCTGAAGCGGGCGATCGATATCCTGATCGGCAACAAGCGCAAATTCGACGCCCACACCAATCGCGAAATCCATGACAGCTATGTCGGGACCAAAGCCTCCGACGAGGCGGTGGCTTACGAGGTTTCCCAGCAACTGCATTCGGTGATGGCCTCAGCCAAGCAGTTCCTGACCACGGCAATCGCCGACAACCGCACCCAAATGGCCGCGATCAACGATGTTGCCGAACGCACGGAAGCCGGTGCCGACCCCAAGCTGCTGATCGAGAGCCTGATGGGTGAACTCGCCAAGGCGACCACGCGCGCCACCAAGCTCGAAGTCAGTTTTGTCGAGAAATCACGCGAGCTTGCGGCGATCCGCGATTCCCTCATCAAGTCCGAGGAGCGCGCCAAGACCGACACGCTGACCGGCCTGCCGAACCGCCGGGCGCTGGAGGAGTTCTTTCGCAAGGCCCAGCTCGCCGCGCTGGAGCAGGGCGATCCCGTCAGCGCCCTTATGATCGACATCGATCACTTCAAGCGCTTCAACGACGAGTTCGGCCACGGCGTCGGTGACCAGGTGCTTCGCCTGATGGCGAAGGTGTTGCGCGAGCGCGTGCGCGACGTCGACCTGCCGGCCCGATATGGCGGCGAGGAGCTCATCGTCGTTTTGCCGAACGCGGGCCTTGCGACCGCCGCCACCGTTGCCGAACGGATCCGGCGTGCGGTCGCCGAATGCCACCTCACCCGCCGTTCGACCGGCGAAGCGCTGCCCGGCATTACGATCTCCATCGGGGTGGCGCAGTTCCAGGGCGGTGAATCCATGGCCGACCTGATCGAACGCTGCGACCGCGCGCTCTATCAGGCCAAGAAAACCGGACGCAACCGGGTCGTCATCGAGACTGAGCTCGAGGCTGCGCCTGAGCAGCGGGCCGCAGGCTAAAGATACACACAGCAATAGGATTGCGAATTGAACCCCATTCTATCTTCGCATGGGGCTGTTTCGCGATTTGGTTTCGGGCGCCTCGCTGTACCAGGTCCGAGCCACGAGATCGCTAGCCCGCCAGCGCCATTCCGGCTTCGTCGATCAGCCTGGTGAAGCCGTGCTCGACCACGGTGTTGCGGCCGCGGTGCTTGGCGGCATAGAGGGCGGCGTCGGCTGCCTCGATCAGGTCGCCCGGACGCTGCGCGCCGTTCGGCAGGGTGGCGGCGACACCGATGCTGACGGTGACGGTTTGATGGCTGCTGGTCGCGTGAGGCATCGCAAGGTCGAGGATCGCCGTGCGTACCGTCTCGCCGACCGCCAGCGCCTTCAGCGAATCCGTGTTCGGCAACAGCAGGCAGAATTCCTCGCCGCCATAGCGGCCGGCAAAACCCATGGTGTCGGCGGCGATGCCGGCCAGCGTTTCGCCGAGCCGGGTGAGGCAGGCGTCGCCTTCGGGGTGACCATAGGTGTCGTTGTAGAGCTTGAAGTGATCGACATCGATCATCAGCAGGGACAATTCGCTGTTGTATTGCTGCGCCTTCATCCATTCGAAATCGAGGCGGCTCTGGAAGCCGCGACGGTTGGCAAGGCCGGACAGCATGTCGATCGACGCGATCACGGTGAGGCGATCATTGGTGGCGACGAGTTCGCGCTCGCGCTGGCTGAGCTGGGCGGCCATCGCGTTGAAGGCGCGCGCCAGCGGCATGAATTCCGAAGGCAGCTTGTGGCGCGCGACGCGCGCCGACGAGTCGCCCTCGCCGAACCGCTTGGCCATTCCGGTCATGACCTCGATCGGGTTGATGATCAGCTTCTCCGCGCCGATCAGTGCACCGAGCAGGACGAACAGGCAGACGAATCCCAATTGAAGATAGGCGGTGCGGATATCTCGATTGATCGCGGCGGTCACCTTGGCCTCGTCGATGCTGACGATCAGCCGCGATTGCGTTCCGGCGATGCGGGCGAAGCTGATGACGCGTTTGGAGCCGTCGATCGCCGTAAAGGAAAGCGAACCGCTCGGCGCATCGGAACTCAATGCCTTCTCCGCGATCGCGGACAATAGCGGCACGTTATCGAGCGGCCGGCCGATCATGCTGGCCTGATCCGAAGGTGCGGCGATGACCACGCCGGCGCTGTCGACCAGCAAGGATGAGATTCCCGGCCGCCCGCCGAGATTGTTCATGATCTTCGACAGCCAGTCGATGTTGATACCGGCGACGACCACGGCGTCTTCTTCGGGATTGATGGCGGCCACCGGATAGGCTGCCATCATCATCGGGCGGCCGTTCGTTTTTCCGAACAGATAGTCGCTGAAAACGAAGTCACGGGTTTCCTGCGCCTTGCGGAAATATTCGCGGTCGCCGAGATTGAGGCCGACCTGCATGTTGAGGGTCGAGCACTGCACCAGCCCGTCCTTCGAGGCGATCATGATGCTGCGGATCCAGGGCAGGTTGCTCGGCAGGCTGGCGCGCAATATTTCGCAGCTGCGCGCGATGCCGCCGGAAGCGCGGATGTAGGCCGCCGATTTCAGCATGGTCTCGACCGAGGAGATCACCTCGCGCTGGGTATCGGCGCTGTGCTGGGTAATGTTGGCGAATTCTTCGGAAGCCGCTGCCACCTGCTTGGCGCGGGTGTCCTCGAGCGAGCGAACGCGTTCCAGCATCAGGGGCGCCACCAGGAGCACCGCCAGCAGCGCCAGGCGCGCGCGGATTCCCAGAAGCTTCTTGAGTTTCGCCCGGTTGCGGTTGAAAGTAACGCCAGACATCCTCGACCCCTGCCCCGCGGGACAAAATAGAGCCAAGGGTTCAAAAAGCCTTTCCCGAACTTGGTAAAATTCGAGGAAATTCCGTAAATCTACCGAGCCGAAGCCGAACATGACGCCAGAGACAACCACGTCGCTAACCAGGCCTTTACCAAGCGGTCTTGCGACTGTGGAGCAGGATATCGCGCGCGCCTGCAAGGAAGCGCGCCGCGACCGAACGACGGTACAATTGATCGCGGTGTCGAAGACGTTCGACGGATCCGCGATTTCGCCGATTATCGATGCCGGTCAGCGCGTATTCGGTGAAAATCGCGTGCAGGAAGCCAAGGCGAAGTGGCCGGCGCTAATCGCCGCTTGCCCGGGAATCGCTCTGCACCTGATCGGGCCGTTGCAATCCAACAAGGCCAAGGAGGCTGTCGCGCTGTTCGACGCCATTCATTCGGTCGACCGCCCCAGCATTTGCGAAGCGTTAGCCAAGGAAATTAGATCCCAGAACAAGACGCCGGAACTATTCGTCCAGCTCAACACCGGCGAGGAGCCGCAAAAGGCCGGCGTCGCGCCCGGCGAAGCCGACGCCTTCATTGCGAGCTGCCGGGACAAATATGGTTTGGTGATTTCCGGTCTGATGTGCATCCCGCCGGTCGACGAGGCGCCGGCGCCGCATTTCGCGCTGACCGCCAAGATCGCCGCGCGCAACGGGCTGACGAAGCTGTCGATGGGCATGAGCGCCGATTTCGCCATCGCGATCCAGTTCGGCGCCACGCATATCCGCGTCGGCTCGGCGATTTTCGGGCATCGGTGATACCGAGTTTGCGGCGCGGCCTACCCGAATCCCACCGACACTTTCCCCAACACCCCAAAGTCGACCGCGCAGAAGTCGCCGGCCTGAATCGGCAGCGGTGGATGGCAGGTGCCGGTGGTGACGACACGGCCCGCCTTCAAGGTCACGCCGAGCTGGCGCAATTCGTTGGCAAGCCAGGTCAGCGCGAGCCGGGGATCGCCGAGCACGTTCTTGCCGTGGCCGATGAATTGCTGGCCGCGCATGGTGGTGACGGGTCGTTCCTCGACCAGGTCGCGCGAGCGCCAGTCCGCCGTCGTGGCCGGGCCGAGCACGAACAGATGCGCGCAGGCGTTGTCGGCGATGATCTGCGCGTCGCCGGCGCTGACGAAATCCGAAAATCGCGAATCCGGAATCTCGATCGCCGGATGCAGCGTATCGACGGCATCGAGCACCTGGCTCACCGTGTAGGGCGTCGATCGCGACGGCAAATCGGCGCGCATGCGAAACGCGAATTCGGGCTCGGCGACGCGCATCTCGTTGCCGGCCATCGACGCCGTGCCGCCATCGGCAATCACGGTCTCCGCGAGAATACGTCCGGCCATCGGGCCGTCGACATTGATGTGTTTTTGTCCGGCCTCGCTGGTGGCCGCGATCTTCCAGCCGAACAGATGCGTGCTCGAAAATCGTTCGAGCGCGGCCTGGATCGCATAGGCTTCAATGCGGTTCTGCGGACGCATCCAGGCGTCGATCGCGTCAAGCTTGGTGCCGGCGCGCCAATGGTCGTGCAGCGTCTGCGAAGCAGACGAAATCTGATGTCGGTCGAGCATAATCCCCAATTCCTGAAATGCGCCTCATCCGATAACAATCTTGGTTTGCGGCCCCATCCGACGCAACAGGCGCAGCATGGCAGATTTTGTCATCGAAACGCAGCCCGCGGTCGGGGAAAAATTCGGACGCGCCAGGTGCAGGAACACCGCGCTACCGCGGCCGGCGATACGCGGCGCGCTATTGTGGTCGATCTCGACGATGAAATCGTAGAGGTGATCTTCGCGCGTCAGCCGGTCGCCGGCCGCGTTTCGCGTCAGCCGGATCGGCTGGTTGTAATGGCGGTCGTTGGGGTCTTCGCACCAGGCATCCTCGGGGCGAATCGGGCGGGCGGGCAGGAAGGTTTGCGGGCGCCGGTGGCGGTCGGCGCGCCACCACAATTGTAGCGGCCGGTAGGTGCCCAGCGGGGTGCCGCCATCGCCTTCGCGCTTGTTGGCAAGGATGCCGCCGCGACCAAGTGCCACCGGCACGGTCCAGCCATCGGCTGTCAGCCAGCCCCGGCGGGGGTCGCCGGCGGCCCGGCGAACCCGGATCGCCGACACCGGCCGATCACGCACAGCTGTCTCATAAGTGATTGAAAGTGTAGTGTTTCCCATTCCTAACGCTCAGATCCCGTCTTGCCTCGCCGGCCGCCTTTGCTTTATGTGACGCCATTACAGGACATTCATCAACAGCCCCGCGAATATGGGATAGACTGCGCTTCGCCTTGTGAAACTGTAACAATCTCCTACCTGAAGGCGAATCAGTAGCTGATGAACCGGGTTTGCCCGCGAACCAGGATTATCAACAAGACCCGCAATCGACCGAGACAAAGTACCAAGACCGGCTTGTGACGCTTCCACTTGTGTCCGCCGCCTGCCTCAAGAGGATCGTACCTATGGCCAATGCTCGCAAGATCCTGATCGTGGATGACGATACCGATCTGCGCGACACGCTGGTTGAGCAATTGTCGCTGCACGAGGAGTTCGAAGCCTCCGCGGTCGATACCGGCGCCAAGGGGGCCAGCGCAGCCAAGGCCAATTCCCCCGACCTCGTGCTGATGGATGTCGGGTTGCCCGATACCGATGGCCGCGAGGTCGTGCGCTCCCTGCGCAAGGGCGGCTTCAAGGCCCCGATCATCATGCTGACCGGCCACGACACCGATTCGGACACGATTTTGGGGCTCGAATCCGGCGCCAATGATTATGTCGCAAAGCCGTTCCGCTTTGCGGTGCTGCTGGCCCGGATCCGGGCGCAGCTCCGCCAGCACGAGGCCAGCGAAGACGCCGTATTCTCCGTCGGTCCCTACAGCTTCCGGCCCGGCTCCAAGATGCTGACCGGCGCCAATGCCCGGAAAGTGCGGCTGACCGAGAAGGAAACCGCGATCCTGCGCTTCCTGTACCGCGCCGGCCAGATGCCGGTGTCGCGCGAGACGCTGCTGCAGGAAGTCTGGGGCTATAATTCGGGCGTCACCACCCACACCTTGGAGACCCACATCTACCGGCTCCGGCAGAAGATCGAAAAAGATGCGGCCAATCCGGAGATCCTGGTGACGGAAGCCGGTGGCTACAAGCTGGTGCCGTGATACGATTCCACCAACGAATCGTATCTTTTTGGGCATCGCCGGTTTCGTATGTCGATCGAAGATGATGTAGCCCTGCTTGAGCGCGTCCCGACACTGCGCCTGTTGGGAACGACGGCGCTGCGCATGCTGGCGATCGGCTCCGAGCAGCGCCAATTCTACCAGGGTGACCAGCTGTTCAATGCCGGCGACGAGGCGGACGCGGGCTATATCGTGCAGCGCGGCGCGTTCCGGATCGAGGATAGCGGCGCCGAAATCATCGCCGGTCCCGGCGCCCTGATCGGCGAGCTTGCGCTGATGGTGAAGATGAAGCGGCCGTCCAGCGCGGTTGCGATCGAGAACTCGACCGTCATCCGTGTTGCGCGCAGCCTGTTCCAGCGCGTGCTCGAAAGCGATCCGGCCGCGGCGCGCCGGCTGCGCGATGAAATCGCCAGCCGTACCAGCCAGCTCGCCAGCGACATATTGATGGCCGGCGCCAAACTCTCCACCTGAGCTCCGGATTCTTGTTTTGACGCGTTTTCGTCACGCGAACCGGCAACGCGCTGACCTCACACCTCCAGCGTCACCGTGACCGGCACATGGTCCGACGGCCGCTCCCAGCCGCGGGCATCGCGGCTGATGCGGAAATCCGTGACGCCCTCCTTCAGCGCGCGCGACACCCAGATGTGATCGAGCCGGCGGCCGCGGTCGCCGACGGTCCAGTCGGCGGCGCGGTAGCTCCACCAGGTATAGACCTTCTCGGACATCGGGATGCGCTCGCGCGCGACATCGAACCATTCGCCATGGGCCTGCGCCGCCAGCAATTTCTCGCATTCGATCGGGGTATGCGAGACCACCTTCAGCAATTGCTTGTGCGACCACACGTCGTTCTCGTGCGGCGCCACGTTGAGATCGCCGACCAGGATGTGGCGGTCGTCGCCGCGCGGATGCAGCGGTTCGCAGGCTTTCATCTCGTCGAGGAATTTCAGCTTGTGATCGAATTTCGGATTGAGCGCGGGGTCGGGAATGTCGCCGCCGGCGGGGACGTAGAAATTATGCAGCACCAGCGGCTTTGCCAGCTGCGCCTTCTCGCCGAATGCCACCGAGATGTGCCGCGAATCGACCTTGTCGCAGAAGGTGCGGATGTCCTTGGTGTCGAACGGCAGCTTCGAGACGATGGCGACGCCGTGATAGCCCTTCTGGCCGTTCAGCGCGACATGCTCATAGCCGAGGCGCTTGAAGCGCTTCAGCGGGAAGGCGTCGTCGATGCATTTGGTCTCCTGCAGGCAGAGGACGTCGGGCCGCACCGATTTGAGGAATTTGGCGACGATATCGATGCGCAGGCGCACCGAGTTGATATTCCACGTGGTCAGGGAAAAACGCATGCGGGCCCGCAAAGGAGAAGACGTGCCTTGATGACGCACGTCCGCGAGCCCTAATCAAGAATGTTTAGCCGGGCGGGGTGGAATAGTTGGTGAAATCGATCTTGAACAGGCCGGGATCGACCTTCTTCGACGTATCCAGATTATAGACCGCGACCGTGGTGTCGTAGCCCTGCGGGTCGGTCACCGTCCATTGCTTGAGCTGGCCGTCCTTGGTGCCGAGCATCAGCAACAGGCGGCTGGTGCCGATCAGCGCCTGCTTCTCCTCGATGGTGACGCTGATGAAGACGTCATCGGCGGTGACGCTGACGACGTTGGTGTCCTTGAGCAGGTCGATGCGGTCCGACAGCAGGAAGCGCAGCGGCGTCTGCGACAACGGATAGATGTCCTGGGTTGCGAGCTTCTTGTCGCGCACGGCGAGCGAGGATCCGTCGGCGACGATCGCAATCTGGCTCGGGGCCTCATATTCGAAGCGCACCTTGCCCGGCTTCTGGATGACGAAATCACCCTTGGTCTTGCTGCCATCCGGCCCGACCTGGACGAAATTCCCGACCAGTGTCTGCAGCGACGACAGATACGCACTCACCTTGGCGGCCTGCGCCTTCTGGTTGGCATCGAAGGTCGCAAAAATATTCGCGGGCACATTGCGGTTCGGGTTCGGAATGACCGGGTTCGGCGGCGCCTGGGTCGCCCCCGTGGTCGTCGGGCCCTTCTGGTCCTGCGCGCTCATCTGCACGCCACCGTCGCGGGCCTTGGGCGCCGGCTTCGGGACCGGAACGTTCTGCGCAACGCCGGGCGACGCAGTGACGGACGCAGCAATCACAAGCGCCAGTCCGTAACGGATGCCGCGATGAGGGAAGTGGTGTGTCATCAGGTCGTTCGAATCTCTGTTCAACGCGTGTTGAGATAGGGAGTCTTGCCGCCGCCGGTCATTTTATCGCGCTTTCGACCGATTGAGGTATCGTTTTTACGTGAAAATCATTACGCCGTGTCCATTTGGGGGCAGGAATTAAAACCCGCTCTCTTCTTCCTCGACCAGAATTTCGCGTTTGCCGGCGTGGTTGGCCTGGCCGACAATGCCTTCGAGTTCCATGCGCTCCATCAAGGACGCCGCGCGGTTGTAGCCGATCTGCAGCCGGCGCTGGATGTAGGAGGTCGAGGCCTTGCGATCGCGCTTGACGATCGCCACCGCCTGCTGGAACAGGTCGCCGCCGCCATCGCCGCCCATGCCGGTGGAATCGAACACCGCGCCGTCCTCGCCCTCGGCAGGTTCTTCCGCGGTGACCGCTTCCAGATATTCCGGCTGGCCCTGCGTCTTGAGATGCCGCACGACCTTCTCGACTTCCTCGTCGGAGGCGAACGGGCCGTGCACGCGGCTGATGCGGCCGCCGCCGGCCATATAGAGCATGTCGCCCTGGCCGAGCAGTTGCTCGGCGCCCATTTCGCCGAGGATGGTGCGGCTGTCGATTTTCGAGGTGACCTGGAAGGCGATGCGGGTCGGGAAGTTCGCCTTGATCGTGCCGGTGATGACGTCGACCGACGGACGCTGCGTCGCGAGGATCACGTGCAGGCCCGCGGCGCGCGCCATCTGCGCCAGCCGCTGCACCGCGCCTTCGATGTCCTTGCCGGCGACCATCATCAGGTCGGCCATTTCGTCGACGATGATGACGATGTAGGGCAATGGATCGAGGTCGAGCTTTTCTTCCTCGTAGATCGCCTTGCCGGTTTCCTTGTCGAAGCCGGTATGCACGGTGCGCGTCAGTTCCTCGCCCTTGCCCTTGGCTTCGACCAGGCGCTGGTTGTAGCCGTCGATGTTGCGGACACCGAGCTTGGACATTTTCTTGTAACGCTCTTCCATCTCGCGCACCGCCCATTTCAGCGCGACCACGGCCTTCTTCGGGTCGGTCACGACGGGCGTCAGCAAATGCGGGATGCCGTCATAGACGGAGAGTTCGAGCATCTTCGGATCGACCATGATCAGCCGGCACTGATCCGGCCGCAGCCGGTACACCAGGCTGAGGATCATGGTGTTGATGGCAACCGATTTGCCGGAGCCGGTGGTGCCGGCGATCAGCATATGCGGCGTGCGCGCGAGGTCGATGATGATGGATTCGCCGCCGATATTCTTGCCGAGGCAGAGCGGCAGCTTGGCGTGCGATTCGTCCTTCAGGGACAGCAGTTCGCGCAAATAGACCTTTTCACGATGCGCATTCGGCAATTCGATGCCGATGGCGTTGCGGCCGGCCACGACCGCGACGCGCGCCGACAGCGCGCTCATCGAGCGGGCGATGTCGTCGGCGAGGCCGATGACGCGGGAAGATTTGATCCCGGGCGCGGGCTCGAGTTCGTACAGCGTCACGACGGGGCCCGGATTGGCCTTGACGATCTCGCCGCGGACGCCGAAGTCGCTGAGCACGCCTTCCAGCGCGCGCGAATTGGCTTCCAGTTCGCTCTTGCTGAGCGGCTGGCGGTCGGAGGCTTTCGGCGCGGTCAACATCGACACCGCGGGCAGTTCGAACTTGTCGGAGCCCTTGCGCGGCGATGGCTTTGGCGCAGCCTTCTTGCGCGGGGCGCGCGAGACCGGAGCTTCTTCCTCCTCCTCGTCTTCTTCCTCTTCCTCGTGCTCGTAGGTGTCCTGCGGCTGCGGCGCAATCGACGGCGCCTGGCGGCCGCCGAGATTGGGCTCCTGCCGTTCGAACGAGGCGGTGCGGGGCTGCGGCGCGCTCGCGACCAGCGAACGGTAGGCGGTCGACATCAGCCAGCCGAGGCGCGCCTTCGTGCTCATCAGGGCATGATAGATCCAGCCGAGAGAAACCGAGCTGCGATCGCGTTCTTCTTCGAACGGGGCGTCATCGTCCTCGATCGGCGTCAGTTCCTGGTCGTCGCGCGGACGCGAGCCCCAGCCGCTGGCGAACAGGAAGGAGGCGCACATCGCCGCGAACAGGATCGCGCCGAGCACAAACCGGTAGATGAAACCGGGGGGCCCGAAAATCACGGCCGGCGCGCGTACCAGCGCGTCGCCGACAACACCGCCGAGCCCGGTCGGCAGCGGCCATGCGCCGCCATGCGGCCAGCAACTGACAAAGCCGGCCGCAATGACCGTGCAGAGAATCCAGCATCCGAGCCGCAACGCCTCGCGGTCGAAGGTGCGGTGGGTCAGCATGCGCCAGCCCCACACCGCGACGGGCAGGATCAGCATGATCGCCCCGAGCCCGAGAATCTGCATCAACAGGTCAGCGCCGATCGCGCCGGGATAGCCGAGGATATTGCGGATCGCCCGCGAGGTCGCGTGGCTCAAACTCGGATCCTGCACCGACCACGTCATCAGCGCAGCAGCAGCGACCCCGGACAGCGCGATCAGGCACAGGCCCGCGAGTTCGCGCAGGCGCCGCGCCAGCGCGTCGCGGATCGAGACCGGCAGATGGCTGACCAGGGGAATGACACGTTCGATCGCTGGCATGCTCATGGGGCCCTGCGATTAAGCCAAGGTTTCGACCAGCCGGTGCAAAGCTTCGGCTGTTGATTCACTGTCCGATACCAGCGCCAGGCGGATATAGCCGGCGCCGGGATTGCTGCCGTCGTCCTGCGGCCGCGACAAATAGGTTCCGGGGATCACGCGCACGCCGGCGTCCCTGTAAAGCTGCACGGTTGCGGCTTCGTCGCCGCCACGATCCGACACATCGAGCCAGACGCAGAAGCCGCCGGCGGGGCGGACATAGCCGTAGCGGTTGCCGAGGATCTGGTCGGCGAGATCGAATTTGATGCGATAGAGCCTGCGGTTTTCCTCGACATGCGTCTCGTCGCTATAGGCCGCGACCGCGACGTGCTGCAACGGCACCGGCACCTGCGGTGCCGCGACATTGCGCAGCTCGTGAAACATGGCGAGGAACTTCTTGTCGCCGGCGGCAAAGCCGACGCGCATGCCCGGCAGGTTCGAGCGCTTCGACAGCGACTGAAACGCCACCACATTGGTGAAATCGGGTCCGGCGCATTCGAGCACGCTGCCCGGCGCCTGCTTGGTGTAGATTTCCGAATAGCACTCGTCGCTAAGGATCATGAAACCGTAGCGATCGGCGAGGCCCTTCAGCCGCGTGAAATAGTCGCGCGAGGCGACTGACCCTTGCGGATTGGCGGGTGAGGCAATGAACATCGCAACGGTGCGCGCCAGCGTCGCCTCGTCAAGCGCGTCGAGATCCGGCAGGAAGCCGTTGGCGAGCGTGGTCGGCAGGTAGATCGATTCGCAATTGGCGGCGCGGGCGCCGGCGCCGTAGGCCGGATAGAACGGGTTGGGCATGAGGATCGCCGGCCGGCCCTTGCGCGGCCCGACATAGCGCGCCGCCGTGATCGCGGCGAAAAACAGCCCCTCGCGGCTGCCGTTCAGCACCAGAACTTCGCTGTCGGGATCGACCGCGCGGGGCAGCTGGAACCGGGCCGAGAGCCAGTTCGCCACCGCCCGCCGGAACGGCTCGATGCCCTTGGCGATGGGGTAGCGGCCGAAATCGGCGATGTGTTTGGCCAGCACCGGGCCGACAAAGCCCGGAACCGGATGCTGCGGCTCGCCCAACGACAGCGCAATCAATGGCTTACCGGGCTGGTAGGGGGCCAGGAGCTCGGCCGTCCGCAAAAACGGCGATCGCTCGGCCTGACCGGCAGCGGAGACATTGCCGGCGCCCTGCGCCACGCCGGAAGGGGCGGTCATTGCCATGCGAGATACGCCAATACTTTCAATAGCGGTCGGGGGATCGATAGGTCGACCGGGTACGGATCAAACCACCATAGATACGGCGAGGTTAAGACGCGATTAACCATCGGCGCCAGCGTCGATTTTGGGGTGACCCAGCACGCGGCGGGCTCGCGGTTCCGTCGTCCGGGCATGATGACGGCCGGCAGTGCAGCGTCGCAAACATGCATCCACCCTCTCGCGACGCGATGCGCCCGAAGTCATGCCGGAAAACTTCCCGCCCTCACGGATCGAGGGCGCAGGGAAGACCGGGTGCGCGCTGCACCCGCGGTCTCATGTGCGTCGTGCACAAAACAAAATGCACATGAGCATACAGGTCCAGCGGAGAACACCCGGCCTTCCCTGCGCAATGGCTTTACGGCTTATGGCGAGCTCTCCCCG
>JAFKKG010000013.1 GCA_017305715.1 Hyphomicrobiales bacterium | reverse complement strand
TCCAGCGTGTCATTACCCGCGCCGCCGTTCAGTACGTTGGCGATCGCGTTGCCGATGATGATGTCGTTGCCCGAGCCACCGATGGCGTTGTCGATGTAGGACCGCGGGTCGTTGTTGAACAGATAGGCGTTGTAGATGTTGCCCGACGCGTAATGGCCATTTCCGAGATAAGCAAGCTGGGTCGTGGAGGTGATCGATGATGCACCGGGATTGAGATTGATCGTGACACCCGTCGTGTAATTCGACAGGTCGTAGGTATCGATGCCGTTGCCGTCCCAGATTGTCTCGAACACACGATTGGCTGAACCCCCGGCACCGTTGCCGGGGGCAAGTTGCGCAACCCCATTGATGAACTGCTGCCCCGTCGTCGGGCTCCAGGAGTAGACCGTATTTTCGCTGTGGGTCGTGTAGTTCGCGCCGTAGAGCGTTTGCAGCGCCAGAATATCGTTGGCCATGTAGGTCTGCGCATAGCCATAGGCTTCGCTGGTGTATCCCGTGAGCGGAGCACCGACATAACTGCGGTAGCTCATGACGGTATATTCGGAATCGTCGTGCGCGGCTGGCACCGCGACATTGGCGACGCCACCGGTTTCCTGGCTGTGCTTGAGGCCAAGGGAGTGGCCGAGTTCGTGCAGCGCTGTGACGAAATAGTAATTCCCGAGCGCCGCTAGGGAATAATTGTATGCGGTTCCGAACCATACATCGCCGCCAGACGGCACGTTGGCCGGGTAGTAGGCATAGGAAGTCGGATTGGCGGCGGGCGATTGTGCGATCGCGATATCCGACCCGTTCGTTCCCGCATATTGAAAGCTGGCGTTGGTATAGCCCGCGATCAGTGAAATGGCGTAGTTGATCGCTTGCTGCATGGTAGCAGGCGCCGACGAAAAGCCTGAAGTCGTCGGCTCGCCATTGCCATAATAATTGGCCGAATAATCGCTTGGGGAATCAGGAAAGCTATAGGAGATCGTGCCGGACCACTTCGAGCCGCTCAGCAGACCGTCAATTTCCGGGTTATTGGTTTGGGAAACTCCTACAGCCGTTGCCAAGTGCGTCTCCGGGATTATCCTGTTCGTCTGTTTCGTGAGGCCGCTTCATCCCAGGCGATTTACCATACGGTTGCGATCTTTGGGGGCTCCAGGTTTCGATTGGGTTACAGCATGATGCTAGAACGATCAGGGCTGGTCCCGCAATCGAGACTGCTGTTAGAACCGTAGGTCCAACGATGCGAACAGTGCTACTCAAGAACACCCGGCCAAGAGCGCTTGCTGTCTCGTTGGCGTTTACGATTTCTTTACTTACGACAACCTTCCTCGGGGATATAGGCCATCTGCTTTGGAAAGGTCATTTATCCATGACAAAAGCCATCGCTTCGGATGCAAAGCCTGGCACGGCTGCCGACAAGACCACGCCGCCTGCACGTGATCCGCAGCTGGCGGTGCAGGAGGAATATCAAATGGCGCGACGGCTGAACACGGTTCAGTCGCTGGAGCTCTTCATCGTAAGGCACCCCGACGATCCCCTCGCGGCCAGAGCGCGGGCCGACTTACGGTTACTGAGGCGCTAACACTGCGCGTCATGCATGGTCGGTGCGGACACCGCCTGCAACAAACCTCTGTATTTGTTCAGCAATCAGATGTCGTCCAGTTGTTGTTTAGCGCTTTATGCCTTCCCCGGAGCGGTTTGCCCTGGATGCGAACCGGGTCGTCAGGATTGGGCGCTCATGTAACGGCCAATGCGGTCGGCATTCGCCATGATCGTCAAGGTGATGAACTTGGAGGATACGGTCGGTAACGACGAACCGTCCACCACGAACAGTCCTTGCGCAGCGTTGAGTTCGCCATACCGGCTGCTGCCGTTCGCGCAATCGCTGCCCATGGGGAACAATCCGCCAAAATGCACGTCTGTCCCGGGCAAGGCGATTGATCCGCCGGGCAGCGCCCATCCGCCGAGCCGTCGCCAAATCTTGCGGAGGCGTTTCTGTGTCCTCGCAGCCGACGCAGCAAAATCGCCGGCGAATCCCCCGTGAATGGTGATCTGGGCCGCGCCGTCGATCACCCTCCAGGCAGCGGTGTTGGAACTGAATCGTCCGGGAAAATAGCTCGTCGCGACGGCCAGCGCGGGAGCAAGCGCATCAAACAAGACGGTTCCGGCTCGACGGCCAAGCGGCAGCCTTGCAACGAACGAGGACGACGGCAAAGCCGTCACTTCATAGACCCCCCCGGTGACATAGTCGCCCGGCGCTGGCGAGAGGCGCATGGTGTAGCCGAGTTGCGCCAGGGCATAGCCGACCAGGGGCGCTGTCGCTCCAAGCAGATGCGGCAACAGCAACGGCATGACCATGACCGGGCTACTCAAGAGCGGAATGCGCTGCAATCCGACCGGCAGCAACGGCGCGACGAGGCGGAGTGTACCAAGCGCTCCCGCGGCGAGCGCGATACGCGACGTCCTGAACGCCCGACTGCTTTGCGTGACCGTTCGCCAAACCTCACCATCCTGCTCGAGGCGCACGGCGCACGCGCCATCGACCAACTCGAAATTGGGATAGCGTCGCAACGCAGCCAAGTCCTGGCGAGCGTCGTAGATTGCACCGCGGGCGCAGCCCCACAGACAAGAAAGCGACAGATCGCACGCCTTGCGGTCCGCGCGATCGGCCGCCAATAAGGCGTTGCGCGCCAGCCCCAGCGCGAAGCCCGGCTGCGGATCGCCACGCCGATAATTTTCGAGGATCGAAGCCGCGGCGGGCCCGATCGGCGGCGCCGGCATGACCGGGCCGGACAGGCCGTGAAAGGCGGCCATGTCGTCATTATCAGAGCCGCTGATGCCAATCCTCTCGGTGACGGTGTGATAGGACGGTTGCAGATCGGCAAAGCGCAGTGGCCATCCGGTCAGATCGTCGTCGTCGAATTCTCCGACATAGCCGCCCCAGATGCGAGAAAGGCCGCCCCGCGCACGGGCTCCGACGACGGCAAAATTATCCGTCGCGATGCCGGTCATCTGGTGAAAGGCATCCACGATCATCCGCGCCGCCGGCGTCCGCAGCTTGGGCGACAGGCCGTCCTCGGGCTGAAGCGCCTCCAGTTCCTTGCCAAGCGTTCGGCGCCATGAAGGGTCCGGCTGGGGGCCTTCGACGCCTGGCAGGGCCTCCGCTGCGTCCCCGTCTATCATCAGGACACGACGGCCCGCCTGAACCAAGGGTAACGCCACCGACACGCCAGCCGGCCCACTGCCGATAATCAGAATCTCGGCGTCCAGTGCCAATCCGGTCATGCGTAGATTCGACCGAACAGGATGCGAAATGGCAGCGCCAACGCATCCTGAGCCAATTCTTTCAAGACCCTTGCCGGCGCAGCAGGCATTCTGGCCATCGGTTCGCTTTCCACCACCATTGCCGCGAGGTGAAGCTCCCGTGCCAGTTGATGATTCATGGACGGCCGCCACGGCTCGAGCAACCGCAGAAGGCCCGGCCAGCGCAGGACCAATGCAGGAAGCGCGGGTCTGGTGCCGGGCGTCCGCGCAATCACCCGGGCCAGTCGAATGACCGGCCCGATGGAGCAGGCGCTCCCCCCCGAGACGTAGCGCAGCATCGCCACAGCCTCGCCAATGCGCCGCCGGCGTGCGACGGGCGCCTCAGCGAGCTTGGCCAGGGGATCGGCGACCTCGATGGAAAGCAGGGCCAGGTCGGCCCGGCTGTCCATCGGCGCCGCACCCGCAAGTCCCAGAACACGCTCGCGGTCAACGGTCGGAAAAAAGGGAATGAGGCGAGTCAGATCGCAGGCCAGGAGCGCAAGGGGGATCGGTACCGGCACCAGGATGAGCCGCTTGCCGGCGAGTGCGCGCCGCAAGAGGCGCAGCCAGGACCCAAAAGTGACGGGTTCCGGGCCAGCCAGAATGACGACCGGACGGTGCAGCGGCGGTTCTTCGGCGAGCCTCAGCAACCCGGCGCAAACCTCATCGAGATGGATCGGCTGGACCTGCCGGTCGAGCCCGATCATCGGCAGCACCGGCGTCAGGCTGACCAGCTTCGACAGCAGGCCGAAAAGCCCCTGCCCCGGGCCGCCGTAGACCAATCCGACGCGGGCGCAGGATATCCCCTCAGCCGCCCCCGGCAGGGCCTGCAGGCGGGCTTCAATCGCATGCTTGACCCGCCCATAGGCATTGAGGGCCCCTGCACGCGACGATGTCGTCGAGGCATACACAAAGCGCGGTATCCCCGCCTCAAGGACGGCGCCCGCGAGACGCTCTGAGCCGGACAAATTGATGTTGTCCGGACCGGAGCCGTGTTGTGCGTCGCTCGACCAGGCATGGCCGAGATGAATCACCGCCTTCGCTCCGGCAAGCAACTCCGGCGCGGGAGCTTCACCGAGCCGCCACGGAACCGTCCGTATCCGGGAGCCAGGCGGTGGCGAGCCCAGGGCGATCACTTCGTAGCCTTTGCCGATCGCCAGCTCGACGAGCCGCGTGCCGATATAGCCCGAGGCTCCCGTGATCAGCAGCCGCTTCATCCAATGACCCTCATTGCGCAAACGCGATTCGAGCGCCGCCCCAGTCGAAACGGAATTCAAGGTTCTGCAGCGTGCTCATGGCTTCGCGCACCCGCGGTTGCACCGATTTCGGACAATAAAGCAGTAGGAAACCGCCTCCGCCGGCACCGGCGAGTTTGCCGCCGGTTGCGCCGGCCTCGCGCGCGCGGGCATAAAATTCGTCAATCGTCGAGTTGCTGATCTGAGACGTAATGCCCCGCTTCATTTCCCAGCCGCGGTGCAGCGCCTCGCCGAACGCGTCGAGATCGCCGGCGAGCAGGAGATCGCGCATCTCGTAGGACAGATCGACCATCTGCTGTATCCGCGCAACCGTCCGCGGATCCTCCTTGATCGCCGTTACCTGGTGTGAGAGCACCGCACGAGCATCGCGCTGACTGCCGGTAAAGTACAGCAGAAGGTTGCCTTCGAGTTCTGAGACCGTCGCCGTCGGCAATACCAAAGGCTGTACGGTAACGCCGCCGTGCTGCTCGAATTCGATGAAATTGATCCCACCATAAGCAGCGGCATATTGATCCTGCTTTCCGATCGGTTCGCCCAGCCGTTCGATCTCCAGCATGCAGGCTTCGTTCGCCAGTGCCTCCTTGGGTGCGAAGATGCGACGATGCGCATAGAGCGCATTGAGCAACGCGACCGAGAAGGAGCTCGAAGAGCCGAGCCCGGTTCCCGAGGGAATGTCCGCCACCGACGCAATTTCGATGCCTGGATCGATGTTCTGCATGCGCAACGCTTCGCGCAGCAGCGGATGTTCAATGTCCTCGACGTGATCGACCAGTTCCGTGCGGGCGTATTTGAGATGATATTTGCTGGCGTTGAAGTACGGATGCACGACGATGAAGCTGTATTTTGCAATGGCGCAGGACAGCACCGCGCCGCGTTGCTTGCGATAGAACGATGCAATGTCGGAGCCGCCGCCGGCAAAACTCACACGAAAAGGCGCGCAGGAAACGATCATGAGCTGTCACCGGTTAGCGTCAGAACGAGATCGGCATGGTCACGTTGAGAATCGACGGCAGGCCACTCGTCGCCGGCGCGGCGCTCCCATAGCCCGTCGATATCATGGCGAGGCAACCCCTTCCATGCGTAGAACGCGGTAAACCGTTCCCGCAGCAGTTTTTCAGGGCTCTCAACGAAGACGGCGAGATCCACCATCGCGCGCAGCGTTCGATGAGCCGAAAAACTGCCATCGAGCACGATGATCGCAAAACCGTTCGGGTCATACGTTACTGGTGCCGAGTGGCCGCGAGTAGCAACATCATATCCGGGCGCGGTCACGACACGCCCGGCCCGAAGATCTGTGACGACGCTGGACAACTCCGCGACGCGGGCGCGGGCCTCCCCGTCGGCGTCCGGGTCCCGCTCGGCGGCTGGAACAATCCAATGATCCAAATTGACATGCAGGCCGGCGACGTCCTGCTCGGCGAGCACGCGCGTCAGCGCGTGCGCCATCATCGTCTTGCCGGCTCGTGAGCGGCCGCAGAACGCAACGAGCATCGGCCCATCGGGCCGATCGCGCTGCGAGCGCAGTCGTGCCATCACGGGGGCAATGAGGACTCCGTAGGTGATCGAAAATTCCACCGCCTCACGTACCGTATCGAACATGAGGTCAGGCGTGGGCACGGGGCCGGCCTCGGACGGATAGACATCGCGGCAGCCGTGCCCCGTTCGAACGCCGTAAGCCCGGACTCCGGCGCCCCGCGCTGCACCGATGTCCCTGAGGCTATCTCCGATCAGGACGGACCTGGAACGGTCGATCGGCAGATCGTCGAAGGCGCGACGCAGCAGCAGCGTGCCGGGCTTGCGACACTCACAGCGGACCTTCAGTTCCGGGACCTCGCCGGCAAATCCGGCTTCAGGGTGGTGCGGACAGAAATAGAGGCGGTCGAGTATGCCGCCATCTTCTGCCAGCAAGGCCTCAAGGCGGCCAAGGATGTGGGAGAGGCCCTCGAAGGTCACGAAGCCCTTGGCCACTTGTGGGCGGTTGGTCACGCCAACGGTGAGGAATTCGGCTTCGCGTGCGCGACGTACCGCCGCACCGGCTCCCTCGATGAGCAGGACATCGTCAGGTGTGACGGCACCCCGGGCACCCGGTTCGATATTGAGGACGCCGTCGCAGTCGAAGAAGATGGCCGGACGCATGTGCGCGCGATGCAGCACCTCGACACGTCCGGCCGACAGGTCGCGCTCCGCTGCGGCGTGGCGGGCCGGCGTACCGACATCGCGCATGTATTCGGGCGTGTTGTAGGCCGCGATCGGCGCGCCAGCGGCAATGAGACGCGGCAGGACGTCCGATATCATGTCCGCATTGTGACGCGGCAGCCCCGCGAAAAGCTCCGGCGACGCGATATAGATGCCGGCGGGTACAAGATTGCGATAATCGGCCTCTCTCGGCCGTTTGCGTGGCAGCACGTCGGTCAACAGGTCATCGGTCTCCACGATCAGATCGGACGTCCTGGGATGATCGTTTGGGTGTGCGGCAACGGTCAGCAGCGCCCGGCGCCGGCGATGGAAGTCCAGAAACGGACCGAGCGCGATGTTGAACAGCATGTCGCCATAGACGATGAGCGTCTCCTCGCCGACCGGCGCGAGCGCGGTGAGGCACCCCGCCGTACCCAGCGGTTCCGCTTCAACGATGACATCGAGCGCAATATCCAGCGTGCTCGCTTCCGGCTGCAGGTGGGCTCGCAACTGATCGCCGTGATGGCCACCGAGAACCGTGATCTTGCGCACGCCCTCGCGTCGCAAGACGCGCATTTGACGAAAGATGATCGGGACACCGCCAACCGGCAGCAGCGCCTTGGGAATGCGATCGCCCGTCATGGCGACGGCGCGCGTTCCAAATCCTCCGGCAACGATGGCTGCGCGCATGCTAGTCGGCCTCTTCAGAAGCCATTGGCGAGAATGCGCTCGACCGCAAATCGGACCGCATCGGTGGAGTGATGGCGTGGCTGCCAGCCGAGCGATTGCAGTCGTGAAATATCATAGCGGAAGCGCGGCACGTCGCCGGCCCAGCCGCGATCGCCTCCCGTATAGGCGATGCACGTATCCGGCCTGCCCGCCGCGGCGACCACGATCTCCGCGATCTCGCGTACCGTCGTCGTTTCGATTCCGGCGGCATGATAGACCGACAATGGATCCTTTGATTTGTCCCAAGCCGCCAGCATCGCGTCGATAAGATCTCCGACATAGAGATACGGCTTCGCCTGGTTGCCGTCACCGAGCACCTGGAGCCTGCTCGCATCCTTCCGAAGCTTTGCCAAGAAATCATAGATAACCCCATGCGTCGCACGCTCGCCAATCACGTTGGGAAACCGCAGCACGACCGCACTCACCCCGAACGTGTGCGCAAACACCGACACATAGGCTTCCGCTGCTAGCTTGCTGGCGCCATAAAAAGAGATCGGCTGCAGCGGACCCGCATCCTCGCCAAGCAGCGCATCATTCTCCCCGAACACCGCCGATGTGCTGGCGAAGAAAAGCCTCTTGACCCCGTGCGCCCGCATCGCCTCGAGAACGGTCAGTGTCGTGAGGTGATTGAGCGTGAGGTCGAGACGGGAATCGGCCACTCCGGCTGCGATATCCGAATTCGCCGCCATGTGGAAAACCGCGTCGAAGCCGGCTTTGGCAAACAGCGAATCCAGTGCCTCGCGTTGAAGAACGTCGAGTTCGAAGAAATGGAAATCCGGCCGGGATTCGAGATGCGCGATGTTCCGCCTCCGGCCAAGATGCATATTGTCGACGCACCACACCTGCGCCCCGCGAGCCAGCAAGCGGTCGCAAAGATGACTGCCGATGAAGCCAGCACCTCCCGTCACCAGAACGTTCATGTGGTCGTGCTCCGACAAGTTCGATCGCTTCGTGACATGCGCTTCTGGGTGCTACTGACCGGCCAACGACAACAGTTCGCGGACAGGATCCCGAGTTGTCGAACGTGAGCAGGCCATCGCGCGATGCCATACAGAGCCTGACAGAACACGATAGTTGCCGTCGCAGTGATCATAGCCTTTCGGTCGACAACCGGACGGATCTCTTTTCGAGTTCTCCGCGTCTCGTCGTCATCGCCGCGGATGCCCGCTTTGGCAAGACCACGCCGAGCGCTCGAATCATCAGCATGAAAATGAAGGTTTGAAATGACGTCGTGATCAACCACAGCCCCGCAACCGCGTGATGGGTCTGGATTCCAACGCCCCGCAATGACAGACCGTTGGCGATGTAGGTCCGCACCAGCGGAACGGCAAGCAGCAGCCCGATGAGGCCCGCCACAAGGCAGATGGCCACGGTACGGTTGAACGCAAAGATACGATCAAACCAAGGCTGCCTGGTGTCGGAATAATCGAACAGGACACTCGCGATCATGCCTGAATAGAGCATCGAGACGCCGAGGGTCGCCAACACCATTGCGAGCAGCATGGTATTCAGCGAAAAGCTCAGCGCGCCGATTGAAAACGGCCCGAATGTCAGGGGCACGAGAAAAAGCAATCCCAGCAGCAAGATCGCCGCTCCGGGCTTGATCAGGAAGAAGTCCACCCCGTAGGTCAGCATCGCACGCAGGTTCATCCAGCCGGCGCGCCAAGGCTCCATCCAGCCGCGGCGCTTCATGTGGCTGAGACGCCCTTCAGGATCTTTGAGAAAATCAATCGGGACTTCGGTCGTGCGCAACTTCATGTGCACCGACTTCAGCACCATTTCCGACGCGTACTCCCATCCTTGAGAGCTCATCTCCATCCGTTCGAGCGCATCTCGCGTGATGCCGCGCATGCCGCAATGAATGTCGGTGTACCGGCTGCCGAACATCGTGTTGAGAATGAACGTCGTCAGCGGCGTCCCGAAATAGCGGTGCAGTTTGGGCATCGCCCCCGGCTCGATCGACCCTCTGAACCGTGACCCCATGACGAACTCCGCGCCCGCATCATAGGCATCGATATAGGGCTTGATGACGCGAAAATCATACGTGCAGTCGGCGTCGCCCATGATGATAAACTTGCCGCGAACGTAGGGAATCGCGTCGATGTAAGCACGCCCCAGACCGCGCTTCGGCGTAGCCAATACCCGGGCGCCGTTGGCGAGCGCAATCTCCCGCGTGCGATCCGTGGAGCTGTCGACGATCAGAATCTCGACCGAGGTACCGCTCGCCGCAATGCCTTGGTGGCACCACCGAAGGAACGCCTCGATGGTCAGTTCCTCGTTGAGCGACGGAACCAGAATCGTAACGACCGGCGATTCCACGTCCCGCTCGGGGACATACAACCGAACGTCATCTGCTACAAGTGTGACGGCCATGATGCGCGTCCCTCCAGTTTCAGGCGGCCGAGCTGGCCTTGCCATCCGGCATTTCGACACGAAGGCCGCACAAAAAATCCAGAATGGCGTGACAGATCGTCAGGTGACCGATTTCCACAAATCCATAGCGGTCCGAGTCGATGAAGAAATTGAACTCGCCAAGACCGCGCAGCGGATTTTTCGAGCTGAATCCGCTCAGCGTAACAACCGTACACCCGGCGGCGGCGCCCGCCTTCACCGCATTGAGGATGTTGACCGATCGCCCGGAGCTGCTGATCGCGATCAGCAAATCGCCGGCACGCGCGTGCATTTCAATCTGTTTTGCGAAGACCTGCTCGTAACCAAGGTCATTGCCGAGGCAGGTCAGCATGGACGAGTCGTTGAGCGCCATCGAGCGGACGTTACCGTTCTTGGTGTAGTCGGTCGCCATATGGCTGGCGATCGCCGCACTGCCGCCGTTTCCAACAAAGATCAGCTTGTTGCCGTTGGCGTGAGTCCTTTGCGCCAGCGACACCAGCGAGGTGACGACGTTCGCGGCGTCAAGCGGCTCGCCTGTCCCGCCAGTGACCTTGGTCTTCGCGAGCAGATCGCAGAGCGTCGAATAGTATTGATGAAGCTCGAAGGTGCCGACGGGGACGTGGTCCGGTTTGGTCATCATGCGTCAAATCCTTCGTCGGCTTCGCGCTGCAACAGACGCTATCAAAGCCAAGCGACACCGGCACGGTCAAATGAAAACTAAAGTTAATTCAGTAGATTACCTTCCAGAATGCTGATCAGAAGGATGCAAGTTTCTCGACCTTTCCAGAAGCTCACGGAACGGGCAATTCCTTGTACCTGCAATTGCCCTGTGCCTACCCAGCTTCCTTGGAAGCGAACCGACGGCCAAAGTCTGGCGATGCTATCGATAGGTAAATAATCTTAGCGTCCGTAAAGTCGCGCGGGTGCTCGCATAGGAGCCATTTAGAAATCCGCTTGCCCGTAAGCCATTGAAAGTACCAAGATTGAGCAGCAATTTTTTTGGATTCCGTCCCGGCCAGGAGACATCTTGAATGCCTTTCCCCCACGCCTCACAGGCTCTGTCCCGCTTCACGGTCCTCGACCTCACCCGCGTCCGCTCAGGACCGACCTGCGTCCGGCAGCTTGCCGACTGGGGAGCCAATGTCATCAAGATCGACGCGCTGCTGGAGGACGCAGTAGGCGAGCAGCCAGGGGGGCCTCGCCAAGGCTCGGATTTCCAGAATTTACACCGCAACAAGCGCGCGATGACGCTCAACCTCAAGGACCCCAAAGGCCTCGCAGTGTTCCGGCGGCTGGCGGAAAAGGCCGACGTGGTCGTCGAGAATTTCCGACCCGACGTGAAAAGCAAGCTCGGCATCGACTACGAGAGCCTGCGCAAGGTCAATCCGCGCATCGTATATGGCAGCATCTCCGGGTTCGGACAGGACGGGCCCTATCACAAGCGGCCGGGCTTCGATCAGATCGCACAAGGCATGGGTGGGCTCATGTCGGTCACAGGTGCGCCCGGCGAAGGCCCGATGCGGGTCGGTATTCCCGTCGCTGACCTCACCGCCGGGCTGTTCTGTGCCCTGGGCATCCTCACTGCGCTGCTCGAACGCGACGTCTCCGGCGAGGGCCAATGGGTGCAGACTTCGCTTCTGCAGGCCCAGATATTCATGCTCGATTTCCAGGCGGCCCGCTGGCTGATGGAAAAGGACGTGGCCAAACAGGCGGGCAACAACCATCCCACCAGCATTCCGACCGGCGTCTTCAAGACCTCGGACGGCTATATCAATATCGCCACCACCGGCGGGCGGATCTGGGAACGCTGCGCGCAGGCGATCGGCGCGCCGGAACTTCTCACGAATCCCGAATACGCCACGGCCCCGGCCCGCTCGAAGAACCGCGATGCCCTCAACGCAGCCATCGGGAGGCTCACCGAGAAGAAATCCACCGAGACCTGGGTCAGTGAACTCAACGCCGCGGGGGTGCCCTGTGGCCCGATCTACACGATTGACCAGATGTTCGACGACGCCCAGGTCAAGCATCTCGGCATCGCCCAGGATGTGCCCAATGATGAGGACCGGCACATCCGCCTGGTCGGGCAGCCGTTCACCCTGTCACGCACGCCGAGCAAGATGGTGGCGCGCCCGCCCGAATTCGGCGAGCAGACCGAGGAAGTGCTCGCCGAGTTTGGATTCGACGCAGACGAGATCGTGGCGCTGAAGCAAGCCAAAGTAGTGTGAAGCGAAGGCCTGAAGCGGCGAGCCTTACCTCATCACGAAGGGCGCGATACAAAGGACTCAGCCGGCTCCGTGACCGGCGAACGGATTCGTGCGGGCTGCGTCATTCCAGCCACGGCCCCAATCCATGCGAATACGACAGCCTCTCGACTGAAACGGCCATGCGCAAGGCAGAGCAGAACGACGAACGTCAGGCAGCAAAACGCAAACCTGCTCGCGGCATCCCTCCTCGCCACTTTCAGGATCGACCACCAGCTCTTCGCAACAAGCATGGCAAAAAGAATCCCGCCCAGCCATCCGAACTCGACAAAAGCCTGCACGAACGAATTATGAATCTGGTGGCCGGTCAAACATGATTTTCTCATGAAGCCATCCAGACCATGCCCAAACAGCCCTGCGCTTGGCAGCATGAAGGCCGCGTCGTACAGCAGGACCTTCCTGATCGCGATGGAATTCTGCATATTGACGTTCGCGTCTGTGGAACAGCTTGGCGCGAGAGCTTGCGAACGAGTTGCCTGTTTTCCGGTCGGTACCCCCGTCGGAGCCGTCTGGGGCCTGGATAGTTGATTTTCCGGCTGCGGCGTTCTGGTTGAATCGATCTGATCGGCCCCCATCGCATAGGTGGAGTATCGAAGGACATGCGTCGACCTCGATACAAATCCTGCCGCGATGCCTATGACAATTGCGGCGACGACAATCAGGATGTTTTTCCGCCGCCAGAAACCCAGATATGTAGCAAGAACCAACGTTCCGACGAGAGCGACGAATACGAAGCGGACCATGGAAGCCGCAAATATCGCCATCGGGATAATTAACAGAAAGAAGAACAAAAACGCCCTGAAGGCGGTTAGCTGTCGCGCAATCAGGACGGAAAAAACCAGATAACTCAGTGATTGGAGGAAGTAGATCGCGGCCCCGTCAAAGCCGAAGATTATTGGCTTGCTGCGAAATCCATTCCATTGCCCGACGAGCGCAGCAATTGTCGCCGCCGTACCGATCACTACCAAAACGGCTTGGACAAAATCGAACCCGTGACGTCCGCGGGTCAGATCGTCGACGCGGATAAAGCGGCAGGCCGGGTAGGCAAACAACGTGAGTATCAGCAGAACATATTCCTTCGGCTCTGCCGTCAAGCCGTTCGAGAGAACGGAGCAGAGGATCACAGCGACGAGCCCAACGAATATGTAATCCAGCGCCGAGACAGCGAAGTCATTCCGGAAGGTCAAAAACCAGATCACGGCCGTGGTGAGGGAAAGAAACAAGCCGGTGAAAATGGCGTTACCGAGCGAACCGGCAAAGCCGAACAACAGCACCAGCGCCGCGTGCGACGAGATAAACGCCGCAAACACGGCGCCGAAAATCGTCTGCCGGTCGCGCACCAGCAATCGCATCCAATCCGACAAGTTCGCTCCAACCACTCTGCAGTCAGGGATCTACCGGCTAGCACCGCAAGGCTTGGGCACGCAAGGTATGGCGCTTCCGAGGACGAGGCCCTCTTCCCTCTCCAATAAGCCCGACACCGGCCATTTCCAACGCTTGTCGGATGGTTTCGGGGCCCCAAAATTGCGGAAGCGTGGCGGCGATGCCGTTGCTGCCGCCGCGCGAGTTTGAGCGGCATCGCTAACGATTAAAAAAAAGCCCCGAAAAACCGGGGCTTTTCTATCTTGAGAATTCCATTCGTTCAATATTTGGCGACGACGGGCCCAGCGGTGAACTGGTAGTTGATGCCGACGCGGCCAACGTGATCACGGAAGCGGACGTCGACAGCATTGGCGGTTCCGCCAAAATACGTCTTCGACCCGAAATCCATGTACAGATACTCCGCCTTCGCCGACCAGTTGGGGGCGAACTTCTTCTCCAATCCGCCACCGACGGTCCAGCCCACCCGGGTCTGGCTTTCCGCCACCGTTGCAGAGGCCGAAACCGGCGCGCCGATCGGCGTGTTGCTGTTGCCGTCGAAAAGCTGAGCCGTCAGCGTTGCCGTATTCGCGAACCGCACTTCGCCAACCGCTAGACCACCTGTGCCGTACAGCAGCAAGCTCGGATCAACAAGAAAGCCAGCGCGTCCGCGGAAAGTTGCGAACCAGGGAAAATCGGTAGCGACGGCACTGGAGGCCGTCAGGCCGATCGCTCCAATCCGGATCGTCCCCAATACATCATTTGATCGCCCGCGTTCCCCGCTCCATTGGCCATCCGCTTCAACGCCGAGCACCCATTTCCGATCCACCTGCCAGTTATAACCGATCTGGCCGCCGGCGAGGCCGCCATCCACATTCTGACGCAGCGTAGCCGCGCCCGGGAAGGGAGCGCCGATAGGAGCCGTGTCAGTCGCCCTCCCCCAGCTATAGCCGCCGTTGAGGCCGACATAGAACCCCGTCCAATTGTAACCAGGGTCGACGATTACAGGTGCCTTGGTATAGGGTCGCGGCGCCAAATCGGCGGCCAGAGCGTTCGTGGTCAGCAGCGAGGCGATCGTGGCGCCAGCAATCAAAATGCGCTTCATGGGTTTCCCCTAGGGTGAACAGCAACTTGCGATCAACATATACGGGAATCTCGCAGCAGCCTGTCACCAACCAGCAACAAGAGGACACAATCGGGTTCCATCGACCAATTGGCGGAAGCCATGGTGAACAAACCAAAAAATTATCTTAAGTCTTTGACAAAGAATTGTTTTTCGACCCAACCAATCGAACTGCGCGGCCAAACACGCTGTCGATGATGGGCCAGAACAACAGAACGATCGCCAGCGTAGTAATTGAACCAACCAGACCGTTTGACCAGAACACCTTCATATCGCCGCCGGAGCCGATCATCGACAGGCGGAACGCATCCTCGGCGCGATTCCCGAGCACGAGCGCCAAAGTGAACGGCGCCAACGGAATTCCGATCTTCTTGAAGACGTAGCCGACGACGCCGAAGCCAAGCATCAGCCAGATATCGAACATCGCGTTCTGGATCGCATAGGCGCCGATCGCGCACGACACCACGATCATCGGCGCGACTGCCGCAAACGGCACCCGCAGGATCGAGGCGAAAATCGGCACCGTCGTCAGCACCAGCACGAGACCGACGACGTTGCCGAGATACATCGAAGCGATCAGGCCCCAGACAAAATCCTTGTGTTCGACGAACAGCAATGGTCCCGGGTTGAGGCCCCAGACCATCAAACCGCCGAGCAGGATCGCTGCGGTGCCGGAGCCGGGAATGCCGAGCGCCAGCATGGGAAGCAAGGCTGAGGTGCCGGAGGCATGGGCCGCCGTTTCAGGCGCGAACACGCCTTCGATGCGGCCCTTGCCAAAACTGTCGGGATCCTTGGAAAAGCGCTTGGCGAGATTGTAGCCCATGAACGAGGCCGCGATCGCGCCTCCTGGCGTGATACCGAGCCAGCAGCCGATGAACGACGAACGCAACAGCGTCACCCAGTATTTCGGCAGATCCTTCCAGACCGACAACACGACGCGCAGGCTGATTCCAGCGGCGTGTCCGCGCAGCGCGAGGCGCTCTTCCATCGTCAGCAGGATTTCGCTGATGCCAAACAGGCCGATCACCGCAACCAGGAAATTGATGCCACGCAGCAGTTCGGACGATCCAAAAGTCATGCGCAGTTGGCCCGACACCGTGTCCATGCCGACGCCGGCGAGTAACAGGCCGAGCGACATCGAGATGACCGTCTTGTGCTTGGCCTCGCGGCCGAGGCCGACAAAGGAGCAGAAGGTGAGCAGATAGACCGCGAAGAATTCAGGCGGTCCGAACTTCAGCGCGAAGGACGAGATCATGGGCGCGAGGAACGTAATCAGAAGGACCGCCACCAGCGAGCCGATGAACGACGAGGTAAAGGCCGCGGTCAGCGCTTCGGCCGCCCGGCCCTGCTGAGCCATCGGATAGCCGTCGAAGGTGGTTGCAACCGACCAGGCCTCACCGGGAATGTTGAAAAGGATCGAGGTGATGGCACCACCGAACAACGCGCCCCAGTAGATGCAGGACAGCATCACGATGGCGGAAGTCGGATCCATGGTGAAAGTCAGCGGCAACAGGATCGCCACGCCGTTTGGTCCACCGAGCCCCGGCAACACGCCAACAAAAATGCCGAGCACCAGCCCGACCATCATCAGGGCAAGCGTCTTCCACGTCAGCAGGACGGCAAAGCCGTGCATGAGGAGACCGAGGGCTTCCATCCGTTCAGTCCTGCGATCTGCTAGCGACCGAGGGCCGCTTCGAGCGGTCCCTTCGGCATGATGACGTCAAACGCGATGTCGAAGGTCACGAACATCACGGCGGTGAACACGAAGGCGGTCAGCAGCGATTTCCACAACGCGATCTTGCCGACCATACGCATGAAAGCCGCGATCAAGAGGAAACTTGCGACGTAGAGCCCAAGAAATTGCATCGCAAGACAGAACAGCAGCGTCGGTACGAACACAGCCAAGACGCGCCGAAGCTGCGCCTGCGTAACGAAGGTCCCGGTAGCCTCACTGCGCGACAGAAAAGCAGTGACGAGACCATAGAGGCTGGCGCCGCCGAGGATCACGGAGAGATAGAACGGAAAATAGCCGGCCTGCGGACCGGTGGAGTCCCAAGCGGCACCGGTGCGCCAGTTGTCCCACCCAAGCGTCAGCGCCAATGCAAGCAGCAGCAGCGACACCACGATTTCGACGACGCGGGTGGAGGTCACCGCAGGCGAGTCGGCCTCAGGTGCAGTCGGATCGTCGACGACGATTTCAATATCGGTGTTGGACATGGATCATCCGGTAGCGGCGGTCAGTGAGGGGATACGACGCTGGTATACCAGGCGTCAATGACCTCAGGCGCGGTCCGGAAAGGCTCTCGCAAGTGCAGCACGCTCGGCCCTGAGCACACCGCGTTCGGTAATCAGTCCGCTCACCAGCCGGGCTGGCGTGACGTCGAAGGCATAATTGGCGACGGGCGAGCCCGCAGGCACCACACGCACCGCCTCAATGCGCCCGTCGGCGGTTCGGCCGGTCATGGTTGTGACCTCGTCGGCGCTGCGTTGCTCGATCGGGATCTGCCGGATGCCATCGTCAATACTAAAGTCGATGGTCGGCGACGGCAGTGCAACATAGAATGGCACGCCATTATCGTGGGCGGCGAGTGCTTTCAGGTAGGTTCCGATCTTGTTGCAGACATCGCCACTGGCGGTCACGCGGTCGGTTCCCACGATCGCGAGATCGACCATGCGGTGCTGCATCAGATGGCCACCGGTGTTGTCGGGAATCACGGTGTGCGGGACGCCGTGGTGGCCAAGCTCCCACGCCGTGAGCGAGGCTCCCTGGTTGCGGGGGCGCGTCTCATCTACCCAAACATGAATCTTCACACCCCGATCATGCGCGAGATAGATCGGAGCCGTCGCGGTGCCGAAGTCGACCGTCGCCAGCCATCCAGCGTTGCAATGCGTCAGAACGTTGACGGGCTCTCCCGGTTTGGTCGCGGCGATTGCTTCGATCAGGGCCAGGCCGTGCCGGCCGATTTCCCGATTGATCGCGATATCTTCCTCCGCGATTTCATTGGCACGTTTGTAAGCCGCCTCGACCCGTCGTGAGGGCGATAACGGTCGAAGCAACGACTGCATCTCATCGAGCGCCCATTTCAGGTTGATCGCGGTCGGCCGCGTTGCAATCAGCATCTTGCAGGCGAGATCGAGTGCCGCATCGGAAGCATCGGCGCGCATCGCCAGCGCCACGCCGTAGGCCGCGGTCGCCCCAATCAGCGGGGCGCCACGTACCAGCATGGAGCGAATGGCCTCAGCGGCATCGGCAAGGTTCGTCATGCGAGCGATAACGAATTCGTGCGGCAGTCGCCGCTGGTCGATTGCGCCGACCGACCAGCCGTCGGACTCAAGCCAGATGCTGCGAAAATGACGACCGTCGACCTTCATGTTCTACGCCTTGGCGTCGCGCGCCCGCTGGAAGATATTCTCACGACCGCAACACCCGGCCGGCCACGGCATCGAGTTTCCCAAGCAATTTGGGATCTCGCGCTTCCGGCGCCGTGATCAGCGCGGTATCAAGCGCGCGGTCCGAACCGATCGGGCACGGCTCATGCTGGCGCGGGAAATCCCTGGCAAGACGCGCAACCAGACCCTTCGCCTTCTCGGCGTTCGAATTCAGCACGCGAATGATATCCTGAACCGTCACCGCATCGTGATCGGGATGCCAGCAGTCGAAATCGGTAACCATCGCCACGCTGGCGTAACAGATCTCTGCCTCACGGGCGAGCTTGGCTTCCGGCATGTTGGTCATTCCGATCACCGAGTAACCCTGCGCCTTGTAGGTCAGGCTCTCGGCGAGACTGGAGAACTGGGGCCCCTCCATGCAGACGTAGGTGCCGCCTTGCACGGCTGTGATGCCCTCTGCCGAGGCGGCGGCCGCCAGATGTCCCAACAGCCGCGGCGACACCGGATGGGCCATCGAAACATGAGCAACGCAGCCCCTGCCGAAGAACGAACTCTCGCGTTTGTGGGTACGGTCGACGAACTGGTCGACGAGCACGAATGTGCCGGGCGGGAGATCATCCCGAAAAGAACCGCAGGCCGAAAGCGAGATCAGGTCGGTGACCCCTGCCCGTTTCAGCACGTCGATGTTGGCCCGGTAGTTGATATCCGAGGGCGCCAAAACGTGCCCCTTGCCATGTCGTGGCAAAAAGGCGATTGGCAGCCCGGCAATGACACCACGCCTGACGGGTGCGGAAGGCTCACCCCAGGGGCTCTCGATCGCCTCGTCGCGAACGTTTTCCAGCCCCGGCAAGTCGTAAATGCCGGACCCGCCGATAATTCCAAGCACGGCATTCGTCATGGTCGCTCCCAGAATGTTTTCACGGCGGAACCGCGCCGGCATACTCCCCGCACGCGCGGATGTTCGACTATACTGCGACGCAATAATCAACCATTCTTCGCGCGGTGCAAAGACCCTCTGATTCAGGCGTTTTGTGATTTGACGGCGTGCACCGTCGCGATCGGGAGAAATCGATGTCAGCCAGCCACGAGCGGGAAAAGCGCCAGTCGATCATCGACGCCTGCCGCAGTATGAACGCGCTCGGCATCAATCAAGGCACGTCCGGCAATATCAGCCTGCGGCATGGCACGGGGCTGCTGATCACGCCGACCAGCGTGCCGTACGAAACGATGCAGCCCGAGCAGATCGTGTTCATGGATCTCGACGGCGCGTTCGATCCCGCTCAGCGGCCGTCGAGCGAGTGGCGCTTTCACCTCGATATCCTGAAGGCCCGGCCTGAAGTCGACGCCGTGGTGCATGCCCATCCGCCCTATTCGACGATCCTCGCCATCATGGGCCTCGAAATCCCGCCGATTCACTACATGATCGCCTGTGCCGGCGGCGACACCATCCGATGCGCGCCCTACGCGACGTTCGGCACTCAGGAACTCTCGGAACATGCGGTGAAGGCGCTCGAGGATCGCTCGGCCTGCCTGCTGGAGCATCACGGCATGATCGCCGTGGGACCCTCGTTGTCGAAGGCGATGTGGCTTGCGGTGGAGGTCGAAGCGCTAGCACGACAGTATCATGGCTGCCTTCAGATCGGCACACCGCGTTTACTGCCCAAAGCAGAGATCAAGAATGTCCTCGGCAGAATCGCAGGGTACGGTCCCGCCGGGAAATAGCGCCGCTTACTTCGCCACGAAGCCCGCTTCGTTCATCAGCGAGGCGTTGAGCTTGTCATCTTCCTCAAGGAACTTCACCATATCCTTGCCGGTGAGGAAGATCGGCTTCAACGCCTGCTTTTCCATATAGTCCTTATACTCGGGGGTCTGCGTGACCTTCTGGAACAGATCGACATAGAACGCCTGCTGATCCGGCGTCACCTTGCCCGGCAGGAATATCGCGCGCAGCATCAGATATTGCACGTCGAGACCTTCTTCCTTGCAGGTCGGGATGTCGTTCCACGATTGCGTCTCGGTGACCTTGGTCTTGTAGGAAATACGCTCCTTGTCGAACACGCACAGCGCGCGGACCTGACCGGCTCGCCAGACTTCGAGATTTTCGGAAGGATTGTTGACGTTGGATTCGGTGTGGTTGCCGACCAGTTGCGTCGCGGCTTCGCCGCCGGATTTGTACGGTAGATAGGAGAATTTAGCGCCGGTCTTCTGCTCCATGAAGACAGTGAGCACGTGATCCTCCCGCTTGGAGCCGGTGCCGCCCATCTTGAACGGCGAACTCGCAGCCTTGGCGGCGGCAACGAATTCCTTCACGGTCTTCGGTCCGGCAGCATTGTTCCACAACACGAACTGGTCGAGCGCAACCACCGACACCGGCGTCAGATCGCGCCAGTTGAACGGAATCTTCGCCGACAAGGGCAGCATGTAAATCAGCGAATAGGCGATCAGCACCTTGTTGGGATCGCCGTCGCTGGACTTCATGTACATCAGCGCTTCGGCGCCCGACGCTCCACCCTTGAGCGAGACCACCATCGGCTGCTTCATCAGGTTGTTCTTCTGGATCGCGGCCTGCATCATGCGTGCCATCTGGTCGGATGCGCCGCCGGCTCCCGCCGCAACCACGATTTCAACCGGCTTGGTCGGCTCCCACGCGGCAAAAGCGGGCGCGCCGACGATCATAGCCGCCAAAGCGGCCGTCGTTTTCAACATCTGTCCCACGTGCTTCTTCCCTAATTATATTTGTTTTAACGACAGAAAATTGGATTTCTTGCTACCCATTGTGCGGTTTAAACCACGCCAATTCAAGCTGAACAGCACCCGCGCTGCTTATGACTTTCGCATGCGGTCAAACGAACCACCTCCGCGCCAACAGGGAAGCAGGATCAGCGATCAATCCGTAACCGGAGCCGAGCCTAGTTGCCCTTCCAGTTGGGCGACCGCTTGTTGAGGAAGGCGTCCATCCCTTCGCGGAAATCCTCGCTCATGTAAGCGCGCAGAATCAGATCCCGCCCCTCCTCGCGCGACAAAGTACGACGGAGGCGGAGCACCGCTTCCTTGGCGGTTTCCATCGTGATCGGCGCATGGCCGGCAACGAGCTTTGCGGTTTCGTTAGCGCGGCGCTGCAGCGTTTCGACGTCAGGCACCACTTCGTTGAGCAGACCGAGCTGCAATGCCTCGGTCGCTTCGATCAGCCGCGCCGTAAAAATCAGATCCTTGGTTCGCGCAGGCCCGACCAGGGCGACGACCCGGCTGATGTTGGACATCGACAGGCAATTGCCCAGCGTGCGGGCGATCGGAAAGCCGATGCGCGTCGCCGCCGTGCCGATTCGGATATCGCAGCAGGCAGCAATGCCCGCACCGCCGCCAGTACAGGCACCGGCAATGGCTGCAATCACCGGCACCCGGACTTTCTCCAATGTGCCGAGCACGCGATCGATCCGCTCTTCGTATTCGAGTGCGTCTTCGGCCGTCTTGAAGGCGCGGAACTGCGAAATATCGGTGCCCGACGCGAAGGCCTTGTCGCCCGTACCTGTCAGGATCATGACCTTGATCGAGCGGTCCTTGTTGACGTCCTCGCAGATCGACGCCATTCGCTCGTACATCGCAAAGGTCAGCGCATTGCGCGCCTGCGGCCGATTGAATGTCAGGCGGGCGATACCGTCCTCGACGGAATAGAGCAGGTCTTCAGTCGCAGCTACCGGCGCGTTCATCGCAGTTCTTTCTGTTGTTGGGTCGAAACCGGTTCAGGCGACGGCGGTCTTTGGCATCGCCAACGTATCGCGTCCTTTGAGGACTTCCATCGCCGCCAGCACGCCGCCACCACGATGCGGCACCTTGGCGAGGTCGAGACCCATCTCGACGCCGGACAGCGTGCCCATCAGCATCAGATCGTTGAAGTGGCCGATGTGGCCGATCCGGAATACCTTGCCCTTGATCTTGTTGAGGCCGGTTCCGAGCGACATGTCGAAGTTCTCCAGCACGACTTTGCGGAAATGGTCGGCGTCATGGCCTTCCGGCATCACCACGCCGGTCAACGCGGGCGAATGCGCACCCTGTTCCTGGCACTGCGTTTCCAGGCCCCAGACCTTGATGGCGGCGCGCGTCGCGGCGCTGTGGCGCTTGTGGCGGGCGAAGACGTTTTCCAGCCCCTCTTCCTCCAGCATCTTGACCGCTTCGCGCAGCCCGAACAGCAGGTTGGTCGCCGGCGTATAGGGCCAGGTGCCCGCCTTGTTGATCGCGATGACCTCCTGCCAGTCCCAATAGGAGCGCATGGCCGGGTTGGCCTTTGCGACCGCGAGTGCCTTTTCCGATACGGCGTTGAAACCGAGCCCCGGCGGCAGCATCAGACCCTTCTGCGATCCGGCAACGGACACGTCGATGCCCCAGGCGTCGTGTTCATATTCCAGCGAGCCGAGACCGGAGATGCTGTCGACCATCAGCAGCGCCGGATGCTTGACCCGGTCGAGAATCTTGCGGACGTCCGGCGGATGGGTGACGCAGCCGGTCGAGGTCTCGTTATGCACCACGCACACCGCCTTGATCTTATGCGCCTTGTCGGCCGACAGCCGCGCCTCGATCTGCTCGAGGTCGGCGCCATGGCGCCAATCGCCGGGCAGGAAGTCCACGTCGAGCTTGAATTTCTCGGCGATACCGCGCCACAGCACAGCGAACTGCCCTGTCTCCGCCATCAGCACCTTGTCCCCGGGCTGCAACGTATTGACGAGAGCAGCCTCCCAGGCCCCGGTACCCGACGACGGATAGACGATCACCGGCTGCTTGGTGCGGAACACCCGCTGCATGGCCGCCAGCACCGCATGGCCAACCTCGGCAAATTCGGGGCCCCGGTGATCCATGGTCGGCATGTCCATGGCGCGCAGCACCCGGTCCGGGACGTTGGTCGGTCCCGGAATCTGCAGAAAATGCCGTCCAGAGTGCACAGTCATGGGGCGTCCTTCCCGGTCTTGTCTTGGCTTACTAGTGTTGGCCTCGCGAGCCGCTCGAATATCACTATTTGGCGGGCTTGTCCCCCGCCCGGCGGGGCCCGTCAATGCATAAGAAGCAGGGCTTTGCCTTGCCAAGGCGGACCCCGGCAGGCAAGAGATGGCGGAGCATTCACGAGATCAAGCAATGGCGCCGACAAGGGCCGAAAAGTCGCAAAATTCGGCTGAAAACAGTGCCCTCGCCGCGCGCCTGGCCCGCGAGATCACCGGCGACGTCTTCTTCGACGCCTTCAACCGCGGCCGTTACGCAACCGACGCCTCGTTCTACCAGATCATGCCCCTCGGCGTGGTGGTCCCCCGGACCATGGACGAGGCGCTGCGGGCGCTGGCCATATCGAGGGACGCCGGCCGAGTAGTCACCCCGCGCGGTGGCGGCACCTCGCAATGCGGCCAGACCGTCAATGAGGGGATTGTCGTCGACTTCTCCAGGCACCTGAATCGCCTGCTTTCGCTCGACGTCGAGAACCGCACTTGCGTGGTCGAACCCGGCATCGTGCTGGACGACCTCAACCGCCAGCTCAGGAAGCATGGGTTGTGGTTTCCGGTTGATGTCTCGACGGCCTCGCGCGCCACCATCGGCGGCATGGCCGGCAACAATTCCTGTGGTGGACGCTCGCTTCGCTACGGCACCATGCGGGACAACACGCTGTCGATGGATGCGGCGCTGGCCGACGGCACGCGGCTGCATTTCGGCGAAGTGGCGCGGGATCTGGAACGCGTGAATTCACCTGACAGCGGGCTCGCGTTGTTTCGCGACATGCTCGATCTCGGCGAGCGCGAGGCAGCTGAAATCGCCGCGCGGTTTCCGCAAGTGCAGCGGCGCGTCGGCGGCTACAATCTCGATGCGCTTGTGCCGCGCAACGCGGCAAATAACATGGCGCATCTGCTAGTCGGCTCCGAGGGAACGCTGGCGTTCACGACGCAGGTCGAACTCAAGCTTTGGCCCATCATTCGCAATAAGGTGCTGGGAGTCTGTCATTTCGGCAGCTTCTATGAAGCGATGGATGCTGCTCAGCATCTGGTGAAGCTGAAACCGATTGCGGTGGAACTGGTCGATCGCACGATGATCGCGCTCGGACGGGACATTGCGATGTTTCGGCCGGTGATCGATGCAACGGTTCGCGGCGACCCCGACGCGCTGTTGATCGTCGAATTCGCTGAAGAAGATCAGACCGCCAATCATCAAAAACTCAATCAGCTGTCCGAGCTGATGGCTGACCTCGGCTTCGGCTGGAACCAGCCGCAACGCAAATGGGGCGGCGTCGTCGATGTCGTCGAGCCCGCCACGCAGACCGCGATCGCAGATTTCCGCACCTCCGGCCTCAATGTGATGATGTCGATGAAGCAGGAGGGCAAGCCTGTTTCCTTCGTCGAGGATTGCGCGGTGCCGCTGCCGCAGCTCGCCGATTATACCGAGCGGCTCAACGGTATTTTTGCCAAGCACGGCACCCGCGGCACCATGTATGCGCATGCCTCCGAAGGCTGCCTGCACGTGCGTCCCGTGCTCAATCTGAAGCTCGAAAAGGACGTCAAGGCGATGCGCGCCATCGCCGAAGAAACCTTCGAGATGGTGCGCGAGTACAAGGGCTCGCATTCCGGCGAGCATGGCGACGGTCTGGTCCGCTCCGAATTCCACGAAGCGATGTTCGGCTCGCGCATCGTTGCCGATTTCAGACAGGTCAAGCAGCGCTTTGACCCCGATAATGTTCTCAATCCCGGTAAGATCGTCGATCCGCCCAGGATGGACGACCGCTCGCTGTTTCGTTATCCGCCGGATTATCGTATCGGCGAGTTGAAGACTGTCCTTGACTGGTCGGCCTATCCCGGCGCCGGCGGTGGTTTCCAGGGTGCCGTCGAGATGTGCAACAACAACGGCGCCTGCCGGAAGCTCGAAGGCGGCGTGATGTGCCCGTCGTATCGCGCGACCCGCAATGAGAAGGATGTCACCCGCGGCCGCGCCAATACGCTGCGGCTGGCGATCTCCGGCCAGCTCGGGGCGGACGCGCTGGCCTCCGACGAAATGATGGACACACTCAAACTCTGCGTTTCCTGCAAGGCCTGCCGCCACGAATGCCCTGTTGGCGTCGACATGGCCAAGATGAAGATCGAGGTGCTGGCGGCGCGCGCAGCAAAACACGGACTTTCGCTGCGCGACCGGCTCGTCGGATACCTGCCGCGTTATGCCGGCCTCGCGTCCCGCTTCGCTCCGCTCGCCAATTGGCGCAACAACAGTCCGTTACTGCGCAAGCTGTTCGAAAGATTTGCCGGCATCAGCGCGGAACGCGCCCTGCCGGCGTTCCGCCGCGACGTGTTCCACACCGATGCCGAAGCCTTCGGACCGGAGAGCGGTCGCGAGGTGGTGCTGTTTGCGGACACCTTCAACCGTGTCTACGAGCGGGAAAACCTTGACGCTGCGCTGCGCGTGCTGGTCGAAGGCGGATACCGAGTCCATCTCCCCAAACCAATTGATCGCGCGCGGCCGCTGTGCTGCGGGCGCACGTTCCTTTCGGCCGGCCTGGTCGATCAGGCGCGGGTGGAATTGAACCGCCTGGTCGCGACCTACGCGCCATTCGCCGCGCGCGGCATACCGATCGTCGGACTGGAGCCGAGCTGTCTCCTGACCCTCCGCGACGAACTGCTTTCACTACGCTCTGACAACGACGCCAAGAGCATCAGCGCGCATGCCCTGCTGTTCGAGGAGTTTCTGGTTCGCGAGGCCGAGGCCGGCCGCCTGCAATTACCGCTTGGCGCCATGCCCGCGAAAGCGCTGGTTCACGGCCACTGCCATCAAAAATCGTTCGGCGCATTCAAACCGGTTGAAAAGGCGCTTCGCCTTATTCCCGACCTGAGCGTCGGAACTATCGAATCAAGTTGCTGCGGCATGGCCGGCGCGTTCGGCTATGGTGCCGACACTTACCAGGCGTCGATGCAAATGGCCGAGCTTTCATTACTACCGGCAGTGCGTGGCGCCGACCAGGCCACGCTGATCGTGGCCGATGGCACTTCGTGCCGGCATCAGATCAAGGATGGCAGCGAGCGTTCTGCACTCCATGTCGCGCGCGTTCTGGCGATGAGCCTCGACCGCGCACGCCCCAATCCACCTCCCTCTTCACATGCAAAGGAACCGATCCATGGCTGAACTTACCCTCGATGTTGCCCGCAAGATTCTCGATGCCGCCCTCGCCAAGGGCGTCGAAAAGAAGCTGAAGCCGCTCGTCATCACCATTCTCGATGCGCGCGGCTGCGTCAAAGTCACCGCCGCACAGGATGGCACCAGCCTGATGCGAGCTGAAATCGCGCACGGCAAGGCCTATGGGGCCCTTGCGATGGGCATGGGTTCGCGCGCGCTGTTCCAGCGCGCGCAGGAGCAGGCCTATTTCGTCAGCGCGGTAAATACGATGGCGCAGGGCCGCCTGATACCGGTCCCCGGCGGCGTGCTGATCCAGGACGGCGGCGTTTTGCTCGGCGCCGTCGGCGTCAGCGGCGACACATCGGATAATGACGAAATCTGCGCCATCGCCGGGATCGAAGCCGCGGGACTGAAGGCGAACCCGGGATAGTCGTCTAGCCGCTCATCTTCCCGGCCATGACGGTTTGCGCTTCTCGCCGAAAGCCTTGAGGCCTTCCTTGGCGTCTTCCGTCATCGCCAGCAAGGCGATCTGGCTTTCGGTGTAGGCGATGCTTTCGTCGAACGACATCGAGGCGATCGCTCGCATGGCATATTTGCCGCGCCGGATCGCGGTCGGTGACTTGTCGACGATGCGAGCGATCAGCCAGTCGATCTTGGCGTCGAGTTCGGCCGATGGCACCACATAGTTCAGGAGCCCGGCCGCCAGGGCGCTCTTGGCGTCGAACGGCTCGCCGGTCAGCGCCCATTCGTTGACGAGGCGTGGCGGCGCGATCGATTGCAGCAGGCTCATCACCTGCATCGGAAACACGCCAACCTTGACTTCAGGCAATCCAAAGATCACATGATCGGCCGCGACCGCCATGTCGGTCATGCACAGCAAGCCCATGCCGCCAGCCATACAGACGCCTCCCACGCGCGCTATCGCGGGCTTGGTGGCGTTTTGCGACAATCGCAAAAGGTCGGCATAGTCGACGTTCGGCCTGGAGAAATCCATCGCGAAGGCGGCACCGCTGTTCTGCAGATCGGCACCGGCGCAAAACGCCTTGTCGCCCGCTCCCGTCAGCACGATGACCCGGACTTCCTTGTCGTCGTGCGCGTCGCGATAGCCCTTGGCGATTCCGGCGACGACGTCGGCATTGATGGCGTTGCGCTTGTCCGGCCGGTTGATGGTGATCCAGAACGCCTGTCCGCGCTTCTCGCGTATCACGCTGCTGTTTTCGGTCATTGTCTCGCTCGCCCTGTTGCCATGGATTAGCGAACATTTGCGGCAGGAAACCGGGGAACTGCAAGCGGCATTTAAGCCGCAGAGGTGGCCTTCTTTACCCAAACCTTGTTGTCATGGAATGCCGCGCCACCAACAGGGGCCACCGCCTCGGCGCCGGTCAGCATGTTGATGCCGCGGCCGCCGAGATGGGCCTTGTTCGGCTGAATCGATTCCGCGATCAGGACGCCACGTCGCAGACCATCGAACAATTTTACCGTCAGATTGGTCTCTCCCCTGACATTGCCGAGCGTGACGGTGTCTCCATCGGCGAGCCCAAGCTTTCCGGCATCGTCTGGATGCATCATCACGGAGGGCTTACCCTCGCGCGCGATCGACGACGGCGTTTCGTTGAAGCTGGTATTGAGAAAGCTGCGCGAGGGACTGGTCGCGAGCCGGAACGGATGCGCCTCATCGGCCTCCTCGATGATAGTCCAGTGGTCCGGCAGCGCCGGCATTTGCGCCCACGGCCCCAGGCCGGGATTTCCAAAGGGGGGATTCGCCCAGTCGGCCTTGAAATGAAATTTCTTGTCGGCGTGCGCAAAACCGTCGAGGTAGTGCGAGGTGCGGAAATCCGGCTGGATGTCGCGCCACAGATCCGCCTCCAAAGACGCGATATCACCGTGACCACTCTTTTTCAGCGTCGCATCGATCAGCTCGCGGGGCGACATCTCGAAACCGGGATGCACCGCATTGAGACGGCGACCGAGGCCCTGCAGCACCTCGTGGTTGGAGCGGCATTCACCGGGCGGATCGATCAGCTTGGCGCCGACCGAAATATGCTGGTGGCCACCGCCATAATAAAGATCGTCGTGCTCCATGAACATGGTCGCCGGCAGCACGATATCGGCCATGGCGGCAGTTTCGGTCATGAACTGCTCGTGCACCACCATGAACAGGTCTTCGCGCGCAAACCCCTGGCGCACCAGCGCCTGCTCCGGTGCCACCGTCATCGGATTGGTGTTCTGGATCAACATCGCCTTGACCGGCGGCCCGCCCTTCAAGGCTTCCGCGTCACCGGTCAGGATACGTCCGATCTGCGACTGATCGAGCCAACGGGTCGTGCGATCGAGTGCATCATGACCTTCGATGATGGACTCATCGAACCTCCAGATCGCAAAATTGTTGAAAAAAGCGCCGCCACCCTCGTGTTGCCAGGCCCCGGTCACCGCCGGAATACATAGCGCCGCATGCATCTGCGCGGCACCATTGCGGCTGCGGGTGAAGCCGTAACCAAGGCGAAAGAACGCACGCTTGGTCTGACCGACCAGGCGGGCGAACGCCTCGATTTCCTCGACCGGTACGCCCGAAATCGCCGAGGCCCATTCCGGCGTGCGGGTCGCCAGATGCGCTTCCAGTTCATCCGGGCAATCGGTGTAACGGTCCATATAAGCCCGATCCGCATACCCTTCGCGGAACAGCACATGCATGACGCCGCAGGCAAACGCGCCGTCGGTGCCGGGCTTGAGCAGGATCTTGATATCGGCCTGCTTCATGGTGTCGTTGTTATAGACATCGATCGCCGCGATCCTGGCACCGCGCTCCTTGCGGGCACGCATCGCGTGCGTCATCACGTTGACCTGCGTGTTCACGGGATTGGTACCCCAGATCACGACGAGGTCGGAGACAGCCATCTCGCGCGGATCGACGCCGGCGATCTTGCCGGTGCCAATGGCAAATCCGATCCGGGCAACATTCGCGCAGATCGTGGAATAGAACCGGGAATATTTCTTCACGTTGGCGAGACGGTTGATGCCGTCACGCATCACCAACCCCATGGTCCCGGCGTAGTAATAAGGCCAGACCGACTGGGCACCGAATTCATGCTCCGCCTGATCGAAACGCGCGGCGATTTCGTCCAGCGCCTCGTCCCACGAAATCCGCGCGAACTGGCCGGAGCCTTTTGGTCCGGTCCGGCGCATCGGATACAGCAGGCGGTCCGGATGATGAATGCGTTCGGCGTAGCGCGCGACCTTGGCGCAGACGACACCGGCGGTGTAAGTCTGCTGCTTGGAGCCGCGGACCCGGCCGATGCTGCGGCCGTCGATCACCTCGATATCGAGCGCGCAGGCCGATGGGCAATCGTGCGGGCAGGTGGAATGCCGGATGTCGACCTTGGCGTGCTGGTTCATGTCCCGATAGGTACCATCAAAATCCGCCGTCGCCGAGTGGGTTTATCTGCAGGGGTGCCGGCGAAAATGGCACCCAAGCCATGCATTACGCACCCAAATAAGCCCCGCCATTGGCGTGGATCGCCTGCCCATTGACGGCTTCCGCCATCGCCTGCACCGCATTTGCGTCCGCGACGTCGCCGATATGAACCAACGCCTGGCCGCCGACAAATTCGATTTCGAGACGCAAAATCGCGAAAACAACACCATGCAAAGAAAGGAACCTCTTGGAAAGAAAGAGGTCGCTGGAATGGATGCTCTACCCGAAAAAACATTTTGACACGTCGGGCAAAATCAGTGGCAGTCCGGCGCAGCGAGCTACCGCGCGAGCGGTTTAGTCCTTTGGAGGTTTGCGGACGCCAGCCCCACTGGCGCGGCACGACCTTCATGGGGCCAGCCTCGCGGAGTGTCTGCACAGGCCATAATCGCCGTGGACGAGCATCGTGTGCTAACTAATGAGATAGTTGCCCCTCAATCCAATGTGCAGTCTCACTTCACTCCGTGAGGATATTGCCGAGATCGGCTATCCAACCTAAGAAAACAGTTGGTGCCGACGCCCTATGAATGCTCGCTCTGAGTCATTTTCGTCAGGGTTTTCTTGCCGTCGTCCAGCTTGCATCCATTCGGCTGTGGCTGCCTGCGCGTTATGAGCCCCACCCTGACCTGCGGCGGGGATCACCGCGCGGGACAGGCCGCGCCTGACTTCACCCAGGCCTCGACCAGCGCGCCGGCCTGCTTCTGCGTGCCCGGCGCGGGGCTGCGGCCGGCGCCGGGGGCCCAGGCCCAGCCGACGAGCGTATCCTCGCCGATGTGATGGATCAGCTCTTCGGGCTTGCGGCCGCCATTGCGGGCAGTATCCTTGATCTGCGCACAAATTTCGGCAACCGTCTTGCCTTCCCATGCCATTTCGCGCGGCGCGAGATGCCATTCCGGATGGCCCGGCATGCGCCCGGGTTCGAAGTTCGCATTCTGATGGCAAATCGAGCAACGCATCGCCGGAAGGCCGTGCCCGTCCGCACCACGCATGACCGGGGGCTGATGCAGCCGGCTCAGATCGCCTTGCCGCGGACGATCACCGGCCGGATGGCAGTTGGTGCAGCGCGGATGGGTCAGCACCTTGCCGAGTTCGGTGAACATCGCCGCCGATCGCGTATCCGCATCTGCAATCGACGCAAAACTCTCAGGACCCGCCAGTGCTTGCGGCATGGTCTCGGAAACGGCGTAACCCGCAAGCATGCTGGCCGCCACTGCGACGACGGAGACGAGAAACTGAAACCGCAGTTCCGATTTCATGTGGCTCGGCCCTCTCGCCCGGTCATTGGTTTGCCACGAGATAGCGTTTGGAATCAGCCAGGATCACGTCGCGTACGGCCTCATGATATTTGATGTAGCCGGTACAGCGGCAGATGTGTCCGTCGAGCGCTTCGGCAATGGTCTTCTCGAGATCGGCGCGCGCGACCGGTGTCTTCGCCAGTCGCTCCAGCAATACCTGACCCTCGTTCAGGAAGCCCGCCGTGCAATAGCCGCACTGGAACGAGAAGTGCTCGATGAATGCCTTCTGCAACGTTGTGAGCTCGCCATTCTTCGCATGCCCTTCGACGGTGCGAATGGCCTTGCCGTCAAAACTCACCGCCGACACGACGCAGGTCGGGCTGGTGAAGCTCGTTCCGTCCGGATTGTCGATGATGACGGCGCAGCTCAAGCATTGCGCGGCGCCGCAGCCGAATTTGGTTCCGGTCATCCCGAGATATTCGCGCAGGAAATCGTTCATCGAGAGATCGTCGCGCACATCCGTCGGTCCATGCGCACGTCCGTTGATCGTGATGCTCAGCTTGGTCACGCGAGCACTCCCTTGAGCAGATTGGCGGTCACCGGCAGGGACTGGAACCGGTGGCCGGTGGCGTCAAAGATCGCGTTCAGGATCGCCGGTACGACCGGAATCATCACGACTTCCGCGATGCCCTTTGGCGGTTCATCCGGCGTCAGCGGTGGTAACAATTCGAGTTCGAGGTCGCGCAGCGGCAGGTCCGATCCACGTGCGACGAGATACTGCCCGAGATTCCATTGGCCGTTGCCGGGACCGCCTTCAAACGGCGGCAGCGTCTCCAGCAAGGCATAGCCGACCGCCATCGCAAAGCCGCCTTGCGCCTGGCCCAGGACGACCTCGGGCACCAATGCCCGGCCGCACTCGAACACAGTATAGGCATTACCGATACGCAGCGCGCCGGTCGCGCGTTCAATCTCGACGCGGACCAGCGCTCCGCATGCCGAGGTATAGGTATTGCCGCTCTGGTTATTGACGGTCGGTGGAAATCTAACGCTAACCCGATCGATCCGAGCAAATGCGGCATTGCCTTTCCGAACCGCCAGCGCATCGATCTCGGCACGATATTGCTCGCCATTGATGGGAAAACGAGCCCGCGACCACTCCCAACGAGAAAAGCCATGCGCCACCGCGCCGGTGACGAGATTGCGGGCATGCGCCTTTGCGGCCAACAGCGGCAGCGGCAACGGCGCAAGACCAGACATCATGAGGTGTCCGTCCTTCCACTGCGCCTTTGCCCAATCCTTGGCGCGCGGATCGTTCGCCGCAATACTCCATAATTCGAGCGCCGCCGGCCACAGGCCGAAGCGGAAAATCACGCGCGCCGCCTCCGCGGCCGAATGGGTCCCGACGTGTGCACCGATCGAGGCACTGGTCGCCGAACTGATCGCGGGCACCCACCTCGGGTCCTTCTCCGCCTTATCCTGCGTCTTCTGATCCATCGTGTAGGAATCGCCCGATGTGACCAGCCCGAGAACGTCATAACTATCGATCCGCGCGACCGACACTTCGTCGGCGACGGCGCCGAGATAAATCGCCACCCGGTTAGCCAGCGCGGTGCCGATGCCGTTGCCCATCTCGACATGGTCGCAATAGATCGTGATCCTGCCCTCGGCCGAAAGTTCGACACGAGCCAGCGAACAATCGGCGCCGGTGCCGTAGTCCTTGGTCACGCAGGCGACACCGGTGCCGACGAGCGTGCCGGGTCGCGCGGCCGATTTTTGTTGCGCGCGCTGCTGCCAGATCGGATGCTTCTCGAGCTTGTCGAGGATTTCCGGGGTACGAACCGAGACGCTGTAGGTGTTGCCCGCCATGGTCCGGCCATTGGGCTTCAGCAAATTGCGACGCCGGAACTCGATCGGATCGAGCGGCAGGGCCGTTGCCACTTCGTCAACCAGGACCTCCAGCGCGGTCATCGACTGCAGCGTTCCGTAGCAACGCATCGACCCGGCGGTAACGCCGCGGGAATGCAGAGCGACCGTGGTCACGTCGACCTTCGGAATGTCGTAGATGCCGATTGCCGCGGTAGCAGCAACGGTTGCAACCTGGCCTGAAAGATTGGCGAGACCACCGCCGTCAAGAACATGGTCGGCGGCAAAGGCCAACATCTTGCCTGTCGCTCTATCGACGCCGATCCGGGACCGCATCTTGAAAGCGTGGCGCTTGATGCCGGCCTGAAACTGCTGATAGCGATCGTGCGCCAGCCGGACTGGATGATTTGGAAAGAACATCGCGGCCAGCGCCACATACAGGACGAACGGCGTATGGTCGCGCCCGCCGAACCCACCGCCGAGATAGGTGAACTGAGCATTGATCCGCGCCGGCTTGAACGGAGCGCGGGCTTTCCCCAGCATGTGCGCGATCGCGTCCGCCGCGTCATAGGGAGACTGCACGCCAAGCACGAGTTCGAGGCTTTCGTCCTTGCCGCTGTACCATGCCAGACCGGCTTCCGGCTCGAGAAACATCGGATCAACCGACTGGGTCTCGAACTCGCGATCCAGCATCAGCAGGTTCGGGTTTTTGGCGGCAAGCTCGCCACGGATCTTCTCGCCATGCGCCGCAGCCTTCGAGTAGAGCGCCGGCGTTTCCTTTGCGAGCGGAGACCACACCGGCAGCGGCGACATCTGGGATCGTCCCGGGCTGACCCAGCCCGCCAGGATCGGCGAATAGACGTCAAGCGCATCGGGCGTTGCGCCGGCCACCCGCGTGAAGCGATAGGCGCCGTAGTCCGGCATCGCCACCGGGCCGGTTTCCTCCCCGAACGTGACGAACGTGCCGTCACGCAGCGCCAGCCGCGCCCGGTCGAAGGCGTCAAACGTCTCGAAGATCAACAGCGCGACCGGCTGCCCCATATAGATCGGCGTCTTGCCGACCGGACAGAACAGGTCGCCGGCGTAGAATGCTGGAACGCGGGTGCCGATCTTGTCGAGATCGGCTGCGGTTACGACCACCGATGGCTTGAGCGCGCCGCTCAGCCGCGCCAGGTCCATTCCGGTATAGACGTGCGTGGCATCGGGCGCGCGAACCAATATCGCGTGTGACGTGTTTTGCGGCCAACCCGGCAGATCAGAAGCACGGAAGTCAGATGCGTAAAGTTTCGCGCCCGTGACCTTGGCGACGCCGTCAATGCGGCCGGCACCATTGGCCGCAGGATTCCAGCCGCCGCGTCCCGGAAGCTGAGCACGTGGAGGCAAGACCGCTGCCTTCGCCGCACCCAGGCGCGACAGGCTGAGCGTGATGCCGCTCGCCGATACCCACTTCAGAAACTCGCGCCGCGAGGGCCGCATGCTCCCACCTGTTGGTCAACGCTGTCATTCGCATATCGAAGCAGCGGCAGTCGACGCGAACAAAGGGCCTGACGACGGATGCAATTGATTCGCCGTGAAAGAATAGTGGATGGCCGCCCGTTCTCAAACCGGCTGTGCCCGTCTTCCGAAACTACTTCAGATCGGCGATGGATGCCGGGCCCGGCCCTGGTGTCACGAGTGCCGGCCATTGCTTCGAGCCGAACGGAACCGCGGGCGGCAGGAATGTCGTCATACCGCGCTTGCCGGTCTCGGCCGCAATCGCGACCCGCGCATCGCCTCCCATCAATTCGTAATCCATCAGATGATAGTTGCCGAAGAACAGCGAACCGACCGAGCGGTCGGCGATGATACGGGTCAGTGATTCCAGCATTTCCGCCGGTGTCGTCGTGAACGAAATCGTCTCGATCAACAGCAGCCGGCTATTGATCGCGTCAGGGCCGAAGAATTGCGCCAGGACGCTGAACAGCACGTTGTTCTGGCGCGCCACATAGATCGTGTTGCTTGCCGCATAGGTCTTGTCCCAGTCGGCGCCAAGCTGCTTCTTCCAGTCGGCCAAGACCGTCATCCAGTGCCCGACCTGGGTTTGCGCGGCCCATGCCACGTTCTTTGCCAGGTATGGCGCCTGCTTCTTGCCAAAGGCTTCGAGCGTGGCGAAGGGAATGACGCCCTTGGCAACGCATTCGTCCATGAAGGCGAGATTGTTCTGCAGGATCGTTCGGTTGTTGTCGCGCCAACCCGGTTCCATCGGCGTGGCGTCCAGGCCGTCGAGTGCCGATTGCATGCGGCTGCGATAGGCGAGCATCGAGCCGCGCCAGGACTTGTCATCGGGATTGTCGACATAGGGACCGACGACCTCGGCCAGCGCCATCGTGCTGTGGCCGACCGACTTCAGCAATTGATAGACGATCGGCACCGGCGGCGCGTCCATTGGCGACATCCCCGGCCGGTACAGGATCATCCGTCCACCGGCCCCCGAAAATAGGCCGAGGATCACCGGATGCTTGCTCAGGATGTTCTTCTGGAAGATCTTTGCTGCATCGCCATAAAGCTCGAACATGCCGGTGTTGAGCGCCAGGACGTCCTTGGTCGCGATATCCGCAGCCGTTGCCGCTGACTTCCCCGAGATCGGCGCCATATAGGCCGGAAGAGTCTGGGCATTGGTGACGGTGCTGCTGCCAGTGAGTAGAAGGGCTGCAACAGTCATGCAGGGGTAGAACTTCATATCGAGCTCCTCGCGGCAGCGTCCAATTTTCCCTACCTTCAATGATTCTATTTGCGTTGGCCACGGCAAGCGTTGAGTCGATGATGCAGATGGTTGCGGCCTGATTGATGCAATCCGTCAAATAGGATGGGCGCCTCTAGAGAAAGGCCGCGGATCCATCGGCTAAGTAGGACTACGGCGCAACGAATGTCGCATCTGAAGGCACTGGCGATCATCGCCCGGATCGCTAGACTTCGCTCTCAAAGCCAGATTAGGCCGGCAACAGGCCAAACAGAAACAAGACTGGTTTTGGGGAGGCTGAAATGATGCGGTTGAGGCTGGCGCTTGCGCTGACGGCGACGATTTTGGCGGCGCAGGCCATCGTTGCGACGCCGGGCGGCGCGCAGGACTATCCTTCCCGGCCGGTCCGGGTAATCGTCCCATTCGGCGCCGGCGGACCCGCCGACGTCACCGCCCGCCAGATCGGCAGCATCCTGCAGGAGAGTTTTGGTCAGCCTTTCGTGATCGAGAATCGCACCGGCGCCGGCGGCGTCATCGGCACGCTCGAAGCCGCCAAGTCGCCTCCCGACGGCTACACGCTGCTGATGATGTCGAACACCCAGACCGCCAATGAGTCCCTGGTGCCGCAGCGCAAATACGAACTGATGCGTGATCTCGCGCCGATCGCGCCGGTCAACTACTCCGACCTTATGATCGTGATCCACCCCAGCGTTCACGCGAATACGCTGCAGGAATTCATCGCGCTGGCCAAATCGCAACCCGGCAAGTTGAACTATGCGTCGTCCGGCCAGGGCACGCCGTATCACATGGCCGGCGAGTTGTTCAAAACCATGGCCGGCATCGATCTGGTGCACGTGCCCTACCGCAACAGCGGCGAGGCGCGTAGCGGCGTCATCGGCGGCCAGGTGCAGATGATGATCGACGCCGTTACCGCAATGGCGCCCAATGTCGCGGAAAATCAGGTGCGGGCGCTGGCGACCACCGGCAAGACCCGCTCCACGGTCCTCTCCAACGTGCCGACGGTGATCGAGGCCGGCATCGCTGGCTATGAGGCCACCATCTGGCTGGGACTGATGGCGCCGGCGGGGACGCCGAGGCCGATCATCGACAAGATCAATGCGGCCGTGAATTCTGCGGTAAAACGGCCGGAAATCGTCAAGCTGTGGACCCAGCAGGGTGCGGTTCCGATATCGATGACCCCGGAAGAGTTCGACAAATTCCTGCGTGGCGATATTGTGAAATGGGCGGAAGTCGTCAAAAAGTTCGATAAGCCGCAATAAGAGACGCAAGCCGAGGTCCAGCCACGATGCCGAGCGTTCGATTTCGCCTCAACGGCGTCGGGAAGGATATCGACGCCGACCCCGATCGGTCGCTGCTGGACATCTTGCGCGGGCAACTCGGTATGATCGGCCCGCATTTTGGCTGCGGCGCAGGTGAGTGTGGTGCCTGTAACGTCATAATCGACGATCGCGCCGTGGCGGCATGCGATACACCATTTTGGTCGGTGGCGGGCAAGGACGTTACGACCATCGAGGGCTTGGGGAATGCCGAGCGGCCGCATCCGTTGCAACGCGCCTTCATCGCCGAGCAGGCGTTGCAATGCGGCTATTGCGCCTCGGGAATTCTAATGAGCGCCGCCGCATTGCTGAAGCGAAATCCGGCGCCTACCAGCCGCGAGGTGAAGGAAGCGCTCGACGGCAACCTCTGCCGCTGCGGCTCGCACAACCGCATGGTACGGGCGGTGCTGCGTGCGGCCAAGGAGATGGCGACCGGATGAACCAACCCTCACCGCCCCCCTCCAAATTGCCGGTCAGCCTCGTGGCCAACCCGCTTCTGTCATCCTGGCTGAAATTCTCGGCGCACGGACAGGTAACGGTCTCGCCCGGCAAGGTGGAGATCGGACAAGGCATCGTCACGGCGCTGGCACAAATCGCGGCCGATGAACTCGACGTCGATATTTCGCGCGTGCAGATGGTACGGGCTTCGACCGCCGTCAGCCCCAACGAGGGCGTCACCTCGGGCAGTCTCTCCGTGCAGCAGTCCGGCCGCGCCCTACGGCATGCCTGCGCCGAGGTGCGCCACATCTTCCTTCAACTGGCGTCGGAACGGCTGGGCGTTGACATCGACACGCTCGACGTCGACGACGGCACCATTTCCGGACCTGGTAACGTTGCAACCAGCTATTGGGAGCTGGCGGACGACGTTTTGCTTGATCGTGACGCAACGCCGGATGCGAAACCGAAGCCGGTTGCGCGCCGCGTACTCGCCGGTGCCTCCGTGCAGCGGATCGACATTCCCGACAAGGTGTTTGCGCGGCCACGCTTCATCCACGATTGGGCGTTGCCGGACATGCTGCACGGCCGTGTATTGCGGTCGGAAAATGCGCGCGCGAAACTAGTCGAGCTGAACGACGAACGTGCACGCGCCATAGCTGATCTCGTCGCCGTCGTGCACGATGGCAGTTTTGCGGGCGTCGTCAGCGAAACCGAGCACGGAGCGGAAGCAGCGCTGCAGGCCCTGCGCAAGGGCGCGGTTTGGACGGCCGGCGAGCCCCTGCCCGACGAAAGCGATTTGGCTGCATTCCTGAAAGCACAGCCGACGGAAACGACTATTATCGACAAGCGCACCGCGCCGCCCTCGGCTCCCAAGACGCGGACCATCCGACGGCAATATGTCCGCCCCTACCTCGCCCATGCCTCGATCGCACCTTCCTGCGCCATGGCGCAATGGAACGGGGACCGCCTTCATGTCTGGACCCACAGCCAAGGCGTCTATCTCCTGCGGACCGATCTGGCACTGGTCCTGAACCTGCGGGCCGAGAACATTGCGGTGGAGCATCTGGAAGGGGCCGGCTGCTATGGACATAACGCCGCCGATGACGTCGCGCTTGATGCCGTGCTGCTGGCCAGGGCCGCCGGGGGTAGGCCGGTACGGGTACAATGGTCGCGCGCAGGGGAGATGTCGGATGCACCGTTTGGCGCCGCGATGGCCATTGAAATCGAGGCCGATCTTGACCCATCGGGCGAGATCGTCGACTGGCGCCACTCGATCTGGAGCAATGGCCACGCGGCCAGGCCGGGCCGCGCGGCGCAGCCGGCGCTGCTGGCAGGATACGAGCTGAAAAACCCGTTCCCACGGATGATCTCGACCAATCCGCCGCAAGCCAATGGCGGCGGCGGCGATCGCAACGCCGTGCCGCTCTATGACTTTCGATCCTGGCAAATCGAAAGCCATCGGCTGACCACGATGCCGATCCGTACCTCCGCGCTGCGTACCCTCGGTGCGCAGGGCAACGTCTTTGCGATCGAGTCCATGCTCGACGAGATTGCCGCTGCGCGAGATGAAGATCCGGTTGCTTTCCGCCTGCGTCATCTGGACGATGAGCGCGCCAAGGATGTGATCTGCGCTGCCGCAAAGCGCGCCGGCTGGAAGCCCGCCAAACAGCCCGGGATCGGCTATGGCATCGCCTTTGCCCGATACAAGAACACCGGCGCCTACTGCGCAGTGGTCGCCGAGATCGAGGGCGACGAGGACATACGCGTACGGAAGCTCACATTGGCGGTCGATGTCGGCGAGGCCATCAATCCCGATGGCGTCATCAACCAGATCGAAGGCGGCGCTATCCAGGCCACGAGCTGGGTGTTGAAGGAACGCGTCCGCTTCGACCGGCAACGCATTACCAGCACCAGCTGGACGGAATACCCGATCCTGCGCTTCAGCGAGGTACCGAATATTGAGGTCGAAGTGATCCAGCGGCCGGAAATCGATCCGGTCGGCGCCGGCGAAGCCGCCCACGGCCCGGTTACCGCGGCCATTGCCAACGCCATATTTGATGCACTCGGCGTGCGCGTTCGCCAGCTTCCGTTCACGCGCGAGCACCTCGTCGCCGCGATGGAACAAGCCTCATGAATAAGCTGAACATCCTGAGCGGCGGCGCCGCACAGGGCCTTGTCGGAAGTCTGGCGACCGCATTCAAGGCGCAGACCGGATTCGATATCACGGGAGAGTTTGGTGCGGTCGGGGCCATGGCAGACAAATTACGTCGGGGCACGCCGACCGATATTGTCATTCTGACCGCAACAATCGTAGCGGATCTCGCCAAGGAGAAACGGGTGGTCGCCTCATCGATTGCCGATGTTGGCCTGGTGGAAACCGCCCTCGCCGTCCGAGTCGGCGATCCCCCGGTCACGGCCAAGGATGCCGCCGGGCTGCGCGAGTGCTTGCTGGCTTCGGATGCGATCTTTGTGCCGGACACGATAACCTCGACGGCGGGAATTCACGTCGCGAGGGTCCTTGCGCAACTCGGCATCGCTGACAAGGTCGTCGCCCGGCTCAGGATTTTCCCGAACGGCGCTACCGCCATGCGGGAAATGGCGGCATCCGGCGCGCGGCGCCCGATCGGCTGCACGCAATCGACGGAGATCATCAGCACCAAGGGCGTCATGCTGTCCGGTGTGCTCCCAGCGGGCTGCGAACTCGCGACCACGTATACGGCCGGCGTCACCACAACGGCTGCCCACGCGCCCCAGGCGCAGGTGCTGATCCGCTTGCTGATCGGCGAGGAACAACGCGAACTGCGCGAACGCGCAGGGTTCATCAGCGGCACGAAGTAACAGTTTTCGAAAAAAAGGATTCACCGTGAAGATCGTCGACCTCAGCCGAGAGCTCTATCATCGCACCCCGAGCTATCCGGGCCATCCTCCGGTCATGCATGGCGTCTGGAAGACGCATGAAGAATCGTTTGCCGAGTCCGGCAATGTGCACGGGCTTGCATCGATGTTCATTTCGATGGTCGATCATGCCGGCACCCACATTGATGCGCCCCTGCATTTCGGCAAGAGCGGCATATCGATCGACAAATATCCGCTGGAGAAGTGCATCGTCCCGGGCATCTGCCTCGACTTGCGTCACATTGCGCCACGTGCCGAGATCACGCCATCCGATCTCGAAGCCGCGGTCATCAAGGCCGGCGTAGCGGTGCCGAAGGGCGGCACCGTATTGCTTTGCACCGGCCACCATCAACGCACATTCCCCCGCAAGGAATATCCAAGCAACAATTCCGGCGTGAATGTCGCAGCGACCGAATGGCTGTCAAAGCGAGGTGTCGTGCATTTCGGTATTGATTCGATGCGGCCTGGGCCGGAGGGCGACGTGAACGCGCTCGTTCACAAAGCCTGCCTCGACCTCGACATCACCCACATCGAGAGCCTGTGCAATCTGGAATCGCTGCTTGGCAAGGGCCAATTCACGTTCATTGGATTGCCTATGAAATGGCGCGGCGGCACGGCGTCCCCGATCCGCGCGGTGGCAGTGTTCGACTTGTGAGAAGCCATATATCGGAATGGCCGTCGAATTCACCATCGAACGCGGCGCCAATCTCGTAGCCGCCGGTCAGTTGAGTTTGACGGTCCGAATTTCGCTCTTCGGCCCGGCTACGCGCGTCGGCGGGGTGGCGTCCGGCACAATATCCGTGCCGGCAAATTCGGCCTGGACAGCGTCCGCGACCCACTTGGATACGCCGGGGTGACTGACCACGAAACCGATCAATGCGGCTGCGAGGAGAACGGGCAATGCAAACAGCTTGATGTCCCAATTCCGATAGGCGCTTCGGTTGTCTCGGGGTTGCTTATCGACCGGACCTTGCATCGATGCCTCCAGTTTGCGGATATGCTTCCCGGAGCACGGCTTACCGCCGCATCGGGGCGAGCTGTGTGAATTGCTTCACATCTCACCCATACTCACCACGTTGTGAGATACGCCGCCGATCGGCCCAGCAGCCTGCCCCGCTATTCGCCTTCGTCGCCCGACCCGGCTTCGACCAGGGCCTGCAGCGGCTCGGCCTTCAGCACGACAATCGCACCGTGTTCGAGCCGCACCCAGTCGCGCGCCGCCCAGGCCCGCAACTGCTTGTTGATGCTCTCCCGCGTCATGCCGACCATCTCGCTGATTTCCTGCTGGGTGACGGCAATGGTTCGGCCCTGCGGTTCGAGCTTGTGCTTCTCGCTCAAGCGCAGCAACGCGCTGGCAAGTCTTCCTGGAAGGTTCTGAAGGATGACCTGTTCGACCTGATCGCTGGTCCAGCGAATTCGCGTACACAACAACTCGATGAACTTCATGGCAAGCCCGGGCTGGCTGCGCACGAAGGGTATGAATTCGCGCCGGTCGATCGTGAAGAGTTCGCATGCCGTATTCGCGGTGGCATCGGCCGAGCGCGCCGAATTATCCAGCAGTGCGATCTCGCCAAAGATCTCACCGGCCCCAATCAGGTTCAGGATGGCGTTGCGGCCATCCGGCGATGAAATACTGATCTTCACGGTGCCCGAGATCACCGCAAAAAGGCTGTTGCCGGGATCTCCTTTGGAGAAGATCGTCGCTCCCCGCTTCAGCGTGACGTGTTTGGCGTAGCGGCAGAGTTGATCGAAGGCCTCAGCCTCAAGATCGGCAAAATAGGGATGCCTGCGCAAAACCGATAGTTTGCTGCTGGAAAATCCCTGAGCTTCACCCGTCCTTTGTTGAGGCACGCCAGTCAAACTCCAGAAACTGTTCGGGATGTAGCTCTTCCGTAGTCAACGCTGGTTGGCATTTCAACCGGAAAGCGCCTTACTGCGTCGATTTAGCGGCCAACGTACAGAAACGTGCCGTTATTAACGCTCCGATAACCCTGAAACCGCCGACCGGATCGTAGGCCCATCGCGCTATCCCGTCACGCGGAAATAACCCCTGATAGTGATCTCCAGTCCCGGCTGTCGTGCGCAGTCTATCCGAACGCCGACCGCCAGAACACCCCTCCAACGGCGGCTACCAATTGCGTAGCGCAATTCGTGGCGCCTATGCCTCGGGCGTCACCCAGCGACTTATTCATTAGCGATACCCATTTCCTTGATCACGCGTGCATATTTGGCTAGCTGATCGCGCGTCATGACACGTAGCTCCTCTGGCGAGCTACCGCGCACCGCAAATCCCAATTCTTCCAGCTTGCGGCGTACTTCGGGATCACCGACCGCCTTCAGCGCCTCGGCGTTCAAGCGAGCGATGATTTCTTTCGGCGTGCCGGCGGGAGCAAGAATCGCAAACCACGAGTTGAAGAGGAAGCCTGGCAAACCGGATTCCGAGACGGTCGGCACGTCAGGAAATTGCGCCAATCGCTTCTCGGTGGTTACTCCGATCAGTTTGACCTGACCGCCGCGCACCAGCGCGGCAACCGTGCCGAGCCCCTGGAACGCCACAGGAATCTGGCCAGCGGCAACATCGGTCGCGGCCTGCGTTGCACCCTTATAGGGCACGTGAGTGAGGGATATGCCTGCCGCGGAGGCAAACATCGCCATCGCCAGATGCTGCGGGCTACCCGGGCCACCCGAACCATAATCGATCTTGCCCGGTGCTGCCTTCGCTGCTGCGATCAAATCCGCAGCGCTCTTGAAGCTGGCCTGATTGTTGGCGATCAGTCCCCATTCCACGGTCGCTACCAGCGATACCGGCTCGAAATCCTTCAGTATGTCCCATCGCATCTTGGACTGCAGATTGGGGACCATGGTCATCACACTGTCGTTGAAACCGCCGATCGTGTAGCCATCGGGTTCGGCCCGTGCGACCTGCTCGGCGCCGATCAGGCCGGAAGCGCCGGGCTGGTTCAGGATCACGAATTGCTGGCCCATATTGTCGGCCATCTTCTGCGTCACGATCCGCGCCGCGACATCGACCGCACTCGCGGCAGCTAGCGGCACGATCATCTTGATCGGCCGGTCGGGATAGCTGGTTTGCGCGATCGCCTGGGAGCTCAGGAGCAGCGCGAGCGCCGGCATCAGGGAATTGAGCAGGCGCATTTCAGAATTCTCCTTGGGTGATCGACATTCGGGCACGGCCTATATCTTCTCGGGAATGATTGCCCTTCCGCATCCAACTTGGCAATGTGGTTAGCAACAAAATGAAGAATGAGCCGGCAAGTCAATCGACCGGTCAGAAACGAACGAGGAAGGCGACCAATGACCACCCGCAGGAACTTCTTGAAGGGTGCCGCCGCGACCGGCATTGCGTTCTGCAGTTGCGGCATGCTGGATGCGGCAAGGGCACAACCGAAAGCCCCCCGCCTGCCGGTCAAGGTCAACGGCAGGCGTGTCCTGACGGTGGACGTCCATGCCCACTGCTATTTTCGCGAAGCGATCAACCTGATGGGCGACGGGGCCGACAAAGTCTTGCCGCCGGTCAAGGGTGTGCCCGAGCACTTCATCGTCATCGAGCAGCGACTCAAGGAAATGGACGCGATGGCGATCGACATGGAGGTGCTGTCGATCAATCCGTTCTGGTACGGAAAGGACCGCGACACAGCGGCACAGATCGTCAAGCTTCAGAACGAAAAACTGGCCGAACTTTGTGCAGCTCGGCCTGAGCGGTTTTCCGCTTTCGCTTCACTCACGCTTCAGTATCCCGATCTTGCGGTGCAGCAACTCGAAACCGCGGTTCGAAAACAGGGCCTGCGCGGTGCTGCGATCGGTGGCAGCGTGCTGGGGGAGGACTTTTCCGACCCTAAATTCCATCCGGTCTGGGCCAAGGCGGAGGAACTCGGCGCGGTCCTCTTCATCCATCCGCAGAGCACCCCTGAACTTGCCAAACGCTTCAAGGGAAATGGTTGGCTGTCGAACACCATCGGCAATCCACTCGACACCACCATCGCCCTGCAACATATGATCTTCGAGGGCACGCTCGACCGCTTCCCGGGACTTAAGATCATCGCCGCGCATGGCGGAGGCTATCTCGGCTCCTACGCCGCGCGCGGCGATCATGCCTGTTTCGTGTCACCGCAAAACTGCAATCCGAACATCACGCTGAAGAAGAAGCCCTCCGAGTATCTCAACCAGCTCTATTTCGACGCCATGGTGTTCACGCCGGAAGGCCTGCGCCATCTCGTGGCACAAGTCGGCGCGAGCCAGGTGATGCTCGGCACCGACCATCCGATTCCCTGGGAGCAGCATCCGGTCGATCGTGTCTTCGCAACCACCACGCTATCGGACAAACAGAAGATCGCGATCCTCGGCGGCAACGCGGCAAAATTGTTCGGGCTAAAGGTGGCCTGAGAAGCGACTTATAGGAGCTTGCCGTCCCGCCCGAAGAACGGATGCGGACCGTCGAACTTCCCAATCGGCACCTGGTGGGTGACCACGGTGCCGAAATCCTCACCAGGAAACCAGGTGTGAAGGTGGAGGGCCGGCGGCTCCACCTTGAACGAGGGTTCGCGCAGTTCAGCCAGATCAAGATCGACCGCGTGATTCGGTGCCGGACAGATCGTGGTCGGCACACCCGCGAACATCGTCAATGCCGCACGGTGGATATGGCCGGTCGCGATGAGCTGCACCCGCGGATGACGCCGGACGATGGGGGCGAGCTCGCTCGCATTGAGGAGATTTTGGCGATCCATATGCCAGATGCCGGCTTTGAATGGCGGATGATGCAGGAAGATGAACGCGGGCCGGTCGAACGAAGCGGTCAATGTCGCATCAAGCCAGTTCAGGGTGGGAGCTTCCAGCTCGCCATGCGGCTTTCCAGCAACACTTGAGTCCAGCAGCAACAGATCAAGGCCGCCGACCTCGATCTTCTGATCGAGTGGCCCGGACGGATAGGCATATGACGCGGTAGGAAAAGCAGCACGCATCAGATCACGCGAGTCGTGATTGCCGGGAATGCCCGCGAAGGGAAGTTTGAGCGGCGCCAACAGCCGTTCGAGATAACGATATTCCTCAACCGTCGGCGTATCCGCAAGATCACCCGATATGACCACAAAATCAGGCGCCGGTTGAAACTCGTTCAGCGCCGCGACGCAGCGCTCCAGCGCCTTGGCCGTGTCGACCCGGCCATAGGCCAGCGAGCCCGGCGGCTTGATGTGCAGATCGGAAATTTGGGCAATACGAACCGGTTTAGTTGACATCGGCACCCTCAATCTTCGGGCGGCAACAAACGGACGGCATCCGGCGAAATCAGCAGCCCAACCCGTTCGCCGGCGTTGGCTTGCACCGTATTCGGCGCATCAACCGTGAGCAGTCTATTGGACGCTCCGCTGACGACCAGGCGCTGCCGGTCGCCAATGAAACTCACGCTGTCGATGATACCAGAAAGCGGCGCGCTCCCCGCCTCTATGACACGGATCGTCTCGGGACGAATCATGGCAACCGCAGCCGGCATATTTGCATCGCCCCCAATCGCCTGTCGGCCGCCCGGCAAGACAAGATGGCCGTTCTCAAGCGGCGACTCGATAATATTTGCAGCACCAATGAATTCAGCCACGAAGCGGCTTTGCGGCGTGAAGTAAATTTCGCGCGGACTACCAATCTGGGCGATCTTCCCCTTCTGCATGACGACGATGCGATCGCCGAGCTCCATGGCTTCGGCTTGATCGTGAGTCACATAGATCGTAGTGATGCCGAGCGCGCGCAGCAGGCGGTTGAGCTCACCACGCAGCCGATCGCGCAATGCCGCATCGAGCGCCGTCAAGGGTTCGTCGAGGAGCAGGATGCCCGGCCGGATCGCGACCGCACGCGCCAACGCCACACGCTGACGCTGTCCCCCGGAAAGCTGATCGATGCGGCGGTTTTCGAGCCCGGAAATGTTGGTCAACGCAACCAGTTCGGCGACGCGCGCCGCCCGCTCCTTGTCCGGCACGCCACGGATCTTTAGGCCGTAGCCGATATTGTCCGACACGCTCATGTTGGGAAACAGCGCATAGGACTGAAACACCATGCCGACATTGCGCCGCTCGATCGGCACCGATGTCATGTCCTTGCCGTCAAACAATACCTTACCGCCGGCATCGGGCAGTTCGAGGCCCGCGATAATGCGCAGCATCGTGGTCTTGCCGCAGCCGGATGGGCCAAGCAACACCAGCGTTTCACCGCTGCTAATATCGAGCGTCGCCGGTTCGAGCGCACGCGTTCCATCGGCAAACGTCTTGCCGCAGGCCTCGATGCGCACCGCGGCGCCATGCCCCGCTGATGCGCTCATCGCTTCTGTTCTTTCTCGGCAAACAATTGCATGGCGACCAGTAGCGGGATGATCATCACAAAAAAGATCAGCGTATAGGCCGACGCCACTTCCAGTCGCATCGAGGCATAGCTATCCGCAAGCCCGATCGGCAGTGTCTTGGTCAAGGGGGTGTGAAGCATCCAGGTCAGGTTGAACTCGCCGAGCGACAGCGTCACCACCATCAGGCTGCCGGCAAGGATCCCCGGTAGGGCATTGGGAACGATCACGTCACGAAAGCGCCGCCACGGCGATGCGCCAAGCGATGCCGCACCCTCGTCCAGCGTCTTGATATCGACGGTAGCGAACACCGCCATCACCGAGCGCACCATGAACGGCATGGTGAAGATCACATGGCCGGTGAGGATGAAAAGCCAGGAGCGACGGAAATCGCTGAACCCCTGGTAGGTGAGCAGCAACGCCAGCGCAATCGCGAGGCCGGGAATTGCGAGTGGCAGCGTGATGATTTCTTCGACGATCCGCGACAGCCGGCCTCCCCGCACATGTAAGGCGTAGGCTGCCGGAACGCCGACGGCGAGAGTCACGGCAAGGGTCGCGAAGGCGATCACGAATGATAGCAAGATGGTGTTGGCATAGAGACTCCAGACTTGGGCGACCCATTGCAGGGTTACACCGGACTGGATGCCACGAAAATAATTCACGGTGATCCCGGCGGAAATGGACAGGATCGCGGGTACCACCAGGAATGCAGCGACGATCAATGTGAAGGCAAGCTGGCCGGTGAAGATCAGGCGATCACGCATGGTCTCATCCGGCCGCCGCGACGGTACTGCCGCTAAAGGAGCGGGCGAGCGCCAGGATGAACCAGGTGATGATGCCGAGTCCTACCGAAAGCGCCGCCGAGGTCGAAAAATTCGCCGCCAGCGTGAACTCGGTATAGATCAGCATCGGCAACACGTCGATATTGGTCGCCAGCGTGAACGCCGTACCGAAGGCTCCCATCGCCGTCGCAAAAGCGATCGCACCGGAAGCAACGAAGGCCGGCGCCAGCGCCGGCAGCACGACGTCGCGCTGCACCGCCCACGGGCTGGCCCCCAGCGAACGCGCGGCCTCTTCAAGACCGACGTCTAGCTTCTGCACCGCCGCCATGATGGTGAGGATGACACGCGGGATCGAGAAATAGAGATAGCCGACAAACAGGCCGTAGATCGAATAGGCGAACACCAGCTTTTCGCCGAACAGGCGATTGGACCAATCGCCGATCAGCCCCTGGCGGCCGGCGAGCAGGATGATCAGGAAGCCGATGACCACGCCCGGAAAGGCCAGGGGAAAGGTCAGCATCGCGATCAGCACGGCACGGCCGGGAAAGCGATGGCGCTGCAGGAACATGCCGGCGATGGTTGCGACGACGAGCGTCACGATGGTGGTCACGGCGGCCAGCACCACCGTGTTGATCAGGGTCGCGCGGTAACGTGGCTCCGTCAGGATCGCCAGATAGCCTGCAATGCCTTGCGGCCCCTCCGCCCCGGTGACGACCAGCCGCGCCATCGGCAGCAGGAAAAACGCCGCCGTCACCACGGCAAGCGGCAGCAGGCACAACCAGACAAAGGATCTATGCGACATCAGCAGAGGGCGTCCCAGTGAAGGACGCCATATTGCCTCAGCGAACCTCGGCGAGATAGCGGTCGACAAAGCCTTTTTGCATGTTTTCCATCTGCCCCCAATCGACGCTTTTCGCGCGCGCGTAGTCGCTGTCGGGCAGGAACTTCTTCTTTACGGCTTCAGGCAGTTCGATTGGCCGGGCGGGACGCAGATAGGCATTGGTCCAGATCGCCTGCCCCTTGTCGGACAGAAGATAGTCCATCACCTTCTTGGCCTTGTCCTTGTCTGGCGCGTTCTTGACGAGGCCAACCACGTACGGAAACACCACCGAGCCCTCGCAAGGGATCACGAACTCGAAATTGCCCTTCTCGGAATACTTCGCACGATAGGCGTTGAAATCATAGTCCAGCAGGATCGGCATCTCGCCCGATACCACCCGGGCATAGGAAGTCTGCTTGGGCACGATCGGGTCGTTCTTTCTCAGCTCCTTGAAGAAGCCGATCGCGGGATCGAAGTTTGCTGCGGTGCCTCCGAGTGCCATGTTGATCGCAACCGCGCCGACGTAGCCAACAGCAGCCGAAGACGGATCGAGATAGCCGACCATCCCCTTATAATCCGGCTTCAAAAGGTCCTTCCAGCAGGCCGGCACCGGCTTGCCACCGAGCGCATCCTTGTTCACGAACAGACCAAGCGTGCCCGAATGAATCGTCGTCCAGAAGCCATCAGCGTCCTTCAGGCCGGTGGGGACGTGGTCCCAGTTGGCGGGCTTGTAGGGCTCCAATGCGCCCTGCGCCTTGGCCTTCATGCCGAAGGTGACACCGAAATAGCCGATATCGCCGACGGGGTTGCTCTTCTCGGCCAGTATCTGCGCCAGCGCCTGGCCCGAATTCTTGTTGTCGTGCGGAATATCGTAATTGAGGTCGGCCTTGATCGCCTTGAGCATCGAGGCCCAGTCCGCCCATTCCGGGGGGCAATTGTAGCAGATGACGTCGGCCGCTTTGGCGGATTGCCCAGGCGCGAACAGCGAAAGCGCCAGCAAGGCGAGAACAAAACGGACGGTCTCCATGGGTCTCTCCGGCTTCGCGCGGCTGAAAAGGATATCAGCACCAACCGGCGACCAAGTATAGGCCGCGGATGAAGGTTTTGCGACGAAGCGTTTTGCTGTGCAGCAAACGGAGGACGCAGACATAAGATGCGGGAATTTCGTCAGCCGAAGATTTCAGCTAGGCTCGGGCATGACAGGAGACGCTTCATGTACCAGCCCACCGGCGTCAAGATTTCCCCTGATCTGCCCATCCCCGACCAGATGAAGGCCTGGGTACTGGGTGACCCCGACCAGCTCTTGCTACGCGAGAAGCCGGTGCCAATTCCTGCGCGCGCGGAAGTCCTGGTCCGGATCGATGCGGTTGCGATCTGCGCCACCGACCTGGAGATCATTCATTCGGGATCACCGGCAAACATTCAGGGCGGCCTGCCCTTCAACAAGAACTTCACGCCGGGCCACGAATATATGGGCACCGTCGCGGCCCTCGGGCCCGACGTCGACGAGTTCAGGATTGGGGAACGTGTCAGCGTGGAGATCCACGCCGGGTGCGGCCAATGCAAACGCTGCCGCCAGGGCATGTACACCTCATGCCTGAATTACGGGAAGCCCGAGAAGGGTCACCGCGCCAACGGCTTCACCACCGATGGCGGATTTGCCGAATATGCCGTCAACCACATCAACACGCTGGCGCGCGTCCCCGACACGATGAGCGATGCGGAAGCGACCCTGGTCGTCACCGCCGGCACCTCGATGTATGGATTGACCGAATTGGGAGGGTTGGTGGCCGGCGAGAGCGTCGTGGTGATCGGCCCGGGGCCGATCGGGCTGCTGGGGGTGGCCGTTGCCAAGGCGCTCGGCGCAAGCCCAGTGATCCTGACCGGAACGCGCAACAGGCGGCTGGCGATAGGAAAGGAGCTCGGCGCCGACCGTGTCGTCAATATCAACGACGAGGATGCCGTCGAGGTGGTCAGGCAGTTCACCGGCGGGATTGGGGCCGACTATGTGGTGGAATGCGCAGGAACGGAGGCCACGATCAATCAGGCCATTCACATGACCAATCGCGGCGGCAAAATCTGCTTCGCCGCGTTCCCGCACGACCCTATCGCGATGGACCTCGCACACCTCGTGAAGAACAATATCTATGCCTACGGCATTCGCGGCGAAGGCCGTAGCGCGACACGGCGCGCCATGGCGCTAATGGCGGAAAAGCGCTTCGACGCGACCAAAATCCACACGCATACATTTCCGCTAACCGATCTGCCGATCGCGCTAAGATACGCACGAGAGCGTGTTGATGACGCCATCAAGGTGGTCGTCACGAACCGGCAGGCACATTCTATTGTGAATGCTGCAGCTGAATAAACGCCAGCTGGGTCGTTCGTCAGATCCGGCCTAGCGCCGTTAGGATGATTTGGGGCGTCAGCGGAATCTCCGTGACGATGGTTCCAAACGGCCTGAGCGCATCATTGACCGCATTGGTCACCGCGGCGGCCGCGCCCGCCGTGCCAGCCTCGCCCGCTCCCTTGGCGCCCAATTCCGATTCCAGCGTCGGCGAAACCACATGGCCGATATCGATGTCCGGCATCTCGCCGGACATTGGCACCAGATAGTCGGCCATGCTCGCGTTGGTGAGTTGGCCCCGCTCATCGTACACGCATTTTTCGAACAGTGCCGCACCAAGGCCCTGTACCACGCCGCCTCTGATCTGTTCATCGACCAGTTGCGGATTGATGATCGTGCCGCAATCTTCGACCACCCAGTGCTTCAACAGCTTGACGAAACCGGTTTCGGTATCGACCTCGAGCCACGAGGCCTGAACGCCGTTGGTGAAGGCGAAGGGATACGCACGAGGAACAAAATGGCGTGTTGCCATCAATTCGGGCTGAATACCCGGCGGCAGCGTATCGGGGCGAAAATAGACGATCCTTGCCAATTCCCCCAGTTCGATGCGCGATGTGCCGTCGCCGGCGTTGACGACGTTGTTGTTGACGATGTCGAGTTCACCCGGCGTCATCTGCAGGATGGCTGCCGCGACGTCGAGGATATTCCTGCGCAGCACCTTGGTGGCCTGAAGTGCTGCCTCGCCGCCGATGCCCGCGCCGCGCGAGGCCCAGGTGCCGCCGCCATAGGGGGTGTTGTCGGTATCGCCCAGGATGACGCGCACGCGGTCCATCGAGACACCGAGCACGCTGCCGACGATCTGGGCGGTGAGCGACTCTGATCCCTGCCCTTGCTCGGTGATGCTGGTTTGGCAGATCACCGCCCCTTGGGCGTCGAGCCGCACCGTAACCCCATCCTGCGACGATATCTTGGCGCCGCCGACGCCATAGAACGCCGCGCTGGGATTGGTAACCTCGATAAAGCTGGCGATGCCGATGCCGCGATGAATGTTTCTTGCGCGCAATGCCGCCTGCTCCGCGCGCAGCACGTCATAGTCCATCATTCGGATGAGCTTGGCCAACGCGGCGTGGTGGGATAATTGCTCGAAACGCAAGCCCGAGGGCGACGCGCAGGGATAGGCGTCGTCCGCAATCAGATTGCGGCGGCGAATTTCCACGGGGTCCATACCGATCTTCATCGCCGCCAGGTCGACCAGACCCTCGGTCACCGAGCATGCGATCGGGTGCCCGACGGCGCGGTATTGACACATGACGTTCTTGTTCTGGAATACGACGCGGGCGCGAGCGCGATAGTTCCTGGTTACATAGGGCCCACCGACAAGGTTGACGACCTGATTGGCCTCGATCGCGCTGGTGCGCGGATACATCGAATAGGGCCCGATACCCGTGAGATCGTCGATCTCGAACGCCATGATGGTGCCGTTGCGCTTGACGCCGATCCTTCCTCGACAGCGATGGTCGCGGGCATGGATATCGGTGTTAAAGCTCTCGACCCGATCGGCAACGAATTTGATCGGTCGACGCAATAATTTCGACAGCGCATAAGTCGCCATCTCGTCGGCATAGATGTGAACCTTGATGCCGAACGAACCACCTACGTCCTTGCAGACCACACGGACCTGGGCCTCCTGAAGACCAAGATGCAGCGCCGCGATGTTCTGCACCATATGCGGCGCCTGAGTACCCTGATAGATCGTCAGCCTCGCTTCGGCGGCGTTCCAGTCGGCCACCACCGAACGCGGCTCCAGCGTCACGCCGGTGTGCCGCCCAAAAATGAACTCGACGTCCACCACCTCGTCGGACGCTGCAAAGGCATCCTCGACGGCGCCCGCGTCATGATGGCGCTCGAAGGCCAGATTATCCCCGAGCGAAGCGTGGATCACCGATGTTGTCGGATCGAGCGCCGTGCGCATGTCCGTTACCGCGTCGAGTTCATCGTATCCGACCGAGACCTGCTCTGCCGCATCCTCAGCAGCGGCGCGGCTGGTTGCGACGATTGCCGCCACAGCTTCGCCCTGCCAGCACGCTCGGTCGATCGCAATCGCACTCTGTGGAGCGGATTTGAGGCCTTTCAGATGCGAAAGCACGCCCACCCATGGCGTGATAACGGTAGCAAGCTCCTGCCCGGTGACAACGGCGATCACGCCCGGCAGTTGCCTGGCTGCCAACGCATTGATGCCTGTAATCTTCGCATGCGCATGTGGCGAACGCAGGAATACGACGTGCCCCATGCGGGGCAACTCGATATCGCTGACATATAGCCCTCGCCCCTGCATGAGCCGATCGAGGTTCGGCCGGGGCATGGTCTTGCCGATATAGGAGTTCGGCCGGTCGAGCGCCGAAAGCGCATCACGGGTTTCGGGAGCGTCCGTCACGGCGTGCGTCCTGCGCGCGACCACGCCGTCGTTTCAATCGCATCGACGATCGCCTGATAGCCGGTGCAGCGGCAATAATTGCCGGAAAGATGCTCACGGATCTGTTCCCGATCGGGCTCTGACGACTGCTTCAGCAAATCCTGGGCCGCCATCAGCATTCCCGGCGTGCAAAAGCCGCATTGCAGCGCGTTGCGGTCTCGGAACGCCCTCTGCAAATCCGCGATCTCACCGCTGTCAGATAGCCCTTCGATCGTTTCGACCGATGCATCTTGCGTTTGAATCGCCAGGATCAAACAGGAGCGAACGATCTCGCCGTTGACCCGCACCGTGCAGGCGCCGCAAATCCCGTGCTCGCAGCCAACATGGGTTCCAGTCAATTTCAAATGCTCGCGCAGGAAATCCGCCAAGTTCAGCCGCGGAAGCACATGGGCCTCGACGCGTTCGCCATTGACATCGAGTGAAATCGCCACAGGGGTCATTCCGGTGCCCCGGATCGCAAATCTGGACGGGACAGCAACGTGGACACGCAGCGCGAGAGCAGCACTTTTGCCAGGTGCCGGCGCATGGCCGGGGTCGCCTGCTGATCCTCCTGGGGATCGAGTTCATCGCTCAGCACCGCGGCGGCTTTGGTCAATCGTTCCGGAGTGACAGGGACGTTGACGAGTTCCCCGGCAGCATTGGCCAGCAAGGGCCGATCGCCGACGGCAAAGAAACCGAGCCGAAGATCAGTGAAATATCCATCGACGACGATCGACTGCGCCGCCAAGCCGACAATGGCATAGTCGCCGTGGCGGCGCGCAAATTCATGGAAAAAGTGCGAGGAACGTTTCCGCGCGACCGGCAACTCGACGGCGACCAGCAATTCCTGCGGCGAAAGTCCTGTCTCATAAATGCCGGTGAAGAATTCTTGAGCAGGGATCCGCCGCTCTCCGCGCGGCCCGCAAACAATGATGGTCGCTTCCAGCGCCATCATGCAAGCTGGCAGTTCTGAAGCCGGGTCTGCGTGCGCAAGGCTGCCGCCGAGCGTGCCGCGATTGCGGATCGCCGGATGGGCGACATGGGCCGTAGCGTCCCGCAACAAGGGAGCATGGGCCGCAACTTCAGGGGATTTCAGGACATCCGCGTGACGCGTCAGCGCCCCAATGGTTAGGACGTCGCCTTTCACCACTATGCCGCGAAGCTCAGCCAATTCGCCTATATCGACGATGAATTCAGGAGAGATCAGGCGCAAATTCATGGCCGGCATCAGACTTTGGCCGCCTGACAATACCTTGGCCTTGTCGCCGTGCGTGGCCAACAGTTCCAGCGCATTTGCGACGCTGGTTGGGCGGGCGTAAGCGAAAGCCGAGGCTTTCATTGCGGCGTAACCTCCCGACCGGATAGCAGCATTTTCTTTGGATTAGACGGCGGCAATTTTTAAAGGTCAAGTTTGTTTATCGAGTGATTATTTCGATGCCTGCGACTTTAGGACTTGTTATCCTGCCGCGACCGACGGACATTTCCCGCCAAACAAAAAGCCTGCCCTTGGGGAGGACCAGACCATGAAGTTCGGGTTCTTCACGATGCCGATCCATCCTGTAGACAAGGATTGGCGGCTGTCACTCAAGGAAGATCGCGAAGCCTTTCTGCTGGCCGACGAACTCGGATACAGCGAGGCCTATGTCGGCGAGCACGTCACCGACCGAGCCGAAAACATCACCTCCTGTATTGCCTTTATCGCCTGGCTTGCCGCCGCGACCAAGCAGATCAAACTTGGCACCGGCACGATCAACATGCCGAACACCCATCCGGCGGCGCTAGCCGCCTCGATCGCAATGCTCGATCACATGCTCGACGGACGCCTGATCTTCGGTATCAGCCCCGGCGGGCTGCTTTCGGATGCGGAAGTGTTTGGCAATCTCGACGCAGACCGGAACGCGATGTTCCTGGAGGCGATCAATCAGGTTCTCGAGATCTGGGCGAGCAAGCCGCCTTACAATCTCCAGGGCAGATATTGGAACATATCGGTGCAAAAGACCCTGATTGAGGATATCGGCCAGGGTTTCATTGCGCGGCCGCTGCAAAGGCCGCATCCACCGATCGTGGTGACGGCAGTGGCGCCGTTCTCAAAAGGCGTGACCGAAGCCGCCGCCCGCGGCTGGGACCCGATTTCGGCGAACTTCCTGATGCCGGCATGGGTAAAAAGCCATTGGCCGAAATACGTCGAAGGCTGCGAACGCATCGGCCGCCCCGCGGAGACGGCAAACTGGCGGGTCGCCAAAAGCGTATTTGTCGCCAAGGATGCCGCGACAGCAAAGGCCTATGCCACCGACCCGAACGGGCCGTACGTCTATTATTATCGCTCGCTGTTCACCAAACTGAAGCGCGGGGGACGCATCGAATTATTTAAGGCGCGCAGTGATCAGCCTGACGAGGAAGTGACGCTCGAGTCGATCTGCGACAAGCTGATCATTCACGGCACGCCGGACAGTGTCGCCGACCAGCTACTGGCCTTTCAGGAAGAAACCGGTCCGTTCGGGACGCTGCTCTACGCCGGCAAGGACTGGAAGGATCGCGAGCTTGGGCGCCAGTCGATGATTTTGATGGCTGAACAAGTCATGCCGCGCATCAACGCAGTATCCGGCAAACCGTCCGGGTAGATCAATCCATTCGGGGAAATCCGCCGTGGCACTCAGTGATCGCATTCCTTATCAGGCCCAGATCGACCGACCGAAGCTGACGCTGCCCGGCGGCAAGAAGCTCGCAGTGTGGGTGATCCTCAATGTCGAGGAATGGCGGATCGAGAACGCGATGCCACGGACGGTGCTGAGCCCTCCGATGGGGCAGCCGCTGCTACCTGACGTGCCAAACTGGTCCTGGCATGAATACGGCATGCGGGCAGGTTTCTGGCGTCAATTCAAGGCGCTGACCGACCGCAAGATGCCGGTAACGCTGGCGCTGAATGCCAACGTCTGCAACAGCTATCCGCGCGTGGCGTCCGCTGCGCTCGAAGCCGGCTTTGAATTTATGGGCCATGGATTCCTGCAAGGGCCGATGCACAGGCTCGACAACCAGGCCGACGCCATCAAGCGCTCCGTCGAGACAATCGCAAAATTCACCGGCAAGGCGCCACGATCATGGGAAAGCCCGGGCCTCACCGAAACCGAGGAAACCCTCGATCTCCTGCGCCTCAACGGCATCGAATATCTGGCGGATTGGGTCATCGATGACCTGCCGCAGGACATCGCTACGCCCCATGGCACGATAACGACAATTCCCTATTCGGTCGAAACCAACGACATCGTCATCCACGCCCTGCAACATTTGTCTTCGGACCAGTTCCTGAAACGCGGCGTAGATCAGTTCGACCGGCTCTATCTCGAAGGCGCATCGAACGCGCGGATCATGGCGATCTCGATCCATCCCTATATTACCGGCGTTCCGCATCGCATCAAATATCTGGAAGCACTGCTGGACTACGTCATCGGGCATGACGGCGTCGCACTGATGACCGCAAGCGAGATCGGTGACTGGTATCGCGCGGCCATGGCCGGAAAATAGCAGGCCCGTTACCGTTACCCGACCACCTTGATCGGTGCGCATCGGAGGTCGGCCGAGCTTTCGTTGACCCGCTCGAAACCGGCAAGGAAGACATCCAGCACATCGCTGATCACCCGGTCTTTATCCTCGAGCACCGGGGAGTCGTAGATGTACTTGCGGACACCGTAATAGAAGATTCCGCCATGAAGCGCCCAGGCGAGTTCGAGTTCCGTCGCGCTCGGCTTGTTTTGCACTACGAGACCCACCTCGTACCGACATTCCCGGATGATCCGGGTCAGGATCTTGTCCTTCACCATGCCGACATACCATCGGTTGATATCGAGCCCTTTGAGGCCGAAATAGAGATAAATGCGTAGCCATTTTCGGCTAAAAATCGCTTCGGTATAAGTACGGTGGAATTCCAACAGCCGATCGCGAAGTGGTCGCGAGCGATCTGTCAGCGGCTTCTCCCAGCCGGTTTCGAGCGGATCGAGATAGACCGTGCGATAGACCTCTTTGATCAGATCATCCTTGCTGGGGAAGTAGCAATAGAGCAGCGGCTGCGTAACACCTAGCCGTCGCGCCAGCGCACGCGTTCCACCACCAAATCCCTCTTCCGAGAAAAATTCGGCCGCCTTCGCAACAAATTCCCGCCGGCGCTCATTTGGCGAGAGGCGCTTTTGCTTGATGCCAGCACGTTTGGGCTGGTCTTTCCTGATCATCCGGATTTGCCACCGCCGTCAGGCAGAAATCCGCCAAAGCCGCCCCGCGCAAATAGCAGCGGCTCCTGCCGATTATAAGCATAGGCCTCGACAGCCCCCAGGAAGATAATGTGGTCACCACCGTAATATCGATTGGCCGCGCGACATTGGAAATTCGCGACGCTGTCGGCAAGCACCGGCGCGTTACCAAGCCCCGGCGTCCAGTTCACCCCGGCAAATTTGTCGCCGGAAGATTTCGCAAATTGGGACGCCAGTGCCTGTTGGGAAATGCCGAGAATATTGACGGTGAAATGGCTGGCGTTCTGGAAGATGGTCAAGCCCTGCGAGAACATGCCGAGGCTCCACAAAACCAGCGGCGGGTTCAGCGAGACCGATGCAAAGGAGTTGCAGGTCACGCCATACGGCTTTCCATCGGCGGCCATCGCCGTCACGATGGTGACGCCGGTGGCAAAGGTACCCAGCGCATTGCGGAAATCACGCGGATCGATCGCCGAATTATCGCTGGCGAATTCGTTGGCCGGATCGGCGGGATGTTTGGGAGCGTCGGACATCCACCTCGCCTCAGAGCGTCAGATTTTCGGACGGCAGGCCAAGCGCCACACGTCCATAGTTGGTTCCGGCCGCATCGAAATTGAATGCGAGGTGCGAATTCACCGCATGCGCGTCGCGAAACTGGCGCTGCAACGCGCCTGACGTAAACAGGCTGCGCGCGCCGCTTGCCGCGAACAACAGCGATACGGCGTCGGTGCAGAGGTTGACCGAAAACGCGCCATCGCGGCGCAGTCGCGTTTTGTCCGCAATATCGGGAATTCGGCCATGCCGGGCATGTGCCATGGCGTCGATGCAGTTTGTGCGCATGACCAGCCGGGCGGCATCGATCTTGGCAGATGCCTCGGCGATCTTGATCTGCGTTGTCTGCATGTCGCTAAGCTTGGCGCGATTGTACGTCGAAGCCCGGTGGCGCGCGAATTCCACATAATCATTCAAGCAGGCTTGCGCGTTGCCGAGGCCAACGCCGGATAATACGTAAGGAAACAGCGAGAACACTGGTAGCGCATAAAGCGCGTTTGGATTGACCGCGCTTCCAGGCGTCGGGCCGCCGGTGAGATCGCTGATGGCTACCGTCATCTGCTCCGCAATGAAGGCGTCCACGACCCTGACATCGTTCGATCCAGTCCCGCACAGACCGGTCGCGTTCCAGGTATCGTTGATCTTGTAGTCGCTCTTGTTGAGCAGGAAGAGGCGGTACTCGATACCGTCAGCCTCGTCGTCGGATGAAACCACGCTGGCGAGCATGTTCCAGTCGCAGGATTCGACACCCGACGAAAACGGCCAATGACCATTGAGAACGTATCCGCCATCGACTTTTCTGGCCCGGCCGGCCGGAAAAATGAATGACGAGGCGATCAAGGCATTCGCGTCTTTGTTCCAGACCGCGTCCTGAGCATGCCGGTCAAACATGCCCAGCATCCAGTGGTGGCTGGCCAGGTTGGCAAAATTCCACGCTACGGAAGCATCGGCCTGCCCCAGCGCATCGGCACAATCGACCAGTGCAACATAGTCGAGTTCGGAGCCGCCGACACGTTTGGGCTGCACGATCCGGAACAGACCGGCGTCATGCAAGTCGCGCTCGGTTTCCGGCGGCAGGCGTCGCAATTGTTCGGTCCTGGCGGCGCGTTCACACAATTTCGGAATCAGCGCCCTGGCACGCGCCACCATGGCGGTATAGATATCCGTACCCGGTCCCGCGAGCGAGTCTTCATCGGGCCTGCGGCCATCCCCTGCCATTGGCATTGGCGTTTCCTTGCCCGATCTGTCGTTTGCGAAATAGTGGCGGTCGGGCCTGGCTACTTTACCCCCTGATCACCAATGATCAAGGCGCGTGGAACATGCCTAGTCTGCCTGCGCCAGCATGGTACAGCCGGAGCCTGAAGGCACGCTCCCTCTGATTCCGCACGAGCGAACCGGTCACCGGTCTTTACTCGGCTTGTTATACAGGTAATCAGCCCGAGCACATCAGCCGACCGGCTCCCGGGGGAAAGTGGCGTTATTGAATGAGCTTGCGCCAGTACAACGTGTTCGGCCAAGCCCATGGGATCGGCGGCTGATAAAGCCGATACCCGGCGCGGATGAAATTATTGGCCGACGCCACATTGTCAGTCGTATCTGAGATCACCGAACACCAGCCATTGAGCCGTGCCCGCGCTTCCAACGCGCGCATTAAACGCAATTGAAGGCCCGCTCCCCAGTGCCTTCTCAGCACACCTACCCGGCAGAAATAGCCGGCGTTGGGTACATAAGCCGAGGCGATTACTCCCGCAAAGGCAACCGGCTCCGTCTTCTGGTAAGCCAGCCACCAATGCCCATGATCGAATCCCGGAATCGGCGCACAATCGAAGAATGTCAGCCGGTGAAGCTCAGAGAGCGCGTCCGCAACGTCGTCGTCGCTGCCATCCACCTCGCGAATCCGGTACATTGGCGACATCCAAGTTCGACGATTTGAATTTTCGGATCGATAACGCTCAGTGCGTCAGGCAGAGCAAGTACTGCGTTGCAGTATCTCGAGGCTGAGTTACCGGCACCTACGCGAGTATCCCGTTCTCATTTGCCAAGCGTTGCTTTGATGCCAAGCCAGACTGCGCCTACAAATCCTGTGACGATTACGGTGATCACCGCCTTGAAAGTATAGCTCTGCGCCTGCTCCACACTTCGGCGCCAACGCCTCAGATGTTGAAAATCCGCGCGCAATTCCTTCCTGTCGTCTTCTTCGACCCCAAAGGACGACAGGACGGTAGCAACCGATTTTAGAACCACCGCATCGATATCGTCGCGATGCAGCCGCTGCTGTTCGGCAAGCGTTTCGACAACAATGGCCCTGACATCAGAACTCTCCAGGGTGCTCATCGTTTGATGATCCGCGCGATGTTTTCGAAGCCCCGCTTGGCGAAATAGAAGGCAACGATCAGGTTGGCCGTCATCTCGGCAAATCCTGCCAACGGGTCGGTTGATCCAAGCCCAAGAACCTTGTCGTACACCAAAAGCTTCGCGAAATAGATCGCAACCGCGTAGCCCATGATCTTGTCGGGTTCGTACCAATGGCCCAGCGCGGCGATCTTGTATTCGTTCAGCGCCCTGATTTCCGCCGTCTGTACGACCATTTCACTGGCTGCCGTATCGCTGGCGATCTTCTCGGATGTATTGCCAGCGGCGAGCTTTGCCTTGTAGCCGTCGATCAGGCCCTTGATGACAGGACCGCCGAGGAAGCTGACGATGGTCATCCACATGTCATTCACCCGCCTTCAGGTCTTGGTCCGGCTCTTCCTCGCCCTTTGAGCCCACCGGGCCGGTCGTGATCAGGCGAAGCAGGATCATGGCAATTGCAAGGCCCAGTGCGATGCGTTGGCCCCACGGCTCCGGCAGGAATGACGACGGATCAGCCAGCTTGAGTTGTTCAACAAGCTCCAGAAGAGCCAGCGGAGCCGCGGCGGTTGCGCCAAGGATGATCGTCTTCCAGCCCTTCAGCCTTTCGCGCAGCCCTCGCGATTTCTCTTTGATCCAGTTCACTGCCTCAGCCTGCATCCCCCGGAAGATGATGACGCCGTCACCCGGCGTCTCGATCTTGTCGCTATAGAGCCTGAACCCGCTGCCGACGCCGAGTGCCGTGATCTTGCTCTCGATCAAGCGCTTGCTCGACTGCGCCAGCGTCCGCTGCGACTCGCGAATGCAGACCGCGAGCGTGCCGCGCTCGGCCTGGCACGTCTCGACCAGAAGCTCCCCGAAGAAGTGGGATTTTCCAGATCCCCTGCCCCCAAAGGCTCCGCGGTACCTGGCGGGCTGCAGCAACGGCTCAAATACTTTCGCCGTCGGGATCTTCAGGATTGACGATGACCCGTTCGATGCGTTGGGGGGACTCGACCGGACCGTCATTGCCGCTCTCCGATGGTTGCGCGGCCTTGCCCCAACCGCGATCAAGGATGGCGTTGGCTGCGGAAACGCGCGCCGCAGGCGTGGCATCCTTGCTTTGCATGATTTTGACGAGGACGTTGATCGCCGCCTTGGTATGGCTGCGGGCCAGCAAACGAATTTGGATGAGGGTTGACACTTAGGTTTCGCCGCCTTCCGGCTCGACATGCTCGCACGCCGCTGTATCGACATGTTCCCTGCTCAGATCAGGCACGGCGGAACGGAACGCGATGGCCGGAAAATCCGTCTGCTCCTGATCGTTCCTGGGGCGCGGGATGAACTGGATAACATCGGCACTCATGAGGACTCCTCCCATATTGCGATTGCAATCAGGCCGATCAGCGCGAGCGATATCAGATACGCGGTCATCGGCTTCTCTCTGGAATAAATGCGCGGCAGATCGCGGCGACGCGATCATTTCGGGCGCGAACCGTATCCCTGCTGCAGGGGCCGCTTGCGGCCGTGGCTTCTGCACCACGCCGCACGCCGGCACGTTCGCGCGTGCCGGCTAAAGATGATGGGTTCGGACGGCGGCACGCTGACGACGCTTCAGGCGACAGGCGTTGGGAGATGAGGCGTCGTGACGTGCGGCCGCCGTCCGATTGGAATTTGTCAAACAAAAAGCCCGCGGCGGATTTCTCCGCCGCAGGCTTTGTCAATTCTCGCGATGATGTTGATGTGCCGGTGATTTGCCCGACGTGTCAAATGTTTTTCGAGCCGTCAACAAATTACGGAAAATGCGATGCAACAGGTTGGATAATTTGAAACTTCCCTGCGGGTAGCATTGCTGCAAATGAAAAAGCCCGCGGCCGTTTGACCGGCGCGAGCTTGACGATATCGGCGATGATGACGATGTGCCGCTGATTTGCCCGACGCGTCAAGCGCAAAAACCGGCTCGGTACGTCGACATTCGAAATGGAAACATGGGGACGCGCGGCATCAGCCGGCGCGCTCCCGGATCGCGAGGAGGCCATTGATGTATTTCGTCGCTACCGTGCTCGCGATCCTGTCGGGCCTGTTCTATGCGGCAAGCCATCACGAGATCGGCTCGCTCGGCGTCACGATGTGCCAGTACGGCAGTTCGTTTTGCGCCAACCCGCTCATCGTCCTGGTGGGCGCAGCACTGGCCGCCGCATGGGGCGCTTTCGTCAGCATCCGCTGACGCGCCGCCAGTCCCTGAACTTCGGCCGTCGGATGGTCTGACCAGCGCGCAATGCGCATGAGAAGCATGCAGAGCGCGAGCCCGCGTTCCGTAATCACCCGGATTGATTGCAACGGCAAAGAATTGTTCCTCTGTTGCTCCAACAGACGCGGGACAACTCGTGATTTACAGGGATGTCGAATATAGCCTCACGGCCACCATCGAGCCGGATGTCTGGCAATGGCAATTTCAGATCGGTGAGCAAACCAGGATCGGCAAGACCAGGACCCGGCTGTTTCATTTGGCTGCCCGGCGCGTGCACATGAGAATCGATGCCACCCTGAGGGTATTGAGCCCGACGGAGCGCGCGGGGAACTAAATATCGGACAACTAGAAATTCTTGGGCGGCAGTGCCGGATTTACCGGATAGACGGGCCTCGGGCCCGGGGCATCGGGTTCAAGCAGCCGCTTCGGTTCGGTCGGAATGACGGTCGCTCCGGCGTTCCGGGCAGCGTCCCCGGTTGTCGTCATATTGGCCACCACCGCCGTCTTCGCGTGCGGCTTATTCCATGGGCCGTGATCGACGACCAACATCCCCAGCACCCCGACAATGGCGATGGCAATTGCCACCGCCAATGGCGTGCCGCCGCGGCGCGTCCTGTGAGATTGCCTCGAAAGCTCGCTCGTCATCTTGGAAAACCCGGGTTGATTTCGATCCTGGAATCAAATCCCGGCGACGACCATTGTTCCGCCTTCGAGCCGGCCAGAAAGCAGGGGTTTGACGGAACAAATCCCTCGCTCGCGCATTTGCGTGCTTGCCGAAGTGATTTCAGTGAAAGCCGACCGGTGAGCATCGAAACACCACCGCTGCAGCCCAACATGGCAGAACGCGCGATCGATACCGCGACCGACCTATCGCGCACGATCACCGAAGTATCCGCTGCGCTTCAGGCCGCGGTCGATCGTCTCAGCGAGGCGATCGCGGCGGCACGGCAACCGGGAAAGCCGCTTTCCACCATCAGCGCAATCACCCGGGAAGCGCCGTTCGCCAGTCTGTTTATCGCCTTCCTGTTCGGCGTCGCGGTAGCACGCCGCCGCTAGAGCGATTTCGAGCGGAGCGTACGCTGGCGCTGGCCGTTCAGAACTTGCCCTTGGTCGCGTCCTTGGCAGCCGACATCACACCACCGCTGATCTGCCGCATATGCTCGCCGGCATTGGTGAACTGGCTGCGCAGGAATTCCGACTGAATTCGCATCGCTTCCTGGAGGTCGGTCGCGTGAACCAGCTTGCGGGCGTGCTCGAACGCAGCCTTCATGTTCTGCTCGGTAAACGACAGCGCCTGCCGCGAGATTTCGGTGCCCGGCCCCGGCATCGACGTCATCGACTTGCCGGCGGCATCGAAGAACATGCCGAACGCCTTTTCCGCCTGATCAATGGTCTTTTCGGCCAGATCGCGCAGCTCGGCCGGAACTTCAAGTTTCGGTTCAATCATGGTCGCCCTCTCCGATATCGTCTCCGGGACGTTAGCATAGTTCCGGCCGTCGTCTGTGCCGGATTGGCCCGCGCGCCACTTTCCGAGACCAGCATCCCGGCGTCGTCGTCAAGGAATTATCTCCTATCTGGACCCGTAGCGATACGGGCTAGCGGACCTGATTCCAATCATGTCAACAGTATGGCATAGTGATTCGGGCTTGAGTTCGACGGTTTGTGGCGTTGCGTCGCCCTCGGGGACATGGGGATCAAATGCTACAAACCTTTCGGCCGACGCCAACCTGCACGCGCTTTCAAACCAGCATAGAAATGCCCTGCATCAAGTGCGGCACGCAAATGAGACTGGCGACGATTGAACCGCGCGATCAGAATTACGATGTCCTGACCTACCGGTGCACGCCGTGCGAGTCCGGTGAGAGCTTCTTGAAGGCCCGCTAGCTAGAGCGTTTTCGAGCGGAGTGGATACCGGTTCGCGTAAAGAAAACGCGTCAAAACAAGAATCTAGAGCCCGGGTCACAGCACGGCAGCTCCTGACTCTGTCAGCACCGGCCCCTCGTCTCGCAGTTCGATCAAACCGAGTTCCGTCAGAACGCGCAAATCTTCGTCGCTGACGGGCCACATTTTCAGCCGACGGGCCTGAATGTCGCGCAGCGTCCAGCGAAGACCAATAGCGCGTTCGAGATCGTGTTCAGCGAAGGGATTGTCCACCATCCGCTTCGACTAGTGGAACAATTCGATCAGATTTTGTCGGCATCGCGGCGGCTTTTTGTGCGAATCCGGCCGGCCCTGAAACGCCGTCCTCAGTACCGATAGGGTTCAATATCCAGCAGCGGAAACGCGCTGAATACGCTCGGCAGGTTGGTCGGCGTCGCAGCATGCAGGCAGGATTTGTTCAGCTCGGCGAGACTGGTGACACCGAGCAATCCGAGGCAACGGATCATCTCATCCTCCAGCAGTTCCAGCATCCGGGTGATGCCGGCTTCGCCGCCGGCGGCGAGCGCCCAGCATTGCAGGCGGCCGATGCCGACGAGATCGGCGCCCGAGGCGATCGCCTTCACGATGTCGGTGCCACGGCAGAACGAACCGTCGACCATGATCTTGGCGCGGCCGGCAACGGCGTCGACGATTTCGGGCAGCACATGCATCGAGCCGCGGCCGTGGTCGAGCTGGCGTCCGCCGTGGTTCGACACATAGATCCAATCCACGCCGTGATCGAGCGCAATGGCGGCATCTTCGGCGGTCGCGATACCCTTGAGCACCAGCGGGATTTTATACTTGTCCTTGATCAGCTTCACGGTCCGCCATTCCAAGCCCTTCTGGAAGTCGCCTCCGGTGGCGCGGATCCGGCTTTCCCGGACATAGCGCTTGGCGATATCGCGTTCGCGACGGCTGTAATGCGCCGTGTCGACGGTCAGACAGAACGCGGCATACCCGTTCGCGATCGTGCGGCTGACCATGTCTTCGACAAAAGCATCGTCGCCGCGGACATAGAGCTGGAAGATGCGGAGCGCATCGGGTGCGGCTTTTGCCGTGGCCTCGAGCCCGGGCTCCGAGACCGAACTGAGCATATGGGCAGCGCCAAACCGGCCGGCTCCGCGCGCCACCGCAGCACCTGAATCGGGATCGAAAATTTCCAGCGCACCGACAGGTGCGATCATGACCGGCAGGCGCAATTTGCGGCCGAAGACCGTGGTCGACGCATCGACCTTGGCGACATCGCGCAGCACCCGCGGCCGGAATGCGAGCTCGTCGAGCGCCATACGATTGCGGCGCATGGTGGTCTCGGTCTCCGACGCCCCGACGATGTAATCCCACGCGTTCTGGTTCAGCCGGGCCCGGGCCTTGCGCACGAATTCGTGGAGATTCTGGAATTCTTCGCCGCTGGCGCCGAGTTCGACATTCCGCGCCGGCCGGATAGGGGTCCCGTCATTCATCGTGCTTCTCTCCCATTTTCGCGGCACATTAGCCGCAGATAAACGAGAAAAGCTACCGCCTTGAACAGGTTGATCCGGTGCACAAACGAAGGGCTGCTATTCGCTGGCGAGGTACGTCGGCCTGGAGCGGAAAACTCCCAGCCCGCGCCGCTCAGCCGCCCGAAAAGCGGCTGCGGTATTCGCTGGGCGATACGCCGAGATGTCGCAGGAACGCGCGCCGCATGCGTTCGTCATCGCCGAAGCCGGCGCGTTTGGCGACCTCGATGACACCACCGACCTGCCGGCTTTCGAGCAGCAGCCGCGCTGTCTCGACCCGCAGCGCCTCGACGCCGCTCGCCGGCGTCATGCCGGTGCGACTGGTGTAGGTGCGAGCGAACGTCCGCGGCGTCATCCCGGCCTGCGCCGCGAGCGTCTCGACCCTGAGATCGCTTGCGATGTTTTCGATGATCCAGGCGTGCAGCGCGCTGAATCGCCCTTCGACGTCGGAGGCCTGCGCCGCGAGTACGGTGGAAAATTGACTCTGGCCGCCTGGCCGCTTCAGATAGACCACCAGTCTCCGCGCGACGTCGAGCGCAGTCGTATGCCCGAAATCCTCCTCGATCATGGCAAGCGCCAGATCAATACCGGCGCTGACGCCGGCCGATGACCAGACCCGGCCGTCCTGGACGAAGATGGCATTCGGCTCGACACGGATGTTGGGGAAGCTGTCCTGCAGTCTCGGGCAAAAACGCCAATGGGTCACGGCGCGCTTGCCGTCCAGTATGCCGGTCCAGGCCAGCGCGAAAGCCCCAAGACACACCGAGGCCACCCGGCGCGCCTTGGGCAGCGCCTCCGAAATCCACTGCATCAGGCGCGCGTCCTTGCGGATATCCCAAATGCCGGGGCCGCCCGGGATTACCAGCGTATCGACCTGATGCGGCCGCACGCTATCGATCGCAGCGGTATCGATCATCATCCCGACGTCGGTCGGCACCAGCCCGCCCGAGGTCGAGAGATACGATAGCGCATAGCCGGGACCCGGCAGTTCGATCGCCGCCAACTCCGCAAACACCTGCGCCGGTCCGGAGATATCGAGCAGGGTCACGCCGGGAAAGCCGACGATAGCGATGCGCCGCATCGACGCCGCTTCGCGCGGTCCGGGACGGCGGGCTTTGGCAGATTTCGAGGGCATATTGTCCTTTAAGGCATTCGAGGCCCGCCTGTATAGCTCGGGTTGCGTAACTGGAGTTCGGCCATGCCGCAAAATCTGGGCAGCCAGTATCAGGCGATCAAATCGCCCTGGACCGATTACGCGATTTACAGCTTTCCGGACGCATCGCGCATCGCGGCCTCCGACCAGCAGCCGCTGATGGACGCCATGAACGGCATCATTGCCGTCAACTGGAAAGCGACCGAGCCGCATTGGACGGCGCAGGCCTCTCCGTTTGACGGCAAGTACGGCCTCGTCCTGGTGTATGACAGCTCCGGACTGGCCGCATTTTCAGTCTATCGCGTGCTGCGGATTTCCGGCGAGCTTGCGATCTATCGCAGCGGCACCGAAGTGCTCCCCGCTCATCAGGGCCGCGGTCTCTACGGCTTCTTCACCTCGGAAGTGCTGAAATGTTCAGGCGCTGCCGAGATGGGTGACAGCGTGCTCTATGGATGGCGGACGCGAAACCCGATCGTCTGGACGGCCAATGCCAAGATCTGCGAGAAGGTAACCCCCTCGTTGCTGGAGGACGTGCAGGATTCCGCGCTGCAAGCGGCTTGCATCGAGATGTGCGCCGCGCTGTACCCCGGCAAACCGCTGGAGCTACCCGGCATGATCATGCGGGGCGCCTACGGCCACATCAAGCACCACCGGCAGGACTATCATGGCGCTGCGTCGCTGGTCGACGCCGCGATGTCCCGTATGATTCCCGATACCGCCGATGCCCTGTTCTCGGTCGGATACGCGAGGGTGTGATGTCGATGCCCGGACAGCAAGCCGTACTCACACCGCTCTCGCGATTCACGGATCGTGCCTATCTGGCCTGGGCGGCGGTGGCGATCGCATACGCCATCGCGTTCCTGCAGCGCGTGTCGCCGCAAACGGTCAGCCTGAACTTCATGCACGATTTCAGCACCGACGCCGCCGGCATCGCGATGCTCGCCTCCAGCTATTTCTGGGGCTACACCCTGATGCAGATCCCGGCAGGCCTGCTGGTCGACCGCTATGGCGTCAAGCGCGTGGTGCTGTTCAGCATGGCGGCCTCCTCGCTGGGGAGCGCTGCGTTCGCGCTGGCGCCGAATATGCTCGACGCGTTTGCCGCGCGCCTGGTTATTGCTTGCGGTGATGCGCTGGTATTCACGGCGTTGCTGAAGCTGGTGGCGCAGAGCTTCAGCGACGAGCGATTCGGCGTGATGTCGGGCATTTCCCAAGTGTCGGGATATGTCGGTGGCGTCATCGCCACGACACCGCTCGCGGCGGCTGTAACCGGCTTTGGCTGGCGCGCTTGCTTCCTGTTCATCGCCGCCGTTGGCCTCGCCAATCTTGCCGTCGCCAAGGTCGTGCTGAAACCCGATCCGGTGTCGCACAGCAACAAGACGCTGAAAAGCGTCGTGATGGCCGCCCGGCAATCACTGACCGGGCTCGCCAACTGGGGCTGCGCCATGACGTTTGCGTCCCATTTCGCCGTGGTGACCACGTTGTCGGGCGTCTGGGGCATTCCGATGGTGGCGCATTTCTTCAATATCTCGCCGACCGCCGCAGGCACGCCCCTGCTCGCCTTCATGATCGGCAATGCGGTCGGCTCGATCTTTCTCGGTCACGCCGCTGACCGTGCCGCGGCGGCGCTCGACAACGCGCTGATCCGCATTTGCGTGCTGCGAATGATCCTGATTACGATGTTGCTGCCGGCGATCGCCCATGCGTTCGGCCTGGTCTACGTCACCATCGTCTTTACGGCGCTCGGGCTTGTCGCCGGCGGGACCGTTCCACTGGTGCTGAAGTCCACCAAGAAGCTCTACACCGCCGACCTGATCGGCGTTGGCGCATCCGTGAACACGACGGCTGCGGGAATTTTCGCTGGCGCCGCACAGCCCGTGATCGGGTTTGCGATGGTTGCAGCCAGCCAGCTTGCTGGAGCGGACGCGGTGCAAGGCGCCCCCGCCATCGGTGACGCGGGCTACACCACCCTGATCGGAATTCTGCTGCTCATGTCGCTGCCCGGTATAGCCGGGCCGTTATTGATGAGGAACAAATTGATAGGCCGCTAGACGTCGTGAAAGTAGAGGGAGCGTTATGGAGCGTTTGTTTTTGAGACGAGAGGAAGTCGCTTCGAAATATGCGGTGAGCAGTTGGCAGAGCGTGATGTTCTCCGAATTCGAATCCCAGATGAGTAGCGAAGCGAGACCCTTTCCCTGTGTTTTCGGCGTGGCCGGCCATCGCCAGGACCAACTGCGCTATCTGTTCCTCGATCCCTACGACGTCGAGGTGCTCGCCGGCCAGCTGGCCCAATATGTCTCCGAGTCCCGATCCTACGGTCCCAACACTTCGCTTATTGTATTTACCCGGCCTCGCCCGGTGCAGACGCTGGATGCGTATTACCGCAAGATGTGGCTAACGCTCGACCAGCTGGCGCGGCTCGATAACAGCCCATGGCCCGCGGAGATCCCCGAACAGATCGATCATCCAATGTGGGAATTCTCGTTCGCGGGCGAGCCGATTTTCGTGGTTTGCACGACGCCGGCACATGTGATGCGGCAAAGCCGCCGGTCCAGCGCCTTCATGCTCACCTTCCAACCGCGATGGGTCTTCGACAAGATCCTCGGAACCGAAAGGGCAGCCAACGCCGCATTCGCTGAAGTGCGTAAGCGGCTCATTCCGTACGACAGTGCGGGCCCCTCACCGCATCTCGGTCGCTACGGCGCGGCCGACGGGCGCGAATACCGGCAATATTTTCTGCATGACGACAATGAATCCGGAGGGGGCTGCCCCTTCGCCAAACTCGCGCAGAACAAACCGCCTCAGATCGAAGGCAAGGAGCAAGCGGCATGACCCAGATCATTGCAGGCCACAAGACCGAGTTCGCCATCGATCCCGTCATCCTGAACCTGTTGCCTGAACAGGGCAGCATCGAACTGCAGCACGACACCGCGGGCAAGGTGCATCACCTTCACACCCATCCAGTGGACGAGATTCTCGTGATCATCCGTGGCCGGTTGAATTTTATGTGGGACGGCGGCGAGCGCATCGTCGGCGCTGGCGACACCATATTGCTGCCCGCCGGAACGCCCCACCAATCCGAGGCGCTGGAGGGTGGCGCGGTCTATGCGATCGCGACGCGCCCACCTGCCAACCCGGCGAACAATTGAAGCAACCCCAGAAGAGGAACAGCAATGGCACATCAAGGTAAACGTGAGGGCTTGGCCCAGAAAGTCGATACCGCTGCGCAAGAAGCCGAACGGCTCGGCTTGACGACGGCGACCTTGATACTTCGAATGGCTCGCCTGGAGATCGACCGGGCCGAACCCAAGAAGGTTGAAACTATTCCGGGAAACAACCTGCGCAGCAAGCCGAACTGAGGCGCTGGAAGGCCAGTCTGGCGCTTTCAGCGCGACATCGCAGAATTGACCTGGATCACGCCGGGCGACCCGAAAGGATCAGATCCGGCGTGCACTCTCGAAATAGAGAGCTGGATGGATCATCCACGGGCGCAACCCGGTCCACGGCTGCTCGGCGATCAGCCGGTATTGCCCGTCTTTCCAAAAGCCCCTGCCTCGGCCAGGGCCGCTATACGGCGGTCGTCATAACCAAGCGTCTTGCGCAGCACTTCCTTGGTATGCTCGCCGAGCAGCGGCGCGGCGACCGGATCGATGGTGGGCGTGAGGCTCATAACGAGCGGCGTTTCGATATTGGGCACCGAGCCCGCCGTCGGATGCGGGATGCGGCTCAGGCGATCGCGATCGCGCACCTCCGGCGCGTTGAGGCCCTCTTCGACCGTGCGCAGATAGCCAACGGGGATGTTGGCCTTCTTCATCTTCGCCATCCAGTTCTCGAGCCGGTCGCCGGCAAAAATGCCGGCGATGATGGCGCGCAGCTTTTCCTTGTTGATCGATCGGTTCTTCCGGTGAGCGAACTGCGGGTCAGTGACGAGGTCGGGCCGTCCCAGCACATCCGTCACAAGCCGGCGATACAGCCGGTCGTTGGCGCATGCCATATAAAGCGGCCCGTCGGAGGCCTGATACACCCCGACCGTCGGTGAACCGTTCGGGGAGTTTCCAAAGCGGCCGGGGTTCTCGCCGCTGATCAGGTAGGCCATGCCGTAAAAGGCCGTCATCGCCACCGCCGTGTCGATCAACGCCACCTCGACATTCTGGCCACGGCCGAGCCGCTCGCGGGCAAGTAGCGCCAGCAGGATCGCGTTACAGGCAGACATTCCCGTCGCCAGATCGACGATCGGCGGACCGGTCCGCACCGGCTCGCCGTCCGGAAAACCGTTCAGCGACATGAAGCCGCTTTCCGCCTGCGTGATCGGATCGAAGCCCGGGCGCAGCGCGAAGTCTCCCTTGCGGCCATAGGCCGAGATCGAGCAATATACCAGCCGCGGATTGGTTGGGGAGACCGAGGCGTAGTCGAGCCCGTATTTCTTCATCACGCCGCCGGAGAAATTCTCCACCACGACGTCGGCCTTGGCGATCAGTTCGCGCGCCACCTCCAGCGCGGCCGGATTGGTGAAATCGAGCGCAATGCCGCGCTTGTTGCGATTAAGGCTGATAAAGGCGGCGCTCTCACCACCGATTTCCGCGTGCTCATAGTGCCGACTATCGTCGCCGCCGTCCGGATTTTCGATCTTGATCACCTCGGCGCCGAAGTCGGCCAGCGTCTGCGTACAGGCGGGCCCCGCGACGACACGGGTAAAATCGACGACCAGCAGACCATCAAGGGCAGTCGGCTCGCCCTTGGCGCGCGGGGTTCGCTCCGGCAATTGCGGTCTGGCAGTCATTTCCGGCATTTCCTCACGTTATTTTGCCTGGCGGAACAGATCGCCGCCACCGCGAAAGGTCGTTAAAGGCCTTTTACCGGAACGGCCCGGCGAACACCAAACCCCGATTTTGCAGGGCGGGACCTGCCTCTGACATAGCTCTCCAAAAAGAGCGCCGCCCGATCCGGGATTAACCCAGGAATCGAGCGGCGCCATTTCTTCAAAAGGTGCTGCGGCGAATCATGTCGCCGCAGCATTTGCTGCTATCTGGAACGCGTTCCGTTACTCAGGGATCGCTTCGCCAGATCCACCCAGCTCCGCGGGAAAGTCCTTCAGCTTCGGAAGGCCGTCGCGCATCGGTAGCACCGTCTCGGCGTAGTTGACGTGGACGCCGGGCTTGAATGCGAGGGTCGGGAGTGTTGCCGAAAAGACGTCGACGAGCCCAAGCGTAGGATGGTTGGTCATCAAGTGCCCACCACACTTCGCGCAATATTTGCGCTGGCTCATCGGGGTCTTCTCGAATGTCGCGACGTATTGCTTGCCCGACGTGATCTCCACCGCCTCCGGCTTCCATAGCGTAAAGGCATTCACCGGCCCGCCGGACCACGACCTGCACGAGCTGCAATGGCAGTAGCCCATGCCTTCCGGCACGCCCGTAACCTGGACTTCGACCGCGCCACAAAAACAGTTTCCCGTGTGTTTCATAACCTGTGTTTCCTTGCATGAAATGGAAGTTGCATCAGTTCGGCTTGCGCCACGGGAACAGCATCGATACCCGCTCCTTGTAGCGACGGTACTCGTCGCCAAACATGTCAATGAGGTCGCGCTCTTCGAGCAAAATGCCGACAAAGATGTAGGCCGTGGTCACCACGGCAAACAGAAGATGGCCGACGCTCATGGTCGGAGCCGCCCAGAACGCGATGATGAAGCCGAGATAGATCGGATGTCGCACGAAATTGTAGAACAGCGGCGTCCGGAAGGTCGGCGTCGGCATCTGCTGGCCGGTCAGATTGCTGGTGACCTGATGCAATCCGAACAATTCGAAATGATTGATCAGGAAAGTGCTGGTGAAAACGATCACCCAGCCGATGAACGACAATATGGCGACGGTCGCGGCCATTTCGGGCTCCTCGATGTGCCAGACGACGGCCGGCATCGGCCGCCATTGCCAGAACAACAGCAGCAACGTCAGGCTTGCGAACAGCACATAGGTGCTGCGCTCGACCGATTTCGGAATAAACCGGGTCCACCATTGTTTAAACCCTTTGCGCGCCATCACGCTGTGCTGGACGGCAAACAACGACATCAACGCGAGATTGACGGCGAGCGCTTCGAAAACGGACGATTTCGCGCCGGTATCGATGGCTTTCGGCACCACCATGTCCGACACGAAACCGATCGCATACAAAATAGTGAAGAGAAATGTGAAATAGGCCACAGCGCCGAACAGGAATGCAGTGAATCTGAGCATTCGGTTTGCCGGCATGGCTGAGCCAATGGCTCTGGCTTCGGACATAAAATTAACTCCGTTGAGGGCAATGGGTCGTGACTTCGGTTGTCGCAGAATGGCTGAAGCGCGACGACAAGACTTTGCCTGACGCTTGATCTCTTCATGAGATGGACTTGATTGTTTCTTGAGATGTGATGAAGCACGTGAAATTTGACTTCGACAATTGCGCGCTCGACACCGATCTTCGCGAGCTGCGCCGTGACGGCGAGCTGGTTGCGATGCAGCCGCAGGTATTCGATCTGCTGGTTCATCTGCTGAACCATCGCGATCGCGTCGTCAGCAGGGACGACCTCATTGCCCTGGTCTGGGGCGGCCGGATCGTATCGGATTCGACGCTCGACAGCGGCATCAATGCCGCCCGCAATGCGGTCGGCGACAGCGGCAAGGCGCAACGGCTGATCCGGACCATTCCGAGGAAAGGTATTCGTTTCGTTGGAGCCGTGAACGAGCAGCCGAACGGCGATCTGACCGCCGCGACGCCGCCGGAGGCCGCTGTCGAACCAGCACCGCTACCATTGCCTGACCGGCCCGCGATTGCGGTGCTGCCCTTCGACAACATGAGCGGCGACCCGGGACAGGAGTATTTTTCCGACGGAATCACCGAAGACATCATTACCGGGCTGTCGAAACTGCGCTGGTTCTTCGTGATCGCCCGCAACTCGTCATTCACCTACAAGGGCAAGCCGGTGCACATCAAGCAGGTCGCCGCCGAACTTGGGGTGCGCTATGTGGTCGAAGGCAGCGTGCGCAAGAGCGGCGATCGGGTGCGCATCACGGCACAGCTCAACGACACGGCGACCGGCAGCCACCTCTGGGCAGAGCATTATGACCGCGATCTCGTCGACGTCTTCGCCGTGCAGGACGAGATCACGGACGCCGTCGTAGCCGCGATCGAACCGCAGATCTATGCCGCCGAAGACTTCCGCAGCCGGCGCAAGCCGCCAAACAGTGTCGACGCGTGGGACTTGGTGATGCGGGCGCTATCGCATCACTGGCGTGTGACGCGCGCCGACAGTGCGGCCGCTCAGGCCCTGCTGGAGCAGGCGATTGCGATCGACCCGAATTATGGCCAGGCGCTGTCGCTTTCCGCAACCAACCACATGTTCGGTGTGCATCTGGGCTGGACGGATATCGCCACCGCGGCCCCCATCGCCGAGCGCGCCGCGCTGGCGGCTATCGCGGCGGACGGCGACGACGCTTGGGCCCATACGGCGCTGGGCAGCGTCTGTTTCTCCACGCGCCGCCTCGATCATGCGCTGGCCGAATTCGAACTGGCGTTGCAGCTCAACCCGAATTTTTCGCTGGCGCAGGGCTACTATGCGCTGGCTCTTTCCTACAGCGGGCGCTGGCAAGACTCCTATGCCGCCGCGCAACGCGCCATTCGCCAGAGCCCGCGTGATCCCTCGTCCGCGATCTATTACGGCGTCGCTGCCTACGCCCAGTTCGTCGGGAGAAATTATCCCGAAGCGATCGCGCTGGCCCGCGACGCGACAAGGCAACGCGGCGATCTTACCGGTGCCTACCGGGTTCTGACGGTGGCCGCCGGCATGGCCGGAAAGATCGACGTCGCCAAAGCCGCGCTCGACGAACTGCGGCGGACCCAGCCCAATATCTCCCTCGCCTGGATCGCGACCCAGCTACCGTGGAAGCTCGATGCCGACCGGGAGCATTACCTCGAAGGGTTCCGACGCGCCGGGCTGGAATAAGCCCGTCATCGCGGCGGCGTTTTGACAGCGTCAGCCGTCGCGAACCCGTAGATCAGGGCCAGCCGGTCAAGGCATTCGCAGAACCTGCGCGCGAAATAGTCCTTCCAGCGCTGGGTGGTCAGACCGCGCCTCTGGCCGACCTGCTCCATGGTCATGCCGCGGACGAGGACGTCATGCACCAGCGCCGAACCGTCGGCGCCGAGCTCACGGACCGCGCGGTTGAGCCGCAGCACCGCCTTGCGCTGGCCTTCGGTGATCGGCTCGCGCATCTGTCCGCCATCGACATATTCCCGCGTCGGATCAACCGCACGCGGCCCGCGCTCGGCTCTTTCCCAGTCCTGTTGAAAGGCTCGCCCGCCCTGGTACTGCGCCTCATCGATCTGATGATGCGAATGCAGCCGGCCGAGCGGATCGTTGCGGATTGAACGCAGGGCAACGATCTTCTCTCCCGGCTCGAGCGCAAGCGGATTATCGACCTCGACGGTCGCGATTTCGGCATTGCGTGACAAATCCCGGGATCTCCGGTCGTGCGCTTTTGCAGGATTGTACGGCTTGTTCCGCTTGGCCCTTGGCATGTTGAATGCTCTCCTCTCGAAAATGACGGGATTTTTGAATAGCGTTCAGAAGAACTTGGCGCCGGCGTTCATGCCGTCTCGCCCAGCCTCAGCAAGACGGCGCACGCCGCGCGCTCCGAAGGGGTGCCGGGACTGCGGCTGAGGTGGAAATGAGGCGTGCAGTAACTCGAACCCGGCCGACGCGGATGACCGCAGAAGGTGATGGCTTCGCCCCCCACGTCCCCACCGTAAGGGTAGCGACAATCGCCGGGTTCCAGTTCGACCAGGGAAAGGTGACGCGGCTCGATCTCGACGCAGCGCAACGGGACCGGTGTCGCTTCTTCGGTGGGCGGCGGCGGCCAGTGAAGCCTCGGCGCTGGCGGGACAACGGAGCAAACTTCCCCCAGCCGGTTGATTCGGTGCTGCGCAAATGGCGTCCCTCCCGGCCGATCGGCCCCCGCGAGCCCCAGCCGCCTGGCACGGCCGATCACGGCGCTACGCGAATAAGCGGTGTTGAATCTCTTGTTGATAACCGCCGCGGCTTCGGAAAATGACAAACGTTGGGCAAGCAGGTCCCGCAGCGCGCCCGAGTGTTCGGGCGCCCAGTCTGTTGGTTCCATTATCGAATTCCCGTTTCTTTCTACGCCGCCTGAAGCCCACCCTCAATTTCCGATATTCAGAACAAGAAGTCAAGCTTGATTTCGGCTAATCGTAACTGTAGTATTTCCGAAATTCGGGACGGTCCGAGATTCGGGAAAGGATGAGCCATGCTGGACGTCAAGATGATCGAACGGGCACTTGCCAGGACGGGCAAGAGCAAGGGTGGCCTGGCGGAAGCCATGGGGGTTCGTGCGGGGGCCGTCTCGGAAATCCTGTCCGGGATACGGCTGATCAAGGCCTCCGAGATCGGGCCGATCACGGAATATCTCGGGCTGAATTCGGTACCGATCATGGGCCGCGTCGGCGCCGGCGCCTTGATCGAGCCGGAGCACGAGCAGGTACCGCCGGAAGGCCTCGGCGAGATTGAGTTGCCCTTCCCGATGGAGGAAGAGACCATCGCCTTTGAAGTGGCAGGCGATTCCATGCTGCCGAAATACGAGAATGGCGACGTGATCGTGGTTTTCCGCGAGCAACGCCATCCATTGTCGAGCTTTTACGGCGAGGAAGCCGCCGTGCGCCTGAAGACCGGCGAACGCTATTTGAAGACGATCGAGCGAGGGAAATCTCCGAACACCGTCAACCTCAAAAGCTTCAATGCCAAGCCGATCGTCGGGGTAAAGCTCGAATGGATCGGCGAGATCTGCGTCACCCTGCCCCGCGGGCAGATCGAACGCCTCCGGAGCAAGGCGGCGGCCCGGTCGCGCAAGGCCGGGAAAGCAAAATAGCGGGTCGGATACCGGACAAACAGGAAGCTATTCCGGCAGGCAAAGTCATCAAGTGATTCGGTCAACCGGCCCCGGAAACGGGGCCGGACTCGCTTCAATTCTGCTTTACCGAATTCACTCTTGACTATTTCCGATTTTCCGTAAATACTGCCGTCATCCGTTCCAGGGGGCAGGCAGATTGCAGAATATGCAGTATTTCGTCGTGATGATCGATTACGGCCGCCGCGGCCGCGAGGCCGTTGTCGATCCTGAAATCACCCGGCGCGAGGTCATCTCGCGGATCGTGTCGGGCGAGTACAAGAACGTCAGTTTCATCCATGAAATCGTCGACACCTCGGTCGAGGATATCACCGCCGATATCATGAACGAGGCAGCCCTGCCCGACATCGGCGCGGCAAGACCCGATCTGCAGGCCGATCAGTTCGACCACGCGCGCGATTTGCGAAAACACGAGACGGCATGAATTTGCGCAAACCTATTCCGTCGTCAAAATAATGTGATTGTTGGCGGGCTCCGATCTTCGGCGGCTTCCTTAAATATTGTTCACGCAAAGTCTACTCGGATGGCGCGGACAATCGCGCTAGAGAGGCGATTCGATTCCTCCGGCCTGCAAAGTTTCTGTACTCCAATGCATCCTTCAACGAAGGCCGAGATTGCTGCACGCGACGGTGATCCCAGGCTCAGCCTGCTGTTTGGCATCGCGGCCTGGTTTCTGTTTCTGGATCACGTTCCGCATAACGCGGTCAGCGCATTGACCCTGCGGAATTTCGGATTCAGCGGCGCGACGGACGTTTTCGTATTCGTCGGCGGCTACACCGCCGCGATCCTCTATGGAAAAATGATGCTGGAGCGCGGCTTCGTGGTGAGCGCGACCCGCATTTTCAGGCGGGTATGGCAACTATACGCCGCCTATGTCGTGCTGTTCGTGGTCTATATCAATCTGATCGGATATGTCGCGAGGAAATCCGCCGCGCCTGAGATCATCCACGAATTCAATGTGGCCGGGATCCTCGGCCACACCATCCGGACGTTGATTTACGGCTTGTTGCTCCAGGCCAAGCCGCTCAACCTCGACGCGCTGCAACTGTTCATCGTCTTGATGGCATTCTTTCCGATCGTATTGTTTGGAATGTTGCGTCGACCAAATCTGACGGCGGCCGGATCCATTGCGCTTTATCTTGCCGCCCGTGAATTCGACTGGAATCTATCCTCATTTCCGGACGGCCGCTGGTACTTCAACCCGTTCTCCTGGCAGTTGCTGTTTGTGCTGGGCGCCTGGTTCGCCCTGGCTGGCGCGAAGCAAGCGCGCGTGATCCACTCCCTTCAGAATATTTCGATCCTGCGTATTGTAGCGTTGCTCTATCTCTTGTTCGCGCTGGTCGTGACCGTTGCGGGCAACCTGCCGCAATTGGCCGGCGTCGTTCCCGAACCCCTGCTCAATCTTTTCCTTCCCAATGACAAGGAAAATCTGGCCCCTTACAGGATAGTTCATTTCCTGGCGTTGGCCTTCCTGTTCTCCTATGCAGTGCCAAGAAACTGGCGCGGGTTTCAATCGCCGGTCTTGCAGCCGGTCATCAAATGCGGGGAAGAATGGCTGACGGTGTTCTGTACCGGCGTCTTCCTCTCCTTTGCCGGACATTTCGTCCTGATCACGGGTCCGAATTTGCTTGCTATGCATATTCTGGTCAGCATCGCCGGAATCGCGATCATGGCCGGCGCTGCCTATTACGTCTCGTGGTCCCGGCGGCAGGACTACAAACCCGCGCTCAGCACGCGATAAGCGTATCCACGGCCCTGCCGTCGTTACGGGACGTATTCGATATGGGCACGGATCGATTGCCTGGCCTGATCGATCCAGCCGAATTTCCGCACGGCGGCGATCATCTGCGTCAGGCCTTGCTGCCACCACTCTTCGGATTTGAGCGAAGGCCACTCGCGCAGCGCCTTCTCCGATATCCAGGCATGTTCGGGGTCATGGCTCGCGGCCACACGACCGAGCAGTTCCGATCGCAACGCCGAATCCATATTGCCTTCGATGCGAACGGAAAATGCCCTGAAATTCCTGGGATCGTCGATTTCGACGGATCGGCTCGACGCGACAAGACGGATAATCATGTCAGGCGTCCCTGGATCGACCTTGCGATGGGCTCCCGCGCCGCCGGTAGCATCTCGCCGGCAAAAATTCCGGCGGAATGCAGGACCTCCTGTTGGGTGAGGTTGCCGAAGGAAAACTGGCTGATGAAGTAATTGGCACCCGCTTCTTCCGTCATTCTTCCTACCTGATCGCGGATCGTGCCCGGCGAGCCCGCAATGGCTCCGCCGTTCTGCACCATCGTATCAAAATCTTCCGGCAATCGCGCAAAGCGCGGCTGGGTGCCATGCTTCTTCCAGAGCTTCATGAAACTCGTGTAGAAATCCGGCCATGCCCGGCGGCCAAGTTCCATCGCTTCGCGGTCGCTGCCGGCAGCGATCACAAAGCGATTGATCCCAAGCAAGGGGAGATCGTCGGGCGAATTCCCGGCCGCGGCCCATTCGGCGCGATAGCGGTCGGTGATCTCGCGCACGCGCGGTAACGGTCCGCCGCACACGATGTTGATCCTGTTCTGCGCCGGCCAGGCCGCGCCTTCCGGCACCGGCACCGCGTACCACAGCGGCGGATGCGGAAGCTGCGATGGCTTCATATCGATCGGCACGTTCTCGAATTGATAGTGTTTGCCCGCGAAATTCACCTCGGCACGCGTGAGCGCCTGCATGATGACGGTGTAAGCCTCGACATACATCGCTTGCGCCTGATCCGGATCAACGCCGAAATAATGCAGTTCATGCGGTGACGCACCACGGCCGATCCCGACCTCGATCCGGCTCTGGCTCAGATGATCCAGCATGCAGATTTCTTCAGCCAGCCGCAGCGGATGATGCGCCGGCAATACATAGACCAGCGCGCCGAGCCGCAACCGCTTGGTACGTTGCGCCACGGCCGCCAGGAACACGCTGGGCGATGGCGTCAAATTGAGCGGCGTCGAATGATGCTCGCTCATGTGATAGGTACGAAACCCGGCTTGATCGTAGAACTGGATCAATTGCAGCCGGTTTTCATATTGTTCGGCGAGCGGATATGGCCCGCGGTCGTTTTGATCGAATATTCCGAAATGCATGGCTCCGCCCCCGTTGACGTCTTTTCCGGCTTGCAGCGATGGGGTCGATGGCAGCCGACGCGTCGTAAGGCGATGTTATATGGCAAATCCCTCGTCTTCCAGCACCGACGCGCGGCCCTCAATCCGCGGGAAACGCTTGCCTTAGCCTGATCTCGCTGTCCCGCAACGTCGCCGGATCGAGTTTCCCCTGGGATGATGCCGCTTTTGCGCAGGCAAATATCCGGTAGAACTGCGCGCCATCGAAAGCGACCAGCAGCAGGTCGACGCCGGCATTGAGCGCTTCCTCCACCGCCGTGCAGACGTTGTTCTGGTAGATCGCCCCCATCACCAGATCGTCGGTCATGATGACACCCTGATAATTCCATTTCTTGCGGACGATCCCGTCCACGACGCCGCGAATGCGACGCGGCACGATCGGGATCGACGGCTGCCAGCGTCACGTGCCCAATCATCAGTTGTGCCTTGGAACCTGCCAGCACGTCCCGGAACGGTAGCCAGTCCGACGCTTCCAGTTCAGCCAGAGGCGTTTCCAGACCGGCGCTGAAATGGTGGGTATCGGCGCGGACCCGCCCCAGTCCCGGAAAGTGCTTCACGGTTGCGCCGACGCCGGATGCCTCCAGCCCATGGATATAGGATTTGTCGATATCGGCCACGATGGCCGGATCGTCGGAGATCGCGCGATATCCGATCAGGGTGTTGAAATCGAACCGATTGCGCCTTGCTTCGGGCCTCAGATCCAGCACCGGCGCCAAATTGAAGTTGACGCCGAGTGCCGCCAGTTCCTGTCCGTGAGCCCGACCGAACTCCTTTGCCTTTTCGGCTCTGATATCGGACGGAAGGTTGGCCAGCGTGGATAACGCTGGCAGTTTGCTCAAGGGCGGCGACAGATGCGAGACGATACCGCCCTCCTGATCGGCAGCAACGATCAGAGGTGGCAGGCCCGCAACGCGGCGCGTGTCCTGAAGCATCGCAATTTCGGATTTCAGCGCCTCCGCTGTCTTTCCCGCGATGTTGTGCCTGGTGACGTAGATACCCGCGATCAGGCCTTTCTCGGCAAGGACGGCGACGTCGGGAAAGGATGAATAGCCCACCATGAAGTGCTGCCCAAGACCCCGCGCCTGTATCAACCCGGTTTGCAAAACATCTCGCTTGCGTGCCTCGAACGAGGCGTGCGCGCACACCATCGCCAGCGGCGGCACGCACCACAACAGGATCAGCAGTTTTCCGGCCATACCTCCGCGCCAGTGACCGGACCGGACCAGGACCACGAGCGCGGCAATACTCGCTACCGACAGGGCGACATTCCCGGGGCCGCGCATCAAGATCAGATAGGGATCGTTCTTGTTGGCCGCGGCGAAGGCGCAAGCCATTCCGGCGAACCAAATCAAGACAACGCGGACACGTCTGACAATCTGCATGGGGGATGCTGCTTGCTTGAGATCGAACGACCGCATCGCCCGTAGCAAGCTTGTGGTTCACGCGCGAGCGCATAAGCGCGGTTGCACGGAAACTGCATAAAAATCCTGAACTCTTGCAGACCAGCCTCGCGGCGAGTGCACAATTTCTTGCGCATGGTTCCTCCTGCAAACCGGTGACGATCTTCGAAGCCCGTCCCCGCCCGATTGGCCAAATGATGGTTGGCGATCGACAGGGCAACGGCGCTCCGAGGCTCCGATCCAAACCTTGTTCCCAACCGCAATTGCCTTGTAGAACGGCATCGAGATGATTTGGCTTCCTGGCACGCCTGGGGTTCTCGGAGTCGGCGGCGCGGCGTATCTTGGATGCCCAAACGAGTTCGCCCGTAGACCAGCCATGATCCTGCTCCGGAGAGCCGCGTGACGCACCGTATTCTCATCGTTGACGACGACCTGCATATCCGCGAGGTCATTCGGGTCGCGCTCAGGAAGGCCGGAATGACCGTGTTCGAGGCGCGCGACGGCAAGGAAGCACTGACCCGCTTCGCAGGCGACCGGCCAGACCTCATCATCCTCGATATCGGCATGCCGGAATTCGACGGCCTCGACGTCTGCCGCGAGATCCGAAAATCCTCCGACGTTCCGATCCTGTTTCTTTCGGCGCGAGACGAAGAGATTGACCGGGTGCTTGGCCTCGAGATCGGCGGCGATGATTACGTCACCAAGCCGTTCAGCCCACGGGAACTGGTTGCACGGGTAAACGTCATTCTGCGCCGCACGACCATGCGCGCACTGGATGCAAAGGCGCCGGTGCCGCTTTCCCAAGGCGGACTGTCCGTCGATCCGGAGCAGCACCTGGCGACGTTCGCCGGCACGCCGCTTCGTCTCACGGCCATCGAGTTCGGAATTCTCAGGGCATTTCTGACGAGGCCCACGGTCGTTTTCAGCCGCGAGCAGATCATGAGTGCAGCCTACCAGCTGAACATCCAGGTGTCGGACCGCACCATCGACAGCCACATCCGCAATATCCGCGCCAAACTCGCCGCGGCGAATTGCGAGAATGTCATCGATACCATTCACGGTGTCGGCTTCAAGCTCGGGCGATGCGAGCCGCAGGCATGACATCGAGGGCCCGCGAGAAGTGGCGACCATCGATTGGGTTGATCATCTTCACGTCCCTGGCCGCCGTAGCCGCGCTGCCCCTGGTCGGCCTGTTTTTCTTCCGGCTCTATGACAATCAGTTGATTCACCAGACCCAGGCCGAACTGATTGCCCAAAGCAGGGTATTGGCAGCGGTCTACGCGCGGGAGGTGGAAGCCCGTCTCGACGCCGGGGTTGTCCTCGGCGCTGAAATCCCACCCGGAGCGCAACCTGACCCGAACGACAAGGTGACGCCAATCCGGCCGGCACTCGACCTGGCCGCCGGCGCGGATCTGTTGAGGCGGCGCCCCGATGCGCTTCCGGCGAGCACGCCCGCGTCTCAGGCCTATGTCGAGATCGGCGCGCGGCTGATGCCGATCATCCTGGAGACGCAGAAGGTCACCCTGGCCGGCTTCCGGATTCTCGATCCCGGCGGCATCGTGATTGCCGGCCGCAGCGAGGTGGGTCAATCGCTCGCGCATATCGAGGAAGTGGCGACGGCGCTCAAGGGGCAATATCGCGCAGCGTTGCGCATTCGCGTTCCCGACAAGCGCCCGCCGCCGATCTATTCGATCAGCCGCGGCGTCGGCGTTCACGTCTTTTCGGCGATGCCCGTCATCGTCAACAACCGCGTGGCAGGCGTCGTCTACACATCGAGGACGCCCAGCAATATTTTCGATCATCTCTACCAGGAGCGCGGCAAGTTCGCGCTGGCCGGACTTACGGTCATCCTTGCCACCATCATCATAGGATTGGTGTTCTACCGAACCATCACCCGGCCGATGCGCGAACTGGTCGAGCGCGCCGCCCGTATCGGCCGCGGCGACCGTGATGCCTTTCAGCCGCTCGCCCATTACGGCACCCGCGAATTCGCCCAGCTATCGCACAGCTTCCTCGACATGGCCGAGCAATTGTCGCGGCGATCGGACTATATCGCGACGTTCTCCTCGCATCTCACCCACGAGCTGAAATCGCCGTTGACGTCGATCAAGGGCGCAGCCGAGCTGTTGCTGGATTCGTTGCAGAGCAAGTCCGACAATCTCACGCCGGCGGAACAAAAGACCTTCATATCGAATATTCTGGGCGACGCCGAACGCCTGGAAGCGATGACCCAGCGCCTGCGCGAACTGGCCCGCGCCGAAACCGCGCCGCAAAACGAGCACACCGAACTAAGCCAGATCGTCAGTGGGTTGAAGAGCCGGTTTCCCACCCGCTCGATCGATGCCGCCGGCTGCCTCGAACGCTCGGTCGGCATGTCCAGCGAAAAGGCCCTGATCGTCCTTTCGCATTTGACGGATAACGCCATCCGTCACAATGCCGGGAATGTGCGGCTGGAGGCGATCGATGAAGGCGCCACGATCAAGATGACCGTGAGCAATGACGGCGACCCGATATCGGAAGCCAACCGGGAAAGGATATTCGACGCATTCTTCACGACGCGCCGCGACACCGGCGGCACTGGAATGGGGTTGGCCATCGTCCAGGCCGTGATGAAAAGTCACGGCGGATCGATTCGGTTATTGCCTACCGACAAGAGCGTCGCGTTCGAACTCCGATTTCCTGCGGCTTAGACCCGCTCGATAATGATCGCAGGCGCCATGCCGCCGGCGGCGCACATCGTCACCAGGCCGCGCTTGAGGTCTCGCCGCTCCAATTCGTCGAGAACGGTCCCGATCAGGATCGAGCCGGTCGCGCCGATGGGATGGCCGAGTGCGATCGAGCCTCCGTTGACGTTGACCTTTTCACGATCGATCTTGAGGTCCCGGATGAATTTTTCGGCAACGACGGCAAAGGCCTCGTTGATCTCGAACAGGTCGATATCATCAAGGGTGAGGCCGGCCTTGGCCAGCACCTTGCGCGCGGCGGGCACCGGGGCGTTCAGCATCAGGGTCGGGGAGTCTCCCATATTCGCCATCGCCACGACGCGGGCCCGCGGCTTGAGGCCATGCGCCTTGGCGTAAGTGGGTGACGCCAGCAGAATAGCCGCCGAGCCGTCGACGACGCCGGAGGAATTGCCGGCATGGTGCATGAAGTTGATGTCGAGATCGGGATATTTTTCGAGGATGAGCTTGCGATAGGTGGTGCCCTTGTCGTCGAGCGGATAATCCGCCACCGCCGGAAACGCCGGCTTCAGTCCGGCGAGACCTTCCATCGTGGTCTGGGGCCGCGGATATTCCTCACGGTCCAGCGCCAGGCTGCCATCCTCCCGGTGAACCGGCACCAGGCTTTTGTCGAAGTGCCCACCCTTGATGGCGGCGGCCGCCCGCTTTTGGCTCTCGAGACCGAGCGCATCGACATCCTGCCGGGAAATACCCTCCAGCGTTGCCACCGCATCGGCGCAGACGCCCTGATGCGACTGCGGGTGCCGGGCGCGCAAGCGAAGGTTGCCATTGTCCATCATGAACGGCCCCTCGCCGCGGCGGCCTTCCATCGACATCATCTCGGTGCCACCAGCGATCACAAGATCCTCGGAGCCCGACATGATGGCGTTGGCCGCCATGTTGACGCTGGTGATGCCGGAGCCGCAAAACCGGTCCAGCGTGACGCCGCTGGCGCGTACGTCATAACCGGCGTCGAGCGCCGACATCCGGCCGAGATCGCCGCTTTGCGGGCCGCGCTGCGAGCTGGTACCCCAGATGATATCGTCGACGTCAGCGGTATTGATGCCGGTACGGTCGGCCAGCGCCCGCAGGACGGTGGCGCCGAGTTGCTGCGGATGGATGCCCGCGAGCGCACCCTTGCCGGCCTTGCCAATGCCTCGCGGCGTCCTGCAGGCGTCGATGATCAGCGCGTCAGCCATGGTGTGCTCCTCGGAATTGTTGATTGGCTGCATTTGCAGCCGATCAAGCCTCGGAGTCAATTCACCCCGCGGCACAGCCCGGCCCCGCAGACTGCATGTCAATCGACCTTGGCGCCCGTGGCTTTGACGATTTCGCCCCAGCGCGAGTATTCGCTTTTGATGAACTCCCCAAACCCCTCGGGCCCGGCAGTGCGCTGCATCACCCCAAGCGTCGTGAATTTCTGACCGATCTCGTCGGATTGAACGACCTTGACGATCGCCTCGCTCAGCGCCGCAACCCGCTCCGGTGGCGTACCGGCTGGAACCACGAAGCCGAGCCAGGCGGCGAGGCCGAAGCCCGGAAAGCCCTGTTCCGCCATCGTCGGCGTATCGGGGAATTCCGGTACGCGTTTCGAATAGGCGCTGGCGATCAGCCGCAACCCGCCCGACTGGATAAAGGGCTGCGTGACCGTGACCGTATCCATCCCCGCGTTCACGACACCCGCCATGAGATCGGTCATCGCCGGCGGGCTACCGCGATAGGGGACATGCAGCATGGCAATGCCGGCACGCCGCTTGAAGTCTTCCATCCCAAGGTGCGACAGCGTGCCGTTGCCGGAAGACGAATAGTTGATCTTGTCGGGATTGGCCTTCGCATAGGCGATCAGGTCCGGCACGGTCTTGACCGGCATCGACGGGTTGACCACCAGCAGCATCGGCAAGTCGGCAATCAGCGCCACCGGGGCGAAATCCTTCAGGCTGTCGTAACCGACCGATTTATACAGATGCGGGTTCGCGACCAACGAGGCCAGCGGCGCCAGCACCATCGTGCGCCCGTCCGGTTGCGACTTGGCGAGCGCGGCCAGCGCAATGCTGCCGCCCTGCCCCGGACGATTTTCCACGATCAACGTCTCGCCAAGAAGGGGCCCGATACGTTCGGCGATCAGCCGCGCGACAATGTCCGTCGCCTGGCCTGCCGGAAATCCGACCACGATGCGGGACACTTCCGCCGCCTGTGCTGTTGGCAGCATCGCCACGACCATCGCCAGCGCTGCCACAATAATTCGTTTCATCCTGGCGTCCCTCAGATCGTGCGGGCATCGCGCAGACGAATAATGTCGTCCGGCGTCAACCCCAAGGCGGTATAGATCTCGTCATTGTGCTGTCCGATCGAAGGACCGGCGCTGCGCACCGCGCCGGGCGTTTCCGAAAAGCGCGGCACGACGCACTGCATGCGCACATCGCCCAGTTCCGGATCGGGCACGGTGACGATGGTCTCGCGGGCGATGAAGTGCGGATCGACAAAAATATCGGCCGCGTCATAGATTGGCGAGAAACCGACCTCGTGCGCCTCGAACCGCGAGCGCAACTCCGCCAGTGTCAAGCGTGCGATGGCGCCGCCGACGATCGCGTCCAGCACATCCCGATTCTTCACGCGCGCCGGGTTATCGACAAATCGGGGATCGGTCAGCAGCGCCCCGAGTTCGAGCGCCGCGCACAACCGCACGAAGATGCTCTGCGTCGAGGCGGCGATGGAGGCCCATTTGCCGTCGCCCGTCGCATAGATATTGCCCGGCGCCGCGTACTGGCTGCGATTGCCGCTGGCGGTCCGCACCACGCCGAGCTGGTCATATTCGATGGCGAGGAAGTCGAGCGTGCGCAGCATCGCTTCCGTCATGGAGCAATCGATCTCCTGGCCGCGCGCGACAGGGTCCTCCTTGAGCCGGTAAAGCGCCGACAACACGCCCACCGCTCCGAACAACCCGCCGATGGCGTCCGAGATCGGATAGCCAAGGTGCAGCGGCGAGCCGCCTTCTTCGCCGCACATCCGGGTGAAGCCGCTCATCGCCTCGAAGATGCGCGCAAAGCCGGGGCGATCCTTATAGGGCCCGGTCTGACCGAAGCCGGTCACGCGCAAGATGGTCAACCTCGGATTGATTTCCTGCAGCCATTCCCGGGTGATGCCCCATTGGTCGAGGGTGCCCGAGCGGAAATTCTCGATCAGCACATCACGATCCCCGAGCAGCTTGGACAAGAGCACCTTGCCCTCAGGCTTGCGCAGATCGAGCGTGATGCCTTTCTTGTTGCGGTTGGTGACCTTCCACCACAGCGGAATGTCGTTCTTGTGCGGCGCCAATTCCCGCAGCGGATCGCCCTTGCCCGGCAATTCGACCTTGATGACGTCGGCTCCGAGATCGGCCAGCAGTGTCGCGGCAAAGGGGCCGGCGACGACCGTCGACATGTCGAGAATGCGCAGGCCCACAAGCGGGCCGGACAGCACGGCGGCGTCGGATGGCGTGGCGGATGGTTTCATAAGCCGATCCTAGCCGCAGTTCCATCAATGCTATAGGATCAAGTCCGATAAATCAGAATTGCTGGAACGGCATATCCGATGGAACTCCGTCACCTCAAGGCATTCGTAGAAGTCGCGACGCAGGGCAGTTACGTGCGCGCGGCGAATACGCTCGGCATCGCGCAGTCTGCTCTGAGCCGGCAGGTCTCGGCATTGGAGCGGGAAGTCGGCGGGCGGCTATTCCACCGCAACGGCCGCGGCGTCGCGCTGACCGAGATCGGCGAGCGCGTGTTGCCGCAAGGCCGCGCACTGATCGCCGATGCTGTCGCTTTCGCGCAAGCCGCCCGCAGCCCCAAGGATCGTCCCTCAGGCGAAGTCACGCTCGGCCTCGTGCCTGTCGCGTCGCGTATGCTGGTGGCCGGGCTGACCGCGCAACTGCGCGACCACTATCCGGGCATCCGGCTACGCGTGCTCGAGGGCTACAGCGGACAGGTGGAGGAATGGCTCGCGGCCCATCGCGTCGATATCGCGATCTACAACCGCTACCGGCGTGTCCGTGTTGCCAATGCCGAGGCGATCCTTCGCGCGGATACGCATCTGATCATCCGCAGCAGTCATCCGATCGCGCAGGGACGCGAGGTCCCGCTGCGCGAGATCGCCAAAATCCCGCTTGCCTTGCCCGTGCGGCCCAACAGCCTGACCAATTTGCTGACCGGCCTCGCCGCAGCCCGGCATTTCGAACTCGACATCCGGCTCGAAGCCAGTTCGACACCGCTGATCAGCGAAACCATGCGCGCCTCCGACCTCGCCACCCTGTCGCCGGTGCAGGTGTTTTCGCGCGAGATCGCCTCCGGCGAATTCAGCGCCGTGCGGATCGTGCGTCCCAGCATCGAACAGATCACCTGGATGTCGTTCGGTTCACACCGCCCGCTGTCGGCTGCCGCGCAGATCGTCGCGCGCCTGATCAGAAAACTGACCGCACCGCATCGCGGACCCGCGATGCGCGCCAAGCGACCCATCAACGGCTGAGGCGTTCAAGCTCCGGTGCTGCGCTCTCCGGTTGTAGCAACAGCCGGATCGCGATCCTTGACGATCAATTTCGTTTATGCGCAGCTATTTGGAACAAGAATTCGTCCCCAAGGGAAGAGATATGATCAGGGTTCTGACAGCGCTTGCCGGTTCCGGCTTTCTGATTGCAGCCACCGTTCTGGCGCAGGCAGCGGACCCCATCAAATTGCGCGTGGCCGATTCATTTCCGAAGGGCCACTTTCTCGTCAAGCTGATCCTTGAACCGTGGATGGAGCAGGTCAGCAAGCGCACCAACAACGCGGTTGCCTTCGAGCATTACCCCGCGCAGCAACTCGGCAAGGCCGCGGACATGCTGAAGCTGACGCAGACCGGCGTCGCCGACATCGGTTACGTCGCGCCCGGCTATACATCGGAGAAGATGCCTGTCTCCGAAGCGGCGATGCTGCCAGGCGCATTCGAACATGCCTGCCAGGGCAGCCTTGCCTATTGGAAGCTGGCGCGGAACGGCGTGATTGCGCAGCAGGATTATACCGCCAACAACATTCGCCTGCTGCTTGCCGTGACCCTGCCGCAGTACCGCATCTTCACCGTCAAGCAGCCGGTCAAGGACGTCGCCGACGTCACCGGCCTGAAACTGCGCTCCACCGGTGGCGCACAGGACCTCACGCTTCGCGCGATCGGCGCCGTGCCGGTGCGCATGGCCGCACCCGACGCCTATGAATCGTTGCAGCGCGGCACGATGGACGGCCTCCTCTTCCCGCTCGAAAGCGTGGTGGCCTACGGCGCCGACAAGCTGGTGAAATATTCCACCGACGGGCTCGGCTTCGGCAGCTTCGTCGTTTCCTATTCGATCAGCGACGCCGCCTGGAAGAAGCTGTCGCCGGAGATCCAGAAGGCGATGATCGATGTGGCCGAGGAGATCATCCCGTCGGCCTGCCAGCAAATCCAGAAGGCCGACAATGACGTCAAGAAGTCGATGGAAGCGACCGGCGTTCGCTTCGAGACGCTGCAGCCGGAGGTCAACGCGAAATTCAAGGATTTGATGAGGGGCGTCGCCAAGACCTGGTCGACCGGACTCGACGCCCGCAACAAGCGCGGCAGCGATGCACTCAAGGAGTTCGACGCCGCCGTGGCCGCCATTCCAGCCAAATAAAAACGCAAGACGCGGTCCGCCGCAGCCTGCAAGATAGACACCCCGGGGGAGGTGAATTTTGCTTGACGGAATATTCAAGGTGCTGGGGACGATTGAGAAGATCGCCTCTACCATAGCCGCGGCCTTCATGTTCGCGATCATGATGATCGTTTTCAGCGACGTCATCATGCGCTACGTCTTCAACAGGCCGTTCTCGTGGGCCTACGACCTGATCTCGATGTACCTGATGGCGGGCGTGTTCTTCCTGGTGCTTTCGGAGGCCTATACCAGCCGCGCCCATGTCAGCGTCGATATCCTGCAGCAGAAATTTTCGCCAGCCATGATCCGGTTGTCGGAAATGGTGACCTGCGTCATCGGCATTGTCGTGTTCTCCCTGATCGCCTATCTCGGCTTTCTGCGCGCGGTGGACAGCTTTCAATCCGCCGACGTCATGGCGGGCGCCATTCCCTGGCCGATGTGGCCTTCCATCGGCCTCGTGCCGTTCGGCGCCGGGCTGATCACAATACGGCTTGCCGCCCACCTCATCGCGCATCTGCTGACGCTCGCCACGGGCCGCGAGCTGATCGCGCTGCCCGCTTCGCACGTCGCCGGAGAGACCTTCGAATGATTCTCACGCTGGCGATGATCGTGCTCTTCGTGCTGCTGGCGATCGGCACGCCGGTGGGCTTTGCCATGGCCGGCTCCGGCGTTCTCGGACTCTATCTGGTCGGCGGCATGCCGATGCTGTCGGGCATTTTGCAAACCGCGCCGCTGTCGGCGGTGACGTCCTACGAGCTGATCACCATCCCGATGTTCCTGCTGATGGCCGAATTCGTGCTGGTCAGCGGCATCGCGGATGATCTGTTCAAGGCAACGGCTGCCTGGGTCGGCAAGATCCCCGGCGGGCTCGGCATGGCGACCGCGCTGGCAGGCGCTGGTTTCGGCGCGATCTGCGGCACCAGCACCGCGTCGGCCGCCACGCTGTCGGCGACCTCCCTGCCCGCGATGCTGAAGCAGGGATACGAGCCCAAGATGGCGGCCGGCGTGGTCGCCATTTCCGGTACGCTGGCGATGCTGATCCCGCCGTCGGTCGCGCTCGTCATCTACGGCCTGCTGGCGGAAGTGAATATCGGCGCGCTGCTGATCGGCGGCGTCATCCCCGGCATCCTCGTCACCATCACCATCATGGCGACGGTCTGGTTTCTCGCCTGGCAGGATCCTTCGCGCGCCCCATCGGCGCCGGCGGTCTCGTTCATCGAGAAATTCCGCATGCTGCGGGTGGTTGGCCCCATGCTGCTGCTGTTCGGCATGGTCACCGGCGTGATCTACACCGGTGTCGCCACCCCGACCGAAGCCTCGGCGCTGGGTGCGTTCGGCGCCTTTGCACTGGCGATGTGGAAGGGCAAGATCAACTTCCTGACACTGCGCAGCGCGCTGCTGCGTTCCGCACACGGCACCTGCATGATCGCGATGATCCTGTTCGGCGCCTCGATCTTCGGCTATTTCTTCACGCTCACGCAGGTCACGCAGAATCTGGTGGCGTGGGTCGGCAGCCTGCCGGTGCCACCCTGGGTGATCCTGATCATCATCCTGTTCGGCTACATCGTGCTCGGGTCCTTCATGGACCAGATCGCGATCCTCGTGCTCACGGTTCCGATCGTGCTGCCGCTGATCAAGTCGCTCGGTTACGATCCGCTGTGGTTCGGCGTCATCAAGATCGTCACCGCCGAGGTCGGCATGATCACGCCACCTGTGGGGCTGAACTGCTTCGTGGTGGCGCGCTATTCGGGACGCCCGGTGGCCGAAGTGTTTCACGGCGTGTTCCCACATTTCGTCGCGCATTTGATCGCGATCGCCATTCTGGTGGTCTGGCCGCAGATCATCCTCTGGCTGCCGATCAAGATGGGTTACTGAGGCTGCAACAATAACGGGAGGAGAAACCCCATGATCGCTGCTCTGGACAAACGGTCCGTCGTCACTGCCGCGTTTCTTGCCGCCGCGACGTGCCCCGCCGCCGCACAGGAGAAAATCACGCTGCGGCTAGCCGAAAGCCTGCCCGCCGGCCACGTCATTCATGAACTGGTGGCAAAGCCGTTCATGGAGCTGGTGACCAAGGCCACCAATGGACAGGTGGTGTTCCAGCACTATCCGGCCGAGCAGCTCGGCAAGGCCAAGGACATGGCGCAGCTCACCGTCGCCGGGGTCGCCGACGTTTCCTATATCGTGCCGTCCTATTCGTCGGAAAAATACCCGCTCACCGCGGTCGCCGAGCTGCCGGGCATTTTTGACGGCGAATGCCAGGGCTCGCTGGCCTTCTACAAGATTTCCCACAATGGCGGGATTCTGGAGACCAAGGAGTTCGCGCCGAATCAATTGCGGCCGCTCGTGACCATCGCGCTGCCCGCCTATCAACTTCAGCTTGCCAGCAGCCGCGAGCTCAAGACCGCGAAGGATATCGAGGGCCTCAAGATCCGCACCACCGGCGGCGCGATGGACCTGATGATGCGCTCGATCGGCGGCGTCCCCGTTCGCATGGCCGCCCCCGAGATTTACGAATCGCTGACGCGGGGCACGCTCGACGGCGTGATCTTCTCGTATCAGAGCTCGGTGTCCTACGATTTCGGCAAGATCATGAAATCGGGCACCGAGGCCCTCAACTTCGGCACCGCCATTTTCACCTATTCGATCGGCGAGGCGAAATTCAAGTCGCTGCCCGAGAACGTGCGCAAGGCATTGATCGAGGCAGGCGAAAGAACGACGCGAGAGGGCTGCAAGCGCTTCGAGGATGGCGAGAAGGCCGCCGCCGAAAAGATGAAGTCGCAGGGCATGAAGGTCATCAATTTCGGCGCCGACGACAAGAAGCTGTTCGACGCCGCCTTCAAGGCCGTGGCCGAAGACTGGGTCAAGGACATCAACAAGCGCGGCAAGCCCGGCACCGAGGTGTTCAAGGCTTTCACCGAGGCCCTGGCTACGGGCCATTGAGCGCCCATGAATAGCGCCAACGCCGCCGCGTCGTCGGGGCCGCTCGCCGGCGTCAGGATCATCGACCTGACCAGCGTGATGATGGGCCCCTACGCGACCATGATCCTCGGCGACTACGGCGCCGACGTCATCAAGGTCGAGAGCCCGGACGGCGACGTCATGCGCTTCGCAGCGCCGATGCGGCATCCCAAAATGGGCGCGATGTACCTGCAGGGCAATCGCAACAAGCGCTCCATCGTGCTCGACCTGAAGAAAGCCGGCGGCCGCGAAGCGCTGTTGCGGCTGGCGGCGACCGCCGACGTCTTCGTCCATAATGTGAGGCCGGCGGCGATGGCGCGCCTCAAACTCGGCGCCGACGACCTGCTCGCGCTCAATCCGCGGCTGGTCTACGCCAGCCTGCACGGCTTCGGCGAACGCGGTCCGTATGCCGGGCGGCCGGCCTATGACGACCTGATCCAGGGACTGACGGCGCTGCCCGCGCTCACCGGCAAGATCACCGGCGAGCCCCGCTATTCGCCGGCCACGATGGCCGACCGCGTGGTCGGGCTGAACGCCACCCACGCGATCCTGGCAGCGCTGTTCCATCGCGAACGCACCGGCGAGGGCCAGGCCATCGAAATCCCGATGTTCGAAACCATGGCGCAATTCGTGCTCGGCGATCACATGGCGGGCCGCAGTTTCGAGCCGCCGATCGGTCCGCCCGGCTATTCGCGGCTGTTGTCGCCCGATCGCCGCCCGTACCAGACCAGCGACGGCTATGTCTGCGCACTGGTGTATTCCGACAAGCAATGGAATGCGTTCTTCCGCGCCATCGGCCTTGCGAACGAAGCCGACCGCGATCCCCGCCTCAACAGCATCTCGGCACGGACCAGGAATTACGATTTCGTCTATGAGTGGTTTTCGCAAATCATAAAGACCCGCAGCACGGCGGAATGGCTCGCCTTCTTCAACGAGGCCGATATTCCCCACGCGCCCCTGCATGATCTCGACAGCCTGATCGACGACCCGCATCTGGCGGCCGTGGGACTGCTGCAGACCATCGAACATCCGACCGAAGGCCCGCTGCGCGTCGCCGGCCCTGCCGCGACCTGGAGCAAGACGCCGCCGTCGATCCGGCAGCATCCGCCGGGGCTTGGGGAGCATGGGCGAGAGATTTTGCATGAGGCCGGATTTGCGGAAAACGAGATCGCGGCGTTGATCGCTGAGGGTGGGATGATCGACCCGGAACTGTAGGGTGCGTTGCCGCGCTTTACACCGAACGCACTTCCGCGACCTCGCGACGCGATGCGCCCGAGATTTGATCGGAGACTTCCCGCCCTCACTGATCGAGGGCGCAGGGAAGACCGGGTGCGCGCTGCACCCGCGGTCTCATGTGCGTCGTGCACAAAACAAAATGCACATGAGCATACAGGTCCAGCGGAGAACACCCGGCCTTCCCTGCGCAATGGCTTTACGGCTTATAGCGAGCTCTCCCCGGTGAACGGGCTTCTTGCCACCGTCGCTCCCGAGAGCGTCAGCTTCCCGGGAACTTGACGCCACCACCGCGACGCCAGGACCACACGTCTTCGCCGTACGCCAAAGCTGCGATCGTCCATCGCAACCTCGGCGTCCACCGCATCCCACCGCGCGTTCGTGACGTGCGCACGCCCCTCTTGTCGGGTGAGACGCAACAATCGGTGCCGCTGATTTGCCCGACAGCGAAAGCGGAATTTTGCCCGTCGGGTTAATTTGCCGCAGGTTGCCACATACTCCGTCATTGCGAGCGGAATGAAGCAATCCACCGCGCAGCACAACGAATGGATGGATGGATTGCTTCGCCGCTTCGCTGCTCGCAAGGACGAATTCCATGGCCTCAAAACCGCTTCAGATCGGGATCCAAAGTCTGGCCTTCGTCGAGTTGGACGCCAAAGCTGTTGAGAAGCATCGAGACCTGGGTGTACTGGCCGACCGTGAACACGACGTCCATGCGCTGCTGTTCGTTGAAATGCCGCGTCAGTTCCGTCCAGACCGGTTCGGTGATGAACTGCTCGCGGTGCAGGTCGTCTGCGGCGCGCAGCAGCGCCGCGTCGGCCGCGCTCCAGCCGGGCGCGTCAGCGCCGCGTTTGATCTGGCCAATCTCCTCGTCGGTCAGGCCGGCCTTCTGGCCGATCGGCACATGCTGGGTCCATTCATAGCCCGACTTGCACAGGAATCCGGTGCGCAGGATGACGATCTCGCGCTCGCGCGGCGGCAATGTGGACTTGCGGCTCAGGATGTAACCGCCCCAGGTCAGGAAAGCCTTCGCGGCTGCCGGATGGGTGATCATGGTACGGAAGATATTGATGATGCGGCCACGCGCCTGCATCGGCGCGACGAGCTCGCGCTGCTCCTCGGTCCATTTTTCGGCGGGAACGGGTGGTATGCGTGGCCTGGTCAGTCGCATGGTGTTTTTCCCAGAGTAAGCGGTTTCGCAGGGTGGGCAAGCGAAACGTGCCCACCGTCCAAGTCGGAGTCAAAATGGTGGGCACGGCGCAAGGGCGCCTTCGCCCACCCCGTTCAGCGCGCCCGCAATGCCAAAATCTTCTCGGCGGCGCGCAGATGCGGCTTGTCGATCATCTTGCCGTCGATCTTCACGACGCCGGACGCCGGATGATCGTTGAAGGCCTTGACCACCTTCTCCGACCAGGCGATTTCCTCCTCGGTCGGAAGGAAGGCGGCGTTGACGACGTCGACATGCTTTGGATGGATCACGGCCTTGGCCAGGAACCCGTCCTGACGCGCGGCAATCGATTCTTCGCGCAGGGCATCGAGGTCGTTGATGTCGGTGGCGACGGCGTCGATGGCAACCACGCCGGCTGCGGCGGCACTGATCAGACAGAGATCGCGCGCCAGCAGGAACGGGCCGTGATAGCGGCGGCCGGTCCGGTTCTTCGAGGCGCCGAGCGACGCCGCAAGATCTTCCGCGCCCCACATCATGCCCCACAAACGTGGGCTCATATTCTCGAAGTCGAGCAGCTTGAGCACCGCCCGCGCGGTCTCGGTCGCCACCGTCACGATCCGGGTCGCTCCCTGCCCGATACCAGCGGTCGCCTCGAACGCGTCGAGATATAGCGACACACGGTTGACGTCGGCAGCACCAGCGCATTTCGGCAGTACGACGCCGTCGGGCCGACCAGGTATCACGGCCGCGAGATCGCCGAGCGTCATGCCGGTGTCGAGCGCGTTGACGCGTACATAGATCTTCTGGGCGGGATTGCGGGCATCCAGCATCTCGCGCACCGTGCGCCGCGCACCGACCTTCTCGTCCGGCGCGATCGAATCCTCGAGATCGAGGATCAGCGCATCGGCGGCAGTCTTTTTCGCGTTTTCGAACTTGCGCAGGCTGTCGCCCGGAACGAACAGAAACGATCGCATTAAATCATGCCTTCGGTTTGCAATGCATCAGGCCGGTGCGGCGGCAACTCGCGACCACCTCGCCGCGCTGATTGGTCATGGTGTGCTCGAACTCGACGATGCCCTGGGTCGGACGGGACTTGCTGGCACGCTTGGAAATGATCTTGGTGTGGGATTTCAAGGTATCGCCGTGAAACACCGGCTTCGGGAATTTCACATCGGTCATGCCGAGATTGCCGATTGTCGTGCCGAGCGTCGTATCATAGACACTCATGCCGATCATGATCCCGAGCGTGTAGAGGCTGTTGAACAGCCGCTGGCCGAATTCGGTATTCTCGGAAAAATGCGCATCGATATGCAGCGGCTGCGGATTCATCGTCAGCAGGCTGAACATGGTATTATCCATCTCGGTGACGGTCCGGCTGAACTCATGATGAAACTCCCGGCCGACCTCGAACTCCTCGAAATACAATCCCGCCACCTTTTTCTCCCTTTTGTTTGAACACGGGTACGCCTGGCTACGACGTCAGCGTCCCTTGTAGACCGGCGTCCGTTTTTCGACGAACGCATTCAACCCTTCCTGACAATCTTCCGTCGTCGCGACAACCACAAAACTTTCAGCGGTGTTCTCCACCGAGCGGCGGAAATCGGCATCGACGGCGCGCATGAAGGCGTCGCGGCCGATCTTCATCACGATCGGCGACTTGGCAGAGAGCTTCCGCGCAATCTCGCGGGCGCGTTCGAGCGCGGTCCCCCTTGCTACGACTTCACTCAGCAGGCCCATCCGGAATGCCGTCGCGGCATCGAAAGGCTCGCCCAGAAACAATGGTCCGAACGCCTGATGCTTTCCGACCAGCCGCGGCAATTGCACGAAGTGGATCGCCGGGATCAGCCCCACATCGATCTCCGGATAGCCGAAGGTCGAGGCATCGCCGGCGATGATCATGTCGCAGGAGATCGCAATCGTCATGCCGCCGGCCCGCACTGCGCCGTCGACCGCGGCAATGGTCGGCTTACCCATGCGGTATTGGGTGTCGTTGAGCGCAAAATACAGCCGCTCGAGAAACTTCTTGGTTTCGATCCCGGGCTTGCCCCTGACGATATCCAGGTCGAGCCCGGCGCAAAATACCTTATGGAGACTGCCGATGATGACGGCCGATACCGACGCGTCATCCCTGGCCTTTTGCAGCGCCGCCAGCAGCGCATCGATCAGCGGCATGCTCAGCGCGTTGACCGGCGGCCGGTCCAGCATGATCTCGGCGATGTTGTCCGAGACGGAATAGCGAACCAGTTCAGCGCTCATGATGCGGCCTCCTTATTGCCTAGCCTGACGCACGGCGCCGGCCTTGATCAATTGATCGATCGTGTCGCGATCGAGCCCGGCTTCGGTCAGGACTGCAACGCTATCCTGTCCGATATCCGGCGCGGGGCAAAGGGTGTCTTCGGAAAGGCTGGCAATGCCCGGCGTACGCGGCGTGTAGACCAGACCTACTCCCGGGGTGTCCTGGCACACGGCCGCTTTGGTCGCCTCGACGTGCGGATTGCGCAGCCATTCCCCGGGATTGAGAATTCGCTCCGCAATGATATCCGCCGCATGCAATCGCGACAGCCAGACTTCGGTAGCCTGCCCGGCAAACACCTCGCGCAGCTCCGAGATCAGCACATCAGCCGAGTCGGCCCGGCTGGCAAAGTCGGCAAAGCGCGGATCGCTGGCGAGATCGTCGCGGCCGACGGCGGCACACAGGCGCTTGTATTGTGGCTCATTGACCAGCGTCACCATCATCCAGCCGTCGCTGGTCTGGTAGGAGCCGGCGGGGACATTGAGCGCCCGCGGCGCGCCGCCCTCCAGAACGTGCTCGGCGACCTTATGGCCGAGAAGTGCCGCGGTGGACTGGCAGAGATTGACGTCGATCCACCGGCCGGTGCCGACGGTTGCGCGCGCGAACAACGTGGTGGCGATCGCCTGGAAGGCGTAGACGCCGGTCACGACATCGGAAACGGTCGTCCCGACCCGGTGCGGCGTCTTGTCGTTGCCGACATTGACCGACACCAGGCCCGAGAACGCCTGCGCCACGGAATCCGAGCCCGGCCGCTTGGAGTAAGGGCCGCTCTGCCCGAACGCGCTGACCGAGAGATAGATCAGGCCCGGGTTGTCGCGCGACAGTTCCTCGTAGCCGATCCCGAGGCGGGCGGCCACGCCGGGACGAAAGCCCTCGATCAGGACGTCGCAGTCCGTTGCCAGCTGCCGGGCGACCGCGATCGCGTCCTTGTTCTTCATGTCGAGGCAAAGACTGCGCTTGCCGCGATTGAAGACCGCCGACAAGGTGGTGTGGTTTCCGTAGGTCGTGCCGAGAAAGCGCGACCAATCCCCCTCCGGCGGCTCGACCTTGACGACGTCGGCGCCGTAGACACCGAGCAGCATCGCGCAATAGGGCGAGGCGATGCCCTGCCCGAAATCGAGCACCCGCAGGCCGCGATACGGCGCCTCATGCGTCGGCGATAGCGTACGTTTGACGGCCATTGATCCTCCCACAACCGATTGGGGCGAAAGCTGCAACGCAGGATAGCGCTGACGAATGTTATCGTCCGCTTTTCGACTCTTCGATATCGGAATGTGTAGACGATCCGCCTGCCCTCGGTAACCGTCGTGTGGATCGCAACGCCAAGGCAAAAATGCATGTTCCGCTCGGTCAGCGCCCTGGACGAACGGGGGTGACGCCAAGTCAAGGATGAACTACGACTTCTGCCGGACACTAGACCGCTGCGGCGTGAAAATTCCGCGTCGAGGACAATACCCAGACCGACTGCGGCCCGCTGTATCGGGCCGACCGTCGGCTGCCCCGCATTGGAGGTAACGACCATGAGCGCTGAGGGCATCGTTCTCGTCACTGGCGGCAGCCGCGGCATCGGCGCGGCAACCGCCTCACTGCTGGCCGACCAGGGCCACCGCGTCGTGATCGTCGATATTGCGCCGGAACCGCTGCCCGGAACGAAGACGATCCTGTGGCCCGCCCCCTTCGATGTCGCCAGCGAGAGCGCGGTCGTCAGCGGCATCACCGATATCGAGGCCGCCCACGGCCCGATCACCGGCCTCGTCAATGCTGCTGGCGTGTTCGGCAAGATGCACCCGATCGAGCGCGTGCGGATGGATCAGTGGGACCGCGAGGTCAACATCGACCTGCGTGGGACCTTTCTGGTCGCGCGCAGCGTCGGCATCAAAATGGCGGAGCGGCGGCATGGCGCCATCGTCAATGTCGCGTCGGTCGCGGGCATGACGTCGGGTCCGATCCACGCCTATACCGCGGCGAAGGCCGGCGTCATCCAGATCACGCAAACCCTTGCCGCCGAATGGGGCCGCGCCGGCGTGCGCGTCAACGCGGTCTCGCCGGGCTTCACCCGGACCGCGGCGCTGGAGGCCGGCATCGCGTCAGGTGCGCTCAACAAGCGCCTGCTCGAAAGTCCGACGGCGATGAACCGGCTGGTCGAGCCGATGGAGGTGGCGCAAGCGATCGCCTGGCTGCTGTCGCCGATGAGCAGCGGCGTCACCGGCATCAACCTGCCGGTCGACGCCGGCTACATCGCAGGCACCAGTTGGGCCGCCTATGGCGGCCTGCGCGAAGCACCCGGCGCGCAATAGGATAAGTGCATGAACCTCGAAATGCCCCGCCAGAAACTCGATCTTGCTTCCGCGATCGCCGAAGGCGACATCCGCGTGCTGCTGATGGTGCTCGTGCATATGACCGGCGACGAGCGCTGGCTGGAGCCGCCGTACAGGCCGCGGCGCGACGTTCGCCTGATCCCCGATCCCGAGGCCGGCCTGCCCCGCGAAGTGCAGGATGAAATCCGCGCCGCGGTCGTCAAACTGTTCGCCGATGGCGAGCCGAAGCCCGTCATATCGGACCCCGGTGACGAGCTGATGCTGAAGATGATGCGCGCCACGCTCGGCGAGAACGTCGCGCCGGAATATGCGCCGCTGATGCGCGAGGAAATGGCTTTCATTCCCCGCGAGGCGCGCTGGAGCGAACCTCCATCCGACGAAAAGCTGGCGCAGCAGCATGTCCTGATCGTCGGCGCCGGCGTCTGTGCGATCGCGCTTGGCGTGTCACTTGGCCGGCTCGGCATTCCCTACACCATCGTCGAGAAGAATGCCGAACTCGGCGGCACCTGGTATGTCAACCGCTATCCCGGTTGCGGCGTCGATACACCGAACCACTCCTATTCCTTCTCGTTCGGCGCGCGAAACCCGTGGACGCGGTATTTCGCGCAGCGCCAGGAACTGCTCGACTATCTCAGGAAGGTCGCGCTCGAATACGACATTCGAAAGCATCTGCGCCTCCATACCGAACTGACGTCGTCACGCTGGGACGAAAGCAGGCGGCGCTGGATTTCGACGCTGAAGACGGCCGACGGCGAGGAGACTTTTGAATCGACCATTCTCGTCAGCGCGATCGGTCAGCTCAACGACCCCGCGCCGGCGCATTTCAAGGGCGAGGAAGACTTTGAGGGACAGACCCTGCATTCGGCGTTGTGGTCCGACGACATCAAACTCGACGGCAAGCATGTCGCGGTGATCGGCACCGGCGCCACCGCGATGCAGCTGGTGCCCTCGATCGCGGGCAAGGTCGCCTCGCTCACCGTCTATCAGCGCACCGCGCAATGGTCGCGGCCGGTCGCGGGCTATTCCGACCCCATCACCGACGGCGCCCAATGGCTGCTCGCGCATCTGCCCTTCTATGTGCAGTGGTACCGCTTCAACATGTTCTGGCGCTATGGTGACGGCCTGCTGCCGTTCCTGCGCAAGGATCCGAACTGGCCGCATCCCGATCGCGCCGTGAACAAGGGCAATGACCGGCATCGCGAGGAACTGACCGACTTCATCCTGTCCGAACTGAAGGACCGCCCGGACCTGATCGCGAAATGCGTGCCGACCTACCCGCCTTATGGCAAGCGCATCCTGCTCGACAACAACTGGTTCAAGACGCTGACGAGACCGAATGTCGAGCTGGTCACCGACAGGATCGATCATTTCGCGCCTGACGGCATTGTCACGTCGGACGGCACATCGCGCACCGCCGACATCATCGTGATCTCGACCGGCTTCAAGGTCACCGAAATGGCGGCGCGCCTCAACATCAGAGGGCGTGACGGCAGGGATCTCAGACAGGCCTGGGCCAACGACAACCCGACCGCCTATCTCGGATTGACCGTGCCGGACTTTCCAAATCTCTTCGTCATGCTCGGCCCGAACACCGGGCCCGCGCATGGCGGCAGCGTGATCTTCCAGTCGGAGTGCCAGAGCCGCTACATCAGCGCCTGCCTGGTCGAGATGATCGAGCGCGGCATCGCCGCGATCGACGTGCGCCAGGATGCGCACGATCGGTACATCGAAAAGGTCGACGCCGAGCATGAGCAGTTGATCTGGTCGCATCCGGGCATGACGACCTATTATCGCAACCGTCAGGGCCGGGTGTTCTCGGCGATGCCGTGGCGGTTCGTCGATTACTGGGCGATGACCCACGATCCGGATTTCACCCAATATCGCCAGACGCGCGCGTAACCTGATCGGGTTTCGGAACCAAAAGCATCTGCACGCTGGCGGGCTTAGCAGGGGAACCCAAGCGCCGTTTCGCACGGCGTAACTTGACAGCTGGCGATATCTGCCGCAGCATTCGCACTGCTGCACCTGTCGGGGTAGCGGAGCGTTCGGCTCTCTGCCTTGCAGGAATTGGCGGCCGATCATGTGATCGAACTGCAAGCAGCGGATGCGGACAGATGTCCGTCGGGCCCACTCTTGGAGAGGAGCATGACGCCACCGGCTAAGCCAGTGACCTTGCTCAACGGCAAGGTCTCGACGCAAATTGGGTGAACAGCAGCTGCTCGCCCTGTTGCGGTGCCTAAAAATCCAAACCTATCCGCAGGATCGGAGCGCAAAGGCCACGCGCTTTTCGATTTTGAAAAATGCACTGGTGTCTACCAGAAATCCTTCGCCTATAACGAAGATGTAGGGCCCCGCGCTGCTTGAATGCACCGGGGCCCATTCGTTTGCGGATGTTTGCTGCGCGCACGCACTCGCCGAGATTTCCGCCAGATTGCATCTGCCGCTCTGATCGGAAAGAATTGGCCGATCAAGGCAGGGACCGGAAATGGCAAAACCGCGCGTACGAATCTACACCGACTACAAGAGCCCCTACGCGCTTGTCGCCAACAAGCGGCTGTTCGAACTGGAAGAGCTATACGGCGTCGAGTTGGAATGGCTGCCCTACACGCTGCGCATCCCCGAATTCATGGGCTCGGTCGAGGAACGTACCCCGCATTTCTGGCGCAAGGTCCGCTACCTCTACATGGACGCGCGGCGCTATGCCAACGCGCAGGGCCTCACCATGAAAGGCCCGCGGCGGATCTATGACGCGTTCTACGCCAGCGCCGGCATGCTGTTCGCGCAAGCTCACGGCATATTTCGGCCCTACCATGACACGGTGTTCCGGCGCTTCTGGAGCCACGATCTCGAGATCGACGAATTGTCGGATATTTCGGGCGTGATCGCGTCGATCGGCGGCTCGGCCCGGGAATTCGAAGCCTATGTGCACGGTCCGGCCCGGGCCGAACATGACCGCATCATCGACGAAGCCGAGGAGCTCGGCGTGTTCGGCGTGCCAACCATGGTGTTCAACGGCGAACTGTTCTGGGGCGGCGACCGCATCGAGCTGTTGATCGAGCGCATCAAGAACCCTGACTCGATCGCCGCGGCGCTCGGAAGCCGCCACCGGAAATGACGCGTACTTCCGCTGTTTTCAATCTGCTTATCAAGTTTCGCCAGGCTGACAGATGCTTGCGAGACCGGCATCCGACGCGCTCGAGCACCGGCGCATTCGGATTCCGCCCGCCAGCCCTGCAATAAACCGGGGCGGCCCGCCTTGCGGCGCAGCGGCATCCGCAGCTATCCTTCCCGGCAATAACAGGCCCTGCCCGGCCAACAACCGCCCCACGGAGAAACGCCATGAATCCTCCTGTCAGCTCGCCTGCCATCAAGGTCGTGAAATCGGTGCGGGAACAGGTGAGTGCGGAGGAGTGGCAGGCGCGCGTTGACCTCGCCGCCTGCTACCGGCTCACCGAATTGTACGGCATGACCGAGATGATCGCCAACCACATCTCCTGCCGGGTGCCGGGCACCACCGATCAATTCCTGATCAATCCTTACGGGATGCTCTACGAGGAGATCGACGCGTCGTGCCTGATCAAGGTCGATGTCGAGGGCAACACGCTGCTCAACGCGACCGACTACAACGTCAACCTCGCCGGCTTCGTCATTCACAGCGCCATCCACATGGCCAAGCATGACATGGATTGCGTGGCGCATACGCACACGCCGGCCGGCATGGCGGTCTCGGCCATGGAATGCGGCCTGCTGCCGCTGGCGCAGACCTCGATGCGATTCCTGCACGTCGCGTATCACGATTTCGAAGGCATCGCCGATAACGTCGACGAGCGCGAGCGGCTGGTCAGGGACCTCGGCGACCACGAAGCGATGATCCTGCGCAACCACGGCCTGCTCGTCGTCGGCCGCACGGTGCCGTCGGCCTTCAACGTGCTGTGGCGCCTGGAGCGCGCCTGCCAGGTGCAGGTCATGGCGCTGTCCTGTAACACCAAGCTGACCTATCCGCCGCGAGACGTTCTCGAAGCGACCTACGACAAGGTGAAGCCGCGGGTCGACCGGCCGGCCCGCAACGGCGACCTCGCCTGGCCGGCCTACTTGCGCAAACTCGACCGCATCGATCCGTCCTACCGGAATTGAGATTTCGGCCGGCGTGATCGGGCCCGCACGAACTTTGGGCGGGCCTTGCCTGTAATTTGATCGCACATCCTGCCGCCAAATCGCCGATGCTCGTCGTCGGCGAGGCGACAGGTGCGTCCCGATGAAGACCTTCATTCGAGTGGTTGAATTGTGGGTGCCCGACCGCACCCGCACGCGGCTGGAGTTCGGCGGCAGTCTTTGCAGCGAAGAATATTCGGAATTCAAGGCGGTCAGCGAAAACGCCCTGTTTGCCTATGACGAAGGCCTGCCCGGCAAGGCCTGGGCCTGCGGCCATCCGGTCATTCTCACGAAATTCGCCAACTCCTATTTCAAGCGCACCGATGAGGCGATCGAGGCCGGACTGACCTGCGGCGTGGCGCTGCCGGTGTTCGCCGGCGAATTCCTGATGGCCGTGATGGTGCTGTTTTGCGGCGACGACGACAAGCATGTCGGCGCGATCGAGCTCTGGCAAAACGATGCCGACATCAGCCACGAGATGGGACTCGTCGACGGCTATTACGGCACCGCCGACATGTTCGAATTCAATTCACGGCACACCAAGTTTCCGCGCGGTTTTGGCCTGCCCGGCCGGACCTGGAAAGCCGGCATGCCGCTGATCATCAAGGACCTGCATAATTCAAAACGGTTTCTGCGCTGGGAAGAAGCTTCCGAAATCGGCATCAATTGCGGGGTCGGCATTCCCTACACCACATCGCCCGAGAAGACCTGGGTGATGACGTTCCTGTCGGCGCAGGCGACGCCGATCGCGAGGCGCTTTGAAATCTGGGTGCCGAACGCGGCGCGATCGGCGCTGATCTTTCACTCCGGCGATTGCAGCCGGAATACCGAGCTGGAATCGCTTTACGCGTCGAAGAGCATCGGCAAGGGCGAAGGCAGCATCGGCGGCGCCTGGGCAACCGGCATGCCCGCGATCAACGAGCATCTGAAGGTCGATCAATCCATTGCGGCGCAGGCGGCGCGCGCGGCCGGCATGAATCAAATCGTGGTGCTGCCGGTGATCGAGAACGCCCAGCTCAAGGCGGTGCTCGCCTGGTATCTCTGAGCCATCAGGCCGCGGGCCGTCGCAGCGTCCTGAAGAAGTCTCGCACTTCGCCAACAAACAGCTCGGGCTGCTCGAAAGCCGAAAAATGGCCGCCCTTCGGCATTTCGCGCCAATGCCGGATATCGGTGTAGCTGGCCTCCATCCATTTGCGCACCGGCGTCACGATCTCCTTGGGAAACACGGCGACGCCGCTCGGGATCGTGACCTGGTGCGGCGTCCGGCGCTTCGGCCCAAAACTCTCCCAATAGAGCCGCGCCGATGAGGCCGCCGTCGCGGTCACCCAATACAGCATGACGTTGTCGAGCAGTTCGTCGCGGGTGAGGATGTTTTCGGGATGCCCGTCGCAATCGGTCCAGGCCCAGAATTTTTCCAAAATCCACGCCGCCTGGCCGCTCGGCGAGTCCGTGAGGCCATAGGCGAGGGTTTGCGGCCGGGTCGATTGCTGCTTGGAATAGCCGGAATCCCAATCTGCGTAGTATTTGATCCCCTGCAGCGCCCGGGCCTCCTCCGGCGTCGGCTGCCCCTCCACATTGGGCCGCGTTGCCATCGCGAGCGTAATGTGAATGCCGGCGCAATGCTCGCCATCCTGCGCGCCCAATGCCGTCGTGACCGCCGAGCCCCAGTCGCCGCCTTGCGCGCCATAGCTGATATAGCCAAGACGGTCCATCAGCACCGCCCAGGCGGCAGCAATGCGATCGACACCCCAACCCGTGGTGGTGGGCTTGGCCGAAAAACCAAAACCGGGCAGCGACGGACAGACGACGTGAAACGCATCCGCTGCGCTGCCGCCATACGCGGTCGGATTGGTCAGCGGCTCGATCACCTTGTGGAATTCCACGACCGAGCCCGGCCAGCCATGGGTGATGATCAGCGGCATCGCGTCGGGATGCGGCGAGCGGACATGGAGGAAGTGGATATCGAGGCCGTCGATTTCGGTCGTGAACTGCGTGAAGCGATTGAGGCGCGCCTCGCGGGCGCGCCAGTCATACGCCTCGGCCCAGTAGCGGCAAATATCCTTGATCCATGTCAGCGGCGCGCCCTGGCTCCAGTCGTCGACCGGTTCGGCTTCCGGCCAGCGCGTGTTTCGCAACCGCGATTTCAGATCATCGAGCACATCGTCGCCGACCGAGATACGATAGGGTTTGATTTCAGCGCGCATGGAAAACTCTCTCGATACCCGGCCTGCCAAGGATGGACAACGGCTTCACGGGCGTGAAGCCGCTGCGGGGCATCAGCTTGATACAATTTGGCGACCGGGTCGAGCCGTTCCGGATCGGTATTCGCAGGCCATTACCAACCGTTGAATCGGGTCCACCTGCTGATCTGCCCCTGGCCGTCAACGAGACAATACTCGCCGTGCTGGGCCCCGGTCGCGCAGGCGTGGTTTGGCAGTATCCGGAGCAGGCTTCCGATGGGAAAGCGCTCGGCGACATCCCGATCAGAAGACCCGCCGCCGTGGCTGATAATGCCGTGCTCTTGATTGGCGGCGGCGACCGAATATCCCGAGATCATGTCGCCGTGCACGTCGCACACCGCGCCGTAACCATAGTCGAGCGCCTGCTTGGCGGTGCCGCGGTCGCGACTCATCGCCATCCATCCGGCGTCGACGATGACCCAGCCTTTCTCCGCCTGATGACCGATGACGGTGGTGAGCACCGAAAGCGCGATATCCTGCGGCGTGCAGACCCCGACATTCGACATCACAAGGTCGAAAAACACGTACACGCCCGCCCGCACCTCGGTGACGCCGGGTAGATTCGTCGCCGACAACGCCGTCGGCGTCGATCCGACACTGACCTCCGGGCAGGGAAACCCGGCCGCCCGCAACTGCTCCGCGGCCGCGACGATTTCGCGCCGCTCCTGTTCGGCCAATTGCTCCAGCGAGTCGGATGTATTCAAGTCATATGAGCTTCCGGCGTGGGTGAGCACGCCCTTCAGGTTGGCTCCGCCAGCGGTCAGTTCGCGCGCGATATCGATCAGCAACCGATCGCCGGCCCGGACGCCGGAGCGGTGGCCATCGGAATCGATCTCGATCATGACGTCGAAGGCGTGAGCGTTGGCGCGTCCCGTCTCGGCCAGCGACCGGGCGGCCTCCATTGAATCCACGATGACCGTGAGGTCGCAGCCGCGTCGGCGCAGCGCCAGCGCGCGATCAACTTTGCTGGGCGGAATGCACGCGGCATACAGAATGTCGTTGAACCCGGCGGCAAAGAAACACTCGGCCTCCTTCAACGTCGAGACCGTGATCCCTCGGGCACCCTGCCCCAACTGGCGCCGCGCGACCTCGACACATTTCGAAGTCTTGACATGCGGACGCAGGCGCATACCCAGCGCATTCATGCGGTCCTGCATGCGCGAAATGTTCCGCATCATCCGCGTCTCGTCGATCAGCGCCGATGGCGTGACCAGACTTGCCAGCGTGCTCAATCCAGTTGCTCCCCTCGTGCCCGGAGCACCGGCACGTCATTCCTGATACCCTTCTCGATCAGGGCCGTGACTTCGGCGGGGCCAGCCTTATCGGGGTCCGGCAGGTCGACCCCGACGGCCGCCATCTGCTCCCGCAAATTCCTGTCGGACAAGGCAAAGCGAAGTGCCTTGGCCAGACGCGCCCTTGCTTCATCCGGCACGCCCCTGGGAAGAAAAAGCGCATTCCACGATCTGATATTGATATCGCTGTAGCCGGCGCTGGCTGCAGTGGCGACGTTGGGCAACTGCGGCAGCTTCTGCGCGCTCAGAACGGCAATCGCCTTGATCGCGCCACCCGCAATCTGGGGAAGCGAGGTCGTGCTCTGGTCGCACATGAAGTCCGTATGACCACCGATCAGATCGTTCATCGCAGGCGCAACGCCGCGGTACGGAACATGGGTCAGGTTGAGTTTGAGCGAAGACAACAGCGTGATGCAGGACAAATGCGAGATCGAGCCCACGCCGGCGCTGCCAAATGTCATTTTGGCGATGTTTGCCCTGGCGTAGGTAACAAACTCCGCCAGATCGGCGACGGGCAAGGTCGATCTCGCCACCAGAATGACCGGCGCCGCACCTACCGGCCCGATCGCGTCGAAATCGGAAATCGGATCGTAGGGCAGTTTCTTGTAGAGCGCGACGTTGGCCACGTGGGTGCCGACCGTGCCGAAGGCAATCGTGTACCCGTCCGGCGGCGACTTGATGAATTTCGCAAGCCCGATGGTCCCTCCGGCGCCACCAATGTTTTCGACGACGATACTCTGGCCCAAATCCATCGCCATCGACTGGCTGACGGCCCGCGCCACCGCGTCGCTGGGACCGCCCGCCGGAAACGGAACGATGAGCGTGATCGACCGCGTCGGGAACGCCTTTTCGTTCGATGTCGCGTTCTGCGCGTGCGCGCTCCCGGCAACAGCACCGAACATCATCGCCGCAAGAGCGATCCGGCCAACGCACGCCTGCCTTGCCACCATCAGCATTCCGCATCCTCCAGCCAAGGCACCAGTCGATCCAGATTTCGCGACTCGAAGTCCGCCGGCGGCGCGGCATCAGGCCGCGCGAGACCGATCCGGTTATGCCAATAGGTGCGCAAGCCCACGGCATGGGTGCCGATCAGGTCGTACCCGGATCCCGCGACAAAGGCCGCCTCTTGCGGCTTGACGCCGAGCGCTTCGAGCGCAAATCGGTAGGGCCTCGGGTCGGGTTTGTAGTAACCGGCTTCCTCCGCGGTCACGACGCAGTCCCATCGGGTGCGCAACCTTTCGGCGGCAACCCTGCCCAGCCGCTTCGAACAGTTCGTCACGACGCCGAGCCGCGCCCGTCCCCCGATCGCATCAAGCGCTTCCTGCACGCCGCTCCAGACCGGCAATTCCGGCCAGAGCTGCTCCAGCTTCTGGGCCACACCGGCCTCAAGACCGACGCGTTCGGCCGCGGCCGCCACCAGCTCCTCATAGGGAACGTAGGCCCCGCAGCCATAGGTCAGCCGCAGATATTCCGCCCGCCAGGCCCGCCCTTGTGCCTCGGACCCCGCGGCCTTGTTCCAGACCGTCCATGAATCCAGCAGCGCCGTCAGCAAATCGAACAGGATCACTTTCGGGAAGCGGTGCGTTTTTTCCATGCCGCACTATAGCGCGCCGTCCTAAATCCGTGCTTCATGATTACGGAAGATTTGGTTCAGGAAAACTGAATGATCAGCCTTGATGATCTCAGGTTCGTGGAGGCACTGCACCGGACTGGCTCCATGAGCGCGGCGGCCCGCGCGCTCAATGTCACGCCACCGGCGATCTCGATGCGCCTGAAGAAGCTGGAGGCCGAGCTCGGGGTCAATCTCGTCATCCGCAACTCCCGCCACGTCAGGTTTACGAGCGAAGGCGAGCGGCTGGTGTCGGAAGCCCAGACGCTGGTCAGCCGGGTCGACGCGCTGCCTGGGATCATGCGGGCCGACAGCGGCGCATTGACGGGCAGCCTGCGGATCGTCGCACCTTTTGGCTTCGGCCGCGCGTTCATCGCCCCCATCATCGCCGAATTCTCGCAGGCGCATCCCGCGCTGCATCTGGACCTGGCGCTATCTGAAAATCCATGGCGGGCCAACAAGGATGCGGACGTCGTGATCCACATCGGAGAATTACGCGACTCATCATGGGTCGCGCATTTGATTGCCCGCAACGAACGCTGGGTTTGCGCCAGCCCGAAATATCTGGCCGCTCACGGTATGCCGACGGAGCCCAGGCAGTTGCTGCAACATGCCTGCCTCAGCATCCAGGAGAATGAAGAGGACGTCTGCTTATGGCGCTACCGAAAGAAATCCCGCGGGCGCGGCAAGCCGGGGAAACTGCAGTCGATCAGGATCGCGCCCGATCTCAAAAGCAATGACGGCGAAGTCGTCCGCAATTGGGCGATCACGGGGCTCGGCTGTGTGCTGCGCTCCGAATGGGACGCCGCGCCGTCGATCGAACGCGGCGAACTGAAGAGGATATTGACAGGGTGGGAATTCGAGCCGGCCCATGTGATGGCGCTGGTTTCGGCCCGGCGAGGCATCTCCACCCGCGTCAACGCCTTCATCGGCCACCTGAAGAAGCAATTCTCACCGAAGCCGCCGTGGCGGTGAGGTGCGGCTGAGCGCTTCCAGGAAGTCAGGAAGCCAACCGCTGCTTGAAGAATCCCAAAATCTCGTCGCGCGCGGCGATGGTCGGCTGGCCAGCCTGGTCGATCAGGTGAGCGGTGACGACGCTATGCGGCGTCGTGACGTATCGTTCGAAAAACGGCGGGACATCCTTGTTCGCCGCATTGTCGGGGAGTACCCGGCCAATAAAACGGTCGCCAAGCACCGCCTGATAGGCCGCAAAGCGCTGCGCCATGCAAAACTTGTCGCCCTCGAAGCGATAGGCCAGCACGGTCAGGTTTTCGCGGTCGAGCCGTTCGCGCACCGCCTTGACTTCATCCGGCGCGATATCGATGCCGGCCGGATCGTTGAGCGGCAGCGACGGCTGGGAAAGCACCGGCGCCAGCATCGACGGCTCCAACATCATCGTCAGCGCGAAATTTCCGGTAAAGCACATTCCGATGGCGCCGACGCCGGGACCGCCGCACTCGCCGTGCGCAAATCTCGCCAGCGACCGCAGCCACTTCGTCACCGGACTCGATTGATTGGCGGCCAGCGCCCGGAACTCGGCGCTTACACAGGCGCGTTGAAAGACAATCGCGCCCTCTTCGGCATTCGGAACCGCGCCGTCGCGGCCGAACAGCGAGGGCATGTAGACGGTGAACCCGGCGTCGCGCACCCAGCGGGCAAAACGCGCTACATGTGGGCTGATACCCGGCATTTCCGTCATTACAATGACCGCGGGCCCACGACCTGCGACATGCACTGCCTTGGTGACGCCATCGAGCGCGATCTCGCGACGCTCAAAATCCTCGAGTAGATCGTCCTGCATCATGGATCGAGTTGGCATTGGCGTACTCCCTGCGCGCAAAGACCGATCTCCGATCATTGCGATTCCGCGCCGGGTCGCCTAGTGTCAGAAATGACATTATTCGAGGATTTTTTGACATGAGGGTGACCGTCGTCGAAATCGAGGGCTGCCTGGCGTCAGGCGCTGCCATCACCCATGACGTGATGGCGACGGCCAACCAGATCAGCAAGACGGCTGGGCGCGCCCCGCCGTTCAATGTCACGACGGTGTGCTACGGGCCGCGCCGGCGCCGCGACAGGCCGCGCAGCACCGACCTCGTCATTGTCCCGGGCCTCGGCCTCGGAGTTGCGTCGGCGGAGCAACTCGAAGCGAAACTGAAGAGCCCGGCCTGCCGTCGCGCAACCGACATGCTCACTCAATCGTTCGAGACCGGCGCCACGCTCGCCGCAGGCTGCGCGAGCACCTTCCTGCTCGCGGAAACCGGCCTGCTGAATGGCCGGCGAGCGACCACGACATGGTGGCTCGCACCGCTGTTTCACCAGCGTTATCCGATGATCGACCTCGCGACCGACCGGATCGTCGTCGCCGACTGGCCGATCGCAACCGGTGGTGCGGCGATGGCGCAGATGGACCTGATGCTTGCCATCGTCGGCAAGTTCGCCGGACCGAAACTCGCCCATACCTGCGCCAATTATCTGCTTCTGGATCAGCGGCGCTCCCAAGTCCCCTTCATGGCGATTAATTTTCTGGCGAGCCAGGACCCGAAGATCGCGCGAGCGGAAAAATGGGTTCGCCACAACATCGCGCGCGATTTTGCGATGGAGGAACTGGCCGAGGCCGTCGCTCTGGCACCACGCACGTTTGCCCGGCGCGTCGCAGCGACCTGCGGCGTATCGCCTATTCAATTCGTTCAGCGCATCCGGCTCGAGACCGCAAGAACCCTGCTCGAGACCACGCGCCTGTCGGTCGAGGAAATCGCCCGAAGGATAGGATATGCGGAGCCGTCCACCCTGCGCCGCCTGATCCGGCGTGACACCAAGCATTCGCCGGGACACTTTCGTCCCGCGGCGTGAAGTTCCTCATGGTAACGAGCGCGTCTTCGCGCGCGCCTCACCGCCCGCGGCGATTTTTGCCAGCGTCTTGCCGATGAGGTCAGCGCCGGCATCGATTTCGGCATCATTCCAGGCGGCGAATCCAAGAAACAAGCCGTGCTCGGTGGCCTTTCCGGTGAAATGACGCGACAGCGGTCGCGCCGTGATTCCGACGCTGGCAAGATCGGCCACCAGAGGGCCATCATCCGATCCCGGTTCGAGCCGGGCGAGCAGTTGCATGCCGCCGGCCGGCGGCGTGATCGCCAGTCTGTCACCCGCCGCCGATGCCAACGCAGTCGCGAGCCGATCACGACGGCCGCGATAGATTCGGGTCATCCGGCGAATATGCGTCGCAAAGTCGCCATCGCCGATGAATTCCGCCAATGCGCCCTGGGTCGCTCCCGTCACCATCTGGCCGGTGTGGCGCTGCGCCCGCTCGAATGTGTCGACGAAGCGATCAGGCACGATGGCGTACCCAACGCGGATGTCGGGCAGCATCGATTTCGAGAACGTTCCGACATAGAAGACATTGCCGGACGTATCGAGACCCTGCAAGGCGACCACCGGCCGCCCGTCGAAGTGAAACTCGCTGTCGTAATCGTCCTCGATGATGGCCGCACCAGCCTCCGCGGCGAATGCCAGCAATTCCTGCCGCCGCTTGATCGGCATCAACCTTCCCGTCGGATATTGATGGGAAGGGGTGCAGAATATCAGCCGCGGCCGATCGGCCCGCCCCGCAAGCCGCAATCCGCTGCGGTCGAGCGTGATACCCCGGACACGCGCGCCCGTCGCTTCCAGCGCCACCCGTGCGCCGCCATAGCCGGGGCTTTCGATCCATGCCAGATCGCCGGCGTTAAGGATGACGCGTGAGATCAGTTCGATGGCGGCCTGGGCCGACGACGTGATGATCAGCCGCCGCGCATCGGCCTTGACGCCGCGGTGTTCCACGAGGTGGCTGAGCAATGCGGCGCGGAGCGCCGGATGGTTGGCGCCGATCGCCCTCGAACGATGCCGGCTGCCCGCGGCCCGGCGCAGGCAGCGCGCCCACACCTCGTGCGGAAATTCGCGCGCGTCGGCAAGTCCGGGCGCAAATGGCTGCGGCCGCCCCTCGTTGGTGAAATGCCGGTCTGACCGGCTGACTTGCCTCGCCCAGCGCGAGATTCGCACCGGGCCGGAATCCTGGTGACCGGACGCATCGGCGGAGATCAACCGCACCTTCTCGAGTGCCGCGACCACCGGGCGGCGCCCGCGCGCAACGGCGACATACCCCTCGACCGCGAGCTGATCGATGACGGACGAGACGGTGTTGCGCGAAACCTGAAAGTCCTGCGCCAGCACGCGGCTGGACGGCAGCCGGTAACCTTGCGGCAAAGCGCCGGACAGGATGGCCGATCGCAGGCGATCGTAGATCTGGCGCGTCAGACGGCCGCCGTCCTGCGGCACGAACTTCAGATTGACGGTTCCGGACAACAGGCTCGGCATAACTGGCCCAATGATTTTTCTAGAAATGGACCTGTTGTGTATGCCAGTCAAGGCTATGGTCGGCCGTGGCAATGCCAACCGACGGAATCAGGATGCAGCCCCAGATATCGCATCGCAGCGCGCTGCTGCTGTTCGCGGTGATCGTGATCGCCTGGGGCCTCAACTGGACGATTACCAAGACGCTGGTGCAAAGCGCTTCGCCGCTGTGGATCACGGCGATCCGTTCCGGCATTGCCACGGTGGCGCTGGGCGCGCTTCTGCTTGCGCGGGGCGAGATGATCGTGCCGCGGCGGGGCGACCTGCCCGTCATCTTCGTCAATTCGATATTTCACATGGTGGCGTTTTCGACGCTGGTCGCATTCGGGCTGCAATTCGCCGCTGTCGGCCGTTCGATCGTGCTCGGCTACACGACGCCGCTCTGGGTGATGCCTGCGGCCTGGCTGTTCCTCGGCGAGCGGATGACGCCTTCGCGTTCGCTGGGAATGGCGATCGGCCTTGCCGGTCTCGCGGTCATGTTCAACCCGCTCGCCTTCGATTGGACCGACGCCAACACCCTGGCCGGAAGCGGCTGCATCCTGCTGGCCGCCATGTGCTGGGCCGTCAGCATCGTCTATGTGCGCGCGCACCGCTGGATTTCCACGCCGTTCCAGTTGGGGTTCTGGCAAGCGCTGCTCGCCACGCTGGTGGTCTCCGCGCTGGCGTTTCTCAAGGATGGGGCTCCACATCTGGAATGGAACGCGAAGCTGGTTGGGCTGTTTCTGTTCAGCGGGGTCATCGGAACGGCATTGGCCTATTGGGCGATGGCGACCGTCAACCGCAGCCTGCCCGCCGTCGTCACCTCGCTCGGACTGCTCGCGACACCCGTGTTCGGGGTCGCAAGCTCGGCGATCATTCTCGGCGAGACGGTTACCACCGACCTGGTCGTCGCGATGCTGCTGATCCTGGGCGGCATCGCGATCGGGACCATGCCCCGCAGGGAAGCGGCGCCGGCGTGAACGCGGACGATCAATCGTAAAGCCGCATATCCCGCAGTTCGGGCGGCAAGGCCGGACGCGCGCAATCGGCCAATGCGACGACCTTGACCGGTCGCGCGCTCTGGACCGTCGCGCTCGCCACATCGCGGGGGAAGCGCTCGGCCGCGGCCGCGATGGTCAATAGCGCCAGGCTCGCAGCGACAAGGCCCAGGGCCGGATTGACCCAGGTGAGAGCGTCATTCAATCGAACGAGCCAGTAGGGAGCCATGTTCATCAGCCAGTTGCATTGTAAAATCGACTGTCTCACCGTCGTCCCGCACGTCGATGAACGCAATCTGGAATGTCCGAACCATGCCTTCGGTGAGTTCGAAGGCTGCCCGCAGCGACACGAACGCGCATCGTTGACATTCACGCCGATCCTGCAATTCTTGCTTGCCAGCAGATAACAAGATCTCGCGCGAGCGAGACACGCAAGGGACGAGGAACGCAACATGGGGCTCAATCGTCGCGCACTTCTTGTCGTCCTCGGCGCGCTCCTGTCCGGCGGTGGCGCCACGGCGCAGGATTATCCGTCGCGCCCCGTCAAAATCGTCGTGCCGTTTCCAGCCGGCGGCTCCAACGACATCATCGCCCGCATCCTGGCGCAAAAGCTTGGCGAGCGGACCGGCCAGACATTCCTGATCGAGAACCGCGGCGGCGCCGGCGGCAATATCGGCAGCGATGCGGTCGCTACCTCGGAGGCGGACGGTTACACCCTGCTGCTGACGGCGCCGCCGCCGCTCACGATCAACGCGGCGCTGTACAAGAACCTGCCCTATGACCCGGCCAAGGCATTCGCGCCTATCGCGCTGGTCGCCTCGGTGCCGATCGTGCTTGCCGTGCATCCCGCGGTCGAAGCGAGCAACATCATGGAGCTGATCGCGCTCGCCAAGGCCAAGCCGGGCACCCTCAATTTCGGATCATCGGGCAATGGCTCCACCAACCATCTCGCCGGCGAATTGCTGAAGAGCATGACCGGCATCAATATCGTTCACCTGCCCTACCGGGGCGCGGCGCCTGCCATGAACGATCTCATCGCAGGGCACATCCCGATGATGTTCGACAACATCCCGGCCGTCCTGCCGCAGGTTCAGGGCAAGGCGATCAAGGCCATTGCGGTGGCCGGCGCCAAGCGCGCGGCCGCCCTCCCCGACGTGCCGACAATTGCGGAATCAGGCGTCCCCGGTTTCGAAGCCTCCGCCTGGTTCGGGCTGGTGGCGCCGGCGAAAACGCCCGCGCCGGTGCTGGCCAAGCTGGAAAGCGAAGTCGATGCGATCCTGAAAATGCCTGACGTGCAGAAGCGCTTTACCGAACTCGGCGCCGAGCCCGGCAGCATCTCGGGTACGGCCTTCGGTCAGTTCCTGGCCGAGGAAACCGCGAAATGGACGAAGATCATCCAGTCGTCAGGCGCGACGATCAATTGAAGCCATCCCGCCCTGCGATTTTATTCCAGGGGATATCGCCAGACCCTGGATTTGTCGGCAGCGCCTTCATCAATCGTCCATTGTGGCAGCGAGATCCCCGGCGCGACATCAGTGAAAACCATCCGCACGCGTGTTCCGATTCCGACGGCCCCGACATCCTTTCTTGGCGCCAGCACGCCATCCGGTGTCGTCAGATTACCCACCACGCGAAGCGCTTCGTGGATGGACGGCTTTCCATTCTGGGTGTCCAGTTCGACCACCAGCACGAGATAAGGCAGGTGCTGCTTGAACGCCGGCTGAATCGCGTGATGAACTTCGGTATAGGAATGCACCGTTCCACGGCCCTCGACCGCCACCCATTTCGACTCCGCCCCGCTGCACCACGGACACGCGGTGGTCGGCGGGTAACGAAATAAATCGCAGGAACAGCAACGCTGCAGGCGGAAGTCATGTCTTGAGCAGTGCGAGAAATAGTCCAGATTTTCCGTATCCAGATCATTTATCTCGAGCGGCATTCCCAGATATTCTGCTGTAATCATGACGACCTCCTCAGCCACGCCGCATCACGAGCGCCGATCCAGTGCCTGGCGACGCCCAGCCGAGATTGGCGCTCAGTTCAGCGTCCTTTACCTGGCGGCATCCGCCCTCACCGTAATCATGGGTATGTTGACGCCTGCCATCCGGACCAATCGGGCATGAATCATCCGCATCGTGGCGAAGCTGCCGCACGTTCTCGATAACCATGGCAATACCGTGCGTGTAGCCTTCGCACAGATGGCCTCCGCTCGTATTATTGGGGCGTCTTCCGCCGAGCTTGATGGTGCCGTCACTGACGTAGTGGCCCCCCTCTCCCTTCTTGCAAAATCCATAATCTTCAAGCTGCAGCATCGTCGTGAACGTAAACGCGTCATACGATCCGGTCACATCGATATCTTCCGGCTGGACTCCGGAATTCGGCCACAGGATTTCTTTTGCATAATGACCGGCGACGGTCGAAATCGGTCCGGTCTGATAGTGCATATCCGAACGCGGCTTGCAGCAACGGCCGACGACGCCTCTGATCTTGACGGGCACATGGCGCAGGTCGCGCGCACGCTCCGAACTCGTGACGATAATCGCATTCGCGTTGTCGGTCTCCACACAGCAATCAAGCAGATGAAGCGGCTTGCAGATCATCCGGCTGCCGATCACCTCCTCGACGGTGACGCGCTTTTTATAGAAAGCCTTGGGATTGTTGGACGCATGATGGCTGTGGGCGACCCTCACCGCAGCAACCTGTTCGGCCGTCGTTCCGTAGTCGTACATGTGGCGCATGAACGACGGTGCAAAGGATTGGCCGGCGCTCTGCCAGCCATAGGCCCGCGAATGAAGCATGTCGCCGGCGACCGGTGCGACCGCCCTCGCGCCGGTTCCGCCGATTCGAACCTGACTGAACCCATTCATCGAACGGAAGATGACGACCGTCTTGCACATGCCGGCTTCGATCACGCCTATCGCGATGCCGATCAATGCTTCAATTGAGGATCCGCCTCCAAAGACATCCATGTAGAAATTCAGGCGAATGCCGAGATCACCCGCCACCAGCGGCGTAAACGTGGAATCGTTGAACTGATAGGACAGCATTCCATCGATTTCGGATGCCTTCAGGCCGGCGTCGCGCATGGCGTTTCCGATCGCCCGCGTGGCCATCGCACGCGTGCTCAGCGTCGATCCGCGCCTGTAATCCGTCTCGCCAACGCCAACGATTGCATATTTGTCACGGAGGTATTTCGGGGTTGTACCTTCGACATTCTCTGGCATCGGCATTGGAAGCTCCTGTTAGCGGACGCGGTCTCCACCGGCATTTCGTAAGGATAGCGGAAAGAAGCAGCGCCTATCAACAATGCGCGCCGGCGCAGCTGCACTGGCGAATGCGAAGCCGCCGATCGTCTCTCAGACCCCAAGGTAAGCGCGCTGAACGTAATCGCTCCTGGCGAGCTCCGCGCCGGGGCCGCTCAGCGCGATCCGGCCAGTCTCCAGCACATAGGCGTAATGACAAAGCCGGAGCGCCAGATTGGCGTTCTGCTCGACCAACACGATCGACAGTCCCTGTTCGCGGTTGATCGTCTCGATCAGCCGGCCAATCTCCTGCACCATGATCGGCGCCAGCCCGAGCGAGGGCTCGTCCAGCAACAGCACCTTTGGCGCCGCCATCAGCGCCCGGGCGATCGCCAGCATCTGCTGCTCGCCGCCGGACAGGAGCCCTGCCATCTGGTTGCGGCGCTGCCTGAGTTTTGGGAAGAAGCCGAACATTCGTTCGACCGAAGCGTGCAGGCTGCTGCCTTGCGGCTGCAGATATCCACCGACCAGCAGATTGTCGTGAACGGTCATGCGCGGAAACACCCGCCGCCCCTCGGGCGACAGAGCAATGCCCTGCGCGACGATGTCGGGTGGCGACATCCGGTCGATCCGCACGCCGCCAAAGCTGATCTCGCCCTGGCTCGGCGAGCACAGCCCCATGATCGCCCGCAACGTGCTGGTCTTGCCGGCGCCGTTGCTGCCGACCAATGAGACGATCTGGCCCGGTGCCACGTCGAGGCTGATGCCGGAGATCGCGACCCGGCTGCCGTATTCGACATGGATATTGCGGATCTGAAGCGCGCTCATGCCGCCTCCTCGGTGCCGAGATAGGCCTCGATCACCTTGCGGTTGGCGCGGATGTCCGCCGGCACGCCCTCGGCGATCTTCTCGCCGTGATCGAGCACGACGAGGCGGTCGCACAGTCCCATCACCAGCCGCATATGGTGCTCGACCAGCAGGATGGTGATATTTTCGGTCTTGTGCAGCTCCCGGATCAGGCGGCCGAAATCGGCGGCCTCTTCCGGGTTCAGCCCGGCTACGGGCTCGTCCAGCATCAGGAGCTTTGGACGCGCCGCCAGCGCGATCGCGACGCCAAGCCGGCGCTGGCCGCCATAGGAAAGCTCCCTGGCCTTGCGCTGCGCAAGCGGCGCCAGCGACAGCCGGTCGAGCAGGAGCTCGCAACGCCTGTGCGTCGCCGACATGGTCGCGCGGGTGGCGCGTGTGTTGAACACCGAACCCAGCATCGAGACCGGCGTCGTCGAAAATGCCCCGCGCATGACGTTCTCGATCACGGTGGCTTCGGGAAAGATCGTGGTGGCCTGGAACGTCCGCACCAGGCCCTGGCTGACGATCTCGCTCGGCTTCTTACCGACGATGCTGCGGCCGTCGAAGCGGATAGCGCCCGCCGACGGCGGCATGACGCCGCTGACGACGTTGAAGCACGTTGTCTTGCCGGCGCCGTTGGGGCCGATCAATCCAACGATCTCGCCGGGATGAATGGCGAACGACACGTCCTTGAGCGCGTTCAGGCCGCCGAACCGCCGGCTGATCGCATCCACCTGAAGCAACGCGGTCATTTCGGCTCCTCCGTCCCGGAGCTTTTTCGCCACAAGGAGCTACCGATCGACACCAGCCCGTTCGGGATGAACAGCAGGACGCCAAGCAGGATCGCCCCATAGATGATGTGCTGCGCGCCCACGAAGCCGCGCAGCAGTTCCGGCAGCGGTGTCAGGAAGGCCGCACCCAGCACGCCGCCAATCAGCGTGTGGCGCCCGCCGACGACCAGCATGGTGATGTAAGCGATCGAATCGTTGAACGTGAAGCTGTCCGGCGACAGGAAGCGGATGTAGTGCACCGTCGCCGCGCCGGCAGCCCCCGCGATGCCACTGCCGAGCGCGAAGGCCACGATCTGGTAGTGGCTGACGTCGATGCCGCTGGATTCGGCGAGTCGGATGTTCTCGGCAATCGAACGGAACGCCCTTCCATATTGCGAGCGCATCAGTGCCCAGACGAAGGTGATGACGAGAATGAAGGCGGCAAGCGCGAAGTAGTAGAAGCGCAGGCGCGTCGAGAGCGGGAAGCCGAAGATCGAGATGGCGGGAATTCCGAGTAGCCCGTTGGCGCCGTGGGTGACGCTCTCCCAGTTCAGCGCCACGAGGGTGAAGACCTGTCCGGCCAGAAATGTCACCAGCACGAAATAGACGCCGCGCAACCGAAGCAGGATCTTGCCGAGTGCTACCGCCGCCAGCCCCGTCACCAGCCCGGCAAGGACGATGCCGAGCAGCGGCGGAAGCTTGAAGCTGAGTGCGGCCAGCGCCGAGATGTAGGCGCCTGCGGCGACGAAAGCCGCATGCCCGAGCGAAATCTGTCCAACCGAGGCGATCAAGCCGAGGCTTATCGCGAAGATCGAGTTCAGCAGCATCAGATTCGCCAGATGAACGTAGAACTGGTTCGTCGTGAGCTGCGGCAGGATGAGCGCCAGCGCCAGCAGCGTCACAATGACGGCGGCAGGCAACCAGCGACGGCGCGCCGCGATGCGGGGTTCGTCCTGGTCAATCGCCGGGGGTCTCGGTCCGTGCAAGATCAGGCCTCCCTTTGTCCCAGCAGGCCGGCAGGCCGGACCAGCAGGATCAGGATGACGAGCAGCAGTTGCAGGATGTCGGATACCAGTGATCCAAACGCGGTCGCGGTAAAGCTCTCGATCATGCCCAGCATCAGGCCACCGACCACCGCACCCGGCACCGAGCCGAGGCCGCCGAGAATGACGACGACAAACGCCTTGAGCATCGGCGTCGCGCCGACGAACGGCGATACCGAGAACACCGGCCCCATCAGCGCGCCGGCCAGGGCGGCCAGCGCAACGCTCATGCCGAAAGCCAGCGGATAGATGTAGTTGACGCGAATGCCCTGGATCAACGCGGTCTCGGTATCCTGCGCCACAGCCCGCATCGCACGCCCGAGCCGCGTGCGCTGCATGAAGAGCCAGAAGCAGGCGAAAATCAGCGCCGCGGCCGCGATGACGACCAGCCGCGACCACGGGAAGTTGAACGGGCCGATCGCCAGCGTACCCGTGACGATATCGGGCATCGCACGCGGCACCGGCCCCCACAGCAGCACGGCACCGTTTTGGATGATCACGGAGATCGCCAGCGTGGCGATCATGCCGGACATCTCATCGGCCCTGAACGGTTGAATCAGCGTACGCTCGACCAGCATGCCGAGGATGCCGACCGTCGACGCCGCAATGATCAGGCAGACGACGAACGGAATTTCCCAATAGACGTAGGTGAAGAACCCCGTGAAGGCGCCGAGCATATAGAATTCGCCATGCGCGAAATTGACGACGCGCATGATCCCGAACACCAGCGTGAACCCGACCGCCATCAGCATGTACATCGCGCCGATGACGAGGCCGTTGAGTACCGCCTGCGCGAGAAGTATCGAATAGTCCAAACCCGTTCTCCCGCGTGAGGCGGCGTCTATTCTCTAAGTGAGGCTTGCAGCGCTACTCGCAGAGCTTGGGCGTGCACTTGGCGACGACCTGGGCCGCACCGCCCTTGAGCAGCGCCACATAGAACGGCGCATCGAGCTGCTGGTTCGATTTCCACTGCGCCTCGCCGATCCAGTTCACCTTGCCAAGCACGGTCTCGAAATCCTTGAGGCCGAGCATGGCTTCACGAACCTTGTCGGAATCCGTCACCGTGCCCGCCTTCTGCATCGCGGCGAACACCATCTGCACGTTGGCGTAGAAGAACGGGCTGAAGGCGTTCAGCGGCATCTTGTATTTCGCCTCGAAACGCCTGGTGTATTCCTGGATTGCGGGCGCATCGGTGTTGATCGGCTGATGGACGTAGACGTTCTCGGTCGCTTCCTTGCCGGCGACCTTCAGGATATCGGCGGTGGCGTCGCCGCCGGTCCGGATGATCGGCCCCTTGAAGCCGAGCTCGCGAAGCTGCTTGACCAGCAATCCCGCGGTCTGCGGCGCGTTGCCATTGAGTTCGAAGGCATCGATGTTCTGCGCCAGCACGCGCGTCAGCAGCGGCACGAAATCGACGCGCTCGCGCTCGAAGAATTCCTTGGCGACGAACTTGGCGCCGACCGCCTGATAGGCCGCTTCGTTGGCCGCGCCGACCTGCTGGCCGGACTCGTCGTTCGGGAACAGGCCGCCGATCCGTTTCGCGCCGAGCTTCTGCACGACCCACTTGATCTGCGGATCGGAGAACACGTCGGACGGGATCACCGGCCGGAAGCTGTATTTGTAGTCGGCCGACAGCGCCTTCGGGGTGAAGGCCATCGTCATCGTGATGACCTTGTTTTCGGTGGAAACCGGCAGCAGCGCCAGCGCCGGCGCCGAGCCGAGCGGACCGACGACGAACTTGATGTTGTCGTCGAACACCATGCGGTTGAAGGCGGTCAGCGCGTCCGCCGCCTTGTAGTGGTCGTCATAGGCGACGACCTCGACCTTGTATTTCTTGCCGCCGACTTCCAGCCCGCCCTTGCTGTTGACGTCTTCCGCAGCGAGTTCCGCGGCGCCCTGCATCGCGATGCCCCAGGCGGTTCCGGCTCCCGACAGGGTCGCGAGCACGCCGAGCTTCAATGTCTGCGCCGCGGCCGGGAATGACAGAGCAGCGCAAGCCGTCGAAAGCAGCGCCACCTTCAAGAATCCACGCATGGGCCATCTCCCTGATATCGAGGAGCCGTTGCTGCCGGCCCCTTTCCGATTGCTGTGTTGTTTCGTTCCGTCAGCCTTTGCGGCGACCGGCCCAAGGAACCTACGTAGCGAAATGGCTAAAGTCAACTGTTGACAGTTTGGCGCTGCTGTTGGAAACATCGCCTGCACCAAAGGGCGCGACGTTGCGCCCCATCACGAGGACGCGCGGATGCCAGACGCCTACAGACTTTTCATCGACGGCCAGTGGGCAAGCAGTTCGGACGGCGCGACTTTCCCGGCGCTGAACCCGTTCAACCAGGAAGTCTGGGCCGAGATTCCGCAAGCCACCGACACGGATGTGAAATCTGCGATCGCGGCAGCCCGCCGCGCCTACGAGAAAACCTGGCGTCACACCAATGGACTGGAGCGGGCCACACTGCTCCACCGCCTCGCCGGCCTGCTCGAGGAAAACGCCGACCGCATGTCGCTGCTCGAGACGACCGACAACGGCAAGATCATCCGCGAAACCCGGTCGCAAATGTTCTTCGCGGCCCGCGTCTGCCGCTTCTTTGCCGGCTATGCCGACAAGATCTGGGGCAATGTCATCCCGCTCGATCAGCCACAGATGTTCGATTTTGCGATGCGTGAGCCCTATGGCGTGATCGCCATCATCACCGCCTGGAATTCTCCAATTTCGCTGCTTGCCAACAAGCTCCCGGCTGCCCTCGCAGCCGGCAATTGCGTCGTCATCAAGCCCTCGGAGCATGCGTCGGCGACCACGCTGGAGTTCTGCAAGCTGGTCGAGAAAGCCGGTTTTCCCGCCGGCGTGGTCAATGTCGTCACCGGCGACGGCAAGGTCGGCCGGGCTCTTGTCGACGACAGCGGCGTCGACAAGATCAGTTTTACGGGCAGCCCCGGCGTCGGCCGCGAGATCGCGGCTACGGCGGGACGAAATTTGCGTCCGGTCACGCTGGAACTGGGCGGCAAATCGCCGAACATCATCTTTGCCGACGCCGACATCGACAAGGCTGTGGTCGGCGCGCTGGCCGGGATTTTTGCGGCGACCGGCCAAACCTGCATCGCCGGCTCGCGCCTCCTGGTGCAGCGCCCGATCTACAAACAGATCATCGAACGGCTCGCCGAACGCGCTCAGAAAATCGTGCTCGGCGATCCCCGGAACACCGCCACCGAAATGGGCACCGCCGCCAACGAACCCCAGTTCCGGCGTATTCTCGACTACATCGACGTCGCCCGTAAGGACGGCGCAAGGCTGGTGACAGGCGGCGAACCCGCCCGCGGCGGCGAACTGAGCAAGGGCCTGTTCATCAAGCCGACGATCTTCGCCGATGTCGACAATGGCATGCGCGTTGCTCGTGAGGAGATCTTCGGGCCGGTGCTGTCCGTCATCCCCTTCGACGAGGAAGCGGAAGCCGTCGAAATCGGCAACGATACGGCGTATGGTCTCGCCTGCGGCGTCTGGACCCAGAACCTGTCCCGTGCCATGCGAATGATCCGCGCGATGCAAAGCGGCCTGGTCTGGGTCAATACCTATCGCATGGTCACCGCGCAGGCCCCCTTCGGTGGCGTCAAGGACAGCGGCTTCGGGCGTGAACGCGGCGAACAGGGCCTGCTGGAATTCACCGTGAGCAAGAACGTGATGATCGATTTTTCCGATGAAACGCGCGATCCGTTTGCGGTTAAAGCATAAGCAGGGCAATTTCGGGATATGATCAGCGAAGCCACAACACAGGCAAAGACCAAATGACCTATCTGGTCGCCAATGATCTGCCGGCCCTCAGCGCCGGTGAGCGTTTTCGAAAGCTGCTGGAGCGTCCCGGCATCCTGCAGATCCCGGGGGCCCATTGCGGCCTCGCCGCGTTGCAGGCCAAGGCTGCGCAGTTCGAGGCACTGTATCTGTCGGGAGCGGCGATGTCGGCATCCATGGGGTTGCCGGACCTCGGCATCCTCACGATCGAGGATGTCTGTTTCTTCGTCCGGCAGGTTTCCCGCGCCTCGCAACTTCCCGTGCTGGTGGATGGCGATACCGGCTTTGGCGAAGCGCTGAACGTGATGAACATGGTTCGCGCGTTCGAGGATTCGGGCGCCGCGGCAGTCCAGATCGAAGACCAGATCCTGCCGAAGAAATGCGGCCACCTCAACGACAAGAAGCTGATCGCGCCAGAGGACATGGCCGCAAAGATCGCCGCGGCCGCCAAGGCGCGCCGGCATCTCTATATCGTGGCCCGCACCGATGCCGCCGCCGATGAAGGGCTCGACAGCGCCATCAACCGTGCCAGGCTTTACGTCGAAGCCGGCGCCGACGCCATCTTCCCCGAAGCGCTGCACGACCCCGAAGCGTTCCGCAAATTCTCCGAAACCATCAAGGTACCGCTGCTCGCCAACATGACCGAGTTCGGGCGAACGCCGTTCCTGACGTCATCGGAATTCGAAGCCCTCGGCTACAAGATGGTGATCTGGCCGGTCAGCGCGCTCCGCATGGCCGCCAAGGCACAGGTCGAGTTGTACGAGGGCATCCGCAGGGACGGCGGCACCCACCGCCTGATCGACCGCATGCAAACCCGCGCCGAACTCTACGCCACCATCGGCTACCACGAGTATGAAGCGCTCGATTCATCGATCATCACGTCGATTACACCCGAGGGAATGCCGCAGAGACGCGTTGATTGAAAGGCCTATGGATTGACCCGCCGACTGCGCGATTTCCAGCCTATCTACGCGGCTGAAGCGTGGCCCGGCTGCGCCGGCCGCCCCAGGAAGCCGTGGCCTTCGTAGCGGTCGCCTTTGAAGCCTTCTTGGCGGCGGGCGGCGCGACTTCTTCCCGGACGGCCGCTTCGCGCATCTGCTCTTCGACATATTGGCGGGCGTTGCTGATATGCAGGCGCATCTTCCTTTCGGCTTCCACGGGATCCCGCCGTATCAACGCCGCGACGATATCCTTGTGCTCACGCAGCGCCTGCTTGGCCCGCCCCGGTTTCGTGCTCGATTTGTAGCGATAGACGCGAAGCAGATAATAGAGGTCCTCGCAGAGCATCTGGACGAGGCGCGCATTGCGGCTGCCCTTCACGATGCGGAAATGGAAATCGAAGTCCTTTGATTCCTGATAATAGCCGGTGCCTTCCTGGACGCTCTTCTGCTGCTGGTGCTGATCCAGCAGTTCGGAAAGCGCCTCCAGTTCCTCATCCGTCATATGCTGGGCGGCGAGCCCGCACGCCAAACCCTCCAGCGCCTCGCGGACCTGCAGCACTTCATAGAGATCGCTGGGCGACAGGCTGGCGACGCGGACCCCGATATTGGGCGTGCGCTGGAGCAATTTCCGGCCTTCGAGCCGCCGGATCGCTTCGCGCAGCGGACCGCGGCTGACGCCGAGCGAGGCGGCCAGCGCCTGCTCGCTGATCTTGCTGCCCGGCTGCAGGTCTCCGCTGATGATCGCGGCCTCAATACGCTCGGCAAGCGCATCCACCAGCGACTGCGCAGAAACCTTATGGTTCAATATGCCGTTCATGAAAGCCTTTCGAGAACCACATTCCTGGCGCCCAACCGGGTCGCGCCTCAGCCAAGCCCTTGTATCTATTAGTATGTCCCTTCGTCGAGGACAATCAATCGTGGAAACCTGCGTTCCCGCAACTGTCTACAACTAAGCGATTCTGAGCGCCGCCAGGGTCCCCTCCTCGATGGCCTGGAAGAATTTTCGCGGGCCGCCCACGTCGCCGGCATAGTGAACGGGAATGCCGAGCCCCTCGAGGCCATCGGTTTCGGCCTTTCGCGAGACGTATCCGGTACAAAAGATCACATTGTCGACGTCATGGAGCGTGCGCCGGACGCGACCTTCGGGCCGAATTTCGACCCAGTCCGGGCCCACCGCCAGCAGCTCCATGTTCGCCAGCACCTCGATGCCGTGCTCTTCAATGCGGTCGAGATAATAGACGCGATCGGCATGAACCGCCTTTTTCAGGAGTTCCGACCGCACGATCATGATGACCTTCTTGCCCTGCTCGGCCAGGTAATCCGCGACCTCGATCCCGACCAGACCGCCGCCGACGACGACACAGGTCTGGCCCGGCTTGTCGAGACCGGCAATCACCCGCCATCCGCTCAGGACATGGGGGAGATCAGCGCCGGGAATGCGCGGCTGGACCGGTGAAGCGCCGGTGGCCACGATGATGGAATCAGGCTTGAGCGCTCGCGCGTCATCGGCCGAGAACGAGCGGTTGAGGCTGACCGGGATGCCGAGACGCTCGACCTCGGAGGTGAAATACCGCAGCGCGTTCCTGATTTCGCCGCGATGCGGCGGCTGGTGCGCCAGCAACAGTTGGCCGCCGATCGCGCTTTCCTTTTCGAACAGATGGACGTCATGACCGCGCCGGGCCGCCGCCACCGCAGCGGACAGGCCCGCCGCGCCGCTGCCGACCACGACGACGCGCCTGGCCTCGGGCTTGCGCGCGAGCAAAGCCTTTAGTTCCAGCTCGCGGCTGACCATTGGATTGACGGTGCAGGCGAGCCCCTTGTGGCGGTGAACGGTGGCGATGCATTCGTTGCAGGCGATGCAGGGGGCGATGGTCTCGACAAGGCCGGCCTTCGCCTTGGCTGGGAAATGCGGGTCGGCAATCAGGGCCCGGCTGAGACAGATGTAGTCGGCCTGTTCATCGCGAAGGATCTGCTCGGCAAGCTCAGGCGTATTGATCCGTCCGACGACCATCACGGGGACCTTGACCCGCCGGCGGATGGCGTCGCCGTAGCTTACGTAACAACCGCGGTCGACCGACATGCCGGGAACGACCATGTAGGGCCGTGACGCGTGCACGCCGCCGGACACGCTGATCGAGTCCGCGCCGGCGGCCTCGAACATGGCGGCCATCTCGACGGCATCGTCGAGCTCGAGGCCATGCTTGACATGATCGCGGCCATTCATGCGCACGATGACCGGATAATCCGCGCCAAGCCTGGCCTTGATCGCTCTTATCAGCCGCACGCAGAAATACGCACGGCCCTGCACGCTTCCACCGTATTCATCCTCGCGCTTGTTGGCATCGGGCGAGATGAACTCGCCGATCAGGTAGCCGTGCGCGCCATGCAGCTCCACGGCGTCAAAGCCCGCGTCGCGCGATCGCCGCGCCGCCTCCGCAAACCGTTCGACGATCCGGTCGATCTCGCCGACGCTCAGTTCCTTCGGCACGACGGCGTCGCCGACACCGGTAAACTGCGAGGGGATCGGCGAAGGCGCCAGTGGGATGGAGCCTGAAACATGCGGAATCGATTCGCGGCCGCCATGATTGAGCTGGATGGCGATCTTCGCGCCCTCGGCATGAACAGCTTCGACCACTTTCCGCATGCCCGGGATGAAGCAATCCTCGTGCAGCATCGCATTATGATGCAGCCGCTTGCCTTCCTGCTCCACATAGGTGGCTTCGAGGACGAGCAGCCCCGTGCCGCCCCGTGCGCGTTCGGCGTAATACTCGACGAGATCGTCACCGACAAAGCCGTCCTTGTCGGCAAGCTCCGAGCTGGTCGCCGCGAATACGATGCGGTTCGGCAGCCCAAGCGAGCCGATCCTGCCGGGTGCGAACAATTTCGGAAATTTTGACACGTTCACCACCCGGTTATTTGGTCGTTGCCTATTTTGATGTTCGATAGACGACGTTGCCTTCGAACAGCCGGCGGGCGGTGCGATAGACCGCGCCGTAGTCGGCTTTCACGGCGCCACCGCCAGACGACGAAACGCCGGCATCGACCAGCGTAACGCCAGACGGATGCGCGATCCGGATCGGCCCATCGGATTTGGCGAGGCCGGCCGGAATGCTTCCGGGAATCCGCGACGCCACGGCGAGGCAAATCGCGCCGGTGATGGGCGTAGCGCGGTGCGGCAATCCCACCGAGATCATGCGGACCCAGATATCGGCATCCGCTGCTGCAAGCGCGCGTCCCGATAGCGTCTTCCCGGCCCTCGGCCCCGTCACCATTGCAACCTTGGGAATGCCGGTCATCTGCCGTGCCTTATCGAGGTCGGGCGCAATGCCCATCTTGACCGACGCCGCGCAACGGATCGCTTCCATGCGCTGCAGGAAGGCGGCGTCATTGTCGAGCACGTCGGGCAGTTCATCGCCTGACTTGCCGACCGCGCTCGCTGCGACAAAGACGCAAGGGTTCGCGGCATCGACGCATGACGCTTTCACGGTGCCCTGCCCGCCGAGGTCGAGATCGTCGACTGGATTGCCGGTCGGCAGCAATTTGCCTGTCCGCGCGCCGCCGGGCTCGAGGAACTCCAGCCGGATCGGCGCGGCCTTGCCGGCGATTCCATCGATTTCGATGTCGCCGGTTGCCGCCAACGCACCCTGCTCGACCGGGAAGCGGGAAATGATGATCTTCGACGTATTGGTGTTGTGAATCCGTACCGTGGCTTCGCCATCGGCCGGCGCCGTCACCAGTCCTTCGTCGAGCGCGAACGGCCCGACGGCCGAGGACATGTTGCCGCAATTGGCGCCGTAGTCCACAAAAGTGTCGCGTACGCCGATCTGCGCAAAGGTGTAATCGACATCCGCATCAGGGCGGCTCGGCGGTCCGATGATGCAGATCTTTGACAGCGACGATATTCCGCCGCCCATGCCGTCGAGCTGCCGGCCGTTGGGATCGGGTGAGCCCATCACTTCCAAAAAGATCGGATCCCAATCCTTGGGGTTCGCGGGCAGATCGTCCCTGCGGAACATCACCGCCTTGGAAGTGCCGCCCCGCATGAATACCGCACGAAGTCGCGCATTTGCCATGGCCGCTCCCGTCCTATTTCAGTGGCTCGGCGTCGAGGCGGATGATGTCCGCAGGTCCACCCGGCTGCGCCGGATAGCGTTGTAGCACGAGCGGGTCGTGGCCGGGCACGATGTGCGCCAGCGACGACGCCTGCTTGCGCATCGCATCATAGCCTTCGAGGGTCTCGCTGACGTCGACCACCACCGGAAACGGCCGGTACTGTTCGAAATTCGCATAGTAATGCGAGGCGTCGGAGGCGAGCACGACCCATCCCCGCCGGGTGCGGACACGCAGGAACTGCAGTCCGCGCGAATGCCCGCCCACCAGATGAACCGACACGCCGTCCGCAATATCGCTGGACCCGTTGTGGAATTTCACGCGCCCCTGAAACAGCTTGCGCACCATCGCGGTGACGTCGTCGGCCTCGAACGGGTGGCGCAGGTTGGAATGGCACATGCACCGGCCGGTGCAGTATTCCATCTCGCGATCCTGGATGTGATAACGCGCGTTCGGGAAGATGTCGTGGTTGCCGGCGTGGTCGTAATGCATGTGGGTCAGGACGACGTCCTTGACGCCCGCCAGATCGACGCCCGCCATCTTCAGACCTTCGGCAACCGGTCGTGTCAGCTTCCGCGCCCGCCGTTTGGCCATGTCGGCATCAAAGCCGGTATCGACAATGATGGTCTGGCCATCGCCTTTCAGCACCCAGACAAAGAAATCCATCGGCATCGGCCCGTCATGCGGGTCGCCGCCGATGAAATTTTCGGAAGCTTTTCGCTCGGCATTATGGGCATAGCGAACCGCGAGAATTTCGTATTCCGACATCACCTCTCCTCAGTGCGGCTGCGCCTTGCGCCATTCCAGCAGCCGGCGAATCCCATCCTCGATGGAAACCTCGGGCTTCCAGCCCAGCATCCTCTCGGCCTTGGCGATGCTGAAATCGAGCTGCTTGGTCACGCTCGACCGCACGCTTGACGTGGCCGATTTGTAGACCGGCTTGAGATCGCTGCCGGTGAACTTCAGCAGCAGCGCCACCACCCGGTTGAGATCGGTTGCAACGCCCGAGGCGATGGTAAAGCTTTCGGCGGTCACGTCGGACGCCATCGCCATCACGTTGGCGCGGGCGACGTCGGCGACGTGGACGTAATCATGCACCTCGCTGCCGTCGTCCGGAATCTCCGGCGGCTGGCCGCGCATGATGCGGTCGTAGTTCTCCATGATGTAGAGCGCATTGACGCCGCGATAATGCTGGCGCTCGCCGTAAACCGTTGCGTATCGGAGCGCAATCCCCTGGATGCCGTGCTTGGCGCTGTAGAGACGGCAGAGATTCTCGCCGATCAGCTTGGTGCAGGCGTAGAGCGCGGTCGCTGGCTGGAACGTGCCGAGCTGGGCGGGAGCGGATTCGTCGATCAGCCCCGGCGCCGGATCGCCGTACACCGCAATCGACGACGAGAACACCACCTTCTTGACGTCGCGATAGCGGCAGGCTTCGAAGATATTGACCTGCCCCTCGACATTGACCGCGAGCCCGAGGCTCGGATTCTGGCTGAGCGGCAGCGTCAGGAAGCCGGCGATCGCGAATACGCCGTCGCAGCCCTCGAAGGCATCGTAGAGCTCGTTGATGCGCAGGATATCGCCGCGCAGCAACTTGACGCGCTTGTCGCCGAGCAGCGACTTGACCGTGTCCGGGCTCCCCAGCGCGTAATTATCGAGCAGGACGACTTCCCGCGCGCCCTGGCTCAGCAATTGTTCCGCCACATGCGATCCGATCAGGCTGGCGCCGCCGGTCACGACAAATTTCCCCTGGGCGATTTTCATGGACGCTCGCACGCCGCGGCAAATGGCAGCACAGGCTTTCTCAAAGTTTCGCTCCCGTTGATCGTCTGTCGAACCGATGCCGGCCATTCGTGAAAGACGCGATGACGGCCGGCCAGATGGACGCTAGCGCTCTGGCCCTAAACTGTCTACAGTTTTCATTATGCGACCCCGGCGCACACCGTTGCGCCGCCTGCGGGGCTGCGCCGTCGCCTTGGCGCCAGCCCCTCTGTATAGAGGTGATCGAAGAGTCTGCTTCAGCGACGGCTCGGCAAAGCCTCGCAACAACAAACCGGGAGAAGAATACATGTCTGAGAAGATTGCGGTCATCGGGATGGGGCAGATGGGATCGGGGATGGCCGGGCGTTTGCGGGAATCCAATCTCGACGTCGTCGGCTATGACGTCAACGCCGACCAGCGCGCACGCCTCACCCAGGACGGTTTTCGGATGGCATCGAGCATTGCTGAAGCGCTCGCCGGCCGCTCGATCGTGCTGACCAGCCTGCCCGACCCGAAAGCCGTGACCGAAGCCTGGCTCGGCGCCAACGGCATCGTCGCCCATGCGGCCAAGGGCACGCTCTGCATCGAGCTCAGCACCATCGACCCGCACACCATGAAGCAAGCCGCCGAGGCGGCCGCAGCCAAGGGAATTGCGGTGGTCGATTGTCCGGTCAGCGGCAGCCCGAACGAGGCGCGCGCCGGCAAGCTGATTCTCATCGCCGGCGGCGAGAAGGCCGACGTGACGCGGGCCGAGCCGATCCTGAAGCTGCTCGGCAACGACTGGAAATATACCGGCCCGGTCGGAACCGCCAAGGTCGTGAAGATCGTCAACAACATGATGTCGATGGGCAACGTGCTGGTCGCCGCCGAAGCGTTCGCGCTTGGCGTAGCCGCCGGCGTCGAACCGGACAAGCTCTATGACGTGCTGTCGGTCAGCGGCGGACGTTCGCATCATTTCACCAAGCGTTTTCCAAACGCGATCAAGGGTGACTTCGCGCCGGGATTCAAGATGGAGCTTGGCGAAAAGGACCTGGCGCTCGCCGTCGAACTCGGCCGCATGACGAAGATGCCGACGCCGTCGGCTTCCGCCACGCGCGAACTCTACGCCCTTGCGTTGGCCGAAGGCTTTCGTGGCCAGGATATCGTGGCCCTGCTGGCGATGTACCAGAACTGGGCCAAGCCGGCCTGATCGGGCCCTTCAAGCAGGACGAAGCGCGGCCGGATCATTGCTGATCCGGCCGTTTGCGTCTCATTCAGCGGTGATATTCGACTTCGCGACCACCTCGGCCAATTCCTTGGTCTCCCTTTCAATCTTCGCGCTGAATTCCGCCCGCGACATCGTCAGGACGGTGCCCTGGGGCTCCAGGCGCGCGCGCACGGCCGGATCCTTTGCGGCATTGACGATCTCCTTGTTCAGCAAATCGACGATCGCCGCCGGCGTGGCCTTCGGAACGAAAAAGCCGACCCAGAAGGTGATATCGAAGCCGGGATAACCCTGCTCGGCCACCGTCGGCACATCCGGGAGCGCCGGCAACCGCTCGGTCGAGGATACCCCCAGCGCGCGGAATTTGCCGGCCTGCACCTGCTGAACGGCGGCCATGGTGTCGAACACCGCCATCACCTCGTTTCCGAGCAGCCCCGTTTGTGCCGCCGCGGCGCCGCGATAGGGGACGTGCAGCATTTTTACGCCCGCCTTCTGGCTGAGCAGTTCGAACGCAAGGTGCGTGATGTTGCCGTTGCCCGCCGATCCGTAGATCACGTTCTCCGGCTTCTGCTTCGCCAGCGCAATGAAGTCGGACAGGTTCTTGATGCCGGCGGTTTTTGGATTGCCGGCATCGACCGCCAGAATCAGCGGCACCGAGACCGCCGTGGTCACCGGCGCGAAATCCCGTGCGGGATTGTATTTGATATCCTTGAACAGCGTCGGATTGAGCGTGATCGTGCTGCTGTTGCTGACAAAGACGGTGTAGCCGTCCGGATCCGCCTGGGCCACCGCCGTGGCGGCGATCATGCCATTGGCTCCGGTCCGGTTCTCGACGATGAACGGCTTGCCGAGCTTGCTGCTGAGGCTTTCGCCGATGATCCGTGCAACGACGTCGATCGTGCCGCCCGCCGCGAACCCCACGATCAGCTTGACGGGCTTGTTGGGGTAATCCTGTGCGCTGGCGGCTGGCGCCGCCAGGATCGCGCCTAGTCCGAGCAGCAACGCCCGAAAAGTCTGGCCTGCCTTCATGGTTTTCTCCCCTGTTTTTCTTGGTGGCTGACCGCGGCGACGATGCCGACGGTTCTCTCGAAGTCGTTATTTGGGCCGTCGCCGGTACATGATCGTGACCTCCATCTCCTGCACTTCCTCGCCGTGCTGGTTGACGAAGGCCCGGGCAAAGGTGACGACACCGCGGTCGGGCTGGCTGGTCTCGCGTTTGGCCAGCACGGTGGTGCGCACGAAGATGGTATCGCCATGCTTGACCGGCTTCTTCATCCGCCATTTGTCGATGCCGAGCAGCGCAATCAGCGTGCCGTGGTTGACCCCGGAGGCGTAGTTCAGCCCGGCGGCGACGGCGAACACCAGCGGCCCATGTGCGATCGGTTCACCGAACGGCGTGGTCTTGCAGTATTCATGGTTGGTGTGGACGTCGTTGAAATCGCCGGAAAGACAGGCGAAGTTCACGATGTCCGTCGCCGTGATGGTGCGGCGGCCTGTTTGCAGGCTTTGACCAATCTCGAAATCCTCGAAATACATGCCGCGCGGGGCCGGAATATCCGTCATCATCGTCACCCTTTGCCTTCAGAGGCCCATCAGCTTGGCGATGATGTTGCGCTGGATTTCGTTACTGCCACCGCCGATCGGACCGAGCCGCGAATCCCGGAACAGGCGCTGCATGTCATGCTCCATCGAGAAGCCGGCGCCGCCCATCACCTGCATCCCGATGTTCGCGCATTCAAAATCATTGTCGGTGGCGACGATCTTGGCGATCGCGGTTTCCATCCGCGTGTCGTAACCGGCATCCATCATCTCTGCGGTCCGGTAGGTGACGAGACGCGCGATCTCGGCCTTGATGCGCATATCCGCGAGCTTGTGCGAGATGACCTGGAATTTGCTGATCGGGCGGTCGAACTGGATGCGCTGCATCGCGTAGTCCTGCGCGATGTCGATCGCCTTTTGCGCGTTGCCGGCGCCGCAGGCAGCGATCGCCATGCGTTCGAGATTCAAGCCGCGCATCAGGATGCGCCAGCCGCGGTTCTCCTCGCCGATCAGATTGCGCGCCGGCACCCTCACCTCGTCGAAGAATATCTGGTTGGTATGCGTCGTGTGCCTTCCCATGGTTTCGATCGGCTTTATCGAGACACCCTTCGCCCTGGCGTCGACCAGGAACAGGCTGAAGCCGTCATGCGCCGGTTTTGCGGACGGATTGGTCTTGACCACCAGCACGAGGTAATCGGCCATATGGGCGGAAGTGATGAACCATTTCTGGCCACGGATGACGTAGTCGTCGCCGTCGCGCACCGCATGGGTCTTGATCGAGGCGGCGTCCGAGCCGGTCTGCGGCTCGGTCAGCGCGAAGGCGATGTAGACGTCGCCCTTGATCATCGGCACCATGTAGGTCTGCTTCAGATATTCGCTGCCGTTGTAGAGCAGTTGCAGCCCGGAATAGATCGCGCTCGTCATGTAGGTCGTGCCGAGGCATGCATAATGATAGGACAGCGTCTCGAGCAGGATCGCCATGTCCTTGTAGCTGCCACCGAGCCCGCCATACTCTTCGGGATAGGGCAGACCCAACCAGCCGCCCTTGGCCATCGCCTGATAGGCCTCGGTGGGCCAGCCGCCCTCACGATCGATCTGACGGATTTTCTCCACCGGCAGATGCTGTTCGACCAGAGCCAGCAGGCTCTGGCGCATCAGCTTTTGCTCGTCGGTGAAGCCAAAATCGTTGAACAACGGCATTTCATTTCCTTCAGTTTCTTCTTGCAGTGTTTTCCCGTTCGGCGTTTTCCTGGTGGGTCCGCCGACCACGTCTTCAGCGCTAACCGGCCAGAGGGCGCGGCTTCATTGTCCCTTTGCGATTGAGCGACGGCGTCTTCGATGCCGCCGGGCGGGACGCCCTAGGGCACCCAGGTGGTCTCCTGGGCCTCATGCGCGCCGCGCGGCGCGAATACGACCTTCTTCGCCGGCGGCTTGTGCAACTCGCTGACTTCCAGCAGCCGCGTGACCTGGGCGATCTCGGTGACTTTTTCCAGCGTTTCGAGCCGTTCGAACAGCGGCGCGATCTGCTCCCGCGGCAGGCTGCGGGTCGCGCAATCGTCGAACTTGTCCCAAAGCTCGCTGCTGCTCATGGGATTGTCGCCGCCGCGTCCGACCAGATTGTCGACACGGCGCGCCAGGCGGCGACCGTCCTTCAGTGTCACGATCACTTCCGCGCCCCATTGCTCCTCGGCGTCGTCGGCCATATCGGGATGCGCGCTTGCCGTCGTCAGGTCGAGCAGGCGCTGGATCTCCGGATCAAAATGCGCCTCGCCTTCGAAATCTTTCAGCCGGAGGATGCCGTAGCGCAGCGCGCGCGCCACGACATATTGCACGCTGAATTTTGCTTCCAGCGGCGTCTGTGGATGCGGCGTGTTGGTATGGCGCAGGCGCCGGCCGTGCGGCAGAACCTCGATGCGGCTGATTTCCTCCGGCTTGATTTTGTCCTCGCGCCGCAACTGGAGCGCCATGTTGATGGCAGGATGCGTGCTGCCGCAGCACGGGAACTGCTTGAGCGCGATCGATTTGGCCTCGATCTCCCAAGGCGCTCCCCAATTCTCGAACAGTTTTGCAATGTCGAAGGTGCCGGGCCCGTTGAAGACGTTGAGAAAACCCTGCTGATGCTCGAACACATCGGTCGCCGCATCAAATCCCTGCTCGGCCAGCAACGCCGCGAGCAGGCCGTTGCGGCAGCACTGGCCGATATGAAGCGGCTTCGTCATGGTGCCGAAATTCGCCTTGAGGCCGCTGGCGAGCGAGGCCGCGATGCACAGCGCCATCGTCGTCCGGGCGCGATCGAGCTTCATGAAATGGCAGGCGGCGGCCGCGGTCCCGAAGATGCCGAGCGTCGCGGTCGGGTGCCAGCCCTTGTCGTAATGATGAAAATTGACCGCGCGCGCCAGCCGGATCTCGACCTCGACACCGATCACGTAGGCGGCAATGAGGTCTTCGCCGGTGCCGCCGCGTTCCTCGGCCAGCGCAAACAGCATCGACACCAGCGGCACCGAGTGATGACCACCCATGATGCCGCTGAAATCATCGAAATCGAGCGCGTGCGAGGCGGTGCCGTTGATCAGCGCGGCGTCCAGCGCACTGGTGCGCCGTGCCGATCCGAAAACCAGAGCCGGCCCAGGCGCCGTCGCGACGCCTGGGGTTTTCAGGAGAATTTGCGTGCAGGGTTCCGGGTAGCCTGCCAGCGTCACGCCGATCGCGTCGAGGATGCAGGCCTTGGCTTGCGCGACCGCCTTCTTGGTCAGCTGACGCTTCTCAAAGGCATGGACCCGCTCTGCCAGCTGTTGCAGAAGCGTGAGTTCAACGCTCGCAGCTTCCGGACTGGTCTTCGACGACGAAACAGCACTCATTTTTATTCTCCTTGTGTCAGCTTTAGTCCGCCGCTGCAGCGCTGCGTCCTGCGATCCGTCCGAACGTCGCGCCGGATACCAGACCGGTGCCTGCCGGATAGTTGTCGTAGAACAGCCCACCGACCATTTCGCCGCAACAGAACAGGCCCTTGATCGGCCGCCAATCGGTGCCGATCACCTGCGCCGTCTCATTCACCTTCAATCCGCCGAAGGTGAAGGTGATGCCGCCGGTGGCGCTATAGGCATAGAATGGCGGCTTGGCGATCTTGAGCGCCCAATTGGTCTTCTCCATCGCCAGGCCCTTGCTGGACAGGCCATCCTTCTTGGTCGGGTCGAAGCCGTCGTCCATCTCGCGCGCGCAGGCATTGTATTCGTCGAGCGTTTTGAGCGCCTGATCCTTGTCGTCGAAGTCGAGCTTCTCGACGAGTTCTTCCAGGCTATGGGCGGTAATCGGCTTGCTGGTCTGGTAGCGCGGTTCGAGCAGGTGAACCACGCGAGAGTCGAATATCTGCCAGGCTTTTGCGCCGGGCTCGGCCAGGATGGCGCGGCCGAACTTGGCGTAAGTAAAGAGCGCGCCGTCTTCGCCTTCGTCGACGAAGCGTCGGCCTTTGCGGTTCAGCATGACGCCATAGACGTAGCTCAGCCGGTTGCTGCGGTCGGTGAGTTCGCGCGGCGCGAATTCACCCCAGTCGGCGCTGATCGGCGTGGCGTGGCACCCGCTCCACTGTCCCCACGGCATCGCGCCGACATTCATCGCCATGCGCAGACCGTCGCCCTGATTATGCGGCGTGCCCCGCACCTTGGCGGCGCCGACGAGTGGACCGATATGCTGGGTGCGCATCTGAACGTTGGCTTCGAAGCCGCCACAACCGAGCACCACCGAGCGTGCATTGAGCACCGACATCCCGTCATCATCGCGGACCTTGACGCCGTTGACCCGGCCGTCGTCACCGACGAGGATTTCAGTCGCGGCCGTGCCGTAGCGGATTTCGATGCCGAGCTTTTCAGCGGTCGCGAACCAGCTGCGCGACAAGCCGACGCCTTCGTGTTCGGCGCGCACCACGAGGCCGCGCGCCCACACCATGACGTTGTCCTTCTTGACCGCGGAAAGCGTGATCGCCGGCTCCATCTTGATGCCGCCGACCTTCTTCATCCACTTCACGGTGTCGAACGAATTGTGCACCAGCAGTTTCGACAACACGGGATCGGTGCGTCCGCTGGTGACGCGCATCAGATCGCCGTGAAAGTCTTCTTTCGAGTACGGCGACACGCCATCATAGAAATTCTCGAATTCTTCCTCGACATTGGGCAGCAATTCGCCGATCTCGCGGGGATCGTCGAAAGCAAAGCGCAGCACGCCGCCGCTCCAATGGGTGTTGCCACCGCGCATCTCCCGCGGCGCCTTTTCGATCACGACGACGCGCTGGGCACCGTTTTCCTTGGCCGACACGGCCGCGGCCAAAGCCGCGTTGCCGGCGCCAACCACGATAACATCATACTGCTTCATACTCTTCTCTCCTGATGGGATTAGTTGGACGAGGACCGCAGCAAGGCGGCGATCTCGGTGACGGAATGATTTTCAAGCCTCAGTACGGCGTCGCGAATGCGCTCGGCTTGCGAAGACGGGATCGACATCGTGGCAGAGGCGAGAAACTTCTTGGACACGGCGGCTTCATCCAGCGCGCGCTCGCCGGCGCCGCTGTTGATGCGGATGTGCCGGAACAGGCTGCGTCCGTCCTTGAGCGTGACGCGGACGCCGCCGGAGAAATAGGTCGGGAACGCCGTATCGGGATCGATCGCGCAGGTGACGCGCCGCGTGAGGTCCAGCACGACGGGGTCTTTCAGCGCCGCCGGCAGCAGGTCCGCAAGACCGAACGCACCCTTGATGAGACAGGTGGCGATGACGAATTGCGCGCTGAACTTGGCTTCATACTCGTTGGTGGGATTGGTCTTGGCCGCAGCCGGCTCGGCGACAATCGGCATCGTGTCGCGCGGCAGGAACGCCTCGACGCTGGCAATATCGGCGTGATTGACTTCGGCATGCAGCTCGATCGCCCCGTCCGCGCAGCCATGAATGAAATGGCAGACCGGATAGGGTTTGATCGCGGTCACCGCGAGCTCCCAGACCTCGCCAAGGCTGTTCAGTTCGGCGCCAAGGTCGATGGGCTTTTCGGGGTGCTGGATATGCGTGTCGAAGAAACCAAACCGCCCTTCATAGGGACGCGTCGGGGCCTTGAAACCTTTTTCGGCAAGGACTGCCGCGGTGATACCGGCAACGGCGGCCCAGCCGGGATGCATCCTTTTGGTCCAGGCGCCCTCCTCGAGGAAGACCTGCACGCCCGAAGCCGTGCTCGCCGCGATACCCTGCGCCGCGACTATGCCCTCGGTCGGCAGCCCAAGAATGCGCGCGGCCACGACGGCGGAGCTGAAATGCGCAACCAGCCCGGTGGCGTGAAAGCCGGCATGGTGGAAGCCGCCCTTGACCGCCGCGCCGACGCGGATCGCCGTTTCCATGCCGGCGGCGTAGGCGATCAGAAGGGTTTTGCCGTCGATGCCGCGGGATTCCCCAAAACTCAGCGCGCAGGGAAGGCAGGCGGCGGTGGCATGAATGATGCTGTTGAGATGGGTGTCGTCGAAGTCGAGGCCGTGGATCAGCATGCCGTTGGCGAGCGCAGCATCCCGCACCGGCAGGCGCACATTGCGGCCGATCACGCTGCATGTCCCCTCACCGCCCAGCGCGGTGGCACCGGCAACCGCGACCTCGGCGAAACCATAGGCATTGGAGGCGAGGCCACAGCCGAGCGCGTCGAGGATCAACAGCTTGCCGCGATCAAACACCGGCGTCGGGATATCCTCGAAGGCAAGGTCGGCGGCAAATTCGGCCAGCCGACGAGCCGGCGTCGTCAGCGCAGTCGGGGAGGAAACACTGTCAAGCATGGTGAGATCTCGCTTCGGTTAAGGGAGTATCGTCCACGAGGCGGCAGTCGCACGCGTCGAAGGTGAGAATGGCGGGGCTGCCCGGCGACAATGCGCTGCGGGAATAGGCGCGAAGGCGGTCGGCGCCGACCTCGACGATGTATTCGACGTGCGGTCCGAGATACATTCCGCCAACCACCCGGCCGGTCAGCCGGTTCTGACCGGTGGGTGTGGGCACGGATGGTTCATCGAGACGGATCGCCTCGGGACGAAGCAACGCGATCTTGGAGCGGCCGTCGTCCCGGTCGGTGGTGGGATCGACGGCAAGCGGCGAGCCGTTCTCGAGCTGCCACTGGCGCCCGACGCGCTGCACATGCAGGAAATTGGCGCCGCCGATGAAGTCGGCGACAAAGCGATTAACCGGCTTCTGATAGAGCTCGCGCGGATCGCCTTCCTGCACGATCCGACCTGCCTCCATCACAATGACCCGATCCGACATCGACAAGGCCTCGGTCTGGTCATGGGTCACATAGAGCGCGGGCACTTTCAGCTCGCGCTGAATCCGACTGATCTCCAGCCGGGTGCGATCGCGTAAACGCGCGTCGAGATTCGACAGCGGCTCGTCGAACAGCAGCAATTGCGGGCGGGCAGCGATGGCGCGCGCCAGCGCAACGCGCTGCTGCTGGCCGCCGGACAATTCCGAAGGCCGGCGTTGTGCCAGCTTGCTCATCCCGACGATATCGAGCGCCCAGGCAACGCCGGCCGCGACGTCGCGATCGCCCTTCACGGTGAGCGGAAACGCGACGTTTTCGGCGACCGTCAGATGAGGCCAGACGGCGTAGGACTGGAACACCATACCGAGGTCGCGCTCATGCGGGGGCACGAACAGATTATTGGCCGGATCGGAGACGGTCTCGCCATTGATCGCGATGGTGCCGGTGCTCGGCGTATCGAGGCCGGCGATGCAGCGCAGCGTCGTGGTCTTGCCGCAGCCGCTCGGACCCAGCAGGGTCACGAACTCGCCGTCGGCGACATCGAACGATATCGAATGGATGACGGTGTGCGTGCCGAAGGATTTGACGAGGTTCTTGACGGATATGCCCATGATCGGAGTTCCTTCTATCGCCTGCGCGCGCCGGGCATTGCCCAGAGCAGCAGGGACATCATGGCGACCATCAGAACCATGGCCAGGATGGAGAGCGCGCTTGCGAAGCCCCAATTGGCCTGCTCGAACGACGACCAGATCGAAACCGACAACACCGATGTGGATGCCGTGAAGATCAGGATCGTGGCGGAGATCTCGCGGAAGAACGCCATGAACAGCAGGAAGTAGCTGCTCTGCAGCGACGGCAGGCTCAGCGGCATCAGGATGCGCCACACGCCGGAAAGCCGGCTGGCGCCCGCGGTCCAAGCCGCCTCCTCCAGGCTGCGGTCGAGCTGCACGAAACGCGCGCCGGCGGTTTCAGCCGCATAGGGCAGAAAACGCGTCACATAGGCCAGCACGATCAGGGTCAGCGTGCCGTAGAGCGGCAACGGCAGATAGGCATAGGCCCAGAGCAGCCCAAGCCCCAGGACGATTCCGGGGACGCCAAACGGCAGCATCACCAGCGCGTCGAGCACGCGATAGCCGGTCGGGCGCAGCCGCACGACGTAGTAACTGCAGGCGACCCCAAGCAGCACGCCGACCAGCGCACCGCCGCCGGAGACGATGATGGTGTTGATGATGGCGCGCTGCGTCTCTTCGGAGTTCCAGATGTAGAGATAGTTCCGGAACGTGAAGGTGGCGTCGAAGGGGTTTGCGGTGAAGAATTTGATCAGCGACGTGTAGAGCAGGATCAGGCCCGGAAGAACCAGACTGACCGCGATGTAGAAGCCGCACATCAGATTGACCGGCCAGCGCCAGACGCCCAGCGGAATCGGCGTGATCTTGCCGGCCTTGCCCGTCGTCGTCACCGAACGGTCGCCGCGCGCGAGACGCCGCTGCAGCAGGATGGCAACGCTCGTGATTGCCGCGAGCGTAAGGCCGATTGCGGCCGCGAGGCCATAGGCGGTCGGCGGAAACCGACAGAGCAGATAGATCTGCGTCGCGAGCACCGTAACATGGCCGGGCACGCCGATCAGGACCGGGATGCCGAACTGCTCCAGCGTCAGCACCAGGCAGAGCAGCGCGCTGGATGCCAGCGCATAGGCCAGCATCGGCAGCGTAACGCGGCGAAGCATGCGCCACGGCGAGGCGCCGGCCGTGCGCGCGGCCTCCTCATAACTCGGGTCCATCCCCATGATCGGACCGCGGATCGTGAGGTACACAAATGGCACCTGATGCAGGACCATCACGAAGATGATGCCGGTCACACTGTAGATGTCGACCGAAAATGACTCGATATTGAGGAATTCACGCAGGATGTCGTTGATGACGCCGCCGGGCGAGCCGATGACGATCCAGGCCATCGCCAGGATGAAGGATGGGAAATAGAAGCTGAGCGCCAGCATTCCCGTCATGGCGTTGGGCCAGCGGAAATCGGTGCGATGGATCACCAGCGCGAGCGCCGTGCCGATCGCCATCGCAAAGGCGGTGCTCAAGCCCGCGACCGCAAGCGTCGTCAACAAGGTCTCGACGACGCCGGGCGAAACCAGATTGGCCCAATTCGCCAGCGTCCACTGTCCCGGCATTCCCGGCGAGGTGTCGCGCAGGCTCCCGATCACCAAGGCCGCGAGCGGAACCAAAGCGAGAAACGCGACCACCGCAAAGACCACAACATAGAGCCCGATCAGGACGCCGCCATTCGCAGCCGCGCGCCTGATGGTATTGGGGCGAACGCGAACGGCCGGCGTTTCCAGCCGAAACCCTTCCTCGCCCCGATCCACGCTTGAACTCTGCAGTATCGACATCGATCTCAACGAATACCGAACGTTTCACGCCATACTTCGATCGTTCTGCTTTGCTCGGGTCCGTTGACGATCGTGATCGAGTCGACCGCGTTGGACAGTGCTGACGTCGCCGGCACGAACTTCGTCGGCGTCACGCCGGGGCGGGTCACGGGCAGTCCGCCCTGCTCCTGCAGCACGAGTTGTCCCGGTGCGCTCATCAGCCAGTTGACGAAGACCTTGCCGGCGTTGGGGTGCGGCGCGCGGGCGCTCACCATGACGTAGCCGTCATTGGTGGCGGTGCCGGATTTTGGATAGACGAAGCCGATCGGCGCGCCATCCTCAAGTCCGGGCTCCAGCGGCAGGTCGGCCAACGTCGCCACCATCACGTCACCGCGCAGCACGGCCTGAAACACCCCGGCAGACCCCTCGAAGAACCGCACGTCATTGGCTTTCAGCTTTTGTGCGGCGTCGGCGATGCCGTTCTTGACCCACAGCGCGATCAAGCCCTGCACCGCGATCGAGCGCCACGGCGGGTCCATGCCGACCTTGCCCTTCCAGCGGGGATCCCAGAGGTCGGTCCATTCCTTCGGCGCATCGGCCGGTTTCACGCGCTGCTTGTTGTAGATGATGACGTTGCGGGAGGTGTGGACGGCAAAGGTCTTGTTGCCGCGGTTGACGACCGGCTTGAACGCGGACAGTTCCGGCGGCGTCCATTCGAGCGCCCACCCACCCTTGTCCACGCCGGCAAACATGGCGTCATCGGGAAAGGTGAGCATGACGTCGGCGATATTGCGGCCGGCATTGAATTCTGTCGAAAAACGCTCGATCAAGGGCGCGCTGCCAAGCCGGATCTGTTCGGTCTGGATACCGGGATTGGCCTTGCGGAATTCGACGAGCAGTTGCTCGACGCCTTGCGGGCGAAGGTTGTGATAGAAGCTGAGCTTGCCTTCCTTGGCCGCCGCAGCCTGGACCGCCGGCCAATCCTCGGCGGCCGCCGCACGTGACGGCGCCAGTGCGCCCAGCGCCATCGTTGCCCCAAGGCCTGCCAATGCGGCCCGGCGCGTAATGTCATGATCTCCGGCATTCGTCATGGATCGTTCCCTATTATCGGCGCGGCTTGCCGCGTCTTGTTTGGGCAGGTGCCCTTATTTCTTGTCGGACGGTTCCTTCCGGCTATCGATCCGATGTTGCGAGCCGGCGCGGGCGGCCTCGGCCATCGCGGCAAGGCGCAGTTCATAGCCACGGCGAACGTGACGGCGGGCGAGTTCCTCGGCCGCGGCCTCGTCGCGGCGCGCGATGGCGGCGACGATCGCCTGATGTTCGGCCAGCGCTTCGGCGATACGTCCAGGTGCCGCGAAAGTGGTGCGGCCCAGCAGCACGACGGAGTCATGCAGGTCCTGCAGGCTCTTCAGCAGAAAACGATTATGCGCGGCGCGGTAGATCTGCTCGTGGAAGAGCGTGTTTTCGCGGGCGTGGACCTTCGGGTCATCGGGCAGTTGCCGGTGCGAATCCACCATCGCCTGCAGCATGTGGATTTCGGTTGCGTCGGCGAAACGCGCGGCCAGCGCCGCCGCCGTTCCTTCAAGACGTTCGCGCACATCGTAGAGTTCGGCTACCGCGCGCAAATCATGTTGCGCGACCGACAGGCCGCCACCCGGCGCATGGACCAGCATCCCGTCGGATTGCAGGCGCCGCATCGCTTCGCGGATCGGCGTGCGGCTGACCTTGAGCCAGGAACAGAGCTCCAGTTCGAGGACGCGTTGACCGGCTTCGAGCTGGCCTTCCTGGATCGCATTGCGGATTGCCCGATAGGCGTGCTCGGCGAGCCCGCCCGCCGCCCGCGAAGCGGCGGGGCCCGGCCAGATCAACAGCGTCTCGTCCTCAGCGTCGTCGGAACCGGAAATAGCGGCCTCCCAGAAACCCAGATCGGGCTTTCCCCTGCGTATAACTAGGTATACAAAGATATGCAAAGAGAAATTTGGGGGAAAAGTGCCGAGATATCAGCCCAGGCGTTTTTGCAAAGCGAAGCATGGAGGCGTCCTGCCGGGCGAGCCGTGCAGTTCCTCCGCAGGTCGCGGCGGAGCTCTGGAATGACCGCCGATGCGCCGGCGATGTCCCTGACGCGCCAATTCACGGACCTGTTGTCGGCGTGGCCAGCGGATGATCCCGCATTGCTGGATCGATGCCGGCTGCTGCTGCTCGATGGCCTCGCCGTCGCGGTGGCCGGTGCGGCCGCCGAGCGCGGACCGGGCCTGATGGCTGCCCAAGCCAGATCCGAATCTCCCGATGGCCCGTCGACCGTGATCGGTCAGGGGTTCACGACGAGCGTTGCCAATGCCGCGCGCGTCAACGGCATGGCGATGCACGTGCTGGATTTCGAACCGATGTGGAATCCGCCGAACCACGCCCTCTCTCCGTTATTGCCTGCGCTGCTCGCGCTGGCGGAACAGCGCGAACGCGAAGGCAGCGGCCCGCAGGGACGGGCCGTGCTGCGCGCGATCGCAAAGGGCGTCGAGGCGCAGGGCCGGCTGCGTCTTGCGTCCGGGCAGATCGAACCCGCCAAACTGTCGATGCATCCGCCAGGTGCGGTTGGACCGCTGGCAACGGCGCTGGCATGCGGCGATCTGCTGGGCCTGCAGGGCGAGCGATTGGCGGCGGCGGTCGGCATCGCCAGCTCGCGCTCTGGGGGACTTCTCGCCAATGTCGGCTCGATGACCAAGGCCCTGCATTGCGGGGACGCCGCCGCGAACGGCGTGCAGGCAGCCCAACTCGCGGCCGAAGGCTTTACGGCGGATGCGGACGCGTTGGGGAGCCCGCGCGGCTGGGGTGCCGCGCTGTTCGGCCCGACATTCGAGCAGGAGCATTTGGTCGCGCCCATCGGTCAAGGTCGCGCGCTCAACCCGGGTCCGGCCTGGAAGCTGTTCCCGTCGCAATTTGCGACCCATTTCGCCATCACCGCCGCGCTGGCCGCCCGCGATGGCATGGGGGATCGAGCACCAAACAGGATTACGCGGGTGACATTGCACACGCCGGCGATGCCCTATATCGACCGGCCGCAGCCGCAATCGGGCCTCGACGGCAAATTTTCCTGGCAATACACCGCCGCCATCGCGCTGCTGGACGGCAAGGTCGTGCCGGACAGTTTTGAAGATTCGCGGCGTTTTGCGGCAGATGCCGTCGCGCTGCTCAACCGGACAGTTCTCGTCAATGACCCAACGATCTCCGGCCGTTTCGATCAGATGCATGTCGAAATCGAGATTGAGCTCGACGACGGCACGATGATCCGTCGGCGATGCGATGCGCCGCTCGGCAGCTGGAGCCGGCCCGTGCCGGCAGAACGGGTGATGGAGAAGATCCGTGCGTTGTTTGGCGGTGTGCTTGGCTCTCCAAAGACGGCTGCGATCGAGCGCGCGATCGTCACGGCAGACGATTTTCCGGTTCGCCCCTTGATGGCGATGCTGGCGTAGCATCGTCCCGCCGCGTCAATGATGTTCAGCCAACTCCGACGCGTCCGGTACGAAGACATAACCTTCCATGATGCGACGCGCGGTGCGCCCCAGCGTCGCGCGCCGGACGACGTATCCGTTGGCCGCTGTCTGTTCGACCCGGGTTTCGGTCTCGATCACTCCCGCGGGATGTCCGATACGCACCGTGTCAGCGCCGCGCATTTGCATTCGCGTGACCTCGTGCACGAGGGTTCCCGCGAGGCGGCTGGCGACACCGGTGCACACCGTGCTGGTCCCCGCATAGGTCTTGTGAGTCTGCTGCATGAACATTAGACGGGAAACGAGATCGACCTCATTCTCGTTCACGACAGAACCACCGTTTTCGTCGCGATAGGAAGCCGGCGGGCTGACGATCCCGAGAATCGGGGTGGCAGGCGAGTCTTCGCGCGAGCGCGCCGCATCCGTAACCATGCCCATACGCTCGGCCGCGACACCCCGGATGCGCTCGAGACGCGCGCGCAGCTCGTGGTCGGCATCGAGCTGTGCAGCGCCTTCCGTGCCGCGCAAACCCAAATCACTTGCGCGCACGAACACATGCGCGTTGCCGATATCCACCAGCGAGGCATCGATCTCGCCGATGCCGGGAATATCGAGCCGATCAATCGGCCGTCCGGTGGGCAGCAACGCGCCCGTGGCGGCGCCCGCCGTGTCGGAAAAATCGATGAGTATTTTCGCTCCGGTTCCGGGGACGCCAGGAACTGAATACGATCCCTGTTCGACGGGACGTCCTTGCTTCACCGGCACCTCGATCGTCAGCACGCGCTTTAGATTGGTGTTGAACACACGTACCTGCGTCAGCGGCTCGCTGGGCGTGACATATCCTTCGTAGACCGCGAATGCGCCGACCGCCGAACTGATGTTGCCGCACAGGCTCAACCAATCGATTTCGGGATGTGCAATCTCGACCTGACCGAACGTGTAGGTGAGATGCGTACCGGCCGCCCGCGTCTCGTCGGTCCGGACAGGGCCGATGATAGCAAGCTTGCTGGTCAGCGGATCGGCGCCGCCCAGTCCGTCGATCTGCCGGCGATCGGGCGAGCCGAATATCGAAAGGATCGTGCGGCTCCGTTCAGCTTCGTCGGTGGGAAGATCGCTTTCCTTGAGGAAAACGGCCTTGCTGGTGCCTCCGCGCATTATCACGCATCTGATCTGACGGGCCATTGAACTGATGCTCCCGGCGAATGCGTATCGCAGCCGATCGTCAACTGTCAACAATGCACTCCATCATCGACGCGGCCGAATCCACGTTCGCCTTCGATGGCGATGCCGACGTCGACACCCACACGCCGGGGTGGGTGCACGTCTCAAATGGCCGAAACGCATCTCCGGCCAGTCGTTTGTGACACGCATCACAGTGGCGGTGATTTGGCGCTGTAGTCTGGCGCCAGTGGACTGGTTCACAGACGGACTTGAATGGAATTGAGAAGGTTGGTCGTCGTGTCGATGAATTGCAGTGCCTGCTGGTTCTTGCTGAAGGCCAACGGAAACCGCGAGCATCGGTCCGACACTTGAAGCAATCGTTTCCGTTCCTCCGCAAGAATCGTATTGGACTTTTCGATCGCAAACTTCACGACGCCTTTAATCGGACTGTTGTCCCCGGAATCGGTGATCTCCTTTTCGATTGTGATCAGATATTCGTAACTCGAAAGCTCCTCGGATATCTGAAGAAGTTCACGGATGGTAGACATGACACAATCGGCGTCGCCGCTGGAAATATCCGATCGTTTCGAGGTCTGGACGAGATCGATCATCAAGTTCTGGAACAGCGGCTTTATGGTCTCGACTTTCTTGAAGTCGCTTTCGCTCAGGACGCCGCTACGCGAGATACCGGGCGCCAGCGCGAGCATCACAGCGCCAATCGCGAGCGATCCGATCCACCGCCGGCGCGGGCCAGCCACGGAACGCCTGGCCGGCACGCAGATGGGTCGTGTCTTGCTCCCGACCAACTTCCTGACGGCGGACACGCCCATTGGATCAACCTCGACCATAGCCGGCAAGCATAGTTCGCCATGGCGCGCACTGCTAGGGTCGTCAGAGCACGGCCTGCGTCATTTTTGCACGGCGAGCGCGCGATCCGGCACGGACCGCCCGGCCCGTTTGGTTGTTCCGGGGCGGCTTTCGTGTATGATCCGGCCGCAAGAGGAACAGAGCTGTGCGTGATCGACAAAATCATCGACTGCTCGCGTCTGGGGGGACGCTCCTCGGTACGAATACGGACCGAGAAAAATGAGCGATCTTACGCAGCGGACATTTCGCGCCGTGGCGCTGCAACGCGCCGCCTCGCCCGAACAACTTGACCATCTCGTCCGCATTACCCGGCCGTTCGACTGGATGCTGGTATTCGCCATCTGCATCGCCCTTGTCGCAGCGGTCACATGGGGCGTCGTCGGGCGCGTCCCTACCCGCGCCGAAGGCCAGGGCATCCTGATCAGCGGCGGCGGCCGCGTCGTCGAGGCCGCCTCGTCCGCCGCCGGAAGACTGGCGACGATCAACGTCATGGTCGGCGATCGCGTCACCCAGGGGCAACCGATCGCCGAGATCGTTCAAACCGACATCCAGCAGCGCCACGCCGCCGCCGTCGAAGTGTTTCGCGAGAAGGAGCGCCAGCACGCCGACCTGATCGAGAAGACCAAGCGCGAACTGGTGGTGAAGGCCCAGAATCTCAGCAAGCTCGAAGCCGCCTTCAACCAGGTGATCAAGGCGACCACGCAGCGGATCGAGTATCTGACCAACGACGTCAAGACGCTCGAAGATCTGATGGCGAAGGGATTGACGACCCGGCGCACGCTTGAAGAGCGACGACGTGATCTCACCGACGCCCAGCAGCGCAAGGAAGATACGTTCAACGAAATCCTCAAGCTGCGAACTTCACAGACCGATCTGGAAACCCAGCGCGAACGCGAGACCCAGACATCCGAGTTTGCGCTCAATGACGCCCGCCGGCAGATGGAATCCGCGGCAAGCCTGCTCACCCAGAACACCCAGGTCGTCAGCCCCGTCGAGGGCCGCGTGCTCGAAGTCAAGGTCTCCGCCGGCGCCGTGCTCGCGGTCGGCGCGCCGGTGGTCGCCATCGAGAGCGAGGGCCAGAAGCTCGAAGCCCTGATCTATATTCCGGCCGAACGCGGCAAGAACGTGAAGGTCGGGATGCCGGTTCGCATCGAGCCCTCTACGGTGAAGCGTGAAGAGTTCGGGACCATGGTCGGCACCGTCGTGACGATCTCCGATTTCCCGATGACGCCGCAAGGCATGGCGGCCGTCCTCCATAACGACAATCTGGTCACCCGCTTCTCAAAGGAAGGCGCCGCCTACGCGGCGACCGTCAGCCTGGAGCCGGATCCGGCGACCGTCAGCGGCTACCGCTGGGCGGTGGGAAGTGGGCCGCCTGTCCGCCTCACCAGCGGCACGCTGACGCGCGCGGAAATCACCACACGGCGGCAACGCCCGCTCGATCTGGTGGTGCCGCTGCTCAAGAAGTACACCGGCCTCGATGGATAACGCTTCATCGCAGCAACCGCCTCTGCCCGAGGTCCAGCCGCCATCGCTGTGGCACCGGTTCCGCAGGATGTTCTGGCGCCGGAACGTCAAGAAGACGCCGACCATCCTGCAGATGGAAGCCGTCGAGTGCGGCGCCGCCGCGCTGGCGATGGTGCTCGCACATCACGGCGCGTGGATTCCGCTCGAACAGCTTCGCGTTTCGTGCGGTGTCTCGCGCGACGGCAGCAAGGCCAGCAACATCGTCAGAGCGGCGCGCACCTTCGGTTTCGACGCCAAGGGTTTCCGCAAGGAGCCGACGACGCTGCATGAACTGCCGATGCCCTGCATCATACACTGGAATTTCAATCATTTCGTGGTGCTGGAAGGGATCGACGGCGGCGACGTCTATATCAACGACCCCGCGGTCGGGCGCCGCCGCACCGACATGGTCGAACTCGACCTTTCCTTCACCGGCGTTGCACTTACCATGGAGCCGACCGCCGGGTTTCGGCGGTCAGGCAGCAAGCCGCTGGGAATGCGGCTGCTGCTGCGCGAATTGCGCTCATCCAAGACCCCCGTTGCCCTGCTGGTGCTCGTGAGCCTCGCGCTGGTGGTGCCGGCCATCGTCGCCGCCGGCTTCTCCAAGATATTCATCGACCACATCCTGATCCAGCGTACCGGCAGTTGGCTTATTCCGCTGCTGATCGGCATGGGCCTGACCGCGATCATCCGCGCGCTTTTGACACTGGTGCGCCAGTCGCTGCTGCTGCGGCTGCAGACCAAGCTTTCGGTCGTGATGGTCAGCCGCTTTCTCTGGCACGTCATGTCGCTGCCGATCGAATTCTTTACCCAGCGGCATGCCGGCGACATTTCCAACCGCGTCGGCGCCAACGAGCAGATCGGGCGCCTGCTCTCGAGCGGTGTGGCGTCGAATGCGCTCAATCTGACATCGATCGTGTTCTTCGCCGCCGCCATGGCCATTTACGATCTGCCACTGACCATCATTGGCGTGAGCATGACGCTCGTGAACGTGCTGGCGTTGAAATTCATCAGCGAGCGCCGGGAGGACCTGAGCCGCAGTCTTGCACTGGAGCAAGGCAAACTCGTCGGCTCGACGGTCGGCGCCGTCCGCAGCATCGAAACCCTGAAAGCGAGCGGGCTGGAGGACGAAGCCTTCGGGCAATGGGCCGGGATCCAGGCCAAGGCCTTGAACGCCGAACAGGAACTGGGCGCTTCCTCGATCTATCTCGATATGCTGCCGACGCTGTTTACGGGATTGACCGTTGCGGCCATCCTCGGCGTCGGCGGGCTGCGCGTGATCGAGGGATCCCTGACGCTCGGCGGCCTCGTGGCCTTCCAATCGCTGATGGCGAGTTTTTCCGAACCCGTCAACGAACTCGTCAATTATGTCGGCAGCCTGCAGACCATCAAGGGCGGGCTCGAACGCCTGGAAGACGTCTACAATTACCCGCTCGACAAGTCGGAAAAGTCTCCCGCCGCGCCGGAGCGCTTCCCGCCAAAACTCACCGGCAAGGTCGAACTCAGCAATATCAAGTTCGGCTACTCCATCCTGGAGGCGCCGCTGCTGGATGACATCTCCATCAATATCCATCCGGGTTCACGGGTCGCCCTTGTCGGCGCCTCCGGCAGCGGAAAATCGACGCTCGGAAAGCTGATTTGCGGGCTCTACAGACCGTGGGCAGGCGACGTTCGCATCGATGGCTGGCCATTGCCGGAAATCCCGCCGCAAGTATTTGCCAACTCGGTCACCTATGTCGACCAGGACATCTTCCTGTTCGAGGGAACGGCCCGCGAGAACCTCACTTTGTGGGACACGACCGTCACCGAGGCCGACCTTTCGCAGGCGCTGCACGATGCCGTGATCCATGAGGACATCGCGACGCGGACGGGAAATTACGATTGCTATGTCAACGAAGGCGGCACCAATTTCAGCGGCGGCCAGCGCCAGCGGATCGAAATCGCCCGGGCGCTGGTTTCAAATCCCTCCGTCCTCGTGCTCGACGAGGCCACCGGTGCGCTCGATCCGATCACCGAAAAGATCATCGACGACAATCTGCGGCGGCGCGGCTGCACCTGCATCATCATCGCGCACCGTCTCAGCACCATCCGCGATTGCGACGAGATCATCGTGCTGCAATTGGGCAAGATCGTCGAGCGAGGAACCCATGAACAGCTGATGGCACTCGGCGGTGCCTATGCAAAGCTCGTGGCCCAGGAATGAGCGAATCTCTCATCCAGGCGGCCGGGCCGGCGGCCAATCAGGAAGCGAGCGCCCGCACCGCGGGACAAATCGTATTCGATGGCCGTCACCCAAGGCTCCTCGATCATCACGGCCACGCGCTTCAGGTCACGGCGGGACATGTCGACGTATTCGCGGTCAGACTGGTCGAAGGCAGTACCGAAGGCGCCCGGCATCATCTGTTCCGGGTCGAAAGCGGAGAGATCCTTCTCGACCTGCAGTCAGGTTTTAATCGTTCGGACGCCCAAGTGCAGGTGCTCGCGGTCGGAAGCCTCGGCGCCGAAGCATTGCTCGTGCCGCGGGCGGACATTCAGTCCACCGATCCCGTCACCACATGGATCAGGCGGCTTGCGCGGCTGATCGCAGGACCCAACCCGAGTTGGGACATGCTCGAAGTGCCGACCGAGGACGCCGCTGCCGTACCGCCGAGTGAACGGCGCCGTGGTCCGGCCCGCAGCATCGTGTGGGTTACTCTTGAAGCCGGCGCGGCGAAGCCAATGGGCCTGGATCCGGCGATCGCGCCGGGCAGTCCGCCCTTGCCGCTCACATCAGGCATGTGGATCGAGACGGGCGCATCAGGCTGCAACATGCTTGGCTCCGAGGCGATACCGGATGCCGACCAATTGTGGCGCGCCGTCGATCAATTCCATCTCGGCGTTGCCAGTTGTGTCCGGGAATATCTGGCTTACGACGCCGAGCGGGAAGCACGGCGTCTCGTTCTGCGCCGTGAGTTGATTGCGGCGCAGACCGCGGAATCCTTTGAGCGCCTTTCCAACGTCGTCGTACAGCGCACGGGCCATACCGTGATCGCAACGGACTCAGCGGATCCGCTGTTCAACGCCTGCCGGATCGTCGTGGAGGCGATCCGGATGCCATTCGCCATCCCGCCCCGCCCGCTGCACGCCGAACCTGGATTTAACGGCGCCGTCGAGATCGCCCGGGCAGCCCGGCTGCGCGTTCGCCGGACGTTGTTGCGGGGCGAATGGTGGCAACAAGACGCCGGCCCGCTCGTTGCCTGGCATGGCGAGGCACGAAATCCAGTCGCGCTCATTCGCCGGGGCGCCCGCCGCTATGTGATGCTGGACACCACGACGGGGACCCAGCGCACCGTCGATCGGGCGCTCGCGATGGAACTGGCACCGGAAGCCGTGTCGTTCTATCCGGCCCTTCCCGCACGCCCGCTCCGGTTCCGGGATCTGTTGACCTTCGCGTTCAAGCATTCCACCGGAAGCTTCCTGCGGATCGTGATCGCGATCATTGCAATCGGGCTGCTCTCGCTGGTGACGCCCCAGATCACCAGCCTGCTCGTCAATTCCGTCATTCCGCGCAGCGAACTCGATCAGCTGGTATTTTGTGCGCTCGCCCTCGCCGTCACGGCCATCGCCACCGCCAGTATCCAGACCATGGAAGGACTGGCGATGCTGAAGGTCGAAGGCCTGATGGATTGGCGGCTGCAGGCGGCGGTGATCGACCGGATGCTTAGACTACCGACGTCGCTATTCCGGGAATACACTGTCGGCGATTTCGTCGATCGATCGATGGGCATCGACGCGGCGCGCCGGGTCTTCACCGGGCGTGCGCTGCGCAGCATGCTGATGGGCGTGTTCGCCTGGTTCAGCATTGCCCTGATGCTCTATTACGATCTCAAGCTCGGATTGATCGCGCTGCTGCTGACGTTGATCCGGGCGCTGCTGATTATCGCGACCAGCGGGTTACGGCTCTATTACGAGAACAAGTACTTCACCGAGCAGGGCAAGATCGGCGGCTTTGTGCTGCAACTGATCGCCGGCATCGGGAAGCTCCGCGTTGCCGATGCGACCGCGCGTGCGCTCGCCGTTTGGTCGAAGCAATTCGCGGCACAGAAGCGCAATTTCATCTCGTCGCAAAAGGCGTCCAACGCCCTCGGTGTATTCGAGACGGCGTTTCCGCTGATCGCCACCCTGATCATTTTCGCGGCAGCGACGTACCTGAACAGCAAAATGCTGCTGGATGTCGGCGGCTTCCTCGCCTTCTTTGCCGCATTCGGACAATCGATGTCGTCCATCGGCTCATGGGCTTCGGGCATCAGCGAATCCTTGATTGCGATCCCGCGCATCACCCGTCTGCGCCCACTGATTTCAGGCGAAGCCGAACTGTCGGACGAACGGAAATCCCCGGGCGAGCTGTCCGGAACGGTCGAATTGTCCCGTGTCACCTTCCGCTATTCGCAAAGTGGCCCGCCGGTGCTCGAGAATGTTTCCTTGAGAATTGCCCAGGGCGAGTACGTCGCCATTGTCGGCCCTTCCGGCAGCGGCAAATCCTCGCTGTTCCGGCTGTTGCTGGGATTCGAGAAGGCGGAATCCGGCACGGTGTTCCTCGACGGCAAGGCCATCGACACGCTCGACATCAGCGCGGTGCGCCGCCAGCTTGGCGTCGTTCTGCAGAACGGCAAGCTCGCAACCGGCAGCCTCTACGACAATATCTGCGGCGGCGTTCAGCTGCCTCTTGAATTGGCCTGGGAGGCGGCACGGCTCGCCGGTCTGGAAGACGACATCAAGGCGATGCCGATGGGCATGAACACCGTGGTCTCCGAAGGCGTCAACACGCTGTCCGGCGGCCAGCGGCAGCGGATCATGATCGCCCGCGCCGTCGCGCGCCGCCCCCGGATCCTGCTGTTCGATGAGGCGACCAGTGCCCTCGACAACCAGTCGCAGGCGATCGTGAGCAACTCGCTCGGCAACCTCAATGTGACGCGGATCATCATCGCGCATCGGCTCTCAACCGTGCGTCAGGCGGATCGCATTATCGTTCTCGTCGACGGCAAGGTGGTGCAGACCGGAAGCTATGATGAACTCAGCAACACGCCGGGAATGTTCGCTTCGTTCGCCAAACGCCAATTGCTTTAGTGATTTGGATCACGTCGGAAAAGGATCTTTGGCAACGTGACTCCAATCACTGCGCCATGCCGATGCCACTCGTAACTTCCTGCCCATAGATGAAGCGGATTCCCCCTTCTCTAGAACAGGAGACGACATGAACCACGACCTTCTCAATGACGAACAGCTTTCCATCGTTAACGGCGGCGCGCATGGCGACGGTACCGGTGGCGGCACCGGCGGCGGCGGCGGCAAGGGCACCGGCGGCGGCGACGGCCTCGGCTGGCTGCGCAACCTGCTCCGGGGCATTTTCCGCTTCTGAGCACTGACGGCGTTTACCGCACGGAAGAGACCGCCCCAACGGTGGTCTCTTTTGTTTTTGGGACGGTCCTGGTCCGTCCGTGTCGAAGCGGGACGTGGCACAGGCATGCCGCATCCCGTTTTGCTGTGCAGCAATGAGCCGTGTTCCGGATTGCCCGGCTTCGCCAACCGGCCCATGGCCGCGGAATACCGCAATTGCGTGCCCAACAGGGCCTGATATCGCTCGCCGCCGGACACGGCTGGCGATAACATCCTGTCGTCGCAGTGGAAATCGTCGATGAGTAAGCCAGGTCCGGTATTTGCGTGGGGGAGCTTGTCGGAGGACCTCGCGCTGTTCAAGGCGCTCACGCCTGAGCAGCGGTTCAAGACCTTTGACGCCATGGTCCGGCAGGACCTCGTCCGCGGCGAAACGCTGGTCGCGCAGGGAGATCCAGCCGATTCCCTCTATATCGTGCTGCACGGCGCGCTCGCCGTGCGCCGCAGCGGTGAGACGCTGCCGATCGCCGAACTCCGTGCCGGCGAACTGATCGGTGAAGTCGGCTTCTTCGCCAGCCTGACCCGCACCGCCAACGTCATCGCAATCCGCGACACCAGCGTGCTCGTGCTGACACGGGCTGCTTACCAGAAACTTGCGGAAGGCACTCCGGCGATTGCCGAGGCGTTGCTGGCGGCGCTCGCGCTGCGGTTCGCAAAGCGAACGGAGCAGATTCCAACAACGCGCACCTCACCGACCGCGCGAACGGTGGCCCTCATCGATGGAGGGCGCGAGCCCATTCCGGCGGCTTTTTACCGCCGCATACGCGAGGGTCTCGCCAGGACCGACGCCCAGATCGTCGATCCCGCCCGTGTCAGTTCGATGTTTCCCGGCCGGGCGCTGGACGCCCCCGAAGTCACCGACTGGCTCAACAAGCTGGAACAGGTCTCGCCGCTCGTGATCTATCTCGGCAGTGGCGAGGTGCCGGAATGGACTCGGAAAGCCATTCGGCAGGCCGACATGGTCGCGTTGGCGTGCCGCGGCGATGCGCCGGCGGAAGGTCTGACCGAGATCGAGGCCTTCGCTTGCAAGGTACATCCGGTGTCGGCGCGGCGCATCGTACGCGTTCACGACCGGCGCAATGGTGAAGTCAGCGGCACCGCAGCCTGGCTTGTTCGCCTGCCCTGCTTCATGCACCACCACGTCGCGCTCGAGGATCAGGCCGACATCGACAGCCTGATCCGTTTCCTGTCCGGGCGCGCGATCGGATTTGTGGCGGCCGGCGGCGGCAGTTTCGGATCGGCGCATGCCGGCATCTACAAGGCGTTTCGCGAACGCGGCGTGATTTTCGATATCTTCATCGGAACCAGCGTCGGCTCCGCCATGGCCGCCGGTTTCGCCAAGAACTACGAGGCCGATCGCCTCGAGCGCGGCACGCACGAGATCTTCGTGAAGAGCCGCAGCTTTCGCCGGCCGACCTGGCCGAGATACGCGTTGCTGGACCACAAGGCGTTCGATCGCGCGCTCGCCGACCAATACGGTGCGCAATGCCGGATCGAGGATTGCTGGCGGCCGTTCGCGGCGGTCGCAACCAATTTGTCCACCCACGGCCTAGAGCTGATCCGGTCGGGCCTGTTGTGGCAGGCGGTCCGCGCATCGAGCGCCATTCCGGGCCTGTTGCCGCCGCTCTACACCAAGGAAGGCGCGATGCTGGTCGATGGATGTCTGATCGACAATGTTCCGCTGGATCCGATGCATCAACTGAAAAGCGGCCCCAATCTGGTGGTGCATTTCGGCGGCCCCTCAGTCGAGACGTTTGACGTCGATTATGCCGCGTTGCCTGGCCGGTTGGAGCTGGCTACCGCAATGCTGATGCCGTTTCGCAAGAAGCTGCTTCCGGCCGCCCCGAGCGCAGTCAATGTGCTGTGGCGAAGTCTCGTCGCCCATCAGCGTTACGATACGATTCCCGCCGCGCCGCTCGACTACGTCATGCGGCCACCGATACCGCATGGCGTCGGCATCACCGAATTCGAACGTCACACCGAGATCTTTGACACGGCCTATCTTTGGGCGCGCGAGCGCCTCGCAGCGCTCGAGGCCGACGGCAATCCGGCGATTGCCGCGATTCTTGCCGGTCGCGCAGCGGCCAGACCCTGAACAACATACCGGCTACGTCGGCGGGATCGCGCGCAGTTCGGCAGCAAGCCGCTTCGGTACAGGGCCCCATTGCCGAGATCAGGGCGCCGCTGCCAAATGGCATCGCCCGTTGTTGAGAACGATCGCATTATCGCGCGCAGGGACCCGGCATCTGAATGACACGACGTCGCCGTCGCGCCAAATGTCGGTAGCGATCTCGTCGCCGGGATAAACCGGCGCGGAGAAGCGCGCATCGAACGATCGCATCAGCCCCGCATCATAGTCGCAAACGGTCCGCAACAGTGCACGGCAAGCGATGCCGTACGTCGCCAGCCCATGAAGGATCGGACTTTTGAACCCGGCACGGGCCGCCACCTTCGGATCGGCATGGAGGGGATTGCGATCTCCGTTCAGACGATAGAGTAACGCCGCCTCCGGGCGGGTTTCGCTTACTTCGGTCTGGTCCGGTATCCTCTCGGGAAGCCGATGTGGCTCAGGACCGGTCCCTTCCGGCCCGCCAAATCCCCCGTCGCCACGCGCCATGATCGTCATGGTGAAGGTAAAAAGCGGCGTGCCATCAGCCGCAGATCGCGCGGTCGTCTCGAGCAATATCACGGCGCCCTTGCCGGCCCCCTTGTCGTACACGCCCGCGACGCGTGAATTCGCCAGCAATTCGGCGGCGACTGGAAGCTGACGGTGCAGGACCAGCCGCTGTTCGCCGTGGAGGATCTTTGCGAAATCGACGCCGGTCTTGCGGATGATTCCGGTCGATGCGAGCACCACCGCCATGGTCGGAACCGCCTGCAGTCCGCCGCCCTCAAAGACGAACGAAAGTTCACGCCCATCGAGCGGATCGCGTCCCATGCCGATGCTGAGCGCGTACAGCATGGTCTCGCGCTCGCCATATGCGAAGCGCATGTCGGTGAGTTCCAGCGCCTGGAGCGCCTCGAGATTGATGGCCACCGCCGTGCCTAGATGCTGATGTTGAATTCGCGGATCACAGACGACCAGCGCCTGACCTCGTCGTCGACGAAGGCCGGAAAATTCGTGACGTCGCTCATATCCTCGAAGCCGAAGTCGAGGAGCTTGGAATTGACGTCGGGCAACGAAACGATTTCCCGCAATTCCCTGGTAAGCCGTTCGGCGACGGCCTTCGGTATGGCTGCCGGCGCAAAGAAGCCGCTGAATCCGGTCAGACCGAGCACCGGAAATCCCGACTCGTCGAATGTCGGTATATCGGGATAACGTCGCATGCGCGCGGGATTGGCGATCGCAAGGGTTTTTGCCTTTTCGTCCTGGGCCATCGCGCCACCGACGGAGACGAAGGCGCTATCGACTTCGCCGCCAAGGATCGCCGTCAGCGCCGGGGCTTCTCCGCGATACGGCACCTGCAGGAGCTTGATGCCGGTATTCTTCATCAGCACCTCGCCGATGATGTGCGCGCTGGAGCCGAGGCCGTAGGTTCCGAAACTCAGTGGTCTGGAGCTGCTTCGCGCCTTCTCGACGAATTCCCGCAATGTCGAAACGCCAAGTGTCTTGGGCACGATGAACGCGATCGGCAGACGGCCGAGAGGCGCCAAGGGCAACAGATCCGACATCTTGTAGGACGGCGATTTGTGCAGCGACACGTTCTGCACGATCGAGCTCATGGTGGAAAGAATGGTGTAACCGTCCGCGTCCGCACCAGCGACAGCGCTTGCAGCGATCATGCCGTTGGCGCCCGGCTTGTTTTCGACGATGACGGACTGGCCCAGGCGCTGGGCCAGGCGGTCGGCGACGATGCGCGTCAGGCCGTCCATCACGCCCCCCGGCGGCAGCGGCACGACGACCTTCGTCAGGCGGCTGGGCCAGGGTGCCGTCTGCGCCAGCGCGGGCGTGACGGCAATGGTTGCAAGACCGGCGGCTCCCTTCACGAATGTGCGTCGCGTGATCATGATCCCTCTCAAATTTGTGTTGAACGTCCGGCCCAGAACGGTTCGCGCAGCTTTCGCTTGAATATCTTGCCGCTTTCTTCACGCGGCAATGTGTCGTGGAAAACAACCTCGCGTGGCACCTTGAAGGCCGCCAGCCGCTCGCGCACGAAATGCCTGATGTCGTCCTCGGTCAGCGCCGCGCCCGCATCGGGTTGAACGGCGGCGTAGATGCGCTCGCCGAACTCGTCGTCGGGAATGCCGAAGACCGCGCAATCGTGAACGCCTGGGCAGCTTTGAAGCACACCTTCGATTTCGGCGGGATAGATATTCACACCGCCCGAGATGATCATGTCCCGCTTGCGGTCGTTGAGGAACAAATAGCCGTCGGCATCGAGATAGCCGACGTCGCCGCAGGTGATCAGCCCGTCGATCTCGACGGAACGGCGATCGTCCTCGCGGCCGTGGTAGCTGAAATCCGGATAGGCTGGCGTGCGTGCGTAGATTTCGCCGCTGACGCCTGGCGGCAGCTCCCGGCGGTGCTCGTCGAAAATCTTGATCGTGCCGCCGGGAGCAACACGCCCCACCGTGCCCGGCCGCGCAAGCCAGTCCTGCGAGGTGCACACGGTGGCAATGCCGGTTTCGGATCCGCCGTAGGTTTCGACCAGAACCGGGCCCCACCAGGCGATCATCGCCCGCTTGACGTCTGGAGGACAAGGCGCGCCGGTGTGCAGCACCAGTTCGAGCGAAGACACGTCGTATTTGCGGCGTACTTCCTCCGGCAGCTTGAGCAACCGCACGAAGAATGTCGGCACCATCACCAGTGTCGTCAAGCGATAGCGCTCGATCTGCCGGAGCAACTCTTCGGGATCAAAGCGCGACGACAGCACGAGGATGTCGGCCATCGCCAGGCCCTGCCGCGCAAATGCGTTGGGTGAGGCATGATAGAGCGGCCCGCCGACGTATCCGCGCATACCCTCGCGGCAGCCATAGACAGTCTGAAATAGATCCCGCATGGCGACCGCCTGCTGCGGCGTCGCCGGTTGGCGTCGCACGCCTTTGGGACGGCCCGTGGTTCCCGAAGTGTAGATCCAGGACGACCGCGGCGGCAGCGGAGGCCGATCCCACTCCGCATATGCGGCCAGCCACCGGTCCCACTCCCGGTCGGCGTCCGCCGTCGCGGCGTCGGCGCTCGGCACCACGATCGTCTCGCATCCTGCCGGAATGACGTGGCGCACGGGTCCGAGCAGATCGGCATGCACGATGAGCGCCTTCGGCCTGGAGTCGCCGAGCATGTAGACGATCTCTTCGACGCTGGCGTGCCAGTTCAACGGCACCGCATAGGCGCCGATGAGGTTCGCAGCATGGGTCGCTTCGAGAAAGGCAAAGTCGTTGCGCAGCAACAGCGCGACGGCATCGTTTTCACGCACCCCGAGCCCGGCAAGCCCGGTGGCTGCCCGACGCCCGCGCGCCAGCAGTTCGCCCTTCGAGCAGATGCGTTCGCCGACGACTATGGTCCCGGTATCGCCGCCCATCGTTCCTCCCGTCCCCGGGTCTATGGCCCGGCTTGACATCGGCCTGAATATAATGGACTGACCATTAGATCAATAGTCCAATAGCCGAAGGAAGACGCCTTTGAGCATCCGGGGCAAGGCCTGCATCGCCGGCATCTACGAGCACCCGACACGGAAAGCCGACGGCCTGTCGCTTGCCCAGATTCACGCCGAAGTCGCGCGCGGCGCGCTGGCCGACGCGGGCCTCAGCAAGGACGACGTCGACGGCTATTTCTGTGCCGGCGACGCGCCGGGCCTCGGCCCGATGAACATGGTCGAGTACCTCAACCTGAAGCCGCGCCATGTCGATTCGACGGATACCGGTGGGTCCTCCTATGTCCTGGCGGTCGGTCATGCCGCCGCCGCTATCGCGCTTGGAAAATGCAGCGTCGCGCTGATCACCCTGGCCGGGCGGCCTCGGGCTGCCGGCCAGAACCAGGTCCGTCCGGCGCCGGCCGCAACCGCAGATGCGCCGTTCGAGGCACCGTTCAATCCCGTCATTGCGACCATGTACGGCGCGGTCGCCAATCGCCACATGTACGAGTTCGGCACCACGTCGGAACAGCTCGCCTGGATCAAGGTCGCGGCGTCCCATCATGCCCAGCACAATCCGCAGGCCATGCTGCGGAACGTCGTTACGGTAGAAGATGTGCTGAATTCGCCGATGGTGGCGGATCCCCTGCATCGTCTCGACTGCTGCGTGATCAGCGATGGCGGCGGCGCCATCGTACTCGTCGCGCCAGACGTCGCGCGAAGCCTCAAGAGACCGGTCGTCAGTATTCGCGGGGCCGGCGAAGCGATCAAGCATTCCGCGGGCGGCCGGGTCGACCTCACCTATAGCGGTGCGGTCTGGTCGGGACCGCGCGCATTTGAAGAGGCCGGCGTACGCCCCTCGGACATCCAGTACGTCTCGATCTACGACAGTTTCACCATCACGGTGCTGATGACGCTCGAGGATCTGGGCTTCTGCGCCAAGGGCAGCGGCGGCCGGTTCGTGGCCGACGGCAATTTGATCTCGAGGCAGGGAAAGCTGCCCTTCAACACCGATGGCGGCGGTCTCTGCAACAATCACCCCGGCAATCGCGGCGGCATGACCAAGGTGCTTGAGGCCGTGCGCCAGTTGCGCGGCGAAGCCCATCCGGCCGTACAGGTGCCCAACTGCGCGCTTGCTCTGGCACATGGCACAGGCGGTTCACTCGGAACCCGTCATGGCAGCGCCACCGTTATCCTGGAAAGGCAGTAGTCCTGTGTCGCAAGCCCCCGCCCCGTCGGAGAATCCGGAAACCAAACCCTATTTCGACGCCCTTCGCGACGGCAAGCTGTTGATCAAGACCTGCCGGCAATGCGGACAGGTTCATTTTTATCCGCGCGCAGGCTGTCCGTTCTGCTTTTCCGCTTCGACGGACTGGCTGGAATGCAACGGCACCGGAACGATCTATGCCTACAGCGTGCTACGCTCGGCGAAGGACCTGCCGGTCCTTGCCTACGTCACCCTCTCGGAAGGACCGACGCTCATGACCTCCATCGTCGACAGTCCCGTCAATGCGCTGTCGAATGGCGCTCACGTGCGACTGGTCGTTCGCCCGGGCGCCGACGGCACACCGGCGCCGATGTTCACCGTGATCTGAAAAAAACTCACCCAAGGACGCAACGCCATGCGCAACATTGTTTCTCTGGAAGGCAAAACCGTCGTCGTCACCGGCGCTGGGCAGGGTATCGGCCGCGCGACCATCAACCTGGCGAGAGAACTCGGCGCCAACGCGGTTGCGATCGATCTCAACCGTGAGACGCTATCCACCTACGACACGTCCGACCGCCAGTTGATGACGATCACCGGCAGCGTGACGGATGAGGCTTTCGCAACGGACGCGGTCGAGAAGATCGTCGAGCGTTTCGGTGCGATCCACGGTCTCGTCAACAACGCCGGCATCACGCGGCCGGCCATGTCGGAGAAGATGACGCTCGCGCAATGGAACGCCGTCATCGAGGTGCATTTGACCGGCGCGTTCCTGTGGACCCAGGCGGTAGGGCGTACGATGCTGAAGCGCGCAAAGGGCGGCGAAACCAATGTCGGTTCCATCGTCAACATTTCCTCCGACGCGGGTCGGGCGGGTTCGATGGGCCAGATCAATTATGCCGCCGCCAAAAGCGGCATGCTCGGCATGACAATGACGTCAGCCAAGGAATGGTCGAAGTTCGGAATCCGGACCAATTCGGTCTGCTTCGGCGTGGTCGAGACGCCGATGACCGAAACAATTCGCGGCGACAAATTCCGTGATGGGATACTGGCCCGCATCCCGATGGGACGCTGGGCACAGCCTGAGGAAGTGGTGCAGCCAGTATGCTTCCTGCTCTCCGACGCGGCCACCTACATCACCGGCCAGCATTTGGCGGTCAACGGCGGTTTCCACATTTCCATCTGACCGAGCGGTGGAAACCCTTGCAAAGCGACCGGCGGAGGCGGATGAAGGCCTGACAACCCGGGGACGATTCATGCCGCAACAGCGATCGAAGCCGACGCCGCGGTCCGGCGGGAAGCACGCGGGGAAAGCGTCGGCGGCAGCGGCTGACGACCGCAAAGAGGCGCGTTCCGACGGCAGAACGTTTCGTCCCGTCAAGACCCGCCGGATCTTCGAGGAAATCTGCGATGCGATCCGCGAGAAGCTGGTCAGCGGCGAACTGAAGGCCGGCGATCGTCTGCCGTCGGAACGCGAGCTTTCGGAGATGCTCGACGTAAGCCGCACCGCGCTCCGCGAGGCGATTCGCACGCTCGAAATCGCCGGCATCGTCGAAATGAGAAAAGGCAGCAAAGGCGGCGCCTTCATCACCGAAAGCGGTGTCGGACAAGTCACCCGCACGTTTAGCGACATGCTCGATTTCGGCCGCGTCTCGCTCGCCACGCTGCTGGAGGCGAGATTGCTCGTCATGGACGCGGTGGTTCGCTCGGCATGCGAACGCGCGAGCGCAGCGGATATCGAAAGATTGAGTAGAAACGTGGCTGAGACGGTCGAACTGACCAGGCAGGGCCGCTATGAAGAGCGGACACTGAAGGCCGTGCAGTTCAGCACCTTGCTGGCGAACTCAACCGGAAATCAGGTGATGTCGGCGATCCTGGAAGCGATGGCATCCGTGATCCGCCGGTTTGTCCTGATTGCCGGACCACCGGCCCATGACCCCGTGATTGCCTCGCGGTTGCGATTGATCGAACAGATCAAGGCGAAAGATACCGCCGGCGCTTGCGAGACGATGCGCAGCTACCTCACCAAGTTGAACGACCACCTGCTCAACACCGAGAAAGCCCGGCTCCGCAACGATGCCCGCCGGCGGCCGCGGGCGCTGGCCTGACCGGGTACTGGCGTCAGGCGGCGGTGGGCCGCCAGTGCAACAGCGAATATGGCGGCCGGGATTCGGGATGGTGCTCGAACTCGCCCTCGACAAAAGCCCCGATCGTGACAGCCTGCAAGGGATCGCCGAGAAGATTACCCACCATTCGGACATTCCCGGCATCCGGCAATTCCACCAGGACCGCAAGATACGGTCCATGGTCGCGCAGGGCCTTGTGGGATGGACTCCAGACACGCTCCCAGCTGAAGATACGGCCGCGCGGCTCGACGGCGGTCCATTGAACTTCGAAGGAATGGCAACCATGGCAGAGCCATTCGGGCCCGAATTGCCAGGACCCGCACTGCGCGCAGCGCTGCACCAGCAGCCGGTTCTGCTGTAATCCTGCCCAGTATGGCGCCGATAGTCCGTCGGGCTCGGGTACCGGGATCGGCAAACCAGAGGGAAGATAGGCAACACGCGATGCGTCGTTCATAGCGTTGCTCCCGATCCCAGAAGAAGGTTGCTGGCCGGCGTCACCATCGGGCCGCCAATCACCAGCGCTACGTCGCTTCGTATGGCTTGATTCACCGATTGACCGCGTATCTGGCGCACCGCCTCGATCACCAGTTCGAAGCCGTGCATGTAGCATTCGGCCAGATTGCCGCCGCTGGTGTTGAGCGGCAGCCGACCGGCCGGCGCAATGAGATTATCGAGCGTGAGATATTCGTTGGCCTCCTCGGGCTTGAAAAACCCGTGCTCCGCCAGCGCCATCACCACGCCGCCGGTAAAATTCTCATAGCTCTGGACCACGCCGACGTCGGATGGCCCGACCTTCGCCATGCTGTAGAGAGCCGGCGCGAGCGCCTCAAAACTCGCGCTCGCATAGCGCGGTGAATTGTGCGGTATGGCACCGCTGCGATATCCGGCCCCGACGGCCGCACCGAGTAGATAAGCCGGCTTGTTGCGAAACTCTCCGGCCCGCTCCTCTGGCACAAGAATGAGGGCGGCGGCCCCATCATTTTCCATGCAGCAATCGTACAGATGAAACGGCTCGGTGATCCAGCGCGAGGAATCGTATTTGGCTGCATCAAGGGGTTTGCCGAACATCACTGCGCGGGGGTTCGATTGCGCGTGATGGTATGACGCCAGCGCAATCGCCTGCATGGCCTCCTGCTTTACCCCGTGCTCATGCATGTAGCGTTGCACCCGCATTGCGAAGCGTTGCGGCGGGGCCAGCACGCCGTAGGGCATGAGATAGGCCCGCTCGCCGGAAATCGTGGTGATGCCGTCGGTCTGCCCGAAGCGTCCGTACTGCCCTTGCGCCAGGGAGCGAAACACGACGACGCAATCCGCAAGGCCCGCCACGATCGAGGCGGCGGCGTTGGCAACCGCCGCACAACAGCCGCCGCCTCCCCCGCCCCATTGCATCGTGGCGGTACGCAACCGGTGCGTCCCCAGCGCAGCCGCCAGCCGCGAGGCCTCGCTGCGGTCGTCACTGTAGGAAGAGAAGCCATCGATTTCGCGTGGGTCGAGTCCAGCGTCGTTGCAGGCAGCCAGGATCGCCTTGAGGGCCAGCTTGAATTCCGGATCGGGCGATGCGCCGTGGCGATAGTATTCGGTCTCGCCAATCCCGATCACGGCCACGCGGCCACGGAGTGTGCGTTCGCTTGGTGCCCTTGCCATCAGACTTTGGCGACCTGAGATTTTTCCGGAACAGCGGCGCCGAACGCGCCGGAGCGAGCGAGCCGCGCGAGGCGCTCGTCATCATAGCCGAGCAGATCCCGGAGAACGCTGTCGGTATGCTGGCCAACGGCGGGCGCAGCGACGGGATCGACGACAGGTGTGTGCGAGTAGCGGATCGGCAGGTTCACATTCGGTACCCATCCGAGCACATCGTGGGGAATGCGCGTGACGATGCCGCGTTCGCGGGCTTCGGGAGAGCGAATCGCTTCACCTACGGTCCGGACCTTTCCGCAGGGTACACCCGCCTCGCGCATCCTGGATTGCCAGTGTGACCAGGGATGCTGCGAAAATGTATCGCCAAGGATCGCGAATATTTCCTCCCTGCGCCGTATGCGGTCAGGCGGGGTTGCATAGAGCTCGGACGACGCAAGATCGGGCCGATCGATCACCTGCGCCATCAGGCGCTGGAAGATCTTGTCGTTGCCACAGTTGATGTAAAAGGCACCATCCTTGGCCTGAAATACACCCGAGGGGCAGGTGTCCGGACTGGTGTTGCCATGACGTTGCGGATCCACACCGGTAAATAATTGCTGCATTGAAGCGTACCCGGTCATCAGGACCGCATTGTCAAAGAGCGAGACTTCGACCGACTGACCCGCGCCCGTGCGTCCGCGCGCGACGAGCGCCCCGAGGACGGCATTGCAGGCCATCATCGCCGTGCTGATGTCCATGACCGGTGACAGCGCGCGCACGCCCTCGCGGTCGGAATAGCCATTCATGGAAACAAAGCCGCTTTCGACCTGCGCGATCGGATCGAAGCCCAGCCGATCCGAAAACGATCCTTCGCGTCCGTAGGCGGATACTGAGCAATAAATGATTGACGGATTGATCTTGCGGCAAGCGTCGTAACCGAGCCCAAACCGATCCATGACGCCGGTGGAGAAGTTTTCGACGACGACGTCCGCCGTACGGATAAGATCGCGTGCAACCTCCACGCCTTCCGGCGATTTCAAATCGATCGCGACGCTTCGCTTGTTCCTGTTGGTCCAAAGGAACGGCGCGCCATGCTTCAGCCTCGCATCGACCGGCGGATAGCGACGCAGATCGTCGCCTCGCCCGGGCGCTTCGATCTTGATGACTTCAGCGCCCATGTCGGCGAGGATCATTGTTGCGAACGGCCCCGCGATAAAGTGTGAGAAGTCCACAACCCTGATCCCGTCCAGAGCCGTCGGCGCCTGCGAAGGACGCGGCGTATGCTCGGGAAACTCCGCTTCGAGTTGGTCCAGCATCTTTGCACCCATTGATTTTTCCTTCGGCGGTCCGGTTAGAGGTCAAGCACGAGCGTACGGGACTTCGATCCCGAACAGCAGATCATGATGGACTTGTTCGCAGCCCTTTCTTCGGGACTCAGGAATTGATCCCGGTGATCGGGAATGCCGTCGATCACCCGCGTTTCGCAGGTCCCGCAAACTCCCTCGCTGCACGAGAAATTCGCCGATACCCCGGCATCGAGCACCGTATCGAGAATGGTTTTTCCGGGCTCGATTGCGATTGTACGGTTGCTGCGCGCCAGCCTGACCTCGAATCCACCGTCAAGGGCCGGCGTTTCCCTGGCCTGAAAATATTCGACATGGACCTGGCCTGCTGGCCGGCCGGCCGTGGCTCGCTCAAAGGCCTCGAGCATCGGCAGCGGACCGCAGCAATAAAGATGCGCCGCGGCCGGGACGTTCGCGACGATGGCAGCGAGATCGAACGTTTGTCCTGCGCGTTCGTCGTCGAAGTCAAGGTGCACATCAAGATGAGCATCCGGCTTGATCGCAGCAAGATCGTCGAGAAATGCGGCAGCCTTCCGTGTCCGTGCCGCATAGAAGAGCTTCCACGGGCGCGCGAGCGTCTCCAGGCGGCGAATCATGGACATCAGCGGCGTGATGCCGATGCCTCCGGCAACGAGCACGGAATGCTCTGCATCTTCGCAGAGCGCGAAGTTGTTGCGAGGCGCGGATATCGCAATGATGTCACCGGTCTTGATGGTGTCATGGACGAAGCTGGAGCCACCACGGCTCGATGCATCCTTGTTGACCGCAATGACGTAACGATGCCGTTCGTTCTGGTCGTTCACGAGCGAATAGCTGCGGACCATTCCATTTTGCAAATGCAGGTCGATATGGCTGCCGGCGGTGAACGGCGCGAGATCGCCACCATCGGGAAGCGCCAATTCATATGAATTGATGTTCTCCGCTTCGTAGCTGATGCGCTTCACCCGCACTTTCCAGAGATCGCCGGCCACCATCGTGCGCTCAGAGCTCGTAGCCGAAGTCCGCGCCGAGCGTTGCCCGCATGAACGGCGCTCCGACATCGACCCACGAATCCTCTGGCGGCAGCCGGAGCGACACCGCCCTCACCATGAACACGTCGGGATCGGTCACGCCCTTCGGCCTGGTGCCATGATCGCGATGGGCGCCGAGTGCCTCGAGGATAAACCGCCTGGCCATCGCAATGCCGGTATCACTCGAACACAGATTCTCCCTGGTACGATCGAAAATCGGCGATACGCCGCTCTGGCAAGCGCCATCCTGAACCCACAGGCCCGGCAGGCCGGAGAACCATGTGGTTTGTTGCGCTTCGTAGTCGAACTGGAACCCGTTCTCGGGATTGTACTTGGTCCAGTAGTCGGCGTAGGGCACCGTCACCGGCCGCGGGGCAAGCGCATGGCGGCTGGCGTGGCCGCTCTCGCGGCCCTTATGGCCTTCCGAGAAGACCTGACGGGTCTTGGCCAGCAGCGGTTGCGACGGATGATATGAAAACATGATGCAGAGCGTGTTCTCGTCGTCGATCGGCACCCAGGCATGACCGCTCAGGTCCGGGAATGGCGAGAGGGGCGGAACGAGCGTGTAGAACGGCAGCATGAACTGATTGACGCGCCAGTAGAGCGTATTGGCGTCGTAATTCCGCCGCGCTGCGATGCTCATCCCGAAATCCTGCTTGACGCATTCAAACGTCGGACGAAGGTCGCGCTTCTGGATCCAGGCGCTCGTCGTGCCCTGCGCGTCGAGCCGGCCGTGCAGGAGCGGCGCATGGGCCGAATCGATCTCGCCTTCGACGGCCTGCAGCCAGTTGCACTCCTGCACGCGCACGGAGATGTGGACCTGTTCTTCCGGGACAAGGTTCCACTCCACGTTCGGCAACGGCGGAGGATTCGCCTGGTCCGGACCCATGTAGGTCCAGATCATTCCGTTGCGCTCACGACAGGAATAGGCCTTGATCCGCACCTTCTCCTTCAGGCGGCTCCGGGCCGGTTCGGCCGGCATGTCGGTCACCGCGCCCGTCACGTCGAACTTCCAGCCGTGATACACGCAACGCAGACCGCAATCCTCATTGCGCCCGAAAATCAACGGCGCGCCCCGGTGGGGGCAAGCCTGGTCGACAAGGCCGACCTGACCCTCCGTATCCCTGAAGGCCACCAGATCTTCGCCCAGCAACCGGATGCGCTTTGGCTGACCATCCCGCGCCAGATCGGCTGACGGCAGAAACGGAATCCAGTAGAGGCGGAATAGCTCCCCCAGCGGCGTGCCCTTGCCGACCCTTACCAGCCGTTCATTGTCTTCGTGCGAGAGCATACTCTTCTCCTCGATCGTAGGTCCTGCGTTTTGACGCTTATGTCGGCACCCGCGCCAGCAGCGCGGTGATGCGTTCCGACAGTCCGAGATCACGGGCCGTCCAAAGCGGGTCGGATGTGGAAAGTGGTTGCCGCGGAATCGGCGGCTGCTTCCCGGCCTCGACGAGTCCGACGATCATCTCGATTCGACGCCGCTCCAGGGCTGCCAGTACATCCTCGATGACGGCGCCCTCCGCAGCGCAACCAGGCAGTTCCGGATAGGCGAGACGGACGAGCCACTGCCCAGGCTCGGCCTCGACGGCCTCCGCCTCCAGCAAATAGGGAATCGACAACAAGGCACGCAGATCCACTGCAAGGCTCCCAACGGCTTCCTATCGCCTGTTCGCGAAATATTATACGTATACGTATCACATTGCGACATCCTTGGCAACCGCCTCATTTGTGATCGCAATCGACCAGTTGTACTTGTATCCCTAGGCTTCGTGGGAACAGACGGGGAAGACAGGTTCATGCCGGTCCAGGAAGACGAGTTTTCAGGGGCGGTTGCCGCCTTGGCAAACCAATGGAAGCTCGAAAACGGGATCGGCTTTCTGCTGCGCCTTCTCGAGGCGAAGTATGACTCCCTCTATCAGAGCATGACCAAGCAAACCGACATCACCCCCCGGCAATTTGGCGTGCTCATGGCGCTGTTGCAGGAAGGCCCTTTGACGGCGGCCGCGCTCGCGGATCGCATCAGTTGCGATCGCAACACCTTGAGCGAAATGCTGAAGCGAATGGCGGAGCGCAGGCTGATTTCAAAGAAGGACAACCCGGACGACCGCCGGTCCATTCAGGTGCAGATTACCGTCAAGGGCAAGAACGCGCTCATGGCGGTCGTTCCCGCCGCGGCCCGGCTGCAGGAGCTCATGCTTGCTCCGTTGAGCCCAGATGATCGTGCGCATTTTCTGCGATGCATGCTGGCGATCGCAAAATCGGCGCCGGAAAGCACCAATAGCTGAGACAGGCGACCCTCGCCTCCTTTTAAAAATGCTCCCCAAGACCCTGCTTGAACTATTGTCACGCATCTGATACGTATACGTATAAATATTGTTAGATGGCGCCGGAGAGCGCTCACCAGGGGAAACATCAATGCGCGCGCTCGTCTTGCTGTTGGCGGTTCTGTTTGCATCGCCCGTCCTGGCCCAGGGTTATCCCGAGCGTACGATCCGGATGATCGTTCCCTACCCGGCGGGAGGATCCACCGACATTCTTGCACGTGCGATTTTGCAGCCGCTCACCGAAATCCTGGGAAAGCCTGTCATCATCGACAATAAGTCGGGTGCCGGCGGAATCATCGGCACGACGGAAGCCGCTCGTGCCGCACCGGACGGATACACGATCGTTTTCGGCAATTTGGGACCCAACGCACTGAATGCAAGTCTCTATAAAAAGCTTGCTTACGATCCGGTCCGGGATTTCGTACCGATATCGAAAGTCGTGGACGTGCCCTTTCTGCTCGTAACAGCGCCGTCAACCGGAATCAAAAGCGTCGCCGATCTCATTGAGCGCGGCAAAAAAGATCCGACCGCGCTGACTTACGCGTCGGTGGGGCTTGGATCGGCTTCGCATGTCACGGCGGAATTATTCCGGCGCCACGCCGGAATCGAGATGCGTCATATCCCGTATCGCGGTGGCGCGCCCGCAACGACCGACACGGTGGCGGGCCAGATTTCGGCTTACTTCATCACGCCGCTGGAGGGCCTTGGTCAGGTCCAGTCAGGCTCGCTCAAATCTCTCGGAATAAGCACCGCCTCGCGTTCACCGCTGTTTCCGGACATGCCTGCTATCAACGAGGCGCTTCCCGGATTTCAGGTTGTGGTTTGGTTCGGAGTCCTCGCCCCTGCAGGCACGCCCCCTGAGATTGTCGCGAAGCTGAACGATGCAATCGTTCGGGCACTCGCGACGCGATCCGTGCAGGAAACCCTTTCGAAACTAGGCGTTGAGCCGAAGAGCTCAACGCCGGAGGAGTTCGCCGCCACCATCCGTGCCGATATCGACAAGTGGGCGAAGGTGGTGAAAGAGGCAAACATCACCCTCGAATAGTCGTGCTATTCGGCCTTGACGTTGCGTTCCTGGATCACTTTTCGCCACAAGGGGATCTCCGCCGCGATGATGGCCGTCAGTTCCGCTGATGTACTCGAGCTGGCTTCCACGCCATAACTCAAAAAGCGATCGCGGATCTGTGGCGTCGACAAGGTCGATTTCAACGCGGCATTGAGCTTTTCGACGATCTCGGGCGGCGTGCCGGTCGGTGCCAGTATTCCAAACCAGGTCTCCACTGCATATCCGTTCAGGGCAGTGCCGATGGGCGCGGCCCCCGGCGCAACAGGCGAGGTTCCCGGCGAAGAGACACCGAGCAGCTTCACCTTTCCTGAGCGGATGTGCTCGTTCAGCGTGTCAGACGTGGTCGTGAGCAGGATGTCGACCTCGCCCATAAAGATCGCAAGCGTCGTTGGTGCCTGGCCGCGGTAGGGGACATGCACCATCTGCAAGCCCGCCTGGTTCAGAAAGCGCTCCGTACTCAGATGCCCGAGGGAACCTGGTCCGGCTGTCGCATAAAGCATCTGCTTGTTCTGGGATTTGGCATGAGCGATCAAGCCGGCGACATCATTCACCGGCACCTTTTCGTTGGCCACCAGGACCAGCGGCGCTTTGGAGACGAGCGAAACGGGCACAAAGCTCTTCAGAGGATCGAAATCGACACCCTTCTGAAGCAGTGGCGCAATCGAGATCGGCCCGTTATTCGCAAACAGCAAGGTGTAGCCATCCGCATCTGCTCGCGCAGCTTCGTTGGCGCCGGTCGTGCCCGCAGCACCCCCACGGTTATCGATGATAATTGATTGACCAAGGATTTTCGCCATCGGCTCTTGCAACGCCCGGGCCATGATGTCGGTCGATCCACCTGCCGGATATGGAACGATGAGCCGGATCGGCCGGGTTGGATAGTTATCCGCAGTCGCCGGGCCGGTGAGCAGTATCAGCCCCAATGCAAGAACCCAAAAACAAGCTCGCATCACCTCGTTACTCCCTCGCGCTATTGATTCTCTTGTTCTCTTTGATTTGCGTTATCTCGTTATCGCGGCTTTGAACTTCCAAACGCACCGGACGCGATCGCATCCGCGATTTCATTCCCGGACATTCCAAGTACGCGCGCGAGGACATCGTCGCGATGGGCTCCGATGGCCGGAATTTCCCGCCCGATCGTCGTGCTCGCGCCCGACATTCGCCACGGCGCGTTGACGCCTTTGAAGTCTCCCGCGCCGTCGGCAATTGGCGCGAACGCCCCCCGTTCGGCCAGAGCGGTATCCTCCAGGGCCTCGGACGGGTGGCGAAAGCGGGCGCTGGGAACACCTGCCCTGTCCAGCGCGGCTAGGCAGTCATCCGCGCTGTGCTGGATCGTCCATTGTTCGATAACCGCCATCATCGCGGCCCAATGGGCGCCCCGCGATGCCACCGACTTGAAGCGCGGGTCGGACGTGAGCTCGGGCAGCTTGGTCAGGTCGCGCAGGGCTTCGAAGTTGCGTGCTGAAACCGGCGCGATCAGAATATCTGCATCCCTGGCGCGTACCGGGCCGTAAGTAGGACGCGGCATCGGCTTGGAAAATTGCGCTTCCTGCAACTCATAGACCAGAAGATTCAGCATGCAGTCCATCAGCGCAACATCGATGCGCTGCCCCTCGCCGGTGCGCGACCTCTGCACCAGCGCGGTCTGAATGGCCGAGAAGCCGAATATGCCGCCGAGAATATCGGCGACGAAAACTGCTCCCGCCGCCGGTCGATCTCGATCCCCGGCATATCGCGCCAATGCGAGATCGAAGCCGCTCTCGGCGTGGACGATCATCGCATAGGCCGCGCGCTCGGCCCGCGAGCCCGTCTGGCCATAGCCGGATATCGAGCAATAGATCAAACGAGGGTTGATCTTGTGAAGCGCTTCATATCCAAGGCCAAGGCGTTCCATGACACCGGGCCTGAAATTCTCGACGAGAATGTCGGTGCTTTCGATCATGCGATGCACGAGCTTGATCGCTTCCGGCGATTTGAGATCGAGTGCAACGCTCTTCTTGCCGGCATTGAGCTGACCGAAATAGGCACTTTGGCCGTCGCGAACGGGCGCCCGCTGGCGCATCTCATCGCCTTCAGGCGGTTCGATCTTGATCACCTCCGCGCCCACATCCGCAAGGAGACGCGCGCAATACGGACCTGCGAGCATGATCGAAAAGTCGAGGACACGGACGCCGTCGAGCGGTTTCGATGGCTTCTCTTGCATGACGCACTCCTATCGCGGCAGCCCAAGCGCACGCTGCGCAATCAGGCTACGCTGAATTTCATTCGTTCCAATGCTGATCACCCACATCAGCGAATGACGCAGATTCTGTTCGAATCGCCCGTTGTCGATCGCGCCAGGCATCTGCTCCGACAGCGCGGCCCGCATCCCCAGCATCTCAAGCGCGGATTCGCCGAAGCGCTCCATGAGTTCGCTTGAGAACACCTTGCTGATCGCACCGTATTCAGGTGGCGTAACCCCATCAGCCGCCAAATCGGCGCAGTGCATCATGAGCAGCCGGCCGATCTCGATTTCGCTTGCGAAAGTCGCCATCCTGTCGCGAATAATCGGATCGCCGCCAAGAGCCGGATCGGCGATCAGGTGTCGGCGCAATTGTTCAAAAGCATGCGCGACCTTCAGCACGATGCCACCGCCGACCAATCCGCGCTCGAAGGCCAGGGCTCCGGTCAGGACTTTCCAACCCTCATTGACCCGGCCGACGAGGTTTTCCAGCGGGATGCGAACATTGTCGTAAAAGATGTTGGCGAACGTACCGTCGTACATGGTGCTCGCGGGCCGGATGGTGATTCCGGGAGCGTTCATCGGAACGATGAACATGCTGATGCCCGCATGAGGAGGCTTGGCGCTCTTGTCGGTTCGCGCCGCAAGGAACATGTACTTGCCCCACCAGGTCGTGGTCCAGATCTTCTGACCGTTGATGACCCAATGGTCGCCGTCTAGAACCGCGCTGGTACGCAAGGCCGCAAGGTCGGAGCCCGCCTGTGGTTCGCTATAGCCCATGCCGTGCATGGCTTCGCCGCGAAGGATTTCCGGCAGATAGCTGGCCTGCTGCTCGGGCGTGCCAAACATCATCAGGGCGTTGGCTTGTATCGACGCGCCGGTACGTGGCGCTTCGTTCTGTTCCATCGTCTCCATGAACGCAATTTGCTCCAGGGGCGTGCGCGCCTGGCCGCCGAATTGCCGCGGCCAGCCCAGACCGATCCATCCGGTCTTGCCCATATCGAGGGCGAACTCCGCATCGAATTCCCGCTTGGAGAACGGCTTTTCGTCGAATCGGGATTTTCTCTCCCCAGACCAGTGTTGAGCGAGCCAGTCTCTGAGGTCCTGGCGTAGTTCGTTGCCGGCCGCGCCCAGATCGTACTGCGGCAACCCCATGCCGCCATCGTTGAAGAATCTGGAGGCAAGGCTTCGTTTGGCGTAGGCCGCACCGCCAAGCGCAATGGTGTCGAGATGCACTCGTTTGAAATGCCGCGGCGCTTCGTGCTCCTCGGCATAGCCTATCGCGCCGAACGTATGCTGGGTCTCCAGGGAGCAACGCCGGAGCGCGGCCCCCGCGAAAGCCATCGCGCAATTTGCGAAGTAAGACCACTCCCGGTGCTTATCGTCGTGAAGCTTGGCCGCATGATCCAGGATGAGACGAACACCTTCCAGATCGATGAAGCAATTGGCGAGCTTGTGCTGGATCGCCTGGAACTTGCCGATCGGCTGTCCAAATTGTCGCCGTTCCCTGGCGTATGACACGGCCAACTCGAAGGCCCGGCGCGCGGCGCCATGGGCCCGCGCCAGCAGCATCGTTCGGCCGATCGTCCGGAGGTCGTCGATGCTGATGTCGCCTAGCGTAATGGGTCGGGCCGAAACCTTGTCCAGCACCAGCTCCCAGCCGCCCCACGCACCCATCGCGCGCGTGGGCGTACGATTGACGCGATCCCCTCGCAAATCGATGAGCGCCAGCTCTACGACGCTCACCGGGACAAGCAGATGCGTCGCGCTGCCCGCGGCTTCGACGAAGCGGAGCGAGCCAGCTACCTCTTGCCCACGAAGTTCGACCGAACCGATACCTCGGTCCGGATCGAGCGCTCCGAACGAGAAGACAACCCGCGCCGCGCCGTCGCGCATTGCCTCGCGCATTTCCTCCGCGAGGTCGACGGATGCATTCGCGAATACAAGATTTGCGAGCGCCGTAGACCACATCGGCGCGGGACACGCGGCGCGGCCAAGCTCCTCCATCACCACCAGGATCTCGCGAAGACCGCCCTGCTCCGCATCTGCCCCGAGGACCGAAATCCCCTGATCAACCAGCTTGGCCCATACCGCTGACGTCTTCGTCCCGGTTTCCACCTCGCCAGCATCCGACGCGCGCCAATGTTCTTCGAGTAGCCCGCGAAGGGAGTCCCGAAGCATGGCAGTGACGTCCAGATTCTCGGTCTCCGGCGCAGCCATCGCGATGGTCTTAGGACGGGCCGAACTTCGGCTTGCGCTTCTCCTTGAACGACGTGGTCGCTTCCTTGTGGTCCGCCGTCTCGAACGTGACCTGTTCGAGCGCCATCGAGGCTTCGAGCAACATGTTGACGCGATCTTTCACGATCTGATTGATCGACAGCTTGGTCCAGCGGATCGCCCATGTCGGACCGTTCGCGAGCTCGATCGCGATTTCTCGGGCCTTGCTCAGCACTTCGGACCGCGGGACGACGTGATTGACCAGTCCGATCCGCTCCGCCTCGGCGCCCTTGAGCAAGGTGCCTCGGATGAGAAATTCCTTGGCCTTGTTGATGCCGATGAGCAGTGGCCAGATCACCGTACCGCCATCCCCGGCAACCAGCCCGACGCGCGAAACATGCGTGTCGCCAATACGCGCGTCCTCGGCCATGACCGTGATGTCACAGAGCAGGGCATGGGTTGCTGCAAGGCCAATGGCGTCGCCGTTGATGGCCGCGATGATCGGCTTGTCGAGCTCGAGCTGCCGGGTGACGGCACGCCTGCTGATCATGGGATCGTGGACTTCGCCCTCCTCGAGCACGTCGCCGCCTGGTCGCTCCGACATCGCCTTGACGTCGCCGCCCACGCTGAAGAAATCCCCGGCGCCCGTCAGGACCACGACGTTTACGGCATGATCGTCCGCAAGGTCATCCCAGATCGTTCGCAACTCACGGATCAGCTTTTGATTGATCGCGTTTCGCGCCTGTGGCCGGTTCAACGCGACCGTCGCGACCTTGTCGGCCACCTCAACCCGCAGGCATTCATATTTGGCGTAATTGGACACACTTACCTCCCTAGCTATCGCAATTCGACGTGGATATGACGTTTTCTACCGGCGCATGCCCGGCCGGACCTCCGCCAGCGCGACATGCAGCGACATGGCGCCCGGATCCTGCTCCAGCATTCGCTGCACGGCTTCCAGATGCGCACCCATCAGCCGGCTCGCCAGCGCAGCGTTTTTCTCGGCTATTGCCGAGACAAGCTGGCGCCGCCGATCCGCCAGCCTGCTCATCGCAACGCCGCTTGACGCCACCTTCGCATAGACAAAGCGCATGTGAATTTCGGTTACGGAATCCATGATCATCGCAATGACCTTGTTTCCCGTCGAATTGGCCAGCAGCCTGTAGAATTCGCGCGAACATTCGACACGATCGAGCAACCGCCCCTCCTTCGTCGCGAGTTCGGTTCGCTCGATATTATCCTCGAGCGCATCCAGATCGACCTGCCGCGCATTGACACAGGCAAGCCTGACGACGAGGTCAAGTACGTGGACGCGCGCCTCCGACAGCTCCCGAACCGAGATCGTCCCGAGGCTCAGCATGTCCCGCATGACATCGTTCATGCGACCCGTGTCACCCTCCTGGATGAAGGCGCCACCTTTGACACCCTTGAGCAGGCGCAGCACACCCGCCATCTCGAGGCTGCGCAGCGCCTCTCTCAACACATTTCGGCTCACGCCGAGCTGATGAGCCAGATCTCGCTCCGGGGGCAACTTGTCACCGGGCTTGAGGACGCCGAGGGCCAACTGCTCACGAATGCGCTCGCAGATCTCCTCGAACGCCCGCCTGGTGTGGATCGGGCGAAACGTAGGGACCGGCACGGGGCTGCTCGCCGCGCGATGGTCCGCGGACCGCTCTCGCCTGTTGGACGAGGCGTTCCGTTGCCGTGTGCCCACACGGGGCCTTGACTTGGTGCTCATGGGGTGAATTATTAAATGGTTCACCCATTCAATGGAAGCCCCTTTTGGGACATCCGGCGAAAAAAAATTGTTCGAGGATCCCATGAGCTTTTCCGAGGAGCAGATCGCGTTCCGCGATAACGTCCGCAAGATGGCCGCCAGGCACGTGGCGCCCATCGCCGCCGAGATCGATGAAACCGATCGCTTTCCGACCGAGCTCGTGAAGCTGTTCGGTGAAATGGGGCTGATGCAGCTGTGGGTGCCCGAGCGCTATGGAGGCCCCAACGGCAATCTCACCATGGCGTGCATCGCACGCGAGGAGATCTCGAAGATTTCGCCCGCCTGCGCATCGATTGCCGCACTCAACACCATGTTCATCATGCCGCTGCTTCATTTCGGTTCGGAAGAACAGCGGAAGAAATATCTGCCGATCATTGCCAAGGGTGGCGTTGTCACAGCCATCGCCATTTCCGAACCGCAGGCGGGCTCCGACGTCGCGGCGATCAACACCCGCGCCCGCCGAGACGGCGACTGCTATGTCCTTAATGGCCGCAAGCAGTGGTGCAGCTACGGGGTCGTGGCCGACTACGTCGTGGTGATGGCACGAACGAGCGACGGCGAAGGGGCAGACGGAATCAGCGCCTTCATCGTCGAGCCGAAAAAAATGTCGGGCGTTTCATTCGGCCGCCACGAGCGCAAGATGGGTTTTCGTGGCGCTCCCAATACGCCCATCTTCTTCGACAACGTCCGAATTCCAGCCGAAAATCTCGTCGGCGAGGAAGGCAAGGGGTTTCGCGCTTCCATGCGCGCGCTCGACCTTAATCGTCCGACGATCGGCGCACAGTCGGTCGGGCTCGCTCAAGGCGCGCTCGACGCCTGTGTCGCATACGCGAAGGAAAGAAAGCAGTTCAAGAAGGCGATCGCCGAATTCCAGGGCGTACAGTTCATGCTCGCCGATATGGCCATGCAGATCGAAGCCGCGCGCGCATTGGTCTACGAATGTGCCCGCGCGGGCGATGCCGGCGACTGGAAGCGCCTGAATGTCCTTGCCAGCATGGCAAAATGCATCGGCAGCGACATGGCCATGAAGGTCACGACCGATGCGGTTCAAATCTTCGGAGGATACGGTTATACCATGGACTATCCGGTCGAGCGCATGATGCGCGACGCCAAGCTGACGCAGATATTCGAAGGGACAAATCAGATTCAGCGCGTCGTGATCGCCCGGGAGCTGCTCCGATAGTCCCTACGCCCCGGGCTGACGCCAAACGGCAAGGTTCAGCGGCGCTATCGAAGGACGCGTCCGGTGATCAAAGAAATGATCTGCCGGAGCTGGCTAGCCGCGACAGCAGGTAATCGACCTCGGCCGATGCCTTGGCAGACAGGACCGGGCCCGGCTTTCGTTGAGCATCCGAAGCGATAAAGCCGCGCTTCATCATCACGTATTTGCGGACGGCAAGGCCGATGCCCTGCTGCTGCTCGTAACGGAGTAGCGGCAGATGTGCGTCGAATAGATCATGTGCCTGGTCGCGCTGGCCGGCCCGGTGCAGCTTGACCAGTTCGAAGAGCATGTCCGGAAAGGCGTAGCCCGTCATGGCGCCGTCTGCTCCGCGCTCCATCTCGAAATCGAGGAACAGACCGCCGTTTCCGGTCAGGATCGAAATCGGCCGCAGCGAACCCTCGGCCTGGAAGGCGCGCAACGTCGATATCTTCTCCAAGCCGGGCCAATCCTCGTGCTTGAGCATCACACATGAACGAAGATCGCTGACGATCTGACGGATCACTTTTGGTGTCATCTGCACCGACAGGGTAAGCGGATAATCCTGGATCACGAACGGGATGTCGTCACCGATCGCCTCGATCGCCTGGTGATAGTAGCCGATGATCTGATCGTCGGTGCGCAGGCTGGGAACCGGCGCGATCATGACGCCTGCGGCGCCCTTGGCCATCACCGTGCGCGCCAGAGACCGCATCGCGGCGAATCCCGGCGCCGAGATGCCGACTATCACCGGCAACTTGCCGAAGCCGCGGATGAACCGGGTCGCGACCGCGATGGATTCCTCGGGCTCAAGCTTTGGCGCTTCGCCCATGATCCCCAAAACCGTTACGCCGCTCGAGCCGGCTTTCAAATAACCGTCGATCAACCGATCGATCGAGGCTTCATCGAGCCGTCCGTCCGGGTGGAACGGGGTCGGAGCGATCGGGAAAACGCCGGAGGCGGAAGCATCGAGGAGCATGACAATGTCTTTCAGGTGAGTTGACGGCGCGGCCGGGCTGGCGCGCGACCGATGCTCGATAGGAACGAAGCAGCCGGGCTGCTTGGGTAGGCTCTAATCCGCCTGAGGCGGAATGACGTTCTGCGGCCTGTTGTCGATCAGCACGGCGCGCATGGTCTCGGCGGATTTCCGTTTGATGTCCTCATAGGCCTCCGGCGAGGCGAACGCGCTGTGCGGCGTGATGATGAATCGGCCTTCCAGCCAGGTTTCGCGGGCGCGATAGGCGCGCAGCAGTTCGGGCAGCGGCTCGGCCGGCGGTTCGACCGGAACGACGTCGAGACCGGCACCCGCGAGATGGCCGCTGCGAAGCCCCGCCTCGACTGCCGCAAGATCCAGCACCGGCCCACGCGCGGTGTTGACGATCACCGCGCCTTGCGGCAACAGCGCAATTTCACCGGCACCGATCATGCCGCGGGTCTCGCGCGTCAGCGGCACGTGCAGCGAGAGGATATCACTCTGGCGCAGCAGATCGGCCAGCGTCGCGGCGCGCGACAGGCCGAGCGCCAGTTCGACGCCGTTCGGCAAATGCGGATCGAAAAACACGACGCGGCAGCCGAACGCCTTGAAACGTAGCGCGGCGGCGGTGCCGATGCGCCCGAGGCCGACGACCCCGACGGTCATGGACGACAGACGGCGCACCAGGGGATCGTCGATCGGCGTCCAGGCGGCGGCCGGCACGCGGCGCTGCGCCTCATGGTGCAGCAACACGCCGCGGCGCAGCGTCATTGCCAACGCGACGGCGTGATCGGCAACCTCCGTCGTGCCGTAATCGGGGCAGTTGCAGACGGTGATCCCCCGGCGCGCCGCTTCGGCGCGGTCGATGCGGTCGTAGCCGACCCCCATCCGAACCACGACCTTCAGCTTCGGAAACCGCGCCATCTGTTCGGCTGGAAAGAAATGACGGAACAGCATCAGGCCGTCAGCGCGCGCGCAATCGGCGTCGGCGAGATCGGCCAGCGCGCCGACATCCCTGCGGATGATCTCGACGTCCGGCCCAAACAGCCCGCGCTCATAGGCGACGTCGGTGAAGGCGGCTTCCGAATAGAGGATCGTCGTCATAGTGGTTGGATTCTACTTCGATTCCAGCAGCTCGATCAGGACACCAAAGGGATCGCGCAGATAGAGGCCGCGGATGCCCGCGGCAGCCCCTTCGGTGATCGTGGTGATCCGCCCCGCCAGCTTGCCGCCACCGGCAAGGATACGCTCCACCGTTCCATCCAAATCCTGCACCTTGAAGCATACATGGCCGGTGCCGACGTTGTTGGCCTTCGGTTCATCGGCCGCGCCGCCGGCCGCTCCGAATTCGATGAATTCGAGATGGGTGCCGTGGCCGAACAGATGCGCGATCTTGAGCACGGCGCCGGGCACCCCGGTGAACGGCGCCACCCAATCGCCCTTGCGCTCGACGCCCGGCTTCGGATCGAAACCCATCACCTCGGACCAGAAGCGGACCGAGCCTTCCAGCGACGGCGTGATGAACCCGGTGTGATCGAAGACGACTTTTTCCATACTATTCCCTCGGTGAGTGCAGGTACGGGTCAGGCGCGCAAGTTGGCCTCGGATCCGGTGACCTTGATGCCTTTGAAGCCGCGGCAGGCGTCCTTCAACGCCTGCTCGATCGGAATCCGTTCGACGCTGGAGGCCGCGACAAAGCCGACCGCGCCGGTCCGTAGGTTGGCGAGTTCGGCGTCCGCCACGCTCGACAGCGGTCCGCCATGCGACAGCAGGATCGCATCGGAACCGCTCTTGCGGACGGCATCGAAGATGCCGTTCAGCACGTCGAAGGCCTTTTCGAGCGCCATCGCGTTGGTCGAACCGACGTCACCGCCCTCCGTGAGGCCGCAATGGCCGACGATCACGTCGCAGCCGGCGTCGATCATGCGCAGCGCGTCGTCCGCGTTGTAGACGTAGGACATCGTGAGCATGTCGTCGGCGCGGGCGCGTCGCACCATCTCGACCTCTCGGCCAAAGCCCAGCCCGGCGGCCTCGAGGTCGAGGCGATACTGGCCGTCGATGCGGCCGACCGTCGGGAAATTGATGACGCCGGAGAAGCCCGCCCGGCGCATGTCCTCGAACAGCATGCCCATGTCGCGCGTCGGATCGACGCCGTACACGCCGCCGATCACCGGCACGTCGCGCGTCACGGGAATCACCGACCTGCCTCCGAGATCGAGCATGATCTCGTTGGCGTTTCCGATCGGCAGATTGCCGAGCATGCTGGGATGACCGTTGAGGCGGAAATAGCCGGAGTTATAGACTACAATGAGATCGGCGCCCGAATCCTCCGCACACCGCGCCACCAGGCCATTGCCGGCGCCGACGACGAGAAGCGACTTCTTCGCCTCGATCTGCGCTTTCAGGCGGGCAAGAACTTCGTTTCGCTTGAATCTGCGGCTCATGGTGCCTCGAGACGGTTCGAACTGGAAATCATGCCGGTCAACAGCGCGGTGGCGCGGTCGATCACCGCACGATCGTTGATGTGGGCGTCGACGCGCTCGACCTGGATCGCCGGAACGAGCTTTGCGACCAGCGTCGTGCAGAAAGCGGCATCCGCAACCGGATCGAAGAACGGACCGCCCTCGATGTCGTAGGCCGAAAACCCCCGCATCGGCAGCACCACCGCGACCGGTCCCCGCGCCCGGTTGAGCTTTGCGGCGATGAATTCGGCGATCGCGACGTTTTCGTCCGCCGTTGTGCGCAACAGCGTGGCGTGCGGCGTGTGCGAGGTGAAGGTTCGGCCCTTGAAGCGCGCCGGCACGGTCGCCGGGGGACCGAAATTCACCATGTCGATCGCGCCCGGCAGCACCACCTGCGGCACCCCGGCCTCGACCGCCGCCGACAAACGGCCCGGCCCGGCGCTGCAGATGCCGCCGACGAGTTCGTCAGCCACTTCCGTCGTCGTGAGGTCGAGCACGGCCTGGATCCGTCCTTCGCGCACGAAGGCTTCCATCGCCTCGCCGCCGATGCCGCGGGCATGGAACGAGAGCACGTCATAGTCGCCGACCAGGCGTTCATGCGCGATCATGGCGCCTTCGGTGGTCGAGCCGAAGGTCGTCATGCCGATGCAAGGCCGGCCCGCGCCCCGCGTCATCGCCGGCGCCACGCCGACCAGCGCACAGAACGCTGTGACGGACCGGACGAGGACATCCTCGAGGAATGCGTTGAGGCCGAGAATATCGACGACGGAATGCACCAGCATCACGTCTTTCATGCCGATGAACGGCCGCGTGTTGCCGCAGGCCACCGTCGAGACCAGCATCTTCGGCACGCCGAACGGGAGCTGCGCGAACGCCGCCGAGGCCAGCGCCGCGTTGGTACCGCCGCCGAGGCCGAAATAGCCGGCGACCCGTCCCCTGCCCTGCAAATCGCGCAAGATCGCCTCGAGACCGCGGATCATGGCCGGAATCGCGTTGGCGCGGTCGCGTGCGGCGCGCAGCGCCGCGATGTCGCCGCCGCCGGCACGGGCGACGTCCGATCGGGTGAAGTCCGCGCGGGTCCCGGGTTCGCCGAGGATGCCGCAATCGATCACGGTCACGCCGACGCCGCGCCGCTCGAACTCACGGCGCACGAAAGCGACTTCGGCCCCCTTTGTATCGAGGGTCGCCGCGATGATCACCGTCGGCCTGGCGTCCGTCATCGTCGCCTCCGGGGCATCATATTGTTGATGAGCAGCGCGTTACGCAATGGCGTCTTTCCTCGCCGCGCGCCAATCCTTCTTGATGTGTTCGGGAATCTCGATGTTGACGACCCGCTGCTCGAGGCCGGCGCGGACCAGCCCGTCCAGAGTGAAGCTGTTGACCACGGATTCGACCAGCAGCGGCTGCGAATGCTTCGCCTGACCGGACACCACTTTTCCGAAGTTTTCCAACTGCGGCCGATAGGCGTGAAATGACGGCAGATCGTCCTGCACCGGCAGCGGCGACTTCACGGGATGCAGGTGCTCGCGGACGTGCGAGAATTTCAGCGCCTCGATCTCGACCACGGTGCCGTCGCCCGGCATGGTGAACGGCGTGGCGAGGCGATAGATGCGGTTGGCGCAGGTGACCTGCACCTCCTGGCCGAACACCGCGGTGTTGCTGCTCTCGATCAACGCGACGCGGCCGTTCTCGTAGGTCACCTCGCCATAGAGGCGCGTGATGGTGCCGAGCTTCTCACTGACTGCGACGCTCGCCGCGACCTTCACCGGCAGCGCGTCCGCATAGCGTGCGCAGATATTCACGGGATAGCAGGTGCGGTCATACGGCACCGAGCCGCCGGTCTCCTTGCGCTGGCGCCAGGTGAGCTGGGCGCCCTCCGGCTCCGGCAGGAACAGATGGAAGCTGGCGCGCACCGAATCGATCGCGCCGCTGACATCGCGACGCACCAACTCGTCGAGCTTCGCGATCGCCGGGTGGTGCGTGTACATAAAGCCTTCGACGATGGTGACGCCGTGCTTCCTCGCCAGATCGTAGATCTCGACGGCCTCCTCACCGGTCAGCGTCAGCGCTTTCTCGCAGAGGATAAAACGCGCGCCGGCCTTGATCGCGGTCTCGATCTGTTCGCGATGCTGCGCCGGCCAGGTCGCGAACAACACGCCGTCGAGCTGCTCCTTTTTCAGCATCTCGGCATAGTCGGTGTAGAACGAGTTGCTGCCATAGGTGGTCGCGAAACTGCGCGCCGCGTCCTCGTTGACGTCGGCACAGGCCGAGAAACGCAGGCCCTTGCCGATACGCTGCGCGGCGATGCCGTGCGCATGGGAGATACGGCCGCAGCCGACGATGCCAAGTCGCAGTTCCATTCAGTCCTCCTCGGGGCGGCCGGCCCTTCGCGGCCGCCACACGCCATGTTGTCCGATACCCAAGCCGTCCTGTCGCGCTCACCCCTTCGGGAATTTTCCGGTGACGATCCGCTCGCCATCACGCGGCTGGCGCGGCAGGAACGACACGCCCGCGCCGCGCGCGATGTGGTGCAACCGGGCGAAATTCAGCGCGTAGTCGCGCTCTTCATAGAAATGCTCGAGATAGCAGGTCATGTCGGCGTCGAGCCGGGCGATATGGCGCAGATAGGTCGTGATATCCATCGTGCCCTCGCCGAGCGGCACCTCGTTCCAGCGCAGGCCGAAATGCGCGCCCTCCCACTGGATGTCCTTGATGTGGACCGACACCACGTCGTCCTTCAAGAGCGCAAAGGTTTTCTCGATCATCGCCGTCGTATCGTAGAACGAGGCGTGGGAGATCATGTTGCCCTGGTCCATGTGCAGGCCGAAGCGCGGATGCCCGACCGAGACAATGAACTCCTTGATGTCTTCCGGCTGGTAGAAGAACGTCGTATACCAGGGCTCGATGCCGTATTTGGTGTTCTTGAGTTCGAGGCCGTCGAGGATGCGCAGTACGACTTCGCGGAACTCGGCACGGCATTCTTTGGTGAAATTGTAGGCGTGCGGAAACAGCGGCCGGTCCGATGCATGCTTGGTGCCGACCAGCGTGTTGGCGGACCGGATCCCGGCGATATCGGCGTTGCGCAGCAGGCGGCGGAACCGTTCGATCCGGTTGGCGCGCAGTTCCTTGTCGTCGGTCAGGAAATTCTCCCAGAGACCGGTCTCGCCGATGACGAGGCCGAGCTTGCGGGCGCGCTCGCCATAGGCATGGGCCTCGTCCTCAGTGAAATCGCCGAACGTCTTCGGCGCGATGATGGCCGACAAGCCGTAAACGTCGAGCGTCTCAGCCATCGCATCGAGCTCCGCCAGCGATTGGGGGGCGAGGAAGATACAGCCGAGCCGCATGTCTCAAATCTCCGAAGCGTTTGCAGGCGCCTTGCCTTGGCCCCGACCGGGATCGCTGCCACCGAGATAGGCCCCGGGGGCAATGACCCGTCAGACGACAAGCTTGGACTAGAGCAGCCCACCCAAGATGTCAACAAACTTGTAATTTTACAAAGCGCAGCCCTAATCCGCAATTTAGCACTGCTACTGAGGCATTTTTGCCTGAAGGGTCCGTCGCTCAATTTAGTTTATTGACATGTTGAAGGCAGTTGTCCAAATAGTTTACTAACATATTTTCTAGCAAAGTTACCGCAGTTGTCCACCAACGGGGTCGCCCCCGCTGGTCATCAGAGCGCCCGGCGCCGGCAGCCGATGCGCCAATCACACTCAGGGGAAACGCATGGCACCAGTCAGCATCAAGGGCTTGAAAAAGCGCTTCGGCAGCCTCGAAGTCGTCAAGGGCATCGATATCGACATCGCCGATGGCGAGTTCGTCGTGCTCGTCGGTCCCTCCGGCTGCGGGAAGTCAACCTTGCTGCGCATGCTGGCCGGGCTCGAGAACATCAGCGACGGTGAAATCAGAATCGGCAGCAAGGTTGTCAACGATCTCCCGCCGAAGGATCGCGACATCGCGATGGTTTTCCAGAACTACGCGCTCTATCCGCATATGAAAGTGGCGGACAATATGGGCTTCTCGCTCAAACTCAAGAAGATGTCGAAGGCCGACATCGCCCCGCGCGTGGATCGAGCAGCCGATATTCTCGGGCTACGACAGTTGCTCGATCGCTATCCGCGCCAGCTCTCCGGCGGCCAGCGCCAGCGCGTCGCGATGGGCCGGGCCATCGTCCGCGCGCCCCAGGTGTTCCTGTTCGACGAGCCACTGTCCAATCTCGACGCGAAGCTCCGCGTGGCGATGCGGGCCGAAATCAAGGCGCTGCACCAGAAGCTCAAGACCACGACCGTCTACGTCACCCACGATCAGATCGAGGCGATGACGATGGCCGACAAGATCGTGGTGATGCGCGACGGCGTGGTTGAGCAGATCGGGACGCCGCTCGAACTCTACGACCGCCCGGCCAACCTGTTCGTCGCGGGATTCATCGGCTCGCCGTCGATGAACCAGATCCGGGGCACCGTGCGCGGCGGCGCATTCGAGACCACGGGCGGGGTCTGCCTGCCGCTGAGCGGCGCGCCGAAAACGGCCGACGGCCGCGTCGCGATCTACGGCGCGCGGCCGGAGCATTTCATGCTGTCCGACGACGGGCTGCCGGCCGAAGTCACCGTGGTCGAGCCGACCGGCTCGGAAACGCATGTGATGGCCAACCTCGGCACGACACCTGTGGTCTGCGTGTTCCGTGAACGAATCCGCGCAATGCCTGGAGACACCATTCGCATCGCTCCGCTTCCCGAGGCCGCGCATCTGTTCGATGCGGATTCAGGCCGCGCGATCCGCGCCGCCTGATCGACCGAAGGCCCGTCCCACATAACGACAAATCATCAAGGAGGATACCATGACGAGATTTGCACAGCCGCCGAAACTGTCGCGGCGCACTTTCCTTGCCGCATCGGCCGGCGCAGCCAGCGCGCTCTATACACCCGCGATCCGTGCCCAGGGCGCCGTCACACTCCGCCTGATGAACACCGAGACCGCGATCGCCAGCATCGAAGCGATGAAGAAGATCGTCGCCGATTACAAGGCTCTGACCGGGGTCACCGTCCTGTTCGACAACGTGGCGCCCGCCGACGAGTATCCGAAGCTGTCGAGCGCAATGCGCTCGGGCTCGCCCTACGACATGGCGGCGCTCGGCTTCATCGGCGACGTCATCCTGCTCGCGGACCAGAACCTGCTGGTGCCGATGAACGAACTGGTCGACAAATATCAGTGGGGACCGAAGATCCTGTTTCCTTACAAAGGCAACAAGTACTGGCTACCCTACGACTACAATTTCTGCATGATTTACTACAGGAAGGACCTGTACAGCGCCAAGGGACTGAAGGTACCGAACAACTGGACCGAGTACCTCGGCAACGCCGAGAAGCTGAAGACCGCGGAGATGGCCGGCTGCTTCCATCCGACCGGCAATACCGGCGCGACACAGTGGATGTCCACCGGATTCCACTTCGCCGAAGGCGTCCAGTTCCTCGACGACAAGCTCGATATTGTGTTCGACAAGGGCGACAACGGCAAGAAAGCGATCGCCGCCCTCGACTATTTCGCTTCGCTGTACCCGAATATGCCGGCCGGCATGGCCCAGGCCAGTTGGGCGCAATCGCTCGGCCTGTTCTCGAGTTCCCAGGTCGCGCACGCCACCTATTCCGGCCGGCTCATCGAGGTGCTCGAGGACAAGGCGCCCGATATTGCCGCCAAGGTCGGCGCCTTTCCTTACATGGACAGCACCGGCAAGCAGAAGGCCGTCACCCACGGCTATGACGGCTTCGTGGTGATGAACACGCCGCGCGCCGAGGAAAGCATGAAATTCATGACCTGGTTCGCCAAGGAAAAGTATATCGACTGGCTGCATGCCGCGCCGGTGCATCAGCAGCCCTGCCGCCTCGACATCTATGACGACCCGCGCTGGCGCAGCCATCCGATGCTGCAGAAGCACGCGGAGCTGGTCGCCGAGATGCGCGGTTTCATCACCCGCCCCGATATGACCATCGCCTCGATCGATACCCAGGGCCCGCACGCCAACTTGAAGGCGGCCAAAGTGTTCGAGTCGCTGGCGTTCAACGAGATGCTCCAGAACGCCACGCTGAAGAAGATGCCTTCCGCCGAGGCGGTGGGGATCGCCGCCGAGAAGATGCGGCGCGCGACGGCGACCTGATCGAAGCACGCCGAATGGCCGATATCCGAAAACGTAACCGGGACGCCTTCTCTTGAAGCCAGATGCCACCGTTCGGATATTTCTGCTGTTCGGCATCGCCGTTACGGCGGTCCTGATCATTTTGCCGGCGATCCAGGCGATCGTTCTCTCCTTCCAATCGGTGAACTCGTTCGTCGTGGCCGGCGAATGGGCCGGACTTGCGAACTACCGGCGCATCCTCGGCATGCCGGAATTCTGGCGCGATCTGTGGACGGGCACCTGTTACGCCGTGTGCACGGTCGCGCTGCAGGTCGTGCTGGGGATCGGCTCGGCGCTGATCCTCCACGCGCCGATTAGAGGCCAGGCGCTGTTCCGTGCCATCGCGATCCTGCCTTATATTCTGCCGACCGTGGTGGTCGCGATCAGCTTCCAGTGGATGCTGGACGGCAATGTCGGCATCGTCACGCATTGGCTGAAGGCGCTCGGCATCAGCAATTTCGTCTGGTCGGATTCGAGCTTCGCCGCCTTCGCGACCGTTGTCGGCGTCAGCGTGTGGATGTGGACGCCATTCGTGACCATCTGCGTGCTCGCCTCGTTGCAGACTATTCCCGACGAACTCTACGCCGCCGCGCGGGTCGACGGCGCGGGCCCCTTTCAGAGTTTCCGGCACGTGACGCTTCCCGGCATCCGCGACGTACTCGTCGTCGTCGTGCTGCTGCGCGGGATCTGGATGTTCAACAAGTTCGACGTGATCTGGCTGATGACGCAGGGCGGGCCGCTTGGCGGTACCGAGCACCTGCCGGTGCTTTCCTATCACATGGCCTTTCGCCTCTACGACATCGGCGGCGGCGCAGCGGTCGCCACGCTTTCGCTGATCCTGCTCACCGTGGCGCTGGTCGTTTTCTTTCGCCGCTTCCCGATCGAGACGTGAGGCATTCCATGAATTCGTCCGCACGAACGCTTCTTGCCAGGACCGGACAATACGCGCTGGCGCTGCTGCTCGCCGTCTATTCGGCGTTTCCGATCTATTACATGATCATCTGCAGCTTCCGCGAGCCCGCCGTGTTCTATACCTCGCGGGCGCTGCTGCCGACATCGTTCACGCTCGAATATTACCGCACGCTGATCCGCCGCACCGATTTCCTGCTGCAGTTCTGGAACAGCATTATCGTCGCCTCCGCGACGGTCATCGTCACGCTGGTGGTATCCATCACGATGGCCTACGCGATATCGCGCTTCAAGATCCGCGGCAAAAAGGCCATCATCGGCACGATGCTCTATGCCTACATGTTTCCGCCGCTGCTGCTGGCGATTCCGCTGACCTCCATCTTCGCGGTGCTGAACCTCGTCGACACGCTGCCCTCGCTGGTGGTGGCGCATTTTACCATGACGCTGCCGCTCGCGGTCTGGTTCCTGTGGGGCTTCCTGAAGGCGATGCCGTTCGAACTGGAGGAAGCGGCGATGGTCGACGGCTGCTCGCGGCTTGGCGCTTTCGTGCGCGTGATCCTGCCGCTGTCGCTGCCGGGACTTGCGACAGTCGCGATCTTCTCCTTCCTGCTGTCCTGGACCGATTACACGTTCGGCCTCGTGCTGCTGTCGAGCGACGGCAGCAAGACGCTGCCGGTGGGCCTCGCCTCCCTGCTCGCCGGAATCGACATGCGCTGGGGCGAAGTGATGGCCGGCGCGACCCTGATCGTCATTCCGCTGTTCCTGATGTTCGCCTTCTGCAGCCGCTATTTCGTCGCCGGAATGGCCGCCGGCGCGGTCAAGGGTTGACAAGTTTGCCTGTTACGGCCCAATGATGTAAACATGTAATTAATAGAGGAAGAGACCGGCGGAAACGTCCCCCGCCCGATCAATCGGAAACCCGAGGAGGAGTTTTATGGTCAAGATTACCCGTCGCCATGTCATGGCACTTGGCGCAGGCGTCCTTGCCGCACCGCTGATCTCCCGATCCGCCCTCGCGCAGGAGGCCCGTATCGGTTTCCTTTCCTCGCAGAAGGCCGGCGCCTTTGACGCTGTAATCGCGGCCTTCGAGAAGGCCAATCCCGGTATCAAGGTTCAGGCTCAGAATGTCCCGTTCGACCAGCTCAACGCCCAGATCCAGGCGCGCCTTGGTGCCGGCGATACCAGCGTCGATGTCTACACCGTCGACGAGCCGCGGGTGCCGGCCTATGCCAACAAGGGCTTCCTCGCCGACCTGACGCCGATGCGCGCCGAGATCGAAGCTGCCGCGGCGCCCGCCGCCATCGCCGGCACCTCGTTCCGGGACAAGCTGTGGAGCTTTCCGTTCTGGACCACGTCGCAGTTCCTTTTCTACAACAATGATCTGTTGAAGAAGGCGGGCCTTGCCGCGCCCGATGCCGATCCTGCCAAGCGCTTGACCTGGGAGGACCTCCAGACCAATGCCCGCGCGGCGCAGAAAGCTGGCGCCAAATGGGGTTTCGCCTTCGACCAGAACGATCGCTATTACGAGCTGCAGCCGCTTTACGAATCGCGCGGCTTCGGACCGGGCCTCTCCGGCGATGGCTTGCTGACCCCGGCCCTCACCACCGAAGGCTGGATCAAGACGACCGCATGGTATCGCGATCTCTATGCCAGCGGCCTTGCACCGCGGGGCGTCGCCTACGAGCAGATGCCGGCACTGTTTTCCTCGGGGCAGGTCGCCTACATGGTCGCGGGCGTCTGGCATGCACGCGTGTTCCGCCTCGCCAACGAACTGAATTTCGGCATTGCGCCAATGCCCTATTTCGCTGGGGGAAAGCCGGTTACCCCAACCGGTTCCTGGACCATCGGCGTCAATCCGAAAAGCGCCCAGAAGGATGCCGCGGTGAAGTTCGCCAGGTTTCTGACGCTCGACAGCGAAGGTTCCCTGCTCGCCAGCACGATCGCGCCGCAGCCGCCCGCCAACAAGGCGGCCTTCGCGGCCTACCTCCGGCGCGAGTCCGAGGCCGGCGGCGAAAATACCGCTCCCTTCGCCAAGATCATCAGCTATGAACTGGCCAACACCGCGGTCAGCCGGCCGCGCACCACCGGCTATGTCGTGTTCGAGGAAATCATGAACCGGATGTACAGCGACATCCGCAACGGCGCGGAAGCGAAGCCTTCGCTCGAACGCACCGAAGCCGCGCTGAAAGCCGCATTCTCGCGATTGGAATGATGACCGCTCTTTCCACCACCCGCACCACGGAGGCCGCCAGCAAGGCGGTGCCCGCCCCCACGCCGCGCCGGACCCTCAGCGAGGGCATGGTCGCGGCGATCTTCCTTGCACCTGCCGTGATCGCCGTATTGGTGCTGCGCATCTGGCCGACCGGCCTTGCGCTGTGGCAATCGATTCACGTCGGCAGTGCGGGAACGTTCGGCCTCGCCAACTATACGTTCCTGTTTTCCGATCCGTCCTTCCACGACGCGCTTTCCGCGACGTTGCTGTTCGCGCTGATCGTCAACCCGTTCCAGATCGCCTGCGCGCTCGGACTGGCGCTGGTGCTGCACCGGGCGCTGCCGGCCGGCGCGCTCTGGCGCACGCTGATCCTGCTGCCCGTCGCGGTCCCGCAGAGCGTATCGGCGATCATCATGGGCGTGGTGTTCCGGCCGGACGGCCCGGCCAACGCGCTGCTCGCGACTATCGGCTTGCCGGCGCAAGGCTTCCTCACCACGCCGGACCAGGCGCTCTACACAATTATCCTGATCGTCAGCTGGATCGGCGTCGGCTATTGGATGACCTTCCTGCTCGCCGGACTGAAGGAAATCCCTTTCGCGCTCTATGAAGCGGCGGTGATTGATGGCGCGACGGCGTGGCAGCAGTTTCGCTACATCACCCTGCCGCAACTGCGACGTCCGCTGACCTTCGTTCTGGTCGCCGACACGGTGGCGAACTTCCTGGTTTTCGCGCCGGTGCAGATCCTGACCAAGGGCGGCCCGCAGGGTTCGACCAACCTGATCATGAACGACATCTATACCCGCGGCTTCCTGTCGGGCGACGTTCGTGGCGCCGCAGCCGAAACCGGGATTCTCGTCGGCATCGTCGTCATTGTCGTCGCCATCCAGTTCCGCATGATGACAGGCGGAAAATCCGAATGAACCGCAAACAAACCGTTCCGCTTCTGGTGATCGCGATCGGGGCAGCGGCCGCGGCCATGCTGCCGTTGATCTGGGCGGGCATCAGCGCTTTGCGGCCGAGCGCGGAGATCTTCCGCTATCTGTCACCGCTCAGCATCCACACCTTCGTGCCAACGCAGGTAACTTTCGAAAACGTCATCGCGCTTTGGAACGGCCCGTTTGCGCGGGCGATGCTCAATTCCGCCGTCGTGACCGCCATCACGGTCTTGTTGGGCCTCGTGATCTGCTCGATGGCGGCCTTCGCGCTCGCCGCGCTGAACTATCGTGGCCGCGGCGTGGTTTTCGCTGCGATGATCGTCAGCTTCCTGATTCCGTTCGATTCGATCGCCGTGCCGCTAGCACAGGTGTTCCGCGACCTCAATCTGCAGAACTCCTATGCGGGGCTAATCCTGCCGGGGATCGGCAACGGCCTCGCGGTATTCCTGTTGCGCCAGTTTTTCCTCGGTATCCCGCGCGAGCTCGCGGAGGCCGCGATGGTGGATGGCCTCGGCTGGTTCGGCATCTTCACCCGGATCTACCTGCCGCTATCGAAGCCCGCGCTGATCGGCGCCGGGCTGATCCTGTTCGTGTTCCAGTGGCAAGCCTATCTGTGGCCGCTGCTGATCGCGCCGGACCCCGATTATCACGTCGCCTCGGTCGCGATCGCAAGCTTCGCTGGACAATACGACGTCGATTACGGCCAGATGTTCGGCGGCGCCGTATTTACGGCGCTGCTGCCGATGGCCGTGCTGCTGGTATTCCAGCGCTACTTCATCGCCTCCTTTGCCACCACCGGCAGCAAGGACTAGATTGCAACGCGGGCCGGTATCCACTTCGCTCGAAAGCGCCGCAGGTCCTGCCGTCAGGTCCATTTCCCGAGGAACACCCGCTCTTGCGACCGGGTGATGTGCTCCCGCATGCGGGCGCGCGCGCCGTCGGCGTCGCCGTCGCGGATACATTCGAAGATTGGCTCATGGCTCGATCGCACGGCTGCCGAATGATTCGGCAAACCCAGCGTCGAAAGGCTGCGGGCGAGTTCGATCAGGAAGCGGATATGCCCGCGCGCGGCGTTCCAGGCCGCGATAAAAAATTCGTTGTGCGTCGCCTGCGCGATAGCCGCATGATATTCGAGGTCCTCATCAATGCCCTGGGTATTGCTGGCAGCGCTCGACTTGATATCCTGCAACAGGCCGCCGATGCGATTGATGTCCGCGGGCTGGCGGTTCTGTGCGGCGGCGTATGCGAGCTCTCCTTCCAACGAGATACGGTAAGCATAGAACTTCTGGATCGCGGCGATACTGTTGATATGTACCGGCATCGTGTCAGGTGACCCGTGCGATGGCGGCTCTGCCGTCGCTTGGGCCGCGCCGTTGGCGACGAAACTACCGGCGCCCTGGCGCGAACGTATCAGCCCCTCGGCGCGCAGCCGCTCAAGCGCCTCGCGTACAATCGGGCGGGAAACGCCGAAGCGCTCGCAAAACTCCTTTTCGGACGGCAGTCGGTGATCGACCGCGAATCCTCCGGAATTGATCTGCTTGAGAATGTCGCCGTAAAGAACGTCGCTCATTCTGACGCGCCGCGGACTCATTCAAATCGCTCCCAACTTCATGCTGGAATGCTAGGGCGTCGGTTGTTCTTTGACAAGTAACCCGAGCCAACGACAACCAGGCGCTGTCCCTAGTCCATCATCTGCTGGCCGCCACAGACGTTCAGCGCTTGGCCGGTGACGTTGCGGGCGCGCTCGCTAGCCAGGAAGGCCACCGCTTCTCCGATGTCCGATGGCTCCTGGCCACGCCCGAGCGGAACGGCCGCGAGGCGCTGACGCCAGACATCCTCCGGCTGCCGCCCGGTCTCGGCGGCAATCCGGCGGCACTGATCATCCTGCATCTTCGTATAGACCAGGCCTGGACAGACCGCGTTGACGTTGATGTTGTACGGCCCAAGTTCCTTGGCAAGCGACTTGGTCATGCCGATCACCGCCGATTTCGACGAGCCATAACTGGCACTGGACGCGAACGGATCCTTGCCGCTGACCGAGGCAATATTGACGATCTTGCCGCACCGGCGCGCTTTCATCGCCGGAACTGCCGCCTGGCACATGGCGAAGACCCCGGAGACGTTCACGGCATAGAGCCGCTCATGCGCCTCTCGCGAGAGCTGATGGAACGGCACCGAGAAGTAGAGACCTGCGCAATTCACCAGAATATCCACCGGACCGCCGGCAAGCCGGACGCCCTGCGCCAGGACGTCGTCAGCCTGCTCCCATTGCCCGACGTCGCCCACGACAGCGAAACCACGTCCGCCGCTCGCCTTCACTTCGTCGGCGGCGGCACGGCTCATCTCGGCATCGAGGTCCGAAACGACCACCGCAGCGCCATGGGCAGCGAGACAAAGTGCGATGCCGCGACCGATCCCGGACCCGCCACCGGTGACAAAAGCGACCGTTCCTTCAAGCATCCGCGGGCTCCAGCTTATTTCGACCAGCTCCCTATTGTCCGTCGCAACGAACTTCCGGGCTTCTACTTGTTATAGTTTTCGCTATACAAATTACAACATTTATAACAAGTTGTATTGCGCTTGCCATCGGCGCGCGGGCAACCCTCGATTGCCCGCCGCATCCACCTGTCTGGGGCGCGCGGTCTCACAATTGGTCGGCCTTTTGAAACTGACGTCCTGCTACCACCCGTGCAGCCACTGATCGGCATCGGGCGGCGTCAAAATGCTCGGATGAACATCGAGCTCGCGATATTTGCCGCCGAAGAAAATCAGCGGACGTGCACTTGCTCCCGGCTTTGCCGATAAGGACAATACCTGACCGACAATGATAAGATGATCTCCGCCGTCGTATTTAGCGTATGCCCGGCATTCGATCCAAGCCAGCGCATCGGACAACAACGGAACTCCTCCCAGTCCCGAGCGGGTATTCACGCCATCCCATTTGTCGGTCATGGCGCGGGCAAAGCGCGTCGATATAGCACTCTGATTTTCGCTCAGGATATTGACTGCAAAACTTTCAACCGACTGCCAGGCGGTAAACGCCTTTGATTGGCGTCCGATGCTGAACAGGATTAGCGGTGGATCCAGCGAAACCGAGCTAAACGAGCTTACGGTCGCACCGAGATATCCGCTGCGATCGCCGTTACCGCTCCCCGCCTTTCCCGCGCTCGTAATCACGACGACACCGGTCGCAAACAGACCCAGTGCGTCACGGAACTCGCGGTCGGAAAACGAGCGCGGCTCGCATACCAGCGGCATGTCCACGTTCTTGCTGCTCATGGATGCCTCCTATCACGTCACGCCATGTAAGGGCTTTACCTTGGACGTTGGGCGGCTACTGCAAAACGCGGAACGCGGCAGTTGGCCACCTGAACCGTTCGCGTCGTCGCGGGGCTGTTGCGGCTGCGGCCGACGAACTGCGGTTCGCCGCGCGCGATAACGGCGCCGATGGCCGCGATATCGCCGTTCCGGATCGCGTCGAGGCCATTTTGCTGTGACCCGCCGTCAGGCGCATCGATAAGTACCAGGTCGGCGATGCGGCCAGGCCTGATGTAGCCGGAGTTCAGCCCATAAATGCGGGCGTTGCTGCCCGTCGCCGCAGCAATCGCATGCTCGGGGGGAACATGTCCGAGGCTCGCCAGATGCGACACCGTGTAGAGCATGCCGAGCGGCATGATGCCGCTTCCGGTCGGCGTATCAGTCGCAACGATCAGCCGGTCGAAGGCATTGTGCCTGGTCGCCAGCGCAGCGGTCAGCAGCGCGGTCCGCAGGTTTCCCGCGGTGCAAATTTGAAGCGCGATGTCACTTTCGCAAACCAGACGTTCGAAATCGGCGTCGCGCATGGCGGTCGGCCCACCATTCACGTGGAACGACACGTGCGGGTTCATGGCGAGCAGATGTTCGGCGGTCACCGCACCGGATCCCGGGATCGAGGATCCGCCAGTATGCACCGTGGTGATCATGCCGCTGGCGCGGGCCGCGCTCACCAACGGGACATAGTCGAACGCGCTCGACACCGCGCCGAAGCCGGCCTTGGCAAGCCACACGCCTTGCCGTCGCAGATCCGCAAAGTCGCTTTCGGTGAGCCCCGGCTCCAGAATCACGGAGCCGGCGTGCACCGTCATTCCGCCGGGACGGTAGTTCTCGAAGCATTTCCGCGCAGCAATCGCGAGCGCCTTGACGCCATCGGGATCGCGCGGCCGGCCGGGAACGTGGACCTCCGACGCTGAAATCGCGGTGGTGGTGCCGCCATGGATGTAGCTTTCGAGATAGCCGACCGTCTGCTGGCGCGGGGTATAGTCACCGAAGGTGATATGGACGTGAGAGTCGATCAGGCCGGGGATCAGCGTTGTGCCATCGGCATCGATCACGATATCAGCGCTCTCGATCGCCGACACGGGCGCGGTGCCGACCGAAATGATGATGCCGTCTTCGCAAATGACGGTATCGCCGCCCGCGAACGGATCGCGCCAGTCGCCGGTCAGGATCAAGCCGATATTAACGATCGCTACCCGCATGGCGTCCCCGATGTCCGGTGTTTGACGTTCTCAATGTTTGACGGCAGACCGCTCGTCGTTCAGCGCGAAGCTCGACAGCAGCCTGTCAACGAGATTGTTCGACGAGTCCCAGCCGTAGGTTCGAAAGCTGTGACCCGCGGTCACGAATTGCGCACCGGCGTAGAACATCTCGTACTGGGTATGCCGCGAGCCGAATTCGGAGCCGATTGCATCCCACGCCGCCTTCAGAAATTTCACTTTCTGTTCGGGATCGAGCGCAGACGATCGCTGGGTCTTGCGGATCAGCGGCTCGATGACGGGATTATCCCAATCGCGGAACGACGACGGCAGCATGATGAAAGCGCCGCCGGCGAGTTCGCGGATCACGTTGATCATGCGCGGATAGAGCTCCTGGGTGATGACCTGTGACGAGTAGAGATGGTGGCGGTTGGGAATCCAGTAGTCGCCGACCTGCTCACCGCTCGCTTCCATGCCGTGCAGCATGGCCTCGACCATTCCGACATTGGCGGCCAGCCGTCCCAGCTGTTCACGGACCTGCGGCATCCCCGAGGTGCCGATCGTCTCCGTGAGCTTGTGAGCGATGCCGACCAGGAACTTGAGTTTGACCACGAGGCGTATTTGCGACTGGTAGTTCTGGAACACATGGCCGGGCGTATCGTGGAATTGGGCGCGGCAGAGATCGACGTCGCGATGGACGAACAGCCGGTCCCAGGGAACCTTGACGTCGTCGAAATAGATCACCGCGTCGTTTTCGTCGTATCGGGAGGAGATCGGGTTATCATACACCGACACGGCGCCGGCTTCATAGGACTTGCGCGACAACACGCGCAGGCCCTTGGTGTTCATCTCCAGCGCGCAGCAGAACGCGAGCGCTTCCTCGCCCGCCTTGAGCGGCTGCAGATTGGCGACAAAGATTTCATTCGCCATGATGGAGCTGGTTCCCATCATCTTCGCGCCGCGGATCGTCACGCCGGTTGCGTCTTCATCGACGATCCGGGCCACCAGATCCTCTTCCTGGTCACCCCAATCCTTTGAGCGGTTTGCCTGGGGATTGATGATGACATAGGTCAAGAACAAGTCACTCGAGCTGGCGTAGTCGAAATAGTCCGCAAACGCCTTCGCGCGCGCTTCGCCTCCCCGCTTGAAGACGTCGAGGCCGATTCTTTGGCCGACGAGCGCGGAAGCCAGATGGTCCGGGGAACGCCCCATGAAACCGTAGCTGCATTCCGCCCAGGCCGTAAGCGCCTTCCGCCGGCGGGTCATTTCGGCGTAGGAGCGCGGAATCTGCCAGGCTCGATTAATCCGGCGGTTGGCATGCTCCGGCGCAAAGGTCATGAGCTCCAGATTTTCAGGCGCGGTCTGAAAATCGTAGAGGCTCGCGGCTGAGGCCACGGATTTGCGAAACGCGGGATGCTCGGTCACATCCGAGACCAACGCGCCGTCGATATAGACGGTACGCCCATCCTTCAGCGAAGCCAGATGCTCAGCGCCGGTCTTGCAAATTGCCATTTGTATTCTCCGTTCTGACCGGGATCGAGCTAGATGAGGCCGTTGACGCCCTTGATGTCGGCGGCGGCAAGACCACCAACGCGATGATTCAGCCGGCCGCGGTTCGCATAGGCGCAGATGATCGCGATCTCATCGGGCAGCGGCGCGTCCGGCAGCATGACCGAGACGCCGTCATAGTGCGACCGGACATAGAGGGCGTCCTTGTGCGCGAGCGGAATATCGATCATCGAGCCCGCCGCCGCACGTTTGGTGAAGGACGAGATCCAGGCGATGCCGCCACCGACGGCGTCCCGGATCACGTTGCCGAACACGGTGGTCAACAACGCGACGCCGTGCTCCTGCTCACCGGCGAGACCGATGATTGCAGCCTTGCCGTAGCTCTGGATGGGATAGTCTCCCATGGCCTCGACCGCGATGCAGGACATCTCGCGCCCAAGGGCCTCGCTGGCCGTGACCAACGAAGACAGATCGGCCTGATAGCGGCCTGCGAAAGGGTTGCCTATCACGGCAGCGGTTGCGACCTTGCGCAACGGCGGCTCGGCCGCAAAGCCTGCTTCGTGGCGGGCCTCATCGACCAGCGTAATGATCTTTCGAATGCGCATTTTGCCCTCCCCGAATTGTCACTCTCTAATAGCTAACTTTAAAAGCTATCGCAAGATGTATTTCGAGAGATAGAGCGCAAGCCTTCATGCGCCCGCCTGGCAAGCGCTGGAATCGACATTCGGGATGGAAGCGGCTCGCGCCGAAGGGCTGGCTATTGCAAGTCGAGCTTGGGCTGGGATTGCGAGCCGGTCCCATCCGGGGCGGCGTCGCCTGCCCCATCCGCAAAGTAGGCCTGCAACCGCAAGGCGCGATTGCTGCTGTCGATCAGCCGCTCCATCATATCCGACAGCTGCTTGAACTCGCTCGCGCTCAGGCAATCGAATTGAACGTCATTGACCTGACGCTGAACCGGCGCCAGTTCTGCAAGCCTCGCCCATCCCTTTTCGGAGATTTCAAGACGCACCCGCCGGCGATCGTTCGGATCGGGCGTCTTGTGAATCAGACCCCGCTGCAGCAGTTTATTCGTCACCGTCGTGACGAATGCGCCGCTGAGATAAAGATGCTCCGCGATCCGGTTGACGCTGACGTCACCTTCATGGACGGTGAGATGCCCGATCGAGATCAGCACCGTATACTCGATTCCAACCAGGCCGATGCGGGCACCGTGGCCGGAACGAATGGCCTCGTGCCTGGCGAAGAACCCGAACAGCCCGTGCACGAGGCTGCGGAACGCGCGGTCCGAGCCCTGCACCAGCAGTTCGGGACGCGACACCGTCAACGGCGCCGAGGCACGGGAAGCCTTGATCGGAGCACCGCCCTTGGAAACGACGGCTTTGCCTTTCCTGGCGGCCTTGGACACCAGGGCCTTGCGAGCCGATTTTACATTCTTCATCATCGGCATCACCATCGCTCAACGGCCGTTAGAGAGGTCAATCCGCCTGACGAGAATCACGGGAATCGGATCCTCGCCACGCGGGTGCATCTCATACACCGACAACAACGACAGGGCTACATCTGACGCGAATAAAACTTTCAAAATTAGCTATCGTAGTCCGAAGAAACCATGTGCCGCAGCATCAATTGCTCTTCAGGACATCGCCGAACCGGGCCCACGTCTTGCCGTCGAACTTGACGAGCTGAAACTGCTCGATCGGATAATGGTCCTCGACCCCCGTATTCAGCTTGATTCCGGGCAGCAGCAGCGGGAGTTCCAGATCCCGAATGCTGTTGGCCTGCTTCATCACGTTCTCCCGCGTCAGATCGTTACCGCACTGTTTCAGGACCTGTACGAAGGTAGCGGCGATCGACACGCCGATCTGATTCTGAGGATCCTTCACGTCACCGTCCGGATAGTACTTCTTCATGAAAGCCAGATACCACTTCATGCCTTCATCATCAGCGAATTGGGGATCGACGGGGTCCTTGATATAGGCGGTCGAGATCAATCCGACCGCGTGATTGAGGCCGGCGGGGGCCAGCACCGTCGAGATCGAGTTGGCGTTCTGCACCAGGAAATGCGTCGGGTGCCAGTCGAGCTCCCCGGCCTTCTTGATGGTCTGCGCCGCAGCCTTTGCCGTCGACGCGCTGAACAACACGTTGGCGCCGGACGCCTTCAGCGTCACGATCTGCGAATCGATCGTCGGCTCCGATACTTCATATGTCAGCTCCTTGACGATGAGCTTGTCGGCAGCCTCACCAAGGCCGGCCTTGAAGCCCGCGACGAAGTCCTTTCCGTAGTCATCGTTCTGGGAGAGGATCGCGATCTTCGCATCCTTCATATTATCCCGGATATAGGCGCCGTAGATATTGCCTTCCGAGCGATAGGTCGGATACCAACCCATCGTCCATGGCGAACTTTTGAAATCGCCCCATTTCGATGCGCCGCTGGCCAGGAAGATATGCGGCACGGATTTCGCGTTCATGTATTTGACGATCGCCGAGTTGGTCGGCGTTCCCATCGTGCCGACCACGCCGAGCACCTCGTCGCTCTCGACCAATCGGCGGTGATGCTCGACCGTTTTCGGCGGCGAGTAACTGTCGTCGAGGCTTATCAATCTGATCTTGCGACCGTTCACGCCGCCCTGCTCGTTGATCATGGCGTAGTACGCCGTCTGCGCGCGGCCCTGGGTCCCATAAGACGACAACGGCCCGCTGTAGGGATTGGTCTGCCCGATCAGGATTTCGGTGTCGGTCGCGCCGGGTCCATACTTTCCCCCGGCGCTCGCCGTAACGGTTCCTGCCAGCAATGCCAGCGAAAGAATAAGGCCTTCCATACGTCCAACCATAGGCGTGCTCCGGACTGGGATTGACGAGATGGCGAACAAACCGCCTAGACCAATGTGACAACCTGATCGCGAGGAATACCGCGCTCCTCCGCGATCTTGCGTTCGAGCACGAGACGGGCCTGCATGCGAGCCCCATCGGATGCGATATTGATCAAGGGCCGGTCACCTACCCTGCGCAGCATCGCGTATTGCGCGACCAGTACGTCCTCGTCTTCCTTGAAGGCGCGCTCGATTTCGGCGAACAGTTCTTCGGTGGCGGCCGGATCGTTCTGGCGATAGCTGTTGGCGGTCGACCACATGAACCAGCTGGTATGCTCGGTCTCCGGCGTGATGCCGTAGAAGATGCGCAGGCCAAAGCCGCCGTCACGGGCATCGTTCTCGTAGGCGCCCTCGCCGACATCGCGCGCGCCGGTGAACTGCAGGATGCACGACGGGGCCACATATTCGAACTCGCCCCAGCGGTCGACACGGCCGCGGAATTTCACCGCCTTGGCATAAATGCCCGGCGGAACGCAGTTGAGCATCCAGCGGATGAATTTGACGCCATCCGGCGTTGCGCTCACCTTCATTTCGGCGCGCTCATAGGCGTCGACATTGCTGGCCAGCGTCGATTTGTGAACATAGGCACCGTGGGTCTGATCGAGGAGATTGTCCGACAGCAATAGATAGTTGCAGTCGATCCGCTCGGTCTTGCTCTTGTAGGGCCACGCCGAGTGCCAGGGATAACGGACGATCGTCTCGGGACTTGCCAGCGCCGGATCGCCCATCCAGATCCACACCAGATCGTCGCGCACCTCGACCGGATAGGCGCGCACCCGCGCGCTGGCCGGGATCATCGCCTGGCCGGGTATCTCGACGCATTTGCCGGCGCTGTCGAACACCATGCCGTGATACTCGCAGCGAATGTTCTGCCCAAAGACTTCGCCGCACGACAACGGCATGCCGCGATGGCAGCAGCGGTCTTCCAGCGCCATCACCGTTCCGTCGGCGGCGCGATAAAACACCACCGGCTCGTTGAGCAGGGTGCGGCCCATCGGCTTCGACGTGATCTCGCTGCTCCAGGCCGCAACGTACCAGGCATTATAAAGAAACATGCGCCAACCCCATCCCGTCGACCGATATGGAATACTACCATAAATTAGCTTTGCTACAATGCTATTTTTAGAGTCGATCTCGGAGCCCAGTAGCGCGGGCGCGCAACATGTCGGTCATCCCGCCGCGGCACGCCGCCGCCGGACGACCGGAATGAACATGCAGGCAGGGCTATCGCGCCTATTTCGCGTTCATCTGTTCGGCGGCCGGTTTCAAGGATGGTGCGCGCTTTTCGAGGAAATCGGTCAGGCCGCGCTGCGCGGCCTCGCCGGTCTGCACCACCGCCGCCATCAGCGACTCGACGAAGAAGCCGTCATTCGCCGACATGTCCGAAATGCGCGGGATCGCGTTCAGGATCGCGTAATTGGACAGCGGCGCATTGTCTGCGACGCGTCGCGCGAGATCGAGTCCCATTGGTTCGCCCTCGCCGTTCTCGACGAGATAGTGCGAAATGCCGTAGCCGTGGCCTGTCGCCGCATCGTGCCGGCGTCCGGTCAGCATCATTTCGATCATGCGGTCCTTGCCGATGAGCCGAGCCACGCGTACTGACGCCCCGCCGCCGACGTAAATTCCGCGAACCGCTTCCGGCAACGCGTAATAGGCGCTCCGTTCGGCGATGCGCACATGGGTCGAGGTGGCGATTTCGAGCCCACCGCCGATAACCGCGCCCTTCAACACCGACACCACGGGAACACCGCCGAACTGCACGGCGTTGAGCACGCGATGCCACATCTGGGAGTGATGCATCACCTGCGCCGCGTCACGATCGCGGTGTTCGCCAAGGTCGAGGCCGGCCGAGAAATCTTCACCATTGGCGCGGAGCAATACAGCGCCGACCTGCGGCAAATGGGCGAAGAAATGTCCGAGCGCTTCTATGGTCTGGTCACGAATGGCATTACGCTTTTGCGGGCGATTCAAGGAGAGAATCGCAATCTTGCCATCGATCGCAATCTCGACATCCGACGAAATCATCCGGCTTTCTTCCTGACTTGCTCGATGCTAAGAGCCATGGCTGGTATCCATTATTTACGATAACGATTCAGGGAGCGCGCACGGTGGCGGCGAGGCAAAGCGGGCGGGCCGTCAGGCCGCCCAACGAGACGTTCGCGGATGTCCCTGCCGCGCGCAAAGGTCCCGTCACCCCGGACCTCCCCTCCGGAGCGCCACATCTCGTCAATCCGATGGATCGCTTCGTCGGTTACAAGATCAGGCGGGTCAAACATGCTATCATCAGCGAGCTGAACGGCATCCTGAGCGCTTTCGACCTGAGGATCATGGATTTTGCCGTGCTCTCCATCATTGAGGCCAATCCCGGAATCTTCCAGAACGAGATCACCCGGCTGGTCGGGGCCGAACCTCCCGCGCTGGTGCTGTCGCTCGACCGCCTCGAGAAGGCCAACTACCTGCTCCGGCAGTTGAGTCCGATCGACCGGCGTTTGCGTACGCTGCACCTGACCCCCGAGGGTAAAAAGTTGATCAAGAAGGTCACGACACGGGTCGAGCAGCAGGAGCGTCGTATCAAGCAGGCGATCCGCGGCGATCTTTCCCAATTCGTCGCCGGACTGGACGATCTCATGCACATCTATGGGATCGTCTGACGGCCCTTCGTTCGAAACTATTCTCATCGCGACCTAGTTCACCAGCGGGCAGTTGCCGTCTTTGATGGGGCGGAATGATTGCTCGGCCGGCACCGTTGCGATCACGTCAAAATAATCCCAGCGCTCCTTCGAGGCCGAGGCGGCCTTGGTCCTGAGCACGTAGTTGGGATGGATCTTGCGGCCGTCGGCGCGGATCAGCCCCTTGCCGAACAGCGGATCGTCGGTCGGCATCGCCTTCATCGTAGCCACCACCTTGGCGCCGTCTCCGGCTTCACCGGAAAGCTTGTCGATCGCCTTGAGATAATGCAGCACGGCGGAGTAGACGCCCATCTGCTGATCATTCGGCATGTTTTTGCGTGGATGGCGCTGCTGAAACCGCCTTGACCACGCCCGCGTGGCGTCGTTGAGGTCCCAATAGGTAGCATTCAGCGCCACCACGCCCTGCGAGCTCGGCAAGCCGATCGAATCGGCGTTATTGATCGAAAAGATCAAACCGACTAGGCGATGGGTCTTGGACAATCCGAACTCGTTGGCCTGCTTGACCAGATTGGAGAGGTCGCCGCCCGGTGTCGCCAGCCCGATGACGTCGGCACCCGATGCCTGCGCCTGCAGAATGAAAGAGGCAAAATCCGACGCGCCGAGTGGATGACGGACCGCACCCAGCACCTGCCCGCCGCTTGCAATGACGACATCCGAAGCCTGCTTTTCGAGATCATGTCCGAATGCATAGTCGCTGGTGATGAAGAACCACTTCTTGCCGCCCTGCTCGACCACCGATTTGGCGACGCCATGCGCCAGTGCCCATGTGTCGTAGGTCCAGTGGATGGTATTGGGCGTGCATTTGGCACCGGTCAGAAGTGAGGTGCCGGCGCCCGAGCCGATCAGCACCTTGTTCTTCTCGCGCACGACCTCGTTGACGGCGAGTGCCACCGAGGAATTCGGAAGATCCAGGATCAGCTGCACGTTGTCGAGATCGATCCAGCGCCGCGCGATGCTGGCGCCGACATCGGCCTTCATTTGATGGTCCGCCGACAGTACCTCGACCGGCCGGCCGCCGGCCTTGCCACCATAGTCCTCCACCGCCATCTGCGCCGCGATCACCGATCCGATGCCCTGAAAATCGGCATAGACGCTGCTTTGGTCGTTGAGCACCGCGATCTTCAACGGCGTCGTGTCCGCCGCATGCGCCGCGGAAAACAGGAGAATACCGATAACCACCATCAATCTGCTGAGCATGACCCACCCTCCATTATCTTTCAAGATTACCTTTGAACGAAAGGCAGTCAAGCAATCATTATCGCCGTTAATGATTATGTTTCGGGCAGCGCAGCGGCGCGTTCGCCGTCAAAGCGCTCGTCGCCGCCGCTGGCGCCGCCGCCGTAATTGAAACCGGCCGGATAGTAGCCGTCCATGTCATCCTTCACCCGGTTGAACGGCAGATCGGACCAGTAACCGTGGTCGCGCAAATACTCCATGCGCACGTTGTTCTCGGCGTCATACTTCTGCAGGATCGCATCGTTGACGCCGTCGAACTCGGTGGGAGGCACGCCGAAGCGGGTGCACAGTTCGATGTTGAAGGCGGGCGCCGCCTTCACCCAATTGCCGCCGAGATAGAGCGCCGCATAACCGTGATGCAGGAAAATCTCGCGGCCCCCCATCGCCTTCTTCAGCTTGGGCGATGTGAAATGGTTGATCACATCGCTGAGGCCGATCGCCGACGGTATGCCGCATACCCGCGCTGCCGCGGCCAGCAGCACCGCCTTGGTGATGCAGAATCCGTAACCCTGCTTGACCACGATGCTGGCCTGGAATTTTTCCGGCGCAAGCCAGATCGCGAACGGGTCGTAGCGAAATTCATCGCGAACGGCATAGAAAAGCCTCACGGCGATTTTGGCTGGATCTTTCTCGTCACCGGCGACCCGCCTGGCGAAGTCCACGACGACCGGAGCATCGGAGTCGAGGAAGTAGGTCGGCGTGAGATAGGCCTCGCTTGTTTCGGGAAGGCCATAGGGTGTGAAAATCATCTTGCTAACTCCGTGGGCGGGAAAGCGGCGGTCAGGCCGCGGATCGGTCGTCGACCTCGATGACAACGGCAAAGCCCGCGTCACCCGCGGCACAGCCGTGATACAATCCAAACCCACCGCCCCGGATAATCAGTTCCTCGATCAATTCGATGATGAGCCGCGTTCCGGTCGGCCCCTGCGGATGACCGAACACCAGGGATGAACCAAAATTATTCATCCGCTCGACCGGAAAGCCGGTCTCGCACGCGAATACGATGTCGTTGACGATGAACGGGTTGTGCGATTTCACGGCGGTCAAGTGATGAAGCCCGATCCCCGCGCGCTCCAGCGCGATCCGGGCGGCGGGTATCGGGGCCGCCGGCATCAGTGCCGGCTCGGCACGGGCCTGCCCAAAGCCGCGAATGCGGATGCGCAGACGGGCATCGGCGGTCAGTTCCCTGGCGCGATCCGTGGTCGCGACAATGACGGCGGCATTGCCGTCCGCCGGATGGGTCTGGCTGGCGTAGGTCACCGTGTCGCGTTGCGTTGCCGGCATCAGGCGATCGAGCGCCTCGCGTGAGGTCTCGTTCACCCCGGCGTCACCATCGATGAGCCCCGCGACTTTGATGAACTTGGGATCCGGCACCTCGAACGGCAGCGTCATGTACCGCCGCTGGAAAGCGCGATTGTCGGCTAGCGCGTCCTGATACTGCTCGTAACGCCGGAGCACGACGTCATGCTGCTCCTCGCGGCTGATCTGCCAACGCCTGGCGACATTCTCCGCCGTCTGAACCACGGGGTGGCCGAGATCGGGCGCTTCGAGAAAATTATCAACGGTCCAGGATTCCGTCTTGGGCAACCCACCCCATCCGCCATCACCGGGATAGGTCACGAAGGCTCCGTTCGACATCCGGTCGCAGGTTACGACCAGCGCGCTGTTCGCCTGTCCGCCGCTCAATTCCATGGCCGCCGCGATCAGGCAGCGTGGACCGGTCTGGCAGGCCTGCGCAACGGTGGGGCCGGTGACGTTGTCGTTCCCGACCATGCTCATCAGCCACGGCACCCCCCAAAAGCCGCGCCACTGCGGGATGGTTACGCCGAGGACGGCATGGTCGAACGCTTCGGGGGCAATGCGTCGCCGCTTCAGTTCCGACTTTGCGACATCGGCCGCGAAACGAATGCTGTGCAGGCCGGCAAAGACGCCCTGCCATTTTGCGAAGGGCGTCGACCAATAGCCGCGGTAAGGAATCTCGACGTCGTCAAACACCCGTCACTCCCAACAATGAATTCGTATGTCGAATGAAAGGCCGCCAACCGGCCCGCATCTAGGCTTGCGGAACCGCGGCAGGATCGATGTCGATCACGCCGGCATGGGCTCCACCGTGGTAGATCGCGTCGACCAACGACGCCCGCCGCTCGAGCACGGCACGCTGGTTGATGTATCCCTTGTCCGTGATCTCGCCGGCATCGACCGACGGCGGATCGCGCAGGATCAGGGCGCGGACGATTCGGTTTGAACTTCCGCCGGCATTCCTGTTGTGGGCGGCCAACGCTGCGCGAATAGTCTCCCGTACCTTGGGTTCGATCAGATATTCGCTATTGGGATCATCTATCTCGACGCCTGCCAGTTCCCGGCAAGCGGCAAGCTTCGGAAAAATCAGCGCGGCTATATAATCCTGATTGTGCCCCGCGATCACCACGTCCGCGATCAGGTCGGCGCAGGCCGCGATCACGCTGACGCGCAGGGAACCAACATTCACCCATGTTCCGGACAAGAGCTTGAAATTCTCGGCGACGCGCCCGTCGAAGATCAGCCCTGCATTCACATTGGCAGGATCGACGAAGCGGCCGGCATCGCCCATGCGGTAGTAGCCCTCTTCGTCAAAGGCCTTGGCGGTGACATCCGGCTGGCGCCAGTAGCCCGGGGTGACGCCGGGTCCACGCACGCGCATCTCATGCTTGGTACCATCGGGCGTGAATTTGAGCTCAAACCCTGGAATTGGCAGGCCGATATTGGCGGGCTCCGAGGATGGAAAATAGACCGCGGTAACGACCGGCGCGGTTTCCGTGGCGCCCCAAAGCCCGACCACGGGAATGCTCCGGCCCTTGATTCGCTTTGCAACCTTGCTGAGCTTGTTGGCGACGGGAACAGGCAGCGCCGCGCCCGCATAGCCGATCAGTTCGAGGCGCTCGAACATGGCCTCGGCAAAGGAATTGTCGGCATCGAGACGGTCGGCGAGCATGTCCAGCACGCGCGGCACGTTGAGATAGAGATTCGGCCTGATCTGCTTGATCGACTTGATCATGGTGTCGATGCCCGCCGGCGTCGGCCGGCCGCGATCAATGGTCAGCGATCCGCCGAACACGATCGGCATGTTGAAGATCTGGTTGCCGCCATAGGTATGGTTCCACGGCAGCCAGTCGACCAGCACGGGCGGCTTGTCGAAGACCCCAGGCCAGACCTGCGCCAGCGCGATCTGGTTCGACATCATCATGCGCTGGGTGTTGATGACGCCCTTCGGCATGCCGGTTGAGCCCGAGGTGAACAGGATTTTGGCGATTTGGTCCCGTGAGCGGGTCAGGTCCGGATCGATCGGCCTGCCGCCGAGCAGATCATCCCACGACAGCATGCCGCGCGCTTGCCGGTTCATGGTCGCCAGCCGCGCGTCGCCCCAAGCGATGCCGGCGATCGCGCCGGCATGCTCGACGGCATCGTCGAAGATGACCAGCGCGGGCGTCAGCAGGCCAATGATGTAGCGGAGTTTGCCGTAATCGCTCGAAAGCTTCGAGTAGGATGGCGAAATCGGCGCGACGGGTACGCCTGCGGCATAGCAGCCCAGAATAGCGATCGCCGCCTGAATCGAATTGTCGGCAATCAGCGCAACCGGGCGATCTTGCGATGCCCCAAGCTCCAGATAAAGGCGCCCGATCTTGCAGGCGAGAAAATAGGCATCCCTGTGATTCAACTCGCCGGTAATTCCATCGGCGCCTGCCTCCCGAAACAGCACCTCCTCGCCGGACAGGTCTGCCCTCGCCTTCAAAACGGCGATGACGCTGTCGGGATATGGTGCCTGCGGGAGCGAACTTCGAAGGACCAATTGTCCGCCCTGCCGCCGTTCGACCTCGCAGGACGAGTTCGCGAATGCGGACATAGCGCCTTCGCCGGCGGCCACTGTGTCCAAGCCAAATTCCGATTGCATCGGCAAAGCCCGCCCCAAAGTCGAATAATATCACTGGATTAAAGCTAATCTTGTTAGTCATTATCGTCAATAATGAATATGCGAATGGCGCGGGCCTGTGCGGTCGGCCCTGGGCTTGATACCCGGCAACCGCGACGGAGGACGCGCGGATGCCGCGGCGGCATGTGGGAACGGCGTCGAATGGGAGATGGCCGCGCGTGGCGGCTAGCAGGAAATCTACCCCTGGGGCGGGAATTAACCCCTGCAGTTGAATGTCATTGCAACATCTGGCAGTGCGAATTTCCCGATTGTAACACTGCCGGCGCTAGTTACATCGGAACGACACCGATTGATGCCTTTGCAGCCAATGGCCGCGGCCTGTAGAATGCAGCAGGCAACGTCTGGGAATGGTGCATGGATTATTTTTCTTCTCGATATCACCACTTCACCACGCCACACGACCCTTTTCATGATCGGCCATCGCCCAATCATTCGCTGCGCGGCAGTATCGGATTCCACGTGGTCAGATGCGACGGCGACGGGCGTTGGCCGCAATGACGGTTGCCACTCCCCCCGACACGGCAAAGAAACCCAAAGCCTCCAGCTATTATCTGTTGCCGGCGGCGTTGCGCAATTTCGTCCGCAGCCGTGAAACCGGCCTCGTTTTGGTCGCCATCGTGATTGGCTTGCTCTCCGGATTGTTGGTCGCCGCCATCTCGAAACTGAGCCAGGTCGCGCACGCTCTGTTGTTCGATATCCCCTTTGACGCCCATCTCAGCTCTACCGGCGTCATCTCCTGGCAGCGTACCCTGCTAATTCCGGTCCTCGGCGGCGCCGTCCTGGCCGCCGTCGGACTGTTCTTCGCGCGCCATATCAAGGGACAGCAACTGGCCGACGCGATCGAGGCCAACGCGCTCTACGGCGGGCGCGTCTCGTTTCGGGGCAGCATGCTCATCTCGATGCAGACCTTGCTATCAAACGGCTTTGGCGGATCGGTCGGACTCGAGGCCGGGTACACCCAAATCTGTTCCGCATTCGGCTCCCATATCGGCCAGCGGCTGGCGGCTCGCCGCAACGACATGCGACTGCTGGTGGCTTGCGGCGCGGCGGGAGCCATCAGCGCCGCCTTCTCGGCGCCGCTCGCGGGAGCCTTCTTTGCCTTCGAGGTCATTCTCGGCGCCTACACTTCGGCCGGTCTGGTGCCCGTGATTGCGAGCGCGGTGACATCGTGGCTGGTCGCTCGGCATTTGACGCACCTCCAATTTCTGCTCGTGCCGGGCTTTCCCTCGCCGGTATCGGTCGAAATGATCGGGCAAACGGTCCTGATCGGGGTCATCTGTGCTTTCGCCAGCATCCTGCTGATGCTGGCCGTGGCGTTTTCCGAACGCTGCTTTCAGCGACTGACGATTCTCGGCGGCGCGCTGCGGCCCGTTCTCGGGGGCGTCCTTCTTGGCAGCCTTGCGCTCCTTACACCGACCGTGCTGGGAGCCGGACATGGCGCGATGCAGATCCTGCTGGTGAGCAACCCGACTTGGCTGCTGCTGACCACAACGATCCTGCTGAAGATGATGGCATCGGCAATATCGCTGGGATCGGGCTTTCGCGGCGGCCTGTTCTTCGCCTCGCTGATGCTGGGCGCGCTGGTCGGGCAACTCTACAGCGTGGTTCTGACCGTGCCGTTTCCCGATCTGGCCTTGCAGCCCGGAACGGCGGCTATCGCGGCGCTGGCCGCGCTCGGCACCGGCGTGCTTGGCGCGCCGTTCAGCATGATCTGTCTGGCGCTCGAGATCACGGGAGACTTCTCCGTGACCGTCGGCGCGGTGGTCGCTTCATCGGTCTGCGCGCTGATCGTCAGGGAATTATTTGGCTACAGCTTTGCCACCTGGCGGTTCCATCTGCGCGGCGAGGTCATTCGCGGCCCGCAGGACGTCGGCTGGGTCCAGCAATTGCGCGCTTCGTCGCTCATGCGCTCCGATTTCGACAATGCACTCAGCACTACGCCGATCGCGGAAGCGCAAAAACTGTTCTCGCCCGCGCGCGTTCGGCAGATCGTGTTGCGCGACCCGAACGGAACCTATGCCGGCCTGGTCTCTTCAGCCGATTTGCACTCGACCGCCACCAGGACGGATCAGCCGCTTTCGACGCTGGCGCAACAGAAAGAGGAGTTCCTGCTTCCGGACACCTCCATCCGCGAGATCATGACCGCCTTCGAGCGCAGCGAAGCCGATGTGCTGGCAGTCGTCGACCGGCCCGAGCACCGCGCCGCCATCGGGACCGTCAGCGAGGCGAACGTATTGCGAACCTATGGCGAAGAGCTGGAGCGGCGCAATCAGGAACTATTCTTCCGGTGAACGGCGCGCTCAGGGCCGCAGATCCATGTCGATGCGAATGAAATCGCCACGATAGGTGACTTCGCCCAAATAGATCACCGTTCGGTCCGCACTGGTGAAAACCCGCCGAACCTCGGCGACCGGTGAATTCAACGGCACTTGCAACAGCTTCGCCGCCTCTAGATCGGCGGTACCGATCGTCAGCGTTTGCCGGGCACTGCTAATGGCGGGATCACGCATATCCTTCAGGATTGGAATGACCGTTTCCTTGCGAAACCGCTTTGGCGACTTCTGAAATACCTTCTCGTCGAGATAAATCGAGATCACGCAATACGGCCGCTTGTCCCGCGAATGCACGCGCCGCATGAAAACATAATTCGCGGCCGGCTTGCCGTCCTCGGGCAGCAACGGCGCATCGGTGCGGCTTTCCGAGATGTTGATGATCTCCGGCGAAGTGTCGCGGTATACCTCGGCAAGGTCGGACAACGTGGTCTCGACCTTGAGCCAGCGATCCTGCTTCAGCATGCCGGTGATGAAGGTGCCGCGGCCCTGCCGCGCCTCGATAATGCCGTCGCGAGCCAGCAGGTCGACCGCCTGCCGGATGGTGACGCGGGAGACGCCGAATTCCGCGGCCAGATCTTCGTTCGCCGGCAACCGCACGCCCTGCGCCCAAATGCCCCGCGCGATGCGCTGCCGGAAGATATCGGCAATCTGTGCATATTTTGGGACGTGACTGTCGGAAATCAGTTCCATCTCACGCTCTCCGGCTCGCGCCTACGATATCACAAGTGCGGCCCCGCGCTCTCCGATCATCAGGCTGGTGGCATTGGTGTTGGCCGACGTGATCTGCGGCATCACGGACGCGTCGATCACCCGCAACCGCTCGACACCGCGCACCCGCAATTGGGGATCGAGCACCGACGTCGCATCATCTCCCATACGGCAGGTGCCGACGCAATGAAACACCGTGCCTCCGGTATTGCGCGCGAAATCCCACAGGCCGGCATCGCTTTTTGCGGCTTCACCCGGCACCATCTCGACATCCCAAAGGGCGCGAAACGCCTTTTGCCGATAGATGTCACGCAGAATGTTGAGCCCGGCGACGATTGTCTTGCGGTCGATCTCCTCGGCAAAATAATTGGGCTCGATGCGCGGCTGCTCGAACGGGTCGGTCGAACGGATCGCCAGTTGCCCGCGCGATTTCGCATGACACTGCCAGGCCGATGCCGTGAATCCGGAATAGCTGTGCAGGGGATCGCCGGGCTTGTCGACCGACAACGGCATAACGTTGAATTGCACGTCGGGACGACCGCCGCCGGCGTACTCGGTGAGCGCCGCGCCGCCAACCTGGCCGGCGCCGACGGTCAGCGGGCCGCTGCCCGCGAACATCCATTGCAAGCCCATTCTGGCGAGTTGGACTGGATTGCGCACCTGGTCGTTCAGCGAGATCGGCTGCTTCAGTCGCACGATCAGGCGCGCCTGATAGTGATCCTGCAGATTGCGCCCGACTTCCGGGGAGTCAGCGACGACCGGAATGCCCAGCCCACGCAACAATGCGGCGGGACCCACGCCCGACAATTGCAGCAGTTGCGGCGACTGCAAGGCGCCGGCCGACAGGATCACCTCGCGGTCCGCGGCGGCGCTGAACGTGCGCGCATCCTTGATCCATTCGACGCCGGTCGCGACCGCTCCCCGAAACGTGACTTTGCTGACCTGGGCGCCGGTGATGACTGTCAGATTCTGGCGATGCGCGACCGGTTTCAGGAAGGCGGACGCCGAACTGGTGCGCCAATGCCTGCCGATGCCGAGCTGGTAGCTACCGACACCATAGGTCGTCTCGCCATTGAAATCGGGATTGCGTGGCAGTCCAAACTCGACACCGGCTTCCACCCAGGCCGCGGACGCAGCGTTGTCGTTGCGGAGATCGGAAACTTCGAACTCGCCGAGGCCGCCATGGTACTGGCTCTCACCGCCCGCATAGCGCTCGTAGCGCCGGAAATACGGCAGCAATTCGCGGTAGCTCCAGCCTGCCGCTCCCAACCGTTCCCAATCGTCGAAATCCTCGTGCTGGCCGCGAATGAAGATCAAGCCGTTGATGGACGAAGAGCCTCCCAGCACGCGGCCGCGTGGCCAGACGATCGGTCGCCCGCCTGTGGTTTCGTTCGGCTCGGTCCTGAACTGGCGCGAAAAACGCTCGTTATAGATTGTCCGGTAATAGCCGACGGGCAGCTTGAGCCAGAAATTTCGATCTGAGCCGCCGGCCTCCAGTAGCAGCACACGGCAGGAGGGATCGGCGGACAGCCGGTTTGCAACGACACAGCCGGCCGATCCGGCGCCCACGATGATGTAGTCGTAGCCTTTCGCGGTCATGTCAGCCCGTACGGTATTGTTCGATCGAAGCCAGGTCCGGCTCGATGCCAAGGCCAGGCTCGTCGCCGAGCGTGATCGTACCGTCGCTGACATTTGCGACGGGACCACAGAACCGGTCACGCAGGGGATTGTCGTTGGAATCGACCTCCAGCAGGCCGTCGCCTCCCACGCCGGCGAGCAGATGCGCCGACGCCAACAGGCCGATCCCGCCGCCGAGATAATGCGGACAGAACGTCTTGCCGGATGCCGCGATGTCGCGGGCAATGACGCGGCACTCCGTCAGCCCGCCCCATTTCGCGATATCAGGCTGAACCACCCGCAATACGTCGTCTCCGAGCACCTGCCTGAAGCCGTCACGGCTCGCGATGTTTTCTCCCGCGGCAAGCGGTACGGCGGCGCCCTTCCGCAACGCCTGCCATTCTTGCCACGGCCGATCGGCGCGGATCGGCTCCTCCAGCCAGGCGAGATTGAACGCAGACAGTCCGGGCACGATCTCCAGTGCCTGCCCAATCGACCAGCCCTGGTTGGCGTCGGCAGCCAACATGCCCTCGCCGACGAGGTCGCGAAGCGACGCGAGGTTGGCGCGATCGCTCGCAGGCTCGAAGCCGATCTTCAGCTTCAATGCACGGTGCCCGCGAGCCAACGCCGCTTCCGCCATCTGCTGCGAACCCGTCGGATTGATGCCGCTGGCGTAGACCTTGATCCGTTGACGGGTGCCGCCGAGCAACTTCCACAGGGCGGTCTTGTGGCGCCGGGCATACAAATCCCAGATGGCGAGGTCGATGCCCGCGATGGCCTGTGCGAACGGTCCAGGCTCGCCGCATTGCAACGCCAGCACACCCGTCCCCCGCGTGAGCTCTTCGAAAATCTGCGAGGGTTCGCTGACTGCAACTCCCAATATGGCGGGAGCCAGGATCTCATTCACAAGTCGCGTGCGGTGCTCGGCGCCGGTGGATGGAAAGTTCGACCACACCTCACCCCAGCCCGTATTTCCGTCCGTGTCTTCCGCGCGGACGAACACCGCCGGACGATCCTGCATCCGGCCGAACGACGTAACCACCTGGGTCGACAGCGGATAGCGATAGCAAAATGCTCGGACGCTGCGGAGGGTGAAGCTCGGCGATGTCATTTCGGGACCCCGGAGCGCGGCACACGGCGCCGCCTCTTGTATGGTCATCCTATTTATAATATGACCTTGCGCACATCAACTGCAATTGCAGCCGGAAAGAGTGGAAATGAACGGAAGTGTCGCGAGACGCTTTTTGCTGGGACTTCTGCCATGGGTCGGCGCGATCCTGTTATGGTACGCTGTGCGCTGGAGCGGCTTCGTCAACGTCTCGCTGATCCCCGCCCCGCATCAGGTTGCGGCCAAGTTCGTCGAATTGCTGCTGCACGAAGGCCTCCTGTACGACATCTTTGCTTCGACGCGCCGGGTTTTTCTCGGCGTTATGCTCGGCATCCTCGTTGCCGTTCCGGTCGGTTTCCTGCTGGGCTGGTACCGGCCAGCGCGGACCTTCGCCGATCCGATGATCAATTTCTTTCGTGCACTGCCGCCGATCGCGCTGATCCCGCTGGTGATCGTCTATTTCGGGGTCGACGAGATCGCCAAGCTCGTCATCCTGTTCTACGCTTCATTCTTCGCCGGCGTGATCGTGATGTATGAAGGCGTCTCGCAGATCACGCCGCTCTACATCCGCGTCGCCCAAACGCTGGGCGCCGGCGAGATGGAAATCTTTCGTAAGGTCATCATCCCGCTAACGGTGCCGCATATCCTCACCGCGCTCCGCGTCGCACTCGGGGTGGCCTGGGCGACGCTGGTGGCGTCCGAATTGATCGCCGCCCAGCGTGGCCTCGGCGCCATGATCCAGAACGCTTCGACCTACTTCCTGCTCGACGTCATCTATGTCGGCATCATCTGCATTGGCTGTATTGCGCTGATCATGGATACGATCCTGCGCCGCATCAGTGCACGGCTGCTGGTCTGGCAGGAGAGAGCCGTCGCATGAACAGTCAGCCCAGCATCAAGCGCGCGCAGTTCGAGAACGTCTCGCTGTCGTTCGACACGCCGAAGGGAATATTACGGGTCGTGGATGATGTCAGCTACGACATCCACGACGGCGACTTCATCGCCGTGATCGGACCGTCCGGCTGCGGCAAGACCACGATGATGAGCATGCTGGCCGGTTTTCAGAAGCCGACCACCGGCGAGGTGCTGTTCGACGGACATCCCGTGAAGGGACCTGGCCCCGAACGCGGCGTGATCTTTCAAGAGTACGGCGTCTTTCCATGGTTGACCGTCAAGGAAAACATCTCGTTCGGCCTCAAGCTCAAGGCCAATCATGTTCCCGTCAAGGAGCAGAACCAGATCTGCGAACACTATCTCGCGCTGATGGGCCTGTCGGATTTCGCCAATTCCTATCCGAAGCACCTATCGGGCGGGATGCGGCAACGACTCGCGATCGCGCGGGCCTATGCGGTCAAACCGCAATTCCTGCTGATGGACGAGCCGTTCGGCGCGCTGGACGCCCAGACGCGCGCCAACATGCAGAACCTGCTGCTGAAGGTATTGGCGAGCGAGGGCAAGACCGTCATGCTGATCACGCATTCGGTGGAAGAAGCGATTTATCTGGCTTCACGCATTGTCGTCGTGACGGCGCGGCCGGCCCGGATCAAGGAAATCATCGACGTGCCCTTCGCCTATCCGCGCGATGAATCGCTGCAGGAGCGACCGGAATTCGGCGAGCTGCGGAGCCACATCAGGGAACTGGTCATGAGCGAATACCGGGCGCAGCAGGCGCAGATGCGGCCGGCCTCGTTTTCAGAATAAGCCAAAAAAATGCAGTATGGAGGAATGCCATGGATCGACGACAATTTCTGACCACCACCGCCGGCCTCGCGCTCGGAGGCTTTGCTGCCTCCGCACCTGCCATCGCGCAAGCGAAAACCAAGGTTCGCGTCGGCTATCTGCATACCGTTGCCGTTGACGGACAGATCTGGACCGGCATGGTCCGCGGCTCGTTCGAGAAGCAGGGCCTCGATCTCGAGCTACGCCAGTTCAATACCGGCCTGGAAATCTTCCAGGCCTTGATCGGCGGCAGTCTTGACGTGTTGGCGACGGGCGCCGTGCTCTCGAATTTCCCGGCGCGCGGACAAGGCAAGGTATTCCTGATCAACGACATCGAGGTCGCCACCGCGCAGCTCTGGGTACGCTCCGACCAGGGTATCAAGACGTTCGAGGATCTGAAGGGCAAGCGGATCGCGACGGCGACCGGCACCACCGCGCATGTGTTCCTGGACAAGGCGCTGCGTGCCAACAAGATCGATCCCAAGGAAGTCGAGCTCGTCAACCAGACCATGCCGGCGGCGGTAACGGCGTTCATCTCGGGCGCCGTACCCGCGGTGGCGCTCTGGGTGCCGTTCAATGTGACCGTGCGCGACAAGGTCCCGGGTGCGATCAAGCTCGCCGATGCGTCTGCCTATTATCCACAGGCAGCCATCATTGGCGGCTGGGCGGCAGCCAACGACTATTACGAGCCGAACAAGGAGACCCTCGCCAAGCTGATCAGGGGCTGGGCCGACGCCAATGATTACATCATCGCCAACAGCAACGAAGCGATGGAGAAGCTGCAGAAAGGCCATTACAGCCAGACGCCGCTGGCTGACATCAATGAGTCCTTCAAGGCGCAGAAGATGTTCACGTCACGCGACTGGAAGCGGCTCTATTCCGACGGCACCGTCACCAACTGGTTGCAGCAGACCACCGACTTCTTCATGGCCAACGCCAACATCAAGGACTTTACGCCGGCGAGCAAATATTTCGACCCCAGCCTGTATCTCAAGACAATCACCTGAATGGGGAATAATCGGACGCCATCTGGCGCGGCGTCCGAGATTCCACAACCACCGGGCGCCGCCCGCTGCTCTGCGTCAGGGCCCGTCAATAGGCGCGCGCGAAGTCGCCTTCCTGCTTGATATCAGTGAATACCGGAAAGCGCGCTTTCCACGGCGTCCCCTTGGCGGTGGTCAGGTCATTGAGACGTTCGAGCACCGCAAGGCCATCCTTGCGCAGGCTCGCGGCCACGGCCGCGCGGTCCGGAAAATTCCTGAGCACGGCATCGAGCCAGATCGTACGGCCGGCAAGGAACCCGCCGGCGCCCGCCGCATAGGCATACTCCAGCACACGTTCGAATTTGTCCGGCGCAGCGCCGCCGGACAACAACACCCAGGGAATGCGGCGTTCACGGCAGATATCGCCGATCGTGTCGAATTGCTTCTGCGCCGCTTGCGCCGCGGCACTGCCGTCACGTGCCGGCAGGCTGTTGGCCGCAAGCGGACTTTCCAGCTTCAGGAGATCGACCCCGTATTCCGGCTTGGCGAATTCGCGCACGCTTTCGATCACGAGGCCCGGCAACTTGCCCGGAGCTTCCACGTAATCGGCCGTGTGATTGGCGCTGCCGAGAAACGGATAGACCAGTAGTTCCAGCACATAGGGAATATCATAACGCGCGCAGTCCTGCCCGATCTCGCGCACGAACCGCTTCTGATGCTCGTTCACGGCCGGATCGGCGTCGGGCCGATACCAGGCCAGCACCTTGACGGCGTCGCCGCCCATGGCGCGGATCTTCTCCACGCTCCAATCGGTGATGGCGCGCGACTTGCGCCCGCCCGGCGTCTCCTCGACGCGATGCTCCTCCAGCGTCATGATCAAGCCGCAGCGAGCCGGAAGCAGGTCGATCGCCGCAGGCACCGCGAAATTGGGGTCGAACAGCATCGAGCTGCAGTGGGGCGCAAGGTTCTCCACCAGCAGCCGCTTGGCCGCAGTCACGTCGGTGTATTCGACTTGATCCCGCGTGATGCCCTTCGCCTGCGCGATGGCGTCGAACAGCGGCGGCCGCTGGTCGAGCGCAACCATGCGAAAGTGGCCGTCCACATCCGCCAGGCGCGCAATGCCGCGGTTCTTTCCAATCGTTCTCATGGTTTCGTCCTCATGAATGCTAGACAATCGTTGATGGAGGGAATTCCGGCGCGGCCGCCGGAGTAGGTGCATTTCAGCGCGGCGGTCGCGGCGGCAAAGGCCATGGCATCGCGCACGTCGAGCCCGCCGCCGATCGCAAGGGCGTAGGCGCCGTGGAAGACGTCACCGGCGCCGGTGGTGTCCACGACGTCAACGAGATAGCTGGCCTGCCGATTCAGGCAGCCGTCCTCGTACCAGCTCACCCCATCCTGTCCGCGCGTGACCCCGACGACGCGACAGCCAAACCGTGCGAGGGTCGGCAGGGAGTCATCGCTCGCAGATCCCGCGAAGGATGCAAGCGCCGGTTCGGAGAAGATTGCATGGTCGGTGAGCGGCAACAAACGCTCGAAGACCTCGGCGTCGGCGACATCGCCGTCCAGCACCGTTGGAATCCTCAACGCACGCGCCTTGCCGAACAGAGCCGCCGCGCCCTCGACCCAACGCGGATCGGCCAGCACTGACGACGCCTGCCTCACTTCCTCCAGAGGCAGCCAGTCGGCGACCTCCGGATAGAGTCCGCGGAAATTCACGATCTGCCGTTCGCCAGACCCGTCGACGATGATCCCGGAAACCGACGATCGGCCTTCGAAGAACAACCGGAAGTTCTCGACATCGACCCCTTCTGCAACGAACGCCGATCGCATCTCGTACCCGGCGGGATCCGCGCCACCCCGGCCCCAAAACGCCGCCGAACCGCCGAGTCGGGCAATGGTCACCGCCGCGTTCGCTGCCATCCCGCCGCCGAGCGTCGTATAGTCCGGACTCCTTATCTTCTCGCTTTGGCCCGTGAAGAGCCGGTCGACGCGCCAGATCTGGTCGAGCGCGGACAAACCCAGGCAGACGACCCGGACGCGTCCAGCCCTGGACGGAAGATCGACCGGCGAAACGCGATCCCGGGTTGTGGACGAGTTCATCGCAGCACCTCCCCGCTGTTGCCGTCGAACAGATGTATCTTTCCCGGCTGCGGGCGAACGCTCAGGCGATCACCGAGCCTTGGACGCAATTCCGGATCGACCCGCGCAATGGCGGAGACGCCGGCGAGATCGAAATGAATCAGCGTGTCCGAGCCGAGCGGCTCGACGAGTTTGACGTTGACCGCAATGCCGTCGGCTGGATCCGTGACGACACCGAAATGCTCGGGACGGATCCCGAGCACACCGTTACCGGCCTTCTGCAAGCGGCGGCTGCTCGCATCGTCAAGCGGCACGGCCGCTCCGATCTGGGAAAGCACGACGCGATCATCGCGCCATTCCACCGGAAAGAAGTTCATGGCGGGCGAGCCGATAAAGCCGGCCACGAACTGGTTCGCGGGGCGCTCGTATACGGTCTCCGGCGTATCATATTGCTGCACCACGCCGCCCTGCAGCACCACGATCCGGTCGGCCATGGTCATCGCCTCGATCTGATCGTGGGTGACGAAGACCATGGTGGTCTTGAGTTCCTGCGATAGCGCCTTGATCTCGGCGCGCACCTGTCCGCGCAGCTTGGCGTCGAGATTGGACAGCGGCTCGTCGAACAGGAACGCCTTGGGGTTACGCACGATCGCGCGTCCCATCGCCACGCGCTGGCGCTGGCCCCCGGACAATTCCTTCGGCTTGCGGTCGAGATAGGGCTCGATGTGCAGCAGCGCCGCGGCGCGCCTGACCCGCGCGTCGATCTCCGCCTTCGGTGTGCCGCGCAACTCCAGCGCAAAGGACATGTTGTCGTAGACACGCATGTGCGGGTAGAGCGCGTAATCCTGGAACACCATGGCGATATCGCGCTGCGCCGCCTGAACGCCGTTGACGCGTTTGTCGCCTATATAGAGATCACCCGCCGTCATCGGCTCGAGACCCGCGATGATCCGAAGCAGGGTCGACTTGCCGCAACCGGACGGACCGACGAAGACCACGAACTCGTGATCCGCGATCTCCAGATTGAGGTCAGGGATCACGGTGAAACTACCGTAGCGCTTGACGAGGTTGCGGATCGAGATCGAGGCCATGATGCTAATCCAGCGCCAGTACCGGCTTGATCAGTTCGCCCCTGGCGAAGCGCGCGAAATTCTCCGGCAACGACGCCAGGCCGAACTCGCCATCGACGAGCACGCGATACTCGTTCTTGTATTGGCGCAACAAGGCGACGTTGGGCTCGAAATCGCCGACCGGGAAATAGAAGGTCCGAATCATGTAGAAATCCTTGCGGCGGAACACCTTGCCTTCCTCGATGGTCCAGGGAGCGGCATTCTCACCGACCAGCACCAGCGCGCCGCGCGGCAGGATGAGCTCGATGCCGAGATTGCGCGCGGCATGCGCGCCCGAGCATTCCATGATCAGCGCAAAGCGCTTCGACGTATCGCCGACCGGATGCGATTTCGCTCCAAAGGACAGCGCGATGTTCAGGCGTGTTGGGTTCGGATCGGCGACATGGATGTCGTCGTATCCCAGGCTACGCAGCGCGAGCACCACGCCCAATCCGACCGGTCCCGCGCCCATCACGAGCACTGGCCCCGCCTCGGCCGGCGGCACGACCTTGCTGACGAACCGCACGGCATGCCCCGACGTGCCGATCACATCGAGCAGCAGTGGCGCCAGGCTGTCCTCGATGTCATCAGGCACCGGCAGCAGGCAGTTTTCCGGCACCGGGACATATTCGGCATAACCGCCCGGGCGGTTCCAGCCGATCAGGCTCGACACTTCCAGGCACATCTGCGTGTCGCCGCGCTTGCAGGCAGCACAGCGGTCGCAATGCAACGGAATGTACACCGCGCAGCGCTTGCCATGGAGGCGATGGCCGGGCTGCTCGACCACGCCAAAGATTTCGTGGCCCGCCGTGAATTCGGCGCCCTTGTGCCAAAGCTTGAAGTCCGAACCGCACAGCGCCGTGCGCGATACCCGCACCAGCACCTCGCCTGCACCAATGTCGGGCATCCCGACGCGCTCAATGGTGATGCGTTCATGGCCGTGAAAGACGGCCGCCTGCATGATCGAATTGGGTCGTGGAGATACGTTCATCGAGACCTAACCTTTCACCGCGCCAAGCGTCAGCCCGGACACCAGCCAGCGCTGCACCAGCGCCGCAAGAATGAGGGGCGGCAACGCAATCAACGTCGCCGCAGCCATCAGCGCGCCCCACTGCGTCGATCCCTCACCGATGAAGTTGAAAGCGGCCGCGATCAGCGTCTTGGTGTCGCCGTTCGAGAGCACCAGCGCGAACAGGAAGTAGTTCCAGGAAAACACGAAAGCGAGGATCGCCGCGACCGCGACTCCGGAGGCCACCAGCGGCAGCGCAATACGCCAGAGGATTCGTGTGACGCTGCAACCGTCGACCTGCGCGGCCTCGAACACGCTGCGCGGGATGCTGTCGAAGGACGGCAAGAGCACCCAGATGACGATCGGCAAGGTGATCACGGCATGGCTGAGAATGAGCGCGGTGTAAGAGCCGATCATCCCGACCTGCCGGAACATGACGTACCACGGCAGCAGGAACAGTGTGCCCGGCGCCATGCGCGCGGCGAGCGTCAGAATCGCCGGCCAGGAAATCCGCGTCCAGGAGACGGCGAAGGCGGCGGGAACGCCGAAGAGCAGCCCGAGCGCTGTCGAGCCGATGGTCACGATCAGGCTGTTGACGGCATAGCTCACGAACGGCGTCGTCCTGGTCAGCTGCAGGTAATTTTCCATCGTCGGCGAGAAGATCAGCGTCGGCGGATAGGCCGTCACCTCGAATGACGGCTTGAATGAGGACAGCACCATCCACACCGTCGGCGTCATGATGATGATGCCGGCCAGCACGAGCTGCAGCAAATTGAGGCAGCGGATCCAGCGGTCGGTCGTGGGCGCGTCCATCATGGCATCACCTACCAGGCCACCGCGCCGCGCAGCCGATTGAAGGCGAGCACCGCACCAAGCACGATCGCGGTCAGCGTCAGCATCAGCGCACTGGCATAGCCGATGTTGAAGAATTCGAAGCCGACCCGGAAGCCGTAGATGTTGAGCGTGTTCGACGCGTTGCCGGGGCCGCCCTGGGTCGTGATGTAGATGATGTCGAAGAAGCGCAGGAGATCGACGCTGCGCAGGATCGCTGCCGTGACGATGGTCGGCAGCAACAGCGGCAGCGTGATGCGCTGGAAGGTCTTGAACGCCGATGCGCCGTCGATCTGCGCGGCCTCGTAGACGCTGGATGGCAGCGACTGCAATCCACCGAGCACGATCAGCGCGACATAGGGGGTCCACTGCCAGCTATCGATCAACGCGACGGTGGGAATGACCCAGGTGGGCGAGGCCAGCCACTCCGACGGCGGCAGCCCGAGCGATTGCAGGATGTAATTGGCAGCTCCCAGCGAGGGATCGAGAATCACAAGCCACATCATGCCGGCCACCACCGGCGGCATCATGAACGGCGAAATGAACAGCGAGCGCACGATGCCCGGCAATCGCTTGGCATGGAACAGGATCAGAGCCAGCCAGATGCCGAACACGAGCTGCAGCACCAGCGAAAGCACATAGAGCGCGATGGTCACCCACAATCCATGCCAGAACTCGTTGTCGGAGATCAGCTTCGAATAGTTCGCAAGGCCGGCGAAGGATTGCTTGCCGGTGTTCGAGAAGCTCTGAAAACCCAGCCAGATCGTATAGACGACAGGAAACGCGATCATCGCGACGGTGAAAATGACCGCCGGCGCGGAAAGCGCCGACAGTTCAAGCCTTTGCCGGCCCTGCGCCATTGTTGCAGCCGCGTCCGACATGCCTGCGATTCCCTCGATTCAGTGACGCGCGACCGGACCCTGCCGACCGGCGCTTCCCGCGATTACTTCTGTGCGATCAGCGCATCGAGCGCTTTGTCGGCATCGGCGCAGGCCTGGTCGACACTCTTCTGCTTCAGGATCATATCCTGTACCGCCTGGCCGATGAATTCGCGTGACTCGGGGTTGGCGACGATGGGATAGCCGACTTCAGAAGAGCCTTTCGTCGCGAGCACATCGAGCGCGGCCTGCCATTCCTTGCGCACCGGCTCCTCGTCGATCCACTTGCGGTACTCCGGATCATTGGCAACCGAAGGCCGCGGCGGCGCGATGCCCTGCAAGGCCATTTTCTTCTGAACGGCCGGGCTCGTCGCCCACTGCACGAAATACCAGGCCGCATCGGGCTGCTTGCTGTGCGAAGAGACGGTCAAGCCCCAGCCGATCACGGTTGGCACCTGTCCTGCCTCGCCTGCCGGGAACGGCATCAAGGCGGTGTCCTTGAGGCGGGCGCCGCCTTCCATCGCGGTGCGAAGCTCGTTGGAGGACTCGAACGACATCGCGGCGCGGCCGCTGCGATAGAGCGCGGAGATCTGCTGAAAGCTGTAATTGACCACGCCGGGCGGCCCGAAATCGCGCAACAGCCGGCTATAGGTGTCGAGCGCCTCCTTGCCCTTGGCCGAGCAGAGATTAGACTTCCCATTGGCGATATAGCTGCCGCCGATATTGTGCAGCACATTGCTGAAGGTGTAGGCGATCGCGGGCTTCAGGCCACGCGAGACGAACGGCGTGACCGAGCTGTCGCACGCCTTGATCTTCGCGGCCGCCGCCTCGACGTCCTTGATGGTCGCCGGCTTCTCGATGCCGCATTTCTTGAAGATGTCGGTGCGATAATAGAAAATTGGCCCCTCGATGTTCATGGGCATGCTGGTCAGCTTGCCGCCAAACGTCGCGGCCTTCAGCAGCGCCTGACTGAGGCCCGCCGGGTCGTATTCCTTGGCCACGTCGTTCCTGGCCATCGCCGTGAGATCGGCATACCAGCCGGCGGCGGAGAATTGTTCGCCCTCGCGCGACGGCAACGTCATGAACACGTCGACCTCGTCGCTATGCGCATTCATCACGGTCACCAGCCGCTGGCGCATCTGCTGTTCCTGGTAGCCATCGACCTTCAAGGTCATACCGGTCAGCTTCTCGAAATCATCCTTGTAGGTCAGCAGTGCCTGCGCGACAGGATTGTTGTTGGCCAGAAAGGTGACGGTCTTGCCCTGAAACTTCTTCCAGTCGAAATCGGCCGCATGGGCCTCGACGCTGATGGCAGCGACCGCGAGAACCGGCAATGCGACGCGCACCGCAAACATCCTGGCGTTCATTGAAATCCCTCCCTGACCCGGCTTGACCGCCTTCTCGGCAGCGCCTTTATATTGAAAACGGTTACACCGTATGCCTCAAATATCGCCTGTCAAGCAATCGAAAAATCAAATTAGCTGCTGCGTATCGACGAAATTATCTCTACGCAACTGCCTTGAACCAATGTAACGTTACATCCATGCGCCTCTCGACCGTCCAATCCGCAAAGCAAGGCATCCGCGCCGTCGCAAAGCGCGCCGGCGTCTCGACCGCGTCCGTCTCGCGCGCGCTCAACAGTCCCGACGCCGTCAGCCCGGCCTTGCGCGCCCGCATCACGGAGGCGATCGAGGCGGTCGGTTACATCCCGCATGCGCCGGCGCGCATCCTGTCGTCGCGGCGATCGCGCACCCTTGGCGCGATCATACCGACCATCGACAACACCATGTTCGCGCGCGGCATCGCTTCGCTGCAAAAGTATCTCTCGTCGATGGGCTACATGCTGTTCCTCACCACGAGCGGCTACGACCTCGACGTCGAGCTGCAGCAGGCGCGCAACCTCATCAGCCGTGGCGTGGACGGACTGGTGCTGCGCGGCGACTGTCATCATGAAAGCCTGCGCAAGCAACTTGCCGACAACGCCGTGCCCTTCATCAACGTCGGCATCTATCAGCCGGACAAACCCTATCCTTGCGTCGGAACCGACAATGAAGCGGCGGCCCATCGTGCGGCGACACACGTCATCGATCTCGGCCATCGCCGGATCGGAATCGTCTCCGCGCTCCAGCGCAACAACGACCGCGCCAGCGCCCGTGTCGCCGGATTCCGCCGCGCCTTGTCGGAAGCCGGCCTTGACCTTCCGTCGCAATGGCATGTCGAAGTACCCTATGCGCTCGATGATGCCCGCGAAGCGGCCCGCTATCTGCTGAATCTCAAGGATCGGCCGACCGCCGTGGTCTGCGGCAATGACGTCATCGCCTACGGCGTGTTGCTGGAGGCCGAGCGCAGCGGCTTTTCGGTCCCGCGCGACCTCTCGGTCGTCGGGTTCGACGATCTCGACTGGAGCCGCCATCTGCGGCCGAGCCTGACCACCATTCACGTTCCCACCGGCGAAACCTGGCAGCGCGCCGGCGAATATCTCGTCCGCAGCCTCGCCGGTGAGCAGACCATCATGCACCACGAGGTCGACTTCTCGCTGGTGGTTCGCGAATCGACCGCACCGCCTACCCGCTCCTGAAAGAGGCGCTCCCGATGAGTTCCAATTTTTCTCTCACCCCCGGTTTCCACGCGGTCGTAATCGGCGGCGCCGGCGACATAGGCGCCGCGATCAGCAACCAGTTCTGCGATCTCGGCGCGAGCGTGACCGCAACGGGCGCCAACGACGCCGACCTCGCGCGTTCGCTGCTCAAGCCCCGCGAGGGCCTTGCGCTTGCAACACTGGACGTGACGGATGATGCGGCGGTGGCGTCCTTTGCGGCGCGGCACCAGCGCGTCGACGCGCTGGTCAATTGCGCCGGGATCCTCGCACGCGACAAGGAGTTCGAGATCGAGACCTTCGTGAAGGTGCTCGATGTGAACCTCACCGGCACGTTCCGGACCTGTATGGCATTCCGCCCGCTGTTGGCGGATCGCAAGGGCTCGGTCGTCAACATCGCCTCAATGAACGCCACGCTGGCATTGCCGCGCATCCCCGCCTATTGCGCCAGCAAGGGTGGCGTCGTGATGTTGACCAAGGCGCTGGCTCTGGCCTGGGCCGAACAAGGCATTCGGGTCAACGCGGTGGCGCCCGGCTACATCGAAACCGCGATCAACGCCGCCGGCCGGACCGACCGCGCGCATTACCAGCGCATCGCCGATCGCACCGCGTTCAAACGGTGGGGACAGCCACAGGATATTGCCGGCGCAGTGGCCTTTCTCTGCATGCCGGCCTCGCACTACGCGACCGGAACGGTGGTTGCGGTGGATGGCGGCTTCCTTGCGGGGTGATTGCCTCGGAGCATTCAATTTCGGCTCCGCATTCACTTACGCAGCGATTGTTGTCCGCGGCCACGATCGACCACAACAATCGACAATTCGGCGGGCGCGAGCCCCTGAACGAAACGACCAGGCAGTGGTCGCAATGCGTGATCTTCGCCATCAATTCTGTAAGATCGCTGAGGGGCGCTGCGCCGGCTGGCCCTCTGAGATGCTATCAAGCGTGTTCGAGCGTGAGATGGCGCGCGCGCACGTCCTCAGCGGACATGAGCGCGGGTCCATCCCCCTCCCAGACAATTCGGCCGCCATCGAGGATCGCAAATCTGTCGGCGACCGCGGTACAGACCGCCAAACTTTGCTCCACGAGCAGCATCGACAGGCCCGCAGCCTTCAACTCTCGCAGAATCTCAATCAGGCGATCGACGATGACCGGCGCAAGCCCCTCCGTCGGCTCGTCGAGCAGCAGCAGCTTCGGGCCGGTGACAAGGGCCCTCCCGATCGCCAGCATCTGCTGCTCGCCGCCGGATAGCTTGCCTCCAGGGGTCCGGCGCCGATCAGCGAGCGAAGGGAACATCGACCATATCCGCTCGGTCGACCAGGGCGAACCGCGTCGCGCCGCCAGGGAAAGATTTTCCTCAACGGTGAGCGTGCCAAATATGCCGCGATGTTCGGGGACTAGCGATAGACCTCGCCGCGCGACCACATGGGCGGGTTGACCGAGAACCGGCAGGCCGGCCAGCCGGACATCGCCCTCCGCCCGTGCAAGCGTTCCGGAAATTGCCCGCATCGTCGTCGTTTTGCCGACGCCGTTTCGGCCGAGAAGGGCCAAAAGTTCACCGTTTCCAACCGTGAGATCGATACCCTGCAGGATGTGGCTTTTGCCGTACCAGCCGTGCAGGCCGACAACCGAAATGATGGGTACGCCCGTCATGCGGTACTCCCGAGATAGGCGGAGCGAACAGCGGGGTCGGTTCGGATCTTGGCCGGCACATCCTCGGCGATCTTGCGGCCGGCAGCCATGACCGTGATGCGATCGGAAATATCGAGCACGACGCTCATATTGTGCTCGATCAGGAGCACAGCCATACGGCTCCGGAGCGAACTGATAAGTCCTTTGGTGCGGTGGACGTCATCGATTCCCATCCCCGCGAGAGGCTCGTCGAGGAAAATCAGTTTGGGGCGGCCGGCCAGCGCCATTCCGATCTCGAGAGAACGCTGTCCGCCATGCGACAGGTCGCCGGTCCGGGTGTCGGCGCGCCCGGTCAGGAATGTCTCGGCCAGCAGTGCGTCGACCTCATCACGGATGTCACGGCGGCGATCGGGACTGCGCCAGAACACCCATCCCTCGGCCGCGTACCGGGCCTGCACGGCGAGACGGAGGTTTTCGGCAACCGTCAGGGCAGCGAAGAGCGCGGTGACCTGAAATGATCGGCTCATGCCGTAATGGACACGGCGATGGGCCGAAACATGCGTAACCGTGTGGCCGTCGAACACGATACGGCCTCCGCTCGGCTTGCGCACGCCGGTCAGCGCGTTGAACAAGGTGGTCTTGCCAGCGCCATTCGGTCCGATGAGTGCGTGGATCGTGCCGGACTGAACCGACAGCGAGAAGCCAGACAGGGCCTGGAAATCTCCGAACCGGACATCGATCGACTCGGCGGTGAGGATCGGGTCAGTCATGGGCGGTATTCCGCGCGAACAGCGCCGAGATACGACGTCTGGCGCCCCACAGACCGCCGGGCAGAAACAGGACGAGGCCGATGAGCAAGAGCGCGATCAGCGCCATCCAGCGTGGCCAAATCTCGGACAGGGCTTCAGAAACGATCGTGTAGAATGCCGAGCCCATCAGAGCGCCTCCGGGCGATCCGATCCCGCCGATCAGCGCGATGACCAGGAGACGCTGGCTCATTTCGAGTTCGATGTCGCTGGGCGGCACGAAGCCCAGAAAGATGACATGGAGACCGCCGGCGAGCCCGGCGATCCCACCCGCCAGCGCGACGGCTGCTGTCTTGTAACGGGCCACCGGGTAGCCGAGCGCCTCGCACCGCGGCTCGTTCTCGCGGATGGCTGCGAGCACGCTTCCGAACGGCGAGGCGATGACCCGTTGAATGAGCAGGAAAACAAGAAAGAACGCGCCGGCCATAAATCCGTACATCGAGAGCGGGTCGGCGATCGAGAACCCGAGCAGATCGAATTGCCGCGGCAAGCCGGAAAGCCCATTCTCTCCGCCCGTCACATTCTTGAAGGCAAGCACGGCAAAATAGCCCATCTGGGCGAACGCCAGGGTCAGCATGACAAAGTAAACGCCATGCCGGCGCACGATGACGCTGCCCAGGAGGCCGGCCAACACGGTGCCCGAAAGCGCCGCCATCAGGAGCGCGGGAATGAGACCCAGCCCGGCATCCCGGAGGAGGATGCCGCAGACATAAGCGCCGACGCCGAGATAAAGGCCCTGCCCGAACGACAACAGACCGACTGCACCGAGCAGAAGCGCGACAGAGAGCGCGCCGGTGGCAAAGATCGCGATCTGGCTCGCGAGCGTGGCGGGCACGGTCAACGGGAGAACCACGAGCGCGGCGAGCACGATGGCTGTTGCGAGATTCGGAAAGCGTTCGACGGTGCGCATCAGATCCGTCCCATCAGGCCTGTCGGCCGGATCATGATGACCAGAGCCATCGCGGCATAGATCATCAACTGTGCGCCTTCGGGCCAGAGCGTGCTCATGATTGACTGCACAAGCCCGATCAGAATTCCGCCGACGAGTGCGCCAGACAAGGTTCCGAGCCCGCCCACGACCACGACCACGAAGGCTATTCCGAGAGCCTCGGCACTCATGAACGGTTCGACGCCCCGCAGCGGCGCGACAAGGACGCCGGCCAGACCGGCCAGCGCGGCGCCAAGCGCGAAGGTGGCCATGAAGACGCGATCGACATTGATACCGAGAAGGCCGACCATCTCGGCGCTTTCGGAGCCGGCTCGCAGGATCGAACCCATCTTGGTTCGCTCGATCGCGATCCAGAGCACAATCGCGACGACAGCCGCGACGCCAACCACGGCCAATCGGTAGGCGGGATAAACATATGGCCCGAGAAACACGATTCCGGAAAGCGCGGCGGGCACCGGCACGTTATGACCGAGCGGTGTGAACAGAAGGATCACGACCTCTTGGATCAACAACGCCACCGCAAAGGTGATGAGAATTTGCGCCTCGTGCGGCAGCGCATAAGTATGCCGAAGCAGAAGTCGTTCGATGATCAGGGCGAGTACCGCGACGAGGACGGGTCCGAGCAACAGCGCCCACCAGAAGCTTCCGGTCCACAGCACGACCGCATAGGTGATATAGGCGGCCGCAAGATAGAACGCCCCGTGAGCGAAGTTCACGAAGCGCATCAGCCCGAAAATCAGCGTCAGGCCGACCGACAAGAGAAAATAGATCATGCCGATGCCGACACCGTTCAGAACCTGAAACAGGAGAAGCTGGGTCGACATCGGTTGAACTATTTCCGGCTCAAAGTGAGGCCGCCATCTGGCAGCCGGTCTTCTCCGGCGGCGGAAGCGCTTTGGTCGCGGCGACGACGCTGCAAAGATCGTTCTTGTCCTTCATCGCGCTCTTCGCTTTTCCGAGCATCAGATAATAGTCCTTCACGACCTGATGGTCCTCCGGGCGAATACTCTCGGTGCCGGTTGGCCCCTCGTAGCTGATGCCCTCGAGCGCTTTGACGATTGTGGGGACATCCGTTGAATTCGCCTTGTTGAGGCCTTCAATCAGGATTTGCGAGACCGCATATCCGCACGCCTGCAGGTAGTTCGGGACGTCACCCGTCTTCTGCTTGACGATTTCGGCCACACGCCGGCCGCCCGGCGAGTCGACGCCGTGCCAGAAGTTCGCCCCGAAATAGACGTCCTCGCAATTCTCCGGGCCCAGAGCCTGGAATTGATCCAGCCCGGTGGACCAGACCGCAAGAATCTTGGTGTTGCGTTTCATGCCGTAGCTGATCGCCTGCCGCACCACGTCGACCGTCTGGTTGCCGAAGTTGCAGATCGCAAGGACATCGGGATTTTGCGACAGAGCGGTTGCGATGTAGCCGGAATATTCACGGTCGGAGAGCGAGTGGTAACTATTGCCGACGTGCTCGATACCCTTTTCCTTGAACACATCCTTGCAGTTCGACAGCAGGCTGTCTCCGAACACGTACTGGCCGGTGATGGTGTACCAGCGCTTGGCCTTCGGGAATTTATCGATCAGCGGTCGGACGGTGGCATTGACGGCGCTGTAGCAGGCGACGGGCCAGCGGAAGCCCGATTTGTTACAGTCCTTGCCCGTCACTTCGTCGGCACCCGCCTGATTCACGTAGATCCCCTTGCGGGCGTACACTTCTTTCTGGACCGCCAGGGCGATCGCCGAATTTGTGCAACCGATCACGTGCTTGATGCCGCGTTGGGTCATCGCTTCCTGAACCTTGCGAACCGCCTCGCCGGCATCGCCGCGATCGTCGAGCAGAACGTAGTTCAGCTTGTGTCCGGCAGCGCTGCCGTATTGCTCGAAGGCCCACTTGCTCCCGTCATTCAGGCCGGACCCGACATTCGCGAAAGTCCCGGACAAGGAGTAGACAGCCGCCACGTCGAGAACGCTCTCCGCGTTGGCGCGCCTGATAATACCGGGCGCCGCGAGAGCCAGGGGAGCCGCCGCCATTCCGGTTAGAACACGTCTGCGATCCATCATAGATTTATCCTCCAGTCGCGTCGGTTGAAGTCTCGGCCAGGGCAGCGGCCCTCGCCCGTTTCTCAAGCCACCAACCCCATGATGGAGGCCAGCGATCAAAACGTTCATCCCGGCCAAGAGCGCGGGCGGCATGCAATGGCCAATGGGGGTTGTGCAGCGCCTCGCGACCGATCGCCACCAGATCGGCGCGGCCTTCGCGTACCACGGCATCAGCGAAGGCTGGTGTCGTGATGAGGCCGACCGCCATCGTCGGCATACCCGCCTGCGTCCGAATCCGCTCGGCATATGGGACCTGGTAGCCTTCGGGCCGGCGGACCATCTTGGTCGTCGTGCGTTCGGCGAGCCCACCCGAAGAACAATCCACGACATCGACCCCTGCTGCTTTCAGCAGCGAAGCCAGGGCTACGGAATCGTTAAGCGTCCAGCCTCCCGGTTCATCATCGACGCAGGAGAGGCGCACCATCAGCGGCCGGTCGGATGGCCAGGTCGAGCGGACCGCACTTACCACCTGCAGGAGCAGGCGCGTACGTCCGGCGAAATCCCCGCCCCAATCATCGTTACGGTGATTGGCCAGCGGGGAGAGGAAGCTGTGAATCAGGTAACCATGGGCGGCATGGATATTAAGGACGCGGAAGCCGGCTTGCGCGGCGCGCGCCGCCGCCGCCGCATAGTCGTCGAGCAGGCGCTTGATCCCATCGGCTTCGAGCGCCTCCGGCACATGCCAGCCGCGGTTGGCCGGAATGGCACTTGACGAGAATGTCGTCCAGGGAGCACTGCCTTTCGCAGCCGTCGCGGCGTCGAGCGGCGAATAGCCTTCCCAGGGGCGCGAGACGCTGCCCTTGCGACCCGCGTGAATGAGTTGCGTCGCCGGGATCGCACCGAAGCGCTCGATGTCGGCGACCAGCGCGGCGAGCGCTGGCAGATGGTCGTTCGACCAGATGCCGAGATCGGAATGCGTGACCCGGCCCGCGGCCGTCACGGCAAGCGCCTCCGTGAAAAGAAGCCCCGGCCCGCCGAGCGACAGACGGCCATAATGCTGGCGGTGAAATGCGTTCGGCAAACCGTCCGGTGCTGCGCTGTATTGTTGCATCGGCGAGATGACGATCCGGTTCGGAAGCGTCACGCCGCGAAGCGTCAGCGGGCTGAACAAATGCGTGGGCGATTGGGTCATCCTGCAAACCCCATGCGATCGCGGGCCCAGGCCCAGCCGACGCCAAGCGCCAGGGCGGGACGCCGTAGCCGGTGCCAACGGATCGGCGCGAGAGGCGTGGCCGGAAGCGGCGAAGCCTCGCCTCGCAACGCCTTCGCAGCGAGCCAGCCTCCCATCACCGTCGCCATCGCGACACCGCGGCCGTTATAGCCCATGCCTATGTGCAAATTAGGAGCAGCCTCGTGGATGTGCGGCAGGCCGTCGAGGGTAAGCCCGATCTGGCCCGACCATCGAAAGGCGACCGGCGCGTCGGCGGCTTCCGGAAAGATCCGGCGCATGGCGGCAATGAGTGCCTCGGTGAAAACCGGGTTCTCGGCATCACCGACGGCGCCACGCCCGCCGAACATCAGCCGACCGTCGGGAGAGAGCCGGAAATAGAATGCAAGCCGCCGGGTTTCCGAACAACAGCGGCCATCCGGTAAAATGTGCGCCTGAAGGTTCGGCGAAAGCGGCTCGGTCGCAAGCTGCGCGCTCTGGACCAGCAACATCGCGTTCGGAAGGTCCGCGACCAGCGGAGTCGAATAAGCATCCGTTCCGAGGACGACGGAGCGAGCCCTGACGGTCCCCCTCGCCGTTTGGAGCCGCCAACCTTCGCCGTCCTGTTCCAGCGATTCGACGGCAGAGTTTTCGTGAACCGCGACCCCTGCCTCGCGGGCGGCCCGCGCGAGACCGCGGACGAAGGAAAGCGGCTGCAGGGTGCCGGCGCGCTTGTCGATCCAGCCGCCCAGATAGGCGCGCGTACCGATCAGCCTCTCAATATCGGACCCGTCGAGCAATTCGACCGGAGCTCCTACGTTCATCCAGTCTTGCGCCCGCTGCTGAACACGCGCCAGCGCGGGCGCGGCATGGGCGGCCTGAACCCATCCGCTCCGCTTCGGATCGCAATCGATGCGATGTTTTGCGATTCGATCGAACACGACATCCGCGGCGTTGCCGACCGCTTCGGTGAGCTTTCGGCCGGCGGCTGCGCCATATTTTGCCGACATCTCGGATGGATCGTATTTCAGACCGGGAATGACTTGCCCGCCATTGCGCCCCGAGGCACCCCAGCCGATCGTCTTCGCCTCCAGGAGAATGACGGATGCGCCGGCTTCTGCCGCATTCAGGGCCGTCGAACAGCCGGTGATCCCGCCGCCGATCACAGCAAGGTCGACACGGCTCTCACCGCTGAACGGCTCGGTCACGAGAGCTGCTTCGCGCGCTGTCGCCGACCAGAGCGAGTGATCATGGCTTGCAGCGGAAGAGCCCATCGGGACCGTCACTCCGCCGCTATTTTAGAGGATGCCCAACTGGCGGCGCGGTCAGCCGAGATAATCCCGTCGGCCTGATCTTCGCGCAAACGTTCGGCGGAACGCTTCGAAGGATCACCGAAGCCGCCACCACCGCCGACGGCGAGGGTGACAATGTCGCCGGGCAACAGGTCGACCGCATCTTTCGATTTGAGCGGAATGATCTCGCCGCGGCGTTTGATTTCACAATAGCCCGTTGTTCCCGCGCCGCCGCCAAAGAGTCCCTCCGGAGCGCGCTTGAAGCGGTCGCTGTAGAGCGAAAAGCGGACGCCCTCCTTCAGGATTTCGTAACGGCGCAGGAAGCCGAGCCCTCCGCGGCTCTGGCCGACGCCACAGCTATCCTGCGTCATGGCGTATTCGATGACGCGGAAGAACGGAAAGTCCTGGTCGAGCGCTTCGATCGGCGTGTTCGAACAATTCGACAGCGGTGAGTCGACCGCGTCGCATCCATCGGAATCGATCGCGGCACCGTAACCGCCGCCGAAAATCTCAAGATACACCGACCAGCCATTGTCGCCGAGCTGCGAAAGCACGCCCACCGTGGTGGTGTCGTAGCCGCAGGCGATGACCTTGTCGGGCACGGCCACGGACAACGCCTTCATGACCGCGTTCCAGGCCCGGAAGCTTGCTTCCATTCGCGCGCGGACCGGCGCCGGATGATGCGGGTTGAGCAGGCTGCCCTTCGGGGCCTTCACCGTGATCGGCCGCGCGGCCCCGGCATTGAACGGGATGTCCGGACTGGTCAGAACGCCCTTCACGCAGGACAGCGCAGCGGAGATCGTGGCGGCGAACGGCGCGTTCAGGTTGCGACGAACCTGGGGCGCGGTGCCGGCAAAATCGATCTCGATGCTGTCGCCCTTCACGGTGACCTTGGCCTTCACCGGCAGCGGCGCATCGGTGATGCCATCATCGTCGATGGCGTCCTCGCCGTAATAGACTCCATCCGGTACCTCGCCGATCGCGGCCCGCATCCGGGTCTCGGAGTAGTCGAGCAGCGCGGCCATGACAGCCTTCAACTTGTTCACGCCGTAGCGCTCGGCGAGTTCGACGATACGCGCCGCACCAATGGCGTTCGCAGCGACCTGAGCGTCGAAATCGCCCATGGTCTGGTGCGGAACCCGAACGTTGGCGCGCAGGATGCGCTGGAACGCCCCGCCGTGCCAATCGCGCGCCATGTTGAGCTTCACCGGAGGGATGATGAACCCTTCGGAGTAAACGTCGGTGGCAGCCGTGTTGAGACCGGGATCACCGCCCGATATGTCGAGATGGTGCGCGACCGAAGCCGAGAAACCGAGAACCTTGCCCTCGAAGAAGATCGGATGAAAGAAGAACACGTCTTGCAGGTGTTGACCGCCCGAATACGGGTCGTTCATCACGAAGAAATCACCCTCGGAAAGTGTTTCCTTCGGATACAGCGCAAGCGCGGGCTGGAAGACCTGCCCGATCGTGCCGAGCTGCATCGGAATCAATTCGGCCTGGGCGATGGTGTTGCCACCGTCATCGAGCAGCGCCGCGGAACCATCGCGGGCCTCGCGCAGCACGGTCGAATAGGCCGAGCGGATCAGCTTCGCGCCCATCTCGCGGGCTGCGGCGATGAGCGATTGGCTGATGACCGCGTAGTCGACGGGATCAAGGGTTTCGACGGGGACACTCATGCGGAAATCCGGCTCACGATCAGGTTGCCGGCCTTGTCGCGGGCAGCACGCCAGGCCGGAGGAAGCCACAGGGTCGAACTGTAACCTTCGACGAGGGCACCGCCATCAACGGATTGACCGGCGGCGATCGAGGCGGCGTCGACCAGCTTCGCCTTGATAGCTCCGGCCGGGGTCCACACCTCGATGCTGCCCGGGCCGGCTAGTTGGGCGGGACGCTCGCGAAACTCGGGCAACGTCTCGAGCCGACGGCGCACACCGAAACGAAGACTGACGATCTCGACCTTGCGGCCGGGCTCGCCGCCATGAAAATAGATGCGCCGGTGCGCGGCGTCGAAATCGGCGGCAAGATCGGATGCGCCAAGCCGCGACAGCGCCGCGGTATCCACCGGTACGGGGATTTCGAAGGCCTGGCCAACGAAACGCATGTCGGCGGTGAGGTCGAAATCCAACTCGCCGTTCAGCCCGAGTTGACGAAACTCGGCCTCGGCATCCTTTCGGAAGCGGCCAAATTCATCCGCCAGCATGTGGGGAGCGGCGTCGCCAAGACCAGTGCGACGGGTCACGCCCGACACTTTCACGTAATCTGCCGAAAGCAGACCGAGCGCGGAAATAACGCCAGGATTCGGAGGAACCAGAATCTCCGTGATGCCGAGCTCCTCGGCAATCTCGGCTGCGAGCAGCGGGCCGGCGCCGCCGAAGGGCAACAGAGCATAACCGCGCGGATCATGGCCGCGCTCGGTCGAGACCAACTGAATCGCGCGAACGATGTTGGCGACGGCCAGCCGGATCGCAGCGGCAGCGGCATCGCGAACCGAAAGCCCGAGCTGCCTTGCGATCGGCTCAAATGCCTTGTGCGCCTTGTCCGGGTCGAGATGCATGGTTCCGCCAAGAAACGCCTCGGGCCGGATCGTGCCACGCACGAGATGCGCGTCGGTCACTGTCGGCTCCGTGCCGCCGCGGCCATAGCAGGCCGGCCCCGGCATCGCACCCGCGCTCCGCGGACCAACCCGCAGCATGCCGCCGTCATCGATCCACACCAGCGAACCGCCACCCGCGCCAACGCTCACAATGTCGAGCACGGGGGTCCTGATCGGCAGGCCATCAACCTCCGTTTCGGGTGAAACGGAGGGAACACCGTCCACGACGAGGCAGACGTCGGTCGAAGTCCCCCCCATATCGAAAGTGATCAGGTTCTTGCGCCCGGAACGTTCAGCCTGCCGGATCGCGCCCACGACGCCCGCGGCCGGACCGCTGAACAGCGCCGCAATCGAGTTCTTTCGCATGGCCGCGGCCGGCATGCGCCCACCGTTCGACTGCATGACGCTGAAGGCACCCTTGAAACCGGCAGCCGCCAACGTTGCCTCGAACCGATCAAGATAGCCGTCGATCACGGGTTGCACATAAGCCGACAGAACGGTCGTTGAAGCACGTTCGAATTCGCGGAATTCACGCGCGATGTCGTGCGAGCAGGCGACCCGAAGCCCCGGCAACCCGGCCGAAATGAGTTGCCTCAGCCGCGCCTCGTGGACCGGCGAGGTATAGGCGGAGAGCAGACAGATTGCGACGGCTTCATAACCGCCAGCCTTGAGCGCGGGCACAAGCGCCGACACAACTTCGGCCTCATCGAGCGCCGTAACGACCGCACCTGCCGAATCGAGCCGTTCGGTAACTTCAAAGCAATCCTTGCGCCGAACCGGCGGCAACGGCTTGGCATAACGCAGATCGTAAATGTTGCGGCGATCGTGACGCTGGAAAAACAGGATGTCGCGAAACCCGCGCGTCGTCACGAATGCAACCCGGGCACCCTTGCGCTCCAGGATGGCGTTGGTTGCGACCGTCGAGCCGTGAACGAGGTCCGTCACGACGGCTGGATCGAGACCGGCTGCCGCGAGCGAGGCAAAGGCGCCCTTGTCCGGACTGGCCGGCGTGCTCGGTACCTTGACGACTTCGACTCTGCTCCCATCCACCGCGACCAGATCGGTGAATGTACCCCCGACTTCGATACCAACCCGCATAGGAACCCTCGTTTATGTCCAATTTGTAAACATACCGACGGTTACATTGCAACCCTGCTAAAAAAATTTATCCAGATTTTCAATCAAGGTATGAAATGCGATAGATTCGTATATAGGAGGACGAATGTCAGACCATGCAGAAATCGAGCCGCGCCCGGAAATCGACCGCGACGAAGGTCTCGGACGGAAGCTGAGGCTGAGGCGAACCATCAAGCGGTTCTCGCTGCAGCAGGTGGCGGATCGTGCCGATATATCCGTCGGGCTTCTCAGTCAGATCGAACGCGGGCTGACAACACCGTCGCTTCGCTCACTTCGCCAGATCTGCTCGGCATTGGACATGCCGGTGGGTTGGCTGTTCGACGTGCCGGCGTCCCCGCAGGAAGACGCCGTCGTGCGCGCGGGCGCCCGTCGCACGCTCGATTTCGGGCCGAGGAGCATGCGGAAAGAGCTTCTCTCGCCAGACGAAGTCACGGGCATCCAGATGATGCGAATCGAGATCAGGCCGGGGGGCGCGTGGGGCGAGGCAAGCCGCAACGAAAGCGGCGCGAAATGCGGCATCGTGACGTCAGGCACGCTCGCGCTCGAGCTCGACGGCGTCGTGCATATGATTGGACCGGGCGACTCGTTTGCGTTCGAAGCGACCAGGCTCCATCGCTTCTGGTGCGAGGGTCATGAAACCGTCGATCTGCTTTGGGTCGTCGCGCCTGCCGTCTACTAGGAGGAGCACGCGCCTCAGCCGCTTGCGTCGGAGCGAAAATCTGCAGCACGTACGCGAATTTCAAATCGATGGGCTTCGAGGCGAATGGCGCCGGCATCGCCGTCGATAGCAAGGTCATGATGTTGCCGAAACCGACCATCGCCGGAAATGCGGGTGTCCGCCAAAACATCGTGCTGTCCCTGCTCCTGGTTTTTGTCATCGGGGCATGGGGCTCAAACTACGTCATCACAAAGATTGCGGTCGCGATAAACGGCCCATGGGTCTTCAATGCATTTCGCTATGCAACGGCGGCGGCGTTGCTGGCGGCATGGTTGTGCTACCAAAAGGGATGGCGCGCGTTGCTGCCGGTCCGCGGCGAGTTCGGCAGCACCGTTCTCATCGGCCTGCTGCAAATCTCGGTGACGACGAGTTCGACAAATTGGGCCCTCACTCACATCGACGCGAACCGAACCATCCTGCTCGCCTATTCGATGCCCATCTGGGCGTTGTTCTTCGGGCTGGTGCTGTCGCGCGACCTGGTGAACCTGAAATCCGTCATAGGCGTGGCGCTCGGCTTCGGAGGGCTGGCGCTTTTTTGCGCGCCATGGTCGATGGACTGGAGCAGTATCGATGCCTTGACCGGCTCGGGGGCTGCGCTTCTCGGATCCGTCGCCTGGGCGCTCGGAGCGGTGCTATACCGCCGGTTCACGTGGACGTCTTCCCTCGGACAGCAAATCTTTCTGCAACTTCTGACGGCAACCGTGACTGCCGTTCTATGCGCCGCGGCGTTCGAGCAGCGCGCGCTCGCGTTCGATGGGCGCTATGTTGCGATCATCCTCTATAACGCATTGGTGCCTACGATTTTGGCATTCTGGTTCTGGGCAAAGATCCTGACCCTCATTCCAGCGACGACGGCCGGCCAATTTATGCTGCTCTCGCCAATCGTGGGCATCGTGCTCGGATCGCTGGTGTTGGGGGAAGCCATGACGCCGGTGCTGATCGCCAGCGCAGCCTTGATCCTCGGCGGCGCCCTTCTCGCCTCCATGAAGCGGAGTTGATCCGCTGCGGTTGGCGACAAGCTTACGATCGACCGGATCGAAATCATGATGGTCGATCTATGCACTCAAAGGTCGGGGTTTCATCCGCAGGAGCGCCGCTTGTGATGATCTATCTTGAGAAAATAGCCCCGCCCGGTCCGCGGCCAAGCGAGCCGCTCGATGTGCTTCACCCGCGCCACAAGCTGAATCTTTCAGTCTTTGTGGTACAGCGCCCGAAGTTCCGCCTTCGCTTTGTCGATTTTGGTCTTACGAGCCACCGAGAGGTTCTTACCCGCCCGGTTTTCGTAGAAGGTGAGCATCGACATAGCGGATCGGAACGGCGAGGACTTTCGCCGGTTGCTCCTTTCCGCCGACCGCTTGAGAGATGCCGCGATCGCGCGCGGGGTTTTTGTAAACACCCCGTCCTCTAGCGTCATCGCATCGCTCGTTTCGGTGACCTTTTGAGACCAGCGCTTCCTCATCGACGTCTTCTTTGCCGATTTTTTCTTAGCGGCTTTTTTCGGCGCCTTTTTCTTCATCTTTTTTGCCATGGTACCCTCCTTCGTTAATCGACGTCGTGAAAGCTGGTTCCAAATGCGGGTCTCAGCAGGCGCCTCATCGTTCATTCCGCCCAGTGCATTTAATTGGCGTGATACGCGCGGATTCCCTACTCCAACAAGGAGGGTGGCCAGTTCATGGCCGTCAAGAAGAGCGCGAAGGCGTGGCAAAGAAAAGTAATGCCGCGGTATCACTTCGATTTGTGTAGTCAGTCACTTTTGCCGATGAGGGCGGCGCCGAACTCAGTGACGACCGCCAGTGTCCACCAATTTCCGCAGGTTCTCGATCCCGAACTCACTGCCGTCAAAAGTCGAGACAGTCGGCTCGGATTTCGCATTATCTTCGATGAACCGCTCAATGGTTTTCACGGCCTCCGATGCCGTCCTCGCGACGACTCTCATCGACCCCAACTTTACGATGAATGCCATGTTATTGCGGCGACCGAAGACCTGGGGACCGGAGCCATTCGCTTACCAGCGAACCAGTCTCCGCCTGCCGCGCTCGCCGCATAAGCGCATCGCGGCTAGGGCCACAAGGAAGCTTCTGCGCCTCTTCTAAAAGTCGCTTCGCCTCCTCAGCGAGCCGCTCCTCAAGGGATGTGGTTTGGTCGAATCGTCGTCGTCGCCGCATAGCGCCGCTCCTCCAGATTCTGCCCACCGACAAACTTGCACTTCCGGCCAATAGGCACAAGTGCTTGTTTTAATTATAGTTTTTTACTCATACTAACCAATACCCTCAAGCCGGGGATTGTATGGAACTTACTATCAGTTAGTAAGTTGAGTAATTAGCTAACTAGCCTCGTGAGCTTATCCATGCAGGACCTTCGCGACGAACGCCTTCAAATCATGCTCACCCCGGAAGAACTCTCACTCATTGACGATTTTCGCTATGAACGCCGCATGCCGACCAGGGCGGCAGCAGTCCGAGAATTGCTTAGGATGGGCCTTGCTGCCCAGGGCGCCGACGGCGACGGCAGCAGGTCGAGCCATTACGGCGTGTTCGATCGTGGCCCCCATGGTCACAAACCATCCGACAGTGGACGGGAGGAAGGCGACGCTTAGCGAAGACGGCCAAGCAGCCGTTTGGGCTTCAGCACATCCGGCCCAATTGCCTAAACTCAGCACGATGGGCAACCCGCTCAGCTCTGCAGCCCACTTCCTACCCATCACGCAGTTTCGCGCCCCCGACGTTTTTTGGCGTTGCCAATCCAGGATCATACTCCGCTCTTTCCATTGCCTGCTCCGAAGAATTGCCCTGCCGTTGCGTCGGGCCTTTTTCATAAGACAGGCAACTAAAAAGTCGGGAACAAGTGGCAATGGGTTGGCGTTAAAGCCGCATGTCTGGAGGAGACGATTCGGACATATCAAAGCGGCTCCAGCGCGCGTTCCCCCGAGGCGCTGGGGCCGTTTCATTTTGGTCTCGCACCCACGGCGCTTGAGGCGGCTTTACCCGTCTAGCTCGCGGAGTTTTTGTTCCAGCTCTGCGATCTGCCTGTGGGCCTTTTGACGAAAGCTTCATCGGTAATTCGTAATAGCCATTACCGATAGATGCGCCTGAAAGAAATCGTGCAGGAAGCCGAGCGGCGGCAAGACACTCGGTTCAAATTCAAGCCTTCTGACACAACCCTTAGCAATCAGATTCGGCGAATGAGACAGAGGCCGCCCTAGTTGGCGGCCCTATTGCATTTGTCTTCTGAGCGGGGATTTGCCATCGCCCGCGGTTGCGGCGCGTCCGAGAAGAACGGCACCCGTCACAACGATGCCCTGCTTCAGACTTCGCGGTAACGCAAATTTCGCGCGATCCAGTCCCGCGCAGCAATAAGAAGCTTTTCCAGGAAATCCGGATCGGCATGCGGCACGAAGCGTTCGAATAATTCGATCGTAACGGTCTCGAAGAGTCCCGCCTGCGTATACGGCTCGCCGGCCAGAAACGCCTCGACTTGCTCGCGACTCTCATGACGCAGAACCAGAAACATTCCCTCGACGATCGCGCGGTCGGCCGACATCAGGGCACCGCCCTGCTCCAGCCATCGGCGGTTTGCGATCATATACTCGATATGCACGTCCCGAATCGGCAACCGGTCCTCTGCGCCGCCCGGCCGGTACAGACATCTCACGATTGTCAGCATGAAGACCTCATGCAACGCCTTTTCTGGCGGACGAAAGCGGTGCGACAATGGCGTCAAACTGCTGCAGCAATAGCTGCTCCTCGCGCTTCACGGTTTCCACACTCGCCTTCTTGACATGACCATAACCACGGATCTTTTCCGGGAGCGCGGCCAGCCGCACGGCCGGGCCCAGCGATGCCGGCGACAATCTCGCCAGAAGATGCTCGATCAGCATCCGGTATTCATCGATGAGTCGGCGCTCCATCCGCCGCTCGTCTGTATAGCCGAACGGGTCGAACGCCGTACCGCGCAGGACCTTCAGGCGTACAAGCAGCGCGAAGAAGGACATCATCCACGAATCGAACGCACGCTTTCGCGGCGGCGCATTTCCGGCTTTCGGTTTCGCCAGCGAGGGCGGCGCCAGATGGAACCGAAGCGTGAAGTCGCCCTCGAATTGCTGCTTTAACGCGGCGTTGAAGTCCGGACTGCGATAGAGTCTGGCGACTTCATATTCGTCCTTGTAGGCCATCAGCTTGAACAAATTATTGGCGACCGCCCTGGTCAGCAACAGGTCGCTGCCGGGTGCGACCTTCTGCTCCGCCACCGCACATCGTTCGACGAAGGCGCGATACTTCACCGCATAGGCAGTGTTCTGATAGCTGACCAGTTCCGTCGCGCGTCGCTCAATCAGCGCGGGCCAGTCCTCTGGCCGCTTCCGAACCAGCGCGTGCGGCTTGTCCGCGAGCGAACCGCCGGCGGCGACGACCCGACCGAAAGCGAAAGTGCGCTTATTGGTCTCGATCGCCACACCGTTGAGCACAATCGCTTGCATCAGCGCCGCCTCACTCACCGGGATCAGCCCCTGCTGCCAGGCGTGCCCGATCAGGAACATGTTGGCGCCGCTGGTGTCGCCGAACTGCTCTTGCACCATCCGATGCACGTCAAAGCTCGTCAGCATGGCGTCGCCACAGGCGAAGCGCACCTTCTGCTGCAACTCGGCGTTTCGCGGATCGAAATCCGGATCGCGGGTAAACTCCGCGGTCGAGCCGAGATGGGTGTTCGCAAGCACGCGGGTTGCGCCATTGCGGATCGTGCCGATGCTGTCGGGCAGGCAGCCGACGATGAGATCGCTCATGATCACCGCATCGGCCTGTCCCCAATCGATCCGGGGCTGATTGATCGGCATGCCGCCCTTGGCGATGCGAAGATGGCACATCACCGAGCCCCCCTTCTGCGCCAATGCGGTGAAGTCGAGTTCGGCGATCGCGAGGCGATCGAGATGCGCCGCCATCGCCACGATGGCGCCAACGGTGATGATTCCGCTGCCACCGACGCCAGCGATGAGGAGATTGTGCGGGCGATCGTCGGGCAGTTCCAACGGCGGCGTTGGCAGCGCTGCGGCGGCGGCGACCCAGTCCTTGCTCGAGGCCTGAGGCTTGCGCAACTTGCCGCCGATCACCGAAACGAAGCTCGGGCAAAAGCCGTCGGCGCAGGAGAAATCCTTGTTGCAGGAGGTCTGGTCGATCGCCCGCTTCAGGCCGAGGTCGGTTTCCAGCGGAACGATCGACAGGCAGTTGGACACCTTGCCGCAATCGCCGCAGCCTTCGCAGACCGCGCTGTTGATGAACATGCGCTTGTCGGGATCCGGATAGGTTCCCTTCTTGCGGCGGCGACGTTTTTCGGCCGCGCAGGTCTGGTCGTAGATCAGGACCGTGACGCCCTTGATCTCGCGCAGTTCGCGCTGAACGGAATCGAGTTCGTGGCGGTCATGCACCGTCACCCCGGCCTCGAGGGCGATGTCGGCGTAGCGGGCGACGTCGTCGGTGGCGACCACCACCTTCTTCGCGCCTTCGCCAAGCATCTGCCGCGTGATCTGCGGGACCGTGAGTTGGCCATCGACCGGCTGTCCGCCGGTCATCGCCACCGCATCGTTGAACAGAATCTTGTAGGTGACATTGTTGCCGGCGGCGATCGACTGCCGGATCGCGAGATAACCGGAATGGAAATAGGTGCCCTCGCCCATGTTCTGAAAGACATGAGGCGTATTGGTGAAGCCTGACTGCCCGACCCAGTCGACGCCTTCCGCGCCCATCTGGGTCAGACCCGAGGTCTGCCGGTCCATCCAGCTTGCCATGTAGTGACAGCCCACTCCCGCCAGCGCCACGCTGCCATCGGGGACCTTGGTCGAGGAGTTATGCGGACACCCCGAGCAGAAATAGGGCATGCGGCGCATGCCGTCCGCGGCGTTGCTCGTGAGCGGCGGCTTCTCGAAAGCGCTCGAGGTGTCGCCGAAAGCCAGATCGGGTCGGACTTTCGCCAGCCATTGCGACAGTGGCGCGAGCAGCGACGACGGGCGATGCTGGCCAAGCGCTGAGATCAGCGGTAAGTCATGGTCGCGGCGGCCCGATACGCTCGGCCTGCGATCCGCCGGCCGGTTGAACAGGATGTCCTTGATCTGGTCTTCGACGAGACTCGTCTTCTCTTCGATGACCAGGATGTGCTTCAGCCCAGTCGAAAATGTTTCAAGCCCGGCGCGGTCAAGCGGGAAGACGAGCCCGGGCTTCCAGATTCGTATTCCCTTGTTCGCAAGGGCGCCCGGCGACAGGCCGGCGCGTGAGAAAGCTTCCAGCGCGTCCAATGCATTCTTTCCGACCGCGACGATGCCGATGTCGGCACCCGGCGCATCGACCACGGTCTGGTCGAGCGGATTTGCCCGCGCAAAGGCCGAGATCGCCTCCAGCCTTCGCGCCATCCGGACTTCGATCGCGGGCGTCAGGAAGTCGCGCGTGCTATAAGCGAGGCCGTCGGGCGGAAAGCCCTCCTGCGATGGCAATTCGAAGCGCGGCAGCGCGCCATCGACAAAACTGCGACTGCTTTCGACGGTTTCGGATATGGCCTTGAACGCGACCCAGGCGCCGGAAAAACGCGAAGCCGCCCACCCCCACAGGCCGAACGCAACATATTCGTCGACGCCGGCCGGATGGATGATCGGTATGTTCCATCCCATCAGCGACAGGTCGCTCGCATTGGGAATGGAGGAGGAAGTCGCGGCATGGTCATCGCCGACCACGAGCAGCACGCCGCCATTCCCGGACGCGCCAGCTGCATGGCCGTGCCGGATTGCATCGCCAGCACGGTCGACGCCGGGACCCTTGCCGTACCACAGCGCGAAGACGCCATCGACCGTCCGGGCGGGATCATCGCCGACGCGTTGCGTGCCGGAGACGGCGGTCGCGGCAAGATCCTCGTTCACTGCCGGCAGGAACTTGATGTCGTGCGCGGTCAACGCCGCCTTGGCACGCCATGCTTCGGTGTCGACACCGGCGAGCGGCGAGCCACGATAGCCGCTGATGAAGCCCGCCGAGTGGATACCGTCGCGCCGGTCGGCAAGGCGCTGCATCACCAGCATCCGCACCAGGGCCTGGGTGCCCGATGCAAAGATGCGGCCGTCCGCCTTGGTGATGGCGTCGTGCAGGCGATAATCGAAATCGACGGTGGCTTGGCCGGCTTCACGGAATGTCATGACGGCTGCTCTTCTTCTTGCGGTTGTCTACGTGCCTGACGGCGTCACTCGTAGGACTGATAGGTGTCGAGGCAAAGGATCTTGCCGGGGTTCATGATATTTCTGGGATCGAGCGCCCGCTTGAGCGCAGCGAGTGTCATCATGCCGGCGCCGCGTTCATTGGCGAGATATCCCATCTTGCCGGTACCGATGCCATGCTCGCCAGTGCAGGTGCCACCGACCGCATGTGCGTGCGACACCAGGCGGGCACTCAATTCCGCGATCCGCGCCTGCTCGTTGCGATCCGCCGGGTCAACGAGCACGCAAAGATGGAAATTGCCATCGCCGATGTGGCCGCAAAGCGGCGCCACCAGGCCGAGTTCGGCGACATCCTGCTGGGCTCGCGCGATCACATCGGGCAACTGCGAAATCGGTACGCAAATGTCGGTCGGGACCCCCTGCGAGCCCGGGCGCAGCGCCAGCGCCGCCCACCAGATATCGTGACGTGCCTGCCAGAGCCTCGTCCGCTCCTCGGTTGCGGTCGCCCAGCGGAATTCGCCGCCCTCGAATTCCCTGGTGAGTTCCGTCATCAAGCTCACCTGCTCGTCGACCGCGCGATCGGTGCCATGAAATTCCAGGAACAGCGTCGGGCTGACGGCGAGATCGAGCTTCGAATAGCGGTTGCAGGCCTTGACCTGCAGGGCATCCAGCAGTTCAGCCCGCGCCAGTGGCATTCCGTTTTGCAGCGCGGCGACCACGCTTGCGACGGCCGCCCGCACGGTCGGGAACGCACAGACTGCCGCGGCGATGCGCTGGGGGATCGGTGCCAGGCGCAGCGTTACTTCGGTGATGACGCCAAGGGTTCCCTCGGCGCCGACAAACAGCCGGGTCAGATCGTAACCCGCCGACGATTTGCGCGCACGGGTGCCGGTCTCGATCACCTGCCCGTCGGCCAGCACGACCGACAGCGACATCACGACCTCGCGCATTGTGCCGTAGCGCACCGCGTTGGTACCCGACGCGCGCGTCGAAGCCATGCCGCCGATCGATGCATCGGCGCCGGGGTCGACTGGAAAGAACAGTCCGGTGTCGCGCAGCCAGGCGTTCAGTGCCTTGCGGGTGACGCCGGCCTGTACCGTGCAATCCAGATCCTCGCCAGATACGCGCAGGATACGGTTCATGCCGGAAAGATCGATGGTGAGGCCACCCTGCTCGGCGCTGATCTGTCCTTCCGTGGAGGTACCGGTGCCGAACGGAACGACGGGGCAGCGATATTCGTGGCAGATCCTGACCGCATCGACGACGTCTTCGGTCGTGTTGGCAAACAGCACGGCATCCGGCGCGGTGGTCCGGTGCGCGGTGACGCCATTGGCATGATGCGCGCGAACGGCATCGGCCGTGGAGAGTTCGTCCCCGAAGCGTTCGCGAAGTCGGCCGATCGCCTCCATGGTTCGGCGTGTCATCCCACCCTCCCCGATTGACGCTCACGGCGATCGGAAGCGAGCGCCACCGATCCGCCGAGATAGGCCTCGATCACCCGGGGATCGGCGGCGATATCGCTGGCCTTGCCATGCAGACGCACGGCGCCGTTCTCCAGCACGTAAGCGCGGTCGGATAGGCGCAAGGCCGCCCGGGCGTTCTGTTCGATCAGAAGGATCGAGACGCCCTGGTCCCTTAGCCGCGCGATGACGCGGAACACTTCCGCGACGATCAGCGGCGCGAGCCCTAGGCTCGGCTCGTCGAGCATCAGGAAGCGCGGACGCAGCATCAATGCCCGCCCCAGCGCCAGCATCTGCCGCTCGCCACCGCTCAACGTATCGGCCCTCTGATCGCGACGCTCGGCGAGGCGCGGGAACAACCGGAAGGTCTCGTCGAGCCGAGCCGCCATGTCGAAATCCCGCTCACCGCGCGCAGCAAAAGCCCCAAGCCTGAGATTATCGAACACGGTCATCGGCCCAAACAGGTCGCGCGTCTCCGGCACCAGCGAAATTCGGGCGCGAACCCGGGCCTCGGTCGAGTGCGCGACTTGCGGCCATGCCGGAAATGCCAACCGCCCCTCGAACGGCACGAGACCCATCACCGCGTTCACCAGCGAGGTCTTGCCAGCGCCGTTCGGACCGATCACCGCCGTCACCTCGCCGGCATTCGCCTGCAGCGAGACATCGTTCACGGCGACCAACCGGTCATAGCGAACGGTGAAACGCTCGATTTCGAGCAATGCCGTCATGCCGCCACCCCCAGATAGGCTTCCTGCACCCCGGCATCGGCGCGGACCTCGTCCGGCCGGCCGAACGCAATGCGACGGCCAAAATTCATCACCATCAGGCGATCGGCAAGGCGGAACACGAAATCCATATCGTGCTCGACCAGGACGATGGCGAGCCCCTCGGCGCGCAAGCTGTTCAGAAGATCGGCAAGAACCGCCTTTTCATTGGCGCGCAGACCGGCCGCGGGCTCATCGAGCAACAGCAGGACCGGATCCGACGCCAGCGCGCGGGCGATCTCGAGGATGCGCTGATGGCCGAGCGAGAGATTGCCGGCAAGCTCATTGGCCTTGTCCGCGAGCCCGACGCGTTCGAGCAGATGCTGGGCCCAGCCGAGCAATTGCCGCTCCTCCACGCGGTTGAGCCGGAGCGAATTGGCCACGAGCCCGCAACGGCCGAGGTGGGTCGCGCCGATCGCGACGTTCTCCAGCGCCGTCATGTCCTGCACCAGGGCCGCGTGCTGAAAGGTTCGCGACATGCCGCGCAGGCACATGCCGCGCGCGCTCACCCGCGAAAGCGGCTGGCCCAGGAAACTCAGTTCGCCCTTGCTGCGGGGCAGCGCGCCGCTGATCAGGTTGAACAATGTGGTCTTGCCGGCGCCGTTCGGGCCCAGAATGCCGAGGATTTCGCCACTCTTGACGTCGAAGCTGACGTCGTCCACCGCGACCAGGCCGCCGAAGGTTCGCTGCAGGTGGCTTGCCGACAGAACGGTCAGGCCATGCTCCGGTTTGACGCGCCGGTGCCGCAGGACGACAGCATCGACCGGCGCCACTGGCGCCGCGCGCGGCGTCAGCTTCTGCGACAGATAGGGCCAGAGTCCCTTGCGCGCCTTTTGCAGCACGACAATCATGATCGCCGCAAAGAACAACATTTCGAGCCGGGTCGTGGGGCCGAATACCAGCTTCAGCACATCCTGAAGCTCGTGCTTGATGATGGTCACCAGTCCCGCCCCGAGCAGTGCCCCCCAGAGCTGGCCGCTGCCGCCGATCACGGTCATGAAGAGATAGTCGATACTGGCGTTGAGGCCGAACGGCGTCGGGTTGAGGAAGCGCTGCACATGCGCATAGAGCCAGCCGGCGATGGCACCGATGACCGCCGCGAGAACGAAGGCCAGCAGCCGGTAGCGCTGTGCATTGGCGCCAAACGTCTCGGCGATGACCGGTCCGGTTCGCAGCGAACGCAGCACCCGGCCGGTTCGGGAATCCAGGAGCTGGCGGCACCAGGCCATTACCAGCGCCAGCGCGATCAGCACCAGGTAATAAGTCTGCCGCTCGCCACGCAATTCAACGGCCCCGATCGAGACCGGCGGAATGCCGGTCAGGCCATTGAACCGCCCGAGCGATTCGGAATTGCCGACCAGGAAGTAGAAGCTGATGCCGAAGCAAAGCGTCGACAGCGCCAGATAATGACCGCTCATGCGCACCGTGAGCGCGCCGATGAGCGCGGCCGCAGCGCTGGCCGCAACGATCGCACCGGCGAGGCCGAGCCAGGGCGACAGTTCCAGTTGCGTGGACAGATAACCGGAGACATAGGCGCCAAGGCCGACAAAAGCGGCATGGCCGAACGACACCATGCCGACGATACCGGTCATCAGCACCAGACCGATACAGGCAACCGCCGCGATCATCACATAGGTGATCACCGTGACCTGATAGGCCTGCAACAACAGTGGCAACAGCGCGGCGGCCAGCAACGCGATCCACGGCGCGAGGGCGATCAGCCGGCGGGTCATTCGAGGCCATCCTCTGCCGGCACCGACGAGACCGATCGCCAGAACAACACCGGAATGATCAGGAGAAAGACGATGACGTCGCGATAGGCGCTGGCCCAGAACGAAGCAAAGGCCTCGACCGTGCCGACCAATAGCGCGCCGGCTGCAGCAAGCGGGTAGACCGCCATGCCGCCGACGATCGCGCCGACAAAGCCCTTCAGGCCGAGGATGAAGCCTGAATCATAATACAGGGTCGTCGTCGGACCGATCAGGAGGCCGGAGACGGCCGCGGCAAGACCCGCGACGAAAAATACGGTGCGTCCCGCCGTCTCCGTGCTGATGCCGACAAGCTCGGCGCCGCGCCGGTTATAGGCCGTCGCCAGCAGTGCCCGCCCCCGCAGTGACAAGCGAAAGAACAGATACAAGCCGACGACGGCGATCACGCTGCTCGCGAGCACGCCGGCCGCCTGCTGCGTCACGATGATGCCGAAGATCGAGAAGGGCTGCCCGGAAAAACCTTCCGTACGCACGCCCTCCGCCCCGAACAGATGAAGGCCGACGCTGTTCAGCCCGAGATGGGTGGCGATGGCCGCAATCAGCAGCACCAATGGCGAGGATGCCGCGAGCGGCTGAAACACGATGCGATAGATGAGTGGGCCGAGGCAGGCGACAAGCGCGCAGCTCACCGTCATTTTCCAGAGCAGCGGCGCCGTTTTGGGAACCAGGAACACCGCCACGATTGCGATCAGCGCGGGAAGCGCGCCGAAACGCAGCAACGACCGGAGGATGCGGGCACGATCGCGTTGCGGCACGGCTTGTCTCAATTCGAGCAGCATGGCGGCCGTGGCTCCGAACATCAGAAGCCACACCGTTCCCGGGACATTGCCGGTTTCGAACGCGGACAGGGTCAGCGCGGTGAAGGCGATGAGATCGCCCTGGGGAACGAAGATCACGCGGGTGACGGAGAAAATCAGCACGAGGACCGTCGCCAGCAGGACGTAGACCGCCCCGCTGACGATTCCATCCTGCAGCAGGATCAGCGCGACATCAGCGGTCATCTGCGGTCATCCAGCGGTATCCGCGCGTTTTCCGTTGCGTCATTGCACCAGCCGCCAGCCACCACCAACGATCTGCGTCATCACGCGCGAGCGGCCGTCGAGGCCGAGATGATCCGATGGCGACATGTTGTAGACGCCGTTCGGGCCTGCCACGTCCCTGGTGTTCTCGATGGCGTCACGCAGCGCGACCCGAAATTCGACGGTGCCGGGTTTTGCGATGTCGGAAGCGACGGCGATGGCCTTGTTCAGGATCAGTTGCGCATCCCAGAGATAGGCGGCAAAGGTCGAACGTGCGCCGGCGCCGGGAATCGCCTCGTAGCGTTTCACGAAATCGAGGCCGGCGGCCTTGGCCGGGTGGTCGTCGGGCAGTTGCTCGGCGACCAGCACCGGGCCGGACGGCACGAATGTCCCCTCCAGCGCCTTGCCGCCGACGCGTAGGAAATCGTTATTCGCGACCCCATGCGTCTGGTAGACGAGGCCCTTGAAGCCGCGCTCGACCAGCGTCGTCTGCGGCAACGCCGCCGGCGTGCCGGAAGCTGCGATGAAGACCGCCTCGGGATTTTGCGTCGTGATTTTCAGGATCTGACCAAGCACGCTGGTGTCCGTCCGCTGGTAGCGTTCCGAGGCGACGACCTTGATGCCCGCGCCTTCGGCAAGCGCGCTCATAACCTTGATCCAGCCTTCCCCATAGGCGTCGCTGAATCCGATCAGGCCGACCGTCCTGACGTTCTTGCTCTTCATGTGTTCAAGCACGACCGATGCCATCTGGGCGTCGCTCTGCGGCGTCTTGAACACCCAGCGCCGCCTGTCGACAGGCGGCTCGACGATGGATGCCGATCCGGCAAGGCTGATCATCGGTGTCCTGCTCTCCGAGACGACGTCGAGCAACGCCAGCGAGTTCGGCGTCAGGCTCGGGCCGACGATCGCATCGACGCCCTCTTCCGTGATCAACTTGCGCGCATTGGTCACGGTGGTCGACGTGTCGGAGGCATCGTCAAGCAGGATGTATCGAACGTCCTGACCGCCCAGTTGCTTCGGCAGGATTGAAACCGTGCGCTGCTGGGTGATCCCGACGGACGCGGCCGGTCCTGTGGCCGACACGATGACGCCGATCTTGACTTCCGCCCGTGCCGGCGGCGCGATGAACGCTGCCCCCGCAATCAACGCCATAGCCAATTTCTTCATTGAGTCCTCCCAAACTCTTCACCGGTGTTCGTCCAGCCGCCTTGTTCAAGGTGCGACGCTTTGAACGGCCATCCCTCTTATTTCCTTTACTTAGACCAAACGGTCGGACTAAGAAAGACAAAAATGCGGATGCATCGCGGTTTGGCGTTCTTGGGATCGTCAGACTGGTTTGATCAGGGAGGATTTGGATGCTTCACGTCGATATTGAAGGGCTCGACTATCCCGCCATTCAGGCGTTGCAGCGCGAGCGGCTGGCGGAACTCGGCCGCCGTCTCGAGGGACAGCCCGACTGGACTGCCCATTTTGCTACCACCGGAATGCGGCCGTCGGACCTTGCGGCCGATGACGGACTGGCCAACGCGCCGTTCCTCGACAAGACCACCCTGCATGGCCGCTATCCGTTCCCGTTCCTGACGGCGCCGATGTCGTCTGTCCGGCGCTTCATGGCGACATCAGGAACGACCGGCCTGCCGGTTTTGTTTGGCATGACGGAGAATGACTACGGCAGGCTCCTGCCCTACCAGATGGCACGAATCCTGTCCGCGGCCGGCGTGCAGCGCGGCCAGCGCGCTTATCAGGGCTATGGCTACGGGCTGTGGATCGGCGGACCGGCGCTCGACGTCGGATTTGCCGCGATCGACTGCACCAGTTTCCCGATCGGCCCGGGTCGCGGCGAACTGGTGGTCAAATGGCTGCGGGATCACCGCTACGATGTTGCCTCGATGTCGCCGCTCTGGCTGATGTCGCTGATCACGATCGCCAAGCAGGCAGGAATCGATCCCAGGAAGGAATGGTCGATCAAGCTTGCCATCCTCGGTGGGCAATCGGTCTCGACCGAATTCCGCAATCAGCTCGAGGCGGAGATGCCGGACGGTTTCGTCAGCCAGAACATTTATGGCACCACCGAAGCGGGCGGCCCGGTCCTGGCGATCTCGACCCCGTTCACGCATGCCGACGATGAACTGCAATTGGTGAACGAGGACACCATCATCACCGAAATCCTGGATCCCACGACATTGAAGCCGGTCGGCCCTGGCGAAGTTGGCGAGATCGTAGTTACGACCCTGCAGCGCGAGGCCTCGCCCGTCGTACGGTGGCGCACCCGCGATCTGGTCCGATTGTCGCCGTACCCGTTCGATTGCAAGTCGGGCCGCCGGGGAATGCGCAAGATCGGGCGTATCGTCGGCCGCACCGATGACATGATCAAGGTGAAGGGCGTGATCGTATTCCCTTCGCAGATCGAGGACGTCATCGCGGCAACGCCTGGGACCGTGAAGGAGGCCTGGCAGATCTATGTCGACAAGCAGCAGACGACGATCGGTTCCATGTGCGTGGCGATCGAGGCCGATCACCGCGCCAACCGTCCCAAGGAGGATCTGATCGCCGACGTGCGCCGCGAGATTCGCGCGCGCCTTGGCTTCAATGCGGAAGTCGAATGCTTCGTGGAAGGCACCTTGCCGCGCTACGAAGCCAAAGCAACGCGCGTCCTGCCGCGCGCGGAAGCCCCGAAAACGACCTCGTGACACCCCGAAATCCGGCCCGGCCGATTGCTTCGCGACGGACGTAAGTCTATATAGTTCGACCGTTCGATCGGCCCAACCGGGAAAGCTTGTGACGAGACCGCGCTCTCCAGATTACGACAATATTCAGGAATCGATCGTCAAACAGGCTGCCTCCCTCTTTGCCCATCGCGGATACGCGGCTACTTCGATCAACGACATCGCCGCCGCATGTGCATGCTCGAAGTCCCGGCTGTATCATTATTTCGAGTCGAAGGAGGCTATTCTCGTCTTCATGCTGACCGAGCATGTGGATCGGTTGCTCGCCGGCTGCACCGATATTCTTTCCGGGCGTGAGGACGACATCGCGCGCTTCAAGCGACTGATACGCTTCTTCATGGAAGTCTATGCGGTATCCAGCGATAAGCATGCGGTGATGCTGACATGTCTCGAATTCCTGCCGCCCGGTGTCCGCAAGGATGTCGTCAGGAAGCAGCGACAGCTGATCCAGGTGGTTACCGATATCCTCACCAAGCTACGGCCGGATCGCGGCAAGAACGAATCAAGCGCGCACGTCGATGCGATGCTGTTCTTCGGAATGATCAACTGGACCTACACCTGGTTTCAGCCGGATGGACGCGTGCTGCCGACGGAACTGGCCGACCGTGCCGTCAGCCTGTTTCTCGACGGCTACATGAAATCCAAGGTATTCTGACGAGAGCGTTTTCGAGCGAAATCGATACCGGTTCGCGTAAGGAAAATGCGTCAAACAGGAATCTAGAGCTTCGGTTTCGATTCAATCAGAACCGATAATGCCCTGGGGCCGCGGTCACAGGCGGGTTTCTCGTCTCCACGAGTCAGGATCCGGTAAACAGCGGAGCCCGCTTTTCAATCACGGCGGCGAGCCCCTCGCGCGCATCGGCGGTGGCCGAAAGCTCCGCGACCGTCCGCGCCTCTTCCGGCAGGCAGGATTCGACCCCGATGCCGAGGCCGGTCCACAGCAGGCGTTTTGCGGCGGCTGTCGCCAGGGGCGCGCCGTTGGCAAAACGCAGCACGGAATTGCGCGCCTCCTCCGCCAGATCGTCGTCCTCCGCCAATCTGGTGACCAGGCCGATGGCGAGCGCCTCGTCCGCCGCCACGATCCGGTTGGAAAGGACAATGTCCGCGGCGCGACGGAATCCCACCAGCCGCGACAGAATGACCGAAGCGCCACCATCCGGTGCCATGCCGACCCGGGTTGCGCCGGCGAGAAACCTGGCCGACTTGCCTGCGATCACGATATCGGACGCGCACACGAGACCGAGCCCGCCCCCGCCCGCGGCAAAGCCGTGGACCTCGGCCACGACGATGCTGTTCAGGCGGATCAATGCGCCGACCGCCATCTGCAGATAGGCGGTGACTTCCCGCAGAAAGTCGCCCAGCCGCTCGCCCTTCGACGCAAATTCGCGAACGTCGCCGCCGCCGCAGAAGTTCGGGCCATTGCCGCGCAGGTGCACCACGCGCACGCGCGGGTCGGCGTGACAGCGCATCACAGCCTCGTGGAGCGAACGCATCAGCGCGATGTTCATGCCATTGGAGGCTTCAGGTCGATTGAGTGTCAGGGTTGCGACATGTTGGCGGTAACTGAGCAGCACGGGGCCTTCGGCCATCCAGTTCTCGGGCATGTCGGTCTCGATGCGGGAAGTCATTTGCGGCTCGCGCTCCTTCTACACCAGGAAGGACAGCGTGAAGATCGGCTTATGGCTGTTCACCAGCGACACCTTCTTGCGGACCATCTTGAAGTCGTCCCCCTGCATCCGCAGGCGATATTCGTTCCGCGCCGCCCACATCGTCTCGCCACGCAGGCTGTCCTCGAAGATGAAGACGTTCGCGCGCACGTCGATCTCATCCCCGACCCGGTTCAGCAGCTCTACGTTGGAAACGATACGGGCAAGCTCTGATCGCGGCGTCTGCGTGTGGTGCCTGCCGGTTTTGAGCTGATTGATCCTCACCCGGATCCGCGAGCGATTGTCGTAGATGATCGACATCCGGGTTTCGGGGTCGGTGGCGCCGTTCGCGGGCACCCAGTAGATCGCATCATCGGTCCAGAGCGCTTCCCATTCGTCATAGGCATGCGTGTCCTGGAGCCGTGCCTCCAGAAACAGGAACTGCTCGACATGCCCGAGAAGTTCGCCTGCCCTCGCCGCTCGAGGTTGGGCCGTGAGGATTTCTTGCCGGTTCGTCACAGCCTCACACCGCCATCAGTTGGGCGTAATGACGCCAGATTCCCCGCTGCGGCACCTCGTCGGTCGAATGGCCGACGAGATAATCGTTCTCGTCGCGCCGTTCGCGATGGATGCCCCGGCTCAGGGTGAGCCACTCGGGATCATTGATGAGGGCACCGCGATGGTTGCGCTCATACATCTCGGTATCGTCGGCGAGCAGGAGACCGGCAGGGCCGACCGAGCCCATCGTCTGCTGCCGCAGGCGCCGGTTGAAGTCCGGCGTACCCTTGAACTGCAGCGCCGTGACGTGCTGGATCGTCTCGTCGACGGCGATCGGCTGCAGCACGAACAACTGTATCTCGGCGATAAAGAGATTCGGGAAGATCATGACATGCGGCGAGCCGTCGATCATGATCTGGCGCGCGCGTTCCGGCCCGTAGCTGGCCTGCATCGCCTTAGCGTAGTCAGGCAGCCTCTCCTCCGTCGTGCCGAACCATGCAAGCGGCTTGTCGAGCCGGCGCCATTCCGGCCTCAGGTCGAACTCGGTATGGCCGTTGCCGAAATCGCGCGTCAGCGCGGTCGATTGGGGACCGTAGAGCTTTCCGATACCGCTGTCCGTCACCTGGAAGACCGAGCTATGGACGAATGCCGGATGATATCCGTCGGTTTCGTTCTCCAGCATGAACTTCCAGTTCGCCTTGGTGCGATGCTGGAGAAAGCCGGCCGTCAACTCCAGCTCGCCCTCGGGTGAATTCGCCAGCAACTGGTCAATCGAGGCCTTGGCGCCCCCGAGATACTCCTCGATCGAGGGACCTTCGGTGGCGAACGAACCGAACACGAAGCCGCGATAGATGCCGATGCGCGGCACCCGCCCGAGCGCAAACTTGCTCTTGTCGGACCCTTCGTAGCCGTCGGCATAGGCGTAGCCCGCCAGTTCGCCGGTATTGCTGAACGTCCACGAATGATAAGGGCACGTGAACGTGCTGCGATTACCCTCACGGTAAGCGCAGAGCTGATTGCCACGATGCGGACATTTGTTGAGCAACAGCGATATCTGCCCGGTCCGATCGTGAACCAGCAAGACCGGCGTTGGCCCGATCGACTTGGTGACATAGTCGTTCCGGTTGGGCACCTCGCTGACATGCCCGACATAGACCCAACTGCGGTACCAGATGCGTTCGAGCTCCTGCTCGAAGATCTTGGGATCGTGATAAAGCCGGCTGTTGACCCTCGTCGGCTCGATGAGGGCGCGATAGTCGATCAAGGAAGATGGGGCAATGGCTGCTGTCATTTTCTTAGTCCGATCGTTCGGTCTATAAATAACAGCGATCGCCTCTGGTCAAGCTTTAATTTTGCGGCGCTCCGGATCACACAATGCGGCGGTCGGGCTCGTGCCTTGGCCCGGGTGTCCGCCGCATTTCCACCTGCCCGCTGCATTTCGGCCGCTGCTCCCGGAATTCATACCGCAGCTGAAGCCAACTGGCGCAACGCATGGCGTGAAACGGCTTGGCGGGCGATGGAGGAAGCGCGGTACGGCCGACGGATGAACCATCCGTTCGAATTCGACATCAGCGGAACGGCTGGCGTGGCTCTGATGGCGGATCGCTTCCGGCATCGTCAGCACCGGCGTGACACAGGCGTCCGTTTCCTCGAAATGCTCAGCCCATTCGTTGGGTGTCCCGCGCGCAAGGCGATCTGCGAACAGCCGAGAGACATCCGCCCATCTGACCCGGTCGCGCTGATCGACCGCGGCCGGGGTCCAGCCCCGGTCCGATGACAAGGGCCCGGAAGAACCGTGGCTCGATAGCCCCGACCGCGACATGACGCCCGTCGATGCACGCGATGGAACGGAGCGGCGCCGTCCAACAAGTTATTTTCGCGCCGATCAGTCCGTTAGAGAAAGCCACGCCCCGCAAGGTTGCGCATCAGCGCGCCGGTACCGAAAGTCCAGGGCTCGCAGAGATCCGTATCGCGCACCCGATTCACCAGCCGGCCGAGTTGCGCGGAGGATATTTCCACGAGGTCCCCGCTCTTGTGGGTGAAGCCCTGATCGACGGCATTCCGGTCTTTAACCGGCGTGAACATGGTGCCGAGGAACAGCACGACGCCGTCCGGATACTGATGATGGGGCCCGATCATCTGCGAGGCGATGTCCGCCGGATCACGGCTGATGCAGGCGATGGAGGAGGTGTCCTCCAGCACAAATCCGTCCTCGCCCCGGACGGTGAGTGCAATATCCATGCGGCGAACGTCATCGAGCGAGAAGCCGCCGTCGAACAGCCGTAGCAGAGGGCCGACTGAGCAGGAGGCATTGTTGTCCTTTGCCCGGCCGAGCAGAAGCGCCGAGCGGCCTTCCACATCGCGCAGATTAACGTCATTACCGAGCATCGCTCCGACGATCCGCCCCGTGGAAGCGATCGCGAGAACTGCCTCGGGCTCCGGGTTGTTCCAGGTCGACTTGGGATGAACCCCGACATCCATGCCGCTCCCGACGGCCGCCATGGACGGCGCCTTGGTGAACAACTCCGCGTCAGGACCGATCCCGACTTCCAGATACTGGCTCCAGGCGCCCCGCGCCAACAGCACCTCCTTTGTCCGTCTGGCTTCTTCAGAACCGGGCCGAAGATTGGCAAAATCGTTGCCCACCACACGCTGCAAATCACCACGGATCGCCGCGGCCTCGGCCGGGTTGCCGCGGGCACGTTCCTCGATCACACGCTCCAGGAGCGAGGCGATGAAGGTCACGCCCGTTGCCTTGATGGCCTGAAGGTCGATGGGGGCGAGGAACCAGGGACGCGACGTATCCCGTACCTCAGGCGGCGTGTTCGCGAGGATGGCGTCGAACGAACCGACCATCTCTCCGGACGCGGCGCGGAGCGCACCTGCGGGATCAGGCAACTCGCACAGGTCCCGCATTGTGGACATGTTGGCCGTGACATCGAACACGCCCTCGGGCCGGATGACCACCACCGAGGGCCCGGCAACCTCCGGCCGCCAGACCCTGCCGGCGAGACACGCTTGGGCCGCGTCGGAGGGCAGGCTGTTGGCAAGAGCCGCGCGGAAATCGAGTACCGTTGGGTTCACACGGCCACCTTTGCCGCGCCTTCGACACGCTGGACCCATTTGAGGATGTGCTCAGCCACCGCGACGACTTCACCGCGCTGGTTGGTCACTTCGACCTTGGCACGCGTACGCCGGCGCTCCGGCTCCACCTCGGCGATCGTATAGGTCGCAGTGATGGTGTCGCCAATGAAGACCGGCGCGATGAAACGCACGCGGTCGTAGCCGAGAGACACCGGCGTGGAATCAATACCCTTTTCAAGGCTGCGGTCGATCAGCATCGTGGAACAGGTGGACATGTAACCGACCATCAGCGCGCCATGAGCGATGCGCGCGCCGAAGGCGGACGTGCGCATGAATTCCTCATTGACGTGATTGCCCGAGAAATCCCCGGTAATCCCAGAGAACATGTAGATATCGGTTTCGCCGACGGTTTTGGCGAAGCGAACCTGGTCGCCGATCTCTGCGTACATGGCTTTCATGTGACTTTTCCTTCTTCGGTGCTGTGGGAGAACACGACCCGGTTCGTCTTCAACCGTTCAATTTCCGCGGCGGTGAAGCCGAGAGATTTCAGGATTTCGGCGGTCTGTTCGCCGGCTTCGGGCGGCAGGCTGCGCACGGGCGGAACATCGCCGTTGTATTTGAGCGGGTGCTTGACGATGACCGCCTGCCCTTCGCGCACCGGAATCGTTTCGAAGATACCGTTGTGAACCGCCTGCGGATCGTGGCGGAGCTCGTCATAGGTCTGGACGCGCTCGTACCACACGCCGTGCTGCTCGAAGCGCGGCGCGATATCGGCGAACCGTAGCGGCGCCAGTTCCTCGGCGACCGCCGCCGCGATCCGATCACGCTCCTGGTAAGCGTCGAGATCCGCGAGGGCCGTCAGACGCGGATTGTCGAGCGCCTCTCCCAGCCGCCGGACCGGATTGAGCGAGATAGCGACGGCGCAATCGGCGATGCGATAGACGCCATAGGGCGCCTCGTGAAACCATGTCACGAGATGTCCTTCGCGCTGGAAACGCTCATTGGTGTAGCCGCCGCTGTAATAGAGAGTCAGCGCCTCGGTCTGCATGTCGATGCCGGCATTGAAGAGGCTGCCTTCGACCAGCGTTCCCTGCCCTGTCGCGAGCTTATGCGAATAGGCCGCTGCAATTCCCATCGCGAGAAGGGCCGCGCCGTGCTGATCGACGGCGGCGCAGCCAATTCCGGTCGGAGTGGCCCCGGTCGCTGCGATGAGACCGGAACGCGCCTGGATCAGCAGGTCCTGACCCGGCCGATCCCGCGCCGGGCCATCGCTGCCAAAGCCGGATGCCGACGCATAGATGATGGCGGGATTGATCGCCTTCACGTCCTCATAACCGAGACCGAGCCGCTGCATGACGCCCGGCCGGTAATTCTCCAACAGCACATCCGCCGACTGGATGAGACGTTCGAGCACGGTCCGCGCCTCGGGATGCTTCAGATCGAGCGCCAGGCTCCGCTTGTTGCGGTTGGCTGAGACAAAAAATGCACTGACGCCATCGACGAAAGTGCTCGCGCCTGACCAGTGCCGCTCGAATGCGCCTTTCATCGGCTCAACCTTGATGACGTCCGCCCCCATATCCGCCAGGTATTGTGCGGCCGCCGGACCCTGAAGGTAATGGCAGAAACTCAGAAGGCGCATGCCACTGAGCAGCATCGGCGCCTCGGCCTTGGGGTGCCGCGAATCTGAAGTCATCAACTCGTTCTCCTGTTGGCGCGCCGCGGATCCATCCATCAAACGCTTATGCCGCCATGTAAGCGCTTACATAGCCATCGAGACAGCTCCGATCAACGGCAATTTCCGAAGCCAGCCTCAATGCCGAACGTTCAGGATTTGCCGGGAAATGATCACGCGCTGAATCTGGCTCGTGCCTTCCCATATCTCGTACACACGCACATCGCGGAACATCCGCTCGATCGCCGAATCACGGGAATAGCCGTAAGCGCCGTGGATCTGCAGTGCATCGTTCACGACGCGGTTGGCCATTTGCGAGGCAAACAGCTTGGCTTCCGAAGCCTCGCGGATGATCGGCTGTCCGGCATCCTTGCATTGCGCCGCGCGACGAACCATCAGCCGCGCGGCTTCGATATTCATCGACATGTCGGCGATCATGAACTGCACCGCCTGGAGCTTGGCAATCGGCTGGCCGAAAGCGTGACGGTCTTGGGCGTAGGAAACCGCGTCCTCGAACGCCGCATGGGCGATCCCTACCGATTGCGCCGCCATCCCGATCCGCCCCGAGCCGAGCGACGTCAGTGCCCGCTTCAATCCCTCGCCAGGCTGCGCCAGGACGAATCCGTCGGGCACGAAGCAATCCTCGAAGATCAATTCTCCGGTCGCAAGGCCGCGCACGCCCATCACCGGCGTCTTCGATCCCCGCCTGAACCCCTGCGTCTCTGCGGGAACGAGAAACATGCCGATCCCGTCACGCCCGAGCGCGCGGTCCACTGTGGCGACCACCACAGCCAGATCGCAATTCAGCGCGAACGTGATGAACTGCTTGGTGCCGGTGATGGAATAGCCGCCTTCGACACGCCGCGCGGTGGTCTGCACCGCGGCGACGTCCGACCCCGTATTGGGCTCGGTCTGGGCAATCGCGCAGATCAGTTCGCCAGCCGCCATGCGCGGCAGATATGCCCGGCGCAATTCCTCGCTGCCGTTGCTCAGGATCACATCGCACATGAGTTTGCAGACCATGTGAGAGTCCGCCACCGCGGCGGAAGCCTTCGCCAGTTCTTCCTGCACCAACGTCCAGGAGACCGTTTCGGCATCCGACCCGCCATATTCCGGCGGCAGCGTCATTCCAAGCAAGCCCAAGGCCCCCATTTCCCGGTAGATATCGACGGGAAACTCATCGGCTTGGTCGATCTCGGCCGCACGCGGCTTCACGATCGTCTGCGCAAAATGACGGACGGTATCCGAGATCAGTCTCTGTTCGTCGGTCATGCTGTCGTGCATCTCTTCATATCCAGCGTGGCGCGTTTCTCGACCACTCTGTCCTGGGTTTGTGGGGTCTGAGGCACTGCCTCGGCATTCCTCCCGGAGCCACGCGGCTCCAGGAGAATTTTGGCCGGTGGCGATTACTTCGCCACGGTGGCGGATTGGATATCCTTCAGGAGAGCCTCGCCGTTCGGCACCGACGAGAGGAGGCTCGGCCACACATCGCGAGCTGCCTTCCTGAATTCGGCAAGATCGGGGCGAATGATCTCGACCTTCGCCTTTTGCAGGCCATCCATGCCTTCCAGATAGGTACGCTTGTAAGCCTCCAGCGACGCCTTGCCGGCCTCGCGCGCAGCCTTGCGTACCAGTTCCTGCTGTTGCGGAGTGAGGGCGTCGAAACGCGCTTTCGACATCAGCACGAGCGAGGGCATGTAGTGCGCCGCGGTTAGGCTGAAATACTTGGTCACCTCGACGAACTTGTCCTGCACCACCTGCTCGGGCGAGGCCTCGGCGCCATCGACTACGCCATTCTGCAGCGCCACAAACACTTCCGAATAGGCCATCGGGGTCGGTTGGGCACCGAGCGCCGCATACGTCTTGATGAAGCCAGGGCCCTGCAGCACCCGGATCTTCATGCCCTTCAGGTCACCGACCGTGCGCACCGCGCGGGAGCCGAATACGCTGCGCTCGAACACCGAGAAGAAGCTGAGCCCGACCATCCCCTTTTCATCGATGGCCTTCAGCATCTTCTCGCCGAACGGACCCTGAAGCACGGCATTCGCCTGATCGACATTGTCGAACAGATAGGGCAGCGAGAGCACCGAGAACTCCGGAACCGTGTTCTCGAGCGGCGGCCCGGCGGTGATGACCGCACCGATCGCGCCTGTCCGTGCGCCCTGGATCATCTTCACTTCGCCGCCGAGCTGGCTCTGCGGAAAGACGGCGACGGTGATCTCGCCCTTGCTGCCGGCCTCGATCACTTCCTTGAACTTCAGCGCGGCCGCCTGGTAGTGACTGTCAGGAGTGAGCGTGTGACCAATCTGGATCTCCACCGGCGCGGCGAGCGCCGGGAGACTTCCCAGAGCCAAGACCACACCGATCACACCCGAACGAAGAACAGCTCTCATTTCCAACTCTCCAAGTTTTTTTTCCGAATGATCCGGCTTTGCTTATTTCACGAGCATCAAGGACAACGTCGGGACGTAGGAAACGATCAAGATGTCCATGATCAGTACAGCGAGGAAAATCAGCAGCGGACGGATCAGCTGATCGATCCGCAGCCCCGCTATTTCGCAGGCGACGAAGAGATTCACGCCTACTGGAGGGGTCACCATCCCGACCGCCAGATTGACGACGAAGATCATCCCGAAATGCAGCGGATCGATCCCGAACTTCATCGCCACCGGTCCGAGGATCGGCGCCAGGATGATAATCGCAGCCAGCGTCTCCATGAACATGCCGACGATGAACAGCAGGGCGTTCACCAGCAGCAGGAAGGTGAAGGCCGAACCTGCAATCGAGGCTATCCAGGCGCCGACCTGTTGCGGCACCTGATTGATCGTCAGCGCGAAGCCGAAAGCGGAGGCGAAGGCGACGATGAACAGAATGCCGGCGGATGCGATCGCCGACTTGATGAAGATCCGGCCGATATCATGCAGGGTGAGCTGCCGATAGACGAACAGGCTCACGATGAATCCATAGGCGACGGACACCACCGCGGCCTCCGTCGGCGTGAACGCGCCGGTATAGATGCCTCCGAGAATGATCACCGGCATCAGCAGCGCGAGCGACGCGTCATAGGTCGCAACAAAAATGCCCTTGATCCACCGCACCGGACTCAGCGGCGTCACTTCGTCGTAGCCCTTGATCGCCGCGACGATGAGAACGGTGGCCATCAGCGAGAAGCCGACCAGCAGGCCGGGAATGATACCGGCGATGAACAGCGCCGTGATGGAGGTGTTCATCACGAGGCCGTAGATGATCATCGGCAGCGAAGGCGGAATGATCACGCCGAGTTCGCCCGACGCTGCGACAATGGCGGTGGCGAAGGGCAGCGGATAACCCTTCTTCACCATCGCCGGAATGGTCGTGGAGCCGATGGCCGCGGTGGTTGCCGACGATGAGCCGGAAATGGTCGCGAACAGCATGCTGGTCAGCACCGCCGCCGCGCCGAGGCCGCCCCGCAGCCAGCCGACGATGGCGTTGGCAAGGCCGACCAGGCGCTGCGAAATGCCGCCTGCCTGCATGATGTTGCCGGCGAGAATGAAGAACGGCACCGCCATGAGCGAGAAGCTGTCGAGGCTCTCGAAAGCTGCCTGGGTGGCAGCAACCATCGGCAAGCCCTTTGCGTACAGCGTGGCCATCGAGATCAGGCCGATGGAAACCGCGATAGGCACGCTGATGAAGAGCAGGACAATCAGGCCGCCGAGGATGTGAGCGACGATCATGCGATCAATCTCCCGCGACTTCGGTGGCGTGGACGCGGGAATCACCCACACCAGTAAGGCTCGCCGCCATGAAGCCGACGAGATTGAGGATGGCGAGGGCGCTCCCCACCGGCATGGACGCATAAACCCAACTCATGGGCAATCGCATCACCGGCGACGCCTCGATCGCACTCATCGCAGTCCAATCGATACCCGTGCGCAGCAGGCATACGAAGAAGAACCCCGTGAGAATCACACTCACCACCCGGAGCGCCCAACCGTAAGGATGAGGTAGGATATGGGTAAAGAATTCGACTGCGATCAGGCGGGCGTTGCGACACAGCGCACCGACGCCCAGAAAGACGCTCCATGCCACGAGATAGCGAGCCATTTCCTCGGTCCACGGCGCCGAAACGACGAAGCCGATGGCGGGCAGCACGAAGCGCACGCCGACCTGAATCAGCACCGCCAGCGTCGCCAGGCCGAACATGACACCGATGATCCAGCAAACGACGCGATTGACCGCATCGAGCAGTGACAGGTACCCGTGGATCATGGGCGCTCCCCGGCTGCGCCGGGCCGGATGCGGGCCGCAAGACTCGACTTTGCCGCTTCGATTACGGCTGCGACGCGGGCTCGCTCCGCGTCCGGTAGCGGCAGGCGCGGCGCGCGCACCCATTCGGGCGCGCCATAGACGAGGTGCTCGGCGAGCTTGATGTACTGGACGAGCTTGACGTCGGTATCGAGATGGAAGGCCGGCGTGAGCAACCGATACAGGGGGCGTGCCTCGTCGTACCTGTTGGCGAGGCAGAGGTTGAACAACTCCACGCATTCCGCCGGCCAGGCATTCGTCATGCCGGACACCCAGCCGGTTGCGCCGAGCGCCAGGCTTTCCACGATCAAGTCGTCAACACCGCAGAACAACTGGAAGCGGTTGCCAAGAGCGTTGTACATGTCGGTGATGCGGCGGATGTCACCGGTTTCTTCCTTTACGCAGACGATGGTAGGCGTGCTGGCCAGACGCTGGAGGATCTCCGGCGTGACATCGACGCCGTAAGCGATCGGGTTGTTGTAGACCATGATCGGAAGGTCGGTCGCACGGCCGATCGTGCCATACCAGTGCACCGTCTCATCCGCATCGGAGCGATATCCGAGGCTCGGAAAGACCATGAATCCTTCCGCGCCCCAGCTTTTCATCAGCCGCGCGGTCTCGCAGGCATTATCCAGCGTGATTTCCGCGAGCCCCGAAAGCAGCGGCACGCGTCCACCGACTGCCTCGCGGGCCGCACGGATGACGGCTTCCTTCTCGCCGCGCGTGAGTGAAGCGTTTTCTCCCAACATTGGCAGGACGACGACTCCGCTGACGCCGTTGGCGATCAAGCGATCAATGCTGAACTGAAACGCGGGAAGGTCGATCTTCCCGTCCTTGTCCATCTTGGTGGTAACTGCCGGAAATACGCCGGACCATGTCATGTTTTACGCTCTCCCCAATGACGTGCTTACACGTCGCAAACTCTCAGGCGTTGCGGTCTGGACGCACGGAAGTGAGCCCGCTAGGGCCCGACCGCACATCCGGCATCCGCTCTGCGGACCCGTCGAGCCGGCAGCAATGTGCGAGCTCTATGGTAGATGGAGAGGACTTTGCGGATCTCACGGCGGTGAATTCCGAGGCGACCGTACGCGCACGGACCGCACGTCATCCTCTTGCCTCCCTGAATGAAGCGCACCAGTTGGCACTGGGCTCTGGCGTCTTATTTTGTAAACGCTTACATCTAAAACTGAACCAGACCCGGGTGTCAATATGCCCGCCAGGGAGTTTTTATGGGTATTAGTGGTATGCGCGACCAAGCTCATGCTACCTACGGCCACAGGGCGAATCCGGCTTGGCTCGCCGTCCTCTGTCACGCCAACGGATTTGCAAGGCTTGATTCGGTATGAGCCCAGTGAAGAAAAAGGCCGGTATCGCCGATATCGCAGCTGCAGCCGGCGTTTCCACCGCAACCGTATCGCGCGTGCTCAACACACCGTCCATGGTGCGCCCGGAATTGCGCGAGCGCGTGCAGCAGGCACTCCGGACAACCGGTTACGTGCCTCACGGCGCGGCGCGCGCCTTGGCTTCGCGCCGAACCCGCTCTGTCGGCACAGTGGTCCCCACGCTCGACACCGCCAATTTCTCACGCGGTGTAGAGGCGTTGCAGAACCGGCTCAGGGAAAAAGGCTACAGCCTCCTGGTCGCAAACTCCCAATACGATCTGGAAAAGGAGTTGTGGGAGACCCGCGCTCTGCTTGAACATGGCATTGACGGCCTGGTGTTGGTGGGAAATGAGCGCCTGTCGGATACCCGTACGCTGCTGCGCCAGTACGACATTCCGGTCGTGGTGATCTATGTGAGCGATCCGGCCGACAAAGTTCCCGCGGTCGGCATGGATAACTTCCAATGCTCTTACGACCTTACGCGCTATCTGATCGACCTCGGCCACCGGGAGTTCGCGGTTTTAACGACTCCGTTCACGACAAACGATCGCATCCGAGCACGTCGGCAGGGCACGCTCACATGTTTGGAACATCGCGGCCTGCGGCCTCCGGCGCATGCGCTTATCGAGACGCCGTATGCGATGGAAAATGGCAGGCAGGCGATGCGCACGCTTGCGGCCCGGTTTCCCGAGATCACCGCGCTGATCTGCACCACCGACGTGCTCGCCATCGGCGCCATGGCGGAAGCCAAGGAACTGGGTTTGAATATCCCCCGGGACCTTTCTGTCGTCGGCTTCGACGATGTTGAATTCGCAAGCTATGTCGATCCGCCGCTCACCACCGTGCATGTCCCCAATGAAGAGATCGGCCGGCTGGCGGCCGACCGGCTGTTTGAACTCATGACGGGCGTCGCCGTCGATATGGCAACCGACATACCGGGGCCGTTGGTGATCCGCCGATCCGCCGCAGCGCCACGCAGCGCCGGCACACTGACCGATCTTTTGCGGCATCGCCCGACTTCGCCTGGCGTTTGAACGGAGAGATATTTCTTTCTCTCGTCAACGATTGAACCGCGGGGTCCGCTTTTCGACGAACGCGGCAAGTCCTTCGCTCAAATCCGCACTGCGATAGAGCGCGCCGAACGCTTCAGCTTCCATTGTGTCGATGCCAGTCGTCGGCGTGCCGGCGGCGATGCATTTCTTGGCGAGCCGCAAGGCACTTCGCGGCAGTGATGCAAGGTCTGCAGCGAGGGCTTCCACGCGCGCGTCGAGTTCAGCCTCATCGACCAGTTCGGTGATCAGACCTATGTCGAACGCACGAGTCCCCGATATCGGCCGGCCTGAGAAAATCAGTTCTCGCGCCCGCACCGGCCCGATTTCCTGCACCAGCCGCTTGATGCCGCCGGCGGCGGGCAAAGCACCGAGACGGATTTCCGGGAAGCCGAACTGCGCTCCATGGGCCGCGACGCGAATATCGCACGCCAGCATGAGTTCGGCCCCGCCGCCCAGCGCCAAGCCGCGAACTTTGGCGATCACGACCTGCGGCAGGCGCGCGATGCTGTCGAGCAGGTATTGCTCGAAGCGGATCTTCGCCACTCCGCCCAGTTCGTCCTCAGGAAACTCGCGGATGTCGGAGCCTACGGAAAAGGCCCGTCCGCCATCCGCCTCTACCACGACCACCCGAATGTCATCCCTACTCTCCAGCGCCCGTGCAGCACCGAAGAGCGCGCGGCGCACGGCAATCGTCAGGATATTGAGAGGCGGGTTGGTGACCCTGATGCGCGCAACAGCGTCCGTTACTTCCAGCGATACGGCCCCGTGAGCCGCCTCCACGTCGATGGTCTCAGCCATGCATCCTCACAGTTTTTCAAGGATGGGTCCGAAGCGGCCAGGCATGACGGCGCGGCACAGCGCATCGACAAAATAGAAATCGCCGAACAGCACTGCTGCGTCCGGACCGATATTGTGCGGCTTGGAATAGCAACCGTGCTTCAGCAACCCGCGATGGCCGACCTCGCGGGCGAGCGGGGCACCGCACAACTTCTCCAGCAACCAGAGACCTTGCTCCCGACGCCGCCCTGCTCGCGCCTGGTCCGGGTCGATATCGGCCATCTTCAGAAACGCGTTGGCCAAGATGGCGGAGGCCGCGGTGTCACGCGGCGCATTCGGCAGTGCCGGGTCGTCAAAATCCCAGAATGCCACCGGATCATCGCCTATCCGCTTCAAGAAATAATCCGCAAGCTCGTTGGCTAGTTCGAGATAGTCGCGCTGCCCGGTTGCACGCGCCGTATCCGTGAAGCCGAGGATCGCCCACCCCTGGCCGCGCGACCAACAGGATTCGTCGGCATAACCCTGGAAGGTATAGCCACGCGCCCGCACACCCGACGGCAGGTCGTACTGCACGGCATGATAGGTCGACATATCCGGCCGGATGAAGGCATCGCGGGTCATCTTGGCGTGCGCCTCGCCAGCAACGAGATAACTGGCATCGCCCGTTATCTGCGCCGCCCAATAGAGCAGTGCCAAATTGGCCATGGTGTCGATGGCGGAACTGCACCGCGCCCGCGGATCGTCGAGGCTGCCCCAGGATGAAATGTACGCACCGCGATCGGTTCGCACGAGGCGGCTGCGTAGCTTCGCAGCAGCCCGAAGACCCGTTGCCGCAAACTCCGGTTCGCCGGTGATGAAATGGCCGGGCACCGCGCTCGCGTTGAAAATGAAGCCGATATCATGTGTATTGGGGTCGTCCGCGCGTTGGGCCACGAGTTTCATGCGTTCGCGCGCAAGGCGCAGATGCCTGTCATCTCGCCGATGTACATAGGCGGCAAGCAGCAAGCCAACCCAGAATCCGCAGAACCAGTTGCCATGGCTCCAAGCATCGCCGGTGTAGCCGGCGGATTCGGAAGCCAACATCGTATCCCAGGAGCCATCGGCCGCCGTAACGTAAGGAAACGTGACGCCAATGCGCCCCTCGTCTTCCAGCAGCTTGTCTGACAGAAGATTCAACGCTTCCTGAAAAAGGCCTGCCTGGGTTTCTGTAATCGATTTCATATCTCGAACTTATGCCTTGGTGGGACATTTGCTGAGTTACAAGTTGTCATCCGATATTTTCGTTGTCAATCCGCTTTGAAAGCGATTTCAGAGATATCGGCAATGGAGATTAAGAAACGACGACATGGGCTCATTCGCTGCGCTGCCTGGCATTGTCGGCTATGGGCGGCCCAGAGGCGATCCTCACTACATGCGGGAAGTCATTCTGGACCAGCGGACCGAGCCGATAGATTTGCAGGGCTCCGTTTGGTGCAGTTGCGTCTTCGGCACGCATGTCCTTGAGACACTGGTTCGCATTGGCTGGAGCTGGTCGCCAGCGTGCCGCAAATCTGAGCGGTCATTCGCTGAAGAACGTCGAGGCTATTCTCGATGCGCACTATCGCGGTCGCGACATTCAACTTGCCGAGACGGCGGTGCTCACGCTTGAGGGAGAGCGAAACTGTAAAATGAGCTACAAAATAATTCGAGGTCGGTGCGGCGGCTATGCCGCCAAATTCTTGAAAAGCTTGGTGGGCGCACCAGGGCTCGAACCTGGGATCCGATGACCTGCGCCCCCTGCGTCCCGAGCGCCCTTCCCCTCTCGCGCAGCCATCCCACCGTCACCCGGCGAGTGATCACGCTCATACTGGCGGAAGAATATTAATTGGGAGAATCAGTCGGGTCTGACCGAAGAGAGGCGTCTAATCGCTTCACGAGGATCGAACCCGATTGCTTCGGCAAAGGCAAGAAGCTCAACCACGTCGATCTTGCCCACCTTCAACGGTGGCGACAAAGGACTGATATCGCCGGAGCTTCTTCGCGACCTCGGGCTGAGTCAGCGCGAAGCCTAGTACACGCAAGATCAAGAACAAGCTTGGTGGAACGAAGGTCGTTCACATCAAGCCGTACCAGAGCGTCCGCAAGAAAAAGAAATAGGAGGGCCTCCCCATGCCCCTGCTTGGAAAGCCACTGCACGCGAATCCAATCTCGACAACAGGGTGAGAAAGATGAGCGATCTAATCTGGCGTGAGGAAAATAGCTTTTTGTGCCGAAGTTTCACCCGCCATACGGTCGACCGCGCCCTTCATGACCTGGCAATTGCCCCCAAACTACAAGCCTTTCTGGGCGAGGTTGATGTGGCGTCGAACGAGTTTAGGCGACGTGCTTGGGTCATCCGTTGACGCACCAATAGGATGCAAACAAGAGTTCGTGTCGGCGTCAGAAACCGCGGCCGGCGACCCGGTGGATTTCCGCGCGAACGAGGCGTTCGACGATACCGGCCAGATTTTCGTTGAATCTCACGAGGCGAGCCAAGAGTATCTAGCGAAAACTAAAACTCCCGGTTGACCCAAATGGGTTATCCTAGCTCGTTTGGGTCATGCTGCCCGCGTGACGTTTACCTATGCTCCGAGTCAACCATCCTCCGAGCCAAGGAATTGCCATGAGACGTTTGCTGGCCAGCACGACCTTACTCTTCGTAACGGCCTCACAGGTGCACGCCTGTGACAAGGCGCGGGTCGACCAGGGCTTTCAAGCTTTCTTTAAGGATACGAGCAGTTCTTACGACCGGAAATTCATCGCAATGACCGCTGAATCCGCCAGGAAATACACCAGCGCTTTGGACAATCTGACTGATGTTTACAAAGAGTATTTCGCCAAGGATGCTGCGGCACTAAGCGCGATCTATGGGTGCGACAAACGGACCATCGTCGATGCGGCGCTTCGTGGAGCAAAGGAGTAGCGCCATGCTCTATTTATCGGATATCCGAGAACCGTTCGGCACCTCGCGCGCCTCGTTCCCGATGCTGATCCGGTTGAGTTCGCGATGCCCCGGCGCGCATCGAGCTGGCAACGCGCCCTGCGCTGGCCGACGAATTGACCGCCTAGGAGTTGGAGCACCCGTTCTCGACGAACATTTCCTTTCATCGCCGCAAGATCGTAGCCAGAGACCCCGGTCGTTATACGATCGCGGAAGCGCACAGGAGGGAACGAGGCAACGACGAAGCTAACGCGGAAATGCTCAAGCTGCTGGCGCATCATTTGCAGAAGCGGCGCTCACCGGGTTGGCCGACGTAATGGATCACATTTCACGCAGGCGCACTGAAGCGTTCGAGACGTACAAAGCATGAACATCAAGCCCGGGCGATCGACAAAGCCAACGCCATCGGTGTGGTTAACACTCGATTTTGCGCAGTTATACTAATTGCGGACCTTCGGTAGGTCGTGACAAAAATGAGCTGTCTAGACAGTTCCGTTGGATTAGGCCAGGCAGGTGAAAATATTGGATTGGTCGGGTATCGATCCGGTCATGTTAATTTCAGTTGAGCGATTTCATGCGCTACTTCATTCTCGTTGCAATTTTCGCCCTCGGAATCACCAATTGTCCGGCCCACGCTGAAACCCTGCAGAAGAAATTCGGTCCCGGATGGAACTGCAGTTACATCTCGGTCGAACTGCAGAATCTGTATAAGAAATGCATGGAGTGCGAAAAGCACGGACAGCACGTCGCGCAAGACGGCTGGGATCATGGCGTATGCATTGATAAACTATCGTTGAGAGAAAATCTCACGACCAGACCTGACTACGAAAGTCCTCAAGAACAGACGATGCGATTGAACGGCGCAGCCGCCGTTGGTCGCGAGTTGCAGGAGCTTCAGCGCAGGCGAAACCAGCGCACGCCCTTGGAGTCGGACGTTTCGGGCACCGGAGGTGGGCGCCTGGCACCCGGTGCCCCGAGATCGAATTCCCACCCAAGCGGAAATTCCGCTCTCACCAGAGAGTCGGGAGTCAGCGGCCCCCTCGAGCCAACCGGATCAGGCTCGACTTCACCTGAGATTGGCTCAAAGCCATCGGGGGCAAACGTCAGCCGCCCAAATAATTCGGTATCCTCAGGGCCTGTCGGCGGCGTGCATATCGGAGCGATTCCGACGGGAACGGAAAGCGACCTGAGTGAACTCAGGCGTAAGGTTCTTAATTTGAGAAAGCCAGATTCTTAATCGCTGGTCTATTGGGTCGGAGAAACAAATTTCATGACGCACAGGGGGCTTATCAATCGGCGCAGTTTTCTGGCGTCCGGAGTAACCGCATTAGTCGTACATAAGCCGCTGACTGCGGCGGCAGCTGACAATGTTTGCAACGTTTCCCCCGTGGTATCGAAAACGGAATCGGGGGCGGAAGTAGCGGTCTCGCTACGCGAAGCGTTGAAGCGCGCGAAGACTGGCGGACAAAAGCGGCTTACTGGGTTGACCCGTATTGATGTTGTCTGTCGAGACGACGACAACGATATCATACTTGGCGGAGTCGGTGAGAAGGGCCAACCGGACCTTTATCTCGACGACCTCATTGTCGCGATAAGATCAGCCAACAGAAAATACGGAAAGATCGAGCCAGGAATCTCCTTGGACCCGGACAGAAGCCAAACGCCCAATCTAAACCAGATTTCAGGGAGAGACGCGGCCGCTAAGCAACAATACCTGCGAGTGTGCTCTAACCAGCCACAAGCGGTTCGGGTCGACGCCCTGCCTAGACATTCCAGAGTTACAAAAGTGCTAGTCGAGGCCGACTATCGCATGAAGCAAGTTTCACAGGGCACGCTTCAATTGCCGGTTAACCCGCCGTTGCCAGGAACTTTTGCTCGGCGACTCGAGCAGTCGCGGCAGAAGCTTCGGGATGACGATATGGCGGCCGAATGGAGCAGTCGACGTCGGTTCTGGTTCGAACCCGGCAAGTTCGAATACGCACACGATTATCAAATAGCATCCTTGCGGTCGGCTCAAGTGATCCTCAGCGACGCAGATGGAGACGCAGAGGCGGGCGCCAAGAACGGAAACGTAGACCCCATAGCAAGGGAATTTGCCTGTGCTTGGACCGCTCGCATGGAAGAGACATTTCGGGCCGAGCCAATTTGGCGCGACATGTATAATATCTATCGGCATTTTGCGATTGCGCATATTTTGACGGACCAGAACTTCTATTCGTATGAACTCCGTCAACTGATCGACGCCCATGAGATTGATCACGTTGAAGTGCCGGATTCGCTTCCAGGCTTGGGGCGTTGGGAGATCATTGAAGAAGCAAAGGGCCGACGCCGTCTCTCGCTCGTGTCGACTGTATGCGGGGGAGTTTCGCTCGGATTCGCATCTCGTATGACGTCGAACTACATTGGTAGCGGATCAGAAAAGTCGCCGACGCAAATGGCACTGCTGAAGCGCGCGATCTTTCTTTCAAGGCCAGAAAAATTATCGGTAAGTTGGACTGTTCCTCCGACGGCACTCCAAGCCGCCGCAAAGTGGTACGCGGATCAAGAGGAGCAGCGCTTGAAAGAAGCCAGGCAGCGCGAGGAGGATGAGGTCAAACGGTTTAATGACAGCAAGAAGGGTTTGGCGTTTCTAGGCGGGCTCATATTATTCGGATGTTTGGCCGGATGGCTGATGAATCGCCCAAGGATGCCGCCCGCGAAATTGTTGGCGGCAGGTCCGGATGAACCGTCTGCCCCACTCTTGAGGCTTCCCGATGAATTGAAGACGTCCATGGAGTTTAGTGGCGTACGACGTAACGACCTTTGCCCATGCAATTCAGGAAAGCGATTCAAGCATTGCCACGGCGCGCATCACGCAGAGTCGAATACTACGGTTCCCGATTGAGCCCGAGAAATATGTATCGCGTAACGCATGAGGGCTGCAGAGAGTCAGATTGGTTGAAGCGCACGCATTTCCCGAGGCAAGTCGCTAAGTATGGCTTCCGTATCCATTGCCCGGCGAGTTCGAGGAGACGGACGGCGCCGACCAAACTACCTTCGTGCAATGGGACCTCGGCTTCTCCCGGCGCGACCCCGAGCTATTTGGCAAGCATTGGGAGCGCCTCCAATCGCGCCTGCTGTCCGTGATTGAGAAGGCGGACCCGCTGGTGATTTCGGCCGCGCGCAACAAGTACAGGCTGCCGCGCGTAGACGCACCCAATTGGCGTTCCGCCATCGAAAGATGCGGCGGCAAGTAGTGGCGAAGGGCAATTATCCACGTCGGGGCAATGCAATTGATCTGGCGATAGACAGACTTCCGGATCAGCATTGCGTCACCTAATCTTAAGGTGCGACCAGGGAGTAATCATCGCGCTATGTCAGGAATCGACGAGAAGCGGGCCGAGATCGCCCGGCTGGAAGCGGAGTTTGGACCGCAGGACCTGAGGGTCGCGGACGCGCTCGAGGAATTTGCGCTGTGGTACGCGGCGAACCGGATCTATTCCGGCGCCGAGCCTTACTTCCGCCGTAGCCTGCAAATCCGAGAGAGCATGCTCGGCGCCGACGTCAGGGTTGCGGACGCACTGCTGCGCTGGGCCAAATGCGCCGAACATAAGGGCAAGGAGGAGGCAGGCGAGCTGTTCCGCCGCAGCCAAGAGGTCCGGGAGAGCGCGCTTGGCGCGGCCAGCCTCGATCTGCTGCCGGCACTGGAGGAACTCACCGATCGCCATCTAAGGACGTTTCGAATCGAGGATGCCGTGTCCTGCCAGAAGCGGTGTCTTGAACTGGTCGAAAAAATCTACGGACCGCAGTCCGGCGAGGCCGCGGCGACGCTGCTGCGGCTCGGCAAGCTGCTGCTACGGACCAAAAAGCCGGCCGAGGCCGAGCCGCTGCTTCGCCGGGCCTTTGCCATCCGCACGACCATGGAGACGCCTGACGATACCAAGCTTGCAGCCACGCTCGATGCATTGATCCGCACCCTGGCTGCATTGGAGCATGCGGCCGAGATCGGGCCGCTGCTGCAACGTAGCCTGCAGGCCAAAGCGGCCATGCTGGCCAAAGATCCCGCCGAGCTGATAGAAGCCTTTGCGGCGACCACCCAGGCACTAGCCCGCTATGGCCGCGTCGAGGACCTGACGTCGCTGCTGCCAGACGGCCCTGCCACGATATGGCCAGGGACGGCCAGGCTGTTGCTGCAGTTCGCCCAGCGGCTGCTCGACGCGGAGCGCAGGACGGACGCCAGCGACGTCGCCGGGCTCGCCATCGCGGCGCTGGGAAGAATCTTCGCGCTGCCCGCCGATGCGCGCACCGCCGCGCTGCGCGAACTTTGGCCGGATTCGATGGACGACGACCTGGTCACACAAATGAGTAGGGCACCCGACCCGCGGGATGACCGCCTGGCAGAGGTCCTCGCCTGGGTTGCCATGAGCCAGGACGGGGCCCATCGGGATTATGCGCCGAACATGCTCGACCTGCACGCACCCTAGATTGGATGATGACCTGTGCATTCCCGTTCAGATGTTGCTTTTGCAGTCGTTCTCGCACTCGCGGTCCTCGTGACGTCTGGGGCAGCGACAGCCGCGCATGCGGGCAGGCTGAAGCTCGCTCCCATCACGGATTTCATACGCATCCACGGACAGCCCGATTCCGTCGACGTCGTCGGCAAGCATAATCGCGCCTATCAATGGCGATTGGCAACGACTCTCGATTTTCCGGGCGACCAGATCGTGAACCATGAGACCTTCAACTGCAAGGTGACGGCGCTGGTATCACCAAGCGGACGCATCCTGCAGATGATGGTTGAACCAGCCAACGTGGGCGCGGCCGCGATCGCCTCCGCTGGGACGTTCGGTTCGATGTGCAAAAAACGGTTCGGCTTAACGCGCGACCAGCCGCCGGCCGTGATCCTGCGCCGCTGAGTACATCGTCTTCACCGTTATCTGGAGGTCAACAACTTTCATGTACGACGACCACCTTGCCCATATCGCCGGTCTGGAACGCAAGTTCGGTACCGACAGCGCTGAGGTGGCGACTGCGCTACACACGCTGGCTATGCTGATCTGCCAAGCCGCCAAGCCGACGGTTGCCATTCCGTATTTCGAGCGCAGCCTCAGGATCGGCGAAGCATTACGGGGCCCAGCATCGCTTCTACCGCAGCTCGACGAATGGATCGGTCACAGGCACTCGGGCGGATTCAAGCTGCTCGAGCCGTTCCTTCTGAAGCGACTGGAGATCAAGGCCGCAGCCTTTGGAGATGTCGGCCCGGAGGTCGCCAACGAGTGCAACGATATCGCTGCACGATATCTGGCGCGCAAAGAACCTTCGAATGCTCTGCCGTTTCTTGAGCGCAGCCTCGCCATCAAGACCGAGCTTTACGGCGCCGAAAGTGCCGAAGTCGCTGCCGCGCTCGAGCAATTGGTCGGCGTCTGCCTCAGCTCCGAGGAGCAAGAGTTGGCCGACCGCTATTGCGGACGCTGCCTCGACGTGCACGAGACTGTTTTCGGTGGAGAGAGCCAGCAGACCGCAACGATGCTGGTTGAGCTCGGCGTCGTCTATATCGCGGCCAGCAAGCAGGTACGATCGAGCGTCGAGGCCGAGCACCGCCGCAAGGCCAAGGTCATGTTTGACACGGCGTTGACCATCAACGAGACGCTGTTCGAACAGGACAGTCTGCAAGTCCAGAAGACGCTCGAATCTGTGGCTCGCGCTTATCTCGACTGCCGGGATTTCCGGGAGGCTATGCCCCCGCTGGAGCGCCTGCTCGATATTTTCGAGCGGGTCTACGGGAACGATTCCGCCGCCCTGCTGTGGATCCTGGCCGCGCTGGCAGAGGCCTATGCTCACGATGGATCGTACAAGGCCGAGCCTATGCTGGAGCGATGCTTCGCGGTGTTACGGACCTTCCTCGACGCCAAGCGACCGACCCTCGCGTCCCGGATCGAGGAATTACCTGGAAACAAGAAGGCGCTTTACAGCCATGGGTACGGGCTGCTGGAGAAGCTCGTAGGAATTTCGCGGAGTATTCATTTCAGCACCAGAAAGCGATGGGGCTGAAGCTAGCTCGCGGACGAGATGACAGGGACAGGCTTTCGAAGGTCAGGTGATGATCAGATGACGGACTATGAAGAAAGAAAGCTGCGATGCTATTGCTGCGGCAAGAAGTCCAAGCAAACCGTGTTGTTAAGCACCAACTCCTTTGGCTCGCGGGACCTCGACCAGCGTGAGGGCGGCATGGGGCGCTCGACCATCGACTTCTGGCTGCTGGAATGCCCTTTCTGCGGCTATATAGCCCCCGACATCGAACGGGGCGATGCGAAGGCGAAGAGGTTTATGCAGACGCCGGAATTTCGAGCTGCTTCCGCGGACCCGACATTCGACCCGGCCGCGCACCGCTTTTTGGTCAGGGCCGCCGGGCACGCCCATGACGGCGACCGGATGGCGGCATTCCTTGATACGTTATGCGCTGCCTGGATCGCCGATGACAGGAACCAGCCGGACCGAGCGGCTGCATTGCGTCTCAGGGCCGCCGCACAACTCGCAGGGCGCCCCATCACCTCGATCGACACGCGGATGCTGCTGCTCGACGTGCTCAGACGCGCATCGAGCTGGGAAGCCGCCGAAGCGCTGGCCGACGAGATGATCGCCGAGGATCTAGGAGATCCCTTCGTCAGGATCATCTCGTTCCATCGCGGCAAGATCAAAGCGCGGGACAACGGCCGCTACACGATCGCTGACGCGCAAAAGCGGCGCCGCGGGGCCAGCGCCATCGACCCCGAACTCGTAAAGATACTAACCGGACATCTAAAGAAACTGCAGCGGTCGGAGCATTCTCCGTGAGGGGCCATGCCTCGGGATCGCGCAAATGCCGCGGGAGCAGCGCTGATGCTGAAGCAGCGTGCGCCGGGTTCGCCGATTCCGTAAAAGGGACACCGGTATTCCAAACATCACTTAGCGACGACCTAGCGATTATTCAGGCCCAACAATTTGAAATGACGACGTCCTCTTTTCTTCACAAAATAGTCGCGGTTTCAATACTCGCAATTGCTCTAGCAACTAATTTCAAGGCATTTGCGGAGGCAGACAGCAACAAGTTTTATCCTGTCGCGCTTGAGTGCCCGGCAAATGACCATGAAGCTTTTGTCTCTGTCATGGGAAACGCAGCCCGCCATTTTACTCGCTGGAAGATTGTGAACGGCCGACTTACTTGGTGGGTGAGCAACCCAGCCACACAGAACAGATACAAGCAGTTGTTTGAATTAGTGATCGGCGTTGATAGCCCAACAGGAAACATTTCTTTGATTCTTGAAGGAACATTGAAGCAACACCGTGCCCTCCGAGAAAGAATTTGCGAAGGTGGCACAGAAGAAATCCGCCGCTATTCTGAGTTTCTTGAGACGAATCGCCGGACTATTGGTGCGGTGCCGCTTCCAACTGAATGACTAGACATACTTGATCCAAATCAAAAGATCTCTTTCTTGTCCCGCCACGGGGCCGACCAGACGCTTTGCTGCGATCAGGTGTGACGGATGTCAATCGCCGCCGCTTTTTTCTAAGGGCTCACCTGTTTGGCGCGTCGAGCCCTTATATTCGCCTTCGCCAATCCAAGAGCCGCCAGCGTGTTGCGATGCCCGCCGGCGGGCCCTTGAGGGCCCTTCTCGACCCACAGTGCCGCTCTGGCCGCTGATCCTGACGAAAACGTTCGGGCGTCCCTGGACGTCAGATGGCTTTCGGGGAAAGGCCTGCGATCGTGCTGGCGTCACGGGCCTGACGTTTCACGACCTGCGGGGGCACGGCTGTCGTCCGGCTCGCCATCGCCGGCGCTAGACTAGCGTGCCTCAGATCGCGGCCGTCACCGGCCACTCGTTGAAAGACGTCGAGGCTATTCTCGATGCGCACTATCGCGGTCGCGACATTCAACTTGCCGAGGCGGCGGTGCTCACGCTTGAGGCCCGCGCCACCATCGAGGCTGAGGCAAATTTGCGCTTCCAGATGTCATTGGCTATCGCGTCCAGGTCTGCATTCGATGGCACCCAGAGATTTTCGCGCTCCCACTTTTCACGGTTCAGTTTCGGCGAGAGATCGACCACCGTGCCCGACGAGGGTCCGCGGTTGGCGCGCTCTAGGTGTGGTCTTTCAGGAGGTTGCCCATCCGGTCCTCCCTGGAATACTGAAGCTTCGCAACCTCAGCTTCCTCGGTTCGGGTCGGATGGACAACCTCCTGAAAGACCACATCTAGCGCTCGACGGTCTGCTGGTGCGAATGCAATAGCCATCCACCCTTAAGCTTCCGCGCCCGATGGTGGCCAAGCAATCGTTTGCCCATGAACGATCGCTCGGGTTTTGGATGCCCCCGCCGCGACCGCAAGAGCATCTAAAAGCGTTTCGTGGCGACTGACCAATCGACCAAGCATGCCACCGAGAAACGTCTCGTGGACAGCGTAGGGAAGCTCAGCATTTTCGTTGTCTGCCATATGGCATCATACCGATTGCAGCCGGCGGCGTCAGTCGGCCGGGCGATCAAGTGAGCCGCGTAGCGGGACTTGCAATGAAGCGCGGCAAGCCCCCTGACTTCGCTGGCTAATGGCAAAGCCACAATCCGGAATAAAAAAATTCTTCTCTACATCAATAGCAATGTCACCCTTTTTGGGTGTGACCGGGTGCCGCACGTTTATCCAGTGAGTTCCGCATTGTGGTCAAATAATGGGACAGCTATTCAGACATGACTAACAATATTAAAAAGGGGGCTTAAATGAAATCGCGGATTTTTGGATTAATAACAGGGTTGACGCTTGCGACAGCGGCAACGTTTTCCGGAAACGCTCACGCCGCAGCGGTGGTCGACCGTTCCGTATCAGCCAACATTGGCTGGGACTATGTGAATTTTTTCTATTCAGGTGGAAATCTCTCTATTGATATCTTAGCAAGCGGTTGGACTGGTGGCCCGACCGGGCACGGAATAGCTGATTCTTGGATTCAGCTCTTTGTTGACGACGGCTCGCAGATTGGAAATCTAACCGGCGCCCTGCTCGGTACAAACGACGATCACGGCGGTGTCTTTGATGGCAGCATTTCTGGTTTAGACTCCTTCCTCGCTGTGAATCTGGCGGCTGGAAACTACATTTTAGCTGTTGCGAGCTGTTGCCATTACGGATCGGAAGCTGACGCCCGCACCGCCACCAACAGTTCCGCTTCCGGTGACTATAGAGTTACCTTCAGCGATGGCGTCACTGTAGCAGGAGCCATCCCCGAGCCATCGACCTGGGCCATGATGATCCTTGGCTTTGCTGGCGTAGGCTTCATGGCTTATCGCCGTCGTAACCAGACTGCAGCCCTCGCAGCCTGATCAAAATCCAAATTTTGAGAATGCAAAGAGACCGCCCTTGCCGGCAGCCTTTTTGCGGTTCCAAATTAACCCGCAGCGGCGCCATCAGGCTTAATTTGCGGCCATCGTTGCGGCACCGCTCAGATCGCCTATTGATCGCGCACCGGACAATTTCCCCAACCAGTCCGGGCCCATACCAGCAAAGCCGTCAGGCGATCATATTCCGCTCGGCGGCCTTGTTCGCGGGCGGTAGCTCAACGGTCGAGCATTAACCTCCCGGTCAAAAGTGCCGGGTTCCACTCCGCGCCCCCGTTCCAAAAAATGCTAGTCGGGAGTCTCGTTACCCACGATAGGCAACCATAACTGGATCCGACAATCGACAGTTTGCACAATCGAAGCTATCACCCGGTTTGGTGAAGGGATCGATTGATATGTGCAGCACGGATCGCTGAGGTCGACGAAAAACGTCGCCTTAGAAGCCGCTGAGATCGACCTAACAAGACTCCCGATAAGAGCCACGTCCAGGAACTAATCGAAGCGTTCGGAATCTGCTCCATCAAACTGATAGATACAATCAATGCTAATCCGGCCAAAGGTAGCTGCTCTTCTCCGCGAACTTGATCTCGCTTGATAGCTCGGAAAGCCCAGAAAACTGGAAGTCCAAGTAATCCGAACTGCCCCAGAAAGCCGACAATCCCAAATTGGCTAAGAGTAATAATCCAGGCACCGTCGGTCACGCTCACATCTTTACCGTTTTCATCATACACGCGGTTGCGTCCATACCGTCCCCAGCCAAATATCAACCTCTCAGCGGTACGCGCCATAATTTGCTTCTCTTGCTCGAACCGAAAACCCAACGATTCGGCTCTCTCTTGGTTGAAGAACGAGGAGACGCCCAGAATGTTCTCCTCGGGTATGTATGCTGCAATCCTGAATAGTGGATACAGAAGGCAAATGATCACTATCAGCGCGGCTAGTATGGTTTGCATACGGGGGCCGGCAAAGCGAACAATCGGACCGCAAGCTATCGCATAGATCATTGCCCCCGCAGATTTGCACAGTAAGAGAACGACGAATAAGTACCCGACAATCGCCGCTCTTGTACTTTTCCCTGACACACTACTTCCTCGCCAAAACACAACAGCAGCGATCAACGCTGTCATTAAAAAAAACGCCGCCGCGAGACCGTTCTGCATAAACACTACCGGGCGAAATCCGCCGTACCGCATCTCAGCTACGTAAGTCGAAGGCAGGTAACCATAGAGCCATAGAGACAGCTGGGGACTCACACGTATCTCTATCAACATCAGTACTGAGTAGATGAGGCCGGCAATCACGAGAACGCGTAAGATGACCTGAACAGCACGATCCCCTTGAAAGTATCGCTGGCCGAGAAGAAATGGAAAAAAGGTGATCAACTGCGTGATGGACGCTGATGTACCGTCATACATTCCCACACCAGGAAGAACCACAGGTCCGTAAACTAGAGTGTCCCCATTGCTGAGCGAGGTGAAAAGAGGACCGAGAACGTAAAGCAATATCAGAAATGGAAAAACTCCGAGACCGATCGGAACGACTTTCGGGCGTTTGATTAAGATCGCACATCCTACAAAGGCGGACATAGCGGATACTAGACTTTTGTCGATAGCCGGAACCATATCAAACTTTATGCCGGCGTTAGATGGAAGAAAGAGTAGGCTGCCGACAATTGTCCACGCTGTGGCCTCCAAGGCGGGCCTGAAAAGATAGGCGCCTAACGCGACCACTGGCCATCCTAGAATAGCAAACACAACGAACCAATTGCCCTGCTCTGGCATTGCCTACTCCGCTCACTACCAAAACCGTTGAATGTACGACCCAAGTTCAACGTTACTGCAGGCGGGCTCCCCTTGACATGCCCCCTAAAGTAGAATGCAATCTACCGTTTATTCATCCTATTTCTTCGCCTAATTGTGCTGAGTAGATATGGGCGCCGAGCCAGCCTTTCCTCATTTGCCCCCCTCCGCAGATACGCGGACGCGGTATGGCCATCTGTTCGAGAAAAAAGCGGTTCGAGAACCGACGCTGAAGGTTCTTTTTGATAGAGCGGTCGGCGTGATTCTACTGTTGCTCGCTGTGCCCTTTATTGCCGCGCTGTTCGTCATCCATACGCTAATGTCTATCTTAATGCGGAGCCAACGCGGCCCACTGCTGATCAGTTACAAAGCGATTAGTAGAGGGACTACGTTTCGCAAATACAAGTTTTGCGTGGTTAAGGAGGCCTATATCGACCGACCTGCAGCAGCAGCGGGAGATTGGCACGCCTACTCGGCAGAATGGGATCCACGTTGCCGCACCTACCTTGGAGCGCTTCTTAAGAAGTTCTACCTTGATGAGCTGCCACAACTCGTAAACGTGGCGCTCGGCCAAATGAGTTTAGTTGGACCACGCCCACTCGCAACCCATCATTATGATCGGGACCTTCTGCAGGGTAATGTGCATCGCAAGTTGCTGAGAGCAGGGCTTTTTGGTCCGTCGCAGGCGCTGAAAGGTACTCCACGATACGGACAGCAAGACGACGAATACAAATACCTAAATGCGGTGAACGAAATGTCGCCCTTCCGCCTGATTCTCTATGACTTTAAACTTATCATTCTTTGCATGCTCCGGGTTGCTCAAGGCAAAGGCCTTTGATCTAGGGACACGCGAATGCATATTCTAACTTTTGACGTTGAAGACTGGTTTCATCTCCTCGAACATGATGAAACGGCGAACGAACTCCAATGGCACGCGTACGAGTCCCGCGTCGCGCGAAACGCGGCGATCATACTTGAGTGCTTGGCAGAAGCCGACGTTAAGGCGACATTTTTTTGTTTAGGCTGGATCGCAAGAACCCACCCTGATGTGATTAGATCTATCCATGCGGCCGGACATGAAATTGGATCACACTCCAATAGTCATCGGCTGGTTCACCAGTTAACGCCGCAATTGTTCAAGGAGGATTTGGTCGCTTCTATTTCCAGCCTGCAGGATATAACGGGATCCAAAATACGGTATTATCGATCACCCGGTTTTTCGATTACGCATGAAAGCGCCTGGGCTTTTTCAATACTCGCCGAGTGCGGCATCGAGATTGACTCGTCGGTTTTTGTGTCGCGGCGCGCGCATGGCGGGTTTCCTGCGTTTAGTGCGCGGAAGCCAGTTGTTGTTGAATGTGCGGGCGCGACTTTGAAGGAGTTTCCCGTTGTCCCTGCAGACGTTGGCAAGTTTGATCTAAACTTCGCAGGTGGAGGATACTTTCGACTTATGCCTTACGCGTTGGTCCGTCAGTTGATGGCAAGATCGGAGTACGTGATGACCTACTTTCATCCGCGGGACTTCGACGCTAGTCAGCCGACTGTTCCTAAACTCTCCCCGTATCGGGTTTTCAAATCGTACGTAGGACTGCAATCGTCGCTTCTGCGATTTAAGCGATTAATACGGGATTTCGCGTTTGTGGATATTGCCGCTGCAGATTCCATGATCGACTGGACCAATCAACCAAGCTTGAAACTGAACGCTCAGTTGGCGCAAACGGGAGGCAATGAGTGCTCGCTACACGGCTAGTAAGGCATGGCTGGGCCCGCATAGGACAGTCCGCCCGGGAACACTTCTTCCACCGCACGAGCTTGGATTTCACCAATCCGGCGTTCGTTCAGTGCACACTTACCGACCGATGCAATTATAAGTGCCAGTATTGCATGCACTGGCGAATGAACTCTTACCCCGAAGAAATGTCAGTTGCAGAGTGGAAGAAAGCGATCCAGAGCTTGAGAGATTATATTACGCCCCTCCTCATTGATTTCAGCGGAGGGGAGCCAACGATCTACCCGCATTTCCTAGAGCTGATAGAATTTTGTCGTTCAAGCCATGTTGACTGGATCATGACGACGAACGGATCGTCCCTAGCAAACGAAAAATTTGTAAAAGGGCTTGTTGCGGCGCCTCCCCTCAAAATTGATATTTCGATTGATGGCGCCAACGACGACATTCACGATCTTGCGCGAGGTGTACCTGGGTCACTGGCGCGAATTGAACGAGGCTTGCGGACGCTCGTTATAGAGAGAAATCGTTCCGGCAACCATTTCCCAATTAGGATTAAGGTTACAGTTCACCGGCTGAATGCCACCCGGCTAACTCCAATCGTTCACTGGGCCGAACGCCTCGGCGCGACGGCGGTCGACTTCAACGCCGTCCGATTATGGCGCGAAGAGGAGATTGCGAAACTTTCAATCCAGGACAATAAACTTGAAGCCCTAAAGGCGGAGGTAAATAAGCTTGTCAAACTAAAGGCACAAGGAGCAAAAATAGAGACAAGCGTAGATGCCCTAGAAGGAATGGTGTCGCACTTCTCGGGAGAATTAGAATTTGGGCGAGCAAAATGTCGAGACCCACTTCGCAACTTCTTAGTTGGCCCGAGTGGCGACGTTAAAGTATGCGGGTGTGCTAAAGCGATTGGGAACGTTCGAGATCAAGGTGCAAAATCCATCTGGGAAAGTACAATTGCTAGAGAAACGCGGTTAGCTTCACGGGAATGCTCTTTGAAAATAGCAGTCGCCAAGGGCGCAACCTCGTGCACCGCTCATAGGTCAATTTTAGATGATATTCGTCGTGCGATTGTACTGTTGAGTCCAAAATCACAACGACCCGAATAGCATTCGTTATGTTATACAGCCTCCTCAAATGGAAATTAGTTCCGATATTTCGTAAAAAGCGAATGTCTCTCTTTCTGAAGATAATGAAACCAGCTCGTGGGGCAAAGATCCTAGATATTGGGGGGGTGCCTTCGCTAAATGGCACACCGGGTTTTTGGCACGACTGTAGCGACACTTACGACATTACCCTTCTAAATCTTCCGGGTGAGTTTGCTCAGTTCAGCACCTCAGAACTAGCTCACTTTAGATTGATAGAGGCGGATGTTTGCACGTTAAGCGAGCTTCCGACTAAGTACGATATCGTGTTCAGCAACAGCGTGATTGAGCATGTTGGATCTGAGCGACGGCAAAAACTTTTTGCGAACTTTGTCAAATCTGCCGGCAACGCTTTTTGGATACAAACTCCGTCACCTCTATTTCCCGTTGAAGCGCATTGCAACGTGCCTTTCTGGTGGTTTCTGCCAAGTCGCCTTCGAAAGAAGAGGATCATTCGTTGGATTCGGACGGACGAACGATTCTTGGGGCGTCAAATGGCTTCGACGAGACCGATTTGGACGGCCCAATTGCGGCGCCTATTTCCTAGTTGCGCATTGCTAACCGAATCCGTGCTTGGGTTCCCAAAGTCACAAATCGCATACGGACGTTTTCGGAAGGAATGACGACGCGCTTCACTTCTCTGTTTCGAGCGAGTCGCGCGCTCACCCTGATGGAGTTTAATTGTACTGTCTGCCAACGAAAACCCAGCCACATCAGATCGCTGCCGTTCGACTCGGGATCTATACTCGATTCCGATGTCTCGATTGGGTGATTGCCCGCAGTTGCGAAGGATTATAGGCCACCATAGCGGTCCATTGAGCAGGCTGCCGAGTAAGATGGTGTTCGGATCAAGAACGTTCCACGCGTTGCCGCCAAATGCTCCCCTCCCATTCCCACCCGCCAGCCCGACCAATCGAAAAAGGAGACCCCAACCGCGACCTGGGAAGAGCTAACGATCCTCCGCACCGAGGCTAAGACTAGGCTAGGCTAGGCTAGGCTAGGCTAGGCCATAACTCGCTCGCTACCACGGCGTTGACAGCGTGGGAGTGGTTGCAGCGCGAGGAGCACCTGGTTGGGGCATTCGAGATCACGCACTACCGGCAGTTGCCCACCTACGCCAAACGCACGCGCAAGCAGCTGATCTCCGGCGTGCAAAAACGCCGCGCGGAGCGAACAAAACCAGCCGGTTTGTCGGAATAGCCGATGACCACCATGTCGGAATGGGATCGAGCGTTTCGGCCAAATTCTTGAAAAGCTTGGTGGGCGCACCAGGGCTCGAACCTGGGACCCGATGATTAAGAGTCATCTGCTCTACCAACTGAGCTATGCGCCCGGACTTGGTCCGGAAAAGCCTTCGCAAGAGGGCGTCGTTTAGCAAAGCGATTCGGCGATGTCCAGCAAACCGGAGTGAGTTTTCCCGGCCTTTGGCGGGGCTCCGGGAAGGCAAAAAGCCGCTGGATTCCAGCGGCTTCCACCGATGTGCGGGCCGGAGGCGGGAAATCCGCGCTCAGAGCCGTTCCGGGCCGCCCTGGTCCGGGGCACGATCCCCGTCATAGCGGTCGCGGTCATAGCTGCGGTCCCGGCCGCCATCGCCGCGATCCCGGTCGAAATCGCGGTGCCGCCAGCCCTCGCCACGGCCGCCGAAGCGGCGGTCCATATGGGTCAGCGCGGCCAGGCGGCGCTTCTGCCCGTCATCCAGCGTCTTGTAGAGCGGGTCCGCCGCCTCCGCGACCTTCTTCATGGCGGCCGCGGTGGTCGCCATGTTGTCGGCGCGCTCGAGCAACCGCGCTACCGGATCGTCCGGCTTCTGAGCTGCGGAATCGCCCTGCGGCGCATTCATCCGGGCGTTGGCGCGATCGATCCGCAGCTTTGCGAATTCCCGCACCGCGGTCTCCACCGCCGGCCACAGCTTTTCCTGGTCGGCGGTCAGCTTGAGCCCGGCATGAATGGCCGCAATCCGCGCGTCGGCGAACGCCGCCCGGTCTTCCGGATTCATCCGCATATGCCCGTAGCTCCAATGACGGTGCTGCGCGTAAACCGCGGTCGAACCGGCAAGCGCAAGCACGGCAACCGCGGCGATGGTGAATTTCCTCATACGAACCTCCGTTGAAAGGTCGGCTGAAGATGGGGCCGGGCCTACCGGTAATCAACTTAACGATGGGAAAGACGGCCTTCCCTTACCAAGATGTAATGTGGATGAATCCCCGCTTCGTTCATCGCCCCTACAGCATCCCGAGCACCCGCGGCAGCCACAGCGAGATTTCCGGCACATAGGTGACGACGCCGAGGAAGATCAGCATGGTCAGCAGCCACGGCCAGACCGCGACCGTGAGCTCCGTGATGCCCATCTTGGCGATCCCGGAAGCGACATAGAGGTTGAGGCCGACCGGCGGATGGCACATGCCGACTTCCATGTTGACCACCATCAGGATGCCCAGATGCACCGGATGGATGCCGAGCTTGACCGCCACCGGGAACAGGATCGGCGCCATGATCAGCACGATCGAGGACGCCTCCATCACATTGCCGGCCAGCAGCAGCAGCACGTTGACGATCAAAAGAAAGATGATCCAGTCGACACCGACCGAGGTGATCCACGACGCGATCTGCTGCGGAATATTCTCGTTGGCCATCAGGAACGAGAACAGCACCGCATTGGTGATGATGTAGAGGATCATCGCGCTCATGTTGGCGGAGCCGAGCAGCACCCGCGGCACGTCCTTGAGCGACATGTCCTTGTAAACGAACACCGCGATCACGAAGGCGTAGACCGCGCTGATGGCGGCGGCTTCGGTCGGCGTGAACATGCCGGCATAGATGCCGCCGAGCACGATCAGGATCAGCAGCAGGCCCCACATGCATTTGCGGAAGGCCACGAAGCGTTCGGCCCAGCTCGCGCGCGGCAGCCTCGGGTAATCGAATTTCCAGGCGCGATAGAACGTCGTCACGCCGAGCAGCGTCGCCAGCATCAGGCCCGGGATGACCCCGGCCATGAACATCTGTCCCACGGACGCCGACGACACGCGAACCCCGGCCGGATCGAGCGCAACACTGCCGCCGGTCGCCACGCAATAAATCACCATCACGATCGAGGGCGGGATCAGGATGCCGAGCGCGCCTGACGTGGTGATGACCCCGGCGCCGAAACGCTTCGGAAAGCCCTGCCTGACCATGGCCGGCAGCATGATCGAGCCGATCGCGATCACGGTCGCCGGCGAGGAGCCGGACACCGCGGCGAACAGCGCACAGGCCATCACGCCCGCGAGCCCGAGACCGCCATACCAATGGCCGACCATGGAGGTCGCGAAATTGATCATGCGTCGCGCGACGCCACCATGGGTCAGGAAATTCCCGGCCAGGATGAAGAACGGAATCGCCATGATCTCGAAATTGTCGATGCCGGTGAAGAGCTTCAGCGCCACCGACTCGGTCGGCACGTTGGTCATCGTGAAGATGAAGGTCAGAACCGTCATGCCGAGCGCGATCGAGATCGGCATGCCCGTCAGCATCAGCGCGATCAGCAGGGTGAAGATGATCAGGCTGTTCATCGGATGACCCCCGCCGCACCGACACCCGGCTCTTCGACGTCGACGCCCTCGACATGGGCGTGATCGTGATGCGGCAGCTCGCCGGTGCGCAAATAATTGTAAGCGACCTGCAGGAAGCGGAAGCACATCAGATAGGAGCCGAGCGGAATGCAGAGATAGACGAACCAGCTCGGGATCTCGAGATCGGGCGAGACTTGGTCGGTGTGCATCAGCCCGTAGACGAATTTCGCGCCCATGGTGCCGATGACGGCGGTGAAGAACGCGCCGCACAGCAGTCCGAACAGCACGACGCCATTGCGCCACGGTGATTTCAACTGGTTCACCACCACGTCGACGCCGACATGGATACCGGTCCGTACGCCATAGGCCGCGCCGAACTTGGCCACCCACACGAACATGTAGATGCACAGTTCCTGCGCCCAGGACAGATTGATCGGGAACAGGATCGGATACAGGAAGGGAACGCCGACGAGATAGCGGTGCATCACCGCAATGAAGATGATGATGGTCGCGAGCGCCATCAGCGTCGCGATCAATATCTCCTCAAGCCGATCGAGGATGCGAAGCAACATCTATTTCCCCCTCAAGGCCAGCCCGGTGACGGCCCGACCCCGCCCAATTTCACTGCGACCATGCCGGCCACAGCTCCCCCGACACGGCATTGCCCGGACATGAAAGGGCTTCCGGGCCGCAGCACGGAAGCCCATCGATGCCGCCTTAGTTGGTCGCGCCCCTGGTCTCCTTGAGGAACTCGTCGATCAGCGGCTGGCCGACGCGCTTGGCCACATCCTGGTAGACCGGTTCGAGCGCCTTGCGCATCGCCGCATCCTGATCGGGCGTCAACGCGACGATCTCGCTCTTGCCGGTCTTCTTGATATCGGCAAGCGCATCGTCGTTTTCCTTGGCCGACTGGCCGTTGCCGTAGTCGGTGGCTTCCTTCATGGCCTTGGCGCATTGCTCGCGGATATCCGCCGGCAGGTCGTCCCAGAACTTCTTGTTCACGACCACGACGTAACCGATATAGCCGTGGTTGGTGTTGGTGATGTACTTCTGCACCTCATGCATTTTCTGGGTGTAGATGTTGGACCAGGTGTTCTCCTGGCCGTCGACCACGCCGGTCTGCAAGGCCTGATAGACTTCGGAGAACGCCATCACCTGCGGGATCGAGCCCAGCGCGCGGAACTGCGCTTCGAGCACCTTGGACGACTGGATACGGAACTTCAGGCCCTTGTAGTCGGCGGGCGCCACCAGCTTCTTGTTGGCGCTCATCTGCTTGAAGCCGTTGTCCCAGTACGCAAGGCCGGTCATGCCCTTGGAATCCAGCAGCTTCAGGAGCTTGGCGCCGAGCGGCCCGTCGGTAACTTTGCGCAGCGTCTTGAGGTCGGGGAGAATGTACGGCAGATCGAACACCTCGAATTCCTTGACCCCGATCGGGCCGAATTTCGAGTTCGAGGGCGCCAGCATCTGCACGGCGCCGAGCTGCAGCGCTTCCAGCTCTTCCTTGTCCTTGTAGAGCTGCGAGTTCGGGTAGACTTCGACCTTGACCTTGCCGCCCGTGTATTTCTCGGCGAGTTCCTTGAATTTTTCGGCCGCCAGGCCCTTCGGGGTGTTCGGAGCCACCACGTGGCTGAACTTGATGACGATCGGCGTCTGCGCCGCAACCGGGCCAACCAGAATAGGACCTGCCAGAGTCAAGGCCGCGATCGATGCCGCCGCCAAAATCAGTCTACGCATGTTTCCTCCCGCGTATTTTTTGCGAAGCGCGAACAACCCCGCTCCGAAGCTTGTATGCCAGCCGCACCAATACAGAGAAGCCAACCGGAACGCCATTGCCCGTTAGCAGGGGCTTTTTGTAAATTTGCTGCATTGCAAAGTGCGACATTTTGTCAATCGGGTTCAGCCGCTCGCCCGATAGGCAAGTGGATCTGAGGACATCGCTTCCGGACATGGTTCCGCACCCTCGCCGCGCGATGCGCCCGAGTTGTGCAACCTGGTTACCCTCCAAAGGTCGAGGGCGCAGGGAAGACCGGGTGCGCGCTGCACCCGCGGTCTCGTGTGCGACGTGCACAAAACAAAGTGCACACGAGCATACAGGGCAGCGGAGAACACCCGACCTTCCCTGCGCAATGGCTTTACGGCTTATAACGAGCTCTCCCCGGAGAACGGCTCTTTTGCCTCCGTTGCGCCCTGGGAAGTCAGATGCCTCCAGGTGCATAGACGCCAGCATCGCGACGTCAGGACCACACGCCTTTGCCGTACGCTTCAGCCGCGCGCGTCAAGCGCAACTGTCACGTCCACCGCTCCCCGCCCCTCGTTGTGACGATGGCCAACGCCCCTCTGAGCGGGACGGGATGGCGGGAATATGCGCCTGATTTTCATTTCTGTAAATACGAAATATATTCTTATTTAGGGCTTGACAGGACTTCCGTAAATCGGAAGCGATGATTTGCCCGTCGGGTTCCGACCTGCCCCTTCGCCTTCGCTCTTCAAGCTTAGGCGGGACAGGCCGCCTAGACGATCCCCGCCCACCGCAGCAGGACACCTGCGGCACAGCACGCTGCAAGAACGGTCAGCATTCCGATCCCAAAGCGGAATATGGCGACCGCCGCCGCGATCGACAGAACGAGCGCGGGCGCGTCGACGCTCGAGAGCAGCGGCGCGTCGAACGCGAAGCCAAACCCTTTCACCGCGAAGGTCTGCCGGAATAGCGTGTGCAGAGCGAACCATATCGACAGATTGAGGATCACGCCGACCACCGCGGCCGTGATCGCTGACAAGGAGCCCGCCAGCGCCTTGTTGCCGCGCATCGTCTCGATGTAGGGCGCGCCGGCGAAAATCCAGAGGAAGCACGGCACGAAAGTCACCCAAGTGGCAAGCAGGCCGCCGAGCGTTGCCGCCAGCATCGGCGGCAATCCGCCAGCGTCGCGGAAGGCGGCCATGAAGCCGACGAACTGAACCACCATGATCAGCGGTCCCGGCGTGGTCTCCGCCATGCCCAAGCCGTCCAGCATCTCGCGCGGCTGCACCCAGTGATAATAGTTCGCCGCCTGCTGCGCGACATAGGCCAGCACCGCGTAAGCCCCGCCGAACGTCACCATCGCCATCTTGGAGAAGAAGATGGCGATCTGGCTGAAGACGTTATTCGGCCCGAGCGCGATCAGGAGCGCCGCCACCGGGATCAGCCATAGCGCCAGCCATACCGCGCTCACCCACAGCGTCCGCACGGCGTTGGGCTTGACGTGATCGGGAACGGCGTCACCGAGCATGCCGTCAATGACGGCGGCCTGCTTGCCGCCGCCGTGCTCGACGCCGGCGAATTCCGGCCGGCCGAGCCGCGATCCGACGAAGCCGATCACGCCGGCTGCGATGATGATCACCGGAAACGGCACGGCGAAGAAGAAGATCGCGACGAAGGCGGCCGCCGCCAGTCCGATCATGACGCGGTTGCGGAGCGCGCGCTTGCCGACCCGCACGACCGCCTCGATGACGATGGCGAGGACCGCGGCCTTCAGGCCGAAGAACAGCGCCTCGACAAAGCCGACATTGCCGTAGGCCGCGTAAATATAGCTGAGCGCCATGATGGCGATGACGCCGGGCACGATGAAAAGAACGCCCGCCACCAGGCCGCCGGCCGTGCGATGCAACAGCCAGCCGATATAGGTCGCAAGCTGCTGCGCCTCCGGACCCGGCAGCAGCATGCAGTAATTCAGCGCATGCAGGAAGCGGCTCTCGGATATCCAGTTCTTTTCCTCGACGATGATGCGATGCATCACCGCGATCTGGCCGGCCGGTCCGCCGAAGCTGAGCATCGCGACGCGCAGCCAGACGACGAACGCGTCGCGGAAGGATATGCCGTGGGCAGGAACGTCCGGATTCGCTTTCGTGTTGGCGGCAAAGTCGGTCATGACTTCACCTTACTGGCCGGCCAGTTGTGAGTCTCGCCGGCCGCATCCCGGCACCAGCGATAGAACGCGTCATAGAGCGGCATGCCGGCGTTCAACTGTTCGAGGTCGTCGTCGAACATGCGCGAGAGGCCGAGCGAGGCGGCAAGCAGGCCCGGCGCTTCCGGCGAGAGGTCGAGACGCGCCGTATCGGCGGCCCGCACCATCGTCGCGAGCCGTTCCAGCGGCGGCGTCGAAAGGCCGAACTCCTTGACCATCACATCGAAGGTGCAAAGCTCACCGCGATGGCTCCAGAACACGTTCTCGATGTCGAACGCCGTCGCTTCAAAGCGCTCGGCGACCGCCTCGACCTCCGATGATTTCACGAACAGGAAGACGGCCGCGGGATCGATGAAGCGGCGGATCAACCACGGGCAGGCGATGCGGTCGATCTTCGGACGCTCGCGCGTCACCCACACGGTGCGGCCGCGACCATCCCGTTTGGGTATCCTGTCCGCGGGAACGGCGGGCTTCTGCGCCTCGGTCCAGCCGAGGTGGCCGTCTTCGAGCGACTCGGCTGCGATGCCGCCTTGACGCAGCCAGGCCGCGGCGCCTTCGCTGAGCTTTTTCCCCTTTTGGCATATGACGACGACGGACTGGCCCGTCAGTTGCGGCGCCCAGTCCTGGACGTCGCGATGGGAGCGCCGCATCGCGCCGGGGATCAGGCGCGGGTCGGCGGCAAAATCCTCGTCGATGCGGACATCAACCAGGGCCGGTGCCTTGGCAGTACCGATGAGACGGGCGAGCTTGTCGGATGAAATGCTGGTATAGGAAGACATGTTGCGTCCTTGGCGAGCGGGACGCGATTCTTGGGCATGTCGCCTCGCGGGGAGATCGCATGTCCCCGTCCCCCGAGTTAACGCTTGACGGCCCGCCCTGTCAACGGGTGCGCTACGCTCCCGTTTCTCCGGCGTGCTCAAGTTCAATTTTTAGGATAGCGATATCAGTCACGAAACCGACACGATCAGCGACGCTCCGGCAAGCAGGACAGCGGCGCGACGGCTGTTTCGCGGCCAGTTCATTTCGGAATGACCCGCAGCGGAAGGCAACTGAGCGCCCTCAGCCCGGTACTCTCGCGGTAGGCGACATCGCCCGTGATCTCGATGCGGGACACGCGCGCGGCAAGCGCGGACAGAACGGCTTCGGCCTCGAGCCGCGCAACCATCTGGCCGACACAGCCGTGAATGCCGACGCCAAACCCCACATGTCCGGAGACGCGGCGGGTGATGTCGAGCTCATCCGCCCGCTCCCACCTCGTCGCGTCGCGGTTTGCCGATGCGACGAGCAGCAGAATTTTTTCGTGGCCGTCAATCGGCACGCCGGCGATGACGGTCTCATGAGGGGTTGTACGGAAAACGAAGGGCGCCGCGGAATCGTATCGCAGCGTTTCGTCGAAGGCGCTCCGCGCCAGCGTCGGGTTGCCCGCAAGCACGGCCCATTGTGCCGGCGCCCTCGCCAGACTGTACAGCGACATCCCGATCGCGCTGATCGTGGTATCGAGGCCCGCCGAGAGCAGCGAGCGTACCAGCAACGCGCCCTCTTCTTCGCTGATCTCTCCGGCATCGACCGCTTGATAGATTTGGGCGCCGAAACTACCCGGTCGCAACGCCTGCCGCTGGCACTTCGCCGCAACCCAGGGCAACACCGTCGCAGCCTTTGCCATCAGCTCGCGGAAGTAGTCGTTCTCGGGTCCAAAGCCCGCGAATACCATCGCCCCGTAGGTCAGAAAATTCTCTCGTCCCTCCTGGTCGATGCCGAGCGCGTCCGGGAACACACTGATCGGAAAAACTTCGGCAATATCGCGAATGGCATCGAATGAGCCTGCCTCGACCAGGGGATCGATCAGCGTGACGGCCCTGGCCTTGAATTCATCCGCAAGACGCCGCATCACGCCCGGTGACAGGACGCGGGCGAGGACGGCGCGCGTTCTTGTGTGCAGCGGGGGATCGGCTTCCAGGATGATGCTCGGGGGACGCCAGGGCTTTTGCTTGAAGTAATTGGCAAGCCCGGCTCCGCCCGCGCTGCTGAAGTTCGCATGATCCTCCAGCACCGACTTGACCTCGGCAAACCCCGGTACCGCCCAGATGTCGTATCTGGTCAGCCGGACGACCGGGCCCGCTGCACGTAGCCGCTCGTAGGCCGCATATGGATTGCGGCGGGTCTCCGAACTGAAGGGATCGAAGTCGCTCGAAGCGACCCTGGCCGCAGCAACCGCCATCGCACTCTCCTCCCCGGTATCTTGATTTCAGAGTTAAATGACCATAGTCAATTAACGGCCGGATCGCAAGGGCGCATGTTGCCGCATCGCCTTCCGTTCCGTAGAACCACAACCCAAAGCGCGACGAGATCGGGTTGAATCGTCATCGCGCTTTAGCTCTTTGTTTGAGCGTGATCTTTTCGGAAAACCACTCGGCACGTTTCCGGATCACGCTCCAGGCCCCGGCGAGCGATGGAATGTTGATGTGAAGCGAGCAACAAAGGCGTCAGCGACCCGCAGATTTCAGCACCGCGCCCGCCAGGAAACGGACAAGGAGGCGCTGAGGTCGTTGATTGTCGAGACCGCGCGCAAGGCGTTCGCGGCCGGCACCATCGAAACGGTCTCCGTGCAGAAGATTGCCGACAGCATCGGTTACTCCAAGGGCACCGTTCTCAAATATTATCCGACCAAAATCCTGCTGTTGCTCGCCGTGAAGCAGCAGAATCTCGAGACGGTCGCGCAGCAACTGGATGCGATCCGGACTGAGACGTCAGATGCGGCGGTTCGCCTGCGTCGCGTCATGGAAGCCTATATCGGCTACTGGATCGACAATCCCGATCATTTCCGCTCGCTCTATTCGATGGCCGGCACGGTCGAGGACCGGCGGTTCCCCGACGGCACCTATTTCGGCGACACCGAGATTGCCCGGCGCAGTTTCGAAATCTTCAAGACAAGCGTGCGTGAATTCCTCCAGGCGTCCGGCGCCGAACCACCCTCGGGACTGGCATCCAGACTGGCCTCTGCCTTGCTGTCCTGCGCGCACGGCGTCATCTCGCTGCCGCTGGGCACGCCGACGATGAAGCTCCCGGATACGCGAACGACCGGGCGGCTGGTGATCGGCAACATGGTCGACGCATGGTCGGCAAAACTGGCCGCGGCACGCTCCGAAAAATCGTGGCCGCGGATCTCATTGGCGACGTTCAACTAGCGATACCGGTCTTTTGAAGTCCGCTCTGGCGAGGCGCCTATTTCTCCGCCGCGGCGCGCAGGATCGGCAGCAGCCGTGCGGCTTCGCTTTTGACCAGATCGGCGAGCGCCTTTGGACCGCGGCGGCCTGGCTCAATGTTGTCGGCGCCAAGCTCGGCCAGACGCTTCTGCACGGCTTCCTCGTTAAGGCCTTTGCTCAACGCGCCGGCAAGCTTATCGATCACGGCCTGCGGCGTGCCCGACGGCACGAACACCGCGTAAAACGGCGCAATGTCGAATTCGGGCAGGCCCTGCTCGTGCGATGTCGGCACGTCGGGCAGCAGCGGGCTGCGTTTCCTGGCGGCGACCGCCAGCGCCTTGACGTTGCCGGCCTGCACCTGGCTCAACGTGCCGAGCACGGGATCGCATTCATAGTCGACCTGGCCTCCCAGCATCGCATTCAACACCGGCGCCGTGCCGGTGAACGGAATCATCGTCGGCTTGATGCCGATCGCCGCGTGCAGCAGCAGGCAACCGATATAGGACACCGAGCCGAGCCCGGCATGGCCGACATTGAGCTTGTCCGGATTGGCTTTCGCGTAGGCGACAAACTCCTTGAAATTGTTGGCGGGGAAATCCTTGCGGACCACCAGCAATTCCGGATATTCGGCCGAAAGTCCGATCGGGTCGAAATCCTTTTGCGGATCGTAGCCGAGATTGGGATAGAACGCCGGCGCCAGCGCATTGGTGCCGAGGTGACCAGAGAGGATGGTGTATCCATCCGCCGGCGCCTTGGCGGCGCGCAGCGCGCCCGTGGTGCCGCCGGCGCCGACGACATTCTCGACCACGAATTTCTGGCCGAGGTAGCGGCTGAAGATGTCGGCGACAATCCTGCCGGTGATATCGGCCGGCCCGCCGGCGGCAAAGGGAACGATGACCGTGGCGGTTCTGGCGGGATAATCCTGGGCCCGCGCGCTACCTGTTACAACGACCGCCAGCATCGCGATGATCGCTGTCGCCAAACGCCTCGCCATCCCTCACCCCCGCCTTCGCGTTTCTTATGCGGCCTAGCCTACAGGTCAGCCGGCGGGTGGCAAGTGGCAGAAGCGTCGCGGCAGGATCATCGCGCCGAAACGGCGACGCGCACGGCGGATGGGGCCTCGCTCCGCCTCAGACCGCTTCCGTCCAGCTTTCCGAGAAGGCCAACGCCGACGTCGAGAATGGCCGCCCCTCCCGCTCCCGCCGCCACGATCGCCCCTTCGCCTCGACGCCGTTGCGGACGAGACGGGTGCCGAGCGCCGGGATCAGCACGGTGCACACGCCGTAGCGCCGGTCGGGAGTCTGGTTCGGCTGCGAGTGGATGAGCAGCGGCTCGCCGATATCGAACCAGGTCAGCGAGAGGTCTTCGCCGTGCGACTTGACATGCTCAGTCCAGAAATAGCGCGGATCTCCAGTCTTGGAGAATTGCGCGTCCGTACAGGGGATCGTCGTGTCCAGCAGTTCGGCATTGAGCATGCCTTGCACGGTCGACTGCAGCCACCGCGCCATCGCGATGTTGTCGGAATAAATGCGCCAGCGTGCTTCCGTCAGCTCGCTCTTCAGGTAGAGAACGTGTCCGGGACCGGCCGGCGAAAAGATGATCCGCCAATAGCTCGCTTCCGTCGAATTCGGATCCCCATCCTTGTGGCTCAAGCGGATAAAGGGATTCTCGCCCGTCAGGATCGTCTTGTTGGGATCGGCAATGCTCATTGTAGCGGCTCTCCTCTCGACGGCTCATGTCGTTGCGTGTCTGCGCGACGATCCAGGGCGGACGGGGACACTAACGAAGATCAGGATCGCCATCAATTCCGCGCGGCTTACTGCCGCGCCGCGCTCTCGCCGCGCAACGGCCCTCGCTTTCGCCGCATCCATAGTTCAGCCATGACCTTGCTGGCCGCTGCGAGCACCAGCGCGCACAGCGCCGCCTTCGACACCGTCTCCATCGCCCCCTCGATCAGCATGCCATGGACCACACTGCCCGCGACGATGACGATCGCGAGCAGCATGTGGGCGATGCGCCATGTTCGCGGTCGCAGTCCCAACCGCCGGCGGAACGCTGCCAACAGCGCCACGGCGAAGATGGCCCACATCGCGATCACGCCGAAGGGGGAGAACGGCGTCGGCGATGAGAACGTCAGGGCGTCGATCATGTCGGGCGGGCTGGTGATCCAGAGGCCGCCGACATGGATCACAATGGCCACGACCAGCGCGCCGCCGATCCACAGATGTGCACGCCGCGCGAACCGGCCCGACAGTCCCGGCAAATATCCGCCAATCAGCAGCGGCTGAAACAGCAGGATGCCCAGCGCGACAATCCCCGCGAATCCGGCCAGTATGTAGACCGGGCCGCGCCATGCGAGCAGCGGGCTCGCCGCGGCTGCGGCGATCGGCACACCAACGGCGGCTGCAAGGATGACCCAGATCAGAATGGTCCGGGCCAATTGCCCTCCCTTCACCCGCAACGCGGTCAGGCCGGCTGAAGGACGAAATGCGCCTCCAGGCTGGTTTCCTTGGCGCTGCGCATCACCGGACGCAGGAAGACGGTCTTGAATTCACCGCTGTCATAGGCGAGGTGGCCATGCGGCTGGCCGAAGATCGGAATGATCTGCGGCATCTCGAGACGGAACGCCCCGTTCTTGTCGGTGAGCGTGGCGCCATGACTTTGCGGTTCGTGCTCCTGCCCTTCGGTGGTGTGCGCCCAGATCTGGATGCGTTGTCCGGCAAGCGGAGCCCCGTCGCCGGCACGGCGCACGGTGCCGCTCATCCAGAAGCCGCCCTTGCCGATCCGCTCCACGGTCGGCGCGCCCTTGCGATAGTTGTTGGCGCCGCCCGCCATCGAAGGGGTCGGTGCGAGGCCTTCCGCGCGGGCGGGCAACAGCAGCCCGGAAACCCCGGCTGCCAGCACGGCGCCGCCGGCGGCGAGGAGGTGGCGGCGGTTGAGTACGACGGCGGTCATGTCAGTTCCTCCTGGCGACCATGCGGTCGCGCGGCGGAGGCTACAACAACACGCGCGAGACGCCCAGTTGAGGGAGGCGATCCGCGCGACAGGTCGCAATAACAGTGTTGTGAACGGTGCGCCGGGCGATCGACGGTGTCTGCTTTTGGCCGGACTACGCGATCGCGATGATCTCGAGTTCCTGGCCGGATGCAACGGCGACATCGCCGACCGCCTTGCCCATCAGCGACCTTGCCACCGGCGACACGTGGGAAATCGAACCGGCCTTGGGATCGGCTTCGTCCTCGCCGACGATATGATATTTCTGCACGCGACCGTCATCGCGCCGGAAGGTCACCGTGCTGCCAAAGGCGACGATGTCGGTCGATGCAGGCGCGGCGACGAGCTGGGCCGTGCGAAGGCGCGCCGCAAAATAGCGCGCATCGCGCAGCGGGGTCGCGGCCTGCCGCCGCCGCTCATTGACGTCTTCGATCTTCTGCGCTGCCTCATAGGCCTCGCGCGCCTGCTGCAGCGCGGATTCCAGCGCCTTCAACCCTGCTTCCGTCACAAGGTTCGGATGCGGCGACACCGGGCGGTCGGGCAGCAGGGTTTCCGACGCCGTTTCGGCACTGTCTTCCTTGGTGAAAGCGACGCTCACGCCAAAACTCCGTTCAAGCGAGCAATGCTAGCGCCAGCCGAGCGCCGGCGCCACGTACTTGAGGATCGATTCAAGGACATGGGCATTGTAGGCAACCCCGAGCTGGTTCGGCACGGTCAACAGCAGCGTGTCGGCCTCGGCGATGGCCTCATCGCCCTTGAGCTGCTCGATCAGGGCCTCCGGCTCGGCCGCATAGGAGCGGCCGAAGATCGCCCGGGTTTCCGGGCTGATGAAGCCGATCTGGTCGTCCTCGTCGCCGCCACGGCCGAAATAGGCGCGATCGCGATCGTCGGTGATCGCGATGATGCTGCGGCTGACCGACACCCGCGCCGCGCGCGCATGGCCGGCCTCCTTCCAGGCCGAGCGGTAGGCCCTGATCTGGGCCGCCTGCTGGATGTGGAAGGGCTCGCCGGTTTCGTCGTTCTTGAGCGTCGAGCTCTGCAAATTCATGCCGAGCTTCGCGGCCCAGACCGCCGTCGCGTTCGAGCCGGCGCCCCACCAGATGCGATCGCGCAGCCCTTCGGAATGCGGTTCGAGGCGCAGCAATCCCGGCGGGTTCGGAAACATCGGGCGCGGATTGGGCTGCGCAAAACCCTTGCCGCGCAGCACGTCGAGAAACACCTCGGTGTGCCGCCGCCCCATATCGGCATCGGTCTCGCCCTCGGCCGGCTGATAGCCGAAATAGCGCCAGCCATCGATCACCTGCTCCGGCGATCCCCGGCTGATCCCGAGTTGCAGGCGACCGCCCGCGATGAGATCGGCTGAGCCGGCGTCTTCGACCATGTAGAGCGGGTTCTCATAACGCATGTCGATGACCGCGGTGCCGATCTCGATGCGGCTGGTTTTCGCGCCGACGGCGGCCAGCAGCGGAAACGGCGAGGCGAGTTGGCGGGCAAAATGATGGACGCGGAAATAGGCGCCGTCGGCGCCGAGTTCCTCGGCCGCGACGGCAAGGTCGATGGATTGCAGGAGCGTGTCCGCCGCCGAGCGGGTCTGCGATTGCGACGAGGGCGTCCAGTGCCCGAACGACAGGAATCCGATGTTTTTCATGCGCGGGATATAGGCGCTCCCGGCGGGTTTGCGAGTAGGTCAGGACCCCTGCCGCTGTCATGAGGCCGACCTGCTGGTCCGGCGGCATCGCCGAAAATCAAGATATCGATTGACTCGGTCGGTCGACCGAATTATTCATTGCGAGCGAACCATGAGGCATTTCACCTGATGCGCGCAGTTCCAAAAAAGCCGGACACGGGCGTTTCGCTGCTGGAGGCGGCCAGAACGGTGCTGCGAAAAAGCGGCTATGCCGGCCTGTCGACCCGCGGCGTGGCCGAAGAGGCCGGCGCACCGCTCAGCCAGATCCATTATCATTTCGGCTCCAAGCAAGGGCTGGTGCTGGCGCTGTTCGAGTATCTCAACGCGCAACTGCTCGACCGCCAGAACGCGCTGTTCGGCGACCCCGCGCTGAAACTCAGCGAGCAATGGGACCGGGCGTGCGACTATCTCGATGAGGATATTGCCTCCGGATATGTGCACGTCCTGCATGAATTGACGGCGGCCAGCGTGTCGGACGCCGCGGTCGCCAAGGTCGTTCGTGTCGGCCTGATGGGGTGGTTCGAATTGATCACCGGACTGGCGCGCAAGGCCGAGCGCGAGTTCGGCGGCCTCGGCCCATTCACGGCCGAGGAAGTCGCATCGCTGGTCGGGGCCGCCTTCATCGGCGCAGAAAGCCAATATCTGCTGGGCATGGAGAAAAAGGGCGTACCGGTGCGGAAAGCGCTTCGGCGCTTCGGGGACCTCATTCGATTGGCGGAAAAGGATTCCTCAAAGAGGTGATCTCATGCGTGCCAAGCTGCCCGCGAAGGAAGGGTTTGCCGAACGCGACGGCGTCAAGCTGCACTATGAAATCTACGGCGACGGACCCGAGACGATCCTGTTCGTGCCGCCCTGGAGCATCGTCCATTCGCGCGTCTACAAGGCGCAACTGCCCTATTTCAGCGAACGGTATCGCTGCGTCACCTATGACGGTCGCGGCAACGGCAAATCCGATCAGCCGGCCGAGGTCTCGGCTTACGCACTGGATCAGTTCGTCGCCGACGTCCTGGCCGTCATGGACGCGACCGGAACGGACAAGGCGATCCTGGTCGGGCTCTCCTTCGGCGGCATGCTCGCGAGCGTGGTCGCCGCGCACCATCCGCAACGCGTGAAAGCGGCGGTCCTGGTCGGAACGGCCGCGAGCGTCGGGCCCGCCTACCCCTACATGAGTATGGAGCACTTCCTGACCAGGCGCGACAATCCGGACGGCTGGAACAAGTATAACCGCGAACACTGGCTGACCAACTATCCGGATTTCGCCGAACATTTTATCCGCAGCATCTTCTCCGAGCCGCACTCCACCAAGCAGATTGAGGACGGCATCGACTGGTCGGGCGGGACGACGGGCGCGGTGCTGGCCAAAACCGTCGAAGCCCGCACGATCGCGCCCGGGTTCGACGTCGGCGAGACGATGTATCGCAGCATCCGCTGTCCGCTGCTGGTCATCCACGGCGACAACGACCAGATCCAGCCCTATGCCCGCGGCAAGAGGGTGGCCGACATTACCGGGGCCGAACTCGTGACCATTGCGGGCGGTGGCCACAATGTGTTGGGACGCTACCCGGCAAAGTGCAACGCGCTGATCACCGCGTTTCTCGATCGCGTGCTCGGCATGGCCGCACCGGCGAAGCGGAAAAGCCGAACCGGCAAGACGAAGAAGGCGCTGTATCTGTCGTCCCCGATTGGACTGGGCCACGGGCGGCGCGACATCGCGATCGCCCGGGAACTCCGCAAGCTGCATCCCGACCTCGAGGTCGACTGGCTGGCCCAGGATCCCGTGACGCGCCTGCTCGCAGCCAGCGGCGAACGCATTCATCCCCTGAGCGCGCGTCTGGCCAGCGAGTCCCGGCATATCGAATTGGAGGCCGGCGAACACGAACTCCATGCGTTTCAGGCGATCCGCAACATGGACGAGGTGTTGATCGCCAATTTCATGATCTTCCAGGACGCGGTCGAGCAAGGCGGCTATGATCTCGTGATCGCCGACGAAGCCTGGGATATCGATCATTACTGGCATGAGCATCCCGAACTGAAGAAAGCCAGGCTCGCCTGGTTCACGGATTTCGTCGGCTTCGTGCCGATGCCCTCGGGAGGCCGGCACGAAGCCTTCCTTTCCAGCGACTACAATGCCGAGATGATCAGTCATGTCGAACGCCATCCGGGCGTTCGCGATCGCGCCATCTTCGTCGGTTCGCCCGAGGACATCATTCCCATGTCGTTCGGCAAAGACCTGCCCGCAATGCGCGACTGGGTGCCCAGGCATTTCGATTTTTCCGGTTATGTCATCGGCGAACATCCCCGATCCTTCGGCAACCGCGCCGATTTGCGCGAGGCGCTCGGCTATCGACCGGACGAACGTGTCTGCGTGGTCACGGTCGGCGGATCGGGCGTCGGGACGCATCTGATCCGGCGCATCCTGCAGAGCTATCCGATGGTTCGCGCAACATTACCCGAGCTGCGCATGATCGTCGTGGCAGGACCGCGTATCGATCCGGCTTCCCTCGGTGCGCCCGATGGCGTCGAGGTGCGCGCTTTCGTGCCCGACCTCGATCGCCATCTGGCGGCATGCGATCTGGCCCTGGTGCAAGGCGGGCTCACGACGTGCATGGAGTTGGCGGCGGCAGGCACGCCATTCCTCTACTTCCCGCTCAGGAATCATTTTGAACAGAATTTTCACGTCGCACACCGGCTCGACCGGTATGGGGCGGGAAAACGCATGGACTACGCCATGTCCACACCGGACATGATAGCCGACGCCATGCTGAAAGCGCTGGGGACACAGATCACATTCAGGCCCGTGGAAAGCGACGGCGCTGCGCGCGCCGCCCGGATGCTGGCCGAACTGATCTGACAACAGATCGCTTCGCCGCGGCAGAACCGCGGCGGAGCGAACTCCATAGCGATAGTCGTGTCCCAAAGAGGAGAATTTTCATGTCGAATCCATCTGAAGCCAAATTCGATGAAGGCAAGCTCAATAATTTTGTCGGCCAGATGTTGCAGGATCTCGGCGGTGCATCCAGCATTGCCATGGTGCGCATGGGCGATACGTTCGGTCTCTACAAGACGTTGCAGGCCAGCGGGCCGATGACGTCCGCTGACCTCGCCAAAGCGGCCAAGGTCGACGAACGTTATCTGCGCGAGTGGTTGTCGCATCAGGCGGCGTCAAACTATCTGGCCTACGACGCCGCATCGGCGAAATTCTCATTGCCGCCCGAACAGGCGATGGTGTTCGCCAACGAGGAAAGCCCGGTCTACATGATGGGCGGCTTCGACCTGATGGCGGCACTGCTCGACAATCAGCCCAAGGTCCAGGCCGCCTTCAAATCGGGCGGCGGCGTCGCCTGGGGTGAACAGGCCGGCTGCATGTTCTGCGCGGTGGCGCGCTTTTTCCGCCCCGGCTATCACAACAACCTCGTCGCGTCCTGGTTGCCTGCTTTGTCGGGCGTGGTCGAAAAGCTCGAGCGCGGAGCCCGCGTCGCCGACGTCGGCTGTGGCCATGGCTGGTCCACGGTCGTGATGGCCAAGGCGTTCCCGAAATCGCAGTTCGTCGGCTACGATTTTCATCCCGACTCGATCCGCGACGCGGCAACTCACGCCGCGAACCATGGCGTGGCGAAGAACGCGCGCTTCGAAGTCGGCCTCGCGAAGGATTATCCCGGCAAGGACTTCGATCTCGTCACCTGCTTCGACTGCCTGCACGACATGGGCGACCCGGTGGGAGCGGCCGCGTATATCAGGCAGTCCCTCAAGCCGGACGGAACCTGGATGATCGTCGAGCCGATGGCTGGTGACAGCCTGCAACAGAACATGAACCCGGTCGGGCGGCTGTTCTATGCGGGCTCTACCATGATCTGCCTGCCGACATCGAGATCGCAGGAAGTCGGCGCGTCGCTCGGGGCACAGGCCGGCGAGGCCAAGTTGCGCGAGGTCATCCAGAAGGGCGGGTTCACGTCGGTGCGCCGGGCCACCGAAACTCCCTTCAATATGATTCTCGAAGCCAGGCCCTAGATCGATACGCGGCGCGTGGGGTCTGTCCGCCTGGGATAGACCCCCGCCCTCACCCGAGAGCCAGCAACTCGCCATCCCCTGGTATCCGCAACTGCCGGGACGTGATGCCTTGTTCCTGCGCATACCGCCTCAGTTCGTCCCGCGTGACGGTTGCGTGGTCGAGTGATTCCATGTGCGTCGCGATCACCACGGCGTTGGGAGCCAGCCTGCAAGTCGCGACCGCTTCCGCCGCATCCATCGTGATGAGGTCACCATCCCATTTTGCGCCGCAAGGATGAATGACGATAATCTCGGGCTTGCTCGCCGTGATGGTGGCCTGGATCGCCGGATAAAGCACGGTGTCGCCGGCCCAATAGAGCGAGGGTTCGTCCCTCGCGGTGATGGAAAAACCCATCACCGATCCCATCTTCTTGACGACGGGTCCGAGACCATGGCTGCCCTCGCGGCGCTCAAACCGGATGCCCCGCCAGTCCATGAATTCGGTGAGCGGCCTCACATCACTGAATCCATATGAGCGGATCTTGTCCTCGTCGCCGGGCTGGCAGATCAGCGGCAGATGCTTCGGCACCAGTTCGTGTGCGACGGGATCGAAATGGTCGGCATGCAGATGCGAAACGACGACGAGCTCGACGCCGTCGAGGATTTCCTCCGGGCTCGCCGGCAGCTCGACCAGCGGATTGGGCGCGCGCCCGGTAAACGACGGCCGCGAACCCTTTGGCGCGAAGAACGGATCGATCAGAATGGCCTTGCCGTGGAGTTCGAGCCTGAGGGTCGCGTTGCGCAACAGTCGAAGTTTCATGGTCATGTCCTTTCAGTAGAGATTGTCCCGCGCGTCCGCTTCGATCCGCGCCTCGATGAGGCCGACGTCGGGTGAGCTGATCTGGTCGGCCAGCATCCGGCCAAGCGTCGGAAACGCCGCGCGGTCGAGCCGGTAATCGTCGCGCCAAAGGCGAGCACGTTTCAGCGCCTTGCTGCAGTGGAGAAATGCTTCCGTGACGGTGACGACGATCGCGAGCTTCGGGACCTTGCCGCCGACCGACATCGATTCCAGAAGCGGCAGCGAACCGGTGAGACGCGCATTGCCGTTGACGCGCAGCAATTCGTCGATGCCGGGAATGATGAACAGCAGTCCGATCGCCGGATTGGCGAGCAGGTTTTCGATCGTATCGAGCCGGTTGTTGCCCGGCCGATCGGGAATGGCGAGGTGTCCGGAATCGAGGACGCGCACGAAGCCGGGCGCATCGCCGCGCGGGCTGACGTCGTGACCGCGCTCCGGATCGGACGAACCGACGATGACGAGCGGCGCGCGGGCGATGAAATGACGGCAATGCGCATCGAGTCGGTCGAGTTGCTTGGCGCGGACCAGCGCAGAAGGCTGAAGATAGGGCGGCCGCAATTCCTGGGCCGCGCTGAGATAGGTCAGGTGCTCGATCATCGGGGCGTTTCCCTCGCCGATTCCAGCCGTTGGGCTCGCCCTCGAACCTGGGACATACGCGCCCCGTTGACCAGTGGCACGAATGCCTAGTATCCTAAAAATCATGCCAATCCGGCTCTCACGAAACGCGAAGTCCCGCCCGGCGCCGCGCAAGCGCACCGTCGCCGTGGTGGCTTATGACGGCGTCAACGCCTTCGAGCTCGGCCTTGCGGTCGAGGTGTTCGGCATGGGCAGTGACTGGTATCGGGTCGTCGTGTGCTCCGAGCGCCCGGGACGTCCACTCACCGCCAATAACGGTCTCAAGGTCATCGCCGGCGCCGGGATCGGGGCGCTGGCTCAAGCGGACACGATCATCGTGCCGGGATCGCTTGAGATCGTGGAGTCGCCGCCTGCTTCCCTGCTCGCTGCGCTCAGGCGCGCCAACCGGCGTGGCGCGCGCATCGCCTCGATCTGCGCCGGCGCTTTCATCCTGGGCGCCGCCGGACTGCTCGATGGCCGCCGCGCCACCGCGCATTGGGCACACACCGAGACGCTGTCGCGGCGCTATCCGAAGGTGCAGGTCGATGCCAATGTGCTCTATGTCGATGAAGGCAACATCATGAGCTCCGCCGGTCGGGCGGCCGGGCTCGATCTGTGCCTGCATATCGTGCGGCGCGATCTTGGCGCCGAGATTGCCAACCGGCTGGCGCAGCGACTGGTGATCGCGCCGCACCGTGACGGAGGACAGGCGCAATTCATTCCCCAGCCCGTCCGCAAGGCTGAAGGCGACACGCTCACCTCGACATTCGCATGGGCTTTACGCCATCTCGATCGCGACCTGACGATCGCAAGCCTTGCCGCACGCGCCCGCATGAGCCGCCGCACCTTCATCCGGCGCTTCGAGGAGGCAACCGGGATGTCGCCCGGCGAATGGGTGGTGCAGGCACGCGTCGCAAAGGCCCGCGAACTGCTGGAGGCGACACAGATCCCGATCGAAGGCATCGCGACCGAAACCGGGTTCGGCTCGGCTGACGCCATGAGGCATCATTTCAGGGGGCGGCTGGGCACCAGCCCCGCACATTACCGGGCCACCTTCCGGGTACCATCAGGATAATCGGCTATCGGCCCCGGAACACCAGTGCATTCGATGCCGCTGTCGCCTCCCGCGTGTTCAGCGCTCGGTCCGCATATACGGGCTGCGCTCGGATATCAGCTTCAGTTCCGGGGCCATATCCATCTTGTGGCTCACACGGGTCCGGCTCGCGCTTTCCGGATTGCCGACGAACGCCCACATGAGCATGCCGATCGCGAGCGTCGCGCCGCTGATCATCCCGATGTCCCGCTTCATTGCGATCTCCCGCCTGCTTCGGGCGTGCACGAATCAAGCCAGTCGCTCGTGGTCGAAGTGTGACTGGGGAATAAAGTTCGGCGCGCAGCAGCTATCAGCTTTTGCCGGGGGTGGCAGCGTCGCCGGCCAATCTGCCGAGCATCGCGGTGAGATCGTCATCCGCGCTGACGATCGTCTTGTTTCGATCTGCCGTGTCCAGCACGGGTTCCACCGCCATCGGCGGCGGGGCGGGTGCGCCGGCCATTTCTTGCCTGACCGGTGCGACCGGTTGAGGCACGGAATCCGGCGGTGATTCGGAAACTTCTGGTTTCGCCGGAGGCAAAGGCCTTGGTTGGCGATCCGGCCGAGGCGCCATCAGGTTCGGCGTGCGCACGCTGCTGACTGGCTTGACGTCGCTCGCCGGCCCCGGATTGACGCGCGGCGCAACGCGCGCCCCCGCCCTGCCAATGATGCCGTCAACGATCGCTGGCAGGCGCGCCTTGTCCGCGACCGCCAAATACTCGCTAGCCAGTTCATCCACATATTGGTGCCCATAGTCGCCGAGGACCGAGGCCACCGCTGCGAGATCGGCATCACTCTCGACAAGCTGTTGCCATGCCTGGCGATCGTAGGAAGACGCCGGCGGCCTTGTCCCCATCGACGGTTCACGGCGAACGAGCAACTCCGGTTCCGGGGTTGGCGGAGGCGCCGCGACGGGCGCAGGCGCCATCATCGGCCCGTCGACGCCCGCGTCGTCCACATCGTCCAGGTCAGCGCGCCGGCTTCGCTTGCGATTGTTCTCCGCCACCAGCAACGACAGCAGGCCGACACCCATCAGCAGGAAGCCGAGCGTGGCCCATACCAGCGTGGCGCACAGCGCAGCCCCGGCAATCAACAATATCCACCCGGCGACGCGCACTCACTGGCCTTCTTTGTGAACAAGTCCAAAACGAACCTGGAGACGAATCCGAAGCCGCGCTCAATGAACGCGGCCGCCAATTCTCGGCGCTTCCGGCCGGGTTCGCAACCCAAGATTAGGGCGCGATGCCGGCCTGCCCTGCTACGCGCCGGTGACGCGCCAGATCACGTCGCCTACATCGTCCGCCATCAGCAGCGAGCGGCCGTCGGGGCCGAGCGCGACCCCGACCGGTCGTCCATAGGACTCCTTCTCGTCGGGTGCGAGGAAGCCGGACAGAATATCCCGCGCCGGTCCGGACGGACGCCCGTTCTCGAACGGCACGAAAACCAGCTTGTAGCCGCTCAGCGTGCTGCGGTTCCAGGAGCCGTGCTGCCCGATCGCCATGCCGTCCGGAAAGCCCGGCAGCGTGCCCGATGGCACCCAGCACAGGCCGAGCGAGGCGGTGTGCCCGCCCAGCGCATAATCCGGCCTGATCGCCTTCGCGACCGCGGCCGGGTCCTGCGGCACCCGGTCGTCGACCGTCTGTCCCCAGTAGCAATAGGGCCAGCCGTAGAAGCCGCCGTCGCGCACCGAGGTCAGATAGTCGGGCGGCGTCTCGTCGCCGAGGCCGTCGCGCTCGTTGACGACGGTCCAGAGCACGCCGGTCGTTGGTTCCCACGCCATGCCCACCGCATTGCGCAGGCCGCCGGCAAAAATGCGGTTGGATCCGCCGGCGAGATCGAGTTCATAGATCGCCGCACGCCCCTCTTCCTCCTCCATGCCGTTGTCGGCAATGTTGGTGAGCGAGCCGACCCCGGCATAGAGCTTCTTGCCGTCAGAGCTCGGCAGCAGGCTCCGCGTCCAATGCCCGCCGGGCTTGAAGCTGACGAGCTTGCGCCCGGCCGCCGTGATGCGATCGGCGTTCGCCACATAGGGAAACGCCACCACGCCATCGGTGTTGCCGACATAGAAGGTGTCGCCCACCAGCGCCATGCCGAACGGCTGGTTCAGCCCCTCCATGAAGATGCCGCGCTTTTCGGCGACGCCGTCACCATCGGCGTCGCGCAGCAGCGTGATGCGGTTGGCGCTGACACCGAGCGCCCGGGCGCGCCGCATCGTCGCCTGCATCGCGTAGCTGAACACGCTCCGGACCGGACCTGCGACCTGATTGGACTCGGCAATCAGCACGTCGCCATTGGGCATCACATTGATCCAGCGCGGATGCTGCAGGCCGGTCGCGAACGCATTGACCTTGAGCCCGGGCGCCGCCGTCGGCTTCTGCCCGTCGTGCCAGCCCCTCGCCGTCGGCATCTTGAGCGTCGGGATCGCGCCCTGCGGCTTCGCCTCCGGCACGATGGGCGTCGTGCCCCAGGCCGGCTGCGGTGCCGAGCCCTGCAACTTGCGCCAAAACAGCGCGACCGCGCCGATCAGCGCGACGATGCGCGCAAAAATGGCCGAAACATCCATGTCATTTCCCCGTTGATCGCACACACTAGAGCAAAACCCCGGGCACGACGGAAGAAAACATTCCGTTAGGCTGGCTGCTCGATAGCCGGGAAGGCAAGGCTGCCAGGGGCGGCGGCGTGATCCGCCGGCAGCGCCGTCATCGGACCGCATCAAATGCGTCCGCCGCGGTGCCGCGCGCGCTTGTCCGGCAGCCCCGGGTCGCTGGCCTCGCGGCCGCCGGCGGCATCCCAACCAGCAAAAGGGGCCAGTGGATGGCCCCTTTTGCCGACACGGTTGCTGAGAACGATACCGTTATGTCGATTATGACATAGCGGTTGCGTCAATAACGCCCAGGGCCGCGCATTTGGCGGCTGCCGGTTCCCGTTCTGCGCAATCCCCCAGCATAAAGTTAACCGTTCTTAACTTTAAAAGCGCTCGGGTTGCATGAGCGAACAATACGTTTTCGATTTCTTAGTTTTTCCGGACCCAATCTGACACCAAAGTGCCTGGCCAGAGGGACACGATGTCCAACCACGCGTTCGTCAAAGCGTTTCAACCCATCGACCTCCTTCCCGCCAACATCATTTCAATTTCCGAGCAGGGACGATTAGATCGCAACAGCCGCGTGCTGTGGGGCGTGATCGCCGCGATGGCGGTCGTGACGATCATCGGTTATTGGGCCACAGGCCTTTCCTTCGCATGGGTCAGCATCCTGGCCATCGGCTTCTGCGCGCTGCCCTGTGTCGCCGTGTCGATTTTCTATCGGAGAGTGCGGCCCGATCCCTTTATCAGCTTCACGACGGAGGTTTTTGCCCAGCTTCTGCTCGCCATGACCCTGGGCGCCGCGTTGTCCTATCCTTTGGCGGTCACGGGATTTCCGTATCGCGATGCGCTGCTCAACAGCGTCGACGTCTGGATGGGGCTGGATTGGCGCGCCTATTTGAAGTTCATCAATGACCGGCCGTTGCTGGCGGTCATCACGGACCTGGCCTACAACTCGATGCTGGCCCAGCTTCTGTTGCTGATGATCCTCTTCGTCCCGACACGACGGTTCGTGCGGCTGCAGCAATTCGTTCTTGCCAACGCCCTGGGGCTCTGCGTCGCGCTTGCCATCTTCATTTTCGTACCGGCAGGCGGGACCTACAGCTTTCTGCAGATCGCCCCCCATGAATATGCCAATTTGCCACCGGTCATGACGATCGAACAGCTGGCCTCTCTCGACGCCCTGCGTTCCGGCAAACGCGTGCTGATCGACGACCTGACAGGGCTGATCACCTTTCCGAGTTTCCATTCGGCATGGGCCATCTTCTATATGTGGGTATTTTACCCGATCAAATGGTTGCGTGTCGGCGCCATTCTGTTGAATCTGCTCGTCCTCTACTCCACCCCCGTTCAAGGCTCGCACTATTTCATCGATCTGGTTGGCGGAGCGATCCTGGCGGCGTTCTCGATTTATGTTGCCATACGCCTGACGCGCCCGGCCTCCCAGGCATGCCCTGCGGTTTCACGCGCACCGGACGACGTCGTGCAGGTCTCTTGCGGCTGGGGGTTCGCCGCTACCGCGGGGCCGCCGCCCAGCAGGCCGGCGAGGCTGCGGGAGCGCTTGGTGTCGATGCTGACATAGGCGGTCATGCCGGCGCGCAGCGGCGGCTCGCCGGGCTGCTCGACCAGCCGCAGCCGGAACCGGCAGGTGCTAAAATTCATGTCCCCTGCTGATCGCGCGCAGATCACTTTACCTATCTCGCGCGTGTAATACTCTGACGTCATGATCGGGCAGCAAACAAAGCGGTTTTCGTCCTCGCTCTCGCTGGTTTTGCTTCCAGGCCTCGACGGGACGGGTCAGCTCTTCAAATGGCTCATTGACACGCTGCCATCCGAGTTCGAACCGATCGTGATCGCCTTTCCCAAAGAAAGCGGCGGCGATTATCCCGCACTGGAGGCACATGTTGTGCGTCTACTGCCGCAAGACCGGCCGTTTGCCATTCTGGGTGAGTCGTTCTCGGGACCGCTTGCCTTACGCCTCGCCGCCCACGGACACGAAAATCTGGTAGCGGTTATCCTTGTTGCAAGCTTCGTCGCCAAACCCGTGGCCTGGATTCCGGATTTCGTTCGGCACATCCTGCAGCCCTGGATGTTCCGTTCGCCAATTCAGATACCTTTGCTGCGGTGGTTCCTTTTGGGCAGCCATCCTCCGACCGCGATGGTCCGCGACACCGTCAAATGTCTACGGTCGGTCGACCCGGCATTGCTGGTTGCTCGCACCAAAGCAGCGCTCGAGGTTGATGCCACGAAAGCGTTCGTGGAATGCCCCGTACCCGTTCTTTATCTCGGAGGGAAGCAGGATCGGCTGGTCTCTTCCCAAACTCCCGAGAGCATGAAAGCACTACGCCCCAATCTCGAATGCATAATGCTGGACGCCCCGCATTTTGTTCTGCAGCGTTCGCCGACAGCAGCCGCCCATGCAATTACAGGATTCCGTCTCTTGCGGCTGGGGGTTCGCCGCTACCGCGGGGCCGCCGCCCAGCAGGCCGGCGAGGCTGCGGGAGCGCTTGGTGTCGATGCTGACATAGGCGGTCATGCCGGCGCGCAGCGGCGGCTCGCCGGGCTGCTCGACCAGCCGCAGCCGAACCGGCAAACGCTGCACGACCTTCACCCAATTGCCTGACGCGTTTTGCGCCGGCAGGATCGCGAACTCCGCGCCGGTCGCCGGGCTGATGCTTTCGACCACCGCATCCCAGGTGACGTCGGGATGCATGTCGAGCACGACTTTTGCTTTCTGGCCCACGGTCACATAGGTCAGGTCGGTCTCCTTGAAATTCGCCTCCAGCCACGGCCTGCGGTCGGTGACCAGCGCAAACAACGGCGTCTGCGCCCTGACCTGCTCGCCGAGTTGCAGCTTGAAATTGACGACCACGCCGGCTTTCGGCGCCTTGATCTCGGTATAGGCAAGGTCGAGCGCGGCGCGATCGCGCAGCGCCAGCTTTTCGCGCACGGCGGCGAACGCATCGGTCGGCCGGTCGGGCTTGCCGCCCAGAGCCGCCTCGACGCGCGCGATGCGCTGGTGCAGCACCGCGACCTTGTCCTCGCCCTCCTGCTCCTCGCTGTTGGTCTGCTCGACCTTGGCCGCCGAGGCGACGCCGCGGCCGGACAATTCGCGCTGGCGCCGCGCCTGCGTCTGCAGATAGGCCAGCTTGTTTTCCGCCTCTCTGGCTTCGGCGCGGATCTCGCGCAGATTGACCTTGAGCTGCTCGACGGCGGCGCGCGCGGAATCGATTTCGGCCTCGGCCTTGGCGAGCGTCAGTTCGTACGGCGTCGGGTCGAGGCGGAGCAGCACGTCGCCGGCCGCGACCGGGGAGTGATCATGGATCCGCAGCTCGATGATGCGCCCGGGCACCTCGCTGGCGATCTGGGCGATATCGGCCTTGACGAAGGCATTTTCGGTAGAGATGTGGCGGCCGCCCTGCAGCCAGAAGAACAGCGCGCCAACCAGCACCAGCACAGGCACGCCGACCAGCGCCATCTGCTTCATCCGCCTGGTCATGGCGCCGCCCTGCCGTTGAGCCGGCCGTTCGCCAGGGCATTTCGCCTTCGGCTGCCATTCACCAACGACGTTGCTGATCCGTCGCCGTCATCGGCCGACACCAGGGTTTTCTTGATGCGCTGCAACAAGGTCATCAGCTGTTTGCGCTCCGGCGCGGCAAGATCGACGAGCGCGGCATCGACGGTGTCTTCGGCGACGCGCCAGATGCGCTTGTGCACCCGCTCGGCTTCCTTCGTGAGGTACACGCGCTTGACGCGGCGGTCGTCGGCTTGGGTGCGGCGTTCGACCCAGCCATTGGCCACCAGTCGGTCGATCATGCGCCCGGCGGTGGCCTTTTCGACCTCCATCATCTCGGCCAGTTCGGAATGCGAGGCGCCGGGACGGCGGTGCAGGCGGGTCAGCACCAGCCATTGCGCGCGGGTGATGCCGAGACGCCGCACGCGGCGATCGAACTCGGTCCGGAGCAGCCGGGCAACGTCCGAAATCACGACCCCAATATATTCGTCGGTATTTGGCATGGCGCTTGTTGTAGCCGCCCTGAAATTAGTAAGCTAGGTTAGTATTTGACGACAGCCGCCGCAAGGGACATCGCCCTGAGCTCCACCGCAAGCATGGAGGCCGAGGACGGCGCCGGGACCCTGTCCACGGCGCAGCGATATCTGACGCTGATGACTGTGGTGCTCGGCTCTTCGCTCTATGGCACCGCGCTGCTCACGACCTCGACCATCCTGCCGCAGATGCAGGGCGCGCTGTCGGCGACCCAGGACGAGATCGCCTGGGTGATGACCTTCAACATCCTGGCGACCGCCGTGGTGACGCCGATGACGGGCTGGCTGGTGTCGCGCTTCGGAGCCAAGCGCGTGATGGTGTGGTCGGTGGCAAGCTTCACGCTCGCGACGCTGTTGTGCGGCATGGCGCAATCGCTCGAAATGCTGGTGCTGTGGCGCATCCTGCAGGGCGGCGCGGGCGCGCCTTTGGTGCCGCTGTCGCAGTCGATCCTGTTCGCGACCTTCCCGCGCCGCCAGCATACGATGGTGATGTCGATCTTCGGGATGGCGGTCGCGGTGGCGCCCGTGTTCGGTCCGGTCTATGGCGGCTATCTTGCCGAGGCCTATAGCTGGCGCTGGTCGTTCTACATGCTGGTGCCGATCGGCATCGCAGCCACGATCGGCATGGCCTGGACGCTGCCTTCCGACAGCGAACTCACCAAGGTGCGCTTCGACTGGACCGGCTTCATCGCGCTGGCGACGGCGCTGGCCGCCATCCAGCTCGTGCTGGCGCGCGGCGTGCGGCTCGACTGGTTCGACTCGACCGAGATCGTGATCGAATGCCTGATCGCGGGCATCGCGTTCTATGTCTTCCTCGTGCACAGCCTCGGCGCGAAGAACCCGTTCGTGAATTTGAAACTGCTGAGCGACCGCAATTACGCGATCGGGCTGGCGTTGGTGACGATCTACGGCATGCTGAATTTCACGCCGATGGTGCTGCTGCCGCCGCTGTTGCAGCAGCAGGCCGGCTATCCCGACGCACTGGTCGGACAGGTGATCGGGTCCCGCGGCGTCGGCATGCTGGTCGGCTTCATGATCGCCGGTTTCATGAACCGGATCGATCCGCGCATCAGCATGGCCTTCGGCTTCGGCCTGCAGACTCTGGCGGGGCTGTGGATGCTGACCTTCGACCTCAACGTCACGATGGAGATCCTGGTCATCAACAGCGTGATCCAGGGGTTTGCGGTGGGCGTGGTCTGGGTGCCGATCACGGCGGTGGCGTTCGGCACGCTGGACGCCAGGCACTATGCCGAGGCGTCCGCGATCTTCCATCTCTTGCGCAACATCGGATCGAGCTTCTTCATCTCGCTGTCGATCGCCGAGATCGTGCGCACGTCGGGGGCCAATTACAGCCGGATGACCGAGATGATCTCGCCCTATAACCGGGCGCTGATGACGCCGGGCATGAACGGCGCCTGGAATTTCGACACCGTACCGGGCCTGGCCAAGGTGGCCAAGGAGATCGCCCGCCAGTCGATGATGATCGGCTATCTGAACGCGTTCACGATGTACACGGTAACGTCAGGGCTCGCGGTGCTGTTCGTCCTGATGGTCCGCGGCCGCAAGGCGGCGTGATACGGGGCAAAATCACCGGACTCCTGCCGGCCCGGCCGCTCGCATTTCCGTGATATCTGCTTCGCGGACCGGCCTTGATGAAACATTTCTCCCCGGCCGTGAAACCATTTTAGTGATCTGACGCACACATCCTGAAACCATTGCCCGGCATAATGACCGCTTATTGAGCCAATCCAATTTCACCAAGACGAGCGGTGACATCCTCAACGAAGTGGAACACGCCATGCTTTCAGAAAAATTCATCCTGGTATTGGAAGCCCTCCGGAACGCGGCCGAGCGGAGCCCGACCTGTTCGGACGGCAGCACAAGGGTCGTCAGCACCTCACCGCACGTTCCGGTCCAGCTGCCTGCACCCGGACGGAAATAGCTGCGGACAGCCCGGTCGCCAGACCCCAGACATTCGAACGCACGATGCCGCGCCCGATCGGGCGCGGTGTCGTTTCGAAACAGGCTCGATGGTTGATCAGCCCATGTTCTTCGGGCCCCTGGGGAAGTCACCCCTCGGGTTCGGGGCCGGCGGCGGCACCAGCGATCCATCCGCGGCGCAGTAGGCTATTCCCAGGACGACGCCGAGGCCGATGAAAATGAAGAAACCTCCGCTGACCTGGTCGAGATCGGCATCCGACAGCGTAGCGAGGCCGTCGCCGTTCAGCACAGCTTGCGTGTTGGCCATGATTGTCTCCTTCAACAGGCCGTTTGTCCCTCAACGCCCATTCAAGGGACGCTGACGATCATTAAGGGTCGGCATCGAGGCTGGCCAATTCCGGATGGTTGCGCAGTGACTGGAATCACGGTGCCGTCACCCAAGTGCCCCTGCAAAGCAAAACGCGGCGCCGAGGGCGCCGCGTTCCGGTATCTCTTTTGGTTCGCCGTCAGCTCGCCGCGGCCGATGTCGGCATGTCGCGCTCGCGCTTCATGACGATCTTGTTGAGCGCGCCGAGATAGGCTTTTGCCGAGGCGACCAGCGTATCCGGATCCGACGCCTTCGAGGTCATCGAGCGGCCCTCATGGGCGAGCCGCACCGAGACTTCGGCCTGCGCGTCGGTGCCTTCGGTGACGGCGTGGACCTGATACAGTTCGAGCTTGGCCTCGTGCGGCACCAGCGCCTTGATGCAGTTGAACACCGCATCGACCGGACCGTTGCCTTCGGCCTCCTCGATCCTGGTCTGGCCGCCGATATCGAGCTTCATGGTGGCGCGCTGCGGCCCATGGGTGCCCGCGATCACCGTCAGCGAGGTCAGCTTGATGCGGTCATGCGAGTTGGCGATTTCCTGGTCGACCAGCGCCTCGATGTCCTCGTCGTAGATGTCCTTCTTGCGGTCGGCGAGCGCCTTCATCCGCACGAACGCGTCTTCCAGCTGGTTGGCGCCGAGCTTGTAGCCCATCTCCTCCAGCTTGTGCACGAAGGCATGGCGGCCGGAATGCTTGCCGAGCACCAGCGAGGACTTCTTCAGGCCGATCATCTCGGGCCGCATGATCTCGTAGGTGGAGGCGTCCTTCAGCACGCCGTCCTGATGGATGCCGCTCTCATGGGCGAAGGCGTTACGGCCGACGATCGCCTTGTTGTACTGCACCGGGAACGAGGTCGCCGCCGAAACCAGCTTCGAGGCCCGCGTCAACATGGTGGTGTCGATCTTGTTCCACCACGGAAACACGTCGTTGCGGACGTTGATCGCCATCACGACTTCTTCCAGCGCGGCGTTGCCGGCGCGCTCGCCGATGCCGTTGATGGTGCATTCGATCTGCCGCGCGCCGCCGGCGATGCCGGCCAGCGAATTGGCCACCGCCATGCCGAGGTCGTTATGACAATGGACCGAAAACACCGCCTTGTCGGAATTCGGCACCCGCTCGATCAGCGTGCGCATGAAGTGGGTGTATTCCTCCGGCACGGTGTAGCCGACGGTGTCCGGAATGTTCACCGTGGTGGCGCCGGCCTTGATGACGGCCTCGACGATCCGGCAGAGGTAGTCCATCTCGCTGCGGGTGCCGTCCTCGGCCGACCATTCGACGTCGTCGATCTGGTTGCGCGCGCGGGTGACGTTGGCGATCGAGAGCTCCATCACCTGCTCCGGCGTCATGTTCAATTTGACGCGCATGTGCAGCGGCGAGGTCGCGATCACGGTATGGACGCGGCCGCGCCGGGCGAATTTCACGGCTTCGGCGCAGCGGTCGATGTCCTTCGGGTTCGCCCGCGACAGGCCGGCAATGACAGAGTTCTTGGAGCGGCGGGCGATCTCGCTGACGGCCTGGAAATCACCTTCGGAGGTGATGGGAAAGCCGGCCTCGATGACGTCGACGCCCATGTCGTCGAGCATCTCGGCGATTTCGAGCTTCTCCTCGAACGTCATGGTGGCGCCGGGGCACTGCTCGCCGTCGCGCAGGGTGGTGTCGAATACGATTACGCGGTCCTTCTCGGACTTTTTGGCTGTGGTCATCTGCAAATTCCTTTGGGTGGTGCGCCGTTTGCCGGGCGCTGAAGGGTTTTTGGTCTCACGCAACCCCTGAGTGCCCAGGCGCAACCGCCCAGACGGCCCTCAGGGGCCGATAAGAAGCAGAAGCCCGCCAATAATGAGGGTGGGCAAGGTCGCAGCCGGAATCGCGGGGGCGCGAACGGCCGAAGCCGCTTCACCCTGAACTCCAGACATTTCGCTGCGAATCAGCATTGCCAGACCCTTGAGGAGCCGAAATCCTCGGACAAAACCATTGACGGTTCGTTGCCGGGACCACGTTCCACAGGCGTTCTAGACGAGAAATGCGCCCCGCCGCAATGCCTAAAGATGGTCAGGAGGGGTGACCTAATGGGACGACCGTGCCGGCCTTCCGTGACCCCGGGCACGGTACCGCGGGATATGGCGGTTGAAAGTCAGGCCAGAACGCCCATCTTTGGGATGGGTGGAGATCTGAAAAGGGAGCGGAGCATGAGCCCGCGGTTTCTCCTGCTGACCCTGTTGACCGTCTTTGGCATTGCGGTCCTGTTTGCGACGTTGACCACGGTTCGGCAGTTGCACATCCAGACATCGGCGATCACGCAACCGCAGCAACGGAGCTGAACGCGGGTGCGCCGTGCAGGGACGCCGTATTTGTTCCACCCTGCTCCGGCGCTTAAAGCCGCATGGTGGCGCGCAGGTCCGAGCTGTATGAACCGGTGAGCGGTTCGCAAGCGGGATGTGCGTTTGGACAAGTTTCAGATCGGTAGTCACTTTCTTGCGCTGGCCGCTGCCTTCGCGCTTGCCGCGCCGATCGGCTGGGATCGTGAGAAGCGCGCCCGAAGCGCCGGACTGAGAACCTTTCCGCTCGTTGCCATGGCCAGTTGCGGCTTCGTGCAAGCCAGCGAAACCCTGCTCGTGCACTCGCCGGACGGCATGGCGAAGGTCGTCGAGGGGCTGATTACCGGGATCGGCTTCATCGGCGGCGGCGCCATCCTCAAACAGGGCGGTTCGGTTCACGGCACCGCGACGGCGGCGAGCCTGTGGGCGACCGGCGCGATCGGTGTATCCATCGGGCTCGGCAGTTATGATGTTGCCGTCACGGTCGCTATTTTTACCTTCCTGACGCTCAGGCTTCTGACACTGGTCAAGGTGGACGACGACGACGAAGCCAAGCCCGATCGCACCTGACCGCCTCAACTTTTGCGCAAACCCCGTTTATTGACCTAGACTGCCGGGTACCGATCCGACAGGAGGCTGTCTCATGTCAAAGAAGGGAATTACGGGGCACGACGAGTGGGTCGTGACGCAGGCCCTCGCCACCGCCCTGGTCGCGCTCCAACAGCTTCCCGAGAAAATCCAGCCGCTTCCCCATATGGAGGATATCCGAAAACTCCTGGTTGCCGGCTGCGCCCCCGGCAGCGAGGGCCTGCATCTGGCCCAGGCGAAGTGCCGCCTGTTTCCGGAAGCCGATCCGGAGGCGATCTATCGGGAATACGGCCTGGAGGGTGGCCGGGACTGACGGCCCATCCTACTTCCTTGTCTTGGCGTTGCCCTCCGCCAGCAGCGCCTCGCGCACCTGCTTGAACTCGCTGCGGTCGGCCTTGTCGACTTTGGGGAACTGCAGGTCGAGTTTGTCGAGCGCGGCAACGATGGTCGAGCCGATCACGACCCGGGCGAACCATTTGTGATCGGCCGGCACCACGTGCCACGGCGCCTGCCTGGCCGCGGTGTGACGGATCATGTCCTGGTAGGCAGCCTGATATTTGGCCCACAGTGCGCGTTCGGAGATGTCGGCCAGCGAGAACTTCCAGTTCTTGGCCGGCTCCTCCAGGCGGCCTAGGAAGCGCTCGCGCTGCTCTTCCTTGGAGACGTTGAGGAAGAATTTCAGGATCACGGTGCCGTTGCGCGCGAGGTAGCGTTCCATGGCCGAGATATCCTCGAACCGTTCGCGCCAGATGTTGGCCGTCACCAGTTTTTTCGGGATCTTCTGCTTGGCGAGGATTTCAGGGCGCACGCGCACCACGAGGCATTCCTCGTAATACGAACGGTTGAAGATGCCGATGCGGCCGCGCTCCGGCAGCGCGATCATGCTGCGCCAGAGAAAGTCGTGGTCGAGTTCCCTGGTGGATGGCTGCTTGAACGACGTCACCTCGCAGCCCTGCGGATTGATGCCGTCGAACACGCTCTTGATCGCGGAATCCTTGCCGGCGGCGTCCATGCCCTGGAACACCAGCAGGACGGACCAATTGTCCTGCGCGTAGAGCTTTTCCTGGAAGTCGCTGAGCCGCTTGCGGTTGGCCTCGATGATCTTCTCGCCCTTGTCCTTGTCGAGGCCGCCCTTCTCGCCGGTCTTGTGCGATTTCAGGTGAAACTCGCCGGTGCCGTCATAGCGGAACGGGACGACGAAGGGTTTCAGTTCATCGCTTAGCGGCTGCTGTGATTTCTTGCTCATGCGTGGCGGGCTTCTTCTCTGGTTGCGTCTTGAAACGATCAATGAGGCTACCAAGAATGCCCTTGGGAAGGAATATGATGAACAGCACCAGCAGCACCCCGTAGACGAGGTTGTCCCACCCGACCGCCTTGGTGCCGAACGAGATGCGCAGGATTTCGGCCAGCAGGATGGTGATGACGGCGCCAACCGTCGGCCCGAGCGACACATAGACGCCACCGACGATGACGGCAAACACCATCTGCAGCGACACCGCAATGCCGCTGACCGTGTCGGGCGAGATGAACATCTGGTACTGGCAGTACAGCGCACCCGCCAGCGCGGTCATCAGCGCCGAGATCAGCGTGATCTTGAGCTTTTCATAGGTCACGTTGACGCCGGCCGCGGCCGCCGCATCCTCGTCGTCCGAGATCGCCTCCATGGCGTAGCGGCTCATGCTGCGGTCGACCCAGCGCCAGATCAGAAGCCCGACGACCCAGACAAACAGCGCGATCAGATACCAGGTGATCTTGTCGTCGAACTGCAGCGCCAGCAGCTGGCTGCCCTTGGTGCGGTTCGGCGTGTAGCCGAGCGAACCGCCGGTGTAGTCGCGCGTCGCCGTGATGACCTGCAGCACGATGCCTGACAGCGCCAGCGTCACCAGCACGAAATAATGCCCGGTGATGCGGAAGCGAAAGCAGGGATAGGCGACGATCACCGCGAGCAAACCGGCGCACGCCATGCTGAGCGGAATGCCGATCCATGGCGTGACGCCGAGATGGTTCCACAGCAGCGCCGTGACGTAGGCGCCCACCCCCATGAAGCCGCCATGGCCGAGGGACACCAGGCCGAAGCGGCCCATGATCGACCAGGACGTATAGGCGAACGACCAGATCAGGATCAGCACCAGGATGTGCAAATGATAGGGATCGCGATAGACGAAGGGCAGCGCGATCAGCGCCGCCAGCACAACCGCCCATACAATGCTGCGCGAATTCACGAGCGCCTCGCGAACAGGCCCGCGGGCCGGATGAACATCATGACGATGAAGAAGGCGAAGGCCAGCACGTAGCCCCATTCGAGGTCGGAGAACAATCCGCCCAGCGAGATGATCTCCGCGAACACGAACGCCGCGATGAAGCCGCCGACGAAATTGCCGAGCCCGCCGAGCACGCAGATCAGGAAGGTGATCGGCCCGAACGACAGGCCGACGAAGGGATGCACGTCATATTGCAGCACCAGCAGGCAGGCCGCGAGCCCCGCGAGCGCGCCGCCCAGCGCCGAGGTGATGAGGTAGATGCGCTTGGCGTCGACGCCCATCAGCGACATGATCTGGCGATCCTGCGCGATGGCGCGGATCGCGGTGCCGGTATACGTCCGCTTCATGAAGAGATAGACCACCACCATGCCGATCAGGGCCGCGATGAACGACAACAGCCGCGCGTAACTGAAATGCATTTCGCCGAACGCCAGCACCGGCAGGCGGATGCCGAGATTGCGGAAGTCGATCCCGAACGCGACGGTGGCAAAGCTCTGCAGGATGAACAGCACGCCGCCGGTGGCGAGCAGCTGGTTGATCGGCGGCGCCGTGAGCAGCGGCGCGATGACGATGTAATGCAGCGCGGCCCCGAGGCCGGCGACCAGGAGGATGGTCAGCGGTGCCGCGACCCAGTACGGCAGGCCGAATACCTGCACGACGTAGTACATCGCGTACATGCCGATCATGACCAGCTCGGCGTAGCAGATCCAGGTGACGTCGATGACGCCGAAGATCAGATTGAGCCCGAGCGCCAGCAGCGCCAGCACCCCGCCGAGCAGGATGCCGTTGACCACGGCCTCCAGCAGATAGATGTCGAAGATGTCCAGAAACGCCTGCATGTGCCCTATCCCAGACCGTAATGACAATTGGCCGACGTCATCCTGAGGCGCGAGCGCAGCGAGCCTCGAAGGACGGGCCGCGGGTTGTATCCATCCTTCGAGGCGCGCAAGGGCGCGCACCTCGGGATGACGGCAGATTGCGCGGGATCCGATGTCATCATGCTACACACCCAGATACGCCTGCTTGATGGTGTCGTTGCTCATCATGTCCGCCGAGCTGCCCGAGGCGCGGATGCTGCCGGCCTCGAGCAGATAGGCGCGATCGACAACGCGCAGCACCTGTTGCACGTTCTGCTCGACGATCAGCACCGTCAGCCCGCCGGCCCTGATCCGCTTCACCAGCTCGAACACCTGCTGCACCACGACCGGCGCGAGGCCCGCGGACGGCTCGTCGAGCAGCAGGAGCTTCGGATCGGACATCAACGCGCGCCCGATCGCGCACATCTGCTGTTCGCCGCCCGACATGGTGCCGGCCAGCTGGTTGCGGCGTTCTTTCATCCGCGGGAACAGGTCGAACACGAATTCCAGCCGCTGGGCAAATTTGGCGCGTGCGCCCGGCATATAGGCGCCCATCTTGAGATTGTCGTCCACCGTCAGCCGCGGAAACAGCCGGCGGTTTTCCGGCACATGCGCGATGCCGAGGCTGACGATGCGATGCTCCGGCGTCGCCAGCACATCGGTGCCTTCCATCGCAATCGATCCCCTGGTCGGCCGGATCAGCCCGGAGATCACCCGCATCAAGGTCGTCTTGCCGGCGCCGTTCGGACCGATCACGCCGACCGCCTCGCCTGCCTTGACCTCGAGGCTGACGCCGAACAGCGCCTGGAAGCTGCCATAACCCGCATCGATCGATTTGAGTTCGAGCATGCCTAGTCCCCTGCCCGGCGGCGGGCTTCACCGGCCGCGGCCTGGGTCAAATCCGCATCGGTGCCGAGATAGACCTCGATCACCCGCGGATCGCCGGCGACCGCGCTCGGCAAGCCTTCGGAGATCTTTTCGCCGTGATCGAGCACCATGACGCGGTCGACCACGCGCATCAATACGCCCATGATGTGCTCGACCCAGATGATGGTGATGCCGAGTTCGTCGCGGATGTTACGCAACATGTCGGCGGCCTGGTCCATCTCCTTCTCGTCGAGACCGCCGAGGCTCTCGTCGGCGAGCAGAAGCTTCGGCCCGGTCGCGATCGCCTTCGCAAGTTCGAGTTTTTTCAGACCGGCGGCCCCGAGACCATCGACGCCGGCGTGGCGGTCGGTCGGCAGTCCGACCAGGCGAAGCGCCTTTTCGGCAGCCTCTTCGGCGCTGGCGCGGCTGTGGCGCCCCTGGCCGTAATAGCCGGCCAGCACCACGTTCTCGAAAATCGTCAGCCGGCGGAACGGCCGCGGAATCTGGAACGTGCGGCCGATACCGCGGTTGATGATGCGGTGGGGCGCAACGCCGGCGATCTCCGCGCCGTCAAACAGGATCGAACCGGCGGTCGGCACCAGCGTGCCCGACAGCATGTTGAAGATCGTGCTCTTGCCGGATCCGTTGGGGCCGATCAGGCCGAGAATCTCGCCCTGTTCGACCCGAAACGATACGTTGTTGACCGCGGTGAAGCCGCCGAAGCGCTTCACCAAACCGTTCACCGTCAGCACCCCAGATACTCCGCTACGCCGGCCTACTGATTGCTGAAGGTTGTACCCTTCGGCAGCGGCAGCACGGTCTCGCGCTGCATCTGGCTCTTCGGCCACACCACATAGGATTTGTCGTCGATGTATTGCAGCACGACCGGAAACGAACGCTCGTTCTGGCCGGCCATCTGCGCGCCCTCGCCGAAGAACTTGACGCCGTAGCCCAGCATGGTGCCACCTTCGGGGATGTCGGTATCGAGCGCCGCCTTGCGCAACGCGTCGGGATCGACGCCGCCGTATTTCTTGATCGCGCGCGGCAGCACGTCGTCGAGGAAGACATAGGCGTTGGAAGCGCCGATGCCGACATGGGCGGAGCGGATGGCAACGCCGGGCTTCGCCTTGTCGAACTCCTCGCCGACCATCTTGATGACCGGCGGCAGCTTCGGGTCCATCGACTTCTGGTTGGCAAGCCAGATCGAGACCGGATCGGTGTTGAAGAGGTAATTGGCGTCGGCGCCAAGGCCTTCCTTCAGCTTCTCGTACACGCCGTAACCGGCGCCGTGGCCGACGATGGCGCCGAACTTCAGCCCCTGTTCGCGCGCCTGGCGGAACAGCAGCGTGATGTCCGGATTGTAGCCGGTATGGAAAATCACGTCGGGTCGCGCGCGCTTCAGCTTGGTGACGAGCGCGGAAAGATCGGGCGCCGTGGCGGAATAGCCTTCCTTCAGCACGACGTTGAAACCGGCCGTCTTGGCGCCCGCTTCGTTACCCTTGGAGACGTCGACGCCGTACGCGCCGTCTTCATGGATGATCGCCACCCGCAAATCCTTCGGCTCCTTGCCGAACTTGTCCTTGGCGTTCTGGGCGATGAAGTCCGTCGTCATCATGCCGTATTGATCGCCGGCGGCCTGCGGCCGGAAGATGTATTTGTAGTTCTTGCCGTCGAACACGCCCGAGGAAATGCAGGTCGTGATCCACATGAACTTCTTGAGCTGCTCGACGCGGGCCGCCACCGGCACGCATTGCGCCGATGAGAAAAAGCCCATGACCATGTCGACTTTTTCCTGCTCGAGCAGGCGCACCGCTTCATTGATGGCGACGTCCGGCTTGCTCTGGGCATCAGCATAGACGGCCTCGACCTTGTAACCCTCGACCCCGGTCTTGGCATAGTGATCGAGCATGATCTTGACGCCGGTGTATTGCAACTCGGAGCCGCCGCCCGCCAGCGGGCCGGTCAGATCGAAGATCACGCCGATCTTGATCTTCTTGTCCTGGGCCTGGGCGCCAACCGCCATTCCCAGCACCACGATGGCGCCCAATACCCCTGAGAGCAGGCGTGCAGCATTGCGCACCGGCATGAATCCCTCCCTGACAAGCTCTTGCGTCTTATTGTTCTTGGTGACGCCTATCACACGGGGTGCGCCGACCGATGTCAAGCGCGTTGGGAAGAGCAGACCCGACGCAGCCTGATTTTGCGGCATGCCTGCACGTCAGGGTTGGGGTCGCAGCTGCGCCTCAATGAACGCGGTGACAAAGCGCGGCATCGCGTCGTTGAGATCGCGCGTGCTGCGCACCAGATGGATGGCGGCGAGCTCCGGCGATTGCTGCAAAGCGAGATTGGCCTCGATCCGGGCGCGCAGCGCCTCGCCCGGCATATCGACGTGCAGGATCCGGATCATCGCCAGCGCCGGTCCGGTGTAGACACAATGCCAGTCCGCTTCACTGACGAACTCGCCCGGCAACAGCCCGGTCTCCTCCTCCAGTTCACGCTCGACGCTGCCGGCGATGTCGAGTGCACCGTCCGTGACATCGTCGAGATCGGGCGTGCCGGAGGGAAAATAGATGCGTCCGGGATTGGAGGTGTGCTGGCCCATCTCGCCCAGCACGAAGGCACCGTCGGCGCATCGCAACGCGCCCATCCCGAAACCGTTGAACACGTCGCGGTCCGGAAAACCCCAGTCGCGCCACGCCAGGAAACTTGCAAAATCGGTTTCGAAATAGCCGGCCGTGAGGTGACTGCCGGCAAACACCGGATGGCGCCCGAGCAGCACGCGACCGTTCCACAGTTGCGGCGTCGCGCGCTGCGCCTCGGCAAAATGCGCATCGATTTCCGCGCGCCTGATATCGGCGAACGGCCACAACCAGGATTCGACCGGCAAATCGAGCGAGGTGACGCGACGAATGACCGGAGGCGTGGCATTCATCGCGGTGTCGCCTCCTGCATCAGTTGACGCACTACTTGCTATTCGATCCCGTCGTCTTCTTGACCTGGTCGACATATTTGTTGGTCCAGGTCTTGCTGACGTCGATGTTGGCTTTTGCCACCTCGGGCGAGCCTTCGCTGAACACCGCGAGCACGGCCTCCGCGCCCTTGGGGTCCATCTTGCCGGTCAGGGAATACATCGGGATCGTGTTCTTCAGCGCCGCCAGATACAGGTCCTTGTTCTTGCCGACGATTTCATCCGGCATTTTCGCCATGATCTCTTCAGCCGAATGCGAGTGAATCCAGTTCAGCGTGTTGACGATCGCGGTGGTCAAAGCCTGCACTTCCTTCTCGTGCGATTTGATCCAGGCCGCCGTCGAGTACAGCGAGCCGCCGGGATATTCGCCGCCGAAAACGCTCATCGTGTCGTTTTGCGTGCGGGTATCGCTGAGGATCTTCAGGTCGGGATAGCTGCCCTGCAGCACCGTCACCGAGGGGTCGAGCATCACGGCGGCATCGATCTGGCCCTGCTGCATCGCCGCGACCGCGGTGGCGCCGAGGCCGACGCCAATCACCGAGGCGCTGGTCGGATCGAGGCCGTTTTTCTTCAGCAGGTATTTCAGGAAAAAGTCGGTCGAGGAGCCCGGCGCGCTGACGCCGACCTTCTTGCCGGCCAGATCCTTGATCCCGTTGATTTCCTTGTTGTGCGAGGGCGATACGACCAGCACCAGTCCGGGATAGCGGTCGTAGACCACGAACGACACCAGTTCCTGCTTCTTGGCGGCCAGATTGACGCAATGGTCGAAATAGCCGGACACCACGTCGGCGCTGCCGCCGAGCACGGCCTTGAGCGCGTCCGACCCGCCCTTGAGATCGACCAGTTCGACGGCAAGGCCGGCTTTTTCATATTCGCCGAGTTGCTTGGCCAGCACCGTCGGCAGGTAACACAGGCACGAGCCACCTCCGATCGCCACGGTGACCTTGCTTTGCGCTGCGGCAAGGCCTGACGTCAGGACCAGCGCCACGAGCGCCCCGGTCAACCGGCCAACAATTTTCTTCATGGTTTCCTCCAAAGGGTTGGCCACACGATAATGCAGTGCACACGGCTTGAGAAGGCGGCTTGGCGACAATGCGAGGGTGCTTATTCGGGGCGCTGTTCCGCAAGGCACGCTTTATTCCCCGCCGATTGCGTGTTCTTTCGTTGCGCTGGCGAATTAGGGCGCCGCGGCGTAGCATTCACGTGCAAGAAACACACACGGGGAGGCTTATCCATGAATCGCATAGCCATTGCATTGTCGATATCGGCCGCTTTCGCCGCCGGATGCGGCGTCACGCATCTGCTGCGCCCGGCCTATGCCGCCGACACGATCAGCGCACAGATCATCCATACCGGCGAACTCGAAGGCGACGCGATATCGGCGGTCAATGCCGGCGGCATGCGCAACAAGTTGCTGGTCGCGGTCGACGGCGCCACCATCTCGATCCAGGACGGCAGCCCGCCCAAGCACCTGCATGCCAACGCCAACGAGATTCAGTACATCCTCGAAGGCACCGGCACGATCTGGCTCGGCGACAAGGAAGTGACGGTGAAGCCGGGCGATCTCGTCGTGATCCCCAAGGGCACCCCGCATGCCGGGACCAAGCCGGTCGGCCGCACCATCAAGGCGATCGCGATCAAGACTCCGCCGCAGGCGCCCGATGATACGAAATTGCTGAATTGACGCTATGGCTGTCGTCCCGGCCCAAGGCCGGGGCGACAAGAAATCCTACCCGCGTCCCTCGAGCGGCTCACCTGATCCTCCCCGGAGCACGATCACCGCCGCGATCAGCTGCAGCGCGACGCAAAACGCTATCGGCGTCCCGTACCCGCCACTCCAGCTCTGTACGACACCGAGAAAGGCCGGCCCGAGCGAGCCAATGGTTCCGCTGATCGCATTCGACAGCCCCATGACGACGACAAAGCTCGCGGCGCTGAACTCGCGGTGCATGATCAGCGGCGGCAGCGTGATGAGATTGCCGACCGAAAACCCGAATACCGCGCAGGCCGCCAGTACGACCGGAACCGCATCGAAATGCAGCATGGTCAGCAGCGCTGCCGCCTGGCTGAGAATCGAGAGAGCGGCGACGCGCCGCGGATCGAACCGGTCGACCACCATGCCGAGGCCGAAGCGGCCGGCGATCGCCATGAATGTCATTACCGAGACCGCAAACCCCGCATTGGCGCGGCCGATCGTGGGCTCGAGCATGGCGATCTGGTGCACGATGAAGCCGATCTGGGCCACCAGCGCCAACGCAAATGGGATCGAGATGGTCCAGAACGCGACGCGGCGGATGAGGTTTGCGCGCGAAACATCGCCGGGCGCAGCCGGCGCTTCGGCCCGCAACGGATCAGCCGGACCTGCGGCCGATGGCGGGCCGATCCAGGCCATCGTGACAGGCACGAGAACGGCAACCATGACCGCTGTTCCGGTCAGCATCGCGGCCGTAAAACCGAACCGTTCGACCAGATACACCAGCGCGGGCGTCACGATGACGCCGCTGAAACTGGCGCCGGTGAAGGCCAGACTGATGGCGAGACCGCGGCGGCGAATGAACCACAGGCTCACGATGGTCGCGCTCACGATCGTGCCCATCCCGATCCAGCCGAGCGACATCAGCGCGAAAGCGATGTAGAGCTGCCATGGCGCGACCGAGAGGGCGAGCAGCACCATCGACGCCGCCAGCGCCGCCATTCCGCTCAGAACCAGCCGCTTCGGACCGAGCCGCGCCACGAGCTCATTGGTAAACGCGGCAAAGATGTTGGCCAGCAGCAGCGACAGCGTGCTCGCGCCCGAAATCAGCGCCGCGGGCCAGCCGTTGAGGCGCTGCAACTCGGCGAGATAGACGCCATGGCCATAGAGGCCAAAGCCGAACAGGAACAGCGCCATCAGGAAACAGGCGAGCACCACGCGCCAGCCGGCATAGCGCAGCGACGTCTCGTCAGACGGGCTTGTCTCCTGTGCAGAGGTCATCCGGATGCGGGCCGTTGCGCGGGGATCGAGCCGCTGATCGCGCGGCCGGATCCATCATGCGCCATCGACGCGCGAGAGGCGAATAACGATTAGCGAGATGATTGTAACAAAGCGCTCGACGGAAACCCTATCCCCGTCCCTCCGCCGCGGCCGGCCGCCACACCAGCAGCCGCCGCTCGACCAGCGTCACGCCGACATCGATCAGGATGACGAAGGCCGACAGCACGAACATGCCGGCGAACACGGCGGCGACGTCGAACACGCCTTCGGCCTGCTGGATCAGATAGCCGAGGCCGGCGGCCGATCCCAGATACTCGCCGACGACGGCGCCGACCACCGCAAAACCGACCGAGGTGTGCAGCGAGGAAAACATCCACGACAGCGCCGACGGCCAGTAGACATGCCGGGTCAATTGCCGTTCGCTCATGCCGAGCATGCGGCCATTGTCGAGCACGGTGTTGCTCACTTCCTTGACGCCCTGATAGACGTTGAAGAACACGATGAAGAACACCAGCGTGACGCCGAGCGCGACCTTGGACCAGATGCCGAGGCCCAGCCACAGCGTGAAGATCGGCGCCAGCACCACGCGCGGCAAGGCGTTGACCATCTTCACATAGGGATCGAACACCGCCGCGACGCGGGGCTGGCGCGCGAACCAGAAGCCGACCAGCACGCCGCCGACCGACCCGATCACGAAGGCCAGAACCGATTCCCACAGCGTGATCACCAGATGCTTCCAGATCACGCCGGTGGCGAACCATTTCACGATCTGGCTGCCGACGTCGATCGGGTTGGAGAAAAAGAACGGCGGCAGCAACAGGCGGCCGAACACCGGCACGGTGGTGAAGAACTGCCACAGCGAGAGTGCGACCACGGCGACCATCAATTGCCAGAACAGCAGCGTCAGACGGGACATCAGGACGCCTCCGCCGCTTGCGAGGACTGCGCATAGCCCTTCATCACTTCGTCCTTCAGCACGCTCCAGATTTCGCGGTGCAGCTCGTGGAACTGTTTTTCCATCCGCACTTCGGCGATGTCGCGCGGGCGCGGCAGGGTGACCTTCCAGTCGCCGATGATGCGCGCGCCGGGTCCGGCCGACATGATCACGACACGGTCGGCAAGCGCGATCGCCTCCTCCAGATCGTGGGTCACGAACAGCACCGCCTTGCGGTCGGCGTTCCACAGCTCCAGCAGGAGATTGCCCATGATTTGGCGCGTCTGCGCATCGAGCGGGCCGAACGGCTCGTCCATCAGCAATATCTTGGGATCGCGGATCAGGACCTGCGCCAGCCCGACGCGCTTGCGCTGGCCGCCGGACAGCATGTGCGGATAACGACCAGCAAACGCTCCGAGCCCGACCGCCTTGAGCCAGCCCTGCGCACGCTCCAGCGCCATTCCCCGCGGCGCGCCGGTGATCTCGAGGCCGATGGCGACGTTGTCGATCGCGGTCTTCCAGGGAAACAGCGCGTCGGCCTGAAACAGATAGCCGGCATCGCGATTGAGCCCGGCCAGCGGCCGGTCGAAGATCCGCACCGAACCCGCGACCGGCTTCAACAGCCCGGCGGCGACGTTGAGCAGCGTCGATTTTCCGCACCCGGTCGGACCGACAATGGCGACGAACTCGCCATGCGCGACCGACAGGCTGGCGCGTTCCACGGCCGTATAGACCCGATCCCCGGCGACGCGAAAGGCCACCGTCGCATCGTCGAGCGCGACCGCCACAAGCTCCGCGGTATCCGCCATGCTTCCCCCCCCATATCCGGAAGGATGCCTTAGCGGGAACCACGGACAAGTTCAACGCGGCGTCATGACGTGGCCGCGCTATGCTTCGCCATGCACGCGCCTGCCCTCGAAATAGGTCGCGAGAACTTTCGTGGCCGAAAGGCGATCGGGTTCGACCTCGAACAGATTCCTTTCCAGCACGATGAGATCGGCCGACTTGCCGACCTCGATCGTTCCGGTGAGGTGGCCAAGCCCCATCGCCTTGGCCGGATTGCGCGTGTAGATTTCGATCGCGGTTGCGAGATCGATGGCCTGTTCGGGCCAGAGCGCCCCGGAATACCCTCCTTTGGGATTGCGCCGAGTCACCATTCCCTCGAGCCCGAACCAGGGATCGGGCAGGCCGATGACCGGCCAGTCCGATCCCCCGGCCATCAACGCGCCGGCCGCATGGAGGTCGCGGTTGGGCCAGTAACGCTCGGCGCGCTGCTCGTCCATCACCGCCTTGTTCGCGACCGTAATGGCGCAGGGAAACCAGATCGCCGGGCAGAGATCGGCCACGACATTGAGCTCCCCAAAGCGGGGTATGTCGACAGGATCGATGAAGCTCGCATGCGCGATGTGATGCATCGGGCCCCCGGGTCCCCGCAGCCGGCGCACGATCTCCACGGCATCGAGAATATCGCGCACGGCAGCGTCGCCTGCGCAGTGGACCTTGACACCGAGGCCCAGCGTCTCGGCCCTGACGATCCAGTGCACGACGTCCGGAAGCCGCAGAAACGACTGGCAAACCACCGTGTGCCCTGCTTCGTCCGGCTTGTAGGCCTCGAGCATGGCGGCCGTTCGCGTCATCGGCACGCCGTCCATGAACAGCTTGATGAAGTCCGGCCGGACATGGGTGGTCCGGAACTCCTCGCGCCGCGCGATCAGCGCCTCGCCGAACAGCTCGGTGCCGCTCAGGGTATTGAACACAGGGAGTGAGCCGACGCACCAGGCGTTGAGCTCGCCCCGCCGGTCCAGATCGGTCAGCGCCTTCAGCATCGGCAACGTGGTGTTGGCGTCCTGGTAGGCGGTGACGCCATAGGAATTCAGGATCTCGACCGCGCGCTGCGTGGAAGCGATATCGCGCTGCAGCGGATCATTGACGGACTTGACGGCCGCCTGCTCGGCCAGTGCCGACGCCTTTTCCAGCAGCAGCCCGACCGGCGCACCGCTCGATCGATCCCGCACGATATGGCCGAGCTCGGGGTCCGGCGTCGCGGCCGTGACCTCCATCAGCTCCAGCGCCCTGCTGTTCACCCACCGGTTATGAAGGCTGTCGTCGCGCAACATGACGGGATGGCCGGGGCTGGCCGCATCCAGCGCGGCCTTGGCCTCCAACGTCCCGAGCCGCGCGATCAGTTCGCTGCTCCAGATGCCGCCGCAAATCCACTCGCCGGCGGGCGTCTGGGCCGCCCGCGCTTTCACCAATTGGAGGATGTCGTCAAACGAGATGCTGGTCTGAAACGAGAGCTCGAACAAATCGAGCTGCCCGCCCCGCGTGTGGTGATTGTGGACGTCGCCGAGGCCCGGCATCATCATGCGGCCTTTCAGATCGACGATCCCGGTTTGCGGTCCCTGCCACGCTCGCGCGCCCCTGGCCGTGCCGACGAACACGATTTTTCCGTTCTTGACGGCGACCGTTTCCGCCCAGGGCATTCGTTGATCGACGGTGTAGACCTTGCCGTTCTCGAAAATCACGTCGGCTGCATTGGCAGGTCGCGGACCGGGCTGAGCGGGGCGTATTTCGGTCATAACTGGGTCTCTGGTTCAGGGGTTTGCGATCATGCCGGGAAATGCATCTATTGCCAGACACATAAATTTCTGACCAGGACATCGCCATGGCCTACCAGCGCAAGCGCCCCACACTGGATTCCTGCCCGGTCGAGGCCGTGCTCTCGATCGTTTCCGGCAAATGGAAGGTTCGGGTGCTCTATCTGCTGTCGCTCGACGACCTCACCTTCAGCGAAGTCAGATGTTCCGTGGGCGACGTCCGTCAGCAGGTGTTGTCGGGCGTGCTGAAGGAATTGATCGGGAGTGGCGTAGCTCGCCGTTCCGCAACCGTCTCCTCCCGGCAGATCCGCTACGGCTTGACGCCAAAGGGACGCGAGCTCGTAGCGCTGTTGGTGCCGCTGGCGTCCTGGGGAAACAAGCTGCTCCGTCAGAGCGGCGCCAACTGGACGCCGCCGGAGATTCAGCGAAGGCCGCAGCGCGAAGAGGTTCAACGCGGGCACACGGCGTGGTAGTTGACCTTCACCCTCCCCTGGAGGGTAAGCGCAACGAGGCCCAATTGAATTCAGCTCAGCCCCTGATCTCCTATGCGCATGTCGCCAAGACCTTCGATGGCGGCCGCGGGAGGGAGCGCGTGGTGGCGGTGGATGACGTCTCGCTCGACGTCGCCGAGGGCGAGTTCCTGGCCATTGTCGGCGGCTCCGGCTCGGGCAAGACCACGCTGCTCCGGCTGGCCAACCGGCTGATCGAGGCCGATAGCGGCAGCATCACGATCGAAGGCGAAGACGTCGGCAATGCCGATCCGATTCTGCTGCGGCGGCGGATCGGCTATGTGTTCCAGAGCGGCGGACTGTTTCCGCATCTTTCCGTCGCCGGCAATATCGGCATCACGCCCAAGCTGCTCGGCACGCCGCCGGACGAGATTGCCGCGCGGGTCGACGAACTGCTCGATCTGGTGCGGCTCGACCGCGCGCCATATCGCGACCGGCTGCCGCATGAATTGTCCGGCGGCCAACGCCAGCGCGTCGGCGTGGCGCGGGCGCTGGCGGCAAAGCCGCGCATCGTGCTGATGGATGAGCCGTTCGGCGCGCTCGACCCCCTCACCCGCGACGCGCTGGGCGACGATTTTCGCGAGCTGCACCGCAAGCTCGGGCTGACCACGGTCATGATCACCCATGACATGACCGAGGCCATTTTGCTGGCCGACCGCGTTGCGGTGATGCGCAGCGGACGGCTGCTGGCGCAGGGAACGCCGGCGGAACTCTCCGGCAGCAAAGACGCCTATGTCGGCGAATTGTTGCGCACGCCAAGGCGACAGGCCGAACGGCTCGGCGCATTGTTGCCGCGGGACGGCGCGGCATGAATCTGCTCGCAGACCCACGCTGGAGCGAAGCGCTCGGGCACCTGCCGGATTATCTCGGCAATCACGTCCGCGTCAGCGTCACGGCGCTGGCGCTCGGGCTTGTGGTCAGCCTGCCCCTCGCCATCATCGCGCGGCATCGCCCCGTGATGCGCGGCGCGCTGCTCGGGCTGGCCAGTATCGTGCAGACCGTGCCGGGCCTGGCGCTGCTGGCGCTGTTCTACCCGCTGCTGCTGGCGCTGGCTGCGTTGTCGCTGTCGTGGTTCGGGTTTGGTTTTTCCGCCTTCGGCTTCCTGCCCGCCGTGCTGGCGCTGGCGCTCTATTCGATGCTGCCGGTGCTGCGCAACACGATCACCGGGCTTCAAGGCGTCGACGCCGCGGTCCTCGAAGCCGCGCAAGGGGTCGGCATGACGCCGCGGCAATCGCTGTTCACGGTCGAACTGCCGCTGGCGCTGCCGGTCATGATGGCCGGCATCCGCACCGCGGCGGTCTGGGTTATCGGCACCGCGACGCTGTCGACGCCGATCGGACAGACCAGCCTCGGCAACTACATCTTTGCGGGGCTGCAGACCCAGAACTGGGTTTTCGTGCTGTTCGGCTGTCTCTCGGCCGCGGTGCTGGCGCTCGCGGTCGATCAATTGCTGGCGCTGATCGAAAATGGTTTTCGAAATCGCAGCCGCCTGCGCGCCACGCTCGGCGGCGTCGGGATCGCCGCCCTGGTGGCGGCGACGCTGGTGCCGACGATGACGCGCTCGCAGACCAACTACGTCGTCGGCGCGAAAACCTTTACCGAGCAATATGTGCTGTCGGCGCTGATCGCGCAACGGCTCAAGGCCGCCGGCCTCTCCGCCAGCTCGCGCGAGGGCCTCGGCTCCAACGTGATCTTCGAGGCGCTGGCGTCCGGTGATATCGACGTCTATGTCGACTATTCCGGCACGCTGTGGGCCAATCAATTCCAGCGCAACGATATCAAGCCGCGCCAGGACGTGCTCGCCGAGTTGAAGACGATGCTGGCAAAGCAGAACATCACGCTGCTCGGCGAGCTCGGTTTCGAGAACGCCTATGCGCTGGTGATGCCGCGCAAGCGCGCCGAGCAACTCGGCATCCGCAGCATCACCGATCTGGCGCCGCGCGCGGTCGGCCTGTCGATCGCGGCGGATTACGAATTCTTCTCACGTCCCGAATGGGCCGGACTGAAGAAATCCTATGGGCTGTCGTTCCGCGCGCAGCGGCAGATGCAGCCGGACTTCATGTATGCCGCCGCGGCCTCCGGCGAAGTCGACGTGATCGCGGGCTACACCAGCGACGGGCTGATCGCCAAATATGACCTCGTGGTGCTGAACGATCCCAGGCGCGCGATCCCGCCCTATGACGCGATGGTGCTGCTCGCCCCCAAACGCGCCGACGACCAGGCTTTGCGTAAGGCCCTCCAACCGCTGCTCGGCCGGATCGACATATCCGCGATGCGCGAAGCCAATCTGCGCGCGTCCGGTAACGACGCGAATTCGTCGCCCGATGCGGTGGCAAGGTGGCTGTGGGAGAAGATCGGGACGAAGTAGGCGATCTGGGCTAAGATATCGAACGCATTCGGAGTCCGCCCGTGAACTCACCCTATGTCATCTTGCTCGCTGCAATTGCCGCTGCGATACCGGCGCTGGCGATCCCATCCGCAGATGCCACCGTGACCTCCCTGCCCGAACGCGTCACCTTCATCAGCGCCGATGGGCGGACCACGCTGGTCGGCTATGTCTTTTTGCCGGAAGTACCGCATCCCGCGCGTACGCCGGCGGTGGTGATGATGCACGGCCGCGCGGGCGCCTACTCCTCGGCTGCCAAGGGCGAATACGACGCGTCAACGCTTTCGAAGCGTCATCAGCAATGGGGCCACATCTGGGCCCAGCAGGGCTATCTCGCCATCATGGTCGACGACTTCGGCCCGCGCGGCTACCCGCGCGGCTTCCCCCGCTTCAGCTACGATTCCCGGCCCGATGAACTGAACGAGGTCACGGTGCGTCCGCTCGACGCCTATGGCGCGCTCGCTTACTTACGGACCCGCAGCGACGTGGTCGCCGATCGGATCGCATTGCAGGGCTGGTCCAACGGCGCCAGCGCCACGCTGGCCGCCATGTCGGCGACCGCGCCCGGAATCACGGCGCCGACGCCCGCCACCGGCTTCCGGGCGGGACTGGCGTTCTACCCGGCCTGTGGCCTGAAAGATCAATTCCCCGACGGCATCAAGACCTACGCCCCCGTGCGCGTGTTTCATGGCTCGGGCGACGAGGAAGTCTCGCCGCGTCGCTGCGCCGAGCTGGTCGCCAGGAGCCAGGCGATCGGCAGCGACATCCAGTTCGAGCTTTATCCCGATGCGACCCATGGTTTCGACGACCCGAATCCGAAGCGGCAGGATGACGATGCCAATGCGTCGGCAACGCGCGATGTGATCCCGCGCGCGATCGGCTTCTTTGCCGGCGCATTGAGACCCTTGTCTGGAGAATAGTTCAAATGAGCATCACCTCGACCGATCCCAGGCATTGGCATGTCGGCCTCGTCGGCTATGGCGAAGTCGGCCGCATCCTCGCCGAGGACCTGCGCAAGCAAGACGTCAAGGTCGCGGCCTACGACATCAAGCTGCGCAGCGACCAGGCCGGCTCTGCCCTGCGCGATCATGCCGCCAGCCATGGTGTCGCGCTGACGGCGTCCCATGCCGACCTCGCCGCGAGAGCCGATTTGATCGTGTCCGCCGTCACGGCGAGCCAGGCCGTCCCGGTCGCGCAAGCCTGCACGCCCGCCGTCAAACAGGGCGCATGGTTCCTTGATTTCAATTCGGCATCGCCGGGCGCCAAGCAGCGTGCGGCCGTGCTGATCGACGGCAAGGGCGGCCGCTATGTCGAAGGCGCCGTCATGACGTCGATCCCGCCGAAACGTATCAAGGTGCCCTTGCTGCTGGGCGGCAGCGGCGCCGAGGCGCTCGCGCCCCTGCTGGTCGAACTCGGCTTCGACGCCAAGGTGGCAAGCCAGGAACTCGGCGTCGCGTCGGCGGTCAAGATGTGCCGCAGCGTGATGATCAAGGGCCTTGAGGCCATGGTGATCGAGAGTTTTACCACCGCGCGCGCCTATGGCGTCGAGGATGCGGTGCTGGCGTCGCTCCAGGAAACCTTTCCCGGCATCGACTGGGAGAAACAGGGCGCCTATTTCTTCCAGCGTGTGATCGAGCACGGCCATCGCCGCAGCGAGGAGGTTCGTGAAGTCGCCGAGACCGTACGCGAGGCCGGCCTCACGCCATGGTCGGCGGAGGGCACCGCCGCACGCCAGGCCTTTGTCGCCGACCTTGCCGACGAAGGCCTGTTCGGGACCAAAGGCACCGAGACGTTTGCCCGCAGCGCCGACTGGCGCGTGGAAGCGGATCGTATTCTTGGAGCGGTGAAGAAGAGTTGAGAAACACTTCAACGTAGGGTGGGCAAAGCGAAGCGTGCCCACCATCGTCGCCACTGCTGGAAATGGTGGGCACGGCGCAAGTGCGCCTTTGCCCACCCTACGCAGTTACTGCGCCGCCACGCCGCTACAACCCCTTGATCAGTCCGGCATCGATCAGGAGCCGGTTGAAATGCCTGACCTCCGCGCCTTCCTTGCACGCGTAGAACACGCCCTTGCAGCGGAGCATGATGCTCTTCTGCTCCCGGAACGACGGATCGAGCGGGATTCCCGCGGCGTCCTGGATAACGAGCGGGATGTAGGCGGCATCGAGGGTTTCCAGGGCCGATGACAGGTCCGATGGCTGGAAGTTGATTCCATCCAGCGCATAATAGGTCGAGAAGTAGCGCGGATCCGCGGTCATCACGCGTTGCGCCAGCTCTTTGCGGTCGATGCCGGGCTCGAGCAGTTTCTGCGAGATCGCCGGCTGATGATCGCCGAACCGCAGCACCAGAAACGACTGGTCGGGATAGTCCTCCGCCAGCCGCGCGGTGAAATCGCGATAGTCCTTTGCGGTCATGGTCTGGCGGCGAATATATTCGTCGATCTCGGCGGTATTGCCCGGCGGCGTCCAGTCCGGCGTCAGGTCGGGCCGGTAGGCGCTGGTCCAGGGAAAATGATTGGCGGTCAGATACACGAACATGAAGACCGGCGACTGCGAGGGCTGTTCGTCCGCAAACACTTTCAGCGCCTGATCGAAGTAGAACTTGTCGGGCTGCATGTCCTCATCGACGCCCATCTCGGCCATGTCGATGAACCTGTCGATGCCGACGCCCTTCTGGAACGCCCTAGCGCTGAGGAAGTCGCCATAGGTCGGATACAGCGAGACGGTCTTGTAGCCGCAGCGTTGCAGCGCTTGCGGCAGGCCCCGCCCGATGCGATCGGCGGTGATCCGGGTGACGTAAAATTTGAGATCGCCGAACGATCGTACCGACATGCCGGTCAGGACGTTGAATTCGGTGTACCAGGTCGGACCGCCGGTCGCCTCCGCGATCATGGTGCGTTGCCTGCCGTCCGTCGACTTGAAGAAGTCGGAATAACCGGGCGGCACCTTGATGCCGGGTGCGGCCGTTATGTCGAAGCTCGATTCGTCGAGCAGCATGATGATATGCGGCCGCCTGACCGTGGCGTCGCATGTTTCGACAGGCGGCAGCGCCGTCAGGACCGCAGCGTTGGCGCCCCGGGCGAGGCCAAGCGAGCCTGCCGCGGGCGGATCGGCCTCGATCCATCCGGTCGATGCCAGCCGCGACACCGCCACCACGCCCGAGCGCGCCAGATTGGAAACATGATTGACGCCCTGGAACGGCTCCCAGGGTTGTTCGGGCACCGCCACCGACATCGCCGACATCGCGACGGTGGTGACGCCGACGGCTGCCAATGCAAGGCCGCGACGGGCGCGGAACGGATCGGCGCGCCAGATCGCCCACAACAACGGCACCGCAACGATGCCAGCCACGATCAGTTGGTTCCGCAGCCGGGGAAATACCGAGAGCAGGAATGAAAACGTGTCGCGGTCGATGATCAGGAAATCGAGGAACGTCAGGGACAGTTGCAGAATATCGAACTTGAAGCGCGACAGCACGATCAGCATCACCGTCAGCGCCAGTGCCAGCGCCGCGGCGATGCCCGGCCGCCGCAGCATAGCCAGCAAAAGGCAATTCGCGAACACCCACGCCAGCAGCGACAGCGTGATCGCAAAAGCCCCATATTCGGTGGCGAACAGGACCGCCAGGGCCGCGACATGCAACGCGGCGACCATGCCGGCGCCGGCATAGAAAAGAACCCCGCGCGGTGCCACGCCGGAGCTTGTCGCAGGCTTGCCGGAGGCTGGAATGCGGACCTCCCCTGCGCCTAGAGGTTTTTCACAAAGCCGGCGTCGATCAGAAGCCGGTTGAATCGTCGGGCTTCCGCGCCACCCTTGCAGGCGTAGAACACCCCCTTGCAGCGCAACATGATGTTCTTCTGCTCCTCGAACGTCGGATCGAGCGGGATGCCGGCGGCCTCCTGGATCACCAGCGGCAGATAGGCCGCATCGACGGTTTCCATCACCACGGGGCTCTTCACCGGTTCGAAGTTGACGGCGTCGATCGCATAATAGGTCGTGAAATAGCGTGGATCGTAAGTCTCGAACTTCTTGCCGGCTGCGGTATCATCGATACCGGGATCGAGGACATGCGACGAGAATTCCGGCTGATGGTCGCCATAGCGCACGATCAGGAACGGCTGCGCCGGAAACTTCTTCTTCAACCTGGCGACGAACGCCGAATAGTCGTTGGCGCTCATGGTTTGCCGGCGCACATATTCATCGACCACCGGCGCGTTGCCGGGCTTCGACCAGGACGGCGTCAAATCGGGGCGAAACGGCGTCTCCCACGGAAAGTGATTGGCGGCGAGATAGACGTAGATGAATTGCGGGCTGGCCGTGGCGTTCTGCGACAACAGGTTCACGGCCTTGTCGTAGAAGAAGCTGTCGGGCTCGATGCCCTTGGCGCCGAGATCGCGCGCATCGTAGAAATTCTGGATGCCGGTGCTGGTGTGAAAGCCACGCGCGCTCATGAAGGCCCCGTTGGCCGGATAGAGCGAGGTCGTGCTGTAGCCGCAGCGGCGCAGCGCCAGCGGCAGCCCGCGCTCGACGCGGCCGGCCGCGATGCGCGTCACGAAATAGGAAAAGCGGCCGAACGAGCGCGACGAGAGCCCGGCCAGCACATTGTATTCGGTGAACCAGCTTGCCCCGCCGCTGCTTTCGGCCACGAATTTGCGCGCCACGCCGTCGAACGAATCGAAATGGCGGCCATAACCCGCCGGGACCTTCATGCCCTGGGCCTGGCGGATATCGAAGCTCGATTCGTCATGGACCATGATGATGTGCGGCCGCCGCCCGGCCGGAGCGCATGAATCGACCAGCGGCACCTTGAGGCGGCCAGCGACAACCGCGTCGGATTCCATGAAGCCGTAATTGACGAAATCCGAAACCGCGGTAACGCCGGAGCGGGAAAATTTGGACAGATACCCGTCGGGAGAATAGCTGCGCCAGGCGTCATCGGGCCGCGCAAAGGAATATCCGACGAGTGCCGCAAGACAGGCCAGCATGCCCGCCAGCGCCGGCAACCGGCGGATCCGGAACGGATCGAGCCACCACAGCGCATACATCAGCGGAATGGTGACGAGGCCGGTCAGGATCACCGACCAGCGCAGGTTCGGGAAGATCGTGAACAGGAACGCCGCACTGTCGCGATCGATCACCATCAGGTCGACGAAGTTCGCCGTCATCTGCACGACGTCGTGCTTGAACTTGGACAGCAGCACCAGCACCACGACCAGCGTCAGCGACAGCGCCCCTGACAGCGCGGGCCGGCGCAGCAGCGCGATGAAGGCGCAGTTGAGGATCCCCCAGGACAGCAGGAAACTGATGCGCCCGCCGAAATCGGTTTCGGTCCGGAGCAAGATGGCGAACGCCGCCAGATGCGGCATCGCAACCGCCAGCAACCGCCAAACGCCGATTGCCGCGACGCCGCGGACGGCAACGGTGATGGCGGATGGACCTGGATTCGGCGCGGACGCCATGGGCAGGACGCAACACGACCCGGCGCAATGCAAATGCCTTGGCTGGCGACGGCCAGGAGGCCCACGACGCAGCCGGAACCTGGATCGTGTCACGAAAACGTAGTGTAAGTGTCATGAACAGGCAATGAATTTGCCGTGGCGCCGCAAAGCTTTAGTGAATCCGGCGTGGGCCGCCGCGCGCGTGCCTGTTTTTTGAACGCGGCGGCATCCAAGCGCAGGCCGTCAACTGCTGCCCAGCCGAATGACGCTCAACGCGAACACCAGCACGATGGCGCCGACAAGGCCGCCAAAGAAGACCCACTTTCTGAGCGGCGTATTGAGGATCACCTCCGCGCCGCGCGCCTTGTCCGCGGGATACGGCTCTTTCGGGGGTGGCGGGGTTTGCGCGGGACGTTCTCTGACCACGGGCGTCCTCCCGGTTCAGGATACTGTTGTGCGGCCGCGAACGGTGGCGGAACGGCGTGCCGCCTTTGTCAACGCGCCTCGCCGGTGCCCGTTCCGGGCGGGCGGCCGCGCGCATCATCTCATCAAGCGGATTTGCCGGGAACTTTGGCGATGCCTTCGATGAAGAGATCGAGGACATCCTCCGCGGTGCGCCCGGCATCCGCTCCCGTGACGCCCCAGCGCGGAAAATGGCCGTCGATATTCATCCGGGCGAAGCCATAGATCAGCGCCCGGCCGGCAATCTGCACCCGTTTCAGGTCGCCGACGCGCAACTGTCCCTGCGCGAACGCCTCCGCCAGCATGCGCTCGGTAAGGTCGATCAGTTCGGCATTGTCCTGCGAGACACCGGACGCGCGGTCGTGATCGAAAAAGCGGCGGCTCGAAATGATTTCGAAATGGGTCGGGTTCTTCATCGCCCAGCGCAGGTAAGCCAGCCCGAGGCAGCGAAACCGGCCCAGCGGATCGCCAGCCGGCGCCGCCGATAGCGCCGCCTCGATCTCGGCCCGGAAACGCCGCTGCGCTTCCTCGGCCACGGCATTCATCAGGGCATCGCGGCTCGGAAAATGCCGGAACGGCGCCCCCGGCGACACCCCGGCGCGGCGGGCGGCTTCACGGACGCTGACGGCCTCAGGACCGCCCTCGCCGACCAGTTGCAGCGCGGCGTCGATCAGTACCCGGCGGAGGTCGCCATGGTGATAGGGCCTTGCCGCCGGCGCGCGCGCATTGCGGCGGCGCGGTTTTGCCGGTCCGGCTTTGGCGGCAGGTGGTTTGGAAGCAGCGGGCATCCCCCCTCCTAGCATCACCCTCTTGTGAATGTAAGCACCGATTACACGGATTGACGGTGCGCGATGCGCAGATGTAACTGGTGATTACATTCATTTGCGAGGGAGCGCGCGATGTCGGAAAGCCGTCACGACTGGTTCGAAGGCTGGCGGCTGTTCGCCGTGCTGGCACTTGCGCTGGTCGCGCTGTCGATCTGGATTGCCGGCATGCGGCAGTTCGAGGTCGATGGCGTCCGCATGGTGATCCGCTTCACGGCGCGCACCTCGCTGCTGCTGTTCTGTCTCGCCTTCGGCGCGGCGGCATTGGCACGGATTTGGCCCAATGCCTTCACACGCTGGCTGCGCCGCAACCGCCGTTATGTCGGCGTGACCTTCGCCGCCTCGCACGGCATCCACGCCATCGCCATCGCCGCCTTCGCCGGCATCGACCCCGCAGGCTATGCGGCTGCGACCTCGATCGCCTCCTATGTGTTCGGCGGCATCGGCTATGCCTTTATTATTGCGATGACGGTGACGTTGTTCGACCGCACGGCCAAGGCGCTCGGCGCCAGCGCCTGGCGCCGGCTGCATCTGACCGGCGGCTATTATCTGCTGTTTCAGTTCATGGTCTCGTTCGGCAAGCGGATTCCCGACATGCCGCTCTACGCCCTATTCCTGATCCCGCTGGTCGCCGTCTTCGCCTTGCGGGTGATCAGCATGGCATCGGCGCGGACCCCGCGAACGATCGAAACCGGATAGTCGGTGATATCAGATCAAATGAAACTTGCGGCCCAACCGGTGCTGCACTGTAATCACGGCACGATCGACGTCGCTGATCAGGCTGTCGCCGATTACGACGTTCGGGATTTCCCAGTTGCGGCCGTTGCGAACCTCCGGCATCAAGCGAACACCGGTGATGCGGGCCGTCTCGCATCCCGGTTGACCACGTAGCGCCGCATTGACGAGTTCGGTCAACTCCGCATTGCTCTTGCCGATTGTTTCCGTCACCGCGTCGCCGTCATGCCTGCGGCGTCAAACCGAGGCGCTTGGCGATGATCCTGTCGAGCGTGCGCCTGGGCAGCAGCGACGCCTCCAGCACCTGCACCGGGTCGGGCACGATCGAATAGCGGACCTTGGGACTTGCCAGGGTCAGGCCTGCGAAAACCTTCTCGGCGATTTTCTCCGCAGGCAATCCGGTCGAGCCGAGCTGCAGCATGTAGGCGCGCATTTTTTGCAGCGCCGGGAAAAACGGCGAGTTCCGGTAGCCGGAGACATCGACCTCCTCGGCCTTGCTCCAGATCGGGGTCTTCACCGCACCGGGCGCGACGATGATGACGTCGATCCCGAACAGCATCAGTTCGCGGCGCAGGCTTTCCGACAGCCCCTCGATTGCATGCTTCGAGGCGGCATAGGCCGACGTCATCGGCACGCCGTTCTTGCCGGAAACCGAGGAGATCATCACGATCCGCCCTTTCGGTCCCTTGAGCTGCGGATCGGCGCCGAGCAGCGGCCCGAACGCCTGCGTCGCAATGATCGGCCCGATCACATTGACTTCCATCTGGCGGCGGAACTGGTCGGCGCCGAGTTCAAGCACCGGTCCCGCCACGGCGATGCCGGCATTGTTGACGAGGCCGGCGAGCGTCTCACCGTTCAGTGCGTCCCGTACGTCGCGCGCCGCTGCCAGCACGGCCGGCTCATCGGTGACGTCGAACAGCAGCGGCGTGAAGTTCGCACCGAACTCACCCCTGAGGCGGTCGGCGTCAGCGTGCGTGCGGACGCTGCCGAACACGCGAAATCCGCGATCGAGCAGCAGTTTGGCGGTCGCCCAGCCGATGCCGGTGGACGCGCCGGTGATCACGACAGATCTCATCCGTGAATTCCTCTCGGCCGCGCCACCCAGGCCCGGTAAAGCCGGGTGCGCCGCCTGGTGATGATCTGCTGGCGGATTAAGGCGAGAAGTGGACTGGCGTTTGGTTTCGGCTGCTGGCCCTTGCCGAGGCGGCGCAGTTGCAGCTTCACCAGCGCCATCTTCGCCAGGCTGGCATAGGCCTTGTTGCGCCAGCCGACGCTGGGGATGACGATCTCCAGGGCTTCATTGCGCTTCCATCGAACGGGCAGATCGGGCTCGAAGGCAAAGGCGCTGGCGATGCCAACCATCGCGACGCCCGGCCTGCCCTCGCTCGGCAACAGCGCCTGTTCGGCGACGGCGCGGCGGCGGATACCGCCGGTGACCATGACCGGCATGCGCGCGACCGCGCTGAGGTCGCGGGCAAAGTCGAGGAAGTAAGCCTCGCGCGCCGCGGTGCTGCCGCTGCCCACCTGCGGCGAACCCTGCATGGCCGGGCTTTCGTAGGAGCCACCGGACAATTCCACCAGATCGACCGGCAGTTCATTGAGCCAGCGCACCACCTGCACGGCGTCCGACGCCGCAAAACCGCCCTTCTGGAAATCGGCGGAGTTCAGCTTCACCGCGACCGCGAAACCGGGCGAGACCACGGCCCGCACCGCCTTGACCACGTCGAGCAGGATTCGCGCGCGGTTTTGCAACTCGCCGCCCCACGCATCGGTGCGCCGGTTGGTCAGCGGTGAAAGAAACTGGCTGATCAAATAACCGTGGGCGGCATGAATCTGCACCCCGGAAAAGCCGGCGGCCTCGGCCAGCCTGGCGGTCGTGGCAAAGCGCGCCACAATGGCGGCAATGCCGGCCTCATCCAGCGCGCGCGGCACCGGAAACAGATGCGAGTAGGCGCCGAGATCGACGCCGATGGCGGACGGCGCCACCGCTTGCTGTCCCATCGCGGCAAACACCTGCCGGCCGGGATGGTTGATCTGCAACCACGCCTGACCGCCGTCCTTTATCGCCGCGCGCGCCCAGGCCCTGAAAGGTTCGATCGGCTGGCGCTCGTCCAGCACCACGCCGCCGGGACCGGTCAATGCGGCCGGATCGATCATCACATTGCCCGACAGGATCAGTCCGACGCCGCCGTCGGCCCAGCTCGCATAGAGCCGCCGCAGGGCTTCGCCGGGCAGCTGGTTGCTATCCGCCATGTTTTCCTCCATCGCCGCTTTCGCGATCCGGTTGGAGATCACGGCGCCATTCGGCAAAGTCAGCGGCGCGAACAGCGACGCCGTGGGGATGGCAATGTTCATGGATGGACCTTGAATTCGATGACGGATGAGGCCACCTTACACCTTCAACCTAACTTGAAGGTCAAGGCCTGCTCGAGAGAGATTTTTTGGAGGGGGAACGATGCAGATCGGTGAACTGGCGCGGCGGTTCGGCGTGGCGCCGTCGAAAATCCGCTTTCTCGAGGACGAAGGCCTGGTGCGGCCGGTGCGCCGGACCAAGGCCGGCTACCGCGAATATGACGAGGGTTCGGCCGAGGCGCTGGCCATGATCCTGCAGGCGTCGCTCGGCTTCACGCTCGACGAGATCAAGGGCGCGCTGGCGCAAACCAAGGAACATGGCCTGCGTCTCGACTATCTGATCGGACAGATCGCGCGGAAACTGACCGAGCTCGACCGCCACATCGCCCAGGCGCAGGAGCTGCGCGGCCGTCTCGTCTGTGCCGGCAACGAGCTCAAGGCGCGCCTCAAGAACGGTCCGAATTGCGAGGCAAGGCCAGCGGCGCTGTCGTCACCCCGGGCGGCCAGACCCCGCGCCGTGCAGCGCGCCCAGCGTTGAAGGCCGGCGAGATGAGGCTAGCCTCATCCCACCTTCGATACACCCCTACTCCGCGTGCCCGTCGATGATGGGGCCGAACAGCTCCCATTTCTCTCCGCTGAATTTCATCATCTGCACCTGCTCGATCGGATAAAAATCCGTCGGCGAGGTCTTGATGCGGATTCCCGGGATGTAGGTGTCGATCTCGAAATCCATATTCGCGACCACCTTCATGACGCTCTCCCGCGTGAGATTGTCGCCGCAGCGCTTCAGCACTTCGACCAGCGCGGTCGACGTGTTGTAGGCGGTGAGCGGACCGCTCTCCGAACGGTCGGCCTCCGGATAATACTTCGCCATGAAGGCGCGGTATTTCTGCATGCCGGGGTGCGAATCCCATTGCGGATCGGTGACGTCCATCTGGTAACCGGCGCTGAGGATACCCTTCGAATTCTCGAGGCCGGCGGGCTTCAGGACGGCGCCGACCGAGGCCGAGACGTTGGTCATGATATGGATCGGGTGCCAGTTGAGCTCGGCGACCTTCTTGATCGCCTGGGCGGCGAATTTCGGCGTGCCGATATTGATGAAAATGTCGGGGTTGGCCGACTTGATCGCCACCACCTGCGAATCCACCGTCGGCATCGCGATCTCGTAGGAGATCTCGCTGACGACCATCTTGGCGTATTTGTCCCGCAGCACGTCCTTCAGCCCGAGCACATAGTCCTTGCCGAAATCGTCGTTCTGGTAGAGCACGCCGATCCTGGCGCCGGGGTGATGCTCCAGAATGTAGGTCGCATAGATGCGGGCCTCGGCCCGGTAGTTCGGCTGCCAGCCGATGGTCCAGGGAAAGTGCTCGGGATCGCCCCAGCGCGAGGCGCCGGTGGCGACGAACAGTTGCGGCACCTTCATGGTGTTCATGTATTTCTGGATCGCGGCATTCGAGGCGGTGCCGAGCGGCGCGAAGATCAGGAACACCTCGTCGCTCTCGACCAGCTTGCGGGCCTGCTCCACGGTCTTCGGCGGGCTGTAGGCGTCGTCGTAGGAAATGAAGTTGATCTTGCGGCCGTTGACGCCGCCAATGTCATTGATCATCCGCATATAGGCGCTCATCGTCTTGCCGATGATGCCATAGGCCGACGCCGGCCCGCTATACGGCATGATGTTGCCGATCTTGATTTCGGTATCCGTGACGCCCTTGTCGTATTTCTTTTGCGCGACAGCAGACGCGGTCACCGCGGCGAGGATCAATCCAGAGAGGGCGAGGGGTTTAACGATTGCCTTAACAGAATTCGTCGTGAAGAAATCCTTAGCGCAGCGCTTCATGAGTTTCCTCCTCCGGTGCGGGCCAGGCTTGACGGCTTCTTGTTGGACAGTTTCCTCTTCGAGTTTTTTCCGAAACGATTTGGCGAGGATAACAGCCGGAGCGGAATACCGAAAGCGACGTTCATCGGGGGAATAGCGGTGATTTGGCGCCATTAATCGTACAAATGGCGCTTTGCTGCGCCGCATGATTGGTAAAGCAATCGGCAATGCGATCATGACAATGCGCGCCACGCTCTGACGCCGGATCCATTGCGAAAAATGCAGCAATGCCGATTGCCTGCTTTCAAGGCGGCCGTCCCGCATTTTTACGGGATTCCGCCTTAACGCTCGCGAAAGACCGCATTGGCCATTGTGCATTCCGAAATGACAACAACAAAAAGGCTGCCCACAATGGTGCAACAGCCGGCGCATTCGATCATCGCCGAACTCGAAGAAGCCGTCAGAGGGGGATCGTCTGCCCGACGGGTTGAAACCCTGCGGCAGGTCACCGACCTCTTTCTCAACGATGGCGAACGTCTCAGCGAAGACCAGGTCAGGGTCTTCGACGACGTGCTCTGCCTGTTGATCGCACGCGTCGAGACGCGGGCACGGGCCGAACTCAGCAAGCGGCTGGCGCCGCTCGACTACGCCCCGTTCGAAGTGATCCAGTATCTCGCGTGGGACGACGACATCTCGGTCGCCGGCGAAGTGCTGACCCATTCCAACCGCATCAGCACCGACGCGCTGGTCGAGATCGCCAGCAGCAAGGGGCAGGAGCACCTGCTCGCGCTTTCAGCGCGGGACAATTTGCCGGAAGCCGTCACCGACGTGATCGTGGATCGCGGCCAGACCAAGGTTATTCGCAGGCTCGCGAAGAATGCCACCGCGCGGTTCTCCGAAACCGGTTATTCCGGCATGGTCGCGCACTCCGAAGGCGACGACGAACTGGTCGAGATTCTCGGCCTGCGTCTCGACCTTCCGATCAAATTCCTGCGCGACCTGCTGCGCCGCGCCAAGGATGCGGTCCGCGCCCGGCTATTGGCCCTGGCGCCGCCCGCCCTGCAGGACGAAATCCGGCGGGTGATCGAGGATATCGTCCGCGAAGGTCCGCCATCGGGGCGGGATTTTCGCGTCGCCGAGGAACTCGTCAGGCTGATGCTGGAATTGAAGGAGCTGGACGACGCGGCGGTATATGATTTCGCGGAAGCCGGGAAATTCGACGAGGTCATGGTTTCGCTCGCGGTGCTCAACGACGTGCCGGCCGAAATGATGGCGCGGCTGATCGAAGGGCCGCGCGCCGATCTCATCCTGATCCCGTGCCGCTCGGCGCGGCTGAACTGGCCGACGGTCGAGAGCATCCTGCGCAACCGCCCGGTGCGGCTGAAGATCGACGATCAGACGCTGACCGTCGCGGAGCGGGATTACAGGAAGCTGTCGCTGGAGACCGCCCAGCGCACCGTGCGCTTCTGGCAGCTTCACAACCGGATCGAGAAGCAGCCACACGACGCGCAGGCTGCGGCGGCTGCCGTCCGCGCCTGATGGTGCTTTATAGGGTGGGCAAAGGCGCTCTTGCGCCGTGCCCACCAACCAAACCAGTATATATCAAATGGTGGGCGCACTTCGCTTTGCCCACCCCTACGATCACTCCCACGAAAAAGGGCCGCGCGATGCGCGGCCCCGATTTCACTTTGGCCTTGAGAACGATCAGTTCTTGGTCTTGTCGACCAGCGCGCCCTTCTTGATCCACGGCATCATGTCGCGCAGCTTGGCGCCGACTTCCTCGATCGGATGCTCGGCGAGCTTGGCGCGGGTCGCCTTGAACGAGGTCTGGTTGACCTTGTTCTCCAGCATCCAGTCGCGGGCGAACTTGCCGCCCTGAATGTCGGCGAGCACGCGCTTCATCTCGGCCTTGGTCTCGGCGGTCACGATGCGCGGACCGGTGACGTACTCGCCGTATTCGGCGGTGTTGGAGATCGAATAGTTCATGTTGGCGATGCCGCCTTCATAGATCAGGTCGACGATCAGCTTCACTTCGTGCAGGCACTCGAAATAGGCCATCTCGGGCGCGTAGCCGGCTTCGACCAGCGTCTCGTAGCCGCCCTTGATCAATTCGACCAGGCCGCCGCAGAGCACCACCTGTTCGCCGAACAGATCGGTCTCGCACTCTTCCTTGAACGTGGTCTCGATGATGCCGGCGCGGCCACCGCCGATGGCCGACGCATAGGACAGGCCGAGGTCATGGGCGTTGCCCGACGGATCCTTGTGAATCGCGATCAGGCAGGGCACGCCGCCGCCGCGCTGATATTCCGAACGCACGGTGTGGCCAGGACCCTTCGGCGCGATCATCAGCACGTCGAGGTCGGCGCGCGGATCGAGCAGGTTGAAATGCACGTTGAGGCCGTGCGCGAAAACAAGCGCGGCGCCCTTCTTCATGTTGTCGTGCAGATGCTCGCGGTAGATGTCGCCCTGCAATTCGTCGGGGGTGAGCATCATGACGAGGTCGGCCCATTTGGCGGCCTCGGCGACTTCCATCACCTTGAAGCCGGCGGCTTCCGCCTTCTTGGCCGAGGCCGAGCCCTTGCGCAGCGCAATGGCCACTTCCTTGACGCCGGAATCCTTCAGGTTCAGCGCATGGGCGTGGCCCTGGCTGCCGTAGCCGACGATGGCGACCTTCTTGCCCTTGATCAGGTTCAGGTCGGCATCACGATCGTAATAAACTCGCATAGTCGTTTCCTTAATCGATGGCCAGAATGGGCCGGTTAATCAGGCATTTGGGTGGTTGGGAGCGCCGGTCGCCCGCGAATTTCCGGCGTTGTCTAGAGCATTTTCCGCGTCAAAGGAAACCCGTTTATGCATGGCGCGGTGCGGCATCATGCGTCCATGAAGACCGGGTAGAGCGAGGCCAGCAGCAGTACCGCCATCACGATATTGAAGGTCCGTACCGCCCTCGGCGAGGTCAGGACCGGCCGCAGCGCGCTGCCGAACAGGGCCCAGGCAACGCAGGAAAGCGTCCCCAACAGCAGGCTCAGCCCGACCTGGATCACGATGTTCCAGGGATAGGGCGAGATCGCCGCATAGGCCGTGATGGTGCCGATCACCATGACCCAGCCCTTGGCGTTGACCCACTGGAACATCGCCGCGCCCCAGAACGTCATCGGCCCGCGGCGGTTATCCTGGTCGGCAGAAACCGGCCCGGACATCGCGATCGCGACGGCCAGATAGATCAGATAGACGACGCCGGCATATTTCAGGATGGTCTGCAGCACCGGATAGGCGATGAAGATCGTGCCGAGCCCAAGCCCGACCGCGCCGACCATGAAGGCAAAGCCGACCGTGATACCCGCGATATGCGGGATGGTCGGGCGGAATCCGTAAGTGAGCCCCGAGGACAGCAGCATGATGTTGTTCGGCCCGGGCGTGAAGAACATGACGGTGGCGAACAGCACGAAGGCGAACATCAGCGAATGCGACATGGTGACCTCACGCGATCCCTGGCAGAACTGTTTTTGTCGAGGCTTGCGGGCGCTTCACCAGCAGCATGATGGCGAAGCCGACAGCGGCCGGTTTCATTTTTTCTAGCTCTGTTGATGGTCTGGCTTCGGTTTGCGCAAGACATAAGTGCCGTGCAGGGGCGCGTGGTAATCGACCGATTCCAGCGTGAAGCCGACGTCGGTCAGCATGCGCTCGATCACCCAGCCGAAGGTCGAATATTCGTCGCGCATATGGGTGACGACGCTCTCGCGCTCGAAATCGTGGTTCTTGATCGAGAAATCGGCCCACCCCTCGACGTCGCGATCGACGCCGTCGGGCATGCTGACGAACACGATATCGCGCAGGTAGAAATTCGCGCCGGGCTTCAGCGCCGCATGGATCCGCGCCAGCGCCACCGCCTTCCAGAAATCCGGCAGATGATGCAGCGTGAATTCGCTGACGATCAGATCATAGGAATTGGGCTGGTAGGTGAAGCTCAGCATGCCCGCCGGCTGGGTGCGGACCGCGACCTTGCGGTCCCGCGCCTGGATATTGGCGAGCGCCAGCATCGCCGGCGAAATATCGATCGCATCGACCTCGGCGCCCATCATCGCCGCCTCGACCGCCAGGACGCCATTGCCGCAGCCGATATCGGCCACCTTCCAGCCGTGCTGGACGCCGAGCATGGTCAGCGCCGCGCGGGCGCGGATGTCGCTGTCGTCATGCCGGTCGTAGATCGAGGCGACCGCGGAATCGAGCCCGAGCTGCCGTCTTTGATTGTAGTACCAGTCACGCGCCAGCATGGCTCACATCCCTTCAGGCCCGCGCCCGATCGCGGCAACGCCGGTGCGCGACACTTCGACAAGGCCGAGCGGGCGCATCAGGTCGATGAATTGATTGATCTTGCCGGTATTGCCCGTGATCTCGAACACGAAGCTCTCGGTAGTGGCGTCGATCACGCGGGCCCGGAACGCGTCCGCCAGCCGCAGCGCCTCGACGCGGTTGTCGCCGCCACCGCGCACCTTGACCATCGCCAGCTCGCGCTCCATCGAGCGGCCGGTCAGCGTCATGTCGACGACGCGATAGACCGGCACCATGCGGTCGAGCTGGTGCTTGATCTGCTCGATCACCATCGGCGTGCCCGTGGTGACGATGGTGATGCGGGAGAGATGTTTCTGGCTCTCGGTCTCGGAGACGGTGAGGCTCTCGATGTTGTAGCCGCGGCCGGAGAACAGCCCGATCACGCGCGCGAGCACGCCAGGCTCGTTCTGCACGAGCACCGAGAGCGTGTGCGCCTCGGTCGGATCGCGGCGCTCTTCGAGGAAATAGGCGGATGCGGGCTGGTTCATTGTCGTCCTCAAATCCTGGCTACACCAGCGCCGTGGCGGCGGTGACATTTGCGTTGCGGGCGATCCATTGCTGGAACAGATCAAAATCGATATTGCCGCCGGACAGGATCAGCCCGACGCGCCTGCCGCGGAGCTTTGCCTTTTCCTGCAGCGCTGCGGCGAGCGGAGCCGCACCGGCGCCTTCGGCGAGATTGTGGGTGTCGGTCCAGTAGGCGCGCACGGCGTGGCCGATTTCCTCATCGGTCACCTGCACGATGCGCGCGGCGCCCTTGCGGATGATCGCAAGCGCTTCCGCGTCGGGAACGCGCGTCGCCATGCCGTCGGCCAGCGTGTTGCTGCTGTTGGTCATCACCACGGCGCCGGCCGCGAACGACAGCGCGTAGGATGGCGCCTCCGTCGACTGCACGCCGATGATCTCGGTCTTCAGCCCGAGCAGGTCGCGCGCCAGGATGCAGCCGCAGATGCCCGAGCCCTGCCCGATCGGCACATAGAGAACATCGAGGTCCGGCGCGGCGCGCAGCAATTCCAGCGCGTAGGTCGCAACCCCCATCACGAGGTCACGGTGGAACGACGGCACCAGCTCAAGGCCCTCACGTCCGGCGTGGCGCTCGCATTCCTCGCGCGCGGACTGAAAATCCTCGCCATGCTCGACGAGGTTGGCGCCGAGCGCGCGCATCGACCGGTTCTTCTCGACCGAATTGCCGTGCGGCACATAGATCGTCGCCGGCACGCCGAAACGGCGCGCGGCAAAAGCGAGGCTCTGGCCGTGATTGCCGCGCGTTGCCGAGATGATTCCGGAGGTCTGCGGCCGCTCGCGCTTCAATCGTTCGAGATAGATCAGCCCGCCCCGCACCTTGAAGGCGCCGATCGGGGTATGGTTCTCGTGCTTGACGACGACATCGGCGCCGAGCCGCTCGCTGAGCAGCGGCCACCCATGCGCCGGCGTCGGCGGCATCGCTGCCCCGACGATCCCATGCGCGCGCTCGAGTTGCCCGAGGTCAAACATCCGCGGTTCTCACACCAGCGCCTTGCCGCCGGCAAATGCCGCCGCGGTGGCCTCGTCGGTGGCTTCCGCCGGCAACAGCATTTCGTTATGCGCCTTGCCGGACGGAATCATCGGGAAGCAGTTTTCCAGCGTCGCGACGCGGCAATCGAACAGCACCGGGCGCTTCACCTTGATCATGTCCTGGATGGCGCCGTCGAGATCGGCGGGCTTGAACACCTGGAAGCCGACGGCGCCATAGGCTTCCGCCATCTTGACGAAATCAGGCATCGCCTCCGAGTAGGAATGCGACAGCCGGTTGCCGTGCAGCAACTGCTGCCACTGCCGAACCATGCCCATATACTGGTTGTTCAGGATGAAGATCTTGATCGGCAGTTCGTACTGAACCGCCGTCGACATCTCCTGCATCGTCATCTGCACCGAAGCATCGCCGGCGATGTCGATCACGAGGCTGTCGCGATGGGCGACCTGGACGCCGAGCGCGGACGGCAGGCCGTAGCCCATGGTGCCGAGACCGCCCGAGGTCATCCAGCGATGCGGCTCCTCGAACCCGAAGAACTGCGCCGCCCACATCTGGTGCTGGCCGACTTCGGTGGTGATGTAGGTGTCGCGCCCGCGCGTCGCGTCGAACAGCCGCTCGATGGCGTATTGCGGCAGGATCACCTCATTGCTCTTCTTGTAGGCGAGCGAATTGCGCGCACGCCAAACCGCGATCTCCTGCCACCACGCCTTGATGTCCGGCTTCTTTGCCTCCGCCTTGAACACCTGCAGCAGGTCGCCGAGCACATTGGCGCAGTCGCCGATGATCGGCACGTCGACGTGGATGTTCTTGTTGATCGAGGACGGATCGATGTCGATGTGGATCTTCTTCGAGCCCGGCGAGAAGGCGTCGGTGCGGCCGGTAATACGGTCGTCGAAGCGCGCGCCGACGCACAGCATGACGTCGCAATCATGCATCGCCATGTTGGATTCATACGTGCCGTGCATGCCGAGCATGCCGAGCCAGTTCTTGCCGGTCGCAGGATAGGCGCCGAGGCCCATCAGGGTCGAGGTGATCGGGAAGCCGGTGACCTCGACCAGTTCGCGCAGCAGCTTCGAGGCCTCGCGGCCCGAATTGATGACGCCACCGCCGCTGTAGATCACCGGGCGCTTGGCGCCTGCGAGCAGCGCCACGGCCTTGCGGATCTGCGCCGCGTCGCCCTTGACCCGCGGTGTGTAGGACACGTGGACGTCGGACTTGCGCGGCGGATGATAGGTGCCGGTCGCGAACTGCACGTCCTTTGGCACGTCGACCACGACGGGGCCGGGACGGCCGGTGGTGGCGACATAGAACGCCTCGTGCAGCACCTTGGCGAGATCATTGACGTCGCGCACCAGCCAATTGTGCTTGGTGCAGGGACGCGTGATGCCGACGGTATCGCATTCTTGGAACGCGTCATTGCCGATCAGATGCGTCGGCACCTGCCCGGTGATGCACACCAGCGGGATTGAATCCATCAGCGCATCGGTCAGCGGCGTCACCATGTTGGTGGCGCCGGGGCCGGAGGTCACCAGCACGACGCCCGGTTTGCCGGTCGAACGCGCATAGCCTTCCGCGGCGTGGCCGGCGCCCTGCTCGTGCCGCACCAGGATGTGCTCGACTTCGCTCTGCTGGAAAATCTCGTCATAGATGGGTAGCACCGCACCGCCGGGATAGCCGAACAGATGCTGGACGCCATGATCGATGAGCGCGCGCACGATCATCGCGGCGCCGGTCATCTGATTTGGATCGTGGCTCTTGTCGGTCATGACGTGTTCCTTGACTTGCTCCGGATGCGCTGCTTCGCGCGGTTTGTTCGGTTCGGATTTGGGAAATAAAAAAGGGCCCCAGAGGCCCCATGCACACCGCCCGAAATTGGATGGCCTCAGCCATCCCTGGCGGTGCGCCTGGGTACGACTACGATAAGGAGGTTGGTAATAATGTTGCGCATTGGATGACCAAGACTTCCCAAAGATTACGCGCCTTATAGCGCCCGAACCCTGGAAGTCAAGGCAAAGGCGCGTAAAACGCGATTTAGAGAGTGTAACGGGGTTCCGGCCGTTCCGCGAGTGCGAATTTGGTGTTTCCAGCCATGCGGACTCTCGAACCCGGCGGTCCCGTAGCCCGGATGAGCGAGAGCGACATCCGGGACTTCGCACCCCGCCGCCCCAGGATATCGCTGCGCTCATCCGGGCTACAGGCGCGCCTCCACCCGCCCCCGCGCCGCTTCGGGCGCTACCCACTCGAATTCCGGCAATTGGTGCCGGAACCAGGTGAATTGCCGCTTGGCGTAGTGGCGGGTGTCGGCGCGGCCGATGCCGGCGGCTTCCTCGCGGGTGATTTCGCCCTGCAAGTGCCGGATCAGCGCCGGCACGCCATGGGCCTTCATCGCCGGCAGCAGCGGATCGAGATTTCGCGATGCGAGCGCCTCTACCTCCTCCACCGCGCCCGCCGCGAGCATGGCGTCGAACCGCGCGTCGATGCGGGCATAAAGTTCGTCGCGTCCGGGCGCGAGGAACAGGGCCGCGAACTCGCCCGGCGGCAGCAGCGGCGGCAGGCCTTCGCGGTGCCACTCGGTCAGCGCCCGCCCGGTCGCCTCGACCACTTCCAGCGCGCGCGCGATGCGGGCGCGGTCGCGCGGCTTCAGGCGTTCCGCCGAACCCGGATCGCGCCGGGCGAGTTCCGCATGCAGCGCCTCGACGCCGTCGCGTTCCAGCCGCGCGCGCACGCTCTCGCGCACCTCCGCCGGGATCGGCGGCACCGCCGACAGGCCGCGCGTCAACGCCTTGAAATAAAGCCCGGAACCACCGACGAAGATCGGCAGGCGTTGTGCGGCCTGCGCCTCCGCCAACATTTGGGCGGCATCGGCAACCCAGGTCCCGGCCGAGAAATTCACGGCGGCATCGACATGGCCATAGAGCCGATGCGGCACCAGCGCTTCCTCCGCCTGCGTCGGCCGCGCCGTGATGATGCGCAGATCACGATAGACCTGCATGGAATCGGTGTTGATGACGACGCCGCCGGTTTTTTGCGCAAGCTCCAGCGCCAGCGCCGACTTGCCGCTGGCGGTCGGCCCTGCGATAAGCACGGCCTTGCTCTGGAAACGCGAATTCGCCTGCATGTCCCTCGTCGCCACGCTCATCTGCAATCCCGCCAACCCCGCGCTCGACTCCACCATCGTCGACGGCGCGCTGGCCGTTCTGCCCTCGCCCGGCACGGCCCAATGGCTGTTCGACGAGGTCGCGGTCGATATTCCCTTCACCGGCAGCGAAGACGTCAAGGCCGTCGAGGCCCGCCTGCGCCAGGCGCGCGGCGACCTGCCGATCGACATTGTCGTGCAGCCTGCCGCGTTCAGGCGCAAGAAGCTTTTTCTCGCCGACATGGATTCCACCATGATTGGCCAGGAATGCATCGACGAACTGGCGGATTTCGCCGGACTGAAGGCGCATGTCGCCGCCATCACCGAACGCGCGATGCGCGGCGAGATCGAGTTCGAGCCGGCACTGCGCGAGCGCGTCGCGCTGTTGAAGGACATGCCGGTCAGCGTGGTCGATGAAGTCCTGAAGAAGCGCATTACGCCGACGCCGGGCGGCCGCGAACTGGTCATGACCATGCGCGCGCATGGCGCCTATACCTGCCTGATCTCGGGCGGCTTCACGCTGTTCACGGGCGCGGTCGCCGCGATGATCGGATTCCAGGAGAACCGCGCCAACCAGTTGAAGGTGTCGGACGGCAAGTTCACCGGCGAAGTCGCCGAGCCGATCCTGGGCCGCGCCACCAAACTCGCGACGCTGGTCGAACTGATGGAATCCTTCGACCTTGACGACATCGACACGCTGGTCACCGGCGATGGCGCCAATGATCTCGGCATGATCGAGGCCGCCGGCCTCGGCGTTGCCTATCACGCCAAGCCCGCAGTCGCCGCGGCGGCGGCCGCGCGGATCGACCATGGCGATCTCACCGCGCTGCTGTATGCGCAGGGCTATCGGCGCGACGAGTTCGTGACGGATTGAGTCCGGGCTACTTCATCCATTATGCCCGGACTTGATCCGGGCATCCGTCAACGCTCAAGAGTGCTTGCAAAGCAACCGGGCTGCGAGGTCAAGCCCGGCAATGACATGGGGTCGAATGTGGCGCCTTACTGCACCAGCAGCGGCACGAAGCGCAGTTCGCCCTCGCCATTGGCGACCATCAGCAGGACCGACTTGCGTCCGTCCTTCTTGATCTGATCGACCCGCTTCTTGACGTCGGCCGTGTTGGTCACCGCCTCCTGCGCCACTTCGACGATGACGTCGCCGGCGGACAGCCGCTTCTCGGCGGCATCGGAGGCATTGTCGACGCCGGTGATGACCACGCCCTTGACGCTGTCCTTGATCTTGTATTTGCCACGCAGATCCTTGCTCAGCGCAGCCAGATCGAGACCGAGCACCTTTTGCGTCACCGGTTTCTCGGCAGGGAGCTCGTCCTTCTTGGCGGCGGCCTGCTGCACCTTCTCGTTATCCTCGAGCCGGCCGAGCGTCACCTTCTTGATCGTCTCCGCGCCCTTGCGGATCACGACAACCTCGACTTCCTTGCCAACCGCGGTGTCGGCGACCACGCGCGACAGATCCTTCGGGTCCTTGACGTCCTTGCCGTCGAACTTGACGACGACGTCGCCGGGCTCGATCCCGGCCGGCTTGGCCGGACCCTTGTCGTCGACACCCGCGACCAGCGCGCCGCGCGCCGGCTTGATGCTCAGGCTCTCGGCGATCTCGTCGGTGACCTGCTGAATGCGGACACCGAGCCAGCCGCGGCGCAGTTCGCCGAACTCACGGAGCTGATTGACCACGCCGGCAACGGTCTTGGAGGGCACCGCGAAGCCGAGGCCGATCGAGCCACCGGTGGGCGAGATGATCAGCGTGTTGACGCCGACCACTTCGCCCTCGAGGTTGAACAGCGGCCCACCGGAATTGCCGCGGTTGATCGAGGCGTCGGTCTGGATATAGCTGTCATACGGGCCCTGGCTGATGTCGCGGTTGCGCGCCGAGACGATGCCGGCCGTGACCGAACCGCCGAGGCTGAACGGATTGCCGATCGCAATCACCCATTCACCGAGGCGGAGCTTGTCGGAATCGCCGAACTTGACCGCGATCAGCGGCTTCACCGGCTTGAACTTCAGAACCGCGATATCGGTCTTCTTGTCGACGCCGACCAGTTCGGCCTTGATCTTGGTGCCGTCGTTCATGATCACGTTGATCTCGTCGGCATCAGCAATGACGTGATTGTTGGTGACGACGACGCCGGCGGTGTCGATGATGAAACCGGAGCCGAGCGAATTGGTCTTGCGCGGCTGCGCCTCGCCGCGCTCGCCGCCCTTGGAGCCGCCGCCGCGGCGGTTCTTGAAGAAGTCGTCGAAGAATTCCTCGAATGGCGAGCCCGGCGGCAATTGCGGGGTGGCCTGGCGGTCGCCGCCGCCCTTGCCGGCATCGACGGTTTGCGAGGTCGAAATATTGACGACGGCGTCGATCACCTTCTCGGCGATGTCGGCGATGCCGTCAGGCCCCCGCGCCAGGGCCGGTGCTGAAGCAAGGACACCGGCGGCGCCGAGCGAGATCGCAGCCCCCATCATGCGCAGGCGACGGCTCAAGGCGGGTCTGGCACCGGTCATGTCAGCTTCTCTCCAGCAAAAGGTATATTTGGACGCCACAGTGCGCCCGAACGGGCCAGAGGCGCAAGCATTCGAACCGGGCATTTCGGCGAAAAACCGCCCTTCCACGGCTCACGATTTCGTTGAATTTGTACGCGATTCGCGGAGTTTTTAGGTCGTTCCGGGGTCCATCGAGGATGCGAACCTCAGGGGGCGCCGCGTCCCGCAATGACAATGGACGAACTAGCGGCGCACCAGCCAGATCAGGATCAGGCCGAGGACGGCCGATCCGATGCCCACCGCCCGCAAAATGTTGTCCGGGGTCGCCATGGCGCTCTTCATGGCCCGACGCATCCAGGCCGGACTTGCCGCGAACATCAGGCCTTCCAGCACGAACAGGATTCCGAGGCCGATGAGGAAGTCGGCGAACGCTATGGACCTCATCGGATGGCAACCTCCCCGTGGACACGGCATTTTGCTTTTATGGCAGGCGAAGCGGTGTCCGCTTCGCCTGCTTTATTGTGTCCGAGACCGAAAAGCTACTGCTTCGGTGCGGCCGGCGCAGCGGCCGCAGCCGGCGGATGGCCCGCCGAATTGGCGAAGAAGCGGAAGAACTCCGAATCCGGCCGCAGCAGGAAGCGGGTGTCGTTGCTCCGCAACCCGGTCTCATAAGCCGACATCGAACGGTAGAACGCGAAGAATTCGGGGTCGCGGCCATAGGCTTCGGCGAACAGGCGGTTACGTTCGGCATCGCCGGCGCCCCGCGTCTGTTCGGCGGTCGAATTGGCTTCCGCGATGATGACGGTTGCCTCACGATCGGCCTTCGACCTGATCTCCTGCGCCTTCTGTCCGCCCTGGGCGCGGAACTCGGCGGCTTCACGCTGCCGTTCGGTCTGCATGCGCTGGTAGACCGCCTGGCTGTTCTGCTCGGGCAGATCGGCGCGGCGGATGCGAACATCGACCACCTGGATGCCGTAACCGTCGGCTTCCCTGTCGAGCTGTTCGCGAATGCGCTGCATCAGGGCCTCGCGCTCGTCGCGCACCACCGTGATGAAGGTGACCTCGCCGAGCACGCGACGGAGTGCCGCGTTCAACAGCGTGGTGAGCTGGATGTTGGCCGCCTGGATCGAACCGATGCTCTGGTAGAAGCGCAGCGCGTTCTTGATGCGGTAGCGGGCGAACGCGTCGACCACCAGCCGCTTCTGGTCCGAAGCGATCACTTCCTGCGCCGGGTTTTCCAGATCGAGGATGCGCTTGTCGATCGAGATGACGGTGTCGACGAACGGCGCCTTGAAGTTCAGGCCGGGTTCGGTGACGACACGCACGGGTTCACCGAGACGCACCACCAGCACCTGTTCGGTCTGCGACACGGTGAAGATGGAGCTATAGCCGACGATCACGACGACGAGCAGCGCGATCAGGAAGGCAACGCCAGCAGCTGGAGACCTCATCGGTTGCCTCCCTGCTGCGGCTGGGTCGGGGTCGCCGGCGGACGCCGCGGCGTCAACTCGCTGAGCGGCAGATACGGCACGATGTTCTGCCCCCCGTTGCCGCCGTCATAGACCAGCTTCTCGGCATTGGCGAGAATCCGCTCCATCGTCTCCAGATAGATTCGTTGCCGTGTCACGTCGGGCGCCTTCTTGTACTCATCATAGACTTTCTGGAAGCGCGAGCTCTGGCCCTTGGCCTCGGCGACCGCCTGTTCCTTGTAACCTTCGGCGACCTGCAGGATCTGCGCGGCGCGGCCACGGGCGTCGGGGATGACGCGGTTGGAATAGGTCTGCGCCTCGTTCTGCAAGCGCTCGAGGTCGGCGCGTGCGGCCTGCACGTCGCGGAACGCATCGATGACCTGCGCAGGCGGATCGACCTTCTGCATCTGCACCTGCTGGATCAGAACCCCCGCCCCGTAGGCGTCGAGCGTCTTCTGCATCAGCTCCTGCACGCCCGCTTCCGTGGTGGTACGCGCGCCGGTCAGGATCGGCTGGATGTTGGCGCGGCCGACGACCTCGCGCATCGCGCTTTCGGCCACCGCCTTCACCGTGCCTTCGGGATTCTGGATGTTGAAGAGGAAGTTGCCGACCCCGTCAGGCTTGATCCGCCACAACACCGTGAAGTCGACATCGACGATGTTCTCGTCGCCGGTCAGCATCAGGCTTTCTTCCGGCACGTCCCGCATGGTGCGGCCGCGGCCGGTCGGATCGTTGATCAGCGTCATGCCGATCGAGATGGTGGAAACGCGCAGCGCCTTCGGCAGCAGCACGGTCTCGATCGGATAGGGCAGATGATAGTTCAGGCCCGGCTGCACGGTGCGAACATGCTTGCCGAAGCGCAGCACGACGCCGAGCTCTTCCGACTGCACGCGGAAGAAACCGGACAATCCCCAGATCGCCAGCGCGCCGATCAGAACCAGCGCGATGCCCATGCCGCTGAAATGGCCGCCGGGCAGCAATTGCTGAATCTTGTCCTGGCCGCGGCGCAGAAGGTCCTCAAGATCGGGCGGGCGCGGCCCAACCGATTGCGGGCCCTGGCCCCACGGTCCCTTCGGACCCGAGCCCCACGGGCCCCCGCCTTGATTCTTCCACGGCATATAAAATCTCCTTCGCGAACCCGGGTCCGCCTGTTTGGCAAGATGCCCAGCCCCGCCTGTCCGCCCGGCTTTATAGGGGACCGTTCGAACCCTTACAACGCAAGCTTATGGCTCCAAGCAGCTATGCGTGAAGCCAAAATTGTCAATGCAAACATCGGCTAGCGAGGTTAATGCGACAATTGACGCGGGCTTCGCCGACGAAATGTCACATAGGAAAAGTCGGCGCTATCGTCGGGACCGGCCGGATTCCGTAACCGCGCAACCTCTTCCCAGTCGGAGGCAACAATTGCGGCCAGACGCGTATCGCCGTCGGGCCGGGCATGCACCTCGGTGATTTCAAGGCGATCGGCACTGTCCATCCACTGCGCGTAGATTTCTGCGCCGCCGATGATCGCGATCTCAGTGGCGAAACGCCGCAGCGCATCGCCGGTGGCGATCGCCCTGGCATCGGCAAAGGAAGTCGTGACCACGGCGCCATCCGCGCGATAGGCCGCATCGCGCGTCACCACGATGTTGGTCCGTCCGGGAAGCGGCCGGCGAGGAATCGACTCGAAGGTCTTCCGCCCCATCACGATCGGCTTTCCCATCGTCAGCGCCTTCAACCGCAGCATGTCGGATTTCAGCCGCCACGGGATCGCGCCATTGGCGCCGATCACGCCGTTCTCGGCAACCGCGACGATGAGGACGATTTGCGGGCGTGTGTCAGCCGTCGCGGTCACACCGCGACCTCAGCCTTGATGTGCGGGTGCGGGTCGTAGCCTTCGAGGACGAAGTCCTCGTAGCGGAACGCGAAGATGTCCTTCACGTCAGGATTGATCTTCATGGTCGGCGGCGGACGGGTCGGCCGCGTCAGTTGCAGCCGCGCCTGGTCGAGATGGTTCGAGTAGAGATGCGCGTCGCCGAGCGAGTGCACGAAATCACCGGCCTTCAATCCCGTCACCTGCGCCACCATCATGGTCAGCAACGCATAGGAGGCGATGTTGAAGGGCACGCCGAGGAAGACGTCGCCGGAGCGTTGATAGAGCTGGCACGACAATTTGCCGTTGGCGACATAGAACTGGAACAGGCAGTGACAGGGCGGCAGCGCCATCTTGTCGACGTCGGCCGGATTCCATGCGCTCACGATCAGGCGACGCGAATCCGGATTGCGCTTGATCATGTCGATCAGGTTGGAAATCTGGTCGATGCGGCGGCCGTCCGGCGCCGGCCATGACCGCCATTGCGATCCATAGACCGGACCGAGATTGCCATTGGCGTCGGCCCATTCGTCCCAGATCGAAACGCCATTGTCCTTGAGGTATTTGATGTTGGTGTCGCCGGCCAGGAACCAGAGCAACTCGTGCACGATCGCCTTCAGCGGCAACCGCTTGGTGGTCAGCATCGGAAAGCCCGCGCCGAGGTTGAAGCGCATCTGGTGACCGAAGATCGACAGCGTGCCGGTGCCGGTACGGTCGTGCTTCTCCGCGCCGTCGGCGAGGATCCGTTCGAGCAGGTCGTGATACTGGTTCATGGCGTCGGTTTTCGCAGACCTTTCGGGAAGGCGAATTTAGCGGCCGGAGCCGGCAATCGACAGCGCCGATTCGGCCGGTGATCGATTATACCCGGAAAAATGATGATCATTGCGCAAACGACAAGGGGCGGAACCTGCGTTCCGCCCCTCCAGTATCTACTTGATTGGATTGATTAACCTGCCGGCTTGAGCACCGGCGTCCACTTCGCGATTTCGTTCTTCACGAGTTCAGCCAGCGCTTCCGGCGTGCGGTCCTTCGGACCCGGAATGACGCTGCCGAGTTCCAGCAGTCGCTTTTTGACGTTCTCGTCGTCGAGCGCCTTGGAGATCGCCGCGTTCAGCGTGGCGACGATCGGCGCCGGCGTGCCCTTGGGCGCGAAAATCGCGTTCCAGGCCTGGGCCTGGAAGGCCGGCAGACCGGCCTCGATGGTGGTCGGAACATCCGGCAGGGACGGATTGCGCTCCGGCGTTGCGATCGCGTAGGCCTTGATGGCGCCGCCGTTGATCTGCGGCACCGCGTTGACGATCTGGTCGCACATGTAGTCGACCTGGCCGCCGACCAGCGCGTTCATCGCAGGTCCCGTGCCGTTGAAGGGAACGCCGACCGGCTTGATCCCCAGCACCGAGTTGAGCAATTCGCACGACACGTTCGAGACCGAACCGACGCCGGCATGTGCGGCGTTGACCTTGGATTCGTTCGCCTTCACGTAGGCGATGAATTCCTTGAGGTCCTTGGGCGGAAAATCCTTGCGTCCCAGGATCAGGATCGGCGTGCCGGCCAGCAGCCCGACAGGCTCAAAGTTCTTCTCCGGATGATAGGCGAGATTGGGATAGAGCGGCACCGAAGCCGCATGCGTGCCCATGTGCCCGGTAATCAACGTGTATCCATCATTGGGGGCGCGCGAGGCGCGCGTCGTGGCGGTGGTGCCGCCGGCGCCGACCACGTTCTCGATGACGATGGTCTGGCCGAGCGTCTGCGCCATATGGCCGGTGACGATGCGCGCGATGACGTCGGTAGGCCCACCCGCCGCAAACGGCACGATCATGGTGATGCTGCGCGTGGGATAGGTCTGCGCCTGGGCGGGGACGGCCAAAGCGCCCAGCCCGGCAAGGATGGCCAGGCAACCGCCTGCCAGCGAACGACCATACAGATTCATCTAGTTCCCCTAGCTCCAAAGAAAATGCCGGCCTAACCGGCCGGCATTTCCATTTAACGAACCCGTGCCTGAAGTCGATTCGACTTCCGGCCGACGTGCTGCGGCACGCCGACGCAGGGTCAGGTCAGTTCTCGGACTCCACGAACACCTCGTCGCGCTTCTTGCGCAGCGACGGGAGTATCGCCAGCACCAGCAGGAACGCGGCGATCGCCATCAACACCGCCGACAACGGACGGGTCAGGAACACCGACCAATCGCCACGCGAGATCAGGAGCGCCCGGCGCAGGTTCTCTTCCATCAGCGGGCCGAGCACCATTCCGAGCAGCAGCGGCGCCGGTTCGAAATCGTGCTTGATCAGCCAGTAGCCGACCAACCCGAACGCACCCGCGAGGACGACGTCGACCGGTGCGTTGTTCACCGAATAGATGCCGATCGCGCAGAAGATCACGATGCATGGGAACATCAGGCGATACGGCACCCGTAGCAGCCGCACCCAGATGCCGACCAGCGGCAGATTGATGACGAGCAGCATCAGATTGCCGACCCACATCGAGGCGATCATGCCCCAGACCAGTTCCGGCTGCTTCTGCATCACCTGCGGGCCCGGAACGATGCCGTGAATCGTCATCGCGCCGACCATCAGCGCCATCACCGCGTTCGGCGGAATGCCGAGCGTCAGAAGCGGGATGAACGAGGTCTGGGCCGCCGCGTTGTTGGCGCTTTCGGGCGCCGCAACGCCCTGGATCGCGCCACGACCGAACCGTTCCGGATGCTTGGATATCTTCTTCTCGAGCGTATAGGCCGCGAACGAGGCGATGACCGCGCCGCCGCCCGGCAAAATGCCGAGGATCGAACCGAGCACGGTGCCACGCATGATCGCCGGCGCCGAGTCTCTGAGATCCTTTGCCGTCGGCATCAGGCCGGTGACCTTTTGCTGCACCAGTTCACGATCGCTTTCGCTGCCGGCGTCGAGATTGCGGATGATCTCGGCAAAGCCGAACAGGCCCATCGCCACGGTGGCGAAGCCGAGGCCGTCGGCGAGTTCCGGAATGTTGAAAGCCATGCGCGATGCGCCGGTTTCGATGTCGGAGCCGACCATCGAGAGCAGCAGCCCGAACACGATCATCGCGATCGCCTTCAGCACCGATCCCTTCGCAAGCACGACCGCGAAGATCAGGCCGAGCACCATCAGCGAGAAATATTCGGCCGGGCCGAACGCCAGCGCGAGCTTGGTGAGCGGCGCGCCCAGCACGGCGATCAGGACGGTCGCGACGCAACCGGCGAAGAACGATCCGATCGCGGCAATCGCCAGCGCCGGACCGGCCCTGCCCTGTTTCGCCATCTGGAAACCGTCGAGCGCGGTGACCACCGAGCCCGCCTCACCTGGAATGTTGACCAGGATCGAGGTGGTGGAGCCGCCGTATTGCGCGCCATAATAGATGCCGGCGAGCATGATCAGCGCGCCGACCGGCGGCAGGCCGAATGTGATCGGCAGCAACATCGCGACCGTGGCGATGGTGCCGATGCCCGGCAGCACGCCAACCAGCGTGCCGACCAGTGCGCCGACCAGGCACAGCAGAAGGTTGATCGGGGTCAGCGCGACGCCGAAACCAAGGGCGAGATTGGAAAAGAGATCAGCCATTACGCCCTCACTGAATCATGAAACGCGGGAACATCTGCAACGGCAGCCCGAGCGCATAAGGGAACAGGAGACTGCAGCCGAGCGTCAGGCACGCGCCGACGATCATGGTCTCCTTCCATCGCGTCTCCGGCGTGCCCAACGCCGCGATCAGGAAGCAGGCGAATGCCGTAATCACGAGGCCGAGGGGACGGATAGCCACCGCAAAAGCCAGGATCGCGACGGAGACGAAAAACGGTCCGCGCCAGTGAAAGGTCGACAAGCCTGGGCCGTCGGTCAGAAGACCGATGAGAGAAACGGCTGCGCCCAGGAACAGCAACAGAAAGGCGAACATGCGTGGCGCGGTTCCGGCACCGAATGAAAATCCGCGCATGCCCTGCAAATCGCTCGACGCCCACAGGGCGAACAGCGCGATCGCGACCAGCGCGAGCCCGCCAACGAAGTCCTGCGGACCGCGAATCCGGCTGGACCTGACAGATTTGACCGGCGCGTGGCTCGGCGTATCACTCATCGATAAATCTCCCCCCGACCGGGCTTCTCGCCCGCTCTGATTGAATGGCGTTTCTGATTGGACGGCGTTTGTTACTGGTCCCGAAGTCTTGCCTAGCGATTTTCATCAGATAACGCCAGCGAAACCCAATGCCCCTCCGGCCAGCAACATCCAGACCGGATTGAGCCGCGTTGCGAAGGCCAACACCGCTACCGCGGCTGTAATCAGTCCCGCGATCCAACTTTGGTCTGATGTCAGCGCCAGAATGAGGCCACTGGCGCCCATCAGGCCGATCGAAAGGGGAACAAGCGCCGCCTGAATGATCGCGGGCCAGCGCGAATGGCGCGACCGCTGCAGCAGATGGCTCACATAATAGGCAAGGACGGCGGTCGGACCGCACATCGCCAGAGTCGCGGCCAGCGCGCCGGCCACGCCTGCGACGGAATAGCCGATCAGGGTCACGATCAGCACGTTCGGCCCGGGCGAGAGCTGCGAAATCGCAAAAATATCGGCGAACTGCTTCTCATCCATCCAGTGGTGGACGTCGACCGCGATCCGATGCATTTCGGGGATGGCCGAATTCGCGCCACCAACCGCAAACAGCGACATCAAACCGAAAGTCCAAACGAGCGTCGAGATCGGATTCGCCTGCGAATTCATCCGTTCACCCGCTGGCGCATGAAATAGGTGATGCCGAGGCTGAGCGGGATCGCCACCAGCAGGACCGCCTGCAGCGGAAGCCGCAGCAGGCCGATCGCAACGAACACCGCGAGCAGGATGACGAGCCCGACCGCGTCGCGCTTCTTGATCAGCGGCATCATCATCTTGAAGACGACCGCAATCAGCAGCCCGACCGCCGCGCAGGACACCCCGGTCAGGATCCGCCGCAGCGCGTCGATCTCGCCATAACGCGCATACAGCGCCGCCAGGATGGTGGCGATCACCATGGGCGGGCCGACCAGCCCGGCAAAGGCCGCGATGCCGCCGGCGATGCCGCGAAAGCGCGAGCCGAACACCACGGACAGATTGACGATGTTCGGCCCTGGCAGAAAATGGCACAGCGCGAAGGTTTCGTTGAATTCGTCCGCCGTCATCCAGCGGTGCTGGTCGACAATGCCGCGCCGCGCCCAGACCAGCACCCCGCCGAACCCGGCCAGCGACATTTTGGCGAACGCCACGAACAGCTCGAGCAGGCCGGGCTGGATGGGTGGAGTTGCGGTGGGGATATCCGGCCCCGGGATGGCGGCCGGCGGAGATTCCAAAACCATGGATCAAAATCTAGAACGGCGGCCTCGCCGAGGCCAACCCAATTCGACGTGTTCCCGTCCCCTTCACGCCCCTTGCACCACTTTTTTTCCGGTCATTTACACCTTATATTGAGCGTGCCGGTTCGCCGGCTATGGAAATAAATTGCCGTCGCAATAAACCATTCGGACCCGGGGGCAGTACCCGGCGCCTCCACCCAAGCCCACCCCAAAAGCGTGGGTTTCGGCGGGGGCGAAACAGGATCGACGAGGGCGTAAAGGGCGTGTTTTTTCTCGGTATGGTTCCGCCGTTATCGGGCTATGCAATAGTTGCAAACGACAACTATGCTCCGGTTGCTCAGGCTGCGTAACGCAGTTTGAAAAACCAAGTCTAAAGTCCTAGTGGGTTAAGCTCCGCTAGGCGGGGTCCGGAGGCACCTGGCAACAGAAGCCTCCACTTCATTCCGCTGCCGCTTTGCCTGCGCGCTTTTCTTGTGATTTGCCCGTTGGCGGAGCGTTTCTGCCGGAAATTCGTTCCATGACGGCTGCTGACCTGCGGCCCGTGGCGGGGTAGCATGGGGCGAGTCGGGCAACCGGCACCATCTCAAGACGACAGGACCACCATGGCGACCGACCACATCCGTTATGACGTGCTGGCGCGCGACGCGCTGCGCGGGGTGCTGCGCCGCGTGCTGACTGACGCCGCCGAACACGGCCTGCCCGGCGAGCATCACTTTTTCATTACATTTCTGTCCACCGCCGATGGCGTCAAGCTGTCGCCGCGGCTGCTCGCGCAATATCCGGAAGAGATGACCATCATCCTGCAGCACCAGTTCTGGGACCTGGTGGTGACCGAGGATCGCTTCGAGGTCGGACTGTCGTTTGGCGGCGTCCCCGAGCGGCTGGTGGTTCCCTTTGCCGCGATCAAGAGCTTCCTCGATCCTTCGGTGCAGTTCGGATTGCAGTTCGAGCCGTCCGATGCCGCGACGGAGGCGCCGTCGGCCAACCTGCCCGCCGTTCCCACGCCCTCCGCCCTGCCCGTTCCGGCACCGGCAGCGATGGCCGAAAGCAAGGATGCGAGCACCGGTGACAGCAAGGACGAATCCGCCAAGCCGAGCGAAGGCGCGGAAGTGGTGCGGCTGGATCGTTTCCGCAAAAAATAGCTGGAAATAATCCACGCGCGGGAAAATCCCGGGCGCGGTAGAGTGAACGTTCCGCATCACGCGTAACGGAATTCATTCATGGCCCGACCAGCAACATCCTCGCGATCCAAATCCACCCGCAGCGAGACCGACAGTTTCGGTCCGATCGACGTCGCCGCCGATCGCTATTGGGGCGCGCAGACCGAACGCAGCAGGCAGAATTTCCGCATCGGCCATGACCGGATGCCGATCGCGCTGGTCCATGCGCTCGGCATCGTCAAGCTTGCCGCCGCGCAGACCAACCGCGACCTCGGCCTGCTCGACGCGCGCCGCACCACCGCCATCACCCGCGCCGCGCGCGAGGTGATCGAAGGCAAGCTCGACGATCATTTTCCGCTGGTGGTATGGCAGACCGGGTCCGGTACCCAGACCAACATGAATCTCAACGAGGTGATCGGCAACCGCGCCAACCAGATGCTCGGCGGCGAACTCGGCGCCAAGAAGCCGGTTCATCCCAACGATCACGTCAATATGAGCCAGTCGTCGAACGATTCATTCCCGACCGCGATGCATATTGCCGCAGCCCAAGGCATCATTGCCGATCTGATCCCGGCGCTGAGCGAACTGCACCGCGAGCTGCGCAAGAAGGAAAAGGCGTTCGCGAAAATCGTCAAGATCGGCCGCACCCATACCCAGGATGCGACGCCGCTGACGCTGGGCCAGGAATTCTCCGGCTACGCCGCGCAGGTCGAGAGCGGCATCGCACGGCTGCGCGTGGCGGTGAAGGATCTGTTCCCGCTGGCGCAGGGCGGCACCGCCGTCGGCACCGGCCTCAACTCGAAGCCGAAATTCGCGAGGATGTTTGCAAGACACGTCGCCAGCATTACAAAGCTGCCGTTCACGAGCGCGGCCAACAAATTCGAGGCGCTGGCTTCCAACGACGCCTATGTGCTGGTGCATGGCGCGATCAATTCGGTGGCGACCGGCCTGTTCAAGATCGCCAATGATATTCGCCTGCTGGGATCGGGCCCGCGATCCGGCCTCGGTGAATTGATCCTGCCTGAAAACGAGCCGGGCTCGTCGATCATGCCGGGCAAGGTCAATCCGACACAATGCGAAGCGATGACCATGGTTTGCTGCCAGGTGTTCGGCAACCAGACCGCCGTCACCGTGGCCGGCAGCCAAGGTCACTTTGAATTGAACGTGTACAAGCCGGTGCTGGCATATTGTATGATGAATTCCATCCAATTGCTGTCGGACGTGGTCCGCTCTTTCACCGAGCATTGCGTGGTGGGAATACGCGCCGACGAGAAGCGTATCCGCGATTTGATGGAGCGCTCACTGATGCTGGTGACGGCGCTCGCGCCCAAAATCGGTTACGACAACGCCGCCAAGGTCGCCAAATCGGCGCACGCGCGCGGAACCACATTGAAAGAAGAGGCTGTGCGGCTGGGCTTTGTTGCACCTGACGAGTTTGATCGGCTGGTGCAGCCCGACAAAATGACACACCCGGGCTAACGGTCGCAGAGCACCCGGGAAACTACGGATGCATGATATGATTATAGATCATAACGCCTAAAGAATGATCGCGTTCGCCTATCGCCAACGCGCCGACGCATGGTAGGAGCAGCAATTATTCGTTTTTCGCAGAGCGAAGCTTATTTTTTGATGCTATCAGTGAATGCTACACGGGGATTCTGATGACCATCGAGTTTGCTTGCGCGCAGCGTCACCACGCTTGCCTATCTGACAAATCGTCACAACTTCAATTCGCCGGATGACGGGGGCGAACATGGGGGACGTGGTCAACCTGAAACGATTCAAGAAGCGCAGCGAGCGCGAACAATCGGCCAAGCTTGCCGACGCCAACCGTGCGCGGTTCGGTCGCACCAAGTCCGAACGTGCGCTCGACGAGCAAGCCAGGGATCGCGCCGGGAATTTGCTGGATCAACATCGCATCGACGGCGGAGACGCATCATGAAGTCGCCGGTCGTCAAGCGTTCGATCGTGGTCGCCGGCCACAAGACCAGTGTCAGCCTCGAAGAGGCGTTCTGGAACGGCATGAAGGAAATCTCGAGCCTGCGTAACATGACGCTGTCCGAGCTGGTCGGCGAGATCGACAGCAACCGCCAGCAGGGCAATTTGTCCTCGGCGATACGGCTGTTCGTGCTGGATTATTTCCGCACCCGCGCCCTGCCGCCGGCCGCGGCACCCGACACGCGGCCGCAGGTCTAGACGACGAGCGCGACAGCGCTTATCTACGCGGCCATCGAGAGCCGGCTTTTGCAAAAGCATGCCGGTTGTTTCGAGGTCCTGAGATCAATGGAGAGAGAAATGGATATCGCCAAGCTGACCGCGCCGCGATCCCCGTCCATTTCGGAAGCTCTCCATGCCCGCCTTTCTCATTCTGGATTCGATTTCCCTCAACACGCCTGACGGACATCAACTGTTCGACGGACTGACGCTTGCGCTCGGTCGCGAGCGGACCGGGCTGGTCGGCCGCAACGGCTCCGGCAAATCCACGCTGCTGCGCCTGATCGCAGGCGAGATCGAACCGCCCAGCGGATTCGTGCAGCGCATCGGCAGGGTCGGCCTGCTCGCGCAACTGGCGGATGACCGGCTAACGGTCGCGCAAGCGCTCGGTGTGGCCGGTGAACTCGCCCGCCTGCGCCGTCTCGAAAACGGCGACGGCTCGCTCGCCGACGCCGCGGAAGCCGACTGGACACTGGACGTGCGGTTGCACGCCGCGCTGGTCGAAACCGGCTTGCCTGAAATGCCGCTCGATCGCACGATCCGCTCGCTGAGCGGCGGTGAACGAACGCGTGTTGCGCTGGCGCGCCTGTTGATCGAGGCGCCGGATCTGCTGCTGCTCGATGAGCCCACCAATAATCTCGACGCCGACGGGCGGGAAGCCGTGGCGCAACTGCTCGAACGCTGGCCCGGCGGCGCGCTTGTCGCCAGCCACGACCGCGCGCTGCTGGAGCGCGTCGACCGCATCGTCGAACTGACGCCTGTCGGCATTACCGTGTTCGGCGGCCCGTGGTCCGCCTTCGCCGCGGCGCGCGATGCCGCCCGTGCCCGCGCGGGCGCCGAACTCGAACGCGCCTCGGATGCGTTGCGCGATACCGAACGCGCGATTCAGAAAGCGCGCGAGAAAAAGGCGCGCCGCGACAGCGTCGGCCGCGCCTACGCGCGCTCGGGCAGCCAGGCCAGGATCATGCTGGGTGCCCAAAAGCAGATCGCGGAAGCGAGCAGCGCCCGCGAAGGCCATCTCGCCGATCGCCTGCTTGGCGACCGCACCGACGCGCTTGAAGAGGCCCGCGCCAAGGTGGAAATCCTGACGCCGCTTGCCATCGACCTGCCAAGGACCGGTTTGCCTGGCGGCCGCCAACTGATCGCCTTCAGGGATGTCACGATGTGGTTTGCAGACCGCCGTCTGTTCGGCCCGCTGTCCTTCGAGGTGCGCGGGCCCGAGCGGATCGCCATCCGCGGCGCCAACGGCTCCGGCAAGACCACGCTGTTCCGCCTGATGACGGGCGAGCTGAACGCCGTGAGCGGCGACATCCACCGCCACACCGACCGTGTCGCGGTGCTCGACCAGCATGTCGGTCTGCTCGATCCGGCCGCCTCCATCCTCGATAATCTGCGCCGCCTCAATCCGGAGCTCGCCGGAAATGAAGCGCACGCCGCCCTCGCCCGCTTTGCCTTCCGCAACCGCGCGGCGCTGCAAATCGCCGGCACGCTGTCCGGCGGCGAACGCCTGCGCGCCGGCATGGCCTGCGTGTTCGCGCGGCCGCAACCGCCGTTGCTGTTGCTGCTCGATGAGCCGACCAACCATCTCGATCTCGCTTCGATCGAGGAACTGGAAGGTGCGTTGCGCGATTTCGACGGCGCGCTGGTCGTGATCAGTCACGACCAGGCGTTTCTGCACGCGATCGGGATCCAGCGCGAGATCGCGCTCTAATTATTCTGCAGCGCCGGCCGCGGCGGCGGGTTGGCGACTTGCGGCGTCAGGGACAGCGGCGGCCTCGGCCTGGGCTTTGCTACAGGTGCAGGAACGGGCGCAGGACCCGGCGGGGGTCTGACCTCGACCGGCGGCGGCAGCGGCGCAACCTGCTGCTGGCTCGCCAATGGCGCGGACGGAATAGGCGCAGGCGTCGTCGCCACGGGTGGCGCCGGACGCGGTGCGACGGCCTTTGGCTTCGGCGGCGCCCGGCGCGGGTCGCGGCCGGGTATCGGCACTTGCGTCAAGGGCTCGCCCGACGGAATCACCTCCGGCGTCGACGGCTGCGCCACCGCCTCCGGCGGCAGCGCGATCGGCGCCGGCATCGGCGGCGGCGGTTCGCCACGCTCGATCGCGTCCAGCCGCCTTGTTTCGTGATCGATCGTCCGCACCGCGAGCCACGACGACAGCGCCGTGACGTCGACGCTGCGATTGAGCGCGTCTGATGTGCCGACCGCAAATAGCTGAATTTCAGGGCGGCCGGTCGCCGGTCCGACCATCGTCAGTGCAAGCGCCGCGCGGATATCGGCCTGATCGGCCGGAATGTCATACCCGCCGGAAACGGTCGCGCGCACACCATTGGCGTCGAGCGTGGTGGCGCCGACGCGCAGCCGGCCATCCCGGATGTTGAACGGGATTTGCGCCGAGCCGACCGCCAGCGCGCCCGCCAGCAGCGCGGGTTCGACGATCTGCTTCAGCTTCGCATCGTCCTTGGCCTGACCGCCATCGCTGGCGCGCACCGCCACCTCGAAGGCGCGCGGATCAAGTCCTGCGATCTTCGCGGATTCCAGCGTCACGGTTCCGCTGCCGGACAGCGCACCTGTCAGCGCCGAGGCGCTGCGGCCCTGGCTTGCCAAACTCATCTGCAGCGATGCGCGGCCCGCGGGCATCGCAAGATTGCGATAGCGCAGCGCCGGACCGTCGACGCCACTGAGCTGGATGCTCGCGTTCAACCCAATTCCATTGGCGCCTGGCCGGGCATCGATCGTGGCGGACGCCTCGCCGCCGCCGATCCTGCCCTTGATGGCATCGAACGTCAGCGACTGGCCGTCGCTCTTGACGACACCGCTCACCGGCTGCAGTTCGCTGCCGCCCGGCAGCATGCCGCGCAGCGCCTGGAACGCGATCTTGCCGCGCCACCCCTTGACCAGTCCCGCGGTCAGCGGCTCGGCGGCATCATGTCCGGCCGCGCCCATCGCCAGCGCAAAGGCCGGCGCCAGCGCGAGCTGGTCGAGGCCGATTTCGCCCTCGATATTTTTTTCATCACCAAGCGTGACCGCGACATGCCCGCGCAGCCGCGAGCCGGCAATGCTGCTGTCGAGATCGTCGAAGGCAAGTCTGCTGCCTGCGAGCGACACCCGCGACGACAGTCCGATATTCCGCGCCAGCGTGTCGGTCGGCTTGAGATCGAGCAGCGGACCAAAATCGGCGCTGCGAACTTTGAGCGAGAAACCCGCCTTAGGCTCCTGCGCCCACGGCTCCGCGGTGCCGTCGGCGTCGGCGTCCAGACCATTTCCGGAGATCTTCGCCTTGAGCCGCAGCGATGCACCCCAGGCTCCGGTCGCGGTGCCTTCGAATTGCGCCGGGCCGTCGCCGGCGGCAATCGTGCGTTCGAGCCCGAGCAGCGCCAGCAGGGAGCGGCCCTGCCCCGACGACAGTTTCGACTCGATGCCGAGTTCGCTGCGCCCCAGCGCCTGGAGATCGAGTGCCTGAATCGCCGCCAGTGCCGGCTTCGCGGTGATCGTGGTGCTACCCTTGAGCTGCGGGGCGTCGACATCGATCACGGCGCGCGCGTTGCCGGCCGGTGCAGCGCCCTTGGTGAGCTCGAACGCGAGGTTGACGCGTGCCGGGCCCGGGCTCGCGCCCATCGCGTTGAGCCGCGCCGCCAGCGACGGCGCCAACGGCGCCACCAGCGCGGTGATCTGGGTCCACGAGGCAGCCGTCGAATGCAGCTCCAGCTTGCCGATCGATGCGGTACGATCGAAACGGCCCACCCCCTCCAGCGATACATTTTCGGGCTGACCGATATTCAACTGGTCGAGCACGAACACCTTCGGGCCATAGCCGAGCCTGGCCACCAGCGGCCGCAACTCCTGACCGGACGAAACGGCGCGGCCGATGTCGAGCGTGAGCTGGCCTTCATCCGGCCATTCGGCCTGCGGCCCCGCCAGCGACCGCACCAGCGCGGTGGCGGCATCGAGATCGAGGCGCTCGGCTTTCAACTGCGCGGATATTTTCGAGCCCCTGCTCGCGTCCCGATGCGAGACCGCGACACGGCCCTCGACGGCGCCGCCGTCGATCTCGGCCTTCATCGCATCGATGGCATATCCTTCAGAGCCGATCGTGACGTCGCCGCGCAGCCGCAGCGGCTTCTGGCTGCGCGCGCCGGCATCGCCGCGGCCCTGGAGCCAGTTCATCAACGCGTCGGGATCGGATGATTCGATATTGAGCGCGGCCTTGAACTGATCGGGCGATGTGGCCTTTGCGGCCGCCTCGCTCAGCGAGACCCGGGTGCTGCCGGGTGCGCGAAACTCCAGTTTGCGCACGCTCCAGGATTTCGTATCGCCATGCAGTTCGGCCGAGATGTCCTGCAACGGACGGCCGCCCAGCATGACCTGCTCGGAGGCAAGTTCGATCTGCGCCGGGATCGGGACCTGCGGAAGGCCCGACATCAGCGCGCGCACCGCCGGCAGCACGCGGACCGCCTCGCTATTGTCCTTGCTGTCCCCGGCGGAAAACTTGTCGGCATCGAGATTGCGGGCCGAGAGCGCAGCGCGCAACAGCGGCGACGCGCCAAAGCGCAAATCGCCGGCGCCGGATAATTTCAATGCGCGCTCATCCGTACCATACATCATTTCGAGCGCTTCGAGCCGGGCGGACGAATAGTCGCCCCTGACCCGGGACGTGACGCGCCAGGATGGCGGTGCGTTCTCGACATCGCCGGACTTTGCGCGCGGCGGGCTTGCCAACATCATGGTGCCTTCGAAACGCGGCGCCCGCGCGTCGAACGACAATACGCCGTCGAGATCGGCCGACAGCGTCCTCGGACCGGGATCGATATTCAGATGGACGCGGGTGCCGTTGCCGTCGGCGCTCTGGCCGGACGAAATTCGAAATGGATAGCGCGTGCCTGACAGCATGAAATTGCCGTCGCCGCGGATCGAGCCGGCCAGCGACCGCACGTCGCCGGAAAACGCGATGTCGTTCAGCTCGAGCGTCGAGCGGCTGGCGGCGTCATGCAGGGCGATCCGGCCGGTGAGATTGAGGCGATCGATCGCCAGCGCGCCCAGATTGACCGTACCCGTGGTCGCCGGCCAGTCGATCCGGCCCTTCGGATCGAGCCCGAGATCGAGCGACAGGCCGTTGATGGTGAGCTCGGTGGCGCGCACTTCGCCGCGCATCAGCGAGCCCAGGCTGAATTCGACGTCGAGCTTGTCGGCGCGCACCTTGCCGAGATCGTTGGCGCCGCCGACCCCCACCGAGCGCAGCTGCAATGACGGCGCCGGCAGCAGCCGGGCGTCGAGCTTGCCGCCAACCCGCACCGGCGCACCGATGATTCGGCTCGCCTCGGCCTCGAATTGCGGCCGGAATTGATTCCAGTCGATGAAATACGGCCCGACGAGTGCGGCCACGAGCGCAATGATGAAGGCGATAGCCAGGCCGAGCAGCGTCGTCTGCACGGTGTCTCCCCATGAAGCCGCCCCGGCACCAACCGCGCCACGCGAACTCAGGGCCGGAGCAGCCCAATATATAGAGTGAAGTGTGGCGAAGTCACAGCGGCATCAACGCCGGCCCCCTTCCGGTTTCGATTTATTCAGAGCCGGTAAGGTGGGGTCGATGACGCGGGATATGGTTACCAGCTGGCCGGCAGCCGCTTCAGCCCGCGCAGCACGAAGGTTGGCCGCCATTCCGGGTTCACCGCGTCATCCAGCCGCAGGTCGGGAATCCGGCGCAGCAGGGTCGCGAGCGCGATCTCGGCCTCGATTCGCGCCAGCTGGGCTCCGAGGCAGAAGTGAATGCCCCCGCCAAAGGACAGCGGCTTGACGTTCGGCCGGGTGATGTCGAGACGCTCGGGATGATCAGGGTAGACGGCCGGGTCGTGGTTGGCCGAACCCAGCAGGCACAGCACGGACTCGCCCTTGGGGATTTTCTTTCCCCCGAGGTCGTCGATGTCTTCCAGCGCCACGCGGCCGGTGAGCTGCACCGAGGAATCGTAGCGTAGGAATTCCTCGATCGCGTTGGTCATCAGTTCGGGCTTGGCCTTCAGCAGCGCCAATTGCTCCGGATTGCGATGCAGCGCCAGCAAGCCGTTGCCGATCAGATTGACGGTCGTCTCATGGCCGGCGCCGAACAGCAGGATGATGTTGGCCGTCAGTTCCTCGTTGGAGAGCTTGTGACCGTCCTCCTCGGCCTGCACCAGCTGCGTGGTCAGGTCGTCGCCGGGGTTCTTTCTCCGCAACTCGAACAATTGCTTGAAGTACATCTCGGAGATGATGGTGCCTTCATTGGCCTGCTTGATCTCCTCCGGCGACAGCGGCACCGGGTCGAGAATGCGGCCACCAACACGCGCGCGCGTGTAGAACGCCTCGCGATGCTCCTCGGGGATGCCGAGCATGTCGCAGATCACGGTCACCGGCAGGCGGAACGCGAAATCCTCGATCAGATCCATCTTGCCCTGCGGGATGATCCGGTCGAGCGTCTCATCGACGATCTGCTGGATGCGCGGGCGCATGTCCTCGACCCGCCGCGCGGTAAATGCCTTCACCACCAGCCCGCGCAGACGGGTGTGGTTGGGCGGATCCTGCTGCAGCATCATCTGGCCGAGGCTGCGAAAGGCCGGCTCGTCCATGATCTTGGGGCCGTAGCGCCGCACCGTCCGCTCGGCATGCTCCTTGCCGAAGCGCTTGTCGCGGATCACGAGGCTGGCCTCGGCATGCCGGCTGACGACATAGAGGCCGAGCGGCGTCAGGTGCACCGGATCGGTCGCGCGCATCCGCGCGTAATGCGGATAGGGATCGCGGATGAATTCGGGTGACAATGGATTGAAAAGCGGCTCGCTCGTCGCAGTCTGAACATGCTCGTTCATCGTGACCTCGCTTGATTTCCACACCGCATTGTCTTGACGTCATTTTTCAGCGTTTCGGCGGCAGAAAACATCTGCAACTCGATACACTGTTGTATTGAGTTGCATTCTGACCTAAAACCGCGAGATGTCAAGAGTCCGCACCAGACCGACCCGTGACGACACCCGCGACAAGCTGTTCGAGGCGGCGGCGCGCGTGTTCGAGGAACAGGGCATCGGCGGCGCCAGCATCGAATCGCTGGCTGCCGCAGCCGGCTTCACCCGCGGCGCGTTCTATTCGAACTTCAAGAGCAAGGACGAGTTGATTATCGCCATGCTCGAGGATCACCTTGCGCAAACCACGCAGCGTAACCTCGATCTTCTCGCGAAGCACAAGAACCTCGCTGATTTCATCGAGGCGCTGAAGACCATGGATCGCAGCCGGCAGGATCCGCTCGGCCGCTCTCCCCTACTTCATATGGAGATGATCCTGTTTGTCGCGCGCGCGCAAAAGCGCCGGCCTGAACTCGCCAAGCGCCTGCGCGCCGGGCGCAAGCTGATTGCCGACGTGATCGAGACCACGGCGAAAAACACCGGCAAGGATCCGGTGCTCGATCCGGCGTGGTGGGGCGCTATCGTTCTCGCGATGGAGGACGGCTTCCGCCTGCATCGTCTGATCGATCCGGACACCACGCCGGCCGACAGCTTCGTGCGTGCCATCGGCGATCTCAGGCGCGCGCTCGATGTCGGATCTGCATAGCGTTTTCCAGCGACGTGGGCACCGGTTCGCATCGCAATCTGGCTTGCGCAGATTGCGATGACCTGTCTGTGGCAGAAAACGCGTCACCAGCCCGTCTAGCCGCGCGGCACCTTGTGCAATTGCCCGGCGACTGCGCGGATCTTGCGCGGTGACGCCTGCCAGATCGCGAGCGCCGACAGCGCGCTGACGGCGATGCCGATCGCAAACGCCAGCGTGTAGCTGCCGTAAATATCGTACAGAAATCCGGTCGCCCACGGGCCGGCGGCGCCGCCGGCCAGGGCCGTCAGCATGATGGTGCCGAAGATGCTGCCATACTGCCTGCCCTGGAATATTTCGAGCACCATCGCGCCCATCACCGAGGTCAGGCCGTAGCCGAGCACGCCCTGGGTCACGATCATCAGATAGACCAGCGGCAATACCGGCGCGAATTTCAACCCGATCAGCGCTGCAAAGCAGATCGCGAAGCCGGCGCAACTGATCGCCCAGATCCATTCGCGCCCGATGCGGTCGGAGAGATGTCCGAGCCAGATCTGGCCGGGAATGCCGAGCAGGCTGACGACGCCGAGCGCCCAGACTGCGACATTGGCGGAAAAGCCGATATCGAGCAGGAACTTGGTCTGGTGCACCTGCACCGCGTACCAGATGTACAGGCCGCCGAAATAACCGAGGCAGATCCACCAGAACCGCGCGGTGCCAAGCGCCCGGCGCAGGGTCCAGTCGGTGGCGGCCCAGACCGGATCGACGATGTTGGATACCGGCTTTGGCGACGTCGCGGTCGGCGCGGCATCGCCGTCCGGCAGCAGGCCGATATCCTCGGGGCGTTTTCGCAGCAAGAGATTGATCGGCGCCAGCACGACCAGCACGACAATGCCCATCGCGGTGCAGGCGGTGCGCCAGCTCGTCTGCTCGATCATGTGCTGCACCCAGGGCAGCAGCGTCACCGAACCGATGCCGACGCCGGCGAAGGCCAGCCCCACCGCGAGCCCGCGGCGGCGGATGAACCAGTTCGGCACGAACAGCGATTGGCCGGAATAGCCAAGACAGACACTGCCGGCGCCGACCAGCACGCCGATGGTGAGATAGAGATGCCATGGCTGCGTCGTCAGCGGCGCCAGCAGCAGGCCGGCGCCCATCATCGCGACGCCGAGCTCCATCACCGCGCGCGGACCGTAACGGTCCATCAGGCGGCCGATCAGCGGGCTGACGACGCCGGAGACCACGAAGCCGAACGAAAACGCGCCGGCGGTGACACCGCGTTCCCAGCCGAACTCGGAGATGATGGGCGGATAGAACAGCGAGAACGCGGTTCGCGCATTGACACCGATCGCCATGGTGACGAAGGTCACCGCGACGATCAGCCAGCCGTAGAAGAAGGGAAGCCGCATCAGCCTATCTCGTCATTCCGGGGCGATGCGAAGCATCGAACCCGGAATCTCGAACTTCCGGGTCTGGTCCTTCGGACCATCCCGGAATGACGGGGTCAAGTGCTTTTGCAACTGTTCAAGTGCCGAGGCGTCCGGTCAGCCATGAATGCGGCATGGTGCAGAGCATCATCATGGACGGCGTGTCCATCGATCGGCATTAACGGCGCCGATGGGCGCCTCGCCAGCGATGATCTTCGCGACCTGCCGCACCGTTTCCAGCGACTGGTATTCGATCGCCGGCGGCGTCAATCCGCCGATATGCGGCGTCGCGATCACGTTCGGCAGCTTTGCCAGTTCCGGCGTCGGCATCTGGTCCAGCGCGCGGCCGACATCCATCGCCGCGCCCGCGATGCGGTTGTCACGGAGCGCTGCCGATAATGCCGCCTCGTCGACGAGATTGCCGCGCGACAGATTGATCAAGAACGCGTGCGGCTGCATCCGCGCCAGCGCCGCCTGCCCGATCAGGTTTTCCGTCGCATCATTGGCAACCGCGAGACAGACCACGAAGTCGGAACGGCCGAGCAGATCGTCGAGCGGCACATGCTGGATATCCGGCTCGCTCACGGTCGCAAAGGGATCGGCGACCAGAACTTCCATGCCCAGCACCTTGGCGATCCCGGCAAGAGTGCGGCCGATGCTGCCATAGCCGATGATGCCGATACGGCTGCCGGCGAGTTGCCGGCCCATGATCACGTCAGGTTTCCGTCCGGCATGGTAGTCGGCGCTGGCGCGCGAGACGCCGCGCGACAGATCGACCATGAAGCCCACCGCGAGTTCCGCCACCGACTGGACGAAGCCGGGTCCGGCCTGCGTAACCAGCACGCCCGCCGCTGACGCCGAAGCGACGTCGATGTTGCGGATATCGACCGCGCAGCGCACGAAGGCGCGCAGTTTCGGCAGCCGCGGAAAGATCTCGCTCGGTCCTGCGGTGAGCCGGTCGGCGACGATGATCTCGACATCGCGCGCGGCATTGATCAGCCCGAACGCATCCAGCGCGGTGTCGCCCTGGTGCAATTGCACGTCAGCGATCGCCTGCAAGCCGCTGAGGCTGCGCTCGCCGTAATATTGCGCCCTTGCCTGCGGCGTGTGGGTGAGCAGCACTTTCACGTCAGTACCCGAAGGCGCGCGGCAGCGCGGTCGAGATCGACGGCACGAAGGCGATCACCAGGAGGCATATCACCAGCAGGCCGAGATAACCCATGATCGGCTTGATGGTCTGTTCGATCGGCACATTGCCGATCAGGCAGGCGCCGTAGAGCCCAAGGCCAAGCGGCGGCGCGAACAGGCCGACGCCCATCGAAATGACCAGCACCACGCCGAAATGCAGGGGGTCGATGCCGAGCTTGACCGCGACCGGCAGCAGCAGCGGCCCGAAGATGATCAGCGCGGCGGCGCCCTCCAGCACCGAGCCCATCACGATCAGCACCACGATCGACAGCAGCATGAACAGCCAGACGCCCTGCGATCCCGACAGCGACAGCATGAGGTCGCCGACTGCATGCGGCACCTGCTGCAGCGTCAGGACGAACGCCAGCGATTGCGCGGCGGCGACGATGAACAGCACCAGTCCCGCGCGCGTCGCCGATTGCACGAAGCTGTGCGCGGCCGACTTGAAGCTGAGCTCCCGGAACACGACGGCGCCGACCACGAGGGCATAGACGACCGCAAAGGCGGAAATTTCGGTCGCGGTGGCAAAGCCGCTCTTGAAGCCGAAGAAGATCATGAAGATCAGCCCGAACGAGGCGATCGCGCCGCTCCACAGGCCGGAGACCGGAACCTGCGGCTCGGCCTCTGCGGCCGGCGGCGGCTTCTTGCCGAGAATGATCGACAGGATGATCAGCGCCGTTGCCATCAGGGCGGCCGGCAGCAGGCCCGCAACGAACAGGCCGCCGATCGACAGATTGGCGACGAAGCCGAGAATGATCAGGTTGATGCAGGGCGGAATGGTTTCCGCCATCACGGCGGACGCCGCCAACAGCGCCACCGCACCGCCGGGATTTTGCCGGGAGCGACGCGCGGCCGGGATCAGCACTGAACCGACCGCCGCGACATCCGCCATCTTGGAGCCGGAGATGCCGGAGAACAACACCATCGACATCACCATCACGACGTTCAGCCCGCCGCGCATCCGTCCGACCGCCCGCTGCAGCAATTCGATCAGCCGGACCGACATGCCGTTGGCTTCCATCAGATAGCCGACGAGGATGAAGAACGGGATCGCCAGCAGCACGAAATTGTCGATGCCGCGCGCCATCTGCTGGGCGAAGATCACCCCGGGCAGCGTCCCCTCGACCCAGATGAAAATGAGGGCCGCCAGCGCCAGCGCGAAGCCGATCGGCAAGCCGCCGAACAGCGTGATGAAGAAGCCGACGAACATCAGCGTGCCCGACGACGGCACGGATGCCGGCGCCAGAAAATCCCACGCCAGATAGAGGCCGACGATGACGGCGGTCGCCACCACGCCCGAGATCATGTCCCGCATGGGCCGCGCGCAAAACAGCTCCAGCGCGAACACCGTCATGAACAGCGCGCCGAGGCCCATCGGATAGAAGGTCCATTCCAGCGGCAGCCCGGAGCCGGACGTCTGCCCTGTGGTGAGCCGGCCCATCTTGATGGCGTTGAAGGCGACATAGCCGGAGATGATCGTCACCAGCAGCGCGCCCATGGCATCGACCACGCGCCGCGTGCCGGCAGGCAGCATGTCGATGAAGAAGGCCACGCCGAGGTTTTCGCTGCGCGCCAGCGCGCTCGCCGCGCCGAAGAAGCTCGATCCGACCATCAGGCCGCGCGCGACGTCGTCGGCCCATTCGACCGGCGCATTGAACAGGAATCGCAACAGCACGGAGACCACGACGACCAGCAGATCGGCGGCCAGCAGCACCGCCGCCGTGACGTCGCTGACGGCAAGCAACGAAGCTGACATCCGCAACCCGCCGCCCGGTGCGTGCACGGCGACTGACATGAGCGGTACCTCAGGCCTGCGTCGCGCGGATCGCGTCCACCACGGGCTTGGCCTCGGGGCGGGCCTTGATGAAATTGTCGGTCTGCGGCAACACGCGCTTGCGGAACGCTTCCTTGTCGCATTCGACGATGGCGACACCCTTGTCGGCGAGATTCTTCAGCGCTTCCTTTTCCATCTCAAGACCGTGGCTGCGGGTATCGGCGGCGGCCTTTTTCGCCGCGTCGAGGAATCCCTCGCGCAGCTTCGGGTCCATCCGGGTGAAGGTTGTTTCGCTGAAATAGGTCGCGAGCGGCGAGAAATTATGCTGCGTCAGCGCGTAGTGCTTGGCGGTCTCGTAAAACTTGCTGGCGAGGATGGTCGGCGGATCATGCTCGAGCCCGTCGAGCACGCCGGCCTGCAGAGCTGTGTAAATCTCGCCGAACGCCAGCGGCGTCGCGGCCGCGCCCATCAGGCGCAAACATTCCGTGATGACCGGGTTCGGCAAGGTTCTGATCTTGAGCCCGGCGAGATCTTCCGGGCCTTTCACCGCCTTCTTGGCCAGCACGCTGCGCGAGCCGAAATTATAGGCCCAGGAGATGATGCGGAGATTGGCGCCCTTGAGCAGCGCGTCCTCGATCGGCTTCGCCGCGCCCGCATCGAACGCCTTGGTCTGCTGCGGAAAACTGGAGAAGAGATAACCGAGGTCGAACGTGCCGACCAAAGGCACCAGATTGGCCGAGATCGACGAACCCGACACCATCAGGTCGATGACGCCGAGTTTCACGGAATTGATGACGTCGATTTCCTGGCCGAGCTGGTTGTCCGGGAAAAACGTCACCTCGATCTGCTCGCCGAGGCCGTTGCCCTTCAGGTGCTTGACCAGATTGTCGTAATAGACGCGGCCGTTGGCGTATTTGGGATCGTTCGGCAGCGACGACGAACATTTCATTTTCATGGTGGCGGCCTGCGCCTGCCCGACGATGGAAGGCGACAGCACGAGGCCCGCGGCCACGGCCCTGGACGACTTCAAGAACACGCGCCGGCTGATCGACCCGGTTTTCATGGCCTCTCTCCCCAAATGCTTTTTGTTGCGTCGCGATCGAGGTCGCGGGCGCTATATTTGTCCAAATGTATGACAAAATAGAAACGGCGCGCAAGGGCGCCGGGGAAAAACCTTGTGCGGTTTGTTCGGGGTACGCGGAGCGGTATCGCGCGCTGCGATCTTCTGCCTGCTTGGAACTAAGTCGTGTCGAGGTTAGTGAGCCGGGCTACACATGTCCGCTATCGGGCCTATTGCAGACTCGGATCGGACATCGCCCAAGGTCCCAAAAGTGCCAACAGCGGAAGTTGACGGCAAACAAAAAGCCGCCCGAAGGCGGCTCGTGGTGTTGGATGTCTATGCGCGTCACGCGGCTTTTAGTATTCGCTCTCGTTTCCGATAGGCCCCGAACCCCAGTCCAGCGAACCCGATGATCATCATCGCCCAAGTGGAGGGCTCAGGGACGGCGGGCATAGGCAGGCTGAAGGAGGTGGTCGAACCGTTGATCGATGTGATCAAGAAACCGACATCCTTTTCGCCAGAGACCCCGCCTGGCTGATCAAAATAATCGGATAGCAGTCCGGTGCCCGCCGACACATCAATGGTAACTGACGTGATGAATCGTTGAAAACCCTTGTCGTCGACAGCCTGAATCTTGAAAAGCGTTGGACTCAAGCTGAATGTCGTGAAGGTAATCTGCTCCCCAGACGGCGCGTAGTAATTCGGGCTAGAGCCGTCATTGGCTACATTGAAGTCGTGCGCACCCGATATGCCAAATGCGGAGTACGAGTTGTTGAAGTCTGTTAGCGCGTTACCCGAATTGAACGTGAGGCTATTAAGCACATTGATGGTATCTGGGATGGGTTCGAAATAACCTCCGTATATCCCGGTGAAATGAGTGTAATTGACGGTTCCCGTAACGTTTATGTTTACGGTGTCTGCTTTCGAACCATTTGAACCAAAGACGAGTGCGCAGCAGATGGCGGCTGCCAGTTTAAAAAACTTCAACTTCATTGAAATAACCCCTCCAAGCCCATCTAAAGTCGATCGCATCTAAGGTTTGGGCTGCACAGAGCAGTACATGACCGGCGCGCGCTTTCTTTGGAAAAGTTTGCGCAGATCACACAGTTTACTGCCGGTCTGTGGCCGGCCATCCGGGCATGGTTCGCCTCGGGGCGGCGAAGCCACACCACAAAATTTCTCACCTTGAACACAGAAGATATGAAGCTCGCAGTCCTTTTGGATTTGGCTACGCGGTATGAGTCCACGCTCTACTTCGACTTGGCGACGGACGTGCCGTCCCACTCCTCGCCGCTCGGATTCGCAAGCTGCTCGCGGCAGCGCGCGATCATGACCGATGACGCCGCATCGCCGTTGCGGATTTGCGTGGCCGCTTCGAACGCCGTGATCGCGGCGGCAAAATCGCGCGCCCGCCAGGATGCCAGGCCGGATTCATAGGCCTTGGCCCAGTCCGGCGTACCAGCCGCCTCGTCCGCCATCCCGAGCAATTCGTAGATCTGCAAGCCGCCGGCACGGCCGTAGACCGCCAGCCGGTCGAGTTCGCGCACGACGATGCGATCACCGGCCAGATGCCGCGTTTCGGGGCCGATGATGATGGTGGAGCCGTAGACCTTGTTGGTGCTCTCCAGCCGGCTCGCGATGTTCACGGCATCGCCGATCACGGTGTAGTTCAACCGCACTTCGGAGCCGATATTGCCGACCAGCATGTCGCCGGAATTGATGCCGATCCGAATCCTGACGGGCTGGCCGTGATCGTCGACGAGGCCCATTTCGCCCATCGCGCGCTGGCAGGCCAAGGCGGCGCGGCAGCAATCGGCGGCGTGATCGGGATTGGCCGCCGGCGCGCCCCAGAACGCCATCACGGCATCGCCGATGAACTTGTCGATGGTGCCGCCGGTATGTTGAATCTGCGTCGAGACGGAGTCGAAATAGCGCGACAGCAGCGGGATGATACGGTCGCCGAGCCGCTCCGACATGCCGGTGAAGCCGGCGAGATCGATGAACATCACGCTCATGGCCCTAACCGCGCCGCCGAGCCGCGCGCCATTGCCGTCGCTGACCAGTCGCTTCACGAGGTCCGCCGGAATGTATTTGCGGAACGCGGCCAGCCCCTGCGCCATGTCGCCGATCGCACCCGAGAGGTTTTCGATCTCGGTCAGCCGCGACGGATGCCGCTGCACTTTTTCGAGGTCGAAGCGTTCGACATGCCTGATCTCGTCCATCACCTTGATCAGGGGCGCGGCGATCAGACGCTGCGCAAGCCATGCCGACAACAGCCCGGCGAACACGATCAGCACCGCAAGGCCGATCAGCAGGTTCCGGATCGTCATCTGCACCGGGCCGAGGAATTGCGACTCCGGCACCACGGTCACCACCGACCAGCCCGGAAACGAGATCGGCGTCAGCACCGCCTGATAGGCCTTGCCTTCATGAGTCACCTGGCGCTTCAACGGCTGGCCTTCACCGGGCTGGTAAGCGCTGCCGGCACTTCGCATCGCGTCCACCGCGACGGGAAACAGCGGATGATTGGTCTTCAGCGCCATAACTTCGCTGGCATCCGGGTCGGGCGCCGCGACCACACCGCCCTCGCGGTCGAGGATGAACGCGCCGGCATCTTTCCCGACCGTGAGCTGCGACAGGAAATTCGAAATCCGCGTCAGTTCGACGATGATGGCGATGACCCCCGCCGGTTTCTTGTCGATTTCGATCGGCAGCGCGAAGGCGGCCGCCAGCCGTTCGCCGCTCGGAAGCGTGGTGAACGTCGACCAGTTTTCGTCATTGCTGCGGACCGCCTCGCGGAACCATGCCTGGTCGGCGACGGAATAATTGGTGTCTTCGATACGGCTGTGTTTGAGCGTGAGATCGTCGCTGACATATTCGTAGCGGGTGATCCTCATCTTGCGGTCGCCGGCGATGTCGAGCATTTCGAGGACACCGTTGCCGAGCTTGTGTCCGGCAAAGAACGAGCCGTCGGATGTCGCGAATGCCACCCAGGAGACGGTGGGCTGCGACCGCAATTGCGACAGGAACACCACCTCGCGTTTTGCGGCGTCGCGCGAATCGAACACTTTCTCCTGCAGCAGGGTGCGCACCGCCAGCATCGACGACCGCATTTCCAGCGTGACCGATTGCAGCTCGTCCCCGATGGCGGACACGATCTGGTCGTTGATGGTGTCGGCCAGGGTCTGGCTGACCCGCTGCGCGGTCCGCCACCACAGCAGATGCACGCCGACGGCGCTGACGACGATCGACGTCAGGACGAGGGCTGAGATGGCGCTGCGGATGCCGATGCGCATACGGGGTCCTGGTTCGCGGGTTCGCTACCGCAATACGGAACGATAGTAGCGTCTGTTTCACCGGGGAGGCCATCCCGGCGCTTTCGTATCCCTCGGACACGGCTCTGTGACCATAGTTGAGCCGGATCGCGGCGAAACTTCCAGATTAGCTGTTTCGTATAACTCCATACGGCGCTATGCCTTGCGGCAGTTCTCGAAGGTCATGCAATGCACGATGTTTCCATCCCGGCGGCCCTGATTGCCGGTCTCGTCAGCTTCCTGTCGCCATGCGTCTTGCCGCTGGTGCCGCCCTATCTGATTTACCTGACCGGCGCGACCATCGAGCACGTCAATAACGATGAAACGACACAAGCCTCGAAACGCGCGGTGATGATCTCGGCGCTGTTGTTCGTGCTGGGCTTTACCACCGTGTTCGTGGCGCTCGGCGCCAGTGCTTCCCTGATCGGCGGGCTGATAAGGGCCTGGTCGGCGCAACTTTCGATCCTCGCCGGCATCGTCATCATTATCATGGGCCTGCATTTCCTCGGGCTGACCCGGATCGGCTTACTGATGCGCGAGGGACGGCTGACCGCGCCAAAGCCGGTCGGGCTGTGGGGCGCCTATGTCATGGGGCTGGCCTTCGCCTTTGGCTGGACGCCGTGCATCGGACCGATACTGGCGGCGATCCTGTCGGTTGCGGCCGCCGAAGCCACGGTGACCAAGGGCGCCGGGCTGCTGGCGGTCTATTCCGCCGGCCTCGGAATTCCGTTCCTGCTGGCGGCCTTTATGGTCGAACAATTCTCCTCGCTGTTCGCGCGGATGAAGCGCCACCTCGACACCGTCGAGCGAGCCATGGGAGTCCTGATGGTCATCACCGGCATCGGCTTCCTGACCGGCGCGGTCTCCAGCATCAGCATCTGGCTGCTGGAGACGTTCCCGGCGCTGCAAAATTTTGGCTAGAGCCCCGTAACAAGCGGGCCGGCCGATGCGAAACTCCTGCCAAGACCCGGCATCCGCCAGCCGGGGCGGCCGCGCCGTTTTGCGCGCAATGGATTGAAGCGGCCGCCCGTGCGGTTTCTCGTTGCGAAAATACCAAAAGGGGGGTCGCATGACTTCAATCGTCAATCTTCTGATTCTGTTGCCCGCGCAGATTGCATCATACTTCGCCTGGGCTGGCCCACTGATCATGCGGCTCGTCGTCGGCTACACCTTCATGCTGGCCGGCTGGGGTAAACTCAACGCGCTGGAACAGGTCACCCAGAATTTCATCGGCTGGGGCATTCCGTTTCCAAAAATCCTCACCCCCTTCGTGTCCGGTGTCGAGTGTTTCGGCGGCGCCATGCTGATCCTCGGCCTGTTCACCCGTATCCCGGCCGCCATGCTGGCGGTCGTCATGCTGGTCGCGATCAAGTCGGCCAAATGGGGCGACGTCGACTCGCTGGAAACGCTGCTTGGCTTCGAAGAGATGGCCTATTTCGGCGCCTTCATGTGGCTCGCGATCGCCGGTCCCGGCGCGGCCTCCGTCGATCGGCTGCTGGTTAACGCCTCGGGTCGCCCCGACGCATCGACCTGAGCGTCTAACCGAAAAACATCTAGCTCGTCATGCCCGGCCCTTGTGCCGGGCCATGACGAATCCCGCTGTCTCACAATGCCGTGACATCGCGGATAAGTCTGAGCCCGGATGGGCGCGCACGCGTAGCTGGCAGATATCAGCGCTCCGGGAGCCGCCATGAAACTCGTCCGCATTGCCGCCATCATCCTTGCCGCGCTCGCGGCTGGTTCGGCCCGCGCATCTGATGGTGTCAAATGGAGCGAATGGGGCGACGATCTTTTCACCCGCGCCGCGGCCGAAAACCGCTTCGTCATCCTCGATCTTGAGGCGGTGTGGTGCCATTGGTGCCACGTGATGGAAAAGACGACCTACGCCGATCCGCAGGTCAAGGAATTGCTCGCTTCGAAATACCTGCCGGTCCGCGTCGACCAGGACGCCAACCCGGATCTGTCGAGCCGTTACGGCGACTGGGGCTGGCCGGCCACCATCGTGTTCGGCCCCGACGGTACCGAGATCGCCAAGATCAGGGGATATATCGAACCGGAGCGGATGCAGGCCCTGCTCAAGGCCATCATCGACGATCCCACGCCGGGGCCGTCGGTGGGCGAGGCCTTCGAGGTCAAGCCATCCACTTCGGTCTTCCTCAGCAAGCAGCAGCGCACCGAACTGGCCAGGAATGTGGACGAATCCTATGAGGAAATGCTCGGCGGCTGGGGCGAGAACCAGAAATTCATCGACGCCGACAGCATGGATCTGGCGATCGGCCGCGCCGAGGCCGGCGATGCCACCGCTATTCTGCGCGCCCGCCAGACGCTGGACGCCGCGATCGCGCTGATCGACCCGGTGTGGGGCGGCGTGTTTCAATATTCCGAGGGCGGCTCCTGGACCAAAGTCCATTTCGAAAAGATCATGTCGTTCCAGGCGCAATATCTGCGGCAGTACAGCCAGGCCTATGCGCTGTGGAAGGACCCGAAATACCTGGCTGCTGCCGGCAATATCGAGCGCTACCTCGCGGACTTTCTCTCCAGCCCCGACGGCGCGTTCTATGTCAGCCAGGATGCCGATCTGAACCACGACACCGACGGGCACGAATATTACGCGCTCGGCGATGCCGAACGCCGCAAGCTCGGCATGCCGCGCATCGACAAGAACCTGTACGCGCGCGAGAACGGCTGGGCGATCTCGGGAATGGCGGCGTATTACAACGTCACCAACGATCCCAAGGTGCTCGCGATTGCCGAACGCGCCGCGAAATGGGTCAGGGATAACCGCGCGCTGCCGAACGGCGGCTTCCGCCATGGCGAGAAGGATCGCGGCGGTCCCTTCCTCGGCGACACGCTGGCAATGGGCCAGGCCTTCCTCGACCTCTACGCCGCGACCGGCAACCGCGAATGGCTCACTTCCGCCGCCAGGGCCGGCGATTTCGCCACGACCTTTCGCGACGAGGCCGGCGGCTTCGTGACCTCGAAAATGTCGGAAGGCAAAACCGGCGTATTGGCAAAGCCCGCAAAATTGATCGACGATCAGGTGCAGGTCGCGCGCTTCATGAATCTGCTCAATCGCTACTATGGCGATGAGGCCTATCGCGAACAGGCGTCACACGCGATGCGCTATCTCTCCAGCGCCTCCGCCGGGATGATGCGTCCGCTGCCCGGCGTGCTGCTGGCCGACGAAGAACTCGCGATCGAGCCGACCCATATCACCATCGTCGGCCACAAGGATGCGCCCGGCGCGCAGGCCTTGCACGCCTTGGCCCGCGCGCTACCCGCCCGCTACAAGCGCCTCGAGTGGCTCGACCCGCGCGAGGGCAAATTGCCCAACCCCGATGTCGAATACCCTGACCTCGGCGAGCCCGCAGCCTTCGCCTGCAGCAACCGCATCTGCTCATTCCCCTCCTTCAACGCCGAGGAACTGCAGGCCACGGTGAAGCAGATGGCGAAGCTGAAGCCGGCGCGGGCGTCGCTGAATTAGAAAGCGGACTCTCTCCAAACGCGGCGTGCCGTCCCCTGGCCCGTTCCGCGGCTTCGTGTTCCTGCGCCAGAGGCAACAGCCCAATCGTGCCATCGCGGCGTTTGATCAGGTCAGTACGGCTCAATCCCAGGGATTCTCATTTCCATTTCCAACGGCAGCGACGCCTATCGGGGCAAGACCGGCTTCGAGCAGCCCGCTCAGCACGGTGGCCGCCGGGGTTCCGGTCGCGCGCCGGACGGCGGGAGGTTTCAGCAATTCGCCTCGCGTATAAAATTAGACGATTACACTTTACTTGTCTAATTTATGGTCTATAATTTCATTATCGTATAATTTATGGATGAGGTGGCGTGCTGTTTCGGGAACATGCGTTGTGCGCACGGCCACTCGTTCGGCTGCCAGGCATGCCGATCAGAGGCTCCCGGTCAGGCGACCGTCGATTGTTCGGGAAAGCGATGGTCGCTCGACAGGCGCGTCTTCCGCATCCTGCCGGCCCACCATTGGGGCAGAACGCGCGCGTCGATCTGACGTCGCCACGTCGTTGCAGTTGAATTCTTGCGGCTTCACAGGGGGTAAAGCATGTCTCAGTCTAAGCGTCGTCTTGCACGCCGAGAGGTCCTCGGTCTCCTCGCGGCGGTACCGGCCGTTTTCTCGTCCCGATCGGCGCTCGCGCAAGAGCCGATCAAGGTTGGCGGCATCTTTCCGCTGACCGGCGGCAATTCCGTATTTGGCAACCAGAATTTTCAAGGCGTCGAGACGGCGATCGAACTGGTGAATGATCGCGGTGGCGTCAAGGGACGAAAAATCCAGCTCTTCAAGGGCGACGGGAATAGCCCGCAGGCAGCCATCAGCGAAACCAACCGTCTCGCCTCGCGCGAAGGCGTGCGCATCTTCGTCGGGAGTTCGACGAGCGCCGTTGGCATGGTGGCGAGCCAGGAAGCGGAGCGCAATGGTGCGTTTTACTGGGAAGGTATGGCGGTTGCGAACAACTATACCGAACGCGACTTCAAAAACGTATTTCGCATGGGACTGAGCGCAGCGGGCCTCGGCGAGCCGGCTCCGTTATATGCCGCCGAAGTCCTTGCGCCGATGCTGAAGATCGATTCGAAAAACCTGAAGGTTGCGGTCGTTGCGGAAGATTCGGCATTTGGCGTCGACGTGTCGAGGGCCGTCATCGCCCAGGCCGAAAAACTCGGGATCAAGATCGGATTGCGCGAGCTTTATTCTGCCAAGACCACCGATCTGTCTCCGCTGGTCCTGAAGCTGCGTTCGCTTGACCCGGACATGATCATCGCCACGCAGTTCATCAATGACGCTATCCTTTTCCAGCGCCAGATGAAGGAAATGAACTACAGCCCGAAGGCGTTCGTAGGCACCAGCGCGGGTCACTCCACGCTATCGCTGGCCGAAGCGATCGGGAAGGATGTAAACGGCATCTTCTCATCGTCGTTTCCACTCGACGCCAATTTGAACTCTCTATCGGCCGAAGCGCGTGCGGATCGCGAGGCATTCCTGAAACGTTACGAAGCGAAGTACAAGGTCGCGCCTGCCGTACAGGAGTCGCTCGGATTCGTAGTGGGCATCGCGCTCGCGCGGGACATTCTGGGCAACGCGACGTCCGATAGCGCGTCGGATCTTCGCGAAGCCTCGCTCAAGGTCGACGTGCCGGTCGGCTCGTACATCAATGGCTGGGGTTTGAAGTTCGACGACAAGGGCCAAAATCGGCGGGCGTTCGGCAGCGTTGTTCAGTGGCAGGATCAGAAGATGATATCGGTCTATCCGGCAGCCAACAAGGTCCACGATCCCATCATGGTGCCGCTGCCCGCCCGGAATGCGCGGTGACGCCCCGTTAGTGCCGACGATCCAGGGGCCGTTATGGACATTTACATTCAGCTTGCCCTGTCGGGCCTGTTCATCGGCGGGGTGTACGCGTTGATCAGCGTCGGCTTGACGCTGGTCTTCGGCGTCTTGCGCGTCGTGAACTTTGCGCATGGCGAATACCTCACGATAGCGATGTACTTGACATACTTCATGTTTCAGCGCGTCGGAATTGATCCCTTCGTCGCCAGCATCGCCGTCGTGCCGCTGATGTTCGTCCTTGGACTCGCGACCGAGCGTCTGCTGATCCGACCGACGCTCGAGGCCCCTCATGTGGTCCAGGTGTTCGTCACCTTCGCTCTGTCGTTGTTTCTACAGAACCTCTTGCTGGCGCTCTTCACGTCCGATTTTCGCTCCGTCAGGACGCCCTATGCCACGGCCGCGTTCCAGATCGGCCCGCTTTACGTGTCCTGGTTACGCGCAGCCGTTTTCGTTGTTGCGCTGGCGTTCGCCGGCGGATTGGCCGCTTTCCTCAAATATACCTACATGGGGAGCGCGATACGCGCCACCGCGCAAGACCGTCGTTCAGCGCGGCTGGTCGGCATCAATGTCGACCGTGTCTACGCGGTCACGTTTGCCCTCGGCTGCGCCCTGGTTGGGGCGGCTGGCATTCTCCTGTCGCCGCTGTTTTCCGTAAATCCCTATACCGGCGCCGATATGATCCTCGTTTCGTTTGTCATCGTCGTTCTCGGCGGGATGGGAAGCATCGCTGGTGCGGTGACGGCGGGCCTTCTGATCGGCGTGGTGGAATCCTTCACCGGATACCTTGCCGGCGGAGAGTTGAAGCAGCTCGTCTACTTCGTCCTCTTCATGATCGTCCTCGCCGTGCGCCCCAATGGTCTGTTTGGTCGCAAGGGTGCCGAAGTCATGGATGTCACGTGATGAAGCCAGTTCGCTCTCCGCTCACTGGACTGCTGCTGCCCGTTGCCGGGTTTGCGGTCTTGGCGGCCTTACCCCTGATCTTTTCTGATGCGTTCTTCGTGGCGGCAGTCACACTGGCATTTCTGGGTGCCGCCGCATCCCTGGCCTGGAACCTGAGCGGAGGATACGCGGGTCAGCTATCGCTCGGTCACGCCGCCTTCTACGGCCTTGGCGCCTATGTCTCGACGATCCTGTTCCTGAAAGCCGGGATTAGTCCGCTGATAGGAATGTGGCTCGGCGCGATCGTCAGTGCGGCTCTTGCCGTCTTCCTGGGTGCCATCACCATGCGGCTGAAGGGCTCGTTCTTCGTCATGTCGACCCTCGCCTTCGGCGCCGTCGTTCACATCAGCGCCATCAACCTGCGGGATCTCACCGGCGGGCCATCGGGATTGGCAATCCCGCTTCGGCCGAGTCCCGAAAATCTGATCTTCGCCAAGAAGCTGATCTACACTTACGTCGCCCTCGTTCTCGTCATCGTCTTCTACGCAATTACGCGCATGATCGCCGCAAGCAAGATCGGCTATGCGCTGGTCGCATTCAGAGAGAACCACGACGCTGCACGCGCACTCGGAATCCGCACGTTGCCGCTTCGCATAGGGGTGTTCGCGCTTTCCGCGGGTCTCATCAGCATCTGCGGAACCGTGCATGCCCAATATTATCTGTATGTCGACCCGGACAGCGTGATGGGCCTGAACCTGTCGCTCAATTTTGCGCTGATGGCGATCGTTGGCGGGCTCGGCACGGCGTACGGCCCGATCGTCGGCGCCCTCCTGGTTTCGGTCGTCTCCGTCGTCATGCAAGCGTATCTTGGCGATCAAATCTCGGGTCTGACGCAACTCGCCTATGCAGCCATCGTGATCCTGGTTTTGCTTGTCGCCCCGACGGGACTTGGACCCTCGGCACATGCATTCTTGAAACGGAGGATGACGTGGCTGTCCTGACGGCGACGGGTTTGACGAAGCGCTTCGGCGGCTTGACGGCGGTCAAGAACGTAAGCTTCATCGCACGCCCTGGCGAAATTCTTTCGATCATCGGCCCAAACGGGGCGGGCAAGACCACGGTCTTCAACCTGTTGACAGGATTTGTCAGGCCGGACGGAGGCTCGGTATCCCTCGATAACCAGGATTTTCGAGGCATGTCTCCCGAAAGCAGGTGCCGCGCCGGCCTCGCCCGCACGTTTCAGATCGTGCAGCCGTTTCGCGGCCTGAGCGTGCTTGATAACGTCGTGATGGGAGCAATGCTCCGTGCCCGATCGATCGAAATGGCACGTGAGATCGCCCGCCAGGTGTTGAGCGATCTTGACATGTCGGCCCTATGCGATGTGCCCGCTGGACAGTTGCCGATCGGCGACCGCAAGCGGCTGGAGATGGCCAAAGTACTCGCGACGTCCCCTCGCGCACTGCTGCTTGATGAAGTCATGGGCGGGTTGATCCCGATTGAAGTCAAAAGAATGATCGATTTCATTCGACGACTGAGAGAGCGGGGAATAGCCCTGGTGGTGATCGAGCATCACATGAACGCCGTGATGCAACTGTCAGACCACATTCTGGTCCTTCAAAACGGGGAGCCGATCGCCAACGGGGCTCCTGCGGAAGTCACCCGCGATCCAGTTGTGCTGTCGGCATATCTGGGCGCCAACTTTGCGCTGTCGGGGAGCTAGGCGATGCTGCGGGTCCGTGATCTCAGTGTACGCTTCGGCGACGTGCAAGCCGTCGAACAGCTTTCGTTCGACGTGGCGGCAGGTCAGATCGTCGGGCTGGTCGGCAGCAATGGCGCAGGCAAGACCACGACATTGTCCGCGATATCGGCGCTCGTCAGGAACCGCAGCGGGAGTATCGAGCTCGATGGCAAGGACATCTCGCGGCTGGCTCCTCATCAGATTGTTGAGCAGGGACTGATCCATGTGCCGGAGGGCCGCCGCCTGTTTCCGTTCATGAGCGTTCTGGAAAATCTGGAGATCGGAGCGTACGGAAAGGCAGCCCGCGGCAAGCGGAAGCAACAGCTGGAGTTCATCTTCGATCTCCTGCCACGCCTGGCGGAGCGCCGCAACCAACTGGCTGGTACCCTGTCCGGTGGAGAGCAGCAGATGTGCGCCATCGGGCGCGGGCTGATGTCGTGCCCTCGGCTGTTGATGTTGGACGAACCAACGCTTGGCTTGGCACCGATGCTGGTCGAAGAAGTATTCAGACTGGTGAAGACTATCCGGGATCAGGGAGTTCCGATCTTGATTATCGAACAGCAGGTCGTGCACGTGCTCGAGACGGCTGACTACGCTTATGTGCTGGAAAGCGGACGGGGTACCATGCAGGGCCTCGGCGCCACCCTTCTGCAGGATGATGGATTGAGACGTGCCTACCTTGGAATCTGACGATAAGCGCGATCCAGTCGCGGCAAAAGAGCGGCGTCGCACGAAGCGAATTGTGCGTCGACGCGCCGAAATTCTCGACGCAGCAAAGCAGATCTTTCTCGCCGGCGACTATGCGTCGGTGACGATCGATGACATCGCCGATACCGCGGGCATATCGAGGGCGACCATCTATCTGTATTTCAAGAGCAAGCAGGAAGTATACACCGAACTCCTGTTTCGCGACCTTGACGCGATGATCACGATGCTCACCACATCGTTCGACAGGAACGACTCGGTTCGCAACAATCTGTATCGAATGTCGATCTCCTATATGAACTTCTTCCGCGTTCATACCGAGTACTTCACGACGCTGTCGTTCTTCTTCATGCCCGGGCGCAAGGAAACGTTGCCGCCCGATGCTGCTGCCAAGATCAGCACAAGACTCAATGACGGCATCCTGGCGATCGAGGAAGCGATCAAGTTGGGAATTGCGCGCGGAGAGGCGCGGTCGATAGACGCGCGCGCGGCCACGCTTTCTCTGTGGGGGCAATGGATGGGTAACGCGTACCTCGCCATCGCCGGCCGGACGACGATCTACGAGCGGACGATCGAGCAGGTTTACGCGGATGGTATCGACATCTTTCTCGACGGATTGACGATACGGAATCCGGGTTGAAATAGGCAAGGTCGACCACTTTTGACGTCCCGTCGGAACCGGGATCGCCGGTCAGACACGTGGCAAATTCGCTCGACCACACGCACATGTTTGGGAGAAACGCATCAATGAACATCGAAACTCACGTCCTGAAGGGCAACGGACGCATTCCGAATTCACGGCTTCCGGTTCTGATCTACCGGGCGGCTTTCGACATGCGGCCCCTGGAACTGGAGGACGTGTTTCGAAGGAACGAGTGGCCGACGGATTGGCACAGTTCCTTCGGCATGTATCCACGCTACCACTTCCACAGCGATACCCACGAATTGATCGCGGTTACGCGCGGTACCCTGGTTGGGCGCTTCGGCGGCCCGGAGGGCGTGCGTGTGACGATGACGAAGGGCGATTTCGTCGTGATTCCGGCGGGAGTGGGACACTTCGGAGAGTCAATTACGGAAGACTTGCGCCTGACCGGCGCATTCCCGATGGGCCATGCGATTCACGATTTCAGACTTGGGTATGTCGAGGAATACGCGCGGATGGTTGAACGCTCTCGGCGCGTGCCGGTCCCCGTATGCGATCCGTTGGAAGGCTCGTTCGGTCCACTACCGCAAATTTGGCACGATGCCCTGGGAGGAAAGCAGTAATGCCGGCTGCGGAGATCGTTGGAGGCGGCATCGCCGGCCTTGTCGCAAGCATTCAGCTCGCCAGAAACGGATGGTCTGTGAGACTCCATGAGCGAAGCGAGGCCCTGAGGGCGGGCGGCAACGGGCTTCCGATATTCGAGAACGGATTGCGTATCCTTGAAGCGTTGGGTCTCCAGGATGCCATACGGACGCGAGGACACCAGCTCAATAAATGGATCATTCGATTGAGTTCTGGCCAGACGACGACCGAGTACGAGCCCTTTGCGGCAACCGGTGGCCGGATTGTGATGTTCGAGCGGCAAGCACTTGTCGATCCGCTGGCGGAGGCTGCCGTAAAGGCTGGCGTGAAGATCGAGGTGGGCTCCAGGGTTCTCAGCGCCGAGCGTGACGGCATTCTGCATCTGAGCGGAGGGCGCCGACTCGAGTCCGACCTTATCGTCGGAGCCGACGGTATCCATTCGATCGTCCGGAAATCGGTTGCGGGCACGCTCCCTCTCGGCAAGCATCGCAAGGGCGCGATCCGCTTGCTGATCCCGATCCGTCCAGACGACTTTCCCGATGGGAATGACCGTGTCGCGACCGAGTACAACGATCCGGGCGGACGCCGGATCGGGCTTCTGCCATGTTCGTCGAAGACAATGTACATGATCCTCGTGGCGCTGCTCTCCGATCCCCAGGCATTGAAAATGCCGATCGATCCGGAGCTTTGGAAGGCTACGTTTCCGACATTGGGGCGGTTCATCGACCGGGTGGGCCCGGCAGGTCACTACGACGAATACCATTCGATCTTTCCACCCACCTGGCATTTCGGCAAATGCGTCCTGATTGGCGACGCGGCGCACGGGATGACCCCGGCGCTGGGTCAGGGGGCAAACTCGGCGATGATGACCGCCTATTCGCTAGGCGCGACCGATCTCTTGAGCAGTCCGCTATCGGACGCACTGACGGCCTGGGAAACCAAGATTCGGCCGCTGGTCCATTTCACCCAGAAGTTTGCCGAAGGGATTACCGAAGGGCGGCTCGACCCCAGGAACGATATCTTCTTCAGCGATCCGGCCCTTCGCCCCCTGCTGAGCGCCGACATTCCCAACATGCGGTTCGACATGCCGAACTTCGCGGCTTTGAACCCGCCGCTTTCCAACGCCGTATGACGGCATTCAGCACACAGAAAGGTCAATCCATGTTCCAGAAGCCACCGGCTCCCGAGCAGTACGACACGTTGGCGGATACCTCCGGTTACGCGCGACCCACCGATGACTTTGGCGAGGCGACGGTCGGAGATCCGCTGGAGAACCTGCTGAAGTTGCGCCAGATGCTGATCGATAAACGTCGCTATCTGGCACAGGATGCCATGACCTATCCCGTTGTATTCCTCGGGCGTGCCCAGGATATTGCGGATGTTCAGAACCTGCTCAACTCCCTGGACCAGGCAATTGCACATGAGCAGGCCTTGCGGATCTCTTGAACGCCACCCGCCAAGCTCGTTGTGCAATGCAGCGAAATGAACCCACCTCCGGTCAAATTCAGCTAACCTTTGCGATTTCCCCACGCAAAGGGCTCCAATTGTCGCCCACCCGGCAACGAAATACTCCCGGCGTGCCGGGGTTGAAGATGGACGGGGTTGTCTAATTCCAAAAAAAGAAAATTTTCTTTCGAAACCCTGTAACCAAATCGCCTGATGCCCCGTAGCTGTTTCCGGATGAGCACTCACATCGCGGAGGCGTAACGACCTTCGCGAGGCCGCCGCGATCTGATTGGCATCCGTTGCTTTCCTGGCGTTGTGCGGGTCGATGATCCCCTGATCATCGGATGCTCACGGCGTAATCGTCAAACACTCACCGAGGAGAACGTCATGAAGTTGAATTCCAAATCCGGTGCGACGCTCGCAGCAGCCGCCGCCACCCTGTTCCTCGCCGGCGCGGTCGTGTCGACCGGGTCGACCTCTGCCAACGCCGCGGCCGGCAAGTGCATGGCCGGCAACGCCTGCAAGGGCCAGAGCGCCTGCAAGGGCGCGGGCAATTCCTGCAAGGGCCAGAACGCCTGCAAGGGCACCGGGTTCTCGATGACCTCCGCGAAGGCCTGCGAAGCCATGGGCGCGAAGTTCGTCAAGGGTTGATGGTCTCGAACTGAAACGAAAGGGCCCGGCAGCGATGCCGGGCCTCATCGTTTCACTTCGGGACGGCCGATTGTCGAAATAAATTTTTCCGGCCGTGTAACCAAGCCCACCCCACCGCGTAATTATCCCCGGGTGCAGCCTGCCAGTCCCGAATTCCACGGTTTGCGGGTCGTGCATCGTAAAACCTCCAACAGGAGACCCTCATGAAGATGACTTCCAAGTCCGGTGCCACGATTGCCGCCGCTGCCGCCACGCTGTTCCTCGCTGGCGCGACCATGTCGACCGTTGCTTACGCCGCGGGCGAAGGCCATTGCGTCGGCGTGAACGCCTGCAAGGGCCAGAGCGCGTGCAAGAGCAGCGCCAATGCCTGCAAGGGCCAGAACGCCTGCAAGGGTCAGGGCTTCTCCGCCATGACCAAGGAAAAGTGCGACGCTGCCAAGGGCAAGTTCACCCCCGCCTAAGCCGGCGGCCATCCGGAGCGGGGCCCGGTGTAGGCCGGGCCTCTCTTCCGTGGTAATCTGAGGCAATACCATCGCCAAAATCCATTGCAGGGCCGGCGATGCGCGAAGCGGAGACGACATGAACGTCGCAAGCAGATTGCCCAGTTCCCCGGCCGCGCTCCAGCGTCCGGCGCAATCGGACAAGCCGCCGTTCCTCGGCTTCGGCCTCGGCCTGCGCGCGCAACACTACGACGAAATCCTGGGTGGCAATCCGCCGATCGACTGGTTCGAAGTGATCAGCGAGAACTACATGCTGCCGGGCGGCCAGCCGCTGCGCGTGCTCGACCGGATTTGCGAACGCTATCCGGTCGTGATGCACGGCGTATCGCTGTCGATCGCCTCCACCGCGCCGCCGAATTTCGAGTATCTGCAAGGCCTGAAGGATCTCGCCAAGCGCGTCGAGCCGAAATGGGTCTCCGACCATCTGTGCTGGACCGGCGTGCACGGCAAGAATTTGCACGATCTGCTGCCGATCCCCTACACCTCAGAGGCGCTCGACCACGTCGTCGGCCGCGTGCAACTGGTGCAGGATTTCCTCGGCCGCGCCATCGTGCTCGAAAACGTCTCGACCTATGTGCAGTTCAACAATTCCGAAATGACGGAATGGGAATTTCTCTCCGAATTGTCGCGCCGCTCCGGCTGCTGGCTGCTGTTCGACATCAACAACGTCTATGTCAGCGCCTTCAACCACGGCTACGATCCCATGACTTTCCTCAACGGAATTCCGGCGGATCGTGTCGTGCAGTTCCACATGGCCGGACACAGCCACATGGGCACCCACATCATCGACACCCATGATCACCCCGTCTGTGAAGACGTCTGGGATCTCTACGTCGCGGCCATCAAGCGCTTCGGCCGGGTCTCGACCATGATCGAGCGCGACGACAACATCCCCCCGCTCGACGAATTGCTGCTCGAAGTCAACCGCACCCGCGAAATCGCCGAGAAGGTTTTGCCAAGACCTGGCAATGACCGCGGCAAGCAGGCGGGATGAGCGACTTCGCACGCCAGCAGGCGGATTTCCAGCGCGGCATCCTGACCGGCGACGACACCGTGCTTGCCGAAATCCGCGACAGCCCGCGCGAGAAGCGCGAGACGCTGTACGGCGTCTACCGCTACGCCTACGGCTCGCGCCTGGTCGAGGCCATGCGCAACGACCATGAATTGCTGCATGCCTATCTCGGCGACGAGATGTTCGACGAGATGGGACACGCCTATGTCAAGGCGCGCCCCTCGGAACATCCGAACCTGCGCTGGTTCTCGCAGGGCCTGCCGGAGTTCTTGAAGACAACCGAACCCTATTGCAACCACCCGGTACTCGCCGATCTCGCCGCGCTGGAGAAAGGCCTCAATGACGCCTTCGACGCCGCGGAAGGCCCGGTGCTCGAACTGACCGCCATGGCGGGGTTTGCGCCGGAGCAATGGAACGATCTCACATTCCGGCCGCATCCGAGCGCTGCCAGGCTCGATCTGTCGACCAACGCCGCCGCGATCTGGCTGGCGCTCAAGAACGACGAGACGCCGCCGGATGCGGTCGCGCCCGACGCGCCGCCGCGCATCCTCATCTGGCGTCAGGACACCACGCCGATGTTCCGCGAACTCTCCGCGGAAGAAGCGATGATGTGGGACGAGGCCGCTGACGGCGTCCCGTTCGGCGTGCTCTGCGAAATGCTGGCGACCTATGACGACCCCGACGGCGCGGCAGCGCGCGGCGCCGGCTATCTGCACGGCTGGATCACATCGGGCAACCTCGCGGCTGTCTCCATCTGACAAAAAGGCCCGCACCATGGGCACGGACACCGAACGCCATTTCATCGAGCGCATGACGTGGGACGACGTTGCGCGGCGCATCAGCCATGGCGCAGCGGCGATATTGCCGATCGGCGCCGCCGCCAAGGAGCATGGCTTTCATCTGCCCCTCAACACCGATCGCATCCAGGCCGAGTGGCTGGCGGGCCAGCTCGCCGCACGCTTCGGCGCGCTGATCTGGCCGACGCTGGCTTACGGTTATTATCCGGCCTTCGTCGCCTATGCCGGCAGCAGCAGCCTTTCCAGCGCAACCTTTGAAGCCGTCGTGCGGGAGATCGCGACCGGCATTCTCGGCCATGGCTGCCGAAAGCTGTTCGTGCTCAACACCGGGATCAGCACGCTGTCTCCGGTCGAACGTGCACTGGCGCGGCTCGATATGGGCCGCATCATGCATCTGCGCATCCATGACGGTCCGCGCTATCGCGAGGCCGCCGAACGGCTGGCCGAGCAAAACCATGGCAGCCACGCCGACGAACTCGAAACCTCGCTGATGCTGGCGCTGGCGCCTGATCTCGTCGACATGAACAGAGCCGAACCCAGCCCGGCGATTGGACGTGAGGCACCCGGGGCCCTGACGCCGCTGGACACGACCTCGCCGAATTACAGCCGCTCCGGCAGTTATGGCGATCCGACCCTGGCGACACCGGCAAAAGGCCAGATACTGCTCGCCGCCATGCTCGGCGATCTCAGCGAACAGGTCGCGGCATTTCTCGCTGACGAGGCGAACCAGCGATCGGGCGACGCCCGAAGCGTGTCGCGATGAAGACCCTCAGGGATATCCACTGGATCGTCGCCGCCATCGTCGCCACAGCCATGCTGGCAAGCCTCGTCGCGTTCCGCGCCGATGCGCAGTCGGAATATATGCGCGGCGACCGCATGCCCTATGATGCGTTCGGCCGGCTGCCCAAAACCGATCTCGAGATAGGCGGCGGCACCATCCATGTCGGCTTCGCGCCGGGCGAGATGACCTTGCCGCGGGAGAAGGTGCTGGACTGGGTCCGGATGTCGGCGAAGGCGGTCGCGACGTACTACGGCCGGTTTCCCGTCGAACAGCTGCGGCTGCTGCTGGTGCCGGTCGACGGCACGCGGATCCGCGGCGGCACGACCTGGGGCTATCGCGGCGCCGCCATTCGCATCCCGATCGGCCGCGACGCCACCGAGGACGTGTTGCGGCGCGACTGGGTGATGGTGCACGAGATGGTGCACACCGCCCTGCCCGACGTGGGCGACCGCCATGCATGGCTGTCGGAAGGGCTCGCCGTCTATATCGAGCCGATTGCGCGGGTGCAGGCGGGTGACCTGACCGCGCCGGAGATCTGGCAGGCGATGATGCGCGACATGCCGAAGGGCCTGCCACAGGCCGGCGACCAGGGGCTCGACAACACCGATACCTGGGGCCGCAAATATTGGGGCGGCGCGATGTTCTGCCTGCTCGCCGATATCGAAATCCGCAAGCGCACCGATAATCGCTTTGGTTTGCAGGACGCCATGCGCGGCGTGCTCGCCGCCGGCGGCAACCACGAAAAGGACTGGACGATCGATCGCGTGCTCGCCACGGCGGACAAGGCCGTCGGCGTCGACGTGCTGACAAAACTTCACGACGAGATGGGGCCAAAGCCGGTGACGCCGGATCTCGCGGTCCTCTGGCGCGACCTCGGCCTGAAGCTGCACGGCGAAAGCGTCGCATTCGACGACACCGCCCCGCTCGCCGCCATCCGCAAGGCGATTACCGCGCCGCCGGCGAAATAGCGGCGTGTCGTAAATCTGGAATGCTCTGGAATTGGCGATGTCTGCTCTTCGGCCAAAAACGGGCATCGGCGCTTGGCGTCAGCATGCTGCCATGTGCCAAAAAGCGGACAAAGCCAAGCTTGATACGTCCACTAGGACGGCGCGCCACTCGCTTACCGGTCATGCTCAGTGGGCAAGGAAGCGTGGCCGAAAGTGTGTCGCTGACCAAACTCATCGGTGCACTCCTGGGGGCCCAAGAGAGCAAAAAATAGATTCAAGATAGGTGGAGAGAAGATCAGGAGTAGCGAGAAAGCTACACCAACTCCATACATCCTGCGGCGAAAAGCAAGCGTGCTACGCGGATGAACAAGTCGCTCGGTGAATGGTCCAAGGAAGTAGCAGATGTTCGCTACGCCAACACCAAAAAGAAAGAGCGCGGCCCAAAGAATAACGGCGAAACCGGTAATTTCTAGACAAGGGAAGCGTTCTTCGAAAAGCCACCAAACTACTATCAAGATTACAGCGGAGATCGGAGCAGCAATGAAGAGCGTGATATTGTAGCGAAGGCGTCCGGCCGACCACCATGTTTTGCGGTCTGATTCAATGAGCCCTCGAATTTCCATGATTTACTTCGTCTTGGTCGGCATTGTGGAACCGCAGGAAATCGGCCCTAGAAATCATAGCACACAGAGGCCTTCTAAACCTAATGCGGCGACATGCGACTTCCGCTCTTGGAATGCTCAGCCTCACTTGGCATCGACGACATAGTTCAACTAGTCTTGGCCTCAAATGCCAAGCCGCAAGGGGTGGACTTATGGTGACGGAAATTCATTCCGCGATAGATTTCTATGAGCGTCATCCGATTTCGTGCGAAATCATCTTGAAGAAACTCGATGCCGCCCGGGGTCACCTCAATGATTTGGCTCCCGAGGAACTGTTTCCGCACGATCAGGATCATTACGGCGGGCTGGATGCAAATGACGTATTGGCCGAACGCGCGGATATCGGCCAAGGCACCCGGATCGCGGATTTTTGCGCCGGCCTCGGGGGCCCTTCGCGCTACTTCTCCCACCGTTATGGCGCTGACGTTACGGGCATTGAACTGACGCCGGCGAGGGTCAAAGGGGCGGAAGAGCTGACCCGTCGTGTCGGCTTGCAAGACAGCGTCCGGGTCATCGAGGGAAATGTGATGCAGGTCCCGCTGCCCGAGAGCAGCGTGGATGTCGTGATCAGCCAGGAAGCCCTGCTTCACGTGCCTGATAAGGAGCGCGCCTTGTCCGAGGCCTATCGGATATTGAAACCGGGCGGCCGCATTGTCTTCACCGACTGGGTTGCCCACAGCCCGCTTTCAGATTCGGACAGGAAGCTGATGTGGCAGGGCATGGCGGTTGCAGACCTCTGCAGCCTGGATCGATACGCAGAACTCCTGCAGAGAGTGGGCTTCAAGGTCCGGTCGATCGACGATTTGACCGGCGAATGGGCCGAGATTCTCAAAGTACGGCTGGCGATGTATCAGAAGCTCCGTAAGGAGACACAAGAAGCGGGCACCCCTGCGGGCCATGACGCCTTTTATGAAAGCTATGTCCGCTTCGTTGCCCTGGTGAGCGATGCCACGCTGGGCGGCGGACGTTTCGCGGGGCAAAAGCTCGCCTAGGTGGCGCGGCTCAGCCGATGACTGCTATGGGTCTTGGCCGTGTAAAAACACCTTCCCCGGGAAGTTGGTGAGAAGCCAGGACTGGTTCGGTCTCAGACCACCATCGCAGCCATCAGCGGCTTGATCCCGACGATCGGACGACCCTCACGTCGAACAGAGGCTGCACGGTGTTTCGCTCTTACAAGGAAGCCGATGAAGCTCCAGACTAAGTTTCAATTGCATTTCTTTCCACATGCGGCCGCTGCAGTGTCATAAACCCTGCAAAAGCCCGTCGGTTCCAGCCTGATCGTCATCTCGTATGAATAGACGGGATTTTCGTCCTCCAGATTGATGTACTTGAGGACGGCAATATAGTGCGGGCGCTCACATCCATTTGCCGCAGATATCGAGAATTCAATCGTTTCGGACGATTTATCGAGCCGCACGTACGTTGGGAGAGTCTTCTTTGAGGTGCCGTTCTTGGTGATGCGCACCTTATTACCCTCTATTTGGCACTGGAGATCAATGATCGCGAAATAGGAGCGAAAATCCTGTTTGATCAAAGGCGTCGCGGCATTCGAAGTGCAAGCCCTTCCTCCCCAAGTAAATCCGTCTGCAGTCACGCCGATCATGTGCCGGTCTTCGTAACATTCAGTCTTTGTCTCTCCTCCGTTGCTCGAGAATGAGTTGCACTGGGATCCGCCCACCGTTATCCATTTGCCCACCAATGCACTGAGTGGATCCGCCGAAGTATTGCTTCCTGCCCCAAGCAGGAAAATTAGAGTGACGATGGCCCGCATTCTGGATGCTCTCTCCAATCAATATCGAACGTTGCGACGATCTCGCATCTGCTACCTCTTCGCTTCGCAAAGAGCCTCATCGATGACGACTTTTGCCGCATTCCATGATTGCTTCGAGGACCACCGCCCCTTCGAATAGCAATCCAATATCCGCAGCATCATCCGTTAGCTCAATAGCCGCATAACCCAAATGGGTCATACTAGCGCGAGCCCAATGAGATATCTATCGGATTCACGTCCACCTCAGTTGCCGGGCAGTGAACGTGGAGTGCGACGCGGGAGTAACTGACGCGACAGGCGGCGCCGAAGCAGCTGAGTTGTCTAAGCGGATCAACCAACTTTTTTGAGCAATTCTATGTGCAAATTTCTCCCCCTGATCGCACTGGTGCTTCTCGCCCCCACGACCGCACATTCGGAAAATCTAAATCTGAAGTTCGGACCCACCTGGTCCTGCACGATGATATCTGCCGAACTCAAGGAGCGCTACGAAGCCTGCCGGGTTTGCGAACGGCAAAAAAAGGACTTCGACCCCGATTTGCCAGGGGACAAGTGCGTCGAGAAAGCCAGCCCGTACTCTTTACGGGAAAAGATGCAGCAGAGGTATATGGGGGCCCCGTCCCCCGAGGCCGACGCAGTGAACGACATCGCAGACCGGCAGTGGCGTCAGAAGCAGATCGAGAGAGAGGCAAAGGAAAAAGAAGCAGCAATCCAGGAGCGCAACCGGAGTGAATCGAACGTCAGCGGGGGAGCGAGCCGAGCCCCGGCGAACCGGAACTCGGAGGAGCTGGCGAAGCTGAATGACGAAATGGAGAAGTCGGAGGCCCGCCTAAAAGAGGACGCTGAGCGACGGAAGTCGGGACAAGGGGCGCCCAAATCCCTGTTCAACTTCGATGAGCAAAAGGACCTTCAACGTCGCAAGCGCGAGGAAATGACGAAGCTGAACGACGAAATGGAGAAGTCGGAGGCTCGCCTAAAAGAGGACGCTGAGCGACGGAAGTCGGGACAAGGGGCGCCCAAATCCCTGTTCAACTTCGATGAGCCAACACCTTCACCAGACCGCTCCTCCGACAGAGATCTCCCGTCATCAAAGCCTCAAGACGAATTTGCGCCCGATGTCGTCATCTTTGCTTTGCAGAACGGCTGGAACTACACCATTCATGCAAACTTCCGATCGAAGAGCCGGAACGTCGTGTGGCCCGGAAGTAACAAGGCGTATATTCTGGACGATCATAAACTCCATAAGATCCGCTTGAGTTGCCGACCTGGCGAGAAGATTTGTTTCGGTGCCTGGGCAGCAGGAAACAGCGAACCGATTTGGGGCACCGGCCAAGATGGCACCGCAGGCTGTCAGAACTGTTGCTCGGTTTGCGGTAGCACGTCCATCGTGGCCAACAATCTCATCTACGTCCCTGAAAGGGGCGGTGGCGGTGGTCGCGCCAGCTCAAGCGCCATCAGCGCGGCTGATTTGCTGGGCGCCGCAATCGGAATTGCTGGGGTTGTGGCGGGAAGCGGTGGCGGTGGATCGTCTTATCGCGCCGCGCCGAATTATTCGCCGGGTCCGCCACCTCGAAATCGCGAGAGCGGCGTGTCAGGCGGCCGCTAGTGCGCGATGACTATTATTAACCATGTCCACCAGACTTTGTCGCTCCTCGTGGCGATCGCCTTACTGTCTTCTGCTTCCGCCGCCGCGGTCGCCGGATCATGGAAGCCCGAATTTGATTCCCGCGAACTTCCGTCGTTGAGCTACACTGAGGACGGCAAGATCGTCTTCCTGCTCGGCTGTGGCCGCGCGTATTGCGCCACCTAATGATCCGACGAGGGGATCAGACATCGCGCCATATCAATATTCGACCAGATGCTGGCAGACATCGCCAGGCTGGAAGTAGAGCTTGGACCGCAGGACCTGCGGGTCGCGGACGCGCTCGAGGAGTTTGCACTGTGGTACGCGGCGAACCGGATCTATTCCGGCACCGAGCCGTATTTCCGCCGCGGCCTGCAGATTCGCGAGAGCAAGCTCGGCGCCGATGTCCGGGTTGCCGATACGCTGCTGCGCTGGGCAAATGCGCCGAGCACAAGGGCAAGCCGGAGGCAGGCGAGCTGTTCCGCCGCAGTCAGGAGGTGCGGGAAAGCGCGCTTGGCGCGGCCAACCTCAATCTGCTGCCCGCGCTCGAGGAGCTCACCAATCGCCAGCTAAGGACGTTTCGAATCGAGGATGCCGTGTCCTGCCAGAAGCGGTGTATTGAACTGGTCGAAAAAATCCACGGACCGCAGTCCGGCGAGGCGGCGGCGACGCTACTGCGGCTCGGCAACCTGCTGCTACGGACCAAACAGCCGGCCGAGGCCGAGCCGCTGCTTCGCCGGGCCCTTGCCATCCGCGCCACCATGAAGACGCCTGACGATATCAGGCTCGCGGCCACGCTCGATGCATTGATCCGCACGCTGGGCTGCATTGGAGCATGCGGGCGAGATCGGGCCGCTGCTGCAACGCGGCCTGCTGGCCAAAGCGGCCATGCTGACCAAAGATCCCGCCAAGCTGCTGGAAGCCTTTGCGGCGACCACCCAGGCGATCGCCCGCTCTGGCCGCGTCGAGGACCTGACGTCGCTGTTGCCGGACGGCCCTGCCACGATATGGCCGCGAACGGCAACCGCAAGAGTTCTATCGAATATCGACACGGCCCGGCGCTTTCGGTGCCCGGCGACGGTCGCGCGAGGCGGATCTCGGCGCCGCAATGCTGGAGGGCCATGCAGCGCGTCTCACAAGCTCAAATCCCCAGGCGCACATCCTTCACCACAAGGGCTGCGGGCATCTTCTCCATCATACCGCAGCCTTTGCGACACGCTTCGCCAATGACTTGAAGGAGTTCTTAGCTGGCGGCCCCATGACTTCGACATTGCGGCCGGCCTCGCGTTCGAGCCGCCGGCTCGACTGCACCCGGTTCAGATAGCCGTAGATGTAAAGCTTGAGGAGAACCGAGGGGTGGTACGATGGCCGACCAGTCGCCGCTGGTTCCACTCTCTCAAAGCTCATCTCAGCCAAATCGAGCGCATCGACAAACACGTCGATCACGCGAACAGGGTTGCTCTCGTCAATGAAATCATCAAGGCATTCGGGCAGTAGCGTCCATTGCCCACGATCCGCCTGCTCAGCGCCGCATCAGCTTCCCCCGCAGAATCACAAGAGAATCATAGCAAAGCAGCGGCGTTTTCACACAGCCAGGGTCAATCGCTCACAGCGCGCCGCGAACTTCCGCCCTTCCCCGATCAGCGGACATCGCCGATCCCGGTGCATCAGGCCCCAAAAGGGCCAACACCGGAAGTCCGTGGAAACCATTACGCCTTCCACGAAGCGAGCGTGGCCTGCGCGCACTCGTTCATGACGGTGAGCGCGCGCTCAACGGTGGACGCGCCGAGTACGAAAGGATTGGCGCCTCCGGCCGTGACAGCGCCGAGTTTCTCCACCGAGCCGTCGTAACTGCTGTGATTAGAGATGAAGACATCGACACCCTGCTGCTTGGCTACCTGACGGGTCCGCGCTGTTGCATCGGCATAGGCTTGCAGCCGTTCCGGCTGGCGGCCGAAATTGAAGGCGGTGCCTCCCCACAGCAGGACGCGATGCTTCTGCGATCCCAAGCGCACGTCGAAGATAGGCGAGATCGTGCCCATCGTGTGTCCCGGTGTAATCAGGATGTCGACGGTGGTGTCGCCAAGCCGTACTTTGCCGCCGTCGGCGACGGCGATGTCGCGCTTCGGGGGACGCCCCCACCGCGGATGGTCGAATTCCAGTTTGGTCTCCATCATGGTCCAGTCGACCTCGCTGGCGACGACGTGCGAGCCGTATTTCCGGGTGAAATAGCTGGCGCCACCATAGTGATCGCCATGGCCATGGGTCACAATGATCGTCCTTACCTTGGATGGATCGAGCCCAACGGTCGTAAGGCCTCGCTCGATGGTATGCTCCGCATCATCTTCATTATTCATTGCGTCGAACAGAATGATGCCGTCGGAAGTCGTGAGAGCCCAAGCACTGACCCATTTGCCACCGACGAAAAACAAATTGTCGAACGCTTTGCCGGCCGGCGGCGCCGGCAGCGCCATGAGCTTTTCCAGATCGGGTGTCGGCGCCTTGAAGGTGGGGTCGGCCGACCTCCCGAGCACCAGTAGCGCCTCGAGGTCGGTCCCTGCGGCCTGTTTGGCGGCGGCGAGATGGCGTTCGACTTCCGGCGTCATCGCGTCGGCAAAGGCGCGCGGCGCGGCCAACGCAAAACAGCAGGCGCAGCCCATTCCCAGTAACGCCCGGCGGGTGGTCAAGGACGCAGAAGCGACTTCCTCGGCCCGAAATGAAGTCGTCATCGACCGACTGGCCCAGCGCATGCTCGTCTCCACCCTCGTGCAAGCCGCTTTTTCCAGCGGCATTTGTTCATCCTAGGTTGGCGCAAATGTGCGATCAAGGTCCGTTCAGGGTCAATCGCTACACTTTGACAGCGCGCCGCGAACTTTCGCTCTTCCCCGGTCAGCGGACATCGCCGAAGGTCCGAAAAGTGCCAACAGGCGACATGGAGCTGCATCGCAAATGAGTGAGGCCGCCAACTGAGGCGGCCTCAACCATGCAGTTCGCTTTTCGCAGTCTTGGCATAGACCAATTTGATTGATCCCTAATTCTGCGAACGCATTCTGCAAATCGGGCAATGATTGCGACAGAGTGTCGAGTCGATAGCCCATCTGCTGACATTAGCCGCACTGCACTGCCCGGCGCTTTGGGCCGAACAGCCGATCGATCAGCCTTTTGAAGCGCTTTTCGCCCAGGCAAGGGACGCCGCGGCTATCGGAACCACCTCGCTGACATCGACCACGGGAACGACATTGACGTCGTTCCAAAAGTTGTACTTTGAAACGAACGTGACGATGACCTTGGGGTCGCTGGCCTCGGCCAGCACGTAACCGCCGTTACCGGCGAGGTTCGAGACGAACGCGTGGACGGTCAAGCCGTCTTCCGGTTTCCACCTGCCGAACGCGCTCAGAAGACCTTCTGAGCTCGCAAAACCTTCGTCGTGGGTGAGCCCGGTAGAGCGGATGGTGTATTCAATCATGTACTTCATGAAGCCCTCCTCTCTTAAAGAAATGAACCAAATTGATTTGAGCCGCGTTGGATTGGGCGTTGCGTACCGCAGCTCGTGTCCTGGCAAAGCGCTACTTTTCGACTTCGACGACGTACCGCCGTATTACCTTAACTGCCTTGTCACGCTGGGGCGCAAGGTCCGCCCAGGCGTTCGACTTGTAGAATGCCAATCCGTCATCCGGGCTGTCCGATTCGACGATGGCCGCAACCTTGGGAGGCGGCCCACCCTCTTCATGAGTCACGATGGCCAAGCGAAGGTTCAAGGGCAAGCTGCGCTGATGCGTGAAAAAGCTGAAGGGATTGGAGCGGCGCCAAGCCTAAAAATCACGCCGTGGGTGCGAGCCACCGCGCGGGCCGGTGCTGCCTCAGACCGCTACCATCGTTGGGCCCCCTGCCCGGCCATGATGCAAAGCCCCCGTCTCGCGCCGGCCTCCCAACTGATTTGCGCGACCGACACGGCACACGCCTTCGCTGCTGCACACGCCGCGCCTCCGCTGGCTTTTGGCCGCCCGATAGCGGAATATTCCCGAAGACCTTTGTCCGGAGGGATCGAAGCCGCGATGGTCACGCAAGCCGCCGACAAACCCCGCCGCGCCTGGCCGGTCTTCCGCTCGCTGGCGGCGTTTCGCCCCGGCGATTTGCCGGGCGACCTGATCGCAGGCCTGACCTTGGCGGCGATCGCGATCCCCGAACAGATGGCGACCGCGCGGCTCGGCGGCTTCTCGCCACAAATCGGCTTCTTCGCCTTCATCGCGGGATCGTTGGGCTTTGCCGCGCTCGGCGGCAACCGCTTCCTGTCCTGCGGCGCCGACTCCACCATCACCCCAATATTTGCCGGCGGCCTCATGCTGATGGCCACCTCCGGCTCGCCGCAATATCAGTCGCTGGCGGTGGCGCTGGCGCTGCTGGTCGGCGCGATCCTGATCGCCGGCAGTCTTTTCAAACTGGGCTGGATCGCCAATCTGCTCTCCATGCCGGTGACGACGGGTTTTCTCGCCGGCATTTCGGTTCACATCCTGGTCTCGCAAATGCCCGGCGTGCTCGGACTGCCGACGCCGGGCGGGCCGATGCTCGAGCGCATCGCCACGCTGGCGCAACATGTCGGCGAAGCCAACATCTACACGGTCGCCATCGGCTTCGGCGTGCTCGCCATTGTCGCGATTTCGGAAAAGCTCAGCGCCAAAATCCCCGGCGCGCTGATCGGCCTGATCGCGGCCACATCGGCGGTCATCGCGGCCGGCCTCGAGCACAAGGGCGTCAGCGTGGTGGGGGCCGTTCCGGCAACGCTGCCGACGCCGTCCTTTCCCGCCATCGGGCCGGAGCACTGGGTCAAGCTGGTGCCGCTGGCGTTCCTGATCGCTGTCGTCGTGATGGTGCAGACGGCCGCAACCACGCGTTCATTCCCGTCCGATCCCGATCAGCCGGCCGATGTCGACCGCGATTTTCTCGGCGCCGGCGCCGGCAGCGTTCTGGCCGGCCTGTTCGGCGCCTTCCCGGTCAATGCCAGCCCGCCGCGGACCGGCATCGTGTCCGAGACCGGCGGACGGACGCAATTGTCCGGGCTGTTCGCCGCGGCGATCATTCTGGCGCTGCTGGCGTTCGGCGCCACGCTGTTGCAGCACGTGCCGAACGCGGCATTGGGCGGCGTGCTGCTGTTCGTTGCGCTGCGCATTATCCGGCTGAAGCAGATCGTCACGATCTATCGCCAGTCGTTCGGCGAGTTCCTGCTGGTCGTGGCGACCGCGGCCGCGATCATCGTGCTGCCGATCGAGCAGGGCGTCGCCGTCGGAATCGCGCTGTCGCTGCTGCACGGCATCTGGACCACGACCCGCGCAAGGCTGGTGCCGTTCGCGCGCATCCCGGACACCACGATCTGGTGGCCGGAAAATCCGGCCAGGCCGGGCGAGCGCATCCCCGATATCGCCGTGGTCGGCCTGCAGGCGCCGCTGTCGTTCCTCAACGCCCAGAATTTCCGCGCCGACGTGCTCAACGTCGTCAAGAGCTCAAAACCCCGGCTGCTGGTCATCGAGGCCAGCGGCACGCTGGAAATCGACTTCACCGCCGCGCAGACCCTGCTCGACCTGATCCGGGAATGCCGCGAGGCCGGCGTCACCGTCGCCATCGCCCGGCTGGAATCGACCCGGGCGCTGGCGGCGTTCGAGCGCTTCAATCTCTACGACGTGCTGCCGCGGGACCACATTTTTTTCAGTGTCGACGAAGCGGTTCGCAAGCTGGGGAACAGCAAGACGACGTGAGGGCAGTCGGGCCCTCTTGGCACCGCCATGGCCGGGCACAGCCGTCCGAAGGACGGCGTCGCTTTCGCTCGCCCATGTCCCCGCCTTCCACGTCGTTTCTTGCGCTGGCAACAAAGGCGTGGATGCCCGGGCATGACGGGTGGGAAGAGTTGCGCCGCATCACGAACAGCAATCGTGATGGTTGTCGCCATATGCTTGTCCCGCCGGCAAGCGGGAGAGGGCCGCGAGCCTGCCGCCCTACCCTACTCCTCGCCCAGTGCCGGATGCGCCTTCAGCACGTCTTCTCTGATCAATCTGGACTGGATGGCGCGAAACAGCGTTCGCGCCGTTTTGGTATGATCGGCCTTGAGGCAGAGTTCGACGATCTGGCGCACCGCGGCGTCACGCAACAGGCCATCCGAAATCTTCATCGCGATTTGCATCGCGACCTTCGCCGCGCGCTCATAGCGTTCGATCTCGGATTTTATCTTCCGGTCCGAGCGGTCGGCGGCACCGCCGATCTTTTCCGCGCTGCTGGCCGCGGAACGGCAGATTTCCCTGATCTTGTGCGCGGCCTCGATATCGCCGATCGATTCATCGATCGGCTCGTCCCAGACTTCCGGCTGCTTGGTCTTGTTGAACCGCCACATGGCCATGCCTCGATAACCGAGCATAGGTTGACCATGAGGCACGTCGAAGGCAAGTGAGCTTGCTCACACCGCCGGCACGATCTTCCCGGGATTGAAGATGTTTTGCGGATCCAGCGCCTTCTTCAGCGCGCGCATGGCATCGATCGCCTCATTCCCCAGTTCGGCTTTCAGATATTTCTGCTTGCCCTGCCCGATGCCGTGTTCGCCGGTACAGGTGCCGTCCATCGCCTGCGCGCGCTCGACCAGGCGGTGCATGAACTCCTCGCCGCGCGCCATCTCGTCGGCATTGTCGACGTCGCAGACCAGCGAGCAGTGGAAATTGCCGTCGCCGACATGGCCGACGATCGGCGACAGCAGATTGAGCCGCTTCAGATCCTCCTCGGTTTCGGTGACACAATCGGCCAGCCGCGAGATCGGCACGCAGACGTCGGTGGCGACCACGCCCGCGCCGGGGCGCAGCGCCTTCACCGACCAATAGGCGTCGTGGCGCGCCTGCCAGAGTTTTGTGCGATCCTCCGGCTTGGTGGTCCAGGTGAAATCGCCGCCGCCGCATTCGCCGGCGATCTCCTTGAAATTCTTCGACTGCTCGGCGACCTCATTGGCGCTGCCGTGGAATTCCAGCAGCAGCAGCGGCGTCTCCGGCAGCGTCAGTTTCGAATAGGAATTGCAGGCGCGCACCTGCTCGGCGTTGAGCAGTTCGATGCGCGCGACGGGAATGCCGGTCTGGATGGCCAGGATGGTCGCCTGGCAGGCGCCGCGCACCGTCTCGAACGAACAGGCGGCCGCCGCGATCGTCTCGGGAATCCCGCGCAGCTTGATCGTGAGTTCGGAGATGATGCCGAGCGTGCCTTCGGCGCCGACGAACAGATGGGTCAGGTCGTAGCCGGCCGAGGATTTTTTGGCCCGCGTGCCTGTCGTGATGATCTCGCCGTCGCCGCGCACGACTTTCAGCGCCAGCACATTGTCGCGCATGGTGCCGTAGCGCACCGCGTTGGTGCCGGAGGCGCGGGTGGAGGCCATGCCGCCGAGCGAGGCGTCGGCGCCGGGATCGATCGGGAAGAACACGCCCTGGTCGCGCAGATGCTCGTTCAGCGCCTTGCGGGTGACGCCGGGCTGGATCACGCAATCGAGGTCGTCGGCATGGACTTCCAGCACCTTGTTCATGTCGTGCAGGTCGATGCAGACGCCGCCGGCGGGCGCGTTGACCTGGCCCTCCAGAGAGGTGCCGGTGCCGAACGCGATCACGGGAACGGTGTGTTTGGCGCAGATCCGCACCACGTCCTGGATATCGGCGGTTTCCTGCGCCATCACGACAGCGTCGGGCGGCTGGCTCGGCAGCCAGGTGGTGGTATGGGCATGCTGTTCGCGCACCGCCTGCGAGGTGATCAGCCGGTTGCCGAACCGCGCCGCGAGCGCCTCGACCGCGCTCTTCAGCGCCTGCGGCTCCGGCCGCTTCTCATTGCCCGATATCGTCATCGCCACGCACAATTCCTCCCGGATTTGAGCGGACCGTGGCAAAGGATATAAAGGGGGTCAAGAGAGATCGGCCAAACAGGGATGGATGATGACGTCAGCTTCCGCCGCCAAGGATGCCACCAAGACTACGATCAACGATATGCCGCTGCCCCCGGCGCCGTTCGTATCATCGCTGATGCAGATCGAGCCGCAATGGATCGATTACAACGGCCATCTCAACATGGCCTATTACAACGTGATGATGGACCGCGCGATCGACCAGATGTGGCTGCATCTCGGGATCGGACCGGACTACATGAAGGAGCGCCACGGCTCGACGTTCACGGCCGAATGCCATGTGCGGTATTTGCGCGAAATCCACCTGGGCGATCCCGTGCAGGTCACGGTCTATCTGCTCGCTGCGGACGAGAAGCGCATCCATACGTTCGAAGAGCTGTGCCACGCCACCGAGGGCTGGATATCCGCCACCTCGGAAAACATGACCCTTCATATCGACATGAACGCGCGCAAGGCAGCAGCATTTCCGCCCGACATCCGCGCCCGTATCCAGGCGGTCGTGGACAGCCACGCCGCCCTCCCGCGCCCCGAGGGCACCGGCCGCAAGGTGGCGATGCCCTCGAAGTAAGCTATCCGGCTAGACCCGCCCGCGCCCGCGCGCGAGACCGACCACCGCCGAGACCAGGAACAGGATGATGGCGATGAAGAAGATCGCCTTGGCGATTTCAATGGAAGCGCCGGCGATGCCGCCAAAGCCCAAAATGCCCGCGATCAACGCGACGACCAGAAACGTAACGACCCAGCTCAGCATGACACGACCTCTGTTTGGTGGCGATCGGCGCGCCTGACAGCGTCGCGCCGGTCCATGCCAAAACAATCCGGCCCGGAAGCGAAGGTTCCGGGGTGCGAAACCCCGAAAATTTGCCGAAACCGCGGAACAAAATCGGGGCCGGCTCCAGAAATCCTCCGCGCAAACGCGCTCCGCGTTTGTCGCGAGCCCCGAGAAGGCGCGAGATAAAACCTGTCAAAACGGCCGAACAGGCCCTATATGGCCCCTAATCCCTGTTATGAAGGCTCCCCTTCAGCGCCCCGCGGTGCCATCGTGGGAAGAAGACGATTCGCATGACCGAGCCGAGCAAATTGCCCCATCACGGCGTCCCCGAGCACCAGCCCGCGGCTGGGGGCATCGCCGCGCGTGCGCGCGCTACGGCGGCCCCGCAATATCTCACCGGGCTCAATCCCGAGCAGCGCGACGCGGTGGTGACGCTGGACGGCCCGGTGCTGGTGCTGGCCGGCGCCGGCACCGGCAAGACCCGCGTGCTGACCACCCGCATCGCCCACATCCTGAGCCAGGGCCGGGCGCGGCCGCACGAAATCCTCTCCGTGACCTTCACCAACAAGGCGGCGCGCGAGATGAAGCTGCGGCTCGGCCAGATGCTGGGCCAGGCCGTCGAGGGCATGCCGTGGCTCGGCACCTTCCACTCGATCGGCGGGCGCATCCTGCGCTATCACGCCGAACTGGTGCAGTTGAAATCCAACTTCACCGTGCTCGACGTCGACGACCAGATCCGCCTGCTCAAGCAATTGCTGCAGGCCGAGAACATCGACGACAAGCGCTGGCCGGCCCGGATGCTGGCCGGGCTGATCGACGGCTGGAAGAACCGCGGCCTGACGCCGGCGCAGGTGCCGGCCGGGGAAGCGGCGGTGTTCGGCAACGGCAAGGGCGGCAAGCTCTACGCCAGCTATCAGGAGCGGCTGAAAATTCTCAACGCCGCCGATTTCGGCGATTTGCTGCTGGAGAACATCCGCCTGTTCCGCGAGCACCCCGACGTGCTGCGGCAATACCAGCACCGGTTCAAGTTCATCCTGGTCGACGAATATCAGGACACCAACGTCGCGCAATATCTGTGGCTGCGGCTGCTGTCGCAGGCGCCAGGCAAGCCGGGTGTGCCGCTGTCGTCGGTTATTCCGGGAGATCTAACCTCGCCCCGCTTGCGGGGAGAGGTCGGCGCGCAAAGCGCGCCGGGTGAGGGGGAGCCTCCACAGACTGCGCTCGCGGAGGCAGCCCCTCTCCCCGTGAAGAACGGGGACAGGGAGAACGATGCCCCCGCCTCGCCCCTCAAGAACATCTGCTGCGTCGGCGACGACGACCAGTCGATCTATGGCTGGCGCGGCGCCGAGGTCGACAACATCCTGCGCTTCGAGCACGATTTTCCCGGCGCCAAGGTTATCCGCCTCGAACGCAACTACCGCTCCACCGGCCATATCCTCGCCGCCGCCTCGCATCTGATCGCGCATAATGAAGGCCGGCTCGGCAAGGCGCTGCGCACCGAGGATGTCGACGGCGAGAAGGTCACGGTGACCGGCTCCTGGGATTCCGAAGAGGAAGCCCGCGCCATCGGCGAGGAGATCGAGGAGTTGCAGCGCGCCGGCGACAACCTCAACGAGGTCGCGATCCTGGTGCGGGCCTCGTTCCAGATGCGCGAGTTCGAAGATCGTTTTGTGACCCTCGGCCTGCCCTATCGCGTGATCGGCGGCCCGAGATTCTACGAACGCGCCGAAATCCGCGACGCGCTGGCTTATCTGCGCGTGATCAATTCGCCGGCCGACGATCTCGCCTTCGAGCGCATCGTCAATGTGCCCAAACGCGGCCTTGGCGACGCCACCGTGCAGATGCTGCACGACCACGCCCGCAAGCGCCGCATCCCGCTGTTCGAAGCCGCCCGCAACGTGGTCGAGACCGACGAGCTGAAGCCGAAGGCGCGCGGCAGCTTACGCGATCTGATCCTGCATTTCGACCGCTGGCGCGCCCAGCGCGAGGTCACCGCGCATACGGAGCTCGCCGAAATCGTGCTCGACGAGAGCGGCTATACCGAGATGTGGCAGAAGGACCGCTCCGCCGACGCCGCCGGACGGCTCGATAACTTGAAAGAGCTGGTGCGCTCGATGGAGGAGTTCGAGAACCTGCAAGGTTTCCTCGAACATATCTCGCTGGTGATGGACCGCGACGGCGGCGCCGAGGATGAAGCGGTGTCGCTGATGACGCTGCATTCGGCCAAGGGGCTGGAGTTCGACAATGTGTTCCTGCCGGGCTGGGAGGAAGGCCTGTTTCCGAGCCAGCGCACGCTCGACGAACAGGGCCGCGCCGGTCTGGAAGAAGAGCGCCGCCTCGCCCATGTCGGGCTGACGCGGGCGCGCCGCCGCGCCAAATTGTATTTCGCCACCAACCGCCGCATTCACGGCACCTGGTCGACCACGATCCCGTCGCGCTTCCTCGACGAACTGCCGTCGCCGAATGTCGAGATCACGGAATCCAAGGGCGGCTCGGGCTGGGGCGGCAGCGGCGGCTACGGCGCCTCGCGGTTCGACAACGTCGAGTCCTTCGGCTCCAGCTACACCACGCCGGGCTGGCAGCGCGCCCAGGCCAACCGCGCGCGCAACAATCAGGGCAACCGCAACGGACAGGCGCGCGGTGGTTTTGAGGAAAGTCAGTCATCCTACTCGCGCGGCGAAGGGGGCAGCGGCTTCTCCCGCGCCAAGCGCGGGCCAATGGTGATCGAAGGCGAACTGGTCGCCAAATCCACCGGCACGACTTCCGAATTCTCGCTCGACGACCGCGTCTTCCACCAGAAATTCGGCTACGGCCACGTCGTGAAGATCGACGGCAACAAGCTCACCATCGCGTTTGAAAAGGCCGGCGAGAAGAAGGTGGTGGATAGTTTCGTCGAGCGGGTGTGACGACGGTCCCTTCCCTACTCCTTGGGAGAAGGGATTGCCGCCGCGGCCGACGCTATTCTGACGTGATCTTTGCGTCCTTCACGACTTTAGCCCAGCGTGGGAGATCCCGGGCGATCAGGCCCGCCAGGCGTTCCGGCGGGCCGCCCTCGGCCAGCAAGCCCTGCTTGTCGAGAATGTCGCGTACGCCCGGCTCTGCCAGGATTTCGTTGAAGACCGCATTGTAGCGGTCGATGGTCGCCTTGGGCGTACCGGCCGGCGCGAGGACTCCATACCACAGATCGACGTCGAAGCCGGTGACGCCGAGTTCAGCCAGCGTCGGCACCTGTGGCGCGCGTTGCGCCCGATTTTGGCTGCCGACGGCCAGAATGCGGATTTGACCGGCTTCCGCAAGCGGCAGCGCGGTATGGACGGGGATGAACATCGCCGAGACGTGTCCGCCCGCGAGGTCCTTGATGGCGCCGGCGGAGCCCGGATAGGGAATATGCTGCATCTCGATCTGCGCCGTCAGTTTCAACAGTTCCATCGCGAGATGCTGCGGGGTGCCGCGGCCGGGCGACGCATAATTGATTTCGCCCGGCTTGCTGCGCGCCAGCGCGATCAATTCCGGGAACGTCGTGACATTGAGCGAGGGATGAACCACGAGCGCCAGAACGCCGGTCGCGATCTCCGCGATCGGCTCGAAACTTTTCTCGGGGTCGTAGGGGATCGATTGGAAAAGGCTCGCGTTCATCACGAAGGTATTGACGGTCACCAGCAGCGTCAGTCCGTCGGGATTGGCACGCGCCGCGGCCTGCGTACCGATGTTGCCGCTCGCGCCAGGCTTGTTCTCGACGATGACGGGTTGATTCCAGCGTTGCCGCAATTCCTCACTGAGGATACGCGCCAGCAGGTCCGGCCCCGTGCCTGCCGAAAAGGGAACGTTGAGCCGGATGGTTTGCTGCGACGGCCCCTGGGCCACCGCCTGCTTCAAGGGCGCAAGGCCCGCGGCCAGCATCGCGAGCACCGTGCGGCGAGAAGGCGTGCAACTTGCGGGCATGAACTCTCTCGAATGTGTGGCGATCTGCCGGTGGCGCAATCAACAAACCTCGCAATATGGGATCATGATGCACCATGCGCCGGTGCCGCGCCAGTGCAAGGTTGATGAGATCAGCGTGCGCGCGGGTGATGTAGATATCTCAGCAGTTCCGCCAGGTTCGCGCGTCATGGCAGTCATCACACGGCGCTCGTTTGCCCGAGGAATGCCACGCGGCTTGTTCGGGAGCATCGGCTTGAGGGCAGTCAATCCTCGCCGAAGCCGTCGAAAATGACCCGACGCCGGCATTTGCGTCGCACGGGGTGAGTCAGGATATTGAACCCTTGTTATCCGGCCTCGCCGTTCTACGAACACACTCGATAAAGAGCTTTGCGACCGGGCTGACAGCGCGGCTTTTGAGAGTCACAATGGCGACAGGCCGCGGCTGTGCGGGAAGCCGAACCGGAAGGACCTTGAGAGACCTGTCGCGGTTGCCAAAACGAAGGACCGACGTTGGAAGCACGGTCACGAATTGTGCGTTGGCAGCCAGCTGGCAGCATAGATGCATCGAGAGCGTCGTGATGGGCGCACGTGGCAACTCTGTGTTACCAGCGCGGAACAATTCAGCGGTGAGTGATCCGTGCATGGTGTCCGCGGGAGGCAGAATCCAGCGCTCGCCGGCGAGGTCGGCGAGCGTGAGTTTCCGCACCCGTGCCCATCTGCTTTGGCGGCCCGCGACCACGACGACCTGATCGTCATAAACGACTTCCGCCTTCAGATCGGCCTCCTCGAATGGCATCGGAATGCGGCCCAGCATGAGATCGATGCTGCGCTCACGCAACTCACGATAATGCAGCTTGCTGATGACAGCTTGCGCGATGTCCAGATGAATTCGGGGGCGCTCGCGTGAGAAGCGCTCGATGACGGCCGGCAATAGGCCGGCCGCGATACTCTCCGTGCTGCCGATGTGCAACTCTCCCACGGATGGATCGGCGAGAAAGGCGACCTCTTCGACACTCTGCCTAAGTTCATCGAAGATCACTCGGCCGCGCGCGACCAGAGCGCGGCCGTATGCCGTAGGCTCGATCCCGCCTCGGCTGCGGTCGAGCAAGCGAAGACCAAACGTGTGCTCCAGGTCGGCGATTGCCTTCGATACGGCCGGCTGCGAGATCGCAAGCTCTGCCGCAGCCTTTGCCATGCTCCCGCGCTCCACCACGGTGAGCAGAATATGGAGGTCGCGCAGCTTCAAGCGGCGCCCAATGCGATCGACCCACTGCATGACACGAACTTATCCAGTCGGTTATCGAACCATCACATATCAGAATTGGACAGATATGTCTCCATGACGCACGCTTTGGCTGACTGAATATCGGCCCTCACGCGCCGAGAGCACGTTGCGGAATGGAGTGAACCACGGAGACGGCTTATGAGGACGCGTCGTAACTTTTTGATAGTTTCGGCGGCCGGTGTGGCGTTCTCCGCGGCCGGCCCGGTGCCGCAAATCATGGCCCAACCGCGTGTGAAAACGGCTCATATCCTGACGGGCTTCACGGCCGGGCTGCCTGATGCAGTCGCAAGGCTCCTGGCGGACCAGATGAAGACCTATGCGACGTCGATCGTCGTCGAACCTCGACCAGGTGCAAGTGGCCGTGTCGCCGTGGAAGCCGTCAAAGCCGCTCCCCCGGATGGATCGGTCGTTCTGTTTGCGCCGATCGGTTTCCTCACCCTCTTTCCTCACACCCACAAGACGCTGAGATACGGGCCGCAGGATTTTGTCCCAGTGTCGGCCGTAGGGTCGTTCGCCGCGGCTTTGACGGTGGGGCCGCGCGTGCCCGCAGAGGCAAGGACCGTTGCCGATTTCGTCTCGTGGTGCCGTGCCAACGCAAAGGATGCAACCTATGGCACGCCAGGGGTTGGAACCAGTATGCACCTTATCGGGGCAGCGTTGGGGCGCGCGGCGGGCTTCGAGTTTCTTCACGTACCGTATCAAGGCAGGGCGGCCGTCCAGGACGTCCTCAAGGGCGAGATCGCCTCGGCCATCCTGCCAATCGACAGTTCCTTAGGTCTTGTCCAATCCGGCCAACTGCGCGCGCTGGCGACCACCGGTTCGGAGCGCAGCCGGTTTCTTCCCGAAGTGCCTACGATGATGGAGGCCGGCTATCCCTTGCTCAAGGACGTCACATGGTTTGGGTTCTTCGTTCCGGCAAAGACACCCTCAAATGTCATTGCAGACCTCAATGGAGCTATTCAGGCGGCCCTGCGGGCAAGCGAGATGGAGTCCAGCCTCGCAAAATTATCCGTTGAGATCGACCCGATCTCAGGGGACAATTTTGCAAAGCTGCTCGCATCGGAATCGGCCCGATGGAAAGAAATTGTACGAGCAACAGGGTTCAGCCCGAACGATTGAGGAAATCGGACCGGTGCTTCTCCGTTTGCCTTCGGCGGTCGCCGCTCGGGCGCGCGTTCGCCGGATGCCTGGATGTTGTTGCGGACGCTCCAGCGGCCGCCGTCAGTTGATCACTTCTCGTTCCCCCGCATCTCCTCCGCGAAGGGGCGCAGGGCCTGCGACATGGCATCGAGACGTTTCTGCCATTCCGCGCCGGGCATGAACGCGAGCACCGGGACGTCGCCCGGCGAACTCTTGATGTAGTCGGGATCGAGCACGCTTTCGGCGATCGCCGCTTCGAGCTTCCGGACGATGTCGTCGGGAACGCCCTTCGGCACCGCAAAGCCGCGTTCCGCCGTCATGGTGATCGCGACGCCCGCCTCCTCTGCGGTCGGCACATCGGGCAGCGACGGAGAGCGCGTCTTCGACAGGATCGCGATGGCGCGAAGTTCGCCCTTGTTGGTGCCGTGCAGTTCGGGAACCTCGCTGAGGCTGATCATGCCGACTTCCAGATGGCCGCCCAGAAGATCGGTTCGCTGCGCCGACGTGCCGCGATAGGAAATGTCGTTGGTCTCGACCTTGGCGGCGCCCGCCAGCATGCGGATCGCCAGATGGCCGTTGGTGCCGGCGCCGTTGTGACCGAACGTCACCGATCCCGGCTTGCTGCGCAACGCGGCGAGAACGTCCGCAAGACTGGTCAGCCTGCTGCCGGCGCGCACCACCATGATGCTGGGATCATCGACCACGCGCGCCACCAGGCGAATCTCATCCATGGTGTACTGCGTCTTCCGCGTCATCGGGAGAAAATTGTATCCGGGCACGTTGACCACGCCCATCGCGTAGGCATCCGGAGCGGCGCGGGCAATCGAAGCAAACGCGATCTCGCCGCCGGCGCCGGGCTTGTTGAGCACGACGAACTTGGCGTTGCCGATCAGCCTCTTTTCGACGAATGGCAGCAGCTTGCGGGCCATGACATCGGTTCCACCACCGGCCGCAAAGCCGATCACAACTTCGATCGGCTTGTCGTCGGGCCATGCCGCCAAGGCCGGTCCGCAGGCGGCGATGGCGAGAATGGCTGCAATTGTTTTGACCTTCTTATGCATGAAGGCTTTCCTCCGCTTTCGAATTTTTCCGCCGGCACACTAACCAATTGAGTTGGCCAGTCCAGAGCCGGCGCGGCGGTCATCCCGATAATCGACATCGTCCGCAACGGCTTGCTGCGCCTCAGCCCTGCATCCCGGTGGGTTGATCCGCATTGGGAGGTAACGTAGTCGTCCGCCATGAGCGAACGCACGGCCGGCGCCAACACCGCAGCCCTTCCCGATACGAAGGCCATTCTGCTGGGGATCGCAAGCGGCCTGGCTGCAGCGCTGTGCTGGGCGCTCGGCTTCGTGGCGACGCGGCACGGCCTGAAAGCCGGGTTTACGCCGGTGGACCTGCTGATGCACCGCTTTGTGTGGTCGGGCATCGCATTCCTCCCGTTCGTTCTCCGCGCCGGCCTGCGCGATCTCTGCGGCATCGGATGGGGCCGGGGCATGGCGCTGATGATGCTGGGCGGCCCGGTGATGTCGCTCATCAGCTATGCAGGCTTCATGTTCGTGCCGCTGGGGCACGGCAGCGTGATCCAGCCTTCCTGTGCGACGCTGGGTGGACTGTTTCTCGCGGTCGTCCTGCTGCGGGAGCAGATATCCCTCTCCCGATTCGCCGGCGCAGTGGTCATCGTCGCCGGCCTTGGCGTGATCGGCAGCGAGTCGATCGGCCATATGGGACCGAGCGCCGTGATGGGCGATTTGATCTTTGTCCTGACCGGCTCGATGTTTGCCGGCTTCGCGACGCTGGTACGCTACTGGCGCGTGTCCGCCGTCTCGGTGGCGACGGTCATCAGCGTGTTGTCGCTTTCGCTGTTCCCCCTCTATGCCGCGGCGGGCGGACTCGCGCGCGATGCGGCCATCGGCCTGCACGAAAATGCGCTGCAGGCCATCGGACAGGGTATCCTGGCCGGGCCCGCCGCCATGTACTTGTTCACGCTTTCGATCCAGCGGCTCGGCGTTGCCCGCGCCGCTGTTTTTCCCGCGACCGTGCCGGTTCTAACCCTGCTGTTGGGCTGGCTCATGATCGGCGAGCCACCGACGACGTTGCAGGCCGCGGGATTGATTACCGTATTGAGCGGATTCTACCTGGCGCAGCGGCAGAGCTAGCTCGACGGCTTCGCTCTGAAGCGCCGGCCATCGTCACGCAGGCGGAACGGCTCGCGCGAGCGTTTTTATTTCGACCGTGCGGTCATAGATGCTGCAAAGCGCCTGGCGATGACTGACCGCCAGCAGGGTGGCGCGAGGCAGGCGGCTTCGGACAAGTTCGTGAAGTTCGATTTCGGAGCGTTCGTCGAGGGCTGACGTCGCCTCGTCCAGCACCAGCAGTTCCGGTTTGAACAGAATGGCGCGCGCCAGCGACAGGCGCTGCTGCTCTCCCACCGATAGCGTTTTGTCCCATGCGACGATGTCGTCGAGCGAACCGCTGAGATCCCCTAGCCCGACGTCCCGCAGCGCGCCCTCGAGTTCCGCGTCGCCGTGCGTGTCCATGCTCAGCGGATAGCACAGCGCGCGGCGCAGGCTGCCAAGCGGAATGTAGGGAAGCTGCGGCAGCGCCAGAACCCTTGTCGCCGATACCTGCACACGGCCGGTCGCATAAGGCCAGATGCCGACGAATGCCCGTAACAGGCTGGTCTTTCCGGCGCCCGAAACGCCCGTGATCAGGACGGCCTCGCCGGGCGCGACATTCAGATCGTCGAGTGCGGCAATCGGCGTCATGTTCGGCGCGGTCACCACCAATTGTTCGACCCGGAGCGCCTCCGGTGAGACCGCATCAGACCGCGGCGCCTGCGACCTTGCGGCGACGATGGCCGCATCGAATTGCGAAAGCCGCTGCACCACCGCGGAAAGTTCGGCGATCTTCAAATAGGAGGAGATGAAATACGAAAACGAGTCGCGCACCTCGTTGAAGGCCGACCCCGCCTGCATGAAGGCCCCGAGTTGCATGGTGCCGCCAAAGAACAGCGGCGACATCGCGAAATAGGGAAAATACAGCGAAAACCGCCGGTAGCTTCCGGTGAACAGCCCGACATATTGCTGCCGCGCCATCAGGCGGTACCAGTTCCGCATGATCGCCAGGAACCGCGCGAGAAGTTCCTGCTTTTCGGAAGCCTCGCCGCGCAGCATCGCGACGGATTCGGCGTTTTCCCGCAGCCGCACGAACGCAAAGCGAAAATTCGCCTCGCGGCGCTCCTGCTCGTAGTCCAGCGCGATCAGCGCGCGTCCAATCCAGTGCGTCACCACGCTGCCGAGGATGGCGTAGATCAGCGCCGCCCACACCAGATAACCGGGTATGGTATAGGTTTCGCCAAACAGCGTGATCGGCACGATCTGCGACAAGGCCCACAATACCGCGACGAAAGAGAACAGCCGGGCGATGGCGCCGAGCAGCCCCACGGTCAGCGACAGCGTCGTGTCGATGAACAGCCGCACATCCTCCGCAACGCGCTGGTCGGGATTGTCGATGTTGTCCGGCTTGGTCATGGCCCGGTAGTGCACCGGGCCGTCGAGCCAATCGTCGAGATAGCGCGCCGTCAGCCAGCGGCGCCAGCGGATCGTCAGCCACTGGATCAGATAGCGCTGGTAGACGGTGGCCAGGATGAAGCCGATGCCGATGGCGACATAGACCCAGAACTGCTGCACGAAGCCGGGCCAGCTTCTGTCCTGCAAGGTCTGGAAAAAGGCATTGCGCCAGTAGTTTTCCGCCACCGCGATGCCGACCAGCGCCAGTTGGGCACCGGCGGCAGCGGCCAGCAGCCCGCACGCCGCCCACCGCTCCTCGGAGCGAAAATACGGCAGCGCGATGCGCAAGGTCTCGCGCACGATTAGTTTGAGCGCAGGAGCCCTGGTTACACAAGCCGTGCTCACACCGATGCCGCCGTGACGACGGGGTTGTGGCGCGCTTCCTCGATCGGGCAAGCCTTGCAGAAGCGGCGATCGGGCAGCAGATATTGCAGGCAGCAGACGCGGCGTCGCCGCTCCGGCTGCTCATCGCCGGCCGTCACATAATGGACCGCGTCGAACAGCGGGTTGGGCCTGCCGTCGGGCCAATTTGCTTCGCCGAGCAGGCGCTGCGCCTGCTGCAAACGCGGTGACGTGCCCGACACCAGTTCGATCCGGCGCAGCATGGCCTCGAACGTATTGCCGACATTGCTCCAGTAGACCCGGCTCGTGACCTCGGTGCGCGCGCTCCAGATATCGATCAGCGGCTTGAAGTGGCCGAAGATCAGGCTCTCGAAGCGGACAAACGGATCGACATCGGTCGTATCCTGACATTCGCCAGACACCATGGCGGCCGAAATCCGCCCATCATCCGCAATGATGAAGCGGGTTTGCTCCAGCATCACCGGCACCTTGCGCGCCAGCAGGATATCGGCCAGCAGCACCGGCGGCAGGAACACGTTGAGGTACCATTTCATCCAGATCGAATGGACGGCACGCGCATCGAACGTCCCGAATCGCCGTGCAAAGCGGCCTTCGATCGCCGCGCGCATGCCATCGTCCAGCAGCGCATCTGACGTCACCGACGGTCGGGGGTCGTCGGGGGCGGCCAGACCGCCGGCGAAGCACTCATATTCGCCGACCGTGACGGCATCGACCGCCTGCCGGATGCTGATGGGACGAGGGTCTTCGTTCAAGAGACCTGCTCCGGAAAATTCCCTGATTTCAAAAACGTCCCCGCAGCACGCCGCTGATGTTGCGGCCGGGTCCGTAATAGCAATTCAGCGAATCGTTGCAAGAACCGACATAGCGCGTGTCGGCGACGTTCTTGGCATTGAGCCCGATGTCCCAATTGGCCAAAGTCGGGATGACAGCGCCGAGCTGATAGCGGGCCATGAGGTCGAACAGGGTGAACGACGGCACCGCAAACGTGTTGAGCGCGTCGCCGGCCTGATCGCCGACAAAGCGAACGCCGCCGCCGATCGTCAAACCGTCCAGCGCGCCGCTGGCAAACCGGTACGTCGTCCATAGCGAAGCCTGGTTCATCGGCGTGGCGACCGGATGCTTGCCGATGCCCCCCGCGGTATTGGTCGCGATCACCTTGGCGTCGAGATAGGTGTACGCCGCGCTGACGTTGAAGCCATAGAGGTGCGTGGTCTTGAGTTCGAACTCGGCACCCCTGCTCTGCACCGAACTCGTCTGCACCGCGAAGCCGGGATGCGCGAGATCGGCGGTTTGAACGTTGTACTGGACGATGTCGAAGGCGGCCGCCGTCATCAGCAGCGGCACGCCCGGCGGGATATATTTGATGCCGACTTCCTTCTGGTCGCCGGTCACGGGGACGAAACCGCGGCCGAAGAAATCGGTGCCGGTGATCGGCGTGAACGTCTGCGAGTAACTGGCATAGGGCGCGATGCCGTTGCTGAAATTGTAGATCGCCCCGGCATTGTAGGTGGCCGCCTGGTCCGGCTGGATGCTCCATGCCGGGTTGCTCAGCGCGCCGGTGTTGAGGTTGAGCACCCGCGTTTTCTGTCCCTGCACGACATCGTCCCATCGCCCGCCGAACAGCACCGAGAGCCGTCCGAGTTCGACCCGGTCCTGCGCGTAGAAACCGGCCTGACGCCAATCCTGATAGCGATTGCTGGTCAGCTGATTCGACGCCGGCAGCGTCTGGCCGTAGACCGGGTTGTAGAGGTTGAGCGTGTACGGACTGGCGGTGTTCTGGCCGGTGCCCTGATAGCTCGGGGTCGCCGAGTAATCGATGCCGAAGATCGCGTGGTGGCGCAGCGGTCCCATGTCGAAATCGGCGGTCAGCCTGTTATCGACCTGATACATGTCGATCTGGAAGACCTGGTCCACCACGGAGCGTGACGTGGTGGTGGTGTTCGGCGTGGCGCGGCTCTGCACCTCGTGCAGTTTGATGTCGATGTTCTGGTAGGCGAGCCGCTGCTCGACCGCGAAGACGTCGTTCAGCCGGTGCTTGAGTTCGTAGGCGATCCGGAATTGTTCGAGCGACGTGTCGTGATAGCCGGGTTCGCCGACGAACAGGCTGCGCGGGATGAACTGGCCGGTCGGTCCGGGAAGCACCGTTCCCCGGAACGGAAGCGGTTGCAGCACGGTCAATTTGGGATCGTACTGCCAGGAAGCGAGAATGGTAAAGCTGGTGTCCTCATTGGGACGCCAGGTGAAGGAGGGCGCCAGATAGGTGCGCTCGTTCCTGGTGAAATCGATCTGGCCATCGCCGAGCTTGCCGACGCCGACAAAGCGATAGAGCAGCGACTTGTCCGCGTTCACCGGCCCGCCCACGTCGAACGCGCCCTGCAGCGCGTTGTATGAGCCGAGCCGCACCAGCGCCTCGGCGAACGCCGTGTCGGTCGGCCGCTTGCTGGTCATGTCCCACAGGCCGCCGGGGCTGCCCTGGCCATACAGCGTGGCGGCGGGGCCTTTCAAGACGTCGATGCGTTCGAGACCGTAGCGTTCGATCCCGTAATTGTTGACGTTGAGGCGCAGGCCGTCGAGAAACTGCAGGCCCTGAAAGCCGCGGATCAGGCCGTATTCCCGCGTGAACTGGCCTTCGAGGTAATAGGTGTTGACCCCGGCGGTGTATTGCAGGGCCTCGCGCGTCGATTGCACGTCGCGATCGGCCATTTCCTGCGCCGTGACGGTCGAGACCGACCGCGGCAATTCCAGGATCGGCGTCGCCATCTTGGTTCCGGCCGACGTGGCGTGGGCGAAATAGCCGTCGATGCCGTCGCGCGGCCTGGCCTCGCCAGTGCCGCCGGCGGGCGCGGCGATTTGGGCCGGCGCGGCTGCGGGCCGTGCCGAACGCGCGGCGCGGCGGCGGCGTTCGCCGGCAGCCTGCCTCGCCTCGGTCGCGGGCCGCACGGCCGGAGCGCCGCCCTGAACAACGACCGGCGGAAGCTGCGGTTGAACCTGTCCTTGCGCTTGCTGAGCCAGTGTGCCGCGCAGACCGAAGCCCGCGGTGACAAGCGCGCCGACGGCGGCGGTGATCAGAAAACGGCTACGCCGGTTCGCAACTGACGATACACGATAGGTCAACTCAAATCCCCCAGACGCGCCTTCTTGCGCCGATCGATTCGACGCGGCCGTCACTGGCCTGTCCGGAAAATGCCAGGCAGGCGCGACGCCGCCATCGCTGATCCATGCGATTGCGAAGGCAAGATATGATTGTCGACAAGGCCCAGCCCCGCGGCAAACGTGACACGTCACCGCGACAAGCCATCCGCCTTGGCGCCAATGGCGTCAGAGAGGAAAACTTCGCTTCGGATCACCCCGCCCGATGCGTTCGCACATGACCACGACTGACGGCAGGTCTCCTGGCTCGCGGGTCGTCGTCTCAGGTCGCCTTCCCGGATCAAACAGGATCCAGTGGCGGATTGACCTGGGACTCGCCGCTTACAGTTGCGGGGGCAGCCGCGGCATTGGAGCGTGAACTCCGCACCGCATTCCCTTTTGATCCCCGAGCAGGGGAACCGTCACCATCAAATTAAGATTTTGTGAATGGGCGAGTCAATCCCATACGCGGAGGCAAAGCGGCGCACCGTCAGGCGAACAGCTGCGGGCCGTCTGGCTTCGATGTCTCGGTTCGCCCCTCCCGCGGAATCATGGAGAGGTTTTGCAGATCGAGAATGGCACAGATCGCCGCACCCAGTTTCTCCGCAGCATCCTGGACATCTGCCGCCCCGTGCCTGCTGCGCCAGGCCACCACGCCATCCGGCCGCACCAGCAGCGCTCCGGCTTCCTCGATCTCGCGCAGGCGCTGCCATTCGCAGTACAGGTCCTGCGCGTGCCGCGAACCGGTCATCACCATCCGCAGGAACGGAAGATCGAGGCGGCGCACCGCGTCCTGCCATGCCGTGCCGGCAAGACCGGTGACGACGGTGAAGAGACCCTTTCCGGTCACGTCCAGCGTCGATACACGCATCCCGTCCGCTCCGACGAGCCAGGCGTGCGGAATCTTGGCTCCCGGTCGCGTGGTCGGTTGATGGTAGAGATCGCGGTCGCGCCGCCATTGTTCGGGCTCGCCCCCGGCGTCGGAGATGACGGCCGAGGATTGGTAGCGCTGGTTCATCTCGACGCCTTGCGCGTTGTATTCCGTCTGCTTGAGGTCGAGCGCTGCCTGAACGGCTTGACGGGCCGCAACGCCGTCCGGCCCGGGATCGCGGAAGCGCGCGATGCCGGCGGCCACCGGATTTTCCGCGCCCTGAACCCGAAAACAGGCGTTCAGCGGCGCGTAATCGAGCCGCGACTGGTTGGCGCGCTGCACGACCTGCTTTCCGACGGGCGCCCGCTCCAGCGAATAGCTCTCCAGCAGCTTTGGGCCGGCCCAACCCTTGACGGCGTAGGCGAGTTTCCAGCCGAGATTGTGCCCGTCCTGCACGCAGGTGTTGTTGCCCAAACCGCTCGACGGCGGATGCCGGTGTACGGCGTCGCCGCCGCAGAACACACGCCCTCTGGAATACTGCACGGCGTATGCCTGGTTAATGTACCAGATCGACGTCCTGACGATGTCGGGGTCAACAGCCGGATCGCCGATCAGCACGCGAATCTTCTGGCGGACGGTGTCTTCGGAGAGATCCGGCTCGCCCTTGTTGATGTCAAAACCCCAGCCGGCGATCCATTGCGTCCATGGCCGCACGGCGCGGAGCAGGCCCATGCCGATCTCGCCAAAACTCGCATCCGGCGTGACGATCCAGTTCAGGATGCTGGGACGGTGTTTGCTGTACCGGGAAAGGTCGGCGTTGAAGATCGTGTAGACGGTGCCTGCCCGCGCCATGCGCCCTTCGATCGGAAGGTCGAGATGTTCGACCACCGACGATCGTGCGCCGTCGGCGCCGACCATGTAGCGCGCCCGAACGGTGAATTCCCGCCCGTCCAGCCGATCGCGCAGCGTGGCGGTGACTCCGTCTGAATCCTGCTCATGACCGAGATATTCGGTATTGAACGCGAACGTAGCGCCTTTTTCGGCCGCCTTCTGGAACAGGATCGGCTCGAGCAGCGGCTGGATGATGTCCACCATGCCGCACGGGCTGGCGCGAAGGTAGTCGCCGCGGCGGTCGTCTCCAGTCCCCCAGGTCCGCATGCGAATGAGCTCGGGCCCGGCCAGGCTGGTGGTGAACGTCGTGTCGCCCATCAGGTCCCATGGGCTCGCATACCGCGCCACATCCTCCGAGACCCCGAGATCGCGGAACACTTCATTGGCACGCTGGTTGGTGATGTGCGCGCGCGGGCTATCGGCCATCCAGTTGCCGCGCGATACGATGTGACAGCGCACGCCGCTATTGGCCAGCGCAAGGGCCGTCGTCGACCCGGTCGGGCCGGCCCCGATGATCAGCACATCCGTCTCATACGTCATGTCTGCCTCCGCGGCTGCCGTCCTCTTCGCGCGGGAAACCTTCAGTGCGGGGCGTCTGATTGTCGCGCCGCCATCATCGCCATGCCGGCGATCCATCCCGGGATCGCTTCGTAGAATTCCTGCTCCATGGTGAAGTGCCCGCCGGTCGAGAATGCACCAAAGGCGGCGATCCAGGCGAGCACTTCGTTGGCGCCGCGGCCGGCCGCCTCACGCACCTTGTCGGTATCGAAGGCATCCGCCTGCCAGATTCGGCCGCTGCGCAGAATCGCCATGAATTCCTCGTCCCATTGGGGATTGAGCGGTTGGCAGGGGCCCTGGCCTGTTTCGGCGAGAACGGCAGCCTCGAGCACGCGCTTCTCGCGCGCCTCTTTGGCTTCCGCCGATGGGTTACGCCCGTTGATCAGCCGCTCGCGGATTTCGGGCGTCGCGTCCCGGATCGAGGGCAGCGGCGGATCGTGCGAAAGGCCGCCCGATGCGGCAAAAAGCACGCGTTTGCCGGAATGCATCGCAAAGCGGCCGACGGATTCACCGAGCTGGCGGGCGCGCCGGTAAGTCGGAATCGGCGGCGCGGCGGCATTGACGAAAATGGGGAGGATCGGCACGGACCTGAAATCGCCGAGGATGGCTTCCCACATCTGGACGAAGCCGTGGTCGACCGGCATGCGGTACGACACGGCGACATCGAAATTCTCCGCCCGGACATGGTCCACCAGCGCAAGCGCCGTTTTTTCCGGAACATCCAGCGGGCCCGTTGCGCCGCCCCAGTCACCGAGGGAAACCGCGCCCGCGCCGACGCAGAAGGAAGGCATCAGATCGTAGAAGAAGCCGTTGAAGTGATCGGGCGCGAACTGGATGACGTAGTCGGGCTCGAACCCCTTCACGAACGCGCCGAGCCGCCCGAACGCCGTTCGAACACGTTGCTCGGTTTCGTTGCTGGCCGGCCCCCGGTACATCAGGGGCGTATGGGATGCGCACACGATAGCGACTGACATGATCGGATTCCTTCGAACGCCGGTTGATGGTTGTCGATCGATTGTTCGCGGTTACTGCTTCGCCAACGGACACTGGCTCTCGGAAAGCGGCCGGTTGACCGACTCTCCCGGCAGCGTCTGCACCAATTTGTAGAGATCCCAGTCGCCCTTGTTCTCGCCCGGCTTCTTGACCTGGAGCAGGTACATGTCGTGGATCATCTTGCGGTCGGCCCGGATGTATCCGTCGTTCGCGAAGAAGTCGTGCACGCGCTCCTTCTCCATCTGCTTCATCACGGTCGGCGCCTCGTCGGTGCTTGTCGCCTTGACGGCTTTGAGGTAGTGCGCGACCGACGAATAGACGCCGGCATGGAAGCTGGTCGGCATGATCCTGGCTTTGGCATGGAACCGCTCGGCCCAGGCGCGCGTCTCCGGAGTACGATCCCAGTAGAAGGGCGAGACCTCGTACGCGTCGTGCGCGATCTTCAGGCCGACCGCGTAAATGTCCGTCAGCACCGATTGCAGCGCTACGACCTTGGCCTTCGCGCTCAATCCGAATTCGTCAGCCTGTTTCAGCGCTGTCACCGTATCGCCGCTGGAGGCCGCGATCGCGATGACGTTGGCTCCGGCATTGGACGCGGTCAGCAGGAACGATGCGAAGTCGGACGTATTTGGCGGAAACACCGAATTGCCGACCACCTGCCCGCCGTTGAGGTTCACCTGCTCCGACGTATCCCGCGAGAGGGCGTGACCGTAGGCCTGGTCGACCGTCAGAAAATACCATTTGGTCCCGCCGGCCTCGGTCACGGCCTTCGCGGCGCCCTTCGCCAGATTGTAGGTGTCGACCGTCCACTGGACGGTGAGCGGCGAGCAGGCCTTGCCGTTGAAGTCGGAGGAGGTCGAGCCCGACAGCAACATGATCCTGCTCTTCTGCGCGGCCATGTTCTGCACGGCGAAACCGATCGGCGACCCCTGCATGTCGGCGATCGCATCGACGCCCTCGACATCGAACCAGCGCGCCGCGATTTGCGATCCGATATCGGGCTTGCCGCCGTGATCGGCCGAGATGACCTCGACGTTGAGGCCGGCGCCGAAGTCCTCGGCAGCCATCTCCGCCGCTATCACCGACCCCTTGCCGTTGGCCATCGCCGTGGGCCCAGCGATGTCGGTCAGGACGCCGACCTTCACTTTGCCGCCACTGAGACGCGCTGTCCCGCCGGCGCTTTGCGCGGCAACCGGCAGCCCCGAGATCGCAAGCGCCACGCAAATTGCCGCAGGCAGATGAAAGCTCGAATGACGCATCGTTTCCTCCCGTCGCCCTTTTTGGACGTTCCGCAACGGATTGCCGCCGTTCGGACTGGGATTCCATCGAAGTGTGTGAAATGTTCGCATAGCGAACATACCAGGGAGAGCCGATGCACCGGAATGTCAGAGCGCTTTCGCGTGGATTGGCTTTGATCAGCCAGCTCAACGCCGGCGGCCCGATGAGCGTCGTGCAGCTTGCCAGGAGGACCGGTCTCAACCGGACCACTTGCTATCGCTTGCTCGAAACATTGCGGGACGAAGGCTACGTGACATCAGACGAAACCAACGCGTTGTTCGGCCTCACGCCGCGCGTGCGGACGTTGAGCGAAGGCGTGTCCTCGCGCGACCTGTCGAGTCAGGCGGCGCTGCCGGCGATGTTTGGTCTTCTCGACCACGTATCCTGGCCGAGCGATTTCGGGGTTTTTGAACTCGGATCGGTATTGATCCGGGAGAGCACGCACCCCTTCAGTCCGTTTTCGGTTCATCGCTCGATGGTCGGCCGCCGCAGGTCGCTGCTGCGTAGCGCGCTGGGGCGCGCCATCCTGACGGCTTCGCCGCCCGCGCTGCGGCGCGAAATGCTCGAAATGACCGCATCATTGGTCGAGGAAGACGCCGCGCTGGCGAAGGACCGCCGCCTCGTCGAGCAGATCGTCTCTCAGACGAAAAAGGACGGCTACGCTTCTTCGGTCGGCGGATCAGAGGCGGGCATCAGCGCGATCGCGCTCCCGATCCAGGGTGGCGGCCCCGTGCTCGGCAGCCTCAACCTGATCTTCTTCACCTCCTCGATGACGCCGCAGGTCGCCGCCGCGCGATTTCTCTCGAGCATGAGGCAGGCGGTTCAGGAAATCGAGCAGCGGTGGGCGGCCGCAAACAAGGCCAGAGGGAAGGTCGCCTAGCGGTTCGTCGCACGGTGCGGCAAATCAACCCGACCGCGCCCGGCGCAGCCTTCGACTTGGCAAACCTGGCCCGACGGGCAAATCATGCGTTCTGTTTTTCGGAAGTCATGTCAAGCCCCAAAATAAAAAATATTTTGCTTTTCCGAAGTGGCAAATCAGGGCTACGACTGAGCCCATCCCGTCCTGGTCAGAAGGGCGTCGGCCGTCGTCACGGACGTTGGGCGGGGAGCGGTGGACGTGGAGGTTGTCGCCTGACGAGCGCGGCCGAAGCGTACGGCAAAAGCGTGTGGTCCCGACGCCGCGTTGCTGGCGTCCATGCTCCTGGGGGCGTTCGACTTCCCAGGGCGCGACGGAGGCAAAAGAGCCGTTCTCCGGGGAGAGCTCGCCATAAGCCGTAAAGCCATCGCGCAGGGAATGTCGGATGTTCTCCGCTGCCCTGTATGCTCATGTGCATTTTGTTTTGTGCACGACGCACATGAGATCGCGGGTGCAGCGCGC
>JAFKKG010000046.1 GCA_017305715.1 Hyphomicrobiales bacterium | reverse complement strand
TGGCACACGCTTATCCGGCGCGATGTACGAAAACAGGCTGCCCTGATCCGTAAACCTGCCGCGCATGATCGCCTCCGCCGATTCGAGATGATAAAGTGAATCATCAAGCCCCCTCCGTGGCGAGGGGGTTCTTCAGCAGACTGCTAGAGGGCGCGTCATCGCCTTGCATAGTCCCATTACGAGCGTTGAAGGCAACCCTCCCATGGACGACGATACCGACATCGAATGGCACCGCGCGCAAATCGCAAAGAACCGCACGCTCATCGAGGAACTGGAAGCGGGCGGCACCGTGGGCGGCGACGTCCTTTCTGAAACGCAGGCTATGATTGATCGCCTCAAAGACTGAATAGCACAATCTGAGTTGGTCATTGCGGCCGACGAAAGCGAACCTTTGAAAGGCTGACCGGCCGAGTGCATTCAACAACGGCATGGCTAACGTCTTGCTTGGGCAAACGGCAGCCATTCCGCACGATGGCCGTGCAGCGCCGGCTTGGCCCGCCCGCGGTGAGCGCGGCGGGCAGCCAAAAGCTTAGCCTAACACACACCTCAACGTGTCCGTGTTGCCGTCGGCGAAACGTTGTTTGGCGAAGCTGTCCTTGCTCCCGGTCACCATTCCATCCCTTCACGTGCCTCAAGGATGGGCTCCTCGATCGGCAGCATGATGGATCCGGCCCAACTGCCGAGCTCTGCACGCGGCTGGGCGAACCAGAGTTGGAGGTTTTGGCCAACAGTTCGCAGCCAAGGTACCGCGAACCACACCAGAGCGACCACCTGAAGAGCCGTGCTGAGACCGAACGCAACTTGATACGCGACTGTCGGATAGTGACCGTCCTGAGCTGGCCATTGTCCGACGACCAGCCCCGTCCCGTATTGAACTACGAACGCCCAGCCGAAATGAAGGAGGTTCAGAGCCCCGTTGGCACGCGCGGCAAGCTCCTTCGGAAAGTAATCGGCTATCATCGCATAGCTCAGGACAGTGGCAGCGCCCACGACTGATACTACCGACCAGGATATAAGTGACGGCAATGGGGTGCGCAGAACCAGTGCGAGTTCGGCCATAACGAACAGCGCTGCTACTATAGCCAATAGCAACTCCGTTCTTATGCCGCGCCTACGGAGCTGGTCGGCAACAGTACCCAACATTAATGCCGCCAGGCTGATGCCGATAGCCATAATGAACAGTTGAATCATCTGGCTCTGCCGATCAAGTCCCTCCACGTCGGCAAGCCAGGGTGCAGCCCATAACGATTGCAAAGCCCACGATGATCCGATGCAGGCCGCTGAAAGAGGTGCAATTCTCAGGAATCTGCGATCCGAATAGACGGACCACAAAGTCAGCGGCTGAGAGCTTGCAGCCTCCTCCGAATTCACCTCGGGCTCCGGAACTGCGAAGTAGATGAATCCGGCGACAGTGATTGTCAAAAAGGTCAAGACTTCGAAGAGGCCGCGCCAGCCAACCCAATCCAGCAACCAATTGGTCGGCGCGGTCGCGGTGACAGCCCCAAGCGATCCCAGCATGATCATGCAACCGTTAACGAGCGCGATGCGCTCCTTGGGGAACCAGGTGACGATCGCCTTAAGCCCCGCCATCAAAGACCCAGCCACCCCAAGCCCAATCATGGCACGACCAACAAGAAGCTCAGCGAATCCATCTGCTGTGCCGAACAGCGTGGCGCCAGCGACCGCCATAACGAGCAAGACAGCCTGGACCCGTCTGGGGCCGAACCGGTCCAGGAGCACTCCTATCGGAATCTGGGCCCCCGCAAAGACCAGGAAGTAGATCGAGGCGAGCAACCCCGTGTTGGCGGCATCGAGCCCAAAACCGGAAGCCAGCGCCGGCGAAACCGCAGCATTGATGGTTCGAAAGAGATAAGAAAGATAGTAGCCGGCTGCAAAGGGAAGAAAGACGGAAAGGATCAAGCGCCACTTTGAAGGAGAGCGCTTCTGTGAGGCCTGTGCCTCGCCGACGAATTCCGCCCTTGAAGTTGGCGCCATTGGCCGTGCAATCGGCTCTCGCTCTTTGAGTGAGCTAGTTCGGGAGTCGGCGAAAGTAGGAGTTGCTGCCGCCCTCCCCGGCGGCAGCAGAGATCGCGAGATCCACGCCGGCGTCTTCAGCCGCTGGGTTATGTTGGCCATTTGAAGGACCAGAGTGCCGCTCACTTACTGTCGGCTGGGATTCGCCGGAGTTTCTGGAATTGAGACGGTCGATCGTCTCCTGCATCAGGGGCTGGCCAAGCCGAACGCGCCGGTCGACCTGCTCGGCCAGAACCTTGAAGCGTTCGTCGCCGAGGAGAACCGCCTCGCGCTGCCGCGACTGCGAAATTGGTGGCAATACTGCGAGATGATACCGCGCGTGCAGGGCGACAGTTTCAGCCACCATTCGCATGTCGCGTTCAAGGCGGTCGAACCTGACGCCCATATCGTCGAAACGCTCTCGTATGACATCTTCCGCAGATGGGGCTGCGCTCAGAAAGTGCTCAAGGGCAGCTTCCACGACCATGCTCTTACCGATGCCGGGTCGTTCGGTTGCAGTACAAAGTCGATCGTAGAGCTCCTCAGTAAGCCGCACAGTCATCTTGCGGCTCCGCACAGTTTTACGCTTAGCAAGCGACGGAGATTCCGCTTCGCCGTGTCCGACCTGCATTTCGAGTTCGCTCTGCAACTGCATGACCATTCTTCCCCTTCGCCAAGAGCACTAGGGTCACGATATCCGACACGATGGTCAGATCATCACGCCCCGCGAAATGAGAGAAGAACCTCATCGGCTTTGTTTTCAACCGGCCGAAGATGTCAGGTGTGGTCTGGCGTAGCAAAAGAAAGAAATGGCCGACCGATCAAGCTGGACCCGGCTCGTTCGATTGTCTGACCTGCGTCTCGGTGTCGATGGATATTTCCTGTGCCAAGCTCTGGCCCTTGGCTAGCCTACGTGCCAGGGCCTCGACAAACCGCTCGTAGCGTTCCCGACCTTTGGCTTGCGCGGCAGGGAGCGCGGCGTCGGGCACCGGCGGTGTTGCGGTGAGCCAGAACCGCACGAATAGGGCCATCGCCTCGTTGGAGATGGTGACATGACGTTCGAGCCGCTCGACCTGACGCGTCAGCCGATCCAACCGCTTCCCGAGCGCCGCCTCCATTCTCTCCGAATTGTCCGGCGACAGAAACGAGGTGAGCGCCGTCTCGACGATGAAGGCCTGATGCAGCTTTTTCCGACCAGCATAGTCGGCAAGTTGCCTCGCCAGATCTGGCGGCAGGCGAAATGTATGTTTGGTCCGCATTTCCGTACTCACAAGCCAAGGTCATCGCCGGGATCCATCGCGGCCTGGCGGGCGATATCCATCCCCTGCTTTCTCAAGGTACTTGCGCGCTGGACTTCATCATCTGTTTCTTCCTCGGCGAAATCGAATTCGGCCTTAGCCGGAGTGGGATCCGGCGCGACCTCTTCGTGCTCAGGAAGCTCTGGCTCGCGCCGAATGCCACCGTTGGCTTGATCGTTGATGGGCACGGCGTTCTGCGGCCGATTGATTGTTTTGGGTTCAGGGACGTTAGCGGTGGGCAGCGGCAGGTCTTTCCAGTCATCCTTCGGATTATTGCGAGCCTCTGCGGCACCATCGGGCTTCGCAGGCGGAATCACGCGCTCACGAAAGCGCTCGTCTTCGAAATAGCGGGCTTTCATGGCGCGGATCGGCAAGCATCCAGAAATCAGGACCAACTCGTCATTCGACGGTAGTTGCATCACCTCCCCCGGCGTGAGCAACGGGCGTGCAGTTTCCTGCCGTGACACCATTAGATGTCCCAGCCACGGGCTTAGCCTGTGGCCGGCATAATTTTTCATGGCGCGCAATTCGGTGGCCGTTCCCAGCGCGTCCGATATGCGCCGTGCGGTTCGTTCGTCATTGGTTGCGAAGCAAACGCGGACGTGACAATTGTCGAGGATAGAATTGTTCGGACCGTAGGCCTTTTCGATCTGATTGAGCGATTGGGCGATGAGAAAGCTTTTGAGCCCATAGCCCGCCATGAACGCCAACGCCGATTCGAAAAAGTCGAGCCTTCCCAGCGCAGGGAATTCATCCAGCATCAGCAACAGACGATGCCGGCGTTTTTGAGCATCGAGATCCTCCGTCAATCGCCGGCCGATTTGATTGAGGATCAGACGAATCAGCGGCTTGGTCCGACTGATGTCGGACGGCGGCACGACCAAATACAACGAGGTGGGCTGCTTGCCCTCGACCAGATCACTGATTCGCCAATCGCTGCGTCGCGTCACCTGCGCTATAACGGGATCGCGATATAGACCGAGGAACGACATCGCCGTCGAAAGGACGCCAGAGCACTCGTTCTCACTTTTATTCATGAGCTCGCGCGCGGCTGAGGCAATGACGGGATGCGGACCTGATTTGCCAAGATGCGCTGTCGTCATCATGGCTTTCAATGTGGCTTCGATCGGCCGCTTCGGATCAGACAGAAAATTCGCGACGCCGGCGAGGGTTTTATCCTCCTCGGCGTAAAGCACATGCAGGATGGCACCTACCAGCAGCGAGTGACTCGTCTTTTCCCAGTGATTGCGCCTTTCCAAGGCTCCTTCCGGATCCACGAGCACGTCCGCAATGTTCTGGACATCGCGCACCTCCCATTCACCGCGGCGAACTTCCAGCAGGGGATTATAAGCGGCGGACCTTCGGTTGGTCGGATCGAACAGCAAGACGCGACCGTGCCTGGCACGAAAACCTGAGGTGAGATTCCAGTTCTCGCCTTTAATATCGTGCACAACACAACTACCCGACCAGGTCAGGAGCGTCGGGATGACCAGGCCGACGCCCTTGCCGCTGCGGGTCGGTGCGAAACAAAGGACATGCTCGGGTCCATCGTGCCGAAGGTAACTGCGGCCGAATCGGCCGAGCACGACGCCGTCCGGGCCGTTGAGCTGCGCGGCCCGCACCTCCGATGCCGCCGCCCAACGCGCCGAGCCATAGGTCGCGGCCGTCTTTGCCTCGCGCGCTCGCCAGATCGACATCGCAAAGGCAACGACGATCGAGATGATTCCCCCTGATGCCGCGATACAGGCGCCTTGCAGGAATATTGTTGGTGCGTACGCATCATATGCGTACCACCACCAGAAAAACGCCGGTGGAAGATAGACGGGTATCCCGCCAATCAGCTCAAACCACGGTTCTCCTAACCGCGGCTGAAATCCCAGCCTCCAGGCAACCCATTGTGTCGCCGCCCACACCGTGAGGAGCACGATGCTGAGCACGATACAGGTTTGGCCCCAAAGCACCTTGGTCGAGGACATAAGCGCAAGGTGCTAAACCGCCACCATAGTTCAAGATGAGATCGCCGAGCATCGTACGCGGTGGGGCCATAGCGTGAAAATCGGACGGTTACTCTTAATGAGGTCAAACAAGTTGTTCGCAAAACGCCCACGAGGCACATGCAACGGGCTCTGGCATCATTGGCGCGCAAATCTTGACCTTTCGGATGCAACGGGGCCAATTACAATCCCAGCCCGCGTTTCCTTCCGAATTCCCATTCGATGCCCCCACCCTCGCGTTGGATGCCGGTGATGAATTGGCCGATGCGCTTTTCGAGAATCGGTTGCCAGGGCACCAACCGGAAGCCCAATCCATCCTCGATCATGGCGAAGCGTCCGCTCGCAAGAGAGGCAACGCCGGCGAGACGGCCGCTGACGTATTCGCCCGCTTTGCTGGGCGTGAATGTCAAGCCTCGCTCGCTAGCCATTTGACGACCGACGCGCTCCACCTCCCGCTTCTCAAGATTTAGGACGGTCTCCGGCGGGATATGGATGGCGCCATCCCGGACGGTGGCGTAGCCCATTTTGACGAGATGATCGGCGCGACGATGGAGGGCTTCCTTAACATCGCGGCCAAAGCCAGTGTCAGCGATGATCAGATGCTCCCGGGCCATTAGCTCGCGATCCAGCCAGGTGGCGGCGTCACTGCGAATCTGTTGTTCGAGGTTTCGCGACGAAAGGGTCATGATCCTCGGGCTGTCACCGCCTCTGGCGCGATCGTAAGCCTGACCACGCTCGATGACGTCGCCGGGCACCTGCCAACGATCGTCATCGAGTCGTTCGACATGGCCCGCCCGACGCAGAGCCTCCAACCTCCGGACATGCGAGCGGACGAAAGATTCGGCATTCTTGCCCTCTCGTTCGAACTGTTCGTGGATGCGCGCCAAGTGCTGGCTCGGCCGGTAAAGCCTGTCCTTCTCGCCCGTATTGAGAGCGATGTTGCGATCGGCGGCTTTCGGGCCGGTGATGGCAGGCGCGACCTCCACGATCGCACCTCGCTCGATCTCCTTCCGATCGGAGGGGTCATGAAGGTCGATGTGGTGGACGCGGCCGTCGACCCCGTCGATCACCAGATAGACCCGCTCTTCCATCTCGTCGCCGGCCAACCCTTTGGCCAGGACGCAGCCTACGATCTTCTCACTCGGCCGAGCACCGTGGCGGACGTATTGGTCGATCCCTCGGTCTTCGTCCAAGCCGTGGGCTGCGAGCGCCCGGTGCATGGTCTTGATGATATCATTACGCTCCGAGAGTTCCTTTAAGGTGGCCTCCGCGCGATCAGAGATGACCCATTGTCCGGTCTCAACCTCACTCGCCAGGCCGTAGCGTTCCAGGTGCCTGACGCGGCTGATCATGAGCCCCCGGGTCTCACGAAATGCATAGGTCGCTCCTTCTCCCGGCCTCAGGTCAATGATCCCCCTCTCGCGCTGCTCGGTGGCGAGCATCTTGTCGAGCCGACTCCACCGCTCCACCTCAACCTCGTTCTTAAATTTGGACTGAAGTTCGATCTCGCTCTGGTGTCCGAGTTCCAGCGTCACCAGTTCAGAGGCCCGATAACGGATGCCGTGGGCGATATAGTCTCCGGCGATATTGAGGATTCCACCTCCCTCCAGAACACCGCGGACGATGATGTGGGTATGGGGATGGCCGGTATTGTAATGATCAATCGCGATCCAATCGAGACGGGTCTCAAGATCCTTCTCCACCTGCCGCATCAGGTCGCGCGTGAAGCTTCTGAGATCGGCCATTTCATTGGAATCTTCTGGCGCCACAATGAAGCGGAACTGATGCCGATCCTCACGGCCCCGCTCAACAAAGGCCTTGCTGTCCGCCTCGCTATCGAAAGCCGAATAGGCTTTCCCCTTCTCGCCCTCCCGGTTCACTCCATCCCGCTCGAGATATCGAAGATGGGCATCGACTGCCTTGCCCGCAGCCCTGGCCCGCTCGGGACCACGCGCAGCCTGCTTCCGTGCCGGGGCATTAAGCTTGACGATCCTCGCCTTGACGGCGACACAACGCGACCGGAAGCCGCCGCTGGAATCCCGTTGCCAACCACCGTTATGACCTTCCCGCAGGAATAACGGGACGACTTTTGCACCGCGACCTCGCGCGTTGAACCTACCTGTTCTTCCCGCGTCCCGTCCGTCGCCCAGAGCCGGTCCCCGGCCAACCTTGTTAGGGTTTCCTCCAGCCCTCCTCACGGCCACCTGGACTTGCTTCACGAAAGGCTGAGACCGCATGCTTGTACGCGGATTGATCCGGGTCCCCCGGCTACCCACGCGTCCGGGCCGCACATGAAAATCGTCGCTTTGATCTGTCGCCATGAGCAGACGATCCTCGTCGGATCCGGCCCACGCAAGTGTCGGAACACGTCGATCGCAGATAGTCGCAACGAAGCGCGCGATATCGAACGAAAAGCAGAAACTCTGCTGATCGAAGTTCGGGACCGCCGTCGCTTAGTTCGTTGAAATCCATCGCAAAACTCGAAAGCCGCCAGCCGGCTTCAATCGAATGTCGTTGACCGCCAGCCGTGGCAGTTTCAAAAACCAATGTGCAGACAAACACTTCTCGACCGATGATGGTCGGCGAGTTCGCGAACGCCAGTTCGCTTTATCTTGCCCTCGTCGGTCTCTCGTCTCCCGCGCCCGATTCCCGGGCTGCAATCTTCCAAGAACGCACAGCGGCATACGACAGGATGCACTTTCAGTCATGGCTAACAATCCTCACATGATTGGCGCACGAGCGGATCAGCGGAAAGTCCTTCGGCGCGCAGAAAAACGCCGAGAGCTCACAGGTAAATTGCAGAATGGCAGCATGTTGAGTGCAGACCCACTGTCGTTCATCGCGCATCTGTGCGGTCAACAAACAACGGTGCTTCCCGCCAAGGAATTGCACGCTTGATGCGAAATGCGGTGTGTTCGCCCTGTCCGTCACCAAGCAATGGCGTGACGGCCGTAACGTAGGCGGTGGTTTCCGGTGGAAGCACCTGGCCTGTCGTAAGGTGCTGCTCGTACCGTGCCGGACCTGCGTGGTAGGCCGCAAGGAAGCCCGCCGACCCGAAGCGATCGTGCATCTCCTTCAGGTAGGCGCTGCCTGCCATAATGTTGTCGTGTGGATCGAAAGGATCTAGACCGAGACCATAGCGAACGCTGAGCTGGACCCAGGTGCCGGGCATGAGTTGCATCAAACCCATTGCGCCCCGAGACGAGATTGCGTGCTCGTCCCCGGTACTCTCAATCTGCATTACAGCACGGATCCAGTGCGCCGGGACGGCGAAGCGACCGGACGCCTCCTCGATGAATTTAGCGAACCGATCGACCGCTTCAGAACGCCCTGCGATTTGTGCGCGCGCGCCCGATTCAAAGAGCGTCAAGCCGGCGATTTGGCACACGAACGGCACGATCGCGACGATGATGCGCGCGATTGTTCGGAGCGAACGGAACCGTGTAATCGGGTCCGTCGTCGCTCGTACAGAACTCTTCCGTTGCAGATGGGGCGAAGGTTCACAGGTTGCCAGGGTTGGCCGGAAGGGGAAGATCAGAGGCGGCTTGGGACACCGGTAATCGGCTGAAGAAGCGTGCACGTCGCGCATGATCACTCCTCGTCCGTCCACACAGGTACCGCCCTGCCAATGACCGCGGAATCAGGCAGCGGTCCAAAGTATCGACCGTCGAGCGAGTTGGCGGACTGCCAGTTCATGACAAAGACATCGCCATCAGCGATCACGCGGCATCCGTGCCAGACTGGAAGCGGACGGCCTCGTCGGTCGCGTTCGTATGCCTCGCCGACATCGATGCCATCGACGGCGACCATTGCGCCATTTCTGCAGACCGTTTGTCCAGGAAGCGCCAGCACGCGCTTGAGCATGGGGACGCCATTCGGCAGATAGCCGTTGAGGTCGAGAAACGCAGCGAGAAGATCGGGGGGCTGCACGGCGACGAGTTCAGTGACAGTCAGCCGTGTCACAGGTTGAACGCGATACAGGCCGATCGGAACGCTATTTGACGCATTCCATATGTAGTACGGCGTCACTCCGCCGAGCGTCGAGAGGACAAGACCCGCTGCTGCAATTGTCGTGAAAACTGTCGCGCACCGGATATTCATGACATCACCCTCCGCCGATGGAGCCAGGCTTGATGACGGGATCGCGTATATGGCCGAGGTGTTTCATTGACCGACAAGCGGTTGTGAACGTGGTGCCAATAGTCAGGCGCAGCGTCGGCAGGATCGATGCCGAGGGCCTCGACAAAATCGATCAATTGCAGAACACGTTCGACTTTGGGCCAGCCGGACAATCGCAACAGGCTTTCACCACCTGACGTGATCCAGGGCACGGTCGAGTACGGCTGCCCGGGTGTCACGGCGCGTAGGATATCGATACGGGATAAGACGGTTCCGAAGTCGTTGGATGTCCAACGCACGAACGCAAAGATACTGCCGGGGGAGAACGACAGAACGCGCCGATTGCGGTCCAGAATCTTCTCTGAAACGGCTCGACCGAAGCGAACGCGGTTCTCGATGCGCTTTTCGAGCCAGAGAAGTTCAACCGTCGTGAGATCGCCCGCGCCGGCCTCGTTCGTTGAATGGCTGTTGGGAGCATAAGGGTGTGTCTTCATGGGTCAGCGCCGCTCCTTTCCTGCATAAGGAATGGGAGCGTGCCGCTTCGCCGGCAGCACTGTGCCGACGCCGGGATCGCTGGTTGAGGTTTTGGTGCCGAGGTCGGCCCATGCGTTGAGATCGGCAATTGCATAGACAACGCGGGCGCCGATTTTGCGATAGACTGGACCGGTGCCGTAAATGCGGTGTTTTTCCAAAGTGCGAGGTGAAAGGCCAAGGAATCGCGCGGCCTCCGCAGTTCGCAAGTACCGTGGCGGCAGAGCGGCGTTCGGATCAGGCATATGAGGGGCTCCATGGTCGTCTGGCACGCCAGCGCGATCACCGGCGGGTCGGCGGACACCATGGAGGAAGAAAACCTCAAACCGGGATGGCGAAGATTGGGGGGTGCATTTTCGATACCCCCTGACAAGCGGATTATTTTTCTCGCGGAGGCGGCCTTAGCAAAGCGCGGTAGCCGCCCTGCACCAAAGCGAATCCAGTCTTGACCAAACGGATGATCTGATCCCGCAGTTCGTGCGTTGGCCATTCCCGCTCGGAAATACGTTGGGCGGGTAACAGCACTTCGGCGATTTCGCGATAGGTAGCGCCGTCGGTGCTTGCATCCGCCGCCCGCAAGGCGAGTGCTATTCGCCGCCGGCGATATGCCGAAATCGCGTGCGGAGGCGCGCCCTGCGGCCGGCCATTGAGCCCTCTCCACAAGCGAATACCGGCGCCCGCCCTGAATTCGAAGTCGCGGTCGAGTGGCAATTCGACGGTGTAGGCTGCGGCGATGATCGGCGCTTCCTTAAACCAAATACGATGCTCTACGCCGCGCAAAGATAACACAGCGTGCCAGCCATCCGGGCCTTGCCGAAATTGACTTTCGTCCAGCTCGCTGAGATCCAGCCTGACGTGTGTAGCCGGCTCGACAGGCGACGCCGGACGGACCGGCACAATCGTCGGCACGGCCTCGGGAGCCCAGAAGATTGTCTGTTCGAGGAAGGATCGATCGGGATCAGCTGCGAAAAACCAACCCCCAGTGCTGCCGGATTCGGCCGCTCAAAGTTCGATCTGACGATGAGATCGTCTGATAATCTCGTTCGAACGACGCGTTGCGGCGCAGGCATTCCCACGCCATTCCGGTCATTTCGGCTTGTTCGATGTGGTCGTAGTAAGTGTCGTCCAAGGATCTCCAGTTGAACTTTGGCATGTACTCGTCCCCAAACCTGAGCTGCCGCGCCAGCGGCGGCATAATTCTAACAAGCTCTGGTTGAAGCTAGTCCCTAAGCGTGCATCACGCGATGCAGTGGAGCGACACCAAACATCCGTGAGAAAATTATTTCACGATGTGTTCAGAGATTTGGATTTGATGCTCCGCCACGAAGCAAGTGGCGATATCCATGCTCTGTCATCCATTTTGCACGGGTCAGGTGGCTGTCGAACGCTCGTCTCGCGCGATCAGGCTCAAGCTCTGGATTGATGTGCAGCACGACTTGCGTCACTTCACGCCAGTCGGCCCCCTCCTTATCCGCATCGAGCATGCGCAAATAAGTAATGATGTGCTCTTCGTCGTAGACCGTGAGCACTGAATCCGTCGGCGCAAGATCGGCAACGTCTGGATCCCGCGGAGGTTTTTTCATGCGTGCGTCACAAAACGAATGATTCTTAGTTGCTGCCAACCGCAACGATCAAGCGGACCAACTTTAGCCCCTTTTTTGAGCCTGTCAGCAGGATTTCGCTGACATCTCGCTCGCATGCAGGGTGCCGTTTTCTAAGTTCGCCTTCGGGCGGGCTTGCGAGCGACCTCCGGCTTGCGGACCAGCATCACTCCTTCGCCGCGCTCCGATACCAGAAACATGACTCCGGATGCCTCAAGGGCAGCGCGAACGCGATCGCGCGTGTCCTCGCGCACCTGAAGTCCGTTTTCGGACTCGAAGCGCTTCAGTGCCGTTAAAGCAACCAAGGCCTTGTCAGCGAGCGTCTCCTGAGTCCAACCAAGAAGCGCGCGTGCGGCCCGCACCTGGCGGGATGTGATCATGCATGATCACATCCACAACCGGCGGACAGAACGCTACGGAAACGACTATAATAGTCGTCTTGGATGGATGTCCAGCTTCATTTTATAGGGCCATGGCTGACGTCAAGGTCGTCTTTGCCGTGAGCCGGCCATTGCGGATTCCGTGTTGTTGCAGCGCGGCCGAAAGCTGCTCCGGTTACATCGAAAGCCCCGCCCGATTGTTCGGGCGGGGCAGTCGGGAGCGAGCTTACTCGCCGTTCTTGCGGGGCCGCGACCACAGCAGGGTGAAGCCTTCGCCTCCCTCGTCGTCGAACAGGTTCGCGTAGATCGGAGCGTTGAAGGAGGGATCGTCGAGCTTGAGCGAGAGATAGTCGCGACCTTCCTCGGAGCGCTTCGACCAGGCGGCGCCGATCTCGGCCCGGCCAACAAAGACTCGGTGGCTTGGAGCTTTGTCGTTGGAGGGGTTGGATTCCGCGACGATGCGGACGCCTTTGGCCTGCAGGCTGAGGGTGACGATCTCGCCCTGGAAATCGTTGCCGACCTTCTTGAAAGAACCGATGGTAGCCATGTCACTTCTCCTGTTGTGTTTCGAGCCCGCGACCACCGCGGCCTCGATGGCGATCTACAGGCCGAGGACGATCGGCGACGCACCCGCTCGGGCCGCAGCGCAGCGGAGGACGCCGTCGTAGAGACTTTCTTGCCTCGCGAGGAATGGGCTTTAGCCCAGGGGAAGAAAGTCTTAAGCGACGGCGTTGCGGCTCAGACGATCGAGGCGTAGCCGGTCTTCGGCCAGATCAAGCCATCACAGAGGCCACGTGCGTCGCGTGCTGAACCACAAGTCCGGGAGAAGATGGCGGGTCTCGGTTCGGCCAGGCAAGAGGTCGAAACGGTTCGGCGTAGGAAAAGAAACGAAAGGAGGCAATAGGCGGTATCGTCAGCACAAAGCCAATCGCGAGCGAACGGCTCTGGCCGCCATATCTATGTGCGCTGGACGCAATCAACGCCACCTAATCGAATTGCTCCGAGGAAGGTCGCGACTGTCTCTCGTTCGAGTGCGTGGACCCGCGTTCGGTGCGCCGCTTTAGCTGGCAAGTTCGACCGACAGATGGCGCAGGATCATTGCTTATGCGCTGCGGCTGTAAGAACCGGTTGAGGATCGCTCCCGACTGCCCTGCCCCAATTAAGCGGGCGGGTTTCGGTGAAGATCGTCAACCTCGTCCACGCCGTGCCGCCAATAAAGACCGCGCCGAGACAGGCAAAGATCTCACGCCAGGCCAATGACGGCACGCCGAGTTGCGACATCGCAAATACGACCTGATAGCCAGCGAGTGTCGCCGGAACCGCAAACAGGGCGGCAACGATGGCACGGGTAATCACGGAGCGTGTCATTGCGAAGGCCGTTTGACCGATCGCAAGAGTCATCCCGCCGGCGGCAATGCCAACAAGTGGCGCTCCGAGGATGCCGGCGCCGCCATGCAATGCCATCATGAAGACGTGGAGTCCGACAAAGAATGGCAAAGCGTATACTGCCAGCGTGAAGATCAGCCAGCAGAACAAGCCGATGCCAGCGAAGTTCAGGAGAAGTCCAAGGGCGAGCATGGGGGTGGCTCCATATGCAAAGGGGTATGGTTGCGCGTTCCACCACCACCACGGCGCAAGTTTGGATATGCGATCGAAACGAGGCGGAGTTGCGGCGATGCAACTCCACCTCGGTGGTGTGGAAGATGGCAGGTCGGCGCTCACGAGGCGCCGAATTTCCAGACGGCGATGCCGAGGCGTTTCGCCTTGTCGGCGAAATTGTCCTGGATTCCCGTGCCCGGGAAATGCATGACGCCGATCGGCATCAGTTCAAGCATGGCGTCGTTGCGCTTGAAGGGAGCTGCCTTGGCGTGCTTGGTCCAGTCCGGCTTGAAAGCGATCTGGGGTACCTTGCGGCTGGCCGCCCATTTCGAGGCGATCAGCTCGGCACCTTTTGGCGAGCCGCCATGGATGAGGACCATGTCGGGATGCTTGGCGTGGACCTTGTCGAGGCGATCCCAGATCAAATGGTGATCATTGAAGTCGAGGCCACCGGTGAGAGCGACCTTTGGCCCTGCCGGCAACATGACCTCAGTCTCGGCGCGGCGCTTGGCTGCGATGAACTCCCGAGAGTCGATCATGGCCGCAGTGAGCGTGCGATGGTTGACAAGCGATCCCGACCGAGGGCGCCAGGACGAACCAGTGTGGACCTCAAAGCGTTCGATGGCCTGATCGCGGAAGAGTTCGAGACAGTTACGACGTTCGATCAAGGTGATGCCTTCGGCCGTCAGGCGCTCAAGTTCGACCGACTGCACCTCCGAGCCGTTCTGCTCCCGCTGGCTCTTGCGTTGCGCCTGTTCGTTGTCGTCGAGCTGACGTCCGATGCGGTCGGTGGCACGATGGAAGAGGTTGACGGTCGACCAGAGCAGATCCTCAAGGTCCGGTTCGAGCCGGGTGTCGGTCAACGTGGCGACCAGGGCGTCGAAGATGTCGGCCACCGCGCCAGTGATCATCTTGCCTTCGGGAAGCGGTCTGGGATCAGGCTGATCCTCGAATGGACGGTAGCCAAAGAGCTGCAATTCGCTGAGCACGTGCTCGGTCGGAGATGCGCCATGCGCTGGCTCGATGTCGTCATGGTCGGTCATGGGTTAAGTCCTTTTGCCGGTTCGGCCGCGCCCATCGCGGCCTTCGTGGCGATCACTCAGACGGCGGGCGGAACGGGGCAGAACCCGGAGCGTCAGCGGAGGGCCGCAGCGGCAGCGGAGGATGGCGGAGGGGCGGCTATTTTGCTTCGCGATGCAAAGCGCGCCATCGCCCCATATATAATGTGTGCCTTCTTTCGGCGGCGCGCGGCGGAAAATAGCCGCCCCTCTGCCATTGCCGGCCCGGGCCGCTTGCCGTCCGATCGCCCTCTAGAAGGCCGTGGTCGCGGCCTTTGCCGGCATTGGATCCGCCGCGACGGAACAATTGACGTCGATGGAGGGCAAACGTAGCTATCCGAGTGCTGTGGAGGGCGAGAGGAAGCGGTCGACGTCTTCAGGTACGAGCTGTATCCGCAAGGCTGCGCGGAGGGCGTCGAGACCGAAGACGTGCAGATCTTCGTTGAAGTCGCCTGACCGGGGCGACAACGGGATGGCCTCGATACCGGACGATTCCGCGCGCTGCGAGAGAAGAGCTTGCACCGTGTCTCCGGCGGCGTCAGCATCGCGGGCGATATAGAGGCGACGCAAGCCCGACGACAGCGACATGGCGGCGAGGTGATTGGCCGAAAGGGCCGCCGCCATCGACAAGGTCGGAACGACATAGCGTAGCGACAACATGGTCTCGATGCCTTCGCCGGCGACGAGTACGTCGTCATCCGCCGGACCGAAACGAACCGCGTTGCCGAGCAGGTCACCCATCGCCCGTCGCGGTGTGTCGATCGGAGCTTTGCCGAGCCGAATTCGGTCAAATCCATCAGGATCGAGCCAGGTGCGGTGCACGCCGGTGATGCAGCCATCGAGGTCGGTGACGCAGGCAATCATCGCCGGCCAGGTTTCGGTCGGAAGGTGCTCGTCAGGTCGATAGTAGCAGCGCGGATGGAAGCGCAGGCTGCCACCGTGGTACACGTGGGCAATTCCCCGACGATGCAAATAGGCCTCGACCACAGTTCCTTCGATCGGTTGCGACATCGCAAAGAGGCGTCTTGCCGCCCCCTGGGATCCGGCTACGGCTGGCGGACGCACCGATTTCAAGACCGTTTCTGGTTCAGCGCGAGGCAGGTTCAGAAATCGCCTAGCTTCCTCCGCGACATCGTGGAAATCGCGAAGCCCGAGGCTTTCCCTGATGATGTCGAGCAAGTCGCCGTGCTCGGAAGTCGCCGCATCTGTCCACTTGCCGGCAGGTCCCTTCGGCGAGTCCTGTAGCCTCACGAACAGCGAGCGGCCCGGCGTGTTGTGGACATCACCGACCAGCCAGTAGCGCCCCTCGCGCTTCCCATTTGAGAGATAATGGCGGCACACCGCCTCCGCGTCGCGCGCGAGGCGGCGTGCCAGTTCGGCAGCATCGCGTGCCATCACGCGGCCTCCCGTTCACCAATCCGCTCGAGCGGATAACGTTCGAGGACCTTGGCCAAGACGCCGACGCCAGTGGTGCCGGTCGGAACGAACATGCGCAGCTTCCAGGAGATGATCTCCCCAAAGAGTCCATAGGCACGCAGACGATCCCGCATCGCGTCGGTGAAGCCGGACAACTCGATACGAAGCGCGCCCATCACGCGAACGCGCCGAAGCTTCAGATCCTCGGCGAGCCCGAGAACCGTACGACCGTCGAGCAGCGCAGCGAAGGCGGCGTCCGGCGTCAGCGCCGGTACGTCGCCAGCCAGCGCGGTCGCCACCCAGGCGGGCGAGACCTTGCGGCCGATGACGCGCTCGCCGGCATCGGTCTGAAGCCGGTAGACGCGGGTCGACTCGTTCGGCAGCCGCTTCCAGATCGGCAGGAGCAAGCCCGCTACCACATGGATGGTGCTGTCGGTGAACTCAGGCACCTCGCCGAGCTCAGCCTGCCAGGCCGCGACGAAGCATTCGGGGTCGGCTTCCGCCCAATGGCTTTCGGCCATCATCTTCAGCGGAAGGCTGGTATGCTCCATCGGCCTGATCAGCCGTACCCGCCGCTCGATCTCGCCGTCATCGAGCATGAGACTCGGCGCCGGCATCTGCACGGCAGCACGGCCGGAGCGTTCGTTGATCAGCAAAATGCCGTGTGAGTCGGAAAGCCGATCGAGCGCCTCGCCCAGCGTGACTGGACAATTGCGCCGGCGTTCGGTGACGGTGAGCAGCCGCGTCTCCGCGCCAGTCCCGGGATGGGTGTAGATAACGCGCCGATCGGCGACGACAAAGCTCTCGGCCCGAAGCGTTTCCAGCCCGGCGTCGTAGGTACCGGATGCGATGGCGCCTTCGATCCGAGCGGTGAGCAGTTGCTCGAACGCGGTGAACAGGACGTTCTGCAGGTCGATGGTGAGCGCCAACAGCCTGTTCAAGAAGGTGGTGATCGGCGGCAGTTCGTCCTTGATGCCGTTGGTATCCATAAGCTTCAGGCCGGTCGCGTCCTCGAACGTCTCAAGCGAGCAACCCTCCACCTTGCCACGAACAAGGAGATGATAGAGCTGACGCAGCGCGTCGCGGCCGTAGCGGCTTTCGAGGTTGTCTTCGGGACGGAACAAGCCCTGGCCGCCGGTCTGGCGCTGGCCGCGGGTAATCGCGCCCAGCGTGTCGAGACGGCGGGCAATGGTAGAGAGAAAGCGCTTCTCTGCCTTCACGTTCGTCGCAATCGGCCGGAACAATGGCGGCTGCGCCTGGTTGGTGCGGTTGGTGCGTCCCAGGCCTTGAATGGCGGCATCCGCCTTCCAGCCGGGTTCGAGCAGATAGTGAACCCTCAACCTGCGATTCCGCGCCGAGAGTTCGGCGTGGTAGCTCCTCCCCGTGCCGCCGGCATCGCTGAAGACGAGGATGCGCTTGGCATCATCCATGAAGGCGGCGGTCTCGGCGAGATTGGCCGAGGCCGCGCGAGTCTCGACTATCAGCCGATCGCGCTTACGGATGACGCGGCGCGAGCGGCCAGTCACCTCGGCGACCATGTCGGTACCGAACCGCTGAACGATCTGGTCGAGCGCGCCCGGCACGGGCGGCAGCGAGGCCAGTTTCTCGATAAGTCGGTCACGGCGCGCGACGGCTTCGCGGCTCTCGACCGGCTGGCCGTCACGATGGACGGCCCGCGAACAGAGGTTGCCCTCGGAATCCGTGAACGGCTCGTAGAGCTGCACCGGGAAGGAATGGGTGAGATAGTCGAGCACGTACTCACGCGGGGTGATATCGACCTGGACGTCGCCCCACTCTTCGGTCGGAATTTCCGCGAGCCGACGCTCCATCAGAGCCTCGCCGGTCGAGACGATCTGGATCACGGCGGCGTGACCAGAGCCGAGATCGTGCTCGATCGAGCGGATCAGCGAGGGTGTCTTCATCGAGGTCAAGAGATGCCCGAAGAAGCGCTGCTTGGCGCTCTCAAAGGCCGAGCGCGCAGCGGACTTGGCCTGCGCGTTCAGTGTGCCGGTGTCGCCGGTGATGTTGGCTGCACGCATCGCGGCGTCGAGGTTATTGTGGATGATCGAGAACGCCCCGGCATAGGCGTCGTAGATGCGGATCTGTTCCGGTGTGAGCTGGTGTTCGACCAGTTCGTATTCGACGCCTTCGTAGGAGAGCGAGCGGGCCGCGTAGAGGCCGAGCGCCTTGAGATCGCGGGCCAGCACTTCCATCGCCGCGACGCCGCCCTCCTCGATCGCCTCGACGAACTCGGCACGCGTGGCAAACGGGAAGTCCTCGCCGCCCCAGAGACCGAGGCGCTGGGCATAAGCGAGATTGTGCACCGTGGTAGCTCCGGTCGCCGAGACATAGACGACGCGGGAATTCGGCAAGGCATGCTGGAGCCTGAGCCCCGCGCGTCCCTGCTGCGAGGCCACTTGGTCACCGCGCTCGCCCTTGCCTCCAACGGCGTTCTGCATCGCATGCGACTCGTCGAAAACGATCACTCCATCGAAGTCCGAGCCTAACCATTCGACGATCTGCCGGACGCGCGAAAGCTTTTCGCCGCGCTCATCGGTCCGCAGCGTAGCGTAGGTCGCAAAAAGGACACCTTCCCCGAGCCGGATCGGCGTGCCCTGCCGGAAGCGCGACAGCGGCGTGACCAGCAACCGCTCCACGCCAAGCGCCGACCAGTCGCGCTGCGCATCCTCAATGAGCTTGTCGGACTTGCTGATCCAGACCGCGCGCCGGCGGCCCTTGAGCCAGTTGTCGAGCAGGACGCCGGCGACCTGCCGCCCCTTGCCAGCCCCGGTGCCGTCGCCCAAGAACCAGCCGCGGCGAAAGCAGACAACATTCGAAGCATCGTCGGGCGCCGCAGCCACGACGTCAAACGTCGCATCGACCGTCCAGGAGCCGGCGAGAAACGCCGAATGCGCCTCGCCGGCATAGATGATGCTCTCGAGCTGGGCGTCCGACAGGAGGCCGTCCGTGACGACGTTGGCTGGCAGATGCGGTCGGTAGGACGGCTTTGGCGGTGCGACGGAGGCCATGGCTGCCGACTGCACGAGCTTGGTCGGATGCGCCTGTGCGCCCGGGATGCGGATCGACTGCAGTGTGTAAGCCTCATAAAGCGCGTCGGTGATCTTGCTGGTATCCGTGGGGATCCAGTCGACCGGCTCGTAGGCGACTTCGGTCGCCACGAGATCGATGGCCGGCGCGACCGCCGCCGGCGAACGCTGGCTGACGTAAGCGCGGACCGATCGAGGCGCTGAGATGCTGGCAATTGCTGGCAATGCTGTTGTCGGGGTGCCCGCGATCGGGCCACGCGGCGGCACATGCTGCATCACCCAACCGAGCAAAGTCGGCAGGTCGGGAGCACTGCCGGGGGAAGCCGGGAATGACGCGACGTCGTCGGCCGGCACTCGGTCGATTACGGTCAAGCGGGTGTCAATGTTGGTGCCGTGCTTGGCATAGACCGCGCCGTCAATCGCCGCCGAGAAAACGATGCGGCCTTCTTCCTGCAGCCGCATGAAGGGCTCGGCCCACACAGGATTTTCGGGCGCGACGTTCGCGCCTGTGATGGTGACGAGCCGTCCGCCCGCGGGAAGGCGGGCCAGAGCGGATCCGACGTGCCGTAACGCCGCCTCTCGCATCTGGCGATCGACATGAACCGCCGCTGAGAACGGTGGGTTCATCAGCACGACACTGGGCACGATGCCGGCATCGAGGTGGTCGTTGATGTGGGCGGCGTCAAACCTGGTCGTGGAGACGGCGGGAAAAAGGTCGCTAAGGATGCCGGCACGGCTCTCGGCAAATTCGTTGAGAACGAGCGAGGCGCCGGCGAGTTCAGCGAGGATGGCAAGAAGGCCGGTGCCGGCCGACGGTTCCAGAACGACGTCGGCGGGGGCGATTGAGGCCGCGACGCTGGCGACGTATGCCAGTCCAATCGGTGTGGAGAACTGCTGGAGGGATTCACTTTCCTCGGACCGACGTGTCTGTGTCGGAAGGAGGCCCGCAATCCTGGCGAGCATCGGCAGCATGGCGGCCGGCGACGCCGCCTTGGCGCGCATGGCGGCGCCGTACCGTCGCAGGAACAGGACGGTCGCCGCCTCGCAGGCGTCATGGGCCGTCTTCCAGTTCCAGGCGCCGGTCGCATCGGAGGCGCCAATCGCTGCCTCCATGGCATTGCGCAGAACAGCGGCGTCGACGCGCCGACCCCGTTCAAGGTCGGTCAAAAGCTGACGCGCAGCCTTAACGACGGCAGAAGCGACAACTGCGGTGGCACGGATCGGGAGCGGCACGGCGGCGCCGTCGATGAGAGATTCGGTCATGGGAGAGATTTCTCGGAGAGCGGGAATGGGCCGAGCCGCCCGGCGCTCTCTTAAGACCGCGGCAGCTCAAACCCTTCCCGGCCCGGCTCTGCCTCTCCCTGCCATTCTCCTCATGCGATCAGAGAGAAGAGGACGTCGAGAAGGCTGCGGAGCGGCGTCTGCCGTTCCGCAACGGTGGGTTATTCGGCAGCGACGGCCAGTGTCGGCTCGCTCTCGCCGACCTCGCCCGCCTGCCCCTCGTCGTCTGAGAGGAACTCCGGCAGTGCTTCTTTGACATCCGACAGCGGCGCCACTTCGGCGAGCCGCAGCGGTTCGGGGAGCCAACGGGTGTCTTCGAGCAGACGCTCGGCCTCCTTGGCCATCTCGCTTTTCTTGAGGTGGCCGATGAGCTGCATGGCGCCCTCGCCCTTGGCCTCACGAACCGCTTCGAGGATCCGAGTCTTGGTGACGCGGCCGAGATAGTTGTCGACCGTCGGTCGCCAACCAACCTCGGCCATGTCGAGATTGACCACCCGCGCCAGCCGATCCGCCTGATCAAGGCGACGCTGGAGGCCGTTGGCGGTGACGCCTGAGCCGCCATAGCGGTCGACCTTCTCGAACAGCGCATTGACGCCGAAGGACACACAGTGGGCGAGCAGCGCCAGCCGGCTGGCATCGTCAAGCGTGGCGAGCCTATCCCACAGTGCCTGTTCGTCGGTCGGCAGATCGGCGTTCCAGGCCGCATGCCGATCGGCGATGGATTTGGCAGACGCACTCTCCTTCAGATCCGGCGTCTGGCCGGGAAGCTGGACATGGCGCACGCCGGCTTCAAGACATCCCGGCGTGTAGGTCTGGCAGAAGGCGTCTACACAGAGCTTGTGCAGAAGCGCTGTCATCGCGACCTGCGGATGGCAAGCGACGGCATCGCGCAGCGCCAGCGTGCGATGCGCGGTCAGCTCCGCGACAAGCCGGTCGGGCAACTGGCGGACGGCATCATCGTCGTCTTCCTCATCGGCACCTGACTGCCCTGCGACCGTGATGGTGGCGCGCTGCACCGGCGGCACTCGGTGGTCGCTACCATCGGCGTCAGGCGCTGTTGCGTCGGCTTCGGAATCAGGCTCGATCGTCGCCGCAACGAATGCGGTCTCGTCCTCGCGGCGGACGTAGCCTCGCTCAATCTGCAAGCGGCCCTCGCCATCGATGCTGACGAAGGTGCCGGCGTGGAGGATTTCGCCTGGCTTGAAGACGTCTGGCCGGTTCGCGAAGGCTTCGAGCGCCTCCTCGAGTTCGCCAAGACGCGCATCGACCTCGTTCGGCAATTCGTCGGCGTCTTCATATTTTGTCTGAAGCGCGTCGTATTCGGCCTGGAGAGCATCGAAGTTCGCCTGCTCCTCGGAGGTCAGATCAGCCAGTGTCCCCTTGAGCTGGCGGTGCCCGTGATCGTGGCCGTAGGGAAAGGTTACGGCGACATCCAGCCACTTCCAGCCTTCGGCGGCGACGATCTCTGCTTCCGTCCGCAGCTTGTCGGCGACAAGACGTTCTAGCAAAGCTATGTCCTCGAGCCAGCCGCCGCCATCCTCTTCGAAGAGATCGCGCAACACGCTGCCGCCGGCCGCCTCATAGGCCGCGAGGCCGACAAAGCGCGCACGCTTGTCCGAAGCCCGCACCGCACGCTCGGTCAAGAGGCGCCTGATCTGATACGGCTCGTCGTGGCCTGATTTGTTGACGCTCTCCCAGACCTGTTCCTGTCGAGTGTGCTCGGCGGTGACGGAGAACGCCATCAACTGTTCGAGCGAAATGCCGTCGTCGGCATAGACGTCGAGCAGATTCGGGGAGACGGCCGCGAGCCGGAGCCGCTGCTTCACCACGTTGACGGAGACGAAGAATATGGCCGCGATATCCTCCTCGGGACGACCTTGCTCGCGCAACGTCTGAAATGCCCGAAACTGATCGAGCGGATGAAGAGCGACGCGATGCACATTTTCGGCAAGCGAGTCTTCTTCCGCAGAAATTTCGCCACCGGCTTCGCTGACGATGCACGGGACCGGTGCGGTCTTCGCCAGGCGCTTCTGCTTCACCAGAAGCTCAAGGGCACGATAGCGCCTGCCACCCGCGGGCACCTCGAATATGCCGGTTTCCTGGCCTTCAGCGTCGGAGATTGGCCGGACGTTGAGACTTTGCAGCAGAGACCGCCGCGCGATGTCCTCGGCGAGGTCCTCGATCGAGATACCGGCCTTGGTGCGGCGGACGTTGGATTGAGCCAGCACAAGCTTGTTGAAGGGAATGTCGCGCGATGGCGATAGCTTGATCTTCTGAGCGGCTTTTGCCATGTCAGTTTCTCCAGAACGGCCGGCCGAAAGCCTCTCTCTCGGCCTCTAAGCCGCTCACGGAGCGAAGCGCCGCCCTCTTGCTCCAAGAGGACAGCGCCACGGAATAGGCGAAACGGAGATGTACCGCAGACAGGCGAAATTGGTTTCCGCGGATTGGCGTGAGTCAGGCGACGCGATCCAGGAGCTTCTTCGCCTTCGCCTCCATGTCCAGACGGGCATCCTGATGCGGCTTATCGCGCGCGACGGCGGTGATACCTTGCACGAAATCGAAGATGCTTTCAGGCGGCCGTCCTTCCTCCGCCAGCACCGCGTCGATCACCTTGGCTGTCTCGGCCTTGGAGAAGCCACGGCGCCGCAGAAACTCGGTGCGATCCTCGTCGCTGCGTGCCACGATCCGCTCGCGGGCGGCCTTGATGCCGTTGACGAAGGGCGTGGCTGAGGAGTTGGCGAAGTTCAGCAGCGCTGGCGCCGCCTCGTGCGCAAAGCGGGAAGCTGCATATTTGGAATGGCGGATGATGATCTCCTCGAAATCTTCCACGCCCCACAGATTGCGATTTTGGCAGACAGCACGGAGATAGAAGCTCGCCATGCCGAGCGTCTTCGCCCCAACCTCCGAGTTCCAGCAATAGAAGCCTCGAAAGTAAAGGTCGGGCGAGCCGTCCCGGAGACGGCCAGCTTCGATCGGATTCAGGTCATCGACCAGGAAAAGGAAAACGTCCCTGTCCGATGCATAGAGGGTCGTCGTGTCCTTTGAAATGTCGACACGGGGATTGTAGATTCCGGTTGACCAGTCGAGCACGCCTGGCACCTTCCAACGCGTATCGCCTGTGCCGTTGCCGGCGATGCGCTGCACGGCCTCGACCAGCTCATGGTCAAAGATCCGCCCATAGTCCGGGCTGGTGACGGCGCGAAGCTCAACACGGTCATCGTCGGTCTCGAGCGTTTTGATCTGTTCGGCGCGATTGGCGGTCAGGCCATATTGCAGGTTGATACCTGCGAGTGCCGCGGGGAGCTGTCGCAGGTAGGCGGCCGGAGCGCCAACCTGGCTTGCAAGCTGGCCGAAGCTCCAGTGGGTCGGCGCAACCGGTGTGTCCGAGCCGGGCAGCATCAGGGCCAAGCGCTCGGGGTCGGCGCGGTTTGCTTCCACATGGATGAGCGCGCTTTCGACCACGCGCGTGCGGCTGCGGTCCGTACGATCACGCACCGTGCGGGCCAGTTCGTTGAGCGACAGATAGCGCTCATCGGCGGGGCGGGAAAACCACTCTGAGGATACCCGACCGACGCGCTCGCCGCGACTCACGTCCACTCTGTAACCGCCGCTGGCCTCTCGGCGAGCATCAAGAACCTGAATATTCATGGGAGCAATCTCCATGACGGGCGCCGGAAGACTCTCCTCCGGCCCTCAACCCGTCATGGCCAACGCCGCCCCACTCTGCCTCTCCTGCACCTATCGCGCGCGGTCCACGGTGTCGGGGAATATCTCTGCTCGCCGCCCCTCCCCGTCAGGGATGGAAGCCCGAAGGGTGAAAACCGGCGCAAACCGGGGTTTCAGCGACAGCCGACAGCCCGGTCCCGAAGGGAGACGCCAATCTTTGGCAGTCACGAGAGCTTTGCCTGTCTCGGCGCTCGTCAAACTGGGGCACATACAACCCATCGGAACAGACGGCGGTGTCCCGGCATCGATGTGCAAGATTATTCGGAGTCGGCCACCGCCGACGATGGAAGCAGCCACCCAGGACTTGGCAGTCAATCATTTTGTTGATATCAAGAAATCAACAGGAATCAGTGGACGCCGATGGCATCTTCCAAGGGCAGGCCGAAAGTTGACACCGAGCCTGTGATGGTAAGGCTTCCGGCGCTTCTTCTTGCGGTCATAGACGAGTTCCGGCGCGAGCAACAAGACATACCTAGCCGCCCCGAGGCAATTCGCCTTCTTCTAAAGGGCCAGCTCGTCGCGCTCGGATATATCGAAGCTGAGAAATGACCCAGCCGCCAACTCACCCCAAAATCTATCACATCGTCAATGTTGATCGGCTGCCATCAATTATTGCGCACGGTAGATTGCTTTGCGATTCGGAGATCGTAAAGCTCCAGCTTCCAGGTACAACGATCGGTATGGGGTCGATCAAAGCGCGTCGATTGCAGCTTCCGGTCACATGCTATGCGAACGCGGCTGTGGGCGACTTCGTGCCGTTTTATTTTTGCCCGCGCTCCGTCATGCTTTATGTAATCCATTGCGCGAACAACCCAGAACTCACATATAAAGGCGGTCAAGGATCCATCGTCCATCTAGAGGCAGACCTTCATGCGGTGCTTCAATGGGCGAATGCCAACAACCATAGTTGGGCATTCAGCGGATCAAATGCTGGCGCTGCATATGCGCAGTTCTGGAAGGACGTCGCGCAGCTCGACCAGCTGAACTGGCAGCACATTGCTGCGACGCAATGGGCGCAAGCTGACATCAAGGAAGCCAAACAGGCGGAGTTCCTGATGTACAATCACTTTCCCTGGCACCTCGTCGAGCGCATCGGGACCCATTCGCTAGCCGTATTTAACGCCGTGATGAATTCATTGGCTCAAGCTTCACACAAGCCCGCCGTGCAGATCATGCCGGCTTGGTACTACTGAGGAGGCCCGAATGATTCAATTCAGGATTGGCAACATCCTCGAGGCCGACGTTGACGCAATCGTCAATACGGTGAACTGCGTCGGGATCATGGGACGCGGGATCGCGCTGCAGTTCAAGAATACATTCCCCGATAACTTCAAGGCCTACGCCGCGGCCTGCGAGCGGAAGGAAGTCCAGCCGGGAAAAATGTTCGTGTACGAGACGGGAAAGCTTTCTCCTCGGTACATCATCAATTTCCCGACCAAACGACATTGGAAAGGCAAGAGCCGTATCGAAGATATCGATGAAGGGTTGATTGATCTCGTTCGCGTTATTAAGGATCGCAAAATTCAGTCGATCGCGATCCCGCCTCTGGGCTCAGGTCTAGGAGGCCTGAATTGGAGTGATGTCCGTCCACGGATCGTAGCGGCGCTTGAAGAGGTGCCCGATGTCGCCACAGTCGTGTATGAACCGTCAGGCGCTCCTGACTCTGCGGCGTTAGCCCGCAATCGGAAAGTTCCGAATATGACTCCCGGTCGGGCGGCGCTCGTAGTTCTTATGCAGCGCTATTTGAACGGACTGATGGATCCGTTCGTTACGCTGCTTGAAGCTCACAAGCTGCTTTTCTTCATGCAGGAGGCTGGTGAGAGCCTTCAGCTCAATTATCGCAAGGCAAACTACGGGCCCTATGCCGAGAACCTTCGTCATGTGCTTAAGAGCATCGAGGGCCATTTGGTCACCGGTTATTCCGATGGCGGTGATGATCCCACCAAACGCTTGAGCCTGGTGCCTGGCGCGTATGAAGACGCCGATCGGTTCCTAGCGGAGCAGGATGAGACACGAACGCGCTTTGATCGGGTCGCCAAGTTGGTGGAGGGATTTGAAACTCCGTATGGGTTGGAGCTGCTATCGACTGTCTACTGGGTCGCAAAAAATGAAAGTGCCCAGACTCTGTCTGAGGTCGAATCCAAAGTCTACGATTGGAATGACCGTAAGCGGCGGTTCACACCCGGGCAGATTGCAGTTGCCTTGAATGTCCTTGGCGAGCGGGGTTGGCTGGAGCGGGACGTTGCGATCCGCCCGAGACTTCCTACGGCTATAGCTACAGCTCGGGTAGCTTCAGCGTAGTCGACAACCCGGGCCGGAGCGCGACGCCGCGTCAATCTAGGACTTGACGATCAAATGATGCGTTACAGCATCGTTGGGCTGGTGCATGCCAAGGCGATGCCCGTGTTACTACCGCGGAGGAGCGGGACGTATGGATGCGGGCGCCGTGGAATGAAGCATCACAATTGCAGCGCCCATTGCCGGATTCGGCGCTTGTCGAGATCAAGCGCGGCGCCGCGAAGGAAGATGATGGCGCTGGCACAACAATGACGTCGTAAGGGGGGCTTGGTGCATATTCGGTCGATCGCAATTTCTGGCTTCCGGTCCTTCGGACCGGAGGTTCGCAAGGTCGTTTTGGCGGCTGGCCTGACCGGCATTGTTGGCCCAAACGCGTCTGGCAAGACCGCGCTACTCCAAGCGCTCACAAAGCTGTTCGGCATCAGCCGGGCCCAGCGGACAATCTACCGCTCGGACTTTTATCTTCCCGCCGACACCCCGCCCGACGACCGTTCGACGCGCGAACTGTTCATCGATGTGGTCATCTCGCTGCCTGAGTTGAAGAACGGAAAGGCGACGGCCGACACCGTGGCCCCGGTGTTCAAACACATGCAGATCAAGGGACCGAAGTCCACGCCGCGATGTCGTCTGCGCCTTGAGGCCAAGTGGGAGGATGACGGCACCGCCGATGGCGAGGTGACCCAGGAGCTTTATTGGGTTCATACGCTCGATGCCGACATCGAAGACAAGGACAAACACAAGGTTGCCGCCACCGACCGTGGCTTGATTCAGGTCTATTACACACCGGCCGCCAGGGATGCGGGAGCACAGATCCGCGCCACCACCGGTGCGCTGGCGGCACGACTTCTGCGCGCCATCGAGTGGTCAAAGAAAACGCGCGAGGCGGTCGATGCCGCCACCAAGGAGCTATCTGATGCATTCGGCGGCGAGGCCGCCATAGCCGCGATCAGTAGCGCTCTATCCGACCGCTGGGACGAACTGGACGATAGCAGCGACGCCGATCCGCGGCTGGCGCTGATCGCGCAGCGGTTCGATCAGGTCGTCGCCAAGATCCAGGTCCTGTTCCAATTCGGCGCAGGCAATATCGAGCGCGGGATCGATGCGCTCAGCGACGGTCAACAGTCGCTGTTTTATTTCGCGCTGGCCGCCGCGGTCTTTGACCTGGAGCGGAAGGCGGTCGCGAAATCGATCAAGGGATTCCACGCGGACACGCTCCGCGTGCCGGCGCTCAGCATTTTTGCCATCGAAGAACCAGAGAACCATTTATCCCCTTACTATTTATCGCGGATCATCAGCCAGGTCAGGTCGCTGATCGACACGAATTCGGCGCAAGCGCTGGTCACCAGTCATTCTCCGGCTGTGCTGAGCCGGGTCGAACCTGAAGAGGTCCGCTATTGCCGCTGCGATCCGAAGACGCGCGAAACGACCGTGCGGTCCGTGAAGCTGCCGGAAGACGACGAGGAAGCCAGCAAGTTCGTGCGCGAGGCCGTGCTCGCATTCCCGGAATTGTATTTTGCGCGCTTCGTGTTGCTGGTCGAGGGCGATTCCGAACAGATCGTCATGCCGAAACTGGCAGGAGCCAAGGATATCCTGATCGACCAGTCATTTGTCGCCATCGCTCCGCTTGGCGGGCGTCACGTTCAGCATTTCTGGCGCCTGCTCGGACATCTCGGAATTCCTTACGCCACCCTACTCGACCTTGATCTCGGCCGGACCGGCGGCGCATGGGGCCGCGTCAAGACCACGATCGAGCAACTGATCGCCAATGGCGCGCCCAAGGATCAGGTTTTGGCCATTAAGGACGGCGTATTGTCCGATGACAGCCTCGCCAAGATGCACACCTGGAAGGTGACAAACCACAAGACACTGCAAGGCTGGATTAACGACCTGCACAATTACGGCGTGTACTTCTCGCAGCCGCTTGATTTCGACATGGCTCTACTAGCCGCCTATCCGGACGCATACGAGAAGGTCATCACCGAAGGCGGCGGACCCAAACTCGACGTTGAAACCGCAGCCAAGGCGGTGCTCGGAAATGACGGCAAGGGGCTGGCGGACTATGTCGGCCCGACGGAAGCGTTCAAGGAGCTGATGCCCGCCTACCGCTACCACTTCATGACGCACAGCAAGCCCGCGACGCATCTGCGTGCCTTCACCCATCTCGATCCGAAGCAAATCGCGGAAAATATGCCAGAGCCTTATGGGGACCTGCTCGAGCACATTCGCTGCAAGGCATCCTGGGACTGATTGTCATGTTGCTGACCGCTCGAAGAATACAGCCTGCCGATTGGACACCCATCGACGTCGAGGAACTCGAGGCGAATGCCCTCGACGTTGTCCGTTCGACGAATAATCGCTCGGTCATTGCCGGGCCGGGCTCCGGCAAAACAGAGCTGCTGGCTCAGCGTGCCGCATACCTTCTGCAATGCGGCATCGCTGAACCTCCGCGGCGTATTCTCGCCATCAGCTACAAGCGCGACGCCGCCCGGAACATCGCGGCCCGCGTTCGTCAACGCTGCCACCCTAATCAAGCTCACCGTTTTGACTCGCAGACCTTCGACGCTTTCGCAAAGAGCCTGGTCGACCGGTTCGGCCAGGCGCTTCCGGCGCGGTGGCGTCCGACCTCCGATTATCGGATTGCACAGGCGCGCGACCCGATCATCCGGGATTTTCTGCAAGGCCTCACGCCGCCCGCCGAGATCGGAAAGAAGGCCGACATCATGGCCATCGCCGTCAAGACCTTCGAAAAACGGGTGGTGCGCGCCGCTTTGCCCGAGCAGGGCTTCGATTCCAAGACCCCGGCGGAATGGGCGGTTGAACAATTCTGGGAGTCCTGGCTGCACGAGCAGGCGCGCAGCAGTCTGACATTTGCGATGATCGGGAGGCTCGCCGAGCTGCTTGTCCGCACCAATCCGGTCGTCCGCAAGTCGTTGCGGCTGACCTACCCGTTCCTGTTTATGGATGAGTTCCAGGACACGACCCGCGTGCAATATGATCTGGTCAAGACCATTTTCCGCGGGTCGCAGACCGTGGTGACAGCGGTCGGCGACAAGAAACAGCAGATCATGCGCTGGGCGATGGCGATGGAGGATCCGTTCGGCGCCTACGAGGCCGATTTTGGCGCCGTGCGCACGCCGCTGGTCAATAACTACCGATCCTCACCGGCGCTCGTAAAAATCCAGGGCGTCCTTGCCAAGGCGCTGGACGACAAAGCTGTTCCGCCGAAATCAAAATCCACCGGCTCCATCAGCGGCGACAGTTGCGCGGTGTGGGACTTCACGACGCCGGCTGCGGAAGCGCAAGCACTCGTGGCGTTCGTGGCCAGCGAGATGGCGACCTACAAGCTCAAGCCCCGTGATTTCGCCCTGCTGGTGCGGATGCGGGCCGCGGAGTTCATAAAAGTGCTTGGACCCGCATTCGCGGCGAAGGGATTGACCCTGCGAAACGAGGCCGCGATGGTCGGCGAGGTCGAGCTGCAGGTGTTGCTCGCTGAGGATTTCTCACAAATATTGATGGTGTTCCTTCGCTTGGCGACGATGGAGCAAGCGGGTCCACGCTGGACCGCATGTATCGACGAGCTTTGCTTCCTGTGGGGTTTGACGGAGGAGAACGCCGCCGAACAGGCCAGGGCCGCGCGCGAGCTGGACCTGTTCGCGGAACAGTTTCGCGCGGCATATCCCTCGCCCGCAGCCGACAAAACCAGTGTGGTGGTGAAGTCAGTGATTGATTTCGTCGGCCGTCAGAACATCGCCTCCGCCTCGCCGGCTTACCATTACGGCGATTGGCTGGACAAGTTGATCGACGCGGCGACGCTGCACTTGCAGGCATCCTGCTCCGGCGCGAAGGACTGGACCGAGGCAGTGGACCGTTATGAAGGTCTCGATTCCGTGCCGCTCATGACGGTGCACAAGAGCAAGGGTCTTGAATACCACACCATGATTTTCGTGGGGCTTGAGGATACGGCTCTCTTCAATTTTCAAAATCAGACGGACGAGGAGACAGCAGGTTTCTTCGTCGCTTTCAGTCGGGCGCGCCAGCGCGCCTTGTTTACCTATTGTCCTGCGCGCGGCGATCGCAACACGATCGCGCCGCTTTATCAGCTTCTGGACTCGGCCGGCGTGAAAACCTTTGAGAAGGGCTAGAGTGCCGGACGGTGGCAACCCGTATCTGGCTTAAAATGCGGGCAGATTGTGAGTCGGGGCGCCAAGCACGATCCAGCCTAGACTAGGGTCGGATCTCCTGCAAGGACTGATTTGCCGCATCGTAGACCCGGATCTGGAGCATCGGAAAGCGGAGCTTCAGCTCGGTCGCACCGCGCTCGGCTCCCTCTTTGGTACTGAATTCGGTCTTGATACGGCCGTCGATTTCCAGAGCGTATCCAGTCTCTGGTCTGTCTTTGGAATGAAGTGCCATGTCCCCTGATCCGGCAATTTGCCACCGAGGATGCCTTGGCTACGGCGAGTCTAGCCAGTCAGGCAAGATCGATGAGCGATGGACGATGCAACGTCACGCGCCCTGACGATTTGGGCGCGACAGGCGCCAATAGGGTATGGCGCAGGCGTTAATGGCGTCTTGTGATGCGCCGGGACGCGCAATGATTTCATCGGTTCCGGCGGGCAAGATGATGATGATCGGGCGGTATCGCCAGCGGCTCTTGAAAGACGATGCTACCCGACGCCTCGCCCGGAAGGTCAAAATCTGGCCGAGGTCATCGTCGGCCATATCATCGACCAGCATGCAGACCAGATTCCTTCGGCCGCGCATCGGATCGGATCCACTTCAGGACAGGACATCGAGGTCAACCTCAAGGTCGCTCATACCCGAAATCTGCAGCCGGCTTCCGGACAACCCTTAGGCTCTCCGGCGGACCGTTTTTGGGCATGGAAAGTTGGGGAAAACGATATCGGGCGCCCGGATACCCTTGACGCGCCCCGATTCAATCACCATCCTCACTTGTGTAAAGTGAGGATCATGAATTGCGGCACAGACTATTCGATCTAACGGGCGGCCAAAGCGTCCTCTCGGGAGCCAATCCGGGACGCAAGCTGTTGAGTGCCCTGATCGCGGCGACGCCTTCGTCCGAGGCGCCGACGCCGGCGTTCCTCGACTTCACTCAGATCGAAGTCGCCACCGCCTCGTTCCTGCGCGAAGCCGTCATCGGTTTCCGCGACTATGCCCGGCAATCATTGCGCAATGTCTACCCCGTCGTCGCCAATCTCGAGCCGGCCGTCGCCGAAGAGCTCGACTTCTTCGTGCGCGCCCGCGGCGACGTGCTCTGGAGCTGCGAGCTTGATGCGGGCGACGCCGTCGTCAGCGCCCGGCTGATCGGGGAGCTCGATCCTGCCCAGCGCTCGACCTTTGAGATGGCCCGCGAACTCGGCACCATAACGGCTCCCGAACTTGCCGGTCGCTTCACCGACCAACGGATCGGGCCCACCGCCTGGAACAACCGGCTGTCCGCGCTCGCGTCCAAGGGCCTGCTTGTCGAACGCAAGCAGGGCAAATCCAAGTCATTCAGTCCCCTCCTGGAGATTGCCTGATGGGCCTCGATTACATCCGCGCGCAGACCGGCAAGCCCTGGCGCAAGCGCTGGGACGGCGGTCTCGACCGCCTGAAATTGCCGACATTGTTCGAACTCACCATGTCCGAGACCGCGCGCACCGTGACGGCGCAGCTCGATGCCAGGTGCCCTCTCAAGGCGGGCGACACGTTGATCGTCCAGACCGCGCCCGACGGCCTTACCTTAAGCGACGGCCTGCGCGCGGTCGGACATGTCGCCAATCCATCGTCCGAGATGATCGCCGCCATCGCAGATGGCGGCGGTTATGCCGAAGGCGTCATCCAGCGCGTCGGCCTGTTCGGCGACACCGCGGAGATCAGCGTGAAATGAACGACAGGCCGCCCCACGAACCGTCACGCCGCTTCCGTCAGCCGCAGCGGCTTTGGGACGATGCGACGCGGCACGCGCGATCATTGGGGTGTCCGACCTGCCTCGAGCGCGACCGGTGTGGCGGCGTTCACACCGATGCCGGCATCCTCGACTGCCGCGACCTCTGTTCGTGTAAGGACAAGAGCAAGTGCGACATGGTCTGCCGATTCAACCCGAGCCTTTTCGTCGCCCGCATGCGCGAAGTGCGTGGCCTGGGCTTCGAGAATGCGCCGCGCGTTTCGGCGAATGGCGTTCCGGACCTACCGATGATCGTGCCCCTCGTCGACCACGGGTACCGGCGCGTGGTGAGGCTTGACGAGCCGGTGGTCGCGCTGTCGCTGTACGAGCTTGTCAATCTTGCAACCGGCAAGCCGCATGTCACCTCCCGTGCCGAGCTTGCCGATCGCTTCCGCATCGCCGAGGGCGCGACGATCGTCGTGTCCGGCGTCAACAAGGACAACCCGATCGAACGCTGGTGGGAGCTGAAGGAGCGCGGCACAATTCTCGCCGCGCTGAAGGTGCTCGGCGTCGCGCTGATCAGCACCCCGAACTACAGCGTCCTGACGGATGTGCCACGCACCGACAATTTGCACGGCATGAAGCGGATCCTGCTGGCCTGGACGGAGATGGCCGGTGCCGGCCTGCCGGCCGCGCTCCACATCAACGCCCGCACGCAGCATGATTACGTGCGCTGGGGCGACCTCATCGCCGAACGTCCCGAGATCGAGATGCTCGCCTTCGAATTTGCGACGGGTTGCGGCCGGGGCGAGCGGTTCGAGTGGCATGTCGCCCAGCTCTGTGCGCTTGCTGACCGCGTCGGTCGTCCGCTCGCGCTGGTCATTCGTGGCGGCGGGCGCAGGCTCGCTATGCTGCGGCGCCATTTCGACAAGGTTTCTCTGATCGAGACCGAGGCGTTTTCGCGCACCATGCGGCGGCGGCGCGCCTACTTGACCGAGGCCGGGCGCCTCAAATGGGCGAAATTCCCGACCCTGAACGGCGCCCCGATCGACGACCTGCTCGCGCACAATATCGCGCTCGTCCGCGCTTCCTATGAGGCGCTGGAAAAGCCCGCGGTGCAACTACGTCCGCCGTCGCGCCGAATCCGGCGCGCCGCGAACGGAGATGGACAGACCGTCCAGCCAAGCCTTTTGCGCCAACTCCACCTGCCCGGTGAGGCTGGGGGCATCGCCCCAGAGCCGCAGGGCATGATCGCCACTGCGAAATCTTAGCTCGGCGGCGTCATGGGCAAGGGCACGAAACAACTGACCGATGCCGTAGCCGTGACCCGTGCTGCGCGCATGCCGCGAGGCGCCATCCGACGCCGCGACCCGCAATGCCGCACCGGAATCTTCAAGGCCGGCAAATTCGGGGTTTTCCCGCAAGCTCGCAAGCACACCGCGGCCGGCATCGGCGACGACGAATTCGAATGCGCCATCGCTGGCGGCATAGGCGACGATTCCGGTTTCGGGCCGCCCGCTATGTTCGAACACATTATCCTGCAGTTCGCCGAGGGCGCCCATCAAGCCGGCGACAAGGCCCTTCGCCAGGCCCGCCGCCACCGCGGCGTTTTCTGCGTGCATGGCCCATTGTTCAAAGGCGGCTTCGTCCGCCCCGTCCCGCTCGCGCTTGAGGCGCGACAGTGGAAACGCGCCGGAGCGGTCACGCGCTGCGGCGCCGCTGATTGCGCCGTCGCGGAGCGCGCGCGTCATCTGCTGAAATGCCGGCGGCTCGACCGTGACGGCCTGATAGGCATCAGGCGCGGCGACGGCCGCTATCGCGAGCTCGACGAGCGGCCCGATCCGCCCCGACCGCGCGAGCGTCAATGGCCCGAGCGCCGGCAATCGGCCCGCAACGGCCTGCCACAGCAGATCGTCAACAACGTCGAAGTGCGCGCCGACGCGCCGCGGCTCGTCCAAAACGCCCCCCCACCTTTCCCCTCACGGTCGTTCGACCGAGCGCTCGGTGTCGGACACCTCAGCACGAGCGGGACAGACTCACGTCCTGGTTGCAGTTTCACCGAGATCGTCTTCAGATACCACAAGATTTCATCGCTGTTCGACTTGAGGTCATCGCCATAAGCTCTGCCCGCCCCATAAAACCGTCAGGTCTCGTCCGCCCCCAACCCTTCGAGGACACTTCCGCCTTCGCCGCCGCGATGGGCGACGAGGTCACTCGGCCACTCGACATTCCGGCGTTTCTGCGCCTGTTCCAGCTCCGCGGCGCGCAGATCATGTGGTTTCTCGGCGCCGGCGCATCGCGGGCTGCCGGGATCAAGACCGCCGGCGACATGATCTGGGACTTCAAGCAGCGGCTTTATCGCTCGCAAAGGAAGCTGCCGCCCTCGGCGATCACCGACATCGGGGAGCCGGCCGTCCAGCGCAAGCTGCAGGCACATTTCGATGCCATCGGCGGCTTCCCGGCCGCAGGGTCCGAGACGGAGTATTCCGCCTATTTCGAGGCGACCTATCACTCGCCAAAGGACCGCCGCGCCTATCTCGATGAGCTGATCGCGCGCGGAAAGCCGTCCTTCGGTCATCATGCGCTGGCGCTGTTGATGGCGCAGGATCTCTGCCGGATCATCTGGACCACCAATTTCGACCGCGCGGTGGAGGATGCCGCGGCCGAGCATCTCGGTGGGACGGGACGGCTGGTCGTCGCCGACTTGAAGGAGCCCGAGAAGATTCACCGTGCTGTCGATGAGAACCGCTGGCCGGCCTACGGCAAGCTGCATGGCGACTATCATTCTGACGCGCTCAAGAATACTGACGAGGAACTCCGGCAGCAGGACGCCGAGATGCGGCGTAGCCTGGTTGACGCATGCCGGCGGCAGGGACTCGCCGTTATCGGTTATAGCGGCCGCGACGCTTCGATCATGGATGGGCTGAATGAAGCCCTCGACAACGGGCGCGGATTCCCTGGCGGCCTTTTCTGGTTCAAGCGCGGCCAGGACACACCCTACCCCGCGGTCACGGAGCTGATCGCCCGCGCCCGCAAGCTGGGCATTGACGCCCATCTTGTGGAGGCGGAGTCCTTTGACGAACTCTTTTCCGATCTTCTCCGGTTTCTGCCGCAGACCGCTGACAAGCTTGCCGGCCTCACCGGCCCGGCTCGGCCGCGGCTTGCGACCGCGACGTTGCGTCCGAGTGTGGCGGCGGTGCCGGCCATCCGCATGAATGCGCTCGCCGTCACCTCCGGACCAGCGCTTTGCCGTATCGTCGATTGCCAGATTGGTGGCGACAGGGAGATCGAAGAAGCCATTGCCAAGGCAGGGGTCGACATCATCGCGCACCGCATCCGCGACGGCGTACTCGCCTTCGGCCGCGACAACGATGTTCGCCTGGCGTTCGAGCCTTTTGGGATCAAGGCCTTCGACCACCATCCGCTGTCCTCGAAGAGGCTGGTCAAAGAAGGAGGGGAACGCGCGCTGGTCCGCGATGCACTGTTCCGTGCGATCTCAGGCCGTCCGAGCATGATCCTTGAACGCCGAGGCAACCGTGTGCGGCTTCGGCCCGTGCCGGGCGAGGTCAAGCCGTCGATTTTCAACAGCGCCACCGCCAAGCGGGTCGACGTCATATCAGGCACCGTCCCCAAGACCGATGTTGTCTGGAGCGAGGCCTGCGGTCTGCGCGTCGATTACCGACTTGGACAGCTCTGGCTCTTGATCGAGCCGATCGTCGTCACCGAGCTTGCCGCGGACGCGCCTGATGAGATTGTCGAGACGACGCGTGAGTTTGTTCGCGCGCGGCGCGCGGGTCGTCATAATCGACTCGCCAACGCCCTGCTCGATGGCTGGATTAGCCTCATTGTCGGCCAAGAGGCCAGCGTCCGCCTCAAGACGTTCGGCATCGCGGATGGCATCGATGCCGAGTTCGAAATTCTGCGCGTCTCTGCATTCAGCGGGATCGGAAAAAGATGAACGCCGCCGCCCAGCCATTCCGCCTGCCTGGCCATGTGGTGCTGCCAGAGCCGAAGCTTCGCTTTGGCTCCAACAATCCGCAGGACACCGACATCCATCCGATGGAAGGGTTGATCCGGTTCGGGCCTTATAGTCTCGACAAGCTGTCGCCGGTTCCGAATCCGATCCGGATCGGGATGATCGCGCCTGCCGACCTCGAGGATTCGCTGGTCCGCCAGATGCGTGAACTCGAGCAGGTCCATCAGCCGCGGGAGCGAAAGCAGTATCTGCCGCCCTTCCCCGGCTTCGAGAAGGTATTTGGAGTGAGAATTGCGCGCGGCGGCGCAGCGAGCCGGATCACCTTGTCGCAAGATCTCGACCGGGAGATCGGAGCCGCCGAAAAGCCCCACGTCGTCCTCGCTGAAGCGCTGACGCGAGCGCTCTTTGCGTTGCGCAACGCGAGGGACAGTTTCGACATCGTCGTCATTCTGCTCAAGGAGAGCTGGTCGCAGGCCTTTCGCGGACCGCCCGGCGACGACTTTGACCTGCACGACTATGTGAAGGCCTATGCGGCATCCGAAGGCATTTGCGTGCAATTCCTGCGCGAAGACAGCGCGCTGAACTATCATTGCCGCTGCAGCGTTGCCTGGCGCCTCGGCATTGCGCTCTACACCAAAGCCGGCGGCACGCCCTGGGTGCTGGCCGATGTCGAGCCCGGCACGGCGTTCATCGGAATCGACTATGCGCTGCGTGCCGGCGGTGAAGCTACCCAACGCTTTGCAATCTGCTGCAGTCAGGTCTTTGACGCGGAGGGATCGGGCCTCGAATTCGTGGCCTATGAGGCCGAAGGCGTCCACATGTTTGGCAAGAACCCGTATCTCCGCCGCGACCAGATGCTGAAGGTCATGGCCCGCAGCCTTGCCATCTATCAGCGCAAGCACTCGGGCGATCCACCACGGCGCATCGTCGTTCACAAGAACACCGAGTTTCGGGCAGACGAGATCGAGGGCGTCTTCGATGCCCTCCCGAACGCGGATTCCATCGAACTGGTTCATGTCCAGCAGAGCTGCGGTTGGCGCGGCGTGCTCATCGCCGGACCGCAGCGCCCGCACGGTTATCCCTGCCAGCGAGGCTCGACCTTCCAGCTCGGCCCCCATGAGGCCCTGCTCTGGACGCAGGGCAACCTTCCGGCCGTAGCGAAGGGCAAGGATTACTACAAGGAAGGCAAAGGCACGCCGGAACCGCTGCTTCTGGTTCGTCACGCCGGTCTGGGCAGCATTGACGATCTCTGTCGCGAGACGCTCGCGTTGACGAAAATGGACTGGAATAACGACGGGCCTTATGACCGTTTACCAGTGACGCTCAACTTTGCCGGGACGCTCGCAACGATCGTGAAGCGGATGCCCAAACTTCAGCCGCACTCATATCCCGTGCGCTTGTTCATGTAATCAAATGTGGCCTGGCGGTAAGCTGGAGCTGCTACAGCAACGAACGTCAGGACTGGGCAATTGCGAAGACTGAGAACAATAATATCGCAATTTGATGGCGCTAACCCCGAGTTGCTGAACGAGGAGCAAGAGAGTGGCCGAACGCAGAGATCAGATCCCTGAGTCCGCATCGGCTGCTCATGCGTTAGACCACACCGGGTGGATCCGCAGAGATGGGGTAATCGGCCGGCCCAGCTTGTGGATAGCTGAAGATTTTTGGGTGCTGCGCTTCAGGCTGATGGTGAAACGAGGTCCGTGGTCACGGCCTCAAGCATCAGAAGGAGAAGCGCAGCATGGACCATTTTGCTGGATTGGACGTATCGGTCAAGGAGACCAGCGTCTGCATTGTGGATGACACGGGCAGGATTGTGAGGGAAGTGAAGGTAGCGAGCGAACCTGAAGCTCTGCTGAAGGTTCTGCGGAACCCCACCTACCGCTTCAAGCGAATCGGACTGGAAGCCGGACCGTTATCGCAATGGCTTTTCAGCGCTCTCGCCGAAGCAGAGTTACCGGTGGTCTGTGTCGAAACCCGGCACATGCAGGCGGTACTGAAGGCGCAGATCAACAAGACGGACCGCAATGATGCGCGGGGCATCGCGCAGATGATGCGGGTGGGGCTTTACCGTCCGGTGCATGTGAAGACACTACGCAGTCAGAAACTGCGGATGCTGCTGACCCATCGCAAGCTTCTGCAGTCGAAGGCGATTGCAATCGAGAACGATCTACGTGGTACTTTACGCAACTTCGGCCTCAAGGTCGGAATGGTCGGAACGGTGAAGTTCGAGGCCCGCATCCAAGAGCTTGTCGAGAACCTCCCCGACTTGGCGGTACTGGTGGAACCGCTGCTCATCGTCCGGCGGGCGCTACGCGAACAGATCGTCATCCTGCACCGCCGTTTGCTGGCCATCGTGCGAGACGATGAGGTGTGCCGGCGCCTGATGACGACGCCCGGCGTCGGCCCCGTGGTGGCGCTGACCTATCGCGCCACCGTCGACGTGCCTGCCCGGTTCCGAAAATCCAAGTCAGTCGGGGCGGTATTTGGACTGACGTGCTCCAAGTATCAATCGGGCGAGATCGATTGGAGCGGCAGAATATCACGCTGCGGAGATGAGATGATGCGGGTGATGCTCTACGAAGCAGCGCAGAGCATGCTGCGTTCGAAGAAATGGTCATGGCTCAAGGCCTGGGCCATGCAGATCGCCAGGCGCCGCGGGATGAAAAAGGCGATCGTGGCCCTGGCACGCCGGCTGGCCGTGATTATGCACCGCATATGGGTTGACGGTACCGAGTTCCGCTGGACCAGGGAAACCGTAGCAGCATGAGGGGCACATAAGATCAATGCGATAGGAGGAAACCCGAGATCCACCCAGCAGTGGAAAGATGTCCCTCGCGGGACGATGGATGAGGTGAGTTCGCATGTCCGCTTGGACCTATCGTTAGTCTCACGATAAGGCCGCCGCAGAGATTGTTCCACCTCGTCTTCGAATCCCATGATGGAAGGGCCTTGGTGCCGATTCCGAAGAGAAGCACGAGCCCGCGAGCGACATCGACACTGTGGTGGTGGATAGTCTGAAAGCGCTTGACCCCAAACGGCCGATTAGAGAAGTGGACGTCTCGCTGCGATCTCAGTATCCCAATCTCGTCACACGGATTTTTGAAATCGCTCACCACCAGTTTCGCATCGTATTCGATCGTTCGTTGCAGGATGCGGCGCAGGTAGACTTTGACGATTTCCGGCCGGTCACCCTTCAGGCCGCCGTTTCGAATGACATTCCTGCGACGTTTATTCGCGAAATTCCAACGATCCTCGACAACCAACTAGCGCATAACTTCGAAGGATTTCCGTTCAATACCAATCAGCTTCTCAATTTGGTCGCGGGGCGATTTCCTGACCTTCCGATCGCAGGGGTCCGAGACGGCGGCACGCCAATGACAATCACCATCGAGCTCAACTCTACGCTCGAACCGGCCCAGGAACGAGAGGTACTGGATTTCTGCAATGGCATTGGCGCTCCCGCGCCCTTCCGGCTAGAAGTGACCAGCCGACCCACGAGCAGCGCGGAAAACTCGCCCCCTCGCCCGCCGATCGGTATGGATGACGTCCTTTTCGTGAGAGCGTTTCGGGTGCGTCCTTCCGCGCCCTCCTTTGTCCGGGCCGACGAGGCATTTTGGTTTTCCAATTTGGATCGGATTTACGCGGGTGGTCTCTCTGTTGAGCAAATCCCCGGTATTGAAGAGGGAGACAGTCGTTGTTTCCTGGACGCGACGATCGGCGAACACGTCAATCTTCGCCAACTTTTGACCCTTTATGACACGATCTATATGAGCCCGCCGCTTCGCGAAGGGCATGAGGCCTTTCTTGCGAAACAAGGCCTTACGGAATATGATATTCTGACCCTCATCGAGCGAGGCCGGCTTCGGATTATATCTACGCAAGCCGAAGAACGGCTTAAGGGCACCTCGAACAATGACGATTTTGTTGTTGGAGATCCCGCCGCTGTGGCGTGACGCTCGTTTTCACTGTTGATTTTCCGCGGAAGCGGTTGCGGTTGCGCGATCTGCGCCCCGTTTTGTGCGTACCGGGCACACGACACCATCATG
>JAFKKG010000045.1 GCA_017305715.1 Hyphomicrobiales bacterium | reverse complement strand
CATGCTTCAATAGACTGTGGAATACGCTATTCTGGTGAAGCATGGCTTGATCCTTCTCCGTGTCCCAAAACGTCGCCAAACGCTTGGAACATAGAAGAATCAATGCCATGCGCTTTGTCCACCAGAATTGAACCGGACACCCGTGGGACGAGCCCGGGCATGACGGCCATTGTGACTGACTTGCAGGAGACTACACTCGCGTCATGTCTCCGTCTCCGAACAACCACATCGCCGTCATCGGCGCCGGTCCTGCTGGCCTGATGGCAGCCGAAGTGCTGGTGCGAGGCGGCGCGACCGTCACCGTCTATGACGCGATGCCGTCCGCCGGCCGCAAACTGCTGATGGCCGGGCGCGGCGGATTGAATCTGACCCATAGCGAACCGTTGCCGGCCTTCCTCGCGCGGTATGGCCGCGCGAAATCGCATCTCGCATCCGTCATCGAGTCCTTCCCCCCGCAGGCGCTGCGCGACTGGAGTGCGGCGCTGGGGCAGGCGACCTTCGTCGGCTCAAGCGGGCGCGTCTTTCCAAAAGCGTTCAAGGCCTCGCCGCTGCTGCGGGCGTGGCTGCGTCGGCTCGACGGGGAGGGCGCTCGATTGGCGCTGCGCCACCGCTGGACCGGCTGGCGTGAGGACGGCCACCTCACATTCCAGACACCCGACGGACCGCGCGAGATCGACGCCAGCGCGGCCGTGTTGGCGCTCGGTGGCGCAAGCTGGCCGCGGCTGGGCTCCGACGGTGCGTGGGTGGAAACACTCGCCGCCAAAGGTGTGAAGATATCTCCGCTGCGCCCGGCCAATTCCGGCTTCACCGTCGCCTGGTCCGATATTTTTCGCGATCGCTTCGAAGGCGAGCCGCTCAAGGGCGTGGCGCTGACATTTGGCGCGCACACGGTTCGCGGCGAAGCCATTATCACCCGCATGGGTATCGAAGGCGGCGCGATCTATGCGCTGTCGGCGGATTTGCGCGAGGCGATCCTCGGTGCGGGGCTGGCGATGCTGCATATCGCCTTGCGGCCCGATCTGACAATCGCGGAACTGACCGCGCGGCTGTCGGCGCTAAAGGGCAAGCAATCCCAGTCGAATTTCCTGCGCAAGGCGGCGCATCTCTCGCCGGCCGCGATCGGATTGCTGCAGGAGGCGGCGAAGACCTCCGGCGTGGCCCTGTCGTCGTTGTCGCCGGCCGATCTCGCTCGGCTGATCAATGACGTCCCGATAGAGCTCGACGGTGTCGCGCCGATTGCGCGCGCGATCTCGACTGCGGGCGGCATCGGCTTTGACGAACTCGACGACGCTTTCATGATTAAGCGCTTGCCCGGCGTCTTCGCGGCCGGCGAAATGCTGGACTGGGAAGCGCCGACCGGCGGCTACCTGCTGCAGGCGTCGTTTGCGACGGGGGCGGCGGCGGGGAAGGGTGTGCTGAAGTGGCTCGCGCGTTAGCGCAGCTTCCCCCGCGCCGCCACCGGCAGCGTTCCCAAAATTTCCTCGCCGCGCACCATCACCACTTCGTCCATCATGTTGACGACGACGCAGACGTGGTTGGGCACGATGCGTACGACGTCGCCGACGTTCGGCCTCGTGTTGCTGCGCGTCAGGTCGAGAAAGCCGTGCTCCTCGGCAAAGCGCGCGATCTTGGCTTCGGGATGTTCGAGGATCAGGCCGTGTCCATCCAGCCCGCCGCCGGTATCCGACGTCAGCGTCTTGGAGCCGGCATCGAGGATGCCGCGATCGGGACCTGCGCGGCTGACCACGGTGGAATAGATGTTCAGCGCGCAATCGTCCCAGCCGGCGACGCCGGCCGCGACCTGCATGCGGTCGTTGTAGATATAGGTGCCGGGCCGGTGCTCGGTGGCGCCCTTGAGCTTGCCGACATTCTTCATGTTCGGCGAGCCGCCGGTCGAGACCATGGTGGCGTCGAGGCCGAGCGCCCGAACGCCCGCCAGCGCTTCATCGAAAAACTTCTGGGCTTCCGCCCAGCCGGTCTCGGTCGGGTACAGCATGAAGCCGGAAAATTTCAATCCCTTGGAGGCCGCGATCTCGCGCGCCAACGCGATGGCTTCGGCGGGTGTCTCGACGCCTGCGCGCTTGCGACCGGTATCGCATTCCACCACCACCGAAAGCGGGCGGCCAGACGCGGCGGCTGCTTGCGGCAGGCCAGCGACGACCACGGAATTATCGCACGCGACCGTCATGTTGGCCTTGCCCTGCAACGCGCCGAGCCGCGCCATCTTCTCTTCGCCGATGAGATTGTAGCTGATCAGGATGTCGTCGATCCCGGCATCCGCCATCACCTCGGCCTCGCCGAGCTTCTGGCAGGTGACGCCCCTGGCCCCTGCCTTGATTTGCATTTGCGCCAGCAACGGGCTCTTGTGGGTCTTGATGTGCGGCCGGTTGGCGACCCCGGCGGCATCGCAGGCCGCCTGGATCCGCGCAATGTTGCGCTCGACCCGGTCCATGTCGATCACGGCGACGGGCGTGCCGTATTCGCGGGCGATCTTGGCGGCGAGGGGTGTGGTCATGGGTCAGGCCTGCTCTATCTCTTCCCGAAGCACTTCAAGCTCCAGCCACTTGTCTTCGGCTTCCTGCAATTCCTTCTGCGCCTTTGTAAGCGCATCGGAGGCGGAATCAAACTTCTTGCGATCCTTCCTGTAGAGGTCGGGATCGTCAAGGAAACGCTGCTGCTTGGCAATCTCGGCCTGCAGCTTCGCCATGGTCTTGGGCAGTGTTTCCAGCGCATGTTTTTCGTTGAAGGTCAGGCGCCGCTTCGAAGCGGTGGAAGGCGCCCCAGCGGCAGCCCTCGCTTCCCGCTTTTCCTCGGCGACCTTGACCGCCTCGCGTTTCAGATCGGCGCCGCGCTGCGCCAGCATGTCGGTGTAACCGCCGGCATACTCGATCCATTTTCCGTCGCCTTCCGGCGCGATCACCGAGGTGACGACGCGATCGAGAAAGTCGCGGTCATGGCTGATCAGGATCACCGTGCCGTCGTAATCGCCGAGCATTTCCTCGAGCACGTCGAGGGTTTCGAGGTCGAGGTCGTTGGTCGGCTCGTCCAGCACCAGCAGATTGGAAGCTTTTGCCAGTGAACGCGCCAGCATCAGCCGGCCGCGTTCGCCACCGGACAGCACTTCCAGCGGCGTGCGCATCTGTTCCTGCGCAAACAGAAAGTCCTTCATGTAGCTGACCACATGTTTCGGCTTGCCGCCGATCATGACATGGTCGCTGCCGCCACCGGTCAGGGCGTCGGCCAGGGTCGATTTGGGGTCGAGGCTTTCGCGGTGCTGATCCAGCGTCGCCATTTCGATATTGGCGCCGAGCCGGATCGTGCCGCTGTCGGGAGGGTTGCCGCCGGTCAACATCTCAATGAGCGTGGTCTTGCCGGCGCCGTTGGGGCCGACGATACCGATACGGTCGCCGCGCTGCACCCGGATCGAGAAGCCGTCGACGATTTTGCGATCGCCATAGGACTTGCTGATGTTCTTGGCCTCGATCACCAGCTTGCCGGATTTGTCGGCTTCGGACGCAGCGAGGCTGGCGTTGCCGGTGGCGCCGCGATAGGTGCGCCGCTGCTCGCGCAGCGCGTGCAGATTGCCGAGCCGCTTGACGTTGCGCTTGCGGCGGCCGGAGACGCCATAGCGCAGCCAGTGTTCCTCGTTGACGATCTTGCGGTCGAGCTTGTGCTGGTCGCGCTCTTCCTCGGCCAGCACCTCGTCGCGCCAGGCCTCGAAATTACTGAAGCCACGGTCGATCTGCTTGATCTGGCCGCGATCGAGCCAGGCCGTGGAGCGCGACAGATTCGACAGGAAGCGGCGGTCATGGCTGATGATGACGAGTGCGCAGCGGCGGCTTTCCAGCTCGCTCTCCAGCCACTCGATGGTGGTGAGGTCGAGATGGTTGGTCGGCTCGTCCAGCAGCAGGATGTCGGGGGCGGGCGCCAGCACCCGCGCCAGCGCGGCGCGGCGCGCTTCGCCGCCCGAGACATGCGCGGGGTCTTCATCGCCGCTCAGGCCCAGCTGCTCGATGAGATAGCGCGCCTGATAATGATCGTCGCCCGGGTTGAGGCCGGCTTCGACATAGGCCAGTGTCGTCCTGTGCTCGCCGAAGTCGGGCTCCTGCGGCAGATAGCGGATGGTGGCTCCGGGCTGCACGAAGCGGCTGCCGCCGTCGGGCTCGACAAGGCCCGCGGCGATCTTCAGCAGCGTCGATTTGCCGGAGCCGTTGCGGCCGATCAGGCAGACCCGCTCGCCTGACGACACGGATAGTTCGACGCCCGACAGCAGCGGTGTGCCGCCAAAGGTCAGCGCGATGTCTTTCAACTGGATCAGCGGCGGCGGCATTGCTCGACTCAATTCTGGTTCGGCGCGGGCTGTGTTGCCCGCTGACGCTGGATGCGCCGGATGGTCTGGTCGAGCGCCGAGAGGAACGCCGAGCGGTCGCGCGGCGCAAACGACCGCGGGCCGCCCGTGACTTCGCCGGACGAACGCAAATCCGTCATCAGGTTGCGCACCGCCAAGGTCATGCCGATCGATTGTTCGGTGAACGGTTTTCCGTTCGGCGCGATCACGTCGGCGCCCGATTTCACGCAGCGGCTCGCCAAAGGAATATCCGAGGTGATGACGATGTCGCCCTTGCCGGCACGCTCGGCGATCCAGTCGTCGGCGGCGTCCATCCCGGCACCGGCGGCGATGCGCTCGATCAACGGATCCTGCGGCACGCGGATGAAATTGCCCGCCACCACGCTGACGGGCAGGCCATGCCGGGCCGCGACCTTGTAGATCTCGTCCTTGACCGGGCAGGCGTCGGCGTCGACATAGATGCGGGTAGGGTTCAGGTCAGGCACTTCAAGTCAGCTATCTGGGGTTGGATTCGGACGCGGCTTCTGGTCCGCGCGTGGTACTCCATGGGCCGGAAAAAGGCGAGGAAAACAGGGCGGGGAACACGCTTGCCACGGCACTTTCTTTGCGTACGATAACGCCCGGAAAGAACAAGAAAACAAAGGAAACCGGCATGCCTGTCGAGCCGTATCGGGTCTCAGCCTATAACACGTCGAAGCATTCCGAGAACAAGATGCACGATGACACCGTGGCCAAGCGCTACGGATTCATCGGCGGCCTGGTGCCGGGCGTCGATGTCATGGCGTACATGATGCACCTGCCGGTCGCCCAATGGGGCCGGGCGTTTCTGGAGCGCGGGCTGATCGAGGCGCGTTTCGTCAAGCCGGTCTATGACGGCGAATTGACCGATGTCACGGGCGAGGAGAGCAACGGCACGCTTGCGATCGAGGTCAGGAGCCAGGGCGGCCTTTGCGCCACCGGCACCGCATCGCTGCCGGCGTCAGCGCCTTCCTATTCGCTTTCCGACTTTGTCGAGGTGGCGGCGGTTGGCGAGCGCAAGCCGGTGGATGCGACGTCCTACGCGCTGAACAAGTGGCTGGGCGCGATCCCGCGCAGCTGGCCGGCGGATGCGGCCAAGGAATATCTGGCGGATATTCGCGAAACCGAAACGATCTACACCCGGGAAGGGCTCGGCCACCCCGGCCTGCTGCCGCGCGTGATGAACAAGGTGCTGGTCGACAATGCCATCATGGGCCCATGGATCCATGTCGGCACCCGGATGCAGTTGTTGTCCGCCGCCCGGGTCGGCGATGAACTGACGGCGCGCGCCAAGGTCATCGGCAATTACGACAAGAAAGGGCATCGGTTCGTCGAACTCGACGCGCTGGTCGTCGCCAACGGCAGGACGCCGCTCGCGCACTGCCATCACATCGCGATCTATCAACCGCGCGGACAGGCGGCGGCGTAATCATGGCCATTACCATCGACTACTATCTGTCGCTCAACTCGCCCTGGACCTATATCGGTAGCGGACCGTTCGCCGAAATCGCGCGCCGCCACGGTGCGACCGTGAACGTCAAGCCCGCGAAGTTCGGCCCCATTTTCGAGCAGACCGGCGGGCTGCCGCTGCCAAAACGCTCGCCGCAGCGGCAGGCGTATCGCATGATGGAGCTTAGGCGCTGGCGCGAATTCTGGGGCATTCCGCTCAATGTCGAGCCGAAATTCTTTCCCAGCGATGATGCGGCGGCGACACGCCTCGTGATCGCAGCCAAGCTGCAGGGCAAGGATGCCCACAAACTGTCGCAGGAACTGGGCCGCGCGATCTGGGAGCGCGAGGAATCGTTTGCCGAAGCGTCGGTCATGGCCTCGGCCGCGCAACGCGCCGGCCTCGACGCGGCGGCGCTCCGCGCGAACGGTCCATCGGACGCAGAGCTCGATGCGCTCTATGACCAGTTCACACAGGACGCGCTGAAGGCCGGCGTGTTCGGTGCACCGAGCTATGTGCTGCCTTCAGGCGAAATTTTCTGGGGCCAGGACCGGCTGGAGCTGCTGGAGCGGGCGTTGAAGAAATTGGGGTGAGGCGCGCTTGATTTGAGCGGCTAAAAAATCGGTGGCGGTTGTTTACCTCGCCCCGCTTGCGGGGAGAGGTCGGATCATATCGAAGATGTGATCCGGGTGAGGGGGTACAGGTCTATCGCTTGACTTCCACGGTGGAGAGAGCCCCTCACCCCAACCCTCTCCCCGCGAAGAGCGGGGCGAGGGAGTGAGATACCTACGCCGCCTTCGCCTTCGCATCCCTTATCGCGCGCCACACCCGCTCCGGCGTCAGCGGCATGTCGATCGCCGTGACCCCGTACTCCGACAGTGCGTCGATCACCGCATTGACGATGCAGGCAAGGCTGCCGGCGCAGCCGGCTTCGCCGCAGCCCTTGGTTCCCAGCGGATTGGATTTGGCGGGCGAGGGGTGGTTGCCGGTGGCCATCAACGGAACGTCGCCGGCGCGCGGCATCGCATAATCCATGAACGAGCCGGTGATCGGCTGGCCGCTTTCGTCGTAGCTGACTTCCTCCATCAGCGCCTGGCCGATGCCCTGGACGACGCCGCCATGCAGCTGGCCGTCGACGATCATCGGATTGACGATGGTGCCGAAGTCAGAGATCCCGGTATAGCGCACGATCTGCGTCACGCCGGTGTCAGGATCGATTTCGACTTCGGCGACATGGCAACCGTTCGGGAAGGTCGATGCCGTTTCCTTGCTGGCATGATCGACGTCGAGGGACGACGGCACGCCCTCCGGCACGTTACCGTCGCGCAACCGCTGCGCCAGTTCCATGATGCCGATCGAGCGGTCGGTGCCGGCGATGGTGAAACGGCCATTGGCGAATTCGATATCGCCTTCGGAAGCCTCCATCAGGAAGGCAGCCGCCTGCTTGCCCTTGGCGACCACCAGCGCCGAAGCCTCGACGATTGCCTGGCCGGTTGCCGTGATCGAGCGCGAGCCGCCGGTGCCGTTGCCGAAGCGCACCAGATCGCTGTCGCCCTGTTCGAGCGTGATCTTCTCAAAGGGCACGCCGAGCTGCGTGGACAGCACCTGCGCGAATGGCGTAGCGTGGCCTTGGCCGTAGTCGAGCGTACCTGTCGTGAGCTTCACCGATCCATCCGGCTCGAAATTGATCTTGCCGAGTTCGCCGCTCGGCGGTGCCGTGACTTCGAGATAGGAACCGACCGCGATGCCGCGCAATTTGCCATGCTTCCTGCTCAGCTTCTTGCGCTTCTCAAAATTGGCATGGTCGGATAGTTCCAGCGCCTTGGCGAACACGCCCTGGAAATCGCCGCTGTCATAGGTGACGCCGGACGCGGCCGGGAAGGGCAGTTGCGCCGGCTTGATGAAGTTGCGCTTGCGCAGCGTGAGCCGGTTGATGCCCATTTCATCGGCGGCGCGGTCGATCAGCCGCTCCATGTAGTAATTGGCCTCGGGCCGGCCGGCGCCGCGATAGGCGCCCATCAACGTGGTGTTGGTCAAAACCGTCTTGATGTCGACGCCAAGCAGCGGTGTGCGGTAGACGCTCGCCAGGTTCTTGCCGGTGTTGAGCGAGAGCGGACCCGGTGCCACGCCGGTGATGTAGGCGCCGAGATTGCCGTAACCCTTGAGGCGCACCGCGAGGAATTTACCCTCGGCATCGAGCGCCAGTTCGCAATGCATGATCTGCGCGCGGCCATGGCTGTCGGACAGAAAACTGGTCGAGCGCTCGTCGGTCCACTTCACCGGACGGCCGAGCAGCTTCGACGCATGCGCGATGCAGGTATATTCCGGATAGTTCATGTTCTTCATGCCGAACGAGCCGCCGACATTGGCGGTCAGGATGCGCACCTTGTCGTTCGGCACGTTCAGGATTTTTGCGAACGTCACCTTGTTGCCGGAGACGCCCTGGGTCGGCACCTGGATCGTGAAGCGCTCGCTGGCCTTGTCGTAGGACGCCAGCGCCACGCGCGGCTCCATCGACACCACGGCGACCCGGGTATTGACGATATCGAGCTTTGTGACGTGCGCAGCGCCCGCGAACGCCGCATCGATCTTCGCGGCGTCGCCATAGTGATAGTCCAGCGCGACGTTGTTGGGGATGTGATCGTAGAGCTGCGGCGCGCCGGGTTTTGCCGCTTCCTCCGCGTTGGTCACCGCGGGCAGCGGTTCGATATCGAGTTCGACCGCTTCGCCCGCGTCGCGTGCCTGCGCAAGCGTTTCGGCGACCACGAACGCGAAGGGATCGCCGACGAAGCGGACCTTGTCGGTCGCCAATGCCATGCGGTTGGTCTGCAGCAGCGGCGAGCCGTCGCGGCTCTTCAGCGGCAGGCCGCAGGTGAAGGGGTTGTAACCGGCAGCCACGAGGTCTTTGCCGGTCCACACCCCGAGCACGCCTGGCATGGAACTGGCGGCCTTGGTATCGATCCCACGGATGATGCCGTGGGCGTGGCTGGAACGCACGATCCAGGCATAGGCCTGGCCGGGGAGGCTGAAATCGTCGGTGTATTTGCCCTTGCCGCGAACCAGCGTGTCGTCTTCCTTGCGGCGCACGGGCTGCCCGACGCCGTATTTTTGCACTGCGATAGCGTTTTCCAATGACGACGGAGACGTATGATCTTGCATCGAAAATACCTGAAATGCCTGGATTTCCGCGCCTTTTGCGGGTTCGAGACCAGATAACGCACCGCACCCTCAGCGACAACGGCTGTTTGGGCATGGTCCCATTGTGATGGGATGTTGCGTAGGCCCTTGGCGCTGCTAAAGTTTCCGTGAAGGCTCATTAATCGGCGGCAGCATAAGCCGTGGAAAGACAGTTTTGATGAATGAGGATACGCGGCTTCGCGACGGGCTTCCGGCCCGCGCAAGCCCGTCAGGGTCGGCTGCGGCGCCTGTCGAGGGGAGCGTCTACGCGGCGCTCGACCTTGGCACCAATAATTGCCGCCTCCTGATCGCCTGTCCCTCCGGCGACGGCTTCCGCGTGGTCGATTCGTTTTCGCGGATCATCCGGCTGGGCGAGGGCATCTCCGCAACCGGTTCCATCAGCGAAGCCGCGATCGACCGTGCGATCGCGGCCTTGAGCATCTGCAGCGACAAGATTCGCTACCGCAAGGCGCGTCGACTGCGGCTGATCGCGACCGAGGCCTGCCGCGCGGCCGATAATGCCGAGAGTTTCAGGGAGCGGGTTGCCAGAGACACCGGCATCCGGCTCGAGGTGATCGACCGCGAGACCGAGGCGACGCTGGCGGTGATCGGCTGTTCGCCGCTGCTCGACCCCAAAGGGCGCGGCGCCATCCTGTTCGACATCGGCGGTGGATCGACCGAACTGGTCCGGATCGAGCGCGATCCGACCGAAGAGAACGCGGTGCCGCGGATCAAGGCCTGGATGTCGATCCCGCTCGGCGTCGTCACCATCGCCGAGCATTTCGGCGGCAAGGACGTCACCGCGGAATCCTATGCGCGAATGGTCGCGGAAGTCGCGCAACATGTCGCACCCTTCGCGGCCGAACACGGCGTGGACCTGCGCGACATGCATCTGCTCGGAACGTCCGGCACCGTGACCACGCTCGCCGGCGTGTTTCTCAATTTGTCGCGCTACGACCGCCGCCGCATCGACGGCATCTGGATGAGCAATTCGGAAGTGACGACGGTAATCCAGCGGCTGCTTGGGATGAGTTATCAGGAGCGCGCCAACAACAACTGCATCAGCGTCGAGCGCGCCGATCTGGTGCTGGCCGGCTGCGCCATCCTCGATGCGATCCGCGACGCCTTCCCGCTGCCGCGGCTGCGGGTGGCCGACCGCGGCCTGCGCGAGGGCATGCTGGTCGAAATGATGCGGGAGGACGGCGCGCTTCGCTCGTGCTAAGGCGCGGCAGGGTGTGGTAGACCGCATCGACCCCCTGAGGCAAATATCGACATGGCAAAAGATACCACCGGCCGTTTGCACGTCACGGTCAAGTCCGGTGGCAAGCGCAAGCTGTCATCAAAACTCTGGCTGGAACGGCAACTCAACGATCCCTATGTGGCGCAGGCCAAGAAGGACGGATGGCGCTCGCGCGCGGCCTATAAATTGATCGAGATCGACGACAAGCACCGCTTCCTCAAATCGGGCATCTCGGTGGTCGATCTCGGCGCCGCCCCCGGCGGCTGGAGCCAGGTCGCGGCCAAGCGCGTCGGCGCCGCCAACGGCAAGGGCAAGGTGGTCGCAATCGACCTTTTGGAGATGCCGGAAGTCCCCGGCGTCAGCTTCGCGCAGCTCGATTTCCTGAGCGATGACGCACCGGAAAAACTGCTGGCGATGATGGGCGGCCGCGCTGACGTCGTGCTCTCAGACATGGCCGCCAACACCACCGGCCATCGCAAGACCGATCAGCTGCGCATCATCGGGCTGGTCGAAACCGCGGCGGCGTTCGCCACCGAGGTGCTCAATCCCGGCGGCACCTTCGTCGCCAAGGTGTTTCAGAGCGGCGCCGAAGGCGAATTGCTGGCGCAGTTGAAGCGCGATTTCGCCACCGTCAAACACGTCAAGCCGGCATCGAGCCGGCAGGATTCGTCGGAACGCTACGTGCTGGCAATGGGCTTTCGCGGGCAGCCGAAGGCGTAGTCCATCCCTCGAAAGGCAAACAGGCCACCCCGACCGGGGCGGCCTCTTGCCGGTCTGATGTCGCAATTACCAGCGGAACGGACCAAGCGGAATAAACGGAATCGGGAACGGAAACGGATTGGTCGGGAAGGTCGGACCGGTTCCGGTGGGGATGATCGGCCCGGGGCACTTGATCATGCCGCCAGCTACGATTTCCAGCGCCGCGTCGTCGAGCACTTCGGAAGTTTCGAACTTGGTCATTTGGATCTCCGGTGAATCAGATGCGAGATCATTCCCGCTATCGATGATCGGAGGGGTATACGACCGGCCGGACCGCTGCCGTGACCGATCTCACGCAAAGCGAAACAGCCCCGGCGTAATCCCGGGGCTGTTCGTGTGGATGTCGGAGCGTCGTGGTTACCGTCCCGCGCCCGAGCCCGGTGCTGGCGTCAACGTCGATCCGCTGGGCGAGGGATTAATGTAGGAGTTTCCCGACGGATTCTGCGTGCTGTTCGCACCGGCGGCAGCACTGCCGGCTCCGTTGCTCATGCCGCTGGAACCGGTCGTGGTTCCGCTGGTCGATGATCCCGCGGTGGTGCCACTCGGCGAGGGGCTGCCCACCGAACTGGTGCCGCCGGTCGAACCGGTTCCGGTTTGCGCCATGGCAAACGTGCTTGCCAACGTAAGCGCTGCGGCCAATCCAAGAGTTCTGAGTTTCATGATCGTGATTCCTTTCGGGGTATGAAAGGAAAAACCTTGGCGTGGGGATATGTTCCGGCGCCGACTTCAACTGGGTGTGACCTGGTCTATCCCAGCCGCTGATCGCGTGCGTCCTCGGTGCCTTCGCTGGCGGCCTTTGTCGCGGCCTTTTCCGCCCCCTTGCGGCTGGAGATCTCGACCGCCTTGCGGCCCGAGATTTCGTGGCCGGCGTCGTCGGGCATCTGCCAGAAGAAATAAGCCGACACCGCCGAGATGATCGCGACCACGATGAAGGCGGGGCCGAACATGGTTGCATCCAGTTCGGTGGCGTGGTGCCACAGCAGGGTCGATTCCACCGAGAACGCGCCGACGGCGACGCCGGCCGACGTCGCCAGTTGCTGGTTGACGCTGACCAGCGTGGTGGCGCGGCTCATCTGCGCCGGTTCGACTTCGGCATAGGCGACCGTGTTGATCGCGGTGAATTGCAGCGAGCGGAAGAAGCCACCGACCACGAGGATGAGGAAGATCAGCGTCAGCGGCGTCGTGATCGTGAACAGCGCGCAGGCGGCCAGAAACACCGAACTGACGACGGCATTGACCGTCATCATGTTGCGGAAGCCGAAGGTGCGGATGATGCGGGCTGCCAGCGTCTTCATGCCCATGGCGCCGACCGCCGATGAAAACGTGACCATGCCTGACTGAAACGGCGACAGGCCGAAGCCGACCTGCATCAACAGCGGCAGCAGGAACGGTAGCGCGCCGATGCCGAGCCGGAACAGGAAGCCGCCAAAGATGCTGGCGCGCAGCGTCGGCAGCCGCAGCATGGAAAAGTCCAGCACCGGCGAGCCGGTCTTTCGCGCATGGATCACATACAGCGTCATCGAGATCGAACCGATCGCGACGAGCGCCGCGACCACCGTCCAGGGCAGCAGATTGAGGCCGGCCACCGAGAGCCCGAAGGCGATGCCGGCGAGCCCAATGCCCGCCAGCACGAGGCCGTAGAGATCGAACCGCTCCGGATCCTCGCTGCGGATCGGGTCGATGTATTTCATCGCCATGAAGATGCCGAGCAGTCCGATCGGGATGTTGATCAGGAAGATCCAGTGCCAGGAGAAATAGGTGGTGATGAAGCCGCCGAGCGGCGGCCCGATCACGGGGCCGACCAGCGCCGGCACCGTCACCCAGGTCATGGCCTGAACCAGCCCGCTCTTGTCGATCGAGCGCAGCAGCACCAGGCGGCCGACCGGCGTCATCATTGCGCCGCCGAGGCCTTGCAGGATACGCGCGATCACGAAATGCGTGACGTGCGTCGACATCGCGCAGCCGATCGATCCGATCATGAAGACGCCGATCGCGATCGAGAATACCATCCGCGCGCCGAAGCGATCGGCCGTCCAGCCGCTGGCCGGAATGAACACCGCGAGTGACAGCAGATAGGACGTGATCGCCAGCTTCAGCGTCAGCGGGCTGGTGCCGATATCGGCCGCGATCGCCGGCAGCGACGTCGCAATGACCGTCGCGTCCATGTTTTCCATGAACAGGGCGGTGGCCACGATGAGCGGAATCAGGCGCTGTTTGTTCATGGGAATCAGGGCGCGAGCAGGGCGGGATGAAATTGGGCTGTATCACCCCGTTGCCGGACAAGCCATTGCAGAACCGCGCAAACCACCTAAATCCTGCGTGACGCCGCCACCGGACGTCGCTGGAGACCCGACGATGATCTACCTGCTTGCCGCGTTGTTGCCGCCGCTCGGGCTGCTGCTGAACGGGCAGCCGTTTTCGGCGATCTTCAACCTCGTTCTGCTGGTGTTTTGCCTGATTTTCGGCCTGATTTTCCATGTTCTGCTGCTGGTGCCGTCGGCGCATGCGCTCATCGCGGTGCACATGAAGCGGGAGGACCGCCGGCACCGGGAGGTGGTGGAGGCGATCCGCCAGCACGGCCCGCCGCCGGGATATCAGCGCTAAAGTCCTTTAATCCCGGGCTTTTCGGGAAAAGCCTGTGCATAGCGGCCAAACGCTTTGATTCGGCCGCCTGCCATGCTATCGACCACCGTCAACCCCACCGATGGGCTTCGATTCGACGGCAGCGCCGCTCGCGCAGCCGAAGGCGACGTTCATCCCAAATAATATCGCGGCGGAAGGCCGCCGAAAGGAGTTGGCAAATGGCGCAGGGACTTCAGGCGATCCGCGAAGCCTACACGTTCGACGACGTGCTGCTCAAACCCGGTCTCTCCGATATCCTGCCCTCCGAGGCCGATATCCGCTCCCATGTCACCCGCGCGATTCCGCTCAACATCCCGATCATCGCGTCCGCGATGGATACGGTGACCGAAGCGCGCATGGCGATCGCGATGGCGCAAGCCGGCGGCGTCGGCGTCATTCACCGCAACTTCGACGTCGATGGACAGGCTGCCCAGGTGCGCCAGGTCAAGAAGTATGAATCCGGCATGGTGGTCAATCCGCTGACCATCGGCCCCGACGCCATGCTGTCGGACGCGCTGGCGCTGATGAACGATCACGGCTTCTCCGGCATTCCCGTGGTCACCGGCGGCAGCAAGGGCGTTCCCGGCAAGCTGGTCGGCATTCTCACCAACCGCGACGTGCGGTTTGCCACCGACCCGCGCCAGAAGATCTCCGAATTGATGACGCATGAAGGCCTGGTCACGGTGCGCGAAGGCGTCAGCCAGGACGAGGCCAAGCGGATGCTGCACAAGCACCGCATCGAAAAGCTGCTCGTGGTCGATGAACAATATCGCTGCGTCGGCCTGATCACCGTGAAAGACATGGAAAAGGCAGTGGCGCATCCGCTGGCGTGCAAGGACGCGCAGGGCCGGCTTCGCGTCGCGGCGGCCACCACGGTCGGCGAGGGCGGCTTTGAGCGCACCGAGCGGCTGATCGACGCCGGCGTCGACCTCATCGTGGTGGATACCGCGCACGGCCATTCCTCGCGGGTGCTGGAAGCGGTCAACCGGATCAAGCGGCTCTCCAACGCCGTGCAGGTCATCGCCGGCAATATCGCGACGCAAGAGGGCGCGCAGGCGCTGATCGATGCGGGCGCGGATGCGATCAAGGTCGGCATCGGGCCGGGCTCGATCTGCACCACGCGCATCGTCGCCGGTGTCGGCGTGCCACAGCTCACCGCGATCATGGATGCGGTCGAGGCCGCGAAGAAGGCCAACGTGCCCGTCATCGCCGATGGCGGCATCAAATATTCCGGCGATCTCGCCAAGGCGCTCGCCGCCGGCGCCGATATCGCCATGGTCGGCTCGCTGCTGGCCGGAACCGACGAGACGCCGGGCGAAGTGTTTTTGTGGCAGGGCCGTTCCTACAAGGCCTATCGCGGCATGGGATCGGTCGGCGCGATGGCGCGCGGCTCGGCCGACCGCTACTTCCAGCAGGACATCAAGGACACGCTGAAGCTGGTGCCCGAGGGCATCGAGGGCCAGGTCCCGTACAAGGGCCCGGTCGGCAACGTCATGCACCAGCTCGCCGGCGGCCTTCGTGCCGCGATGGGGTATGTCGGCGCGCGCAACCTCGCCGAGTTCCACGAGAAGGCGCAGTTCGTGCGCATCACCGGCGCGGGCCTGCGCGAAAGCCACGTCCACGACGTCACCATCACGCGTGAAAGCCCGAACTATCCGGGCGGAGTGTAATTCAGGCCGTCATTCCGGGGCGATGCGCAGCATCGAACCCGGAATCCCGAGATTCCGGGTCTGGCGCTTACGCACCATCCCGGAATGACGGCTTCATCATTTGAAAAGAAGCAAAATGGTCGATTGGTCAGACGAGAGAATTGCCGCGCTTTCGGACAAGGATTTGAAGAATCTGCTCTTCAACGCCGAGCGGAAGGCTGCCACCGACATCGTCGCGCGCTGCAATGCCGAGATGGAAAAGCGCGATGCGGCCAAGCCGCGCAAGGCCGCCAAGCCGCGTACCGAAGTAAAAGAGTTCGAGCACGCGATGTCGGAGCGGCTTGCCGAAATCGGCAAGGCGATGGCGGAAAAATTCGATCTGTCGGAAGAAACCGCAAAAGCAAAGTCGGAGGGCGTCAAGGGTTTCAAGGCCCACAAGCTGCTCGACTCCAAGGGTTTTGCAAAACTCGGCGGCATGCAGCGCGACGGCTCGGTGGCGGTCGACCGTTACATCTCCTACCGGCGCGGCAAGGATATCGTCTCGCTCAGCGTCTTCCTGCTGAAGGACGCACCCGTCGATGCCCATGAATTTCACGTGATCGCGCCGGCCGCCTTGCTGGACGGCGCAAAACCGGTGGCGGAAATTCGTCCCACCGCGACCGCCGAGCAGAAACAGACCGCCGATAGCGGGCTTTCCTTTACGGATTTGGCGCCTGCGGCGGCGGCATTTGAGACGGCGCTGGCCAAGATTACGGCCTGATTTTCGTTGTACGCCGTCATTCCGGGGGCGCGAAGCGAACCCGGAATCTCGAGAATTGCGGGTTCGGTGCTTTGCATCGCCTCGGAATGACGGGCATCATCGCTTCGCTCGCAATGGCGACAAACAATAATCGGAGGAACCCAACCATGTCCCAATCCGCAAAACGCATCGTGCTCGCTGCTCGCCCCGTTGGCGAACCGAAACCATCCGACTTCCGCCTCGAGGAATGTACCGCACCGACACCGGGCGAGGGTGAGGTCCTGCTCCGCACCATCTGGTTGTCACTCGATCCCTATATGCGCGGCCGCATGAGCGATGGGCCGTCCTATGCCGCGCCGGTGCCGATCGATGGCGTCATGGAAGGCGGCACGGTCAGCGAGGTGATCGCGTCCAATAATCCCGGTTTTGCCAAGGGCGACATCGTGCTGTCGCGCGCCGGTTGGCAAACGCATGCGATCTCCGACGGCAAGGGCCTCGCCAAAATCGATCCCAAGATCGCGCCGATCTCGACCGCGGTCGGCGTGCTCGGCATGCCCGGCATGACCGCCTATACCGGTCTACTCGATATCGGCAAGCCGCAGGCGGGTGAGACCGTCGTGGTGGCGGCAGCCTCCGGCGCCGTCGGTTCGGCCGTCGGCCAGATCGCGCGGATCAAGGGGGCGCGCGCGGTCGGCATCGCCGGCGGCAAGGACAAATGCGACTACGTCAAAAAGGAGCTCGGCTTCGACGATTGCCTCGATCACCGCGATCCTGATCTGGCAACGAAGCTGAAGGACGCCTGCCCGAAGGGCATTGACGTCTATTTCGAAAATGTCGGCGGCGCGGTGTTCGAGGCGGTATTCCCGCTGCTCAACGCATTTGCTCGCGTGCCCGTCTGCGGCCTGATCTCGGAATACAATAATTTCGGCGAGACCTCGCCGAAGTGGGCGGGCAAGATGATGCGCGCGGTGCTGACCAAGCGTCTCACCATTCGCGGCTTCATCGTCAGCGATTTTGCCGCGCGCCACGGCGATTTCCTGCGCGACATGTCGGCCTGGGTGCGCGAGGGCAAGGTCAAGCACAAGGAGTTCGTCACCGAGGGCCTCGACAGCGCGCCCGCTGCGTTCATGGGCCTCTTGAAAGGCGCCAATTTCGGCAAGCAACTGGTGCGCGTCGGACCGGACAAGGCATAGGCGACGTATCGCCGAGGCCTAGCCTGCGGGTTTTCGGTCCGGATACAGCAACTCGTCCAGGTCGAGATCGACCTGGTCCGGCGCGCGGACGTGGCGGACTTCAAGACTGTCTGGCGTGAAGCGGTATTCCACCAGCCCGGTTTCCTTCAGCGCGATCCGCTCCTGCCGCGCATCGGAAATGATGAAGCCGGCCGATGGCGCCCAGACATGACGGACACCGCGATAGGTGAAATCGCGGCGCTGGTGCACGTGGCCGGAGGCAATCAGGCGCAGATCGACCGCGCCGAACATCTCGATCAGCCGCGCCCGCGCCGGTTGCGGCACGTAGCGGATCGCCGTTGACTCCTGTTCGGGATCGTCGGGCGCGTTCAGAAACAGCGGCTTGTGTACGAACAGCGCCACCGGCTTTCCATTTGTGCGCGACAGCTCCGACGCCAGCCAGTCGAATTGTTCGGCCTCGCTCGCAAGCCCGGTATTCATGATCAGCGAGTTCAAGCCGATAAAGCACCAGCCAGCCTCGTCGAAGCGCCAGCGGTCTTCGCCGATCGCAGCGCGATAATCTTGCAGGCGCTGTTCCGTCGCCGGATGTGACGGCACAGGACCGACCGCCGTCGGATTGTCGCCGATGTCGTGATTGCCGGGGAGATAGCGGCAGGCAACCGGAATCTGCGCGTGCAGCGATTTGGCGAAGGCGAGATCGTCCGGGCTGGTCGGAGCATCGAAGGCGAGGTCGCCGCTGTTGATCACGAGATCGGGACGCGTCGCGTCGATATGCTCGCGCACGCGATCGAAATTGGCGGTGAGCTTTGCCAGACGCCGGGCGAGGTGGGTGTCGGAAATCTGGGTCACGCGAAATGGGGGCATGCAAAAATCCTTTCGTCACCGATTATAAATCTGCCGGCGACAGAATAATGAAATTCCGGCCGCAGCCGTCCTGTTCGATGACGGACGGCTTTGGTCGTTTGAAGACTTGTTTGAAAAGATGTTTGAATTGAGGGGCCGGTGAGACGTTACGGCTAGACGACCGCGATCGTCTTGCGCCGATCGGTCGATGGCTGCGGCGTGGCGAATATGCCAAAGCCCTCGCTGACGACGGTCGAGAGCAACGATTGATATTCGTCGTACGAATTGCTCTCGCCGGAGATGACGCCGAGTTCCGGGACTTCGGATACAAGCCGGTTCGAGAACGCCTGATTGAATGATTAGCCCGCGCCCAGTGCGCGCTGCCAGAAGGTCAGCATATCCGACTTGAACAATTCGGCGTCGCCGTCGCGGCTGCCGATCCTGGCGCCCTTGCGGCCGTAGCCGGCCTTCAGCGCGTAGACCATCAGGTCGCGATCGGTCAGTGCTGGATCGGATGCGTCGCGGAGTGGATGGATGAAGCCGCCATCGTTGGCGAGATAGATGGTCGGCGCCGCCGGTGACACCGACGCGTCGGGAATGTCAACGATAGCGGTGCCGCGGTCGAAACTGTGCTGCGCGCCTGATATCAGCCGCATCGTGACCTTGCCGCCGGAAAGCCGGATCGCCTGGCAATGGCCCTGCACCTGCATCGGCGAACACCATTCGTCGGCATCGCCCATGATGACCCGGATTTCGCTGTCGCCGACGCCGGGATCGAGGAATTGATGTCCGCACCAGGGATAGGCCGCCAGCACGCTGTTCAGGCCGGCGCTTTTTCCGACCACCGCGTCGGCAAAGCGCCGCGTTGCCGCGGTCATCACCGCCGAGCCGCCGCGGCTGTGCCCCTGCGCGCCGATCCGCGATGCATCGATCAGCGGATGCCGGGCGAGCACCTTCCATGCCGCGAGCACGTCATAGGCGCTGGACGCGAATGAAAACTGGGTCTGGTTCGCCACCGTCGAGGTGACGTCGCGGGCGCCAAAACTGTCGAGCACGAAGGACGCAAAACCGTCGGCGACCAGCGCCTCCGCATGCGCCAGATGCGAGGGCGCGACGCCGAGGCTGCCCGGCACCACCATCACCAGCGGCCATTTTCCATTCCGTTTGCGCTGATCGTTGCCGGGAAGGAAGAGCTTGCCATCGATCGTGAGGCGGGGCAGGCTGGCCGATCGGCTGACGACGTGAAAGTAATTCAGCGGATTGGCGGACGGAATTTCAAGATTCTGTCCCTTGCTGCCGTCGGCGAAAACGACGTCGGAATCGCGAAATCGCAAGGTGTGGTCCTCCCATGGGCTGTTCTCGTGACATTCGACAGCCGTCATCGAAGAGTAGTGTGCCGGCCGGTGCCGTCAAAGCAAATATGCCCCGGGATCGCGCGAAGCCGGCCCGTATCGCTCAGAGCACGCGGTAGCGGATCGCGAAGGCGTCGTGGGCTTCCGATGTCATCGCATCGCCCGTTGCAGGGGGCATGCCGTCGGCCAGATGCCACGGCGAGAACGCATCGGAATGCGTCGGGCTCGCGGGCAGCCGCAGCTTGAACTGACGCTGGCCCTGTCCGGGCAGGTTGAGCACGACAACACGTTCGGTGGTGCGGTAGTCGAGCGTTACGGTTCCCTTCAGCACATTGCGGCCGTCGGAAGTCGCGGCCAGCGCATCCTGCACGTTGGCCAGTTTCTGGTTCCGGTCGGTCAGCAATTCCACCTGGGTATCGGCAATCGTGGTCAGCGCCGCCCTGGGCAGCCGGATCTCGAATTCCACCGCAGGCTTTGCCGGATTGATGCCGAGATAGGCCAGCGCCGCGTGCCTGATGTCGTAGACCACGTAGGCGACCAGCGCGATCACCAACCCGGCGGCGAGGCCGTGGGCGAGAAGATCGCGCGGGGAGCGGGCGCCGCTGCGGAAATAGACGGACAGGACGATCGCCACCGCAAGAGCTGCGGCGACGCCGGCCAGCGCTGACATCACGACACCCAGCCCGCCATCGTCGCTGTCATCGAACCAGCCGGTTCCCGCGCCGATCAGCCGGAGCAGCGTGGTCACGGAATCGCCGGGCACGTCGGCCATACGGGCGGCGCCAGCCAACAGTGGGGAGGTAATGTTCATCGTTCAGGTCGCGGCCGTTCGGGATCAGGACCCACCTGATCCTTCCAGCAATTGGTCACGCCAGCGCCGATTGGGGTTCAAGCGGGCAAAAGAACCGATTTGTCAGGCGGCAGCACCCCCGCTATTGGTGGAGCAGGCTGGTGCGGGCCTTGGGGAAGATTCTCATGTCGGTTCAAATGGTTTTGCTGCCCGTCTTCGTCCAAATCGGGCTTACTTTCTTCCTGTTGCTGTGGATGGCTACCGCCAGGACCAAGGCCCTGAAGGCGCGGGAAACCAGCCTGAAAGATATTGCCCTGCGTCAGCCGAACTGGCCCGAAAAAGCCACCCAGATCGCCAATTGTTTCAGCAACCAGTTCGAAGTCCCGGTTCTGTTCTACATCCTGATCGCGTTGGCGCTGCCGCTGCGCCATGCGGATCTGTTCATCGTCCTGATGTCCTGGGTGTTCGTGGTGACGCGCTTCCTGCATGCCGGGATTTTCGTCACCTCGAACGACGTCCGGACCCGCTCGCTGGCATGGTTCGCCGGCGTCCTTGTGCTGCTCGCGATGTGGCTCTACTTCGCGCTGAAGATGCTGCTGCTCATTTGACAGCATGATCCCGGAAAGTGGGAACCGGTTTTCCCAGAAAGATCATGCTCAAACAAAGGTTTTGAATGACCCCCGCTGCCCGGCTGTCCGCAGCCATCGAACTGATCGACACCATCGACGCCCAGCGCGTCCCCGCCGCCAAGGCGCTGAAGGAGTGGGGCACCGCGCACCGCTATGCCGGCTCCGGTGATCGCGCCGCGATATCCGGGCTGATCTGGGATGTGCTGCGGCGCCGCGCCTCGAGCGCGTGGCTGATGGATGCCGATACCTCGCGCGCGCGGGTGCTCGGCATGTTGAAGCTGGAACGCGGCATGAATGCCGAGGCCATCGCAGCGCTGTGCGACGGCGGCCGCTTTGCCCCGGAACCGCTCAGCGACGGCGAGCGGTCCGCGCTGACGTCGCGCTCGCTCGACGGCGCGCCGCCGCACATCGCCGGCGATTACCCGGAATGGCTGGATGCGCATCTGGCCGAAGTGTTCGGCGCCGACCGCGTCGCGGAGGCGACCGCGATGGCCAGCCGGGCGCCGCTCGACCTTCGCGTTAACACCCTGAAGGCCAATCGCGAGAAGATGTTGCCGCGGCTTGCTCATCTCGGTGCGCAACCGACGCCATGGTCCGCGATCGGCCTGCGCATCGAACTCGGCGCCGACGCCCGCAATCCCGGCATCCATGCCGAAGAGGATTTCATCAAGGGCGCAATTGAAGTGCAGGATGAAGGCTCGCAGCTCGCCGCCTTGTTCTCGGCCGCAAAGCCCGGCGAGCAGGTGATCGACCTCTGCGCCGGCGCCGGCGGCAAGACTCTTGCGTTAGCGGCCATGATGCAGGGCAAGGGCCGCCTGATCGCGACCGATCACGACAAGCGCCAGCTCGCGCCGATCCACGAGCGGCTGTCGCGCGCCGGAATCCATAACGCCGATGTCCGCACGCCGAAGGGCGACGCCGACCCGCTCGCCGATATCCACGCGTCCGCCGACCTCGTCGTGATCGACGCGCCCTGCACCGGCACCGGGACCTGGCGGCGCAACCCCGATGCGAAGTGGCGGATGCGCCCGGGCGCGCTCGAAGTACGCTTGAAGGACCAGGCCGAAGTGCTTGATCGCGCGGCGGCTCTGGTGAAGCCGGGTGGGCGGATCGCCTACATTACGTGTTCCGTGCTGCCGCCGGAAAACGGCGGGCAGGTGAAAGGCTTCGTCGGTCGCCATCCGGCGTTTTCAGTGGTGCCTCCGGAGCAGACGGCTTCTGTGCTCTGGGACAAGGCGGAAGACTTTGCCGCCGCCGCCTTGCAGTCCCCCGAAGGCTGGCTGATGACGCCGCGTCGCACCGGCACCGACGGCTTCTTCGTGTCGGTGCTGAAGAAAGCGTGATGGCGTTCATCGCGATGATGAGACCGCACAGACGCCTGTCGGCAGCGGCGTCCTGCTCACCGTGATGACCCAGAACAGCAGGGCGCAGGCACTGATCGCCGCGCCGAGCACGCAGACGCCGATCCAGCCGGCCATCGCATAGACGATGGTCGAACCGATCGCGCCAAGGCCGGTGCCGATCGAGTAGAACACCATGTAGCCGCCGACCAGGCGGCTTGCGGCGTCGGGGCGCGTGGCGACGATCAGGCTCTGATTGGTGACGTGGATCGCCTGCACCGCGAAGTCGATCATGACCACGCCTGCCAGCACCAGCCATAGCGAGGCGTGCAGGCAGGCGATCGGGACCCAGCCGGCCAGCATCAGCATCAGTGACAGTCCGGTGGTGCGCTGCCCCCAGCCGCGATCGGCGAGGCGGCCGGAACGGTGCGCCGCCAGCGCCCCGGCGAGGCCGGCGATCCCCAGCATTCCGATCGCGGTGTGCGAGTATGATAGCGGCGGCGCGGCGAGCGGCAGCACGATCGAGCTCCAGAACACGCTGAAGCTCGCGAAGATCAGCAGCGCGAACACGCCGCGCTCGCGCAACATCGGTTCCTCCACGAACAGGGCGACGGTGGAGCGCAACAGTTTTGCATAGGATGATCCGGCCATTGCCTGCGGCTGATGCCGCGGCAGGGCCCGCGCGAGCAGCGCCGCCAGCACCAGCGTGAGCGCGGCCGAGGTCAGATAGACCACGCGCCATCCGCCGATATCGGCCAGCGCACCGGCGGCGAAACGGGCGAGCAGGATGCCCGACACCACGCCGCTGGTGACGGTGCCGATCGTGCGCCCGCGCTCGGCTGGCGCGGCTGATGTCGCGGCGTAGGCGACCAGCACCTGGATCACGACGGCCAACAGCCCGACGAGGACCATTCCCACGAACAGCACTGCGGCGTTCGTCGCGGTGCCGACGATGACGAGCGCGATTGCCGTCAGCAGGATCTGGCCGACGATCAGCCGGCGGCGGTCCAGAAGGTCGCCGAGCGGTACGATCAGCACCAGGCCGAACGCGTAGCCGATCTGGGTCAGCGTCACGACGATGCCGATCACGGCGGGCGTGATGTCGAGATCCTGCGCCATGGTGTCGAGCAGCGGCTGGGCGAAATAGATGTTGGCGACGCTGAGCCCGCAGGCGATCGCAAACAGCAGCACGATGGCGGTCGAAAGCGGACCTGCCGTCGTCTCGCCGCTGTCGGTTGGCCCGGCCGTTGTTGCATTCCGGTTGGTCATCATCAGCTCCGCGTCAGAGAAACTTGGTATTATGATGAGACCAGTTGCATCTGATGCTGTCTAGTCCTATTTTAGGACCAGTTCGAAATTGTGAACGAGGAGGCGCCACGATGAAGCGGACCGGATTTGCCAAGGCCGACTGCCCGGTGGCGCGCGCGCTCGACACGATCGGCGACTGGTGGTCACTCCTGATCGTGCGCGACGCCTTCGACGGCCTGCGCCGGTTCGGCGACTTTCAGAAGAATCTCGGCATCGCCAAGGGCATGCTGGCGACGCGGCTGCGCCAGCTCGTCGAAGCCGGCGTCCTCAAGCAGGTCGCAGCCTCCGATGGCAGTGCCTATCAGGAATACCTGCTGACCGAGAAGGGGCGGGATCTGTTTCCGGTGGTGGTCAGCCTGCGGCAATGGGGCGAGGCGCATCTCTACAGCAGCGGTGAAGCGCATTCGGTGCTGCTCGACCAGGCCGGCCAGCCGGTCGGGCAACTGGTACTGCCGTCAAGGAAAGGCCGTCCGCTGGCATGGTCCGATACCAAAGTGAAGAAGGTCGCCGCCCGCAGGCGCTGAGCGCGGCGCACCTCACTCGGGCTGGATATTCGCGTCCTTGACGACCTTGGCCCATTTCTGGATTTCGGCGCGAATGTGATCTGCGAATTGTGATGGCGTTCCGCCGACGGGATCGACACCCTGTTCCATGAAGCGGCGCTTCACATCGTCCATCTTGAAGATCGTATTCATCTCGGCATTCAGCTTCTGCACGATCGCAGGTGGCATGCCTGCGGGCCCGACGATGCCGAACCACACGGTGACCTCATAGCCTGGAACGCCGGCCTCCGTCACCGTCGGGACATTGGCGGCGAGGGTCGAGCGCGTCTTACTGCTGACGCCGAGCGCGCGCAATTTCTCGCCATTGACCTGGGGCAATACGTTCGGCGTGTTGTCGAAGGCGGTGTCGATATGCCCGCCAAGCAGGTCGTTCACCATCGGTGCGCTGCCCTTGTAGGGGACGTGCACGATATCGATGCCGGCCATGCTCTTGAAAAGCTCCATCGACAGATGGTTGGACGAGCCGATGCCGGTGGAGCCGTAGCTGACCTTGCCGGGATTCTTTTTGGCATAATCGATCAATTCCTGGAGGGAATGGATCGCCAGCGAGGGCCTGACGACGAGGAGGTTCTGGGTCTGGCCGGCGAAGATCAGCGGCGTGAAGTCCTTCACCGTATCATACGGCAGGTTCTTGTAGATGCTGGGGTTGGCGCCGAAGGGAAACGCGACGCCGAGCAGGGTGTAGCCGTCGGGCGAAGCCTTGGCGATGGCTTCGGTGCCGATCAGCGTGCCGCCGCCCGGCCGGTTCTCGACCACCACGGGGACGCCCCAGGCTTCGCTGAGTTTCTGCGATACGATCCGCGCCAGCGTGTCGTTGAACGCGCCGGGCGGGTAGGGAACGATGTAGCGAATGGTCCGGTTCGGATAGGTGTCCGGATCGGCCGATGCCGGGGCGGTCCGCATCGATGCGATCGCAGCGCCGGCCAGGAGAACGAAGAGTACGCGGCAGGCGAAGTGAACAAGACGGCGCGCGCGCGACGTGACTTCAGCCTGCTGCATGTCAGACATAGCAGGGTCCCTCGATCAATGGATGGGCGTTGATGAAAGCTTCGTTGATCTCGACCCCAAGGCCGGGAATTTCCGACGGCTTGACGCATCCGTCGGCGTCGAGCGTGTAGGGGATGCCGCCGACCTCGTCGCGGAACGGGTTGTGCTTGGCGACATCGCCCTCGAAATATCCGGGCGCATCGACCGCGCCCAGCACGTTGATGGTCGCGGCCATGTTGATGCCGGTTGCCGAGGTGTGCGGATTGAATGGCAGTTTCCAGGCATAGGCCATCCCGGCGATCCGCATGGTTTCGGTGACGCCGCCGGTTTTCGACAGATCCGGCTGCACGATGCTGACGGCGCGATCCTCGATCAGGCGGGTGAACTCGAAGCGCGTAAAGTGGTTTTCGCCGGCCGCCAGCGGCGTCGAGCCGAACGTGGCGGCGACCTGATAAGAACGATAGTCCTGCGCCGGAAACGGCTCTTCGAGCCAGCCGATCTGCAACTCGTCGTAAGCGGGCATCACGCGGCGGGCGTCGTCGAGCGTGTAATTGGTGTTGGCGTCGACGAGGATTTCGATGGCGTCGCCGACCGCTTCGCGCACCGCGGTGGCGCGCGCGATATCGTCGCGCGGATTGTCGCCGACGCGCAGCTTGATCGCCCGGTAGCCCTGGGCAATGTAGCCCAGCGCTTCCTGCGCGAGCGATGGCGGCGGCTGCCAGCCGAGCGAGATGCCGCCGGCATAGGCCTTGATCGGCTTTGAAGTGCCGCCGAGCAGTCTGTAGAGCGGCCAGCCCGCCGCCTTGGCGCGGATATCCCACAGCGCCAGATCGAGGCCGCTGAGCGCCATCGAGGCGGCGTATCCCATGCCGTGGCTCGACAGTTGCATCTGGTAGACGCGCTGCCAAACGCCGACCACGTTCATCGCATCCATGCCGACGACGAGTTCTGACATCGTGGTGTCGATCAGTTTGGCGATCGCGCCCGGGCAACGGCCGTGATGGGCCTCGCCCCATCCGGTCAGGCCCTGATCGGTCGTGACCTTCACCAGCACCGCGTCGCGCTTGACGGCGCGCCCGATGCCGAGCCGGACGTTCTGGCCTTCAGGTACGCGGTAGGAAATCGGGACGGCCTTGATCGATGTAATGCGCATGTTGGATCCTCATGCCGCCTTGTAGGCGGGATTGACGAGATTGAGCGGCTGTTCGCCGCGGAGAATTCGAAGCATTTCTTGGGCCGAACTGACCGCCATCGCGCGGCCGCTGGTCGCCGTGATCCCCGCGGTATGCGGCGTCAGCAGCAGGTTCGGGCAATCGAACAGGGCGTCGTTCGCCGGCAATGGCTGCACGTCGAACACATCAAGTGCCGCGCCGCCGATCTTTTGGGCCCTCAGTGCTTCGACGAGAGCTGGCGTCTCGATGACCGCGCCGCGCGACACATTCACCAGGATGGCGGTCGGCCGCATCCGGCCGATCAGGGTGCGGCTGACCATCCCGCGGGTCTCGTCGGTTAGCGCGCAGCACACGGCGATCGCATCGCTGCGTGCGAACAGGTCGTCAAGCGAGACTTCCTCGATGTCATCCGGCAGCGCGCCCTTGCGGCGGGAAGTGCCGAGCACCTTCATCCCAAAGCCGTTACGTGCGATCCCTGCAAGGTGGCGGCCGATCGTCCCGACGCCGAGGATGCCGAGCGTCGAGCCAGCGAGTTCGGGAAGGCTGTCCGCCATCGGGCGCGCGGCGTTCCAGCCTTGGCTGCGCAGGCTGCCGTCCAGACGGTAAAGCGGCCGGCGCAGATGCATCAGCGCCGACATCACATATTCGGCCACCGCGTTGGTGTTGCTGCCGGGAAGATTGGCCACCGCGATGCCGCGTGCGGTGGCGGCAGCGACCGGGATGAAGTCGAGGCCGACGCCGTGGCGGACGATGCCTTTCAGGCGCGGGGCATGATCGACGATGTCATCCGGCAGCTTGGCGCGCACGATGATGCCATCGGCGTTCTTGGCCCATTCGCGCAGGGTTTCTGCCTTCGCGTCCGGCGGCACGATCATTCTGACATGCGGCGCGAGGATCGCTTCGCCGTCGGGATGCATCGCGTTGGTCAGGAGGACGATCGGTTGGTCAGGCATCTGGCGCGGGTCCTTCGATGATTGGATTTTGCAGGCGGCCAAGGCCCTCGGCCTCGACTTCGACGGTCGAGCCTGGCTTGAGCCACGCCGGCGGCTTGTGCAGGGCGGCCACGCCGGCCGGTGTGCCCGTTGCGATGATGTCACCGGGCTCTAGCGGCCGCAGGGCGGACAAATAGGCGACGAGGTCGGCGACGTCGAACAGCATGTTGCGCGTCGAGCCGGATTGCAGCGTGCGGCCGTCGACCTTCAGCGATACGGTCAGCGCATGCGGATCCTTTACCTCGTCGCGCGACGCGAGGTAGGGCCCGAACGGCCCGAACGTGGCAAAATTCTTGCCACGGTCGAAATGGCCGTCCGCCTTGATGATTTCGCTGGCGCTGATGTCGTTGAAGCAGCCATAGGCCACGACGTGATCGAGGGCGCGGTCCTTGCTGACGTTTTCAGCGCGCGTGCCGATCACGGCGGCCAGTTCCGCTTCATAGGTGACGCCGCCGATTCCTGCCGGCAGCACGATCGGCTGACCGGCGCCGATGATGGTGCGCGGCGCTTTCATGAACAGCACCGGTTTGTCCGGCGGCGCCATGCCGCGCTCGGCCAGCGCATCGCGGTAATTATGTGCAATGCCGAAGATTCGTCGCGGCGCGGGCAGGGGTGCCGTGAGCGTGATGGCGTGAAGCGGCAATCTGGCGTCTTCCGCCAGGCCATGCGCGCCAATCCGTAGCACGGCGCCGGCAAGACCCGTCTCGATCAGGGCCTGCATCTGCGGCGCGGTGCCGCGCAGCGCCGCGTGCATCGACGGATGCGCGAGATCGACGACCTCATCGCTCGCGCCGGCGCCATCCCCGAGCAGCACGCCGGCGCGGACAACACCCTGGGCGCTGAAGCTGACGAATTTCATGCTGACGCCATCACTTCAGGCAACACGGTAGCGGTCGATCACGGCGCGATCGATCTCGATGCCGAGGCCGGCGCCGGTCGGGACCGCAATGGTGCCCGTGACCTGGCGGATCGGCTCGACAGCCAGATGATCGCGGAACGGATTTTCCTCCTGCTCGAACTCCAGCATCGGCGGCATCGGAAACAGGCTGGGCGGCTGGTTCGGGATCGACGCCAGGAAGTGGATGGTGGCGGCGAGGCCGACCGCGGAGCCCCAGGCATGCGGCACGCATTCGACGCCATGCGTCGAGGCCAGCGCCGCGATCTTCTTGCATTCGGTGATGCCGCCGGCCGCGCAAACGTCCGGCTGCACGATGTCCATCGCCTTGCGCACGATGGCGTCGCGAAACCCCCAGCGGGTGAATTCATTCTCGCCGCCGGCCACCGCCATGTCGAGCGCGCGCGACACCTCGACGTAGCCGTCGATGTCCTCCGGCGAAATCGGCTCCTCGAACCACTCGATGTCGAGTTCTTCCAGCTTGCGGCCGAGCCGGATCGCGGCGGGAACGGTCAGGCAATGATTGGCGTCGACCATCAGCTTGACGCCGGGGCCGATCGCCTCGCGCACCGCCTTGACGCGGTCGAAATCGCGCTTGATCGAACCGAGGCCGATCTTCATCTTGATCGCCTTAAAGCCTTCCTTGACGTAACCCGATGCCTCCTCGACGGCCTCCTCGACCAGCCGGTCCATGTCGGTGAAATAGAGCCCGGTGGCGTAGGCGTCGACCTCGGTGCGGAAGGCGCCTCCGATCAGCTTGTGAATGGGTTTGTTGCAGGCCTTGCCGATGATGTCCCACAGCGCGATGTCGATGCCGCTGATGGCGGCGATCGACATGCCCTTCGGGCCGTAATCCTTGATCCGGTTGTAGAGGTCTTCCCAGATCACCTCGACGTCGAACGGATCGCGGCCGACCACGCGCGGCGCGAGCTGGGTGTCGATAAAGGCCTTGGCGACGGCGGACGGGCCATAGCATTCGCCCCAGCCGGTGATGCCGTCATCGGTCTCGATCTCGACCAGGCAGGTGCCGCGGGTCTTGTAGAGCCAGCCGCGCGAGGAAGTGAAGGGGCGCTGCACCGGGGCGGCAACGACGTGACAGGTGATTTTCTTGATGGGCAAGCGCGTGGCCTTTGTTTGGAATGACGGGAATGGAGCGGGACTGCGATGTCGCCGGTTATTCTTTCTGGTCCTTGAAGACCTGCGCGGCGACGGCGCCGAGCGCGCTGGCGACGCTGTCGACTTCCTTCGTCAGCGCATCGCCGGTGAGGTCGTCGACCAGGAACGCGTTCTTCTTGGCGAACTCCTTGAAGCGCGGATCCTGGATCGCCGCGCGGAAGGCCGTGACGAGCTTGGTCCTGACATCGGCGGGCAGGCCAGCCGGCGCGACCACATAGGCCATCTGGACGACGGGGCCGTACGGGAAGACGTCGTATCCCCTGTCCTTGAAGGTCGGGACATCCGGAAACATCTCCAGCCGCTCATTGGCGAAGATGCCGATCGGCTTGAGCAGGCCTTCCTGAATTTGCCCGAGCGTTTCCGACGGCTTGAGCACCCCGGCAGCGACGTGCCCGCCGAGCAGGTCGGCGACCACCTTCGAGCCGCCGGTATAGGGCACGTTGACGTAATTGACGCCGGCGGCGCGCGCGGTCATCGACGCGAAGATGTGGTTGAGGTTGTAGTTGCCGGGCGTGCCGATCGTTACCTTGTCGGGATTGTCCTTCATCAGCTTGATGAAATCGCCGAGCGATTTCTGCTCGGCCTTGGCCGGCACCAGCAACATCAGGGGATCGGTCGAGACGCGGGCGATGTGGGTGAATTGCGCATTGGTGAGCGGCGTCTTGCCCTGCGCGATCAGGGCCAGCGTCGAACTCGTGCCCATGCCGATCGTGTAGCCATCGGGGGCGGCGGCTGCGACCCGGCGCATGCCGATCGTGCCGGTGGCGCCGACCACGTTCTCGATCACGATCTTGATGCCGTGCTCGCGCAGGATCGGATCGAGCGCCCGTGCCGCGACGTCATTGGAACCGCCGGCGTTCCAGGGGACGATGAAGGTGATGTCCCGCGCCGGATAGGCCGTCTGGGCTTGAACTGTGGTGGCCCCGAGCGCGGCGATGGCGCAGGCCAGAATAACCGAGGTGGGCTTGAGCATTGTTCTTTCCTCCCGTTTTGATGTTTGTTATAACAAACATCATGGGTGGTCAACAGGCCGCCGCCGCGAGGGAGTTTGCGCGATTCCGCGCGCTGGGATAGCGAGCGTTGGATGACGTCGGCATTGAAACGAATCGAACGTGAGCCGCTGTGGGATCTTGCGCACGCGCAGCTCCGCGATGCGCTGCTCGCGGGCAAGTTCGAGCCCGGCACGGTGCTGACGCTGCGCTCGCTGGCCGAGAGTTTTGGAACCTCGATCACGCCGGTCCGCGACGCGGTGACGCGGCTGGTGGCGCAGGGCGTGCTGCAACAGGGGCCGCGAAATTCGGCGATCGTGCCGCATCTGTCACGCCAGGAGCTGTCGGATCTCACCGTCGTGCGCTGCGCGCTCGAAGGCCGCGCCACGCGCGAAGCCGCCTTGCGCCGGCATGACGACGCAGCCATTCGAAAACTGAAGGAGCGGCTGGCGACGATGCAGTCGCTGATCAAGGCGCGGAAGCTCGAAAGCTATCTCGAACACCACCGCAAATTCCATTTCGGGATTTACGCGATGTCCGGCGTGCCGCTGCTGGTGGAGACGATCGAGAACATGTGGCTGCGCTGCGGCCCGGTGCTGTCCTTTGTGATCCCCGAATATGTCGTGCTGCTGAAGGGCTGGGATCACCACACCGCCGCGCTGAAGGCGATCATGTCAGGCGACGCCGACGGCGCCGAGCGCGAGATCGTCGCCGACATCACCGAGGCCGCGCACTATCTGGCTGGCCTTGCCGACACCACCGGGCAGTTGCGGCGGCCGGGTTAGAGCGTTTTCGAGCGAAGTGGATACCGGTTCGCGTGAAGAAAACGCGTCAAAAGAAGAATCCGATCAATCCACGATGAACAATTTCGCACCGGTTTTCGTCGATGACCGGTGCGCAGCATCGCCGAAGTCGGATACCTGGTAGCTCATGCCCGGCAGGAGCGTGAAGGTGCGCCCGTCGCGCAATTCGGTTTCGAGCTCGCCCTCCAGCACATAGAGCACATGCCCGCGGTCGCACCAGTGATCGGCAAGATAGCCCGGCGTGTACTCGACCATCCGCACCCGCAAGTCGCCGATATCAAGCGTGCGCCACAGCGCTTGCCCGGTCTCACCCTTGTGCCTGGTCGGCTCGACCTTGCTCCAATCGGTGACGGTGAAGGGCAGGGTCGGGATTTTCATGGGCGTGTCGTCCTGTAAAGGGAGGTCGTCATTCCGGGGCGATGCGTAGCATCGAACCTCAGGGGCGCAATTGCGCCCGGGGAATCCCGAGATTCCGGGTCAGGTCCTTCGGACCATCCCGGAATGACACCGTTACACAAATTAGGTCAATAATACTGCCATATTTGCCTCCTGTCCACGCCCATAGAAGCATGTGAGTCCCCACTTTGTGCGGTTGCGAGGGCGCGCCCCGTCGCGTAATTCCTGTCCATGACAGCAGCACAGCCCGCAGCAGAGTCGGTGCCTTCAGTGGCCTCGGCGCATGACAAGATTCTGATCGTCGATTTCGGCAGTCAGGTGACGCAACTGATCGCCCGCCGCGTCCGCGAGGAGGGCGTCTACTCCGAGATCGTGCCGTTCCAGAAGGCCGAAGCCGCCTTCAAGGAGATGAAGCCGAAAGCGGTGATCCTCTCCGGTGGCCCGGCTTCCGTGCTCGATGCCGACGCGCCGTCGGCGCCGATGTTGATCCTCACCGCCGGCGTTCCGGTGCTCGGCATCTGCTACGGCGAGCAGACCATGGCGCAGCAACTCGGCGGCACCGTCGAGGGCGGTCATCACCGCGAATTCGGCCGCGCCACCATCGAGGTCACCGACGACTGCGCGCTGTTTGACGGCGTCTGGCACAAGGGCGGCCGCTACGACGTCTGGATGAGCCATGGCGACCGCGTCACGCGGCTTCCCGACGGATTTCGCGCCGTGGCAAGGGCTGCGGGCTCGCCGATCTCGGTGATCGCCGACGATGCGCGCAAATTCTACGCCATGCAGTTCCACCCCGAAGTGGTGCACACGCCGGACGGCGCCAAGCTGATCCGCAATTTCGTCCGCAAGGTTTCGGGCCTCACCGGCGACTGGACCATGCGCGCCTTCCGCGAGGAGGCGATCGAAAAGATCCGCGCCCAGGTCGGCAAGGGCAGGGTGATCTGCGGCCTCTCCGGCGGCGTCGATTCCGCGGTCGCCGCCGTGCTGATCCATGAAGCGATCGGCGACCAGCTCACCTGCGTGTTCGTCGATCACGGCATGCTGCGGCTCGACGAAGCCAAGACCGTCGTCGACCTGTTCCGCCACCACTACAACATCCCGCTGGTGCACGTGGACGCGTCAAAACAGTTCCTCGGCGAACTCGCTGGGGTCACCGACCCCGAAGTAAAACGCAAAACCATCGGCCGCCTGTTCATCGACGTGTTCGATGCTGAAGCCAAGAAGATCGGCGGCGCGGACTTTTTGGCGCAGGGCACGCTCTATCCCGACGTGATCGAGAGCGTCTCCTTCACCGGTGGACCTTCCGTCACTATCAAGTCGCACCATAATGTCGGCGGCCTTCCGGCGCGCATGAACATGAAGCTGGTCGAACCGTTGCGCGAATTGTTCAAGGACGAAGTCCGCGTGCTCGGCCGCGAACTTGGCCTGCCCGAAATCTTCGTCGGTCGCCATCCGTTCCCCGGCCCCGGCCTCGCGATCCGCTGCCCGGGCGACATTACGAAAGAAAAGCTCGACATCCTGCGCAACGCCGATGCGGTTTACATCGACCAGATCAGGAAACACGGCCTCTACGATGCGATCTGGCAGGCTTTTGCGGTGCTGCTCCCCGTCAAAACCGTCGGCGTGATGGGCGACGGCCGCACCTACGAATACGTCGTCGGCCTCCGTGCCGTCACCTCCACCGACGGCATGACCGCCGACTTCTATCCCTTCGAGATGAAATTTCTGGGCGAGACCGCAACCCGGATCATCAACGAGGTGAAGGGGGTGAACCGGGTGGTGTACGACGTGACGTCGAAACCGCCGGGGACTATTGAGTGGGAGTGAGCGTTCTGGCTCTATGCAAGAGCGCTCTGTACCAAGCTCTTAGTTTTGTTCTCTATCATGCTTCTTCGGTTGGCTTCTGATAGTTGTAGGCGTCCATAACGGCATCCCGAAAAGCCATAGCCCGAGCGTCCCCACCCTTTAGTTTACTAAGGCACGTTCCCCATTCGTCCGGCGTTCGGGTTTGAAGCACGCTTACAAGGCGATCAGGATCGAAGTTGGGCTCCGGTCGAGACATTATTCGAACGAGCCCTCCGAAAATGGCGCCCCCGTGGCTTAATTTCTGATTTGGGAAGGCGACAGCCATGTTTGTGAGGACGGCTGAGGTGACTGCGGCTCCGAATTTTCTAATTGAAATCGCAATTGCTGCAGTAAATGCGATTTCGCCAGGTTGCCACGCTGTGGATGACGTGTTGCGCGACACGCGCAACCCAGCGTCCATTACCAGTTGCTGTATCTCCAGAGCGTCTTCGTCCGCGGCAGCGAGAGCTGCAAAATAGTCGTCAAGCCTGTTCATTTGCTTGCGGGCACGATTGGCGAGTATGAACATACGTGCCTCCTCCTCAGTGCTGTCGTATCTGAAGACGCAACAAGGAAGTTGAGGAATATCATCCCTTCGAGAGGCCGCCATCCACCGATGTTGGCCATCGATTATCGTGAGAGTATCGTCACCGCGTTTCGATACGACCAGAGGTGCGCACAGCCGCCAGTCAAACCTGACCGCAATACTGTTGATCAACCGACGCGAAGATTCATTGTCGGTCGATCTCTGATAGGCACCATCGATAGAGAGTCTAGGGAGATGGATCCATTCAATGGTAGGCTGCGAACCGATCGGTGATTGGTAGTTTGGCCGACCGTTGATCGTTGTAGGGCCGCCGGCCTTAGTTTTGCTTCCTGTTCGACGGCTAGTTCCGAATTGGCGTGCCTTCCCGGGTCCAATATTCGTTATAGTTGGTTTCGGGGCGCGTTCGAGGCTAGCGATGAAGTCCGGGACTTCCTCAATCGCTCGGACCCACACGGTACCGCATTGTTCAATGATCACATTACCGGGATGAACACGCGCGCGGCCGATCTCTGTTAGCAGCATGAACGTCCCGTTTGGTTCAATGCCTCCGGCCAGATGTTGCCGTATCCAATCCGGCATAGGAAGTTTGCTGTTTGTCCATGTCCGTATGTTGCTGGCGTGCCGGACCGCGAGGTGTCGATTGTTTGCCATCACTGGTTTCCCTGACTTGCCGATCTCATGATTTCGGACCGGTATAGGGACAATGGCTTTGGAGGCGGACGTCTTGATGAAGGTTAGGGCATCTATTTGGTGGTTGTGTTTAGTGGGGAAGGCGTTTCGATTCTTCTGGCACAATTTTTTGGGGCCCGTGACGCATGGGCAGTTTAGATTCGCTCGTAGCGTAGATTTGTCGAAAGCGTAATCCACCGCATTGTTTTATTTTTTGCGAACCGGTGGAGCGGAGGGTTACGCTTCGCCAACCCGAGAGCGTCTCCTTCACCGGCGGCCCGTCGATGACGATCAAGAGCCACCACAATGTCGGCGGCCTTCCGGCGCGGATGAACATGAAGCTGGTCGAACCCTTGCGCGAATTGTTCAAGGACGAAGTCCGCGTGCTGGGCCGCGAACTTGGCCTGCCCGAAATCTTCGTCGGCCGCCATCCGTTCCCCGGCCCCGGCCTCGCCATCCGCTGCCCCGGCGACATTACAAAAGAAAAGCTCGACATCCTGCGCAACGCCGATGTGGTTTATATCGACCAGATCAGGAAACACGGCCTCTACGACGCGATCTGGCAAGCTTTCGCCGTGCTGCTGCCGGTCAAAACCGTCGGCGTGATGGGCGACGGCCGCACCTACGAATACGTCGTCGGCCTCCGCGCCGTCACCTCCACCGACGGCATGACCGCCGACTTCTATCCCTTCGAGATGAAATTTCTGGGCGAGACCGCGACGCGGATCATCAACGAGGTGAAGGGGGTGAACCGGGTGGTGTACGACGTGACGTCGAAGCCGCCGGGGACTATTGAGTGGGAGTGAGGGAAGTCCGCGATCGCAGTTGATAGGTAGTCTGCGAGTGACTTCAATCCATTCGAATCCGCGCTGCCTCACGTCAGCGCATTTCACCCTCGTGGGTCTCCAGTCATCCTTTTGAATTCGGGATTTTTTGGCGTCCCGGGCGCTTCTTTACGTGATCGATAAAGGCGCGCAGTTTCGGCATCATTTGATGGCGGCTGGGGTAGTAGAGAAAGACACCCGGTGCCATTGGCGCGAACGGTTTCAGGACCTGTACGAGTTTCCCTGCTTTTGCCGGTCCGGCGGCGATCGGCTCAGGCACTTGCGCAAGACCCATACCTTCGATGGCTGCGCCAAGCATGGTGGGGAAGTCGCTGGCGATCAGCGGACCCGAGACGACCGCTTCGACCGTCTTGTTTCCGTCGATGAAGAACCAGGGTGAGATCGACCGGTTCGAGCGGCGCATGCGCAGGCAGGCGTGCTGACGCAGGTCGTCGATGCGCTCCGGCCGTTTGCAGCGGCGCAGATATTCGGGGCTGGCCACGACCACGAACCGGAACGGCGGTGTCAGACGTACCGCGACCATGTCGGCGGCGATGAACTGGCCCATCCGGACGCCAGCGTCAAACCCTTTTGCGGCGAGGTCGATCAACTCCTCGCTTGCGACGATCTCCACTTCGACCTCAGGATAGGCCTGGCAGAAGGATGCGATCAGCGGCTCCAGCAGGATCGGCACTACCGCAGGCGGCATCGTGAGCCGCAGGAGTCCGGCAGGCCGCTGACCAAGCTCGCGTGCGTCCTGGCTGGCGGCGATAAGCTGTTCGAAGGCGGGCTTGGCCCGAGAAAGAAATCGTTCGCCGGCTTCGGTCAGTCCGACACTGCGGGTCGTGCGTATGAAGAGGGTCGCACCGAGGCGCGCCTCGAGTGTACGTACGGCCTGGCTGATCGCCGAAGGAGTCACGGCGAGTTCCGCGGCGGCTTTCCGAAAACTGTGGTGCCGGGCAACGCTGAGGAACGCTTCAACGCCATCGAGCGCGCCGTGCCTGACTGTGAAGTTTTGCTTCATAGTACATCGACATTATCGCGGATAGTCACTCAAGGGAAGCAGCCGTACATCCGCCTTGCAGATCAGGAGCGGCGCGGATGCCGAGTCCCCAACATTCGCGACATCCTGGCTACCTCAAGGACAATGGTGACCACCGTGATCCGAAAAACCAGACCGATCGAAGCAATCCGTAGCGTCGTCTTGGCACTCGCCCTAACCCTGACAGGAGTTGTTTCCGTGACCCATCCATCCGTTGCCCAGGCACAAGCCATCTCGCCCACCACCACAGGGGTGATGATCATCCTTACCGTGAAGGAGGGCGTCACACGCGACCAGGTCATGGCGGTCATGCCGGCTGAAATCAAGCAGACCGTGCAGCTCTATCTCAACGGGAAGGTTCGTGAATGGTATTCGCGCGCCGATGGGCGCGGGGCCGTTTTCCTGCTGGATGCCAGGGATGTCGCCGAGGCGCACGCCGTCATGGATGGCCTGCCGCTGGCAAAGCAAAATCTGGTGGACCACGAGTACATCGCGGTCGGTCCGCTGATGCCGCTCCGCTTGCTCATGGCCAATCCCTGAACGTCCGCGGACGTCGAAGCCGGTCCGCTGGCTTCGACCCCGTCTGACCTGGGAACAAAGACAAGGGAATTCGACCATGCCACCGGACTTCAATCTGCCATTCGTGCTGAGCGTCGTCGGCGCATTTCTGACAAGTTCGGTGGTGGCCATCACCTATGTTTGGCCGGCGGTTCGCGCCATGCCGCGCTATGACGCCCTCAGACTGCTCGCAGCTTTCCATGCGTTCAGGTTCCTGGGGATGAACTTTCTGGTGTCCGGCTTCGTGTCCCCGGAGCTGAGTTCGGATTTCGCCAGTAAAGTCGGATGGGGTGATCTCATCGCGGCTTCGCTCGCGCTCCTTTCGATGGCAGCGCTGTCCTGGCGTTGGTCGATCGCCATTCCGATGGTCTGGATCTTCAACATCTGGGGCACGCTGGACCTTCTGAACGCCTATTACATGGGCGTGAAAATCGGAAATCCCGGCCTCTTCGGTGCGGCGATTTATATCCCGGCGCTTTACGTGCCTTTGCTGCTCATCGCTCACGTCCTTGCTTTCGTGATCCTATTGCGGACCACACCGGTAGCTCGTAGCGTGGACTAGCCGAAGGCGTAATCCACCGCTTGTTTCACCGCGACGCGAGCGGTGGCTTACGCTTCGCTAGCTACGGTTAGAGCACAAGTGGGAGGGTACGTGGACGAGCAATACAGGATATCCCTGATCGGCGGGGATGATGACGAGACAGCCATCTTCACGTTGTTTGATGAGAGCGACCACGCACGCGCGCGCTGCCGGCTCCGGTGCGAATACCGAGATAAAGTCGTTGAAAGCACCGCAACCGACTTCTTCCAGGCCCTCTGTGATGTTCGTAACCTCCTGGCAAAGGACGGTGTCATTCCATTTTGCTACGGCGCAAGCCTGAACGTATTTCCTTCGGCGATGGCGAGGGATATGGGCCTAGGCCTCAAGGCTTATCGGCAAGTCATGGGTCGGCACGTGAGAAGTGCGGACCTTGTTGAAATATTTTCCGAAGACTCCGATGTGATTCCTGCCTCGGTCGACGCGCAGGAGCAATTTCACCGCGATTGGCTCGCAACGCCGCGCAGTTAGCTCGTAACGTGGACTAGCCGGAGGCGTAATCCACCGCATCGTTTCACCGCGACGAAGCGGCGGGATGCGCTTCGCCAAACCTCCACGGCCTTTCAAAAAATCCCAATCCCCATGTCGGCTCGGTCGAACCTCGTTCGTCCTGGGGGAGCTATTGCAATCCAAGAGGTCCATCCCCATGCCCAGCACCATCCGCTTGCACCGTATCCTGACAACCAGCCCGCAGAAGGTCTATCGCGCGTTCCTCGAAGCGGATGCGCTTGCCAAATGGCTTCCGCCGAACGGCTTTGCCTGCACCGTGCACCATCAGGAACCGAAGGTCGGCGGTACGTTCAAGATGTCGTTCCGGAATTTTACGACGGGAAACAGCCACTCGTTTGGCGGCAAGTATGTCGAACTCGTGCCGGGCGAAATTCTGCGTTACACCAACACCTTCGATGATCCCAATTTGCCCGGCGAGATGCAGGTGACCGTGACGCTGAAGAAGGTGCTGGTCGGCACGGAGGTGAATATCGAGCAGGCGGGCGTGCCGGACGTCATTCCAGCCGAGGCTTGTTATCTCGGTTGGCAGGAGTCGCTGCGAAACCTGGCAAAGCTCGTCGAGCCCGAGATCAATCAGTAGCTTGCCGGCCTGCTCCCCGCCAAACCGCAAGATCGGTCGAGCACATGATCGCCGTTCGTAACTAGATGGACCCGCCACGGAGGAGGGGCGATGAAGGCGGCGCTGCAAAACTATCAGGAGCGGATGCGGCGGGTGCTGGATTATATCGACCGGCATCTCGGCGGCGATCTGGACCTGGAAAGGTTAAGCGGCGTTGCGGCCTTCTCGAAGTTTCATTTCCATCGGCAGTTCACGGCGACCTTCGGTTTGTCGGTGCATCGCTATGTCCAGTTGGCCCGGTTGAAGCGCGCTTCGCACCGGCTGGCCTTTAGGGACGACGAAAGCGTTACCGAGATCGCGATGGATGCCGGGTACGACGCACCGGATGCCTTCGCCCGCGCCTTTCGGCAACGGTTCGGGCAATCGCCGTCGTCGTTCCGGAAATCACCGGACTGGGAACCGTGGCTTGCGGCCTTCGGGCCTCTCGACAATGCCAGGAGCAAACTCATGCAGAAGACTTTTACCACCAACGACGTGACGATCCGCGATGTTCCCACCACGAACGTCGCGATCATGGAGCATCGGGGCGACCCTTCGAGCCTCGGCGCCACCATCCAGCGCTTCATCGCCTGGCGCAGGGCCGCCGGCCTGCACCCCAGCACAAGCCCGACCTTCAATGTCTGGCGTTCCGAGCGGCGTCCGTCATCGCCTGCCGATTACAGCGTGGATCTGTGTGCCGGGACCGACCGGCCGATGGAGGAAAGCGAAGGGATCAAGGCCGGCGAGATCCCGGGTGGACGCTGCGCGGTGCTGCGCGTCGTCGGCCACACCGACAATCTGGAGCCCGCCGCACTCTATCTGTATCGCGACTGGCTTCCCGCCAGCGGCGAGGAAGCGCGCGACTTCCCGATCTATTGCCAGCGGCTGAAATTCTTCCCCGAGGTGCCGGAGCACGAGACGGTCGCGGAACTGTTCTTGCCGCTGAAATAGTCTGGGCCGGTCCGTTCCGATCGCCGGAAACGGACAGGTTCGCCGTTGCCTTTCGATTTTCAGCATGCTGGTCGGCTTCATCTTCTGGTATCGCGGCCTTGCGCTCGGTGGCATTGCCGGCGTTGGCCAGTTGCAGCTCTTGCAGCCGTTCTTCGGGCTCGTCCTCGCGGCCGTATTCCTTCACGAGCCGGTCGCATGGCCCGTGATCGCGTCCACGGTCATCGTGGTCCTGTGCGTCGCCGGCGCCAGGCGCTTCGCTTGACTTCCGGACAGGTAGCCGGAAGATCGTGAACCGGAGACCCGCCCCACGAGCCGCGCCGCACCGTCAAAAAAATCGCAAGACGATGTCGGTTTCCGAAACTTCCGTTCGTCGTCCCGATCACGAGCCATGGGGGCTGGCTCAAGGCCGCACCACCGGCAGGGCGGGCGAGCTTGTTTCGTTCCGCCCTCGTGGAGATTCGTAGCATGGCGAAAATCGTATTTGGAATGAACCAGTCCCTGGACGGCTACGTCGACCACGATCACCCCGAATTCAAGCCGAGACCCGCGCTCTTTCGTCACTTCGTCGAGCACGTGCGTGGCCTCGCGGGCAGCGTCTATGGCCGCCGCATCTACGAGATCATGCGTTATTGGGACGACGACCAGCCCGAGTGGGGCACTGCGGAACAGGATTTCGCCGCGGCGTGGCGGAACCAGCCGAAATGGGTGGTGTCGCGCTCCCTGAAGTCAGTCGGCCCCAACGCCACGCTGCTCGGTGATGATTTCGCGGCGGCGATACGGGCGCTGAAGGCTGAGCGCGCCGGCGAGATCGACGTCGCCGGACCAGACCTGGCGCGAAGCCTGACCGATCTTGGCCTGATCGATGAGTATCGCCTCTACCTCCACCCGGTCGTGCTCGGTCGCGGCTCGCCCTTCTTCGCCGGCCCCCGGCCGCGGCTCCGCCTCGTGGCCAGCGATCGAATGGACGAGGACGTGATCAGGTTGACTTACGTTCCGGCCTGATGCGGGTCGGACGGATCAGCGAAGCGTAATCCACCGCATCGTGGCACCTTGGCGGAGCGGCGGGCCTCGGCTGACAGTTCGAAATTGATTCATTTTCCGTCATGGCCGGGCCTGTCCCGGTCATCCACGTCTTTCTTGCTGCCTGACTGCAAAGACGTGGATGCCCGGCACAAGGCCGGGCATGATGAGCTACACGCCAATGCCCGATATTATCGATCGCTCTTCGAGTCGGACTCTCAGGACGGAATTCGTCCGGCCTTGATGTACTCGGCCATCTGGCTCACGACCGTACCCCAGCCCTCGTGGAAGCCCATTGCCTCGTGCTTCTTGCGGGTTTCATCATTGCCGTGAATGGCGATGGCCTTGTAGCGCGTGCCCTTGCCATTCGGCGCCAGCTCAAGAACGGCCGTGAAGAAGGGATTGGCCGATGGACGATAGCCGCCCAGCAATGTGTCGGTGATGATCAGTCGCTCAAGGGGCGTGATTTCGAGATAGGATTGGGTGTTGGGAAATTCCTGACCATCGGGCGAGCGCATCGTGAAATTGATCGCCCCGCCGGGACGCAGATCGAGATCGCAGGATGTGATGATCCAGGGCTTCGGCGCGAACCAGTGCCGCAGATGTTCGGCGGTCGTCCATGCTTTCCAGACGAGTTCGACCGGGACATCGAGTTCACGCTCCAGCACGAGGTCGAGCTTCGGGTCGATCTTGATCACTGATGACGTCATTTGGTTCACTCCTGTTTCAGTTTCATGAGATAGCTGTCGAGTTGATCGAGACGGCGCTCCCAAAGGGTTCGCTGCTGGGCCAGCCAGCCCTCCGCGACCTTCAATTGCTCCGGCGCGAGTTCGTAGGTCCTGACGCGCCCGACTTTGCGAGAACGGACCAGGCCGCTTTGCTCCAGCACTTTCAGGTGCTCGACAAAGGACGGCAGCGCCATGTCATAGGACGCGGCGAGGTGACTGACGGAGGTCGGACGTGCGCTGAGCCGACCTATGACGTCGCGCCTTGTCGGATCGGACAGGGCACGAAAGATGCCGTCTACGACCGCCGGCGACGGTTGGCCGCGCCGCATAGCGCCGCCTGCGTGCGGGGTCATGGGTTGCTCCTCTTCGTGTGAGACACGCCTAGTTGTTCGCTGGCCACAGCACTTACACAACGAAATTACTTAGGTCAATTCCTAAGTATGGAGATGGTCTGCGACCAAACGGCAAGAAGCGCGGATGGACCGCGAGATGCGTAATCCACCGCATCGTTCAGCGTCAGCCTGGTGCGACGCGATTCGCCATCGCGCATTGCCGCGTGGTACGACGACGCACTATCGCCCACCGGAGCCATCTTCATGTCCGTCGCGACCGCCCCCAACCAGCCGCCGCCCTCGGCCGCCGAAACCGATCCACGAACACTCGGCTGGATGCAGGGCTTCCCGCCGCCGGCGGACAAGACCATCACGTTCCAGAACGGCTCGTTCCGCCAATTTCCCGAGTTGCGCTGGGCGTGGAGCAACATCCGCCAACTGGTGCCGACGGTGAACGTCTGGCGCGGGGCAGGGCCGGCGTCGGTATTGCCGCGTGAAGATCATGATATCGGCGCGTCCGCGTCGGTCACCATGGATGGCCGGCCGATGACCTTCGCGCGCATGCTCGAGGAGACGTATGCGGACGGGATCGCGGTGTTGCACCGGGGCAGGCTGATCTACGAACGCTATTTCGGCGCGCTGAAGCCGCACAAGCCGCATATCGCGATGTCGGTGACCAAATCGTTCACCGGCACGCTCGCAGGCATCCTGGTTGCGGAGGGCAAGATCGATCCGAACGCCCCAATCACGGACTATGTGCCCGAGCTGAAGGCCAGCGCGTTCGGCGACGCGCGGGTACGCGAGGCCATGGATATGACGACCGGCCTCGAATACACGGAAGTCTATACCGACAAGAATTCCGGCGTGTTCGGGCTGCGGCGCGCCAACGGCATGGCGCCGATCGAGCCCGGTTATGAAGGCGCGACCAATATTTTCGATTTCCTGTGCACGCAGCGCAAGCAGGGCGAGCATGGCAAGGCGTTTTCCTACAAGACCGTCAATTCCGACGTGCTAGCCTGGATTTGCCGGCGTGCGAGCGGCATGACGCTGTCCGACTTGCTGTCCGAGCGCATCTGGATGCCGATGGGCGCCGAAGAGGACGCCCATTATCATGTCGACCGCATCGGCACCGAAAGCGGCGGGGGCGGCCTGTCCACGAGCCTGCGCGATCTCGCCCGTTTCGGCGAGACGATCCGCAACCACGGCCGCTTCAACGGCCGCCAGATCGTGCCTTCAGAAGTGGTCGAGGACATCGCGCGCGGCGGCGATCCCGAAAAGTTCAAGCCGGCCGGCTACACCACGCTGCCCGGCGCTTCGTACCGGAACCAGTGGTGGGTGACGCACAATGCGCACGGCGCCTACATGGCGCGCGGCGTTCATGGCCAGGGCATCTATATCGATCCGAAGGCCGAGATGGTGATCGCGCGCTATGCGTCACACCCGGCCGCCGGCAACGCCGCCAACGACCCGGTGACGCTGCCGGCCTATATGGCGCTGGCGAAGGATTTGTCGGCTGGGGGATGATATCGGCGACGTTGCTATCCGCGTATGGCCGCCTCGATCGTGGCGACGTCGATCTTCTTCATCGGCATCATGGCCTCGAACGCGCGTTTGGCCACGTCGCCGCCCTTGGCCATCGCGTCGGTCAGCACGCGCGGGGTGATCTGCCATGACAGGCCCCATTTGTCCTTGCACCAGCCGCAGGCGCTCTCGGTGCCGCCATTGCTGACGATCGCGTTCCAGTAGCGGTCGGTCTCGGCCTGGTCGTCGGTGGCAATCTGGAACGAGAACGCCTCGCTGTGCTTGAAGAAGTCGCCGCCGTTGATGCCGCAACAGGGCACGCCGCACACCGTGAACAGCACGATCAGGACCTGGCCGGCCTTGCCGCCGGGATAGTCGGTCGGCGCGCGGTGCACGGCCTGGACCGCGCTGTCGGGGAATGTCTTGGCGTAAAACCGCGCCGCTTCTTCGGCGTCATGGTTATACCACAGGCAGACCGTGTTCTTGCTCATCGTTGCTCCGTTCGATTGGGTTTACCGGGATGCTGGCGACTAGAGTTCCCGGTTCAAGCCAAGGACGTCCGAACAGGCTGCATGCCGACATCCCCGAGAACTTTCTTTCGGCCGGCCGGCCTCACCCCCGCGTCAGCTTCTCAAACCGCTTGATCAGCCGCTCGCGCTTCAGCCGCGACAGCCGCCTGATCCAGAACAAACCGTTGAGCTGATCGATCTCGTGCTGATGACAGACCGCGCGCAGGCCGTGCGATTCCTCGGTTCGGGCGTGGCCGTCGATGTCGTGATAGCTGATCCGCAACCGGGCATGGCGCTCGATGTCGTCGTTGACGCCGGGCATCGAGACGCTGCCCTCCTGGTGCATGATCATCTCGGGCGAAGCCCAGACGATCTCCGGATTGACATAGGTCCGCGCGCCGTCGACCGGATCGAGATCGAGCACCACGACGCGGAGCGAGACGCCGATATGCGGCGCGGTGATCCCGATGCCGGGTGCGGCGTGCATCGTGTCCAGCAGGTCTGTCGCCAGCTCGCCTAGCGCCGCGTCGAACACGGTCACCGGCTGCGCCGGGAGCGCCAACCGGGGATCGGGATAGCGGAGGACGGGGCGGATGGTCATGATCTCAAGCGTAGGCGATCCAGCCGCGCCAGGTGAAGGCGGCGTAGAACAGTTCAACGTCCTTGAAGCCGGCCTCGCGCAGGATCTGTGCGTCGTGTTCCGGGTTGAACAGGTTCAGATTCGCATCGACCGCCGCGCGGGCGCTGTTGACCTTGTCGGGGTCGGCGCCGGACGCGATCGCATAGGCGGCGTATCGTGAGAGCCATCGGGTGCGCGCCGCTTGCGGAAAACTGGAATGGGCGGCCACAAAGGGCGCACCGGGCTTGAGACGGCGGTGGATTTCGCTGGCCGTTCGCCGCCGCTGCTCGGCATCGAGGAAATGCAGCGTGAGCAGGCAGGTCGCGGCATCGAACGGTCCATCGGGCGCGTCGTCGATATAGCCGTGCTCGAATTGGACGCGCGTGCCGAGCGGGCCGAGCGTCAGCTCCGCCTGTTTCAGCATCGCCGCGGCCGGATCGACGCCCACGAAGGTCCAGCCGGGTTCGGCTTCCGCCATGGACTTCAATTCCAGGCCGCCGCCCGCGCCAAGCACCAGCACGCGGGCATTTTGCGGGGCGTGTTCCGCCAGCAGGATGGAGGTCATGCGGTGCAGATCGGCAAATCCCGGCACGAAGCGCCGCGGTCCGTCGGCATAATGCTTGACGGCTTCGGGATCGGAAAAATAGTCGAGCATGGTCTGGGCGGCTGCGTCACTTTGCATGAACGACCTCGAGGCGATGGCCTTTGCCGAGACCGGCAAGGCGCTTGTGAAAGTCTGCGCTCAGTTGTGCCAGCGTCACGTCAGCGAGGCGCGACAGCAGCAGCGCCTCCGCGTCGTCGAACGCGCGGGTGAGGGCGGCGTTCACCGCCTGCTCGACCAGGCAGCCGGGCGCTTCGGTTCGGTTGCCGACGGCGAGCAAAGTGGGTTCGCCGAGCGCTTCATAAATGTCGCGCAAGGAGATATCGGCCAGATCACGTGCGATCGTCCATCCGCCGCCATGGCCTTTCTCCGATCGCACATAGCCCTGATCGCGCAGGCCCGCCATGACGCGCCGGACCACGACCGGATTTGTGCCCATCGCCTTGGCCAGCGCTTCCGATGTCACCGGCCCGTCCTGTTCGGCCATGTGCAGCAGCACGTGCAGCACGCCGGACAATCGACTGTCTCTTCTCATGTAACTATTGATATTGCATGATGGAGGAGAGGTCAAGCTTCGGGCAAGGCAACCGCGCGGCCAAGTCGCTTCGGCTTTCCGGAAGTCATGTCAAGCCCCAAAATGAAAAATATTTCGCTTTTCCGAAATGGCAAATCAGGGCTACGACCTTGCCCATCCCGTCCTGGTCAGAAGGGCGTCGGCCGTCGTCACGGACGTTGGGCGGGGAGCGGTGGACGTGGAGGTTGTCGCCTGACGAGCGCGGCCGAAGCGTACGGCAAAGACGTGTGGTCCTGACGCCGCGTTGCTGGCGTCCATGCACCTGGGAGGCGTCTGACTTCCCAGGGCGCGACGGAGGCAAAAGAGCCG
>JAFKKG010000044.1 GCA_017305715.1 Hyphomicrobiales bacterium | reverse complement strand
GGAATGTCGGATGTTCTCCGCTGCCCTGTATGCTCATGTGCGCACTTCTCTGTGCACATTGCACATGAGACCGCGGGTGCAGCGCGCATCCGGCATTCCCTGCGCCCTCCATTCGAAGAGGGCGGGAAATAACAGCAAAGCTCGGGCGCCAAGCGCCGCGAGAAGGCGAAACTGTATTCCCGTCATCCTCCGAAGCGCGCAAATCGACCAAACCCCTATTCGCCGCAGCCTTTTCGTTACTCCAGCATTTCACATCCTTCCCGAAACCCTTTATGGTACGCCAGCGCTTTGTCATCGGCGAAGAGTATTAACCTATTTAAATCAAAGGCTTGCCGGATGGGCCGGTCTTTGGAGGGCGGTTTGACGCGGTATATTTCGACGCGGGGGGAGGCTCCCACCCTGGGTTTCTGCGATGTGATGCTGACCGGGCTCGCCCGTGACGGCGGCCTCTATTTGCCCGAAACCTGGCCGCAGCTTTCGCCGGATGTCATCGCCGGATTTTTCGGACGGCCCTATTGGGAAGTCGCGGTCGAGGTGATCCGGCCGTTCGTCGGCGGCGAGATTTCCGACGCCGATCTCGGCCGCATGGCCAACGAGGCCTATGCCACGTTCCGCCATCCCGCCGTGGTGCCGCTGCGCCAGACCGGCTCCGGCCAGTTCGTGCTCGAACTGTTTCATGGGCCGACGCTCGCGTTCAAGGACGTCGCGATGCAGTTGATCTCGCGGCTGATGGACCACGTGCTCGCCCAGCGCGCAGAGCGCACCACCATCGTGGTCGCGACCTCGGGCGATACTGGCGGTGCGGCGGTCGACGCCTTCGCCGGGCGCGACAATGTCGATCTGATCGTGCTGTTTCCGCATGGCCGGATCTCCGACGTGCAACGGCGGATGATGACGACGACGGGCGCCGCCAACGTGCATGCGCTCGCGATCGAAGGCAATTTCGACGATTGCCAGGCGATCGTGAAGGACCTGTTCAATCATCACGAATTTCGCGATGCGGTCTCGCTGTCGGGAGTCAATTCGATCAACTGGGCGCGGGTCGTGGCGCAGGTCGTGTATTATTTCACTTCCGCGGTGGCGCTCGGCGCGCCCGCGCGCACGGCGGATTTCACGGTGCCGACCGGGAATTTCGGCGACATCTTTGCCGGCTACGTCGCCAGGAAAATGGGCCTGCCGATCCGCTGGCTGCGCATCGCCTCGAACATCAACGACATCCTGCCGCGCACGCTGAAGACCGGCATCTACGAGGTGCGTGAAGTGCACGCCTCGGCTTCGCCCTCGATGGATATCCAGGTGTCCTCGAATTTCGAGCGGCTGCTGTTCGAGGCCAGCCGCCGCGATGCCGACAGCGTCCGCCGCCTGATGGCGTCGCTGAAACAGTCCGGGCGTTTCGTGCTGCCGGATGCGACGCTGGCCGCGATCCGCGAGGAGTTCGACGCCGGCCGCGCCGACGAGACCGAGACCGCGGCTGCGATCCGCGCCGCCTGGCGCGAGGCCGGCGACCTCGTCGACCCCCATACCGCCGTGGCGCTGGCGGTGGCCGATCGCGACACCTCGGATTCGAAAATCCCCAATATCGTGCTGTCGACGGCCCATCCGGCCAAATTCCCCGATGCCGTCGAGGCCGCCTGTGGCGTGCGCCCGCATTTGCCGGCCTGGCTCGATGGGCTGATGACCAAATCTGAACATATCACGGTGATGAAGAACAATTCGGCCGAGGTGGAGCGATTCGTGCGCTCGGTGAGCCGTGCCGCCAAGCAGGGAGCTACCGGATGAGCGTTGACGTCACCAAGCTTGCATCCGGTCTGACCATCATCACCGACACCATGCCGCATCTGGAGACCGCCGCCCTCGGGGTCTGGGCCGGCGTCGGCGGCCGCGACGAAAAGCCGGACGAGCACGGCATCTCGCATCTGCTCGAACACATGGCCTTCAAGGGCACCACGCGGCGCACCTCGCGCGAGATCGTGGAGGAAATCGAGGCGGTCGGCGGCGACCTCAATGCCGGGACCTCGACCGAGACCACCGCCTATTACGCGCGGGTGCTGAAGGCCGACGTGCCGCTGGCGCTCGACGTGCTGTCCGACATCCTCACCAATCCGTCCTTTGTGCCGGACGAGCTCGAACGCGAGAAGGGCGTCATCGCCCAGGAAATCGGCGCGGCGCAGGATACGCCCGACGACGTCGTGTTCGAGCACCTCAACGAACTCTGCTACCCGGATCAGCCGATGGGGCGTTCGCTGCTCGGCACCACCAAGACGCTGAAGAAATTCAATCCCGACATGCTGCGCGGCTATCTCACCAAGCATTACCGCGGCCCGGACATGGTGGTCGCGGCCGCCGGCGCCGTCGATCACAAGCGCGTCGTCGAGGACGTGACGCAGCGCTTTGCGAGCTTCGAGGCAACGCCGGCGCCGAAACCGCAACCGGCGATGTTCGGCAAGGGCGGCTCCCGCGTCGTGCACCGCGACCTCGAACAGGCGCATCTGACGCTGGCGCTCGAGGGCGTGCCGCAGACCGACCTGTCGCTGTTCTCGCTGCAGGTGTTCACCAACACGCTCGGCGGCGGGATGTCGTCGCGGCTGTTCCAGGAAGTGCGCGAGAAGCGCGGCCTGTGCTACTCGATCTACACCTTCCACGCGCCCTATACCGACACCGGCTTCTTCGGCCTCTATACCGGCACCGACCCCGCCGACGCGCCCGAGATGATGGAAGTGATCGTCGACGTCATCAATGACGCTGCCGAAACCATCACCGAAGCCGAGGTCGCCCGCGCCAAGGCGCAGATGAAGGCCGGGCTGCTGATGGCGCTGGAAAGCTGTTCCTCGCGCGCCGAGCAGTTGGCACGACATATGCTGGCCTATGGCAGGCCGCTGACGGCGGAAGAGCTGGTTGCTCGGATCGACGCGGTAAGCGTCGAATCGACCCGCAATGCGGCGCGGGCCCTGCTGTCGCGCAGCCGCCCGGCTGTTGCAGCCCTGGGCAGCGGCAGGGGACTGGACACGGCGGCGGCTTTTGCGGAAGGATTGACGAAGGCGAAAGCGAAGACGGTGCTGCATTAAGGCGCGGTGCTGTTCACCTCGCCCCGCTTGCGGGGAGAGGTCCGCGCGTAGCGCCGGGTGAGGGGGACTCTCCGCGAACTCAGCTCGTTGAGAGTCCCCCTCACCCGACCCTCTCCCCGCAAGCGGGGCGAGGGGGAAGTAAGGGGAGTTAGGGCCATGGCCCTGTTTCGTTTGCCATCCAACGGACCGGCCGCACTCGTGCCGCGCGGCCACGGCCTGTTGCTGCGCGCGCCGCAGATGGCGGATTTCCTGCAATGGTCGCAACTGCGCGAATCGAGCCGGGCCTATCTGACGCCATGGGAGCCGATCTGGCCGTCGGATGACCTTACCCGGGCCGGCTTCCGGCGGCGGCTGCGCCGCTATGCCGAGGACATCGCGGCCGACCGGTCCTATCCGTTCATCATTTTCCGCGAATCGGACGGCACCATGATCGGCGGCATCACGCTCGCCAATGTCCGCCGCGGCATCGTCCAGGCCGGCACCATCGGCTATTGGATCGGCCAGCCCCATGCCTCCCGCGGTTACATGACCACGGCGCTGCGGGTGCTGCTGCCGTCACTGTTCGGCGAACTCAATTTGCACCGTATCGAGGCCGCCTGCATTCCGACCAATGGGGCCTCGATCCGGGTGCTGGAGAAATGCGGCTTTACCCGCGAGGGCCTGGCGCGGCGCTATCTCTGCATCAACGGCGTCTGGCAGGACCATCTGCTGTTCGGCATGCTGCACGAGGATTTCCACGGCTGATTCCCGGGTCCGGGGCCGGACCAGGTGCCTTGGGTTCGCCGCCATTGGCCTGTTATAAGGCCGTGACTTCGAGATGACGTGGATGGCAGGGACGTCGCATGGGTAACAATCGTTTGATCAACGCCGCGTTCGCGGCCGTGGTCACGGCCGGACTCGGCTGTGGTCTCGCCGCGCCGGCATCGGCGCAATCGATCACCGATCGTTTCAAGAGCCTGTTCGGCGGCAAGCCGGACGAGCCCGCGCCCAATGCGGATGCCTCGAAGATCGAACAGGACGTCGGCGACCTGACCTGTCCGGATGTGAAGATCCGCGCCGGCGCATCGACCTATGCGGTGGCCGCCCCCGGCAAGCAGCCGGTCGGCAACGATCTGCGCTTCCAGGCCTCGATCACCAAGACCGCGCGGGAATGCAGCCTCAATGGGGACGTCATCACGGCGCGGGTCGGCATTCAGGGACGCGTCATTGCCGGGCCTGCCGGCGCGCCGGCGACGGTACAGGTTCCGCTTCGCGTGGCCGTGGTGCAGGGCGGGGTCAACGAAAAGACCATCGCCACCAAGGCCTATCAGACCACGGTCACGATGACCGAGGGCGGCAGCGAACCCTTTACGCTGGTGGCCGAGGATCTGGTCTATCCGGTGCCGCCGGGCGCCACCGGCGATTCCTACGTCTTCTATATCGGCTTCGACCCGCAAGCCCTGAAGCCGGAACGCCCGCCGCCGCGCGCGCCGAAGAAGAAGCCGGCGGCGCCGACGCAATAGGAATCCGCGCAACAAAAAACCGGCGCGACATGATCGCGCCGGTTTGTGTTGGGCGAGGCGATGCCGCTCAGTTCAGCTTGGCGCGAACCTCGGCAATACCCTTGGCCAAGAGGTCATCGGCCACCGAACCCTTGACGGATTGCGACAGGATCGTCGAGGCGGCGGCCACCGCGGCATTGGCGGCAGCCGAACGGACGTCGGCGAGCGCCTGGGCTTCGGCGAGCGCGATCTTGCTCTCGGCGGTCTTGGTGTGGCGGGCGACGAAATCTTCCATCTTGGCCTTGGCTTCGACCGCGATGCGCTCGGCTTCGGCCTTGGCATTGGAGATGATTTCCTCGGCCTCGCGCTCGGCGCTGGAGCGCTTGCTCTTGTATTCCGTGAGCAGCGCGGCGGCCTCGTCCTTCAGACGGCGTGCGTCATCGAGTTCGGCCTTGATGCGTTCGGCGCGGTGGTCGAGCGCCTTCAGCACGGTGCGGTGGATGCCGAGATAGCCGAACAACGCGAACAGGATGACGAACGCTATCGCAACCCAGGTTTCTGGCTCTGCAAACATCGTCTATCCCTTCAACGAAGCATCGACGGCGCTGTTCACCGTGCCGCCGTCGGGCAGCACGCCGGTCAGCCGCTGCACGATCGCGCCGGCCGCGTCCGCGGCAATGCCACGGACGTTGCTCATGGCGGTTTCGCGCGTCGCCGCGATGGTTTTCTCGGCCTGCGCCAGCTTGGCGGAAAGCTGGTCTTCCAGCGTCTTGCGTTCGGCTTCCGAGGTCGCGTTCAGCTTCTCGCGAGTCTCGTTGCCGATGGCCTGGGCGCGGGAACGCGCCGAAGCCAGTTCGCTTTCATACGCCTTCAGCGCCGCGTCGGACTCGTCCTTCAGCTTCTGCGCTGCCGCCAGATCGCTTTCGATCGCGTTCTGACGTGCATCGATCACGCCGCCGACACGCGGCAGCGCAAGGCGCGATACGATCAGATAGAGCGCGACGAAGGCGATGACCAGCGACACCAGCTGCGAAGCGAAGGTGGTGGACTCGAACGGAGGAAATCCTCCGCCGTGATGTCCACCATCGGCCTCGGTGTGGGCGCCGGTCTGGCCCTTGGTCGGGGCGCCATGACTCTTTTCAGCCACGGGTTACTCCTGTTGCTGTCATGCGCGCCGCCGGTCGGCGGCGCGAGGAGGTTCAGCTCAGAGCGGAACGAACAGCAGCAGCAGCGCGATCAGCAGCGAGAAAATGCCGAGCGCTTCGGTCACGGCGAAGCCGAAGATCAGGTTGCCGAACTGGCCCTGGGCTGCGGAAGGATTGCGCACCGCTGCGGCGAGGTAGTTGCCGAAGATGATGCCCACGCCGACGCCCGCACCGCCCATGCCGATGCATGCGATGCCCGCGCCGATAAGTTTTGCTGCTGCCGGTTCCATTTCTTGAGCTCCTTGAGAGAAAGACAAAGTGTGGGTGGAAATTCCCCGGACCGCTTAGTGTCCCGGATGAATGGCGTCGTTGAGGTAGATACAGGTGAGGATCGCGAACACGTAGGCCTGCAGGAACGCGACCAGCAGTTCCAGCGCGGTCAGTGCGACAGTAAGCGCCAGCGGCAACATGCCGCCGATCCAGCCGACCGTGCCGAGTGAAACGCCGAGCATCGCGACGAAGCCCGCGAACACCTTGAGCGCGATGTGGCCGGCCAGCATGTTGGCGAACAGACGGACGCTGTGCGAAACCGGCCGCAGGAAGAACGACAGGATTTCGATGAACATCACCAGCGGCAGGATGTAGATCGGCACGCCGGAGGGCACGAAAATCTTGAAGAATTTGAAGCCGTTCTTGTAGAGGCCGTAGATCAGGACCGTGAAGAACACCAGGAACGCCAGCGCGGCGGTCACGATGATGTGGCTCGAAATCGTGAACGTGTAGGGGATGATCCCGACGAGGTTCGAGACGCAGATGAACATGAACAGCGAGAAGATCAGCGGGAAGAACTTCATGCCTTCCGAGCCGGCGGTGCTGCGGATCGTGCTCGCGACGAACTCGTAGGAGATTTCGGCGATCGACTGGAAACGGCCGGGAACCAGCTGCCGTCCGCCACCGAGCATCAGCACCGCAGTCAGCGCCACCGCGATGAACATGTAGAGCGACGAATTGGTGAAAACGATCGCCTGGTTGCCGATATGGCCGATCGTGAAGAGGGGCTCGATATTGAACTGATGAATCGGGTCGATTTTCATCCGCGCGGGCCTTGGTCCGCCGGCCTGGGGTGCCGGCAATCGAATTTCAAATGTCGTGACTTCCCGTCGGCGCTCAGCGTCTGCCCGAGGCTACGCCTGCAGATCTCACCACGTTGACGACGCCGGCGACGAAGCCGAGCAGCAAAAACACGATGAAACCGAACGGCGATGTCGACAACAAGCGGTCGAAACCCCAGCCAATCCCTGCCCCGACGGCAACGCCCGCAACCAACTCCGAGGAAAGGCGGAAACCAAGCGCCATCGCCGAAGCTCTGGCAGCCCTGTCGCCGCTTTCAGTGCCGGGTTGGTCAGTCCCGATTTTGCGGCTGTCACGGATTTCGGACAACCGGTGATCGAGACTTCCGAGCCTTGCGGAAAGCGCAGCTTCATCGGACGACGATTGTTCGCGATTTCCACCTGCGGTGTCGCTTTTGTCTTTGGCCATGCCAAGACATTAAACGATGCTGCGGTTGATGGAAATTGCGCCCGTCACCCTTCAAAGCCGCGCGGACCATACTTACCGCGTCTAATCAAGTCAAGATTGCGTCGTAACCAGTTAGTGCGTTGATTTGACTGGGTTTATTTAGAGATATTCCACGGCCCTGTGGACCCGCAATCGCAGTGCAGCAGCAAAAGCGTTTTCCAGCGAAGCGGGCCCTGGAAATGACCCGGCTTGGCCGCCGGTTCGCTTCAAGAAAACCTGTCAAAACAAAAGGTCCTTATGCGGTACGGAGCGACCTTGCGCCTGTTTTGCCGGTCTGTTGGGATGCGGTTTGCATCGCTGATGTCAGCGTTCCGGAGCCCGCATGCCGCGCCAGGTCGATTATTATTTCTCGTTTCAATCGCCGTGGGCCTATATCGGCCATGGGCCGTTTCAAGACCTCGTCAAGACCTACGGCCTCAAGGTAAATCACAGGCCGGTGGTGCTGGTCGATTTGTTCTCGGAGACCGGCGGGTTGCCGCTGATGAAGCGCCATCCGGTGCGGCAGCGCTACCGGATGGTGGAGTTGCAGCGCTGGCGCGACAAGCGCGGCTTGAAATTCCATCTTCAGCCGGCGAACTGGCCGTTCAACGCCAGGCTTGCGGACGGCACCGTGATCGCCGCGATCGAGGCGGGGCTCGATCCCGATCGGTTCCTGCGGCGTGGCTTTGCCGGCGTGTGGGAGGATCAGCTCGATCTGGCCGATCCGGCCACGATTGCGAAACTGGCCGACGAATCCGGGCTGCCCGGCAGGCAATTGGTGGAGCGCTCCGCCACCGAGGCGATCAGCGCGGCCTATGAGCAGAATCGTCAGGATGCGCTGGCGGCCGATGTGTTCGGCTCACCGGTCTATGTGCTGGATGGCGAAGTGTTCTGGGGACAGGACCGGATCGAATTGCTGGGCGATGCGTTGAAGTCCGGCCGGGCGGCCTATAGCTCAAAGGTCTAGGGCGCCGGTGACGCGCTCTGGCGGTTGAGGAAACCGGTACTGTCCTTAAGGCGGGAGCCAGCCCATGAGTACAGCAACTTCGTCCTCACGATTGTTTCACGCCATGCTTGCGATCCCGGTTGCCGCGATGGCGCTGGGTCTTGCCGGCGTAAGGGCGGCGCCGCCGCAGGCGATGCCGGATACCGAGAACGGCCGCTATGCGCTGTCCTCGACGCCGGACGGCGTGCTGCGGCTCGACACCCGCACCGGCGCGGTTTCGACCTGCAACAATTCAGGTGCCGGCTGGGCCTGCTATGCCGTCCCCGACGAGCGCGCGGCGCTGGATGCGGAGATCGGGCGGCTGCAGTCCGAGAATGCAAAACTCAAGAGCGATCTCGCCTCGCGTGAACCCGTGGTGGCCGGCAAGATCGAAGAGCCGATGCCGAAATCCGACTCGCTCAAGAAGAGCGAGCCCAAAAGCGCCGAGGGCGAACGCAAGATCGAAATCCCGCTGCCGAGCGACCGCGACATGGATCGCATGATGTCGTTTCTCGAGCGAGCCTGGCGGCGGTTGGTGGATATGGCCAACCGGGTGCAGAAGGACGTCAACGGCAGGATTTGAATTCAGTCGTCCCGGCGAAGGCCGGGACCTGTAGCCACCGGCGTTGGCTATTCGCAAAAAGGATCAACTCCTGCTGCCCGAAACCGCGCGGCCGCGGAGCATGGGTTCCGGCCTTCGCCGGGACGACAGCAAGATTGGCTCTTATGACATCACCCGGATCAATCTCCCGCACCGCGCCCTCGACGGTCACGGCGACCACCATCGTCTCCTCGCTGCTGTCGGTTCAAACCCCGGGGGCGGGCTTTTCCGATCTTACGGCCGAAGTCGCCACGTTCGTGCGCGAGGCCGGCGGGCGCGAGGGCGCGGTAACGCTGTTCATCCGCCATACCTCGGCGTCGCTGACGATCCAGGAGAATGCCGACCCGACGGTGCTTGTGGATCTCATGACGGCGCTGAACCGGGCCGCGCCCGAAAACGCCGGGTGGCGCCACGACACCGAAGGGCCCGATGACATGCCCGCCCACATCAAGACCATGCTGACCGCGACCTCGCTGCAGATCCCGGTGCTGCGCGGCGCGCTGGCGCTGGGGACATGGCAGGCGATCTACCTGATCGAGCACCGGGCGCGGCCGCACCGGCGCGAGATCGTGCTGCAGTTCATCGGCGCGACGACCTGAGACGTGCCTGCAAAAAAAACGGCCGCGGAGGGATCCGCGGCCGATGGCTCGTTACGTGAACGTCCGGCGGCTACCACCCGCCGGACGAAAACGGATTACTTCGTGATGTCGACGTCCTTGGTTTCCGGCAGGAAGAAGAAGCCGACGACGGCGGTGATCGCCGCGAAGACGATCGGATACCAGAGACCTGCGTAGATATCGCCGGTCGAGGCCACGATCGCGAACGCGGTCGCGGGCAACAGACCGCCGAACCAGCCGTTGCCGATGTGATAGGGCAGCGACATCGAGGTGTAGCGGATCTTGGTCGGGAACAGTTCGACCAGCATCGCCGCGATCGGCCCGTACACCATGGTGACGAAGATCACGAGGATGAACAGCAGTCCGATGACCGCCGCGACTTGCGGCCGGAAGATGTCGAACGGATGTGCCATCTTCACGATCTGGGCGTCGCCCGCCTTCGGGTACCCAGCGGCCTGCACTGCCGCGAGCAGCGGTGCGTTCGACGTCTTGGCGTCCGTGTAGGGCACGTCCTTGCCGTTGACGACCACCTTCACGCCGGTCCCCTCGTAGCGGGTCGAGTACCTGACCGACTGCTGTGCGAGGTAGGCGCGGGCGACATCGCAAGGCGAGGTGAAGACGCGGGTGCCGACCGGGTTGAACAGATCGCCGCAGCCCTTCGGATCGGCGACCACCTCGACCTTGACCGACTCGATGGCCTTTTCCAGCGCCGGGTTGGCGTTGGTGGTGATCATCCGGAAGATCGGGAAGAAGGTCAGCGCCGCGATCAGGCAGCCCGCCAGGATGACCGGCTTGCGGCCGATCTTGTCGGACAGCACGCCGAATACGATGAAGAAGCCGGTGCCGAGCAGCAGCGACCAGGCGATCAAGAGGTTGGCGGTGTAACCGTCGACCTTGAGGATCGATTGCATGAAGAACAGCGCGTAGAACTGGCCCGTGTACCAGACCACGCCCTGACCCATCACGCCGCCGATCAGCGCCAGGATGACGATCTTGGCGTTGCTCCAGTTGGCGAAGGCTTCGGTCAGCGGAGCCTTCGAACTCTTGCCCTCGTCCTTCATCTTCTGGAATACCGGCGATTCATTGAGCCGCAGCCGGATCCAGACCGAGATGCCGAGCAGGAGCACCGAGACCAGGAACGGAACGCGCCAGCCCCACTTCGCGAATTCCGCCTCGCCGAGCCAGGCGCGGGTGAACAGAATCACCAGCAGCGACAGAAACAGGCCGAGCGTTGCCGTGGTCTGGATGAACGAGGTGTAGTAGCCGCGCTTACCCATCGGGGCGTGCTCGGCCACGTAGGTTGCCGCGCCGCCATACTCGCCGCCGAGCGCAAGGCCCTGCAACAGGCGCAGACCGATCAGGATGATCGGCGCCGCAATGCCGATGCTTGCCGCGCTGGGCAGGATGCCGACGATGAAGGTCGACAGGCCCATGATCAAGATAGTGACGAGGAAGGTGTATTTGCGGCCGACGATGTCGCCGACGCGACCGAACACGATGGCGCCGAACGGACGGACGATGAAGCCCGCAGCGAAGGCCAGCAGCGCGAAGATATCGCGGGTGGCCTGGTTGAACATCGGCTGATTGGTGGCCGGATCGATGATGTTGAAGAATTGCAGGCCGATGATGCTGGCCAGCGAACCGAACAGATAGAAGTCGTACCATTCGAACACGGTACCGAGCGAGGAAGCGAGAATGACGAAACGTTCGTCCTTCGTCATTCCCCCCGATCTCGCAGACGTCGCAGTCATTGTGGACATTTCGATCGCTCCCCATGAAATCTATTGGCAACACAGCGCGCCCGTCGCCGATCTCGGCCGGATTGAGCTGTACGCTTCACGTCAAGGGTAACATCCCCGTGAAATCCCTCCCAATACGACTTTTGGCCCTTTCCAGGCTTTGCGGGGGCGCATTCCTTGCGATCTTTTTTGCGATCTTTGCGATAGATCAGTGCGGAGGGTCGCCCCCTATTGCAGCGCACAATCATGCGGGTTAACTGCTTTCAAACGTGGTAGGATTGCGCGCTTGCACGTCGCCGCCCGGCGGGAGACAAAGGCGACCAGCGACTAAAGGCTTACGCAAGCCGTTTGCGAGACATCCATGACGAACGCCGCCACTACCCATCTCGTCATCGCCGATGACCATCCGTTGTTCCGCGACGCCCTGCGGCAGGCGGTAGCGAGCGTCGTGAACTCGGCCGTGATCAGCGAGGCGGGCTCGTTCGACGATCTGACTGCGCTGCTGGAGCGGGACTCCGATGTCGACCTGATCCTGCTCGATCTGACCATGCCCGGGATTTCGGGCTTCTCCGGCCTGATCTATCTGCGGGCGCAGTATCCAGCGATCCCGGTGGTGATCGTGTCCGCCAGCGACGACGCCGGAACCATCCGAAGGTCGCTCGATTTCGGCGCCTCCGGTTTCATCCCCAAGCGCTTCGGGGTCGATACGTTGCGCGACGCCATCATGAAGGTGATGGACGGCGACGTCTGGGTTCCGCAGGACACCGATCTGTCCTCGGCCGGCGATCCCGACATGACCCGGCTGCGCGACCGGCTGGTGACGCTGACCCCGCAGCAGGTGCGGGTGCTGATGATGCTGTCGGAGGGGCTGCTCAACAAGCAGATCGCCTATGAGCTCGGCGTCTCGGAAGCCACCATTAAGGCGCATGTCTCTGCGATCCTGCAGAAGCTCGGCGTCGAGAGCCGGACGCAAGCGGTGATCGCGGCCGCGAAAATCTCCGGCGGGCAGTGGCGCCAGGGTACGCCGACGGCGTAACGGCAAAGAATTCGAGAAGATGCCGCCAGCACCAGGGAAAGCGCTGCTGTTCGACATTGACGGCACGCTGGCCGATACCGACGCGCTTCACCTTGAAGCGTTCAATCAGGTCCTGGGCTCCCGTGGTCACGTCTTCGATCACGCGCGCTACACCAAGGAGCTGCAGGGATTCTCCAACGTCTCGATCGGTGAGCGGTTTCTGCCGGACGAACCGCCGCTGCGCCAGCTGGCGATCATGGGGGAAAAAGAAGCGGCCTTCCGCACGCTCGTCGCCGGAAAAATTCAGCCAATGCCCGGCCTGATGCCGTTGCTTGCGCACGCCGACCGCGCAGGCATCCCCATGGTCGCGGTGACCAACGCGCCGCGGCTGAATGCCGAAATGCTGCTGTCCGGACTCGGGATCAGGGGCCGGTTCAAGGCTGTCGTCATCGGCGACGAGCTTGCCCATGGCAAGCCGCATCCAATGCCGTATCTGGAAGGATTGCGCGCGGTGAGCGGGGTGGCGGCGCGGTCGGTTGCATTCGAAGATTCCCGCTCCGGCATTCAATCCGCATCGGCCGCCGGCATCCCGACGATCGGGATAAGAACCAGCCTTGCGCATGCCGATCTGCTCGCAGCGGGTGCCGTCACGACGGCTGCAAATTTTGACGATCCGGAATTGCTTCGGATGGTCGGTGCGGCGATGAAGGGGTGACAGGGGCGGAGGGACAGGGCTCAATAGCCCGCAGCCAATTCGGATTGATGCGAGCCTGACGAACGCCAGATAGTGGGTGCGAGTATTCCCGGTTGCGCGCGCCGGGCACGCCGAAGCCGTACCTTGCTTGAACAGGGAGAAATCAACGTGAAACCGGGAATCCTTGCCCTCTGGCAGTTTTGGGCCCTGCTATCGGCCGTGTTCGCGGCGCTCACGGCGATTTTCGCCAAGGTCGGCGTGACCAACATCGGCTCCGACTTCGCCACCTTCGTGCGCACGCTGGTCGTGATCGCGGCCCTCGGCGGCATCCTGACGGCCACCAATGGCTGGCAAGCTCCAGCGTCGGTTCCGGCCCGCAGCTGGCTCTTCCTGTTGCTTTCGGGCCTGGGCACCGGAGCGTCATGGATCTGCTATTTTCGGGCGCTGAAGCTTGGAGATGCGGCGCGTGTTGCGCCGATCGACAAGCTTTCGGTGGTGCTCGTCGCCGTGTTTGGCGTTTTGTTCCTCGGCGAGCATCTGTCAACGACCAACTGGATCGGCGTCGTTTTGATTGCCGCGGGTGCCATCCTGGTGGCATGGAGCGGTTGATCCGGATCAGACATTGCCGATGTTTCTAAGGTTGAATTGCCGCCATCGCGATGTATAACGGCCTCCGGGTGTTCGCTGCATGGAGCCGCGGCAGGTCAAGCGATGGTCGGGCCGCCACGCGGAATGTGTGCGTCCTATGAACGATCGTCCTGCACTTGACGACCTGCCGCGTGCCCAACAACTGGCGGAACAGGCCCTCAACACCCTTCAACGCTTCCTGCATGTCGAGGCCGTCAGCGGCGCTGCGCTGCTGGTTGCCGCCGCTGCGGCGCTGATCTGGGCGAATTCTCCGTTCGCTCATGGCTATCATGTGTTCTGGAACCTGCCGCTCACCATCGGTGTCGGCGAGCAGGTGTTTTCCCGGTCGCTGCATTTCTGGGTCAACGACGCGCTGATGACGATCTTCTTCCTCGTCGTCGGCATGGAGATCCGGCGCGAGATTCATGAAGGCGCACTGAGCAAACCCGACCAGGCCATCCTGCCGTTGATCGCGGCCACCGGCGGCGTCATCGCGCCTGCACTCATCTATCTGAGCCTCAACAGCGATCCGGCGCGGGGCCAGGGCTGGGCCGTGCCGACCGCCACCGACATCGCCTTTGCGGTCGGGGTGCTCGCGCTGCTTGGACGATCGATCCCGGTCAATGTGAGGGTCTTCCTGCTCGCGCTGGCGATTATCGACGACATCATCGCGGTGCTGATCATTGCGATTTTCTACACCGCCAGCCTTCAGTTCAGCGGATTTGCCATCGCGTCGGTTGGCGTTCTCGCCGTGCTGGGTTTTCAGCGGATCGGGATCGGCTCCGCGCCGCTTTACATCTTGCCCGGCTCGCTGGTCTGGCTCGGGTTCATGGTGGCCGGCATCCATCCGACGCTCGCGGGTGTCGTACTCGGGCTGATCACTCCGGCGCGCCCCATGCCGATGCGGGAACAGCCGCTGGAGATGCTGTCGCGCGTGCTCAAGCAGTTGCGCAGCAGCGATGCGGTGAAGGCGGGGGATCAGCATCGGTTGGGGCAACCGCTGCGCGAGCTTCGCGTGGCTCACCGCGAGATATTGCCGCCGGTCTCGCGGGTGCAGATGGCACTGCATCCGTGGGTGGCTTACGTCGTCATGCCGATTTTCGCGCTGGCGAATGCCGGCGTCAGCCTGACCGGCACCGATCTCTCCGCCGCGGGACATCTGGTGATGCTGGGGACGATGGTTGCCCTGGTCGCCGGGAAGCCGCTCGGCATTGTCGGCGCGACCTGGGTCGCGGTACGGCTTGGCTGGTGTCGCCTGGCTCCCGGCGTTTCGTGGGGCGGCGTATGTCTCGTCGGCCTGCTGGCCGGGATCGGCTTCACCATGTCGATCTTCATCGCGATGCTCGCTTTCTCCGATGAAGGGTTGTTGAAGGCCGCAAAACTCGGCGTCCTCCTCGGCTCGCTGATCGCCGCCACACTCGGCCTCGGCTGGGGTGTCATCTACGTTCGACGCCGGTGACCGGGAGGCCGCTACTCCGCCGCCACCATCTGCTGCGTACGCCACTGACCGAGCAAAGCGCGCAAGGAGGCCGGTTTGACCGGCTTGTTGAGCACCGCGATCTGTTCCTCGCGCGCGGCCGCCCGCACGTTCGGGCTGCGGTCGGCCGTGATCAGGATCGCCGGAATGCTCTCGCCAAAGCGACGGCGGATTTCGCGGATCGCGGCGACGCCGTTGCCGCGGTCGAGGTGATAGTCGACCAATAGGCCGGTGACACTGCTCCCCGAAGCCTCGATCGCCGCGATCGCCATTTCCGGATCGGCCACCGCGATCACCTCGGCATCCCAGGCCGTCAGCAGCGTCTTCATGCCGTCGAGGATCGCCGGGTCGTTTTCGATGCAGACGATCAGGGCGCCGCTCATCGGCGTCTTGGAGAGCGGCGTCGCGCTGGTGACCGCGCCGGTGTGGTTGACCGCCGTGGCGATCGGCACCGTCACCGAAAACACCGAACCGCCGCCGGCATTGGCGTCCAGCGCGATACCATGGTTGAGCACGCGCGCCAGCCGCTCGACGATCGAGAGCCCGAGGCCGAGGCCGCGCGCGATCCGCGCGCCCTGTTCGAGGCGGTGAAATTCCTTGAAGATCTCGCCGCGCTTCTGCACGGGAATCCCGACGCCGGTGTCAAACACGCCAATCCGCAGGCTTTGCCCGTGGCGGCGGCAGCCCACCAGCACGCGGCCGCGCGGGGTGTATTTGATGGCGTTGGAGATGAAGTTCTGCAACAGCCGCCGCAGCAGCGCGCGGTCGGATTCGACCGGCAGCGAACAGGGCACGAAGGTCAGCTCCAGCCCCTTGGCGCGGGCGATCGGGGCAAATTCGATTTCCAGCGACCGCATCAGGTCGCCCATCCTGAAGCTGGTGATCGCGGTCGTCATCGCACCGGCATCGAGCCTGGAGATGTCCAGCAGCGCGCCGAGGATTTCCTCGATCGCCTCCAGGGAGTCGTCGATGTTCTCGACCAAGCGCGAATCCTCGCCGCCGCTCTGGCGCTCGACCAGGCTCGTGACATAAAGCCGCGCCGCGTTCAGCGGCTGCAGGATGTCGTGGCTGGCGGCCGCCAGAAACCGCGTCTTCGAGATATTGGCGTCTTCGGCGGTGCTCTTGGCCCGCGCCAGTTCGGAGTTCAGGCGGGTGAGTTCCTCGGTGCGGTCCCGCACCCGCTTTTCCAGCGTCGCGTTGGCGCGCTCCAGCGCTTCGGCCGCCTCGAAGCTCGGCGTGACGTCGGAGAAGGTGATCACGAGCGCGCCGCCGGGCATCCGGTTGGAGCGGACCTCGATCACCATGTGGCGGTCCGGCAGCCGCTCCAGATAGGGCTCGCCCTCGGTGGTGTAGGCGGTGAGCCGCCGTGCCAGCATGCTATCGCTGTCGCCGGCGGCAGGCGGGCCGACGGCGGCCATGAATTCGAGGATTTCCTGCAGGGGGATTCCGAGCTGCACCAGATGCGGCGGCAGCGCGAGGAGTTCGCCGAACTGCGCGTTCGAGCAGATCAACTGCAGATCCGCATCGAATACCGCGATGCCCTGCCGCACATGGTTCAGCGCGGTCTGCAGGATCTCGCGGTTGAAATGCAACGCGGCGTGCGAATCGTCGAGCAGCTTCAGCGCCGCCTTGGCGGAGACCGTGCGCTTGCGCAATAGCAGCGACATCACGAGGCGCGAGGACGCCGCGCCGATCGAGGAAGCGATCAGGCGCTCGGCGTGCTGCAGCAACTCGAAATCGGCGGGTGCCGCCGGATCGAGTTGGCCGGGATGCCCGGCGGTGAAGGTCTCGAACGCCTGGCGGGCGCGGTCGGGGCCGAGATATTGCGCCACCGTGCTCTGGATATCCTGCACCGTGACCGTAGAGCGCCAGCGCCGGAAGGTCGGCGCGATCGGGGTCAGCGTGTTCGGCACGAACAGATCGGCCTGTACCCGTTCGATCGATGATGGCTGGCGCGCCAGCGACATCGTGACATAGGTCAGGATATTGAGCCCGAGCGACCACAATACGCCATGCAGCAGCGGCGGCAGATCGGCCCCGAACAGCGCCTGCGGACGCAGCGCCTCGATGCCGAACGGTCCGTGCTGCAGGAATTGCAGCCCTGCCGTGGTGGTTTCGAGGAAGCTCGGCAGGAACAGCGTGTAGATCCACACGGCGACGCCGATCAGCATGCCGCCCATGGCGCCGCGCGCGGTGCCCGGCCGCCAGAACAGCCCGCCGAAAAACGCCGGCGCAAGCTGGGCGATGGCCGCGAAGGACAGCAGGCCGATCGCCGCCAGTTGGGTGTTGCCGAGCGCGCGATAGTAGAAATACGCCATCACCATGATGGCGAAGATCGCAAAGCGCCGCACCTTGAGCAGGAAGTCGCCGAAATCCTGCTGGCCGGGCTGAGCGCCGGGACTTCGCTGCAACACCAGCGGCAGCACGATATCGTTGGAGACCATGATGGAAAGCGCGACGCATTCCACGATCACCATCGCGGTCGCGGCCGACAGCCCGCCGACGAAGACGGCGATGCTGAGCAGGGGAGAATTTCCCTCGATCGGCAGCGCCAGCACGTACATGTCGCTGTCGACGGCGCCGAACGGGAAGGTGACGAGGCCGGCGATCGCGATCGGGATCACGAACAGGTTGATGGCGACCAGGTAGAGCGGGAACAGCCAGCGTGCGCGGCTGACCTCGGCGAGCGAGGAATTCTCGACCACGCTGACATGGAACTGCCGCGGCAGCAGCATGATCGCGCAGAACGACAGCAGCGTCATGGTCAGGAAATTGCCGACCGACGGCGTGTAGCTGATCGCGCGCACCGCCTCCGGGGTCTTCATGGCGCGTTCGATCAACTCGACGGGCGAGAACATCCAGAACGTGACGAACAGGCCGGCGGCGAGAAACGCCACCAGCTTGACGATCGATTCGGTGGCGATCGCCAGCATCAGGCCGTGCTGGTGCTCGGTGGCGTCGGTCTGGCGGGTTCCGAACAGTACGGCGAATACCGCCATCGCCAGCATCACCACCAGCGCGATGTCGCCGATGATCGGGATCGAGGAGAAAACCTTGTCCTCGCTCAGGATCGTCTCCAGCGACGACGACATCGCCTTGAGCTGCAACGCGATGTAGGGCACCGAGCCGATGATGGCGATGACCGCCACGGTCGCGGCCACCGCCTGGCTCTTGCCATAGCGGGCGGCGATGAAGTCGGCGATCGAGGTGATGTTCTGCGATTTGGCGAGCTGGATCACCCGGCGCAGCAGCGGCGTGCACAGTCCGACCATCAGCACCGGACCGATATAGATCGCGAGGAAATCGACGCTGGTGCGGCTGGCGAAGCCGACCGAGCCGAAGAAGGTCCAGGAGGTGCAGTAGATCGCCAGCGACAGCGGATAGATCATCATGCTGGCGCGGCCGCGTTGGCTCGGCGACAGGCGGTCGCCATAGCTGGCGACGAAGAACAACAGTCCGATATAGGCGAATGCGGCGGCGATGACGCCCCAGTCGTGCAGCATTGCTGCTGTCTCCCTTCACGGCCCCGGTCCGGGAGCGTGCTGTGCACCCGTGCCGGCCGGAAGGTGCAGTATAAACGCATTGGGCCGGCGGCGCATCGCGCTACCGGCCCAATTCGTGAGGATTGGGAAGGGTAGGGTTACTCGGCCGCCAGCGACTTCTGCTTCAGCGGCAGGCCGAGCCGTTCCCAGACCTGCAGCAGCGCGTCGGCGAGCCCGTCGATCAGGGCGTCGTCATGGTAGGGCGAGGGCGTGATCCGCAAGCGCTCGGTTCCCTTGGCGACCGTCGGATAGTTGATCGGCTGGATGTAGATGCCGTGCTCTTCGAGCAGGATGTCGGACGCCGTTTTGCATTGCTCGGGATTGCCGACGAACAGCGGCACGATATGGGTGTCGCTCGACATCACGGGCAGGCCGGCGGCGATCAGGATCGCCTTGACGCGGGCGGCGCGGTCCTGGTGGCGCTCGCGCTCCCAGTTCGATGTTTTCAAATGGCGGATCGCGGCGGTCGCGGCCGAACAGATCGCCGGCGGCAGCGCGGTCGTGAAGATGAAGCCCGGCGCGTAGCAGCGGACCGCGTCGATGATGTCGGCGTTGCCGGCGATATAGCCGCCGAGGCAGCCGAACGCCTTTGCAAGCGTGCCTTCCAGCACGTCGATGCGGTGCATGACGCCGTCGCGCTCGGCGATGCCGCCGCCGCGCGGGCCGTACATGCCGACCGCGTGGACTTCATCGACATAGGTCATCGCGCCATATTTTTCGGCCAGATCGCAGATTTTCGCCAGCGGCGCGACATCGCCGTCCATCGAATAAAGGCTCTCGCAGGCGATCAGCTTCGGCCGGTCGGGGCCTGCGGCGATCAGCAGTTCCTCGAGGTGCGCGACGTCGCTGTGACGAAAAATCTGGCGCTCGCAGCCGGCCTGGCGAACGCCCTCGATCATCGAATTGTGGTTGAGCGCGTCGGAGAGAATGAGGCAGTTCGGAATCAGTTTCGCGATGGTCGCGATGCCGGTCTGGTTCGAGACGTAGCCGGACGTGAACAACAGTGACGCTTCCTTGCCGTGCAGATCGGCCAGTTCGGCCTCGAGCTGCACCAGCGGGTGATGGGTGCCGGCGATGTTGCGGGTGCCGCCGGCGCCGGTGCCCACGCGCGTGGCGGTCTCGACCATGGCGCCGACCACCTTGGGATGCTGGCCCATGCCGAGATAGTCGTTGGAGCACCAGATCACGACGTTGCGGGCGCCGGCAGGCGAATGCCAGACCGCATGCGGGAAGCGGCCTGCGATCCGCTCGAGGTCGGCGAAAACCCGGTAACGGCGCTCGTCATGCACGCGGTTGAGGGCGGCGGAGAAGAATTTGCTGTAATCCATCACGAGACCTGAAACGGGAACCGGCCGGAGCGGCGTGCCTCTTTTTAGAGCTTTTCCAGGTTTGATGTCCATGTGAAATCCGGCATTTGACCGGACCCCCGGGATGCACCGGAGGCAGGGCAAATCTTGATCCCGATCAATACGCTAGGCGCGATTCATGGTCCCGGTATTTTGCCCGCGAAGCCGAACAGCCATGGATCGCCGGTGGGGCAATGCCGGTCCGGCTGGGAGTCGAGTTCCTTGATCGCGCGATTGGCGGCGAGGCGGCGTTGTAGGATGCCCGCCGGGCGGATCAGCACGACGGCGTCAAATCGACGCCGCGGGTGGGGAAGGCTCGAATGTCGAGGCCGGGCGTCAAGTGGTCCGGAAACGCAGCACGCCGTCGGTCACTTCGGAGATCAGCCGGCCTTCGACCAGCATGTAGTTGACGTGGGCGATCAGCTCGCCGGCGGCAAAGCCCATCTGGTGGGCGTCCAGCACATGCTTGTGGAACACCACCGGGACCAGCTCCTTCGAGGTCTGCGGAACGGTCCGGCAGGCTTCGGCGATCAGACGGCAGCGGTCCTCGTGATGGTCGGCCAGCTGCTTGATCCGGGTCTTGAGGCCGTAGAACGGCACGCCATGGCCGGGCAGCACCATCACGTCATAGGGCAACGTGGTGGTCAGGCTCGCCAGCGAGGCCAGATATTCGCCGAGCGAGTTCTGCTCCGGCTCGACCGCCCAGACGCTGACATTGGGCGAGATCTTGCTCAGGACCTGGTCGGCGGAAAGAAACAGCTTGTCGGCGGCGCAATACAGCATCACCTGGTCGAGCGCGTGGCCGCCCCCGGTGATGACCTTGAAGCGCCGCGTGCCGATCGAAATCTCGTCGCCATGCGAAATGCGGTGATAGGCCGGCGGCAGCACCGACACCTGTTTCAGATAATCCTGGCCGCGGCTGAGCAGCGTGTCGGTCAGGCTCTCGTCCATGCCGTGACGGCGGAAGAACAGCCGCTGCGCGTTGCGCCGCTCCTCGGTGCCGCGGTTCTGGTGATAGATCGATTGCAGATATTCGACCTGCGACATCTGTAGCGGACAGGCGAAGCGCTCGGTGATCCACCCGGCGAGACCGACATGGTCGGGATGCGAATGGGTCACGATCAGCCGGGAGATTTTCACGTGCCGGAGCGGGCCCTCGAACAGCTTGGTCCAGGCCGCGATGGTTTCCTCATCGCCGAAACCGGAATCGACCATCGCCCAGCCGTCGCCGTCGGCGAGCAGATAGACGTTCACATGGTTGAGCCGGAACGGCAGTTTCAGCCGCGCCCACAGGACGCCCGGCATCACCTCGACGACCTGATCCTGGCCGGGGTGGGTTTCCCAGGGGTATCGCAGGGCTTCGGCGGAGGACTGAACGGGGTCTGTTTTCTTGTGCATGGTACCGGCATAACCGCACAATCGGCGCGGCGCTAGCCGAAAAAGCAGGCCCCGGTCGGGATAAAAGGCATGGGTTGCGGACGGTACGCCCGCGCCGTCATTCCGGGGTTATGCGAAGCATAGAACCCGGAAGCTCGAGATTCCGGGTTCACGCTGGCGCGTGCCCCTGAATGACGGACGACCCTTTACGCCGCCCGGATATTTTGCAGGAACGCGTCGATTTCCGCGCGCAGTATGTCGGCCTCGCGGCGGAGCGCGCCGGAGGCGGTCAAGACCTCGCTGGCGGCGGTTCCGGCTTCGGCCGAGGCTGAGGAGACGCCGACGATGTTGCTGGAGACCTCGCTGGTGCCGCCGGCGGCGTGCGAGATGTTGCGCGCGATCTCGCGGGTTGCCGCACCCTGCTCCTCGACGGCGGCGGCGATTGCGGTCGTGACGTCGTTGATCTCGCCGATCGTGGTGCCGATGCTGCGGATCGCCGATACCGCCGATGTCGTCACCGTCTGCATGCTGGCGATCTGCTGGCGGATCTCGTCGGTGGCCTTCGCGGTCTGGGTGGCGAGGTTCTTCACCTCGGAGGCGACGACGGCGAATCCGCGGCCGGCTTCACCGGCGCGCGCGGCTTCGATGGTGGCGTTCAGCGCCAGCAGATTGGTCTGCGAGGCGATGGTCTGGATCAGGTCGACCACCACGCTGATGCGCCCGGCATTGTCCGCTAGCCCCTGCATGGTGGCATCGGTGGCGCCGGCTTCCTCGACCGCCTTGCGGGCGATTTCGGCCGAGGTGACGACCTGACGGCCGATTTCCTCGATCGACGAGGACAGTTCCTCGGTGCCCGACGACACGGTCTGCACGTTGACCGAGGTTTCCTCGGCGGCGGAGGCCACCGCGCTCACCAGCGCGCTGGACTGATCGGCGGTCGCCGACATGCTCTGCGCGGTGGTCTGCATCGAGCCGGCGGCTTCCTGCAAACTCTCCAGCGCGATGCGGACGGTGGCTTCGAACTCGACGATGCGGGCTTCCATGCGGGCGGCGCGTTCGGACTTGGCGAGGCGGTCCTTGTCCTGGTCGGCGGTGAGCGCGCGGCTCTGGATCATGCTCTCGCGGAACACATGCAGCGAACTGGCCATGGCCGCGATCTCGTCCTTCTGGCTCGATTGATAGATTTCGGATTCGAGGTCGCCGTCGGACAACAGCTGCATCGAACGCTGCAGGCTGTGGATGCGGCGCAGGATGTTGCCGCCGACATAGAGCCAGACGAACAGGATCGAACCGACCAGCGTGGCCGCGCCGAGGCCGAGCATGACGGTGGTGGCCAGCGAAATCTCCTGGCCCGCCTGCAAGGTCGCAGCATCGGTCTCTTTGCGCACGCCATCGACCAGTTGCTGCACGCTGATGCCGAGGCCGACATTGAGCTTGCGGGTTTCCTCCAAGATGGTCTGGCCGTAATCGGCGGCATCCAGTTCCTTCTGGCGGACCTTGAAGACGCCGCTCTTGCCTTCGCCCAGCGCCAGCAGGGCCTTGGTGGCGTTGCCCAGCGCCGTCGTCAGCGAGCCCTTCGGCAACTGGTCGAGATTGGATTTCAGGCGCTGTTGTGCGGTGCGCGTCTGCTTCTCGATGGTCTCGAGCGTGTCGCTGCTCTCGGATGAAAGGGCGGCCATCATGTTGAATGCCGTCAGATTGCCGGCGGCGATGATCTCGCTGATCTGCTCGACGGTTTTCTCCGCCCTGGTGGCTTCGTCCTGGTTGAAATTGGCGGCGCCGAAAATGCCGTTGAGCTGGGTTTGCGCGTCGACCATCGCGGGGGCTGCGGCCTTGACGAACGCGGCCTGCGCCGTGCGCAGCGCTTCATACAGTTTTTCGTGCTGGGCGCCGGTTTCCAGCCGCTCGCGCGCCGCGCCGCCGAGGCTCTTGATCATGTCCTCGATGTTCTTCACCGTCTCGGTGAGGGCCGAAACCGTCTCCTTGTTGGCGCCGAATCGGGTGATCTCGCCGAGCTTGTGCAGGATGACCTGCAACGCTTCCTGCATCTTCTTGGAACGTTCGTTCAGCGTCTCCTCGCTGCGTGAGGCCAGCAATCCCGGCCCCTGGCTGGCTAGGCTGGCGCTCTCCGCCGACAATTGCAGGCTGGCGGCAAGGCGGGGAATATCCCGTCCGCTGAGGTCGGTGATCGCGCCGCCGAGATGGTTCAGCACGAAGCCCGCCCCGGCGCTGATGACGATCGCCATGCCCGCGATGACGGCGAAGGCGGCAAACAGGCTGCCCCTGACGCCGAATCGAGGAAGGCTGAAACCCTTGAGCCGAAATCTTCCGATGCCAAACGCCATCTGCCGCCGCCCCGTTTCCCTGAATGAATCCCCACGCGGCAGTATCGTGGTACCCGGTTAATAACTTTGGAAAATACGAACGCTTTTCACGATTTTCGGCGGGCGCCATGAAAAAAGGCCGGCGTCAAGCCGGCCTTTTCGCGCCCCCCCTGTAGAAGCGATCAGTAACGCGCGGTGACCGGCGCTGCGAAGTTGAAGCGATAATTGACACCCAGTTTCAACGTATGCTCGTCGTTACGCCAGGAGCCGAAGGGAGCCAGCGCGACCGGGGCCACGAAGCGGGTGCTGCCGAAGTCGTAATACATGTACTCGGCCTTGGCGGACCAGTTCGGGGCGAACATGTATTCGACGCCGGCACCGACGGTGTAGCCATTGCTGTGATTGCCATCGAGCGCGAAGCCGACAGGAACGCCCGCAAATCTCAGGGTTTCGCTGTTGTCGGAATAGGCATAGCCGCCTTTGACGTAGACCATGCCCGGTCCCCAGGTGTAGCCGAGGCGGGCGGTGATCGAAGCGATCGCACGCTGGTTGTTGTTATAGACGAGGCCGTTCGGGAAGATCGCATTGAGGTTGCTGTTGCCGAGCCAGCTGTACTGGCCCTCGGCGCCGACGACCCAGTTCGGCGCGAACTGATAGTCGGCACCGGCCTGCACGCCGCCGAGCAGGCGGGCGCTGTAGTCGCTGAGCACCAGGCCGTTGAAATTGTTGCTGCCGGAGAAGGCGCCGCCGAGATGGCCGCCGAGATAGAAGCCGGTCCAGTTGTAGAGCGGAGCCGCATAGGCCGGCGCCTTGTTGTAGTAGGGCCGCGCGCCAAGATCAGCGCCAAGGGCCGGGGCCGTCGCGCCAAGGGCTGCGAGGGCGACGGTAGCGAGCAGGAACTTCTTCATCATGGGGTCTCCGGCAAATTCGTTGGGAGGCACCGCATGCCGGCGCCGTCCATGGCGATCAGTTAGACAGCTTTTGAATAAAATGCTGTCACTTGCCGGGCACACCGTTTGATAACCCAACCTATTGGGGAACAAACGTTTTTTGTGCTTAATGAAGTGCTATTTTGTGTGCTTAACAGCGCCCTAAGCAAAGCCTAAGGAAGGCTTAAAATCAGCCTTGCTCGGGCGAGGTGCGCGCAAGCTTTGCTTAACCAATGCGCCGCCGCACGTCGCTGCGCATCTGTTCGCGGAACGCCTGCCGGCGCGCCGGCCGATCCTTTTCGGCGACGTCATGGCGATCGAACACGTTGAACATTTCCAGGATCGGATAGCGGTCGCTGGCCATCGCCAGGATACGGAGCAGTTCGGCCACGGGACCGGTCGGGCCGGTGACTTCCCATTTGCGAATGGTGTCGGCGCCGTCCTTGGGCGGCAGTTTGCAGAGCTTGGCCATGTCGGCAACGGTCAGGGGGCGGCCGATCGCCTCTCCGAGGTCTTCGCGCAGCTTCTTCAATTCCAGGCCGGTCACGTGTTCTCCGTCTTCAAGCGATTTCTGTGCGGTAGGTCACACACCGGGGTCGGGATGCCCGGCTATACGCGGCGCACTCACGCCTGAGGAGGCCGCGATGCGCCGTTTAATCGAAAACCTCATCCCTGACAGCCGTCATGTTTATTGGCGATGGGTCACCGGTGTGATTGGCGTATATGTCGTGCTGCTGCTCAGCGCCGCCGCCACGTTCAGCAGTCACGAATCATCGCGAAACCTGCGGCACGAACCCGCCACGACTGTGGCAATCAAGACAAACCGCCTGTCTGCTCATCACGCTTCGATCCCGGTGCCGCAGCGCTCACGATATGATTGAGCGCGTTCAGGCCCCGATCGCATTGCGCGCGATGACGTCGCGGTAAAACGCCGCACTGAGTTTCGGCGTCCGCTTCTGGGTTTCAAAATCCACGTGGACGACCCCGAAGCGTTTTTCGTAGCCGAAGATCCATTCGAAATTGTCCATCAGGCTCCACAGGAAATAGCCGCGGACCGGTACGCCCTCGGCCACCGCGCGCTGCAATTGCTGCAGATAATTGCGCAGGAACATGATGCGGTCGAGATCGTAGATCTTGCCGTCGGCATGCACCTTGTCTTCCGACGAGGTGCCGTTCTCGGTGATGTAGAGGGTCTTGATGTTCCAGACTTTCGCCGCAAGCCGCGGCGCCCAATAGATCACCTCCGGGCCGATCCGCAGCCATTCGGAATTCATGTGCGGGAACGAGCCGGGAAAGGGCAGCACCGACCAGCCCGGCTTCTTGTCAGACGCGGCGATGTAGAATTGCGGCGCGTAGATGTTGAGGCCGACGAAATCATTGGGCGAGCCGATGATCTTCAGCTCTTCAGCCGTGAATTTCGGGGCGTCCTTCCCGGAATATTCGAGGAAGCCGTCGGTGTATTTGCCCTCCAGCATGACGCCGAGCAGCCCCGCATTCAGTTCGCGCGTCGCCATCTCGGCGGCGCGGACATTTTCGGGCGTATCATAGACCGGCACGCAGGCTGCGATGTTCTCGGCCGGGCCGACCTTGGTGCCGGCGCGTCCTTTGGCGCGGATCGCCTGCACCGCCAGGCCATGGCCGAGCACCACGTTGTGCCGTGCCTGGTTCAATTCCGCCGCCGGCAGCTTGAGGCCGGGCGCGTCGATGCCCCAGCCATAGCCGAAATTCAGGAAGCGTCCGGCCTCGTTCAGCGTGAAGACATATTTGACGCGGTCGGTCACGCGTTCGGCGACATAGCCCGCGTAATCCGCGAACGCCTTTGACGTGTCGCTGGATTGCCAGCCGCCGACGCGGTCTTGCAGCGCCTGCGGCAGGTCCCAATGATACAGCGTGGCGTAGGGCTCGATGCCGTTTGCCAGGAGTTCGTCGATCAGCCGGTTATAGAAGTCGAGCCCCTTGGGATTGGGCTTGCCGGTGCCTTCCGGAAACACCCGCGGCCATGCGATCGAAAACCGGTAATGTTTGGCGCCGAGCGCTTTGATGAGCTGAACGTCTTCCTTGTAGCGATGATAATGCTCGTTGGCGCGGTCGCCGGTGGTCTTGTCCTCGATCTTGCCGGGGGTGTGGGCAAACGTATCCCAGATCGAGCGGCCGCGGCCGTCCTCGGCCACGGCGCCCTCGATCTGATAGGCCGATGTCGCGGTCCCCCATGCGAAGTCTTTCGGAAAACGGGCCGGGGCATGCGGACCGGCGGCCGGCGTTTGTTTGGTCGCCGCATTCGCCGGGCCTGCGGCGATGCCGAGCGCGGAGAGGCCCGCCAGTTTGGTAAACTGCCGGCGCGAGAATTTTCCGGACATCTTTGTTCTCCCGTCAGCCTCGTTGCTGCCGGCTTGCATGTCCCGGCCGGTGCAAATGAATCAGTATGCATCAATTTGATAGACCGAAATCCGGTCGATATCGAATTCAACCACGTTCGGCGACAGGCCGTCGACGAATCCGACGCCCTCCAGGGTCTTCGAGCCCATCGCCAAATTGACGATCATGTACATCGGCGCGTCGAAGCCGACCGGCACCTTGATTTCCGACACCGGCCTGCGGTCGATGTAATAGATGATGCGGTCGCGCAGCCACAGCACGCCATAATTGTGGAATTCGTTCCTCGTATCGGCTACCGCGAAATCGAACCCGCAATGTTCGACGACGCCAGTGGCCGGTATCCGCCAATGCGTCGTCATGACGATGTTGTCGTGCTGCTGTCCGCGTCCTTCCATCACGTCGATTTCCGGAGGCCAGCCGCCGTCATCGGCGAGCATCCAGAACGCCGGCCAAACGCCGACGCCGGCCGGTATCTTGGAGCGCATTTCGAAATAGCCGTACTTCTGAGTGAATTTGCCCTGCGTCGTCAGGATGCCCGAGACGTATTCATTGTTGAACAGAACGGATTTGAGTTCAGGCGGCGTGCGGCTGGCGACGATCGTAAGAATGCCCTCCTTGACCCGGAACGGATCGAGTCCCAGCGGTGTCGTATTGCTCCCGCCATAGCGTGGATCGACATAGATCTGCTGTTCACCGTTCCAGGCAGTCTTGCGCTTGAAATCGGAACCCTTGCCGCCCCAGTACTGCGCCTCCGGCCAGGCGGCGCCACCGGCGTAGTGCGGCACCCACCTGGCGCCGGCCAGCGGATGCACGTCGAAATCATCATGGAAGGTCCGCCGCAGCGACACCGGCACGAGCAGATCGCCGGCTTCGATCTTGCGGCATCGATCGCCAACCGCGCCGGTCGGCGCCGGCAGGGTAAGCTTAGGCAACGCCGGCGCGGGATCGCTTTGCGCCGAAGCCGGCGCCGCGACGAAAAGGCAGAAGATCAATGCGAGAGCGTGCGGCCTCAACCCGTTGATCCCCTCTTCATGCATGGATGCCGAAGGGTACAGCAGGTCGCGGACTCGAAAAAGACAGGACCGGTTCCGATGGCCTCAGAACCGGTCCCGCCGCCAATCCAGTCAGGGCCGCCGGTCAGGCGCGAACAGGCTTCCCGTCGGATCCGCACTTGATGGTCTTGAATTCCACCCGGCGATCGAGCGCGTCGCTCGCATCGTCCTTGCCGGTCCCGACCAGCAACTCACGAGAGCCTTTTCCGGTGGAAATCAGCCTTCCCTTCAACTTGCGATCCTCGGCTTCGAGCTGACCCTTGATGTATTCGGCACGATCGCCGGACAGGCGATCGTTGTTGGCCGCCTGACCCGTCGCACTGGTATGGCCGATTATTTCGAGGCAGCCATCGTTCGCAGCGCTCCGTTCGGCAAGCTTGTCCAGCCAGGAATAATAGGGCGCCCTGTTCTTGCGATCCGTGGCGAATTGGGTCGTGCCGGGCTTGAACAGGAATTTGACGGAAAGCTTGTCGCTCTTGAAGCCGTAGTCGACGATCTTGCCGAACGCCGTCATGGCGCTCCTGGTGCGATGGAGCTTCTGGTTGGCGAGATAGATGCCGTTGTACACGCGCAGTTGCTCGCCGCCCGGCGTCTTGAGCGCGGCCTGATAGACGTCGAGCGCATCGCGGTATCGCTTGTTGTCGTAAGCCTCGATGCCGTCATTGATCAGCGACGCCACGAGGATGCGGTCGGCATAGGCCTGATCGACGGTGTCGCCGACCTTCGTGCCCTGACAGCTCTTGATATAGGCATCGGTGGCGGCATCCTTGGAGAATACCGGGCTGTCCTTGAAGAAGGCCGCCGGCGTCGGGTCGACACCTTCCGGCAGCGCGCGCGAGACGCCCTTCGAAATGATCGTCTTGGATTTCAGATCGGCGAGGGCAAGGCAGATGCGATAGGCGTCTTTCGGTCCGCCTGCGACGCCGGCATTGTTGACGGCGGTGAACGTGCCGATCAGCACCACCGGCGCCTTGGCGACCGTGTCGGCAGAAAAGCGGGCGACCTGAAAGCGTGGATAGTTGCTCTTGACCAGTTCGATGACCTTCTTTTCTTCAAGACGCGTGGCGTTGGATTGCCAGCCGGTGACGCCGTCGATGAGAGGGTCGATCACCAATGTGACCTTGTCGGTCCCGCTCAGATTGGCCTTTGAGAAAAGGTCGTTCGCCGCCTTCAGCAGCGCGGCCTCGAATGCGATCGGCGTCGGTGGTGGTGCGGCGGCTGCCGGAGGCGGCGTCGGCGCACCGGCGGGGGGCGGTGAGGTTTGCGCTTGCGCGGTTGCGGCCAGCAAGCTGGAGAAAACGCAGAGGCCCATGGTCGCGGAAAATCGAGCAACGTTCATAAAAATCTCCCTGAAAAGAATTGGCGCTCGCTATGGTCGCGGGCAGCAGTGAATAGCTCGCGCGCATGATCGCAATAAAACATCATCCTATGATGACCCGCGGGAATGTCCATCAGCGCGAGCACGTGATTGGCGGATTTGCCGCAGCGAAGGTGATGAGCCACGGCGCACGGTTCTGTGATTTAGCGCACAGATATCGATCAAGCGCTGCGCTATATGAATTGGTTTCATCGCTACGACCGGCCCTGCATCCGCAAGTGCGAGAAGAGCCGCCCGAAGGCGGCTCTTGAATCTTCTGGTCGCAGATCAGGCGGTCGTCAAAGCCAGCTTCGCCTTCCGGCGATAGGCGACAAAGCCGACGCCGGCAAAGCCGAGGATCATCATGGCCCAGGTAGAAGGCTCGGGCACGGCCGAGACGTTCGGGGTGAAGTCGACATCGAAAGAAAGGCCGTTCAGCGAACCGAATGGTTGGCCGGCCGTCTTGGCGAAGACGAGTTCGAGTATTTCTCCGGCGGCGACCGAAAAGCCATTGCCGGTCACATCCCAGCGGTCGGTATTGTTCGTGTAGGACGCCGTGTTGACGAGGACCGTATCAAACGGGTTGCCACCGAGCAGCAGGCTGACGTCATTCGAGCGGTCGACCGATGAATGCGCGTACCAGACGAGCGTATGGAAATCGATCAGGCCGTCGCTGGGCGCGGTCCAGCGGATGCTGAGCGCCGTGCCGTCATTCGGAGAGTGGATGACGATGTCACCCGCAACAAAATCCAGATTGGTTCCGCCGGCGGCGCTGCCATTGACGGCGGCCCTCGCCACGAACGGCGTATCCTGGTTGAGATTGTTGCCGGTGCTGAAATAGCCGCCGGCGGTCGCGGGTTGAAATGAGTTGCCGTTGGCAATGGCGGCAGGCTGATTTGGCAGGGGGGTGTTGCCATACACGTAGGACCAGACGCTGTTGGGGTTCGCGCTGTTGCTGAAGTCGGTCGAGAGATTGTAGGTCACGGCGTGACCGGCCGACGGCGCAGCAAGCGCCAAGAATGTCGCCGCCAGTGCAAGATGAATAACTTTCTTCATATTAAATTCCCTGCTCCGTATTCTTGGATTTAATGACGCCGGAATATCCAACCGGGAGTTGGGGTGCACAATCTGGCGATTCTGCTATCTATCGATTTCGCTAGGTCGCAATCGGCTCAGGCTGGGGCATACTCGATCGTCGCTCATTGATTTTTTGCAGTTCCGCCTCATGATCAGTCATTTGGGCCGGAAGCCGGCCCGGTTCGCCGTCAGCTCACCCATGTCCTGGGCGGTAAGTTTCTTGGGCGGCAAGTTTCGTGGGCGGTAAGTTCAGGGTCGGTCACGCCGGTGCGGTTCGGAAAGGTGCAGCGCTGTGAAAACGATGCTGTTTGTCGATGACCATCCAATTTATCGCGACGGCTTGCAGCGCGCGCTCGCCGATGCGTTGCCGGACATCCGGGTTCTGACGGCCGCGGGAGCCGAGGCCGCCCTGGGCCTGCTCGAGGATGCCGGCGACATCGATTTTTGCCTGGCGGATTATCGCCTCGCCGACGGCGACGGCGCTTCGCTGCTGGACGAGATCCGCCTTCGCTATCCGGAGATCGCCATCGGGTTGCTGTGCGCCGATCCGCCCGCCGGCATCGTTGATCGTCTGAAAGCGATCGGCGGCGTTGCCTGTCTGTCCAAGGACAGAGACACGGATTCCCTCGCCTCGGCGATCGATACGATCTTCAACGGCGGACTCGTCTTCGACGAGAGCCTGGTGCCGACGTCATCCTCCCGGTCCCTGTCGATCCGGCGTCGCAAGATATTGCAACTGGCCGGCAAGGGATATCCGGACAAGCAGATCGGCGAGCAGCTCGATATTTCCGAAAGCACGGTCCGGAATCACTGGCAGCACATCTTCGTGCGCCTCGAAGCGGGCAATCGGACCGAGGCCGTCGTGAAGGCGCTGCGGCTGGGCCTGATTTGATGCCGCCGTGGTAACGCCTGAGGTCGAAGCAGACGGTTTGGGGACGGCGTGGGCGGAGCGGCGGCCGCATTTGATCACGACCGAACGGCTGCGCCTCTTTGTCATCACCGACGACAAGGCATCCATCATTTTTCATCTGCTCGTCATCGTGGGCGCCGCCTGCGTGGCGGGGCTCGTCGGCGCGCTCTCAACCGTCTCCAGCGGCCAGGCCATCATCTGGGTCCTGCTGGTCGTCCTGGCGGAATCCGGATTGACGGCGTTCAACTATTTGGTGAAACGCGCGCACTTGTCCGATGACCGGCTTGGCCGCTGGGCCTGGATCAAGGCCGCCGCCACCGCGGTCGATGGGGTGGTCCTGAGTTCCGGCGCGATCTTTCTTCATGTCGAGGGCGAACTCATTTCCGTGCTTGCGCCGGCCTGGGCGATCATGATCGCGGTCTCGGGAACCGTGTTCGCGTCGGCATCCTTTGCGCCCAGCATGTATCTGATGATGACCGCGTGCATCGCGCCCGCGGCCTTCTTCCTGATATCGCGCGGCGCCGCGCTGGAAACGGCGATAGGAACGAGCATGTTGGTGTTCCTGCCCGCGGCTTTCGCGATCGGCTGGCTCTCGATCCGGAATTACGGATTTGCCATTGCCGCCCGGCTGGATATTGCCAACCTGCTGGAACAGCAGAACCGGTTCATCACCCGGCTGAAGGAAGTCACCGCGGAGCGCACGCGCTTTTTCAGCGCCGCCAGCCACGATTTGCGCCAGCCGCTCCAGGCGCTGGATTTCTACATGTCGGTACTGGATTCGACGACCGAGGAATCGGCGCGGCGCGATATCGTCAGCCAGCTGGTTCAATGCGTCGACAGCCTCGACCGTCAGTTCAACGCCATCCTCGGTGTTACCGAGGTCGACGCGGTGATCGAAAAGGACAAACCGATCGCCCTGCCGTTGCAGGCGATCATCGACAGGGTCATCGCGAGCGTCAGACCGCAAGCCGACGTCAAGCAACTCGAAATCCGCTGCGTGCCGACATCGCGATGGGTTCTGGCTTCGGCCAATCCGCTGGAGCGGATCCTGCTCAATCTGTTGATGAACGCCGTGCGATACACGCCCTCGGGATCGATATTGATCGGCACCAGGCTGAGGGCCAGCAGGATCGAGATATGGGTGGTCGATACCGGCATCGGCATCGAGAAACACCACCACCGCCGAATCTTCGAGGATTTCTATCAGGTCGACAATCCCGAACGGAATCAGCTCAAGGGATTTGGCCTCGGGCTTGCGATCGTCCATCGCCTCTCCGTCGGGATGCGGTGGCCGCTGAAGTTCGACTCCATCCCCGGCAAGGGTAGCACCTTCAAGGTCTCCGTTCCGCAGGCGCCACCCGGCATCGTTGCTGCGCGCGAGGCGCAAGCCTCCGAGCAGGATGCCGAACGGATGCAGAGGATTGCCGTGCTTTTCGTCGATGACGATCCTCTGGTGAGGAATGCGACGGTGCGATTGCTGACGTCATGGGATGTCATGGTGTTGGCGTGCCAAAATGGCGACGAAGCGCTTGCGCTGTTCGGCCGGCGTGACCGCTCGCGGCGATGGCGGGTGCTGCTGGATTACCGGCTGGCCGGTCCGGACAATGGCATTCGCCTCGCCGAGCGCATCAGGCAGGCGGAAGGCGACGACATCGTCATGTTCCTGATGACGGCGGAGACGGACGAGGCGATTCTCAGCGAAGCCCATGCCAGGAAGCTGCGGATACTTCGCAAGCCGCTCAAGCCGATCAACCTGCGCGCCGCGCTGATGTGAGCCAACGTCGCCCGCCGAATCTTTCGGCATTCACGGCGCCTGAAACGTCCATCTGTCGAAATCGACGGATTGATCAGCGCGAACGCCTCGATAGACTCCGAACGATATTCTTTAACGGCTTTCACTTCAGGATTGGAGATGTCGTATGCGTCGTTTGGCAGCCCTCGTTGCAGCACTGTCAGTTTGCGCGATTTGCACCGGCGCTCAGGCGTCGGCGGTGACCTACTCCGCTTCGGGAAGTCTCAACGGCCAGCTCGGAAACAACAATTTCAGCTTCAGCTTCGTATCCACCGATTTCATCACCACTGACGTTCTTGGCGTTGCGTTGAGCAATTGTTCGCTCAGTGGAGGGGCCGCCGGGTTTTCATGCGGCCCCTCCAACTTCAAACCTCATTTCGACGTCAATTTCGACCCGTCCAACCCGCAAACCCCATTGTACTACGACCTCATCGAACTCGGTTATGACGATGGCCATGGCGGCACCGGAAGCGGAACGATATTCTTCGCCGACGGCACCTTTGCGCAGCTTGGCGTATTCGGAATCGACATCACCCGGATCGGCGTCAGCCCGGATGCATCCCTGACCATCGCAAGCGCGGTTCCCGAGCCGTCCACCTGGGCGATGATGATCCTGGGCTTCGTCGGCCTCGGCACGATCGCCTATCGCCGGAAAAGCAGGACGGCTGTGGGCGTGGCCTGATCTGCTCCATTGCAGTTTCGATCGGCTCTGATCGAGCCAGCATTTTCCGAACGGCAGGCAGTACGCCAGACGATGAGCTGGCAGCGGGGTTCGCGGCGGCCGCAAGCTATCCGGTTCTGATCTCGCTCGGCGATTTCTGGGTCCAGCGGCGCCAGCGCGATGTCTCCGTTGGCGAGCCTCGAGAGGCGGCCTTACTCGTCGACCTTGCGCGTTTCAGTGTAGCCGCAGCGCAGGCATTCAAAGGTCTTTTCCCCGGTGGGCTGCCGAGCGGTTGAAACCATCTTCATCTCGCATTTGGGGCAAGGTAGCCGCTCGCCCGCAGTCGGCTGCTGCTTTGGGGGCATATATGGACGGTGCTAGCTGTTGAGGCGGTGGAACGTGGCGATCTTTCTGGAGCCTTGCCATAGCTCCACGTCATGACGGTCGACCAACTGCTTTGCGCGCTCTTTAGCGGCTTGTTCGTCTCCGCAGATCAGGCCAATTCGGTGCTTGATGTGGCCGTCATGGTCAAGCACGTAAGCGAGGTATTCCTGCATTCCCGTCAATCCCGGCGAGTCATCGAGCCGGTAAATTCGAGTGCAGTCGAAATCAGGACAATATACCGAACGGGTTAGGGGCGCGCGGAATGAACAACACTCGCCCGCATCCCGTCGTTTTAACCGGCAGAGAGCACGGCGGATTTGGGACGTCCGCCGCGATCCACATACTGTGCTTGACGGATTTTGCCCGCCACGTTCCGGGCACGGATACCATTGAAGCGCCGAGCGCTTTCAGCACGAACGTTGATTGTCTTGGCAAAAATGGTGCTGCCAGACAGGATTGAACTTTGGTCGTGATCCTGTTTAACGTTGAATTTATTGTGATTTTCGGCCTGATTGCTTCAGGTTGTGTGGCACTTTCGTGCGGCGCTATTTGCATGTCGTATCACCGGACGGTAGCTCCGAAAAGATACTCGCTTGACTTGGTGCCATGGCAGATAGGAGCCGCCGACAAGCAAGCCGCTGGATTTCGCAGGGCCGAAGCGACTGAGCTCAAGCAAAGGGTCCCGCGAATGGCTGATGGAAAACGTGGCGAAATCGGGCCGCTCGCCCATCGGCTCCGCTTCGGAGGTGATGCCCGCATGGTTTCGGGCAATGTGGCCATCCACATCAACGGCGGGAGTCATGACCCCGAAGCGCTCGCAACACTGATCCAGCGCCGCATCAACGAGTCGATGAACTGGCGCGCTCACGACAGTGAGTCCGAATACACCTGATCCTCGGCCGGGAAGAGAGAACCATCGTCGTGGTGAAAGGGCGGATGTACCCCTACCCACTTCGATGGGGCTCTAGAACCGATAGTTCAATCCAACACGGACGATGTTGTCGCGCAGGTGCACCGAATCGGTAATTGCGCCGGCCGCGAGCGGGAACGTTGTTGGCGATGAGAAGTTCGCCGTACCAAAGTCGATATAAAGGTACTCGACACGGGCAGTCCAGTTTTGGGTTATGGCGCCTTCCAAGCCGGCGCCCGCAACCCAGCCGGCGCGCGTGGCGGAGCCGCTATAGGGGCCAGTCAATCTGACGGGAATGAAAAAATTCATGCTGCCGCTGCTTTCCACGGCGCCATAGGCAACTCCGCCCGTTCCATAGATCAACCAGCGATTGAAGGCCCACCCGAAGCGGCCGCGGGTCGTTCCAAACCAAGTAAGCTGTTCAGTGTGGGTGACCGTGCCACCCGGACCGCAGGACGCCGCCGGACAGATTGCCGCTCCGCTTCCTTTCTGTCCCGACAGCTGAAGGTCGGTCTCAAGCCCGAAAACAAACGAGCCGGTCTGCCAGTTGTAACCAGCCTGAAGGCCGCCGATAACGCCATTCACTTTTGTGGTGTCGCTACCCATGGGGAGCGTCGCAAAACCGGTAACCGCGTCGGCGAAATCATTGTCGGATCTTCCCCAACCGTAGCCGATGTTTCCGCCGATATAAAAGCCGGTCCAATTGTAAACCGGCGCAGCGACCGGGGCTTTGACCGGCATGTCGGCGGCCGAAGCGGCTCGCGCGACGCCGAGGCTCAACGCCGCTGCCAATAGACTCAAAACTTTGTAACGCATTCGGCCCAACCTCCAGCCTGATTGCTTGGTTGAGCAGTACCGCACTACCCATGCATCCCACAAGTGAATGCCCCCCCGTTTCCGCCCCGGAAGTGCATGGTTACACTGAATCCCAGGCCTGCGTAGCTATTGCGCAACAGCGAAATGTATGGATTTTCCGGAGTTTTCTTGGCTGGCCGCAATCCGCTGCCCGAAAGTCACGCCAACATTCGTGGACTCAAAATATCATCAAACCTCTTGATCTCCGCGATTTACGAAGCTGTAGCGCCTCAGCAATCCGGCAACCGGTGTAACAGGTGAAGCCCTTCGATCGGGTCCGGATTTTCTTCTCCGATTTGACCTTGATTGCATCGGCCGGATTCTTGTCGGCTTCCGGTTGTCAACGCCCCAGCCGAATACTGATCGGATGCCCGGCACATCGCCTGTAAGGCGTTCACAGCTTGGTTCACCGGGATTGTCGCCGTGGATTTCGTTGTAGAGCCGGTAAGTCTCGCCGCTCAGCGCAACCAGTTCTTGGTGCGAAAGGTGCACGCTTCCGTCAGTTCGAAAAGCCGCTTGAGGTGGCCCAGTGCGTTCGCCGACCGTGCCTCCGCGATGATGCGATCAGTTGTTTCGAGGCTGAACGAGACATCGTCAGCGATCTTCGCGACTTTGATACAAGGCGGATCGTTGCGGTTTGAAAGGTTGAGCAGGACATGCCTGCCGCGTAGTCGGTCGATGACCTTCGCGGGGACGCGGATTCGGAATTGGGGAACGCTGGAGCGGGCTCGTTTAGCCATAGAAAACTTCAAGGAAACCATTGGTCCGTGTGGCCCTCAGGACCGAATTTCCAGGAAAATCAATGCAGCCAATAGGATGGATGGTGCTGCCAGACAGGATTGAACTGTCGACCTCTCCATTACCAATGGAGTGCTCTACCACTGAGCTACGGCAGCATGCCCGGTATCCGAAGAATCGGCCCCAAAAGGCCCCTACAGGCGGGCGGTTCTTGCCACAAGGGCCCCTCAGGCGCAAGCACGCGGCAGGGCCGGAAAGGGCCCAAAACGGGCAAAAATCTGGGTGGCTGCCCTGCTTCCCCGCCAATCGGCTCAACTCGGGGCCGATCCGGCTCCATTTCGGCCGCGGGCCGGCCCGGAGGGCGGTGCCGACGAAGCATCCGTCCGGGCGTCGATTGCGCGGCAGCGGTACGAAATCCAATATGCCCGGCGAAAACACAAGACGCCGCGACGGCGTCAGGCAACAAGGCCCGGGAATGCAGAACGATCAGGACAAGCGTGAAAGGACCGGCCGCGACGTGAAGGATTCGCGACACCAGCGGTTGAAACTGGCGCTGCGTGAAAACCTCAAACGGCGGAAGTCGCAGGCGCGAGGGCGCAACGACGAAGCCGCCGCATCTTCCGAAACCGCCGATGTCTTCCTAGATGACGCGGGCGGCGACAAGCCGGGCCAGTAGCGGACAGGAAAATTCCTGGCCGCTCGCCGGGCGGCCCGAAACATGTTCCGCAAACTCTGAAAATTCCAATTGGGTGGCGAGATGAGTGCAGACACGGCAACCGGTCCGGCGACCGGCCAGAATACCTCGGCCTTTCCGCGCCTCGAGCAGACGTTTCCGACGCTGACCCCCCACGAGATCGGGCGCATGCGCCGGTTCGGCGAATTGCGCAGCTTTAGGCATGGCGAGGCGCTGTTCGAGACCGGCAAGCCTGGTCCCGGCATGTTCGTGGTGCTGTCGGGTCATGTCGCGATCACGCTGCGCGACGGGCTTGGCCATGTCACGCCCGTGATCGATCAGGGGGAGGGGCAATTTCTCGCCGAGATCGGACAACTGTCGGGCCGTGTGGCGCTGGTCGACGGCCATGCCGAGGGCGATGTCGAGACGTTGCTGATTCCGCCGGACCGGCTGCGCGCGCTGTTGATGGCCGAAGCCGATCTCGGCGAACGCATCATGCGCGCGCTGGTTCTGCGCCGCGTCAGCCTGATCCAGGGCAACGCCGGCGGACCGGTGCTGATCGGCCCGGCCTTGCTCGGCGACATGGCGCGCCTGCAGAATTTTTTGACGCGCAACGGCCAGCCGCATCACCTGCTCGATCCCGAGACCGACAAGGATGCCGCCGATCTCGTCGCGCGTTATGCGGCCGAGCGCAGCGATCTGCCGCTGGTCGTCTGTCCCGACGGTACCGTGCTGCGCAATCCATCGGAAACCTCGCTGGCGCTCGCCATGGGCATGATCACCAACCATGCCAATGACAAGCTCTACGACGTCGCCGTGGTCGGCGGCGGCCCGGCCGGGCTTGCCACGGCGGTCTATGCCGCATCCGAAGGCTTGTCGGTCGCGGTGTTCGATTCCCGCGCCTTCGGCGGCCAGGCCGGCGCCAGCGCGCGAATCGAGAATTACCTGGGATTCCCGACCGGCATTTCCGGCCAGGCGCTGGCCGGGCGCGCCTACAACCAGGCGCAGAAATTCGGCGCCGACATGCTGATCCCGGTCTCGATCAGATCGCTGGATTGCTCGAAGCCCGATGGCCTGTTCGCGCTGGCGACCGAATGCGGCCAGTCATTGCGGGCGAAATCGATCGTGGTCGCGAGCGGCGCGCGCTACCGCCGGCCCGAGATCGAGAACCTCGACGCCTATGAGGGCCGCGGCGTCTGGTACTGGGCCTCGCCGATCGAGGCCAGGCTGTGCAAGGATCAGGATGTCGTGCTGGTCGGCGGCGGCAATTCAGCCGGACAGGCCGCGGTGTTTCTGTCCACCCACGCGCGAAAAGTCTACATGATCATCCGCGGCGGCGGCCTCGGCGCCAGCATGTCGCATTATCTGATCGAGCGCATCGAAGCGACCGACAACATCGAATTGATCTTCAATGCCGAAGTGGTCGGCCTTGAGGGCGAGGACGCTTCGCTGCGGCGGGTGCGCTGGCGCAGCCGCCTGGCGCCGGACGAGGTGCAGAGTTTCGACACCCGCAATCTCTTTCTGTTCGTCGGCGCCGATCCCGCGACCGGCTGGCTCGAAGGTTGCGGCGTTAGGGTCGATCGCGCCGGCTTTGTGCTCACCGGCGTTCAGAACGGACAGGATGGCGGGCGTCCGGTGCCGCTGCTGGAAACCACGGTGCCCGGCGTGTTCGCGGTCGGCGACGTCCGCTCCGGTTCGGTCAAGCGGGTCGGCGGCGCGATCGGCGAGGGCGCCCAGGTGGTGGCGGCATTGCACGGGTTTCTCGCCGACGGTTCGAAGCCTGCGCTATAGTTGCGCGATGAGTTTCCGCAAGACCCGTGAGGCCAAATGAGTTCAAAGGGTTGTCGCCACATCGCCGGTATCCAGGACGTCACGCCGAGCGCGCTCGGCTGCGAGGAATGCCTCAAGAGCGGCAGCAAGTGGCTGCATCTGCGGATCTGCCGTAGCTGCGGCCATGTCGGCTGCTGCGACGATTCCCCGAACCGGCACGCGACCGCGCACTTCCATGCCACCGGCCATCCCGTGATCGAAGGCTACGATCCGCCGGAAGGCTGGGGCTGGTGCTATGTCGACGAGGTCCTGTTCGACCTGTCCGGACGAAAGACCCTACACAACGGACCGATACCCCGTTATTACTGATGCCTCTTCAATGAAGAACGAGCAAAATCGCATGCTTTGCGCATCGAGACCGTTTCGTGCCATCGCTTATGTCGTGTTGATGGCGCTATCGGTCGCGCTGCCTTCCAGCCTCTCTTTCGCGCAGGCGCCGCAGGACAAATTCGCCGAGGTCAACGGCGTCAGGCTGCATTACCTCATTGCCGGCAAGGGCGATCCCGTCGTGCTGCTGCATGGCTTTGCCGAAACCAGCCACATGTGGCGGCCGCTGATCGCAAGACTTTCCGACAAGCACACCGTGATCGCGCCGGACCTGCGCGGCTTCGGCCAATCGGCCTCGCCGGAAAGCGGCTACACCAAGAAAGCGATGGCGCAGGACATCCATGCGCTGGTCGAGAGTCTCAAATACGACCGTATCCGGCTGGTCGGTCATGATATCGGGCTGATGGTCGCTTACGCCTATGCCGCGCAATACCCTGACAAGGTCGACCGGCTGGTGCTGATGGAGGCCTTCCTGCCTGGGGTCGGCGACTGGAACAACGTCTTCCTGCTGCGTGATCTCTGGCACTTCCATTTCTTCGGCAAGACGCCGCTGGCGCTGGTGACCGGGCGCGAGCGAATCTACCTCGAACATTTCTGGAACGACTTTGCCGCCGACCCGACCAGGTCGGTGCCGGAGGCTGACCGCAAGTTCTATGCAAAGGAATATGCAAGGCCCGGCCACATGAAGGCCGGCATGGAAGTCTTCCGCGCTTTCCCGACCGACGCAAAGGACTTTGCAGAGTTTGCCAGGACCAAACTGTCGATGCCGCTCCTGGTGCTGTCGGGCGAGAAGGCCGGTGGCTCGTTCCTGATCGAGCAGGGCAAGATGGTCGCAACCAATGTCGAGGGCGTATTGGTGAAAGACCGGGGCCATTGGTTGATGGAGGAGGCGCCGGATCAGGTGATTCCGAAGCTGGTCGAATTTCTCGATCGCTGAACCCGGGAGGTTTTCGAACGGACTGGAAGCCGGTGCGCGTGAACAAGGCGCGGTGTGCGTCTTGCTTGGCCCGCCGCACGGTTTGGTGAATGGCAATTGCCCGCCGAGCGCCGTAGGATTTGGTGGGTTCAAAAGGGGGCGGACCATGATTTTGGGTATGAGCGTTTCGACATTCGTTCAGGTCCACGTCGTCATCAGTTTGATCGGGATCGTCGCCGGCCTCATCGTGATGTTCGGCATGCTCGGCTCGAAGCGGCAGCCGGGGTTGACCGCGATCTTCCTGCTGACCACGATCCTGACCAGCGCCACCGGTTTTCTGATTCCGCCGCTGCTGTTCGACAAGACGCTGCCGTCGCACATCGTCGGACTGCTCTCGCTGGTGCTGTTGGCGATCGCCTGCGTTGCGCTCTATGTCATGAATCTCCGCGGCGCCTGGCGCTGGATCTACGCGCTGACCGCGCTGGTGTCGCTCTATCTCAATGTGTTCGTGCTGGTGATCCAGTCGTTCCTGAAAGTGCCGGCGCTGCATGCGCTGGCGCCAAGCGTGCCGCCGGCCGAGCCGCCGTTCGCCATCGCCCAGGGCATCGTGCTGGTGTTCTTCGTGATCGTCATCATCGGCGTCATCAGGCGCTACCGGCCGACGGCCACGTACGCCTGACGTTCCTGTCATTCCGGGGCGATGCGCGGCATCGAACCGGGAATCCCGAGATTCCGGGTCTGCTGACCCACCATCCCGGAATGACGACATCCCAGAGGAGTCCATCATGCCCACGGTCACAACGAAAGACGGCGTCGAAATCTTCTACAAGGACTGGGGCTCCGGTCAGCCGATCGTGTTCAGCCACGGCTGGCCGCTGTCGTCGGACGACTGGGACACGCAGATGCTGTTCTTCCTCAACCACGGCTTTCGCGTGGTTGCCCATGACCGCCGCGGCCATGGCCGCTCCGCCCAGGTCGGCGACGGCCATGACATGGACCATTATGCCGACGACCTCGCGGCGGTGACGGCGCATCTCGATCTGAAGAACGCGGTTCATGTCGGCCATTCCACCGGCGGCGGCGAGGTGGTGCACTACATTGCCCGCCACGGCGAGAGCCGGGTCGCGAAGGCCGCGATCCTCAGCGCGGTGCCGCCGCTGATGGTGAAGACGGCGGCCAATCCCGGCGGCCTGCCCAAGGACGTGTTCGACGGTTTCCAGGCGGCACTCTTGGCCAACCGCTCGGGCTTTTATCGCGATGTCGCGGCGGGCCCGTTCTACGGCTACAACCGCCCCGGCGCGAAGCCGTCCGAAGCCATCATCCAGAACTGGTGGCGCCAGGGCATGATGGGCGGCGCCAAGGCGCATTACGATGGCATCGTCGCCTTCTCGCAGACCGATTTCACCGAGGATTTGAAGAAGATCAATGTGCCCGTGCTGGTGATGCATGGCGACGACGACCAGATCGTGCCCTATGCCGACTCCGCACCATTGTCCGCAAAACTGCTGAAGAACGGCACGCTGAAGACCTACAAGGGTTTTCCGCACGGCATGCCGACCACGGAAGCCGCCACCATCAACGCCGACCTGCTTGCCTTCATCAAGGGATGAGCGGAACTCACCCTGGCATGAAGGTCATTCTGTTCGGCGCCACCGGCATGGTCGGGCAGGGCGTACTCCGCGAATGCCTGGTCGAGCCTGACGTCGAGCGCGTGCTGGTGGTCGGGCGCAGCCCGACCGGGCAGCAGCACGCCAAGCTCCGCGAAGTCCTGCACCAGGATTTCACGAATTTTTCCGCCATCGAATCCGATCTCACCGGATACGACGCCTGCTTCTTCTGCCTCGGCGTCTCCTCGGTCGGCATGGACGCGGAGCGCTACCGGCACCTGACCTATGACGTCACCATGGCCGCGGCGAACACGCTGGTGCGGCTCAACCCGGACATGGTGTTCACCTACGTCACCGGCCGTAGCACCGACTCGACCGAACAGGGGCCGGTGCGCTGGGCACGTGTCAAAGGCAAGACCGAGAACGACCTGCTCAAGCTGCCGTTCAAGGCCGCCTACATGTTCCGGCCCGCCGGCATCCAGCCGCTGCACGGTGTGCGCTCCAAAACATCATGGGTGAATGCGATCTACGTCGTCGCCGCGCCGTTATTGTCATACCTCGCGCGGACCTCGCCGAAATTCATGACCACGTCCGAACAACTCGGCCGCGCCATGATCAAGGTCGCGCGCGATGGCTATCCGAAGCCGGTGCTGGAGAGCGAGGACATCAACGCGATCTGACCGTCGTCCCGGCGAAGGCCGGGACCCATCACGCCGCGGCCGGTGTCGTCAAAAGAAGAAAGATAACGGCCATCGCGCAAAACAATCGCAGCCGGTGGCTATGGGTCCCGGCCTTCGCCGGGACGACGTACCTCACCCCGGCACGAACGCCGTCCCGCTCGCATCCGTAATCACCCGCACCGGTGCGCCGTACAGCGCTTCCAGCCGCGCCTGCGTCAAAATTTCCTTGGTCGGCCCCTCGGCGATGCGTTCGCCGCCGCGCAAGAGATAGGCGCGGTCGGCGGCGCGCAGCGCGTGGTTGGGGTCGTGGGTGGTGAAGAGCACGCCGAGCCCGGACGCGGCCAGCGCGCGGATCTCGCGCATCACCTTGCCCTGGTTGCCGAAGTCGAGATTGGCGGTCGGCTCGTCCAGCACGATGAATTGCGGCTCCTGCGCCAGCGCCCGCGCCAGCAGCACCAATTGGCGCTCGCCGCCGGAAATCATGGTGTAAGGCCGATCCGCCAGCGCTGCGATCCCGAGCCGGTCGAGCATCGATGCTGCCACCATGCGATCCTGTGCCGTCGGTCGCGCAAACAGATCGCCATGCGCGGTGCGGCCCATCAGCACCACGGCTTCGACCGTGAATGCAAAGGTCGCGACATGGGTTTGCGGCACATAGGCGATCAGCCGCGCGCGTTCGCGGATCGAGCGGGACGACAGCGCCGCGCCGTCGATTCTCACCTCGCCCGCTCGTGGCGGCAATAATCCGAGCAGGGTTTTCAAGAGTGTGGTCTTGCCGCCGCCGTTCGGTCCCAGCAGCGCCAGCACCTCGCCGGTTTCCAGCCTGACATCGAGGGCGGCGCCGACCACGCGGTCGGGGTAGCCGATCGTGAGCTGATCGCCTTCGAGGATCATGACCAGTTCTTCTGCACGCTGGCGAGCAGCCAGATGAAGAACGGCGTGCCGATCACGGCGGTGAGAATCCCCAAGGGAATTTCGACCTGCGCCATGGTGCGCGCCAGCGTGTCGATCAGCAGCAGATAGCCGCCGCCGAGGATCGCCGCTGCCGGCAACAGCCGCGCGAAGTCCGGTCCGACTAGCGACCGCGCCAGATGCGGCACCACGAGCCCGACCCAGCCGATGATCCCGGCGGTGGCAACGCTCGCCGAAGTGACCAGCGTCGCGGCCGCGACAATGGCGATGCGCAACGGCCCGGTGGCGACGCCGAGCGCGCGCGCCTCCTCCTCCGGCAGCGACATCACGTTCATGCGCCAGCGCAGCGCGACCAGCACGGCGGTGCCGAGCGCTACCGGGCCGAACAGCGGCAGCAGGTCCGCAATTCCGGTCGCCGACAGGCTGCCGAGCAGCCAGAACGTCATGGCCGGAAGCTGGTTGTAGGGATCGGCGAGATATTTCACGAGGCCGACGCCGGCGCCGAACAACGAGCCGACCACGACGCCGGTCAGCACCAGCACCAGGATCGGATCGCGCGATCGCACCGCAGCCCCGATCACATAGACGATGGCGACCGCGATCAAACCGCCGACAAAGGCGATCGCCTGGATCGCGAACACGCCAAGCGACAGATAGATGCCGAGCACGGCGCCCAGCGCAGCGCCCGAGGACGCGCCGAGAATATCCGGCGACACCAGGGGATTGCGAAACAGCCCCTGAAAGGCGGTGCCGGCGACCGCGAGCGCCGCGCCCACCAGCATGGCCGCGATCACGCGCGGGCCGCGCACCTGGAAAATGACGCTTTCGACCGCCGGCGCGACGTCGGCGCGATGGCCCCAAAGCTTTGCAGTGAGCACGCTGAGAAGATCGCCAAGGCTCACGGGATAGCGGCCGACGGTGAGCGCGAGCAGCAGGCCGGCGATCAGCACTGCGATTGCGATCGCAAATCCGGGCACGGCAGACCTGGCATTGTTCATGCGGGCGAAGCTAGAGCCTTTTCCGTTTCGATAAAATCGGAACGTGGCCCTGGATTCGTTGTCCTGACGCGTCTTCCTGACGCAAACCGGCCCCACGGTCGATGAAGATGGGCACGATGCTTCGCCGGGGCTGCGATGACGGGACAGGACCCGGGCGACAGCGTCGCCCGGGTTGCGCGGCCTCAACCTCGTGGCTGGGCGACCACCCGCAGATACGGCTTCAGTGTCTTCCAACCGTCCGGGTACTTCGCGGCGGCGGCCTCGTTGGACACCGCGGGCGGAATGATGACGTCGTCGCCGGGCTTCCAGTTCACCGGCGTTGCCACCATGTGCTTGGCGGTCAGTTGGCAGGAGTCCAGCAGGCGCAGCACCTCGTCGAAGTTGCGGCCGGTGGTCATCGGATAGGTCAGCATCGCCTTGACCTTCTTGTCCGGGCCGATGACGAATACCGAACGCACCGTCGCATTGTCCGCAGCGGTGCGACCCTCGGACGTGGTCCCCGCGCCCTCCGGCAGCATGTCGTATGCCATCGCCACCTCGAGCTCGGTATCGCCGATCATCGGGTAGGTGACGGCGTGGCCCTGCGTTTCCTCGATGTCCTGTGACCACTTCGCGTGGTTCTCGACCGGATCGACGCTGAGGCCGATGATCTTCGTGTTTCGCTTGTCGAATTCCGGTTTCAGCCCGGCCATGTAGCCGAGTTCGGTCGTGCAGACCGGGGTGAAGTCCTTGGGATGCGAGAACAGAATGGCCCACCCGTCGCCAATCCACTGGTGGAAGTCGATCGGCCCCTGCGTGGTGTTGGCCTTGAAGTTCGGAGCCACGGCGTTGATACGAAGAGACATGTCCTGGTCCTCCTGTCGAGCCCCGGGACCGATGCGGCGCCCGGCGGGTGGCGCCCTTCTGCAGGCAGCGCCCGTCGCGCGCTATGCGATTCTGGCATGAACAGATTGGGCTTCGTGGCGAATCTCGGACGGGGCTGCGTTGCGACGCAGGGTTTTCGACGGGCTTTCCCCAAAACGAAGGCGATAAGCCTGAGCGAATCGGCCGAGTTCCCAAAAGCCGTACCGCATTGCGACGCCGGTAACCTGAGTCGAGGCCGGGTCGGAGATCAGCAGAGTTTGGCGAACATGGTCGAGGCGACACCCGCGGGCGTATTGCATCGCGCCCTGACCGAGAAACTCCTGGCAGGCGAGGTTCAGGGTTCTCTGGGCCACGCCAACCTCGGCGCAGAGGTCCGGCAGCGACAGCATCCCTTCGGGGCGCTCGCGCAGTGCTCGCTCCAGGCGCGCGACGATGCGGCGATGGCGGCCCGGAGCCACACGATCCCGGCTCGGCTGGCCCAGGGTCAGGCAGGCGAGCAGGGCCTCAATGATCGTGCCCTGCAACGCCCTGGCCGGCTCCGGCATCTGGACGACCCAAGGTTCCTCCCTGGCGAGACGCTCCACATCGTTCATCAGGGAAATGAGCCGCATCCGATGAACCTCGGAGGTCAAGAACAACCGGTCGTCATGCGCCGGGATGCGGGGGCCAGGGCCGCTGACACCGGAGCCGTAGTCGGTCAGCAGATCGAATGGCACGGTAATGACGGCAGAGGGCCCTGGCTGAGAAATGGCGAACGCATGGTCATTGGGCCGCGGGTGAAAGATATGTTGGTGGCCGACGGTCCAGCCGGAGATACGGCGCGCGGCGGCGGGTGCGGTCGCGAACATGAAGACATGCGCGTTGGGGACACCCGAGGAAAGCGAAACGGACGCCGACGCCTTGCCCAGTCCGATGGTCAGCCGGTCGAGGCCCACGCGCGTAAGTATCGCGCGGAATGTCTTATCGATCTTGCCGCCAAAGCCTCGAACGCTGGCGCCGGCAGCAAGTTTGACGGCCTCGAATGCGTATGCTTCCGGATCGGTGAAGCCGGCGACGTGCACATCGGACGACGCCGTGGCGCCTTCCGACTCTTGCATCATGGCAGCGCTGGTACCCGGGCCCTTCATCGTCGCGACCGTAGGACCGCCCTCGCGGCCCGGCAATGGGTTTCGACGGATCGGGGGAGACCGCCTGCGCCCCACGTCGCTGGACGCGCTGTTAGTCCCGGCCTGCAATTACATGGTCGATTTGCGCCGCCGTCGGGGTGACGTGGTAGAAGCGGGAATAGAAGTCCGCTGTCAGCGCGCGCAAATCTTCCGGAAAGCGATCGGGGTATAGCAGCTTGGCGAGCCACCACAGCCCGATCAGGCGATTGACGCTAGGCGGAAAATCCACCCAACCGAACGGCAGTTTGGGCGACAGATGCACCCGGTTGTCGCGCACCGCCTTGACCGGGGCCCAGGCCGGATCGCTGCGCACATTGGCGGCGAATTCCTGGTCGATGGTCACGATCACATCGGGATTCCACACCAGCACCTGTTCGATCGAAACGTTGCCGAGCCCGCCCTGGGTCTCGCCGGCGACATTGCGGCCGAGCATTTCGATGGTCTCGACATTGATCGAGCCGCCAAGGCCGGTCGAAAGCCCGCGCGGCCCGCGCGCGTAATAGACTTTTGGGCGTTCGCCCCCCGCGACCGGCGCGATGCGGTCCAGAATGGTTTTCAGCGTGTCTTCGGTATAGCGCGCCAGCTTCTCGGCATCCTCGGCTCGCCCGATCAGTTCACCGAGCGCGCGATAGGTAGCAGCGATGCCGGCAAAGCGGCCGTCGAGCAGGGCGTAGGGAATCCCGGTCTGCTCCTGCACCTTTTCCGCCAGGGAGACGAAGGTCGCGCCGGTCGATCCGACATCGAGGATGAGATCGGGCTTCAGCGCCAGCACGGTTTCCAGATTCGCGGTGTTGCCGCGTCCGGTGATGCGGCCGACTTCCGGCCGCGCGCAGATTTCCGGCAGCATGTAGGCGCATTCTTCAGCCCGGTTGACGCGCGGCCAGCCGATCAGCAGGTCCGGCGCCAGCGTATAGAGCAGGATCGCCGCCGGCGGTCCGGCCGGAAACACGCGCGCGACCTTGGCCGGGACCGGCACCGCACGGCCCGCGGCATCCTTCACGGTGGCCGCAAATGCCCGGCGCGGCCCGATCAGGGCCGCGGCCGACAGGCCCGCGAGCAGTGCGCGGCGGTCGATCAATCGACACCCACCATGACGTCGCTGGCCTTGATCACGGCGGTGGCAGCCTTGCCCTTGGCGAGCTTGAGATCGTCGACCGCTTCATTGGTGATCGACGCCGTGACGACAACGCCGCCGCCGATGTCGATCCGGACATGCGACGTGGTCGCGCCCTTGACGATATCGGCGATGGTGCCCTTGAGCTGGTTGCGTGCGCTGAGTTTCATGAACTGATCCTTCCGCTATTTGGCTTCGACAGGCCGGACAGGCTACCGGATATCACACGATACGTGACGGGGTTGCGGCCAAATCGATCTCCGCGAAGCCTGAATCTGGGCCTTTTCGTCCAAACCTGACATGCTGCCACCAATTCCGGTCGTAAGTGCGCCAGTCGCCGGCGTTACTTGAAGACTTCGCGGACCGTCCCCGATCCCGCGTGATCGCCCCGGCTTTCCCTGCCGAAACCACCTGTCTCGATATAGTTCACCATATATCACGAGAGCGGAAGGCCGGCCATGGAAACAAGCTAACTCGGAACCTGGATTTGACATGCGTCTTTGCTCCGATAGCGCTATATTTAATTGAATATAGTGAGGGTGAGTGTTATGCGTCGATTGTCCATTGCCGCTTTATGCGTCGCTGCGGCATCCTCGATGTCGGTGCCGTTCCCGAACCGTCGACCCGGGCGATGATGATGCTCGGATTTGCTGGCGTCGGCTTCATGGCTTATCGTCGGCACAAACGGACGGCCCCGACAATTAGCAAGATCGACAATAATCGATAACAAGGGAGTTCAACCATGGCTGTTTCACAGGCAATTCCGATCACGCGCCACCCCTATGCGGATGGCTCCTACAAGCAGATGCTGATCGACGGCAAATGGGTCGATGCGGCCTCCGGCAAGAAGTTCGAGACCCATAACCCCGCCACCGGCGAATTGCTGGCGACGGTCGCCGAGGGCGATGCCGAGGACATCAACCGCGCGATGGCGGCGGCCCGCCGCGCCTTCGAGGGGCCCTGGAGCAAGGTCAAGCCGTTCGAACGGCAGAACCTGCTCTTGAAGCTCGCCGATCTCGTCGAGAAGAATTTCGAGGAATTGTCGCAGCTCGACACGCTCGACATGGGCGCGCCGATCAGCCGTACCCGCGGCAACAGACTGCGCGTGCTCGGCATGCTCCGTTACTATGCCGGGCAGGCGACCGCGCTGCATGGCGAGACCATCGAAAACTCACTGCCCGGCGAGATCTTCTCCTACACGCTGAAGGAGCCGGTCGGCGTCGTCGGCGCGATCATTCCCTGGAACGGCCCGCTCAGCGCCAGCGTCTGGAAGATCGGTCCGGCGATCGCGACCGGCTGCACGGTGATCCTCAAGCCGGCCGAAGAGGCGCCGCTGACCTCGCTGCGGCTCGCCGAACTCTGCATGGAAGCCGGCATTCCGCCCGGCGTCGTCAATGTGGTGCCCGGCTACGGCGAAACGGCGGGCGCTGCGCTGTCCTCGCATCCCGGTGTCGACAAGGTCGCCTTCACCGGCTCGCATCTGACCGGGCAAGCCATCGTCAGGGCGTCCGCCGGCAATCTCAAACGCGTGTCGCTCGAACTCGGCGGCAAGTCGCCGGACATCGTGTTCGCCGATGCCGATCTCGATGCGGCGGTGCCGGGGGCCGCGATGGCGGTGTTCGCCAATTCCGGGCAGATTTGCAGCGCGGGCACGCGGCTGTTCGTCGAACACAAGGTCTATGACGAGTTCGTCGGCCGCGTCGCCGAATTCGGCAAGAAGCTGCAGGTCGGCAACGGGCTCGATCCCAACACCCAAATCGGACCGCTGGTGTCGGCCGAGCAGATGAAGCGCGTCTCCGGCTATCTCTCGCTCGGCCAGCAGGAAGGCGCCAAGGCGCTCGCCGGCGGCGCGCCGCTGACCGAGGGCGCCCTGTCGAAGGGCTATTTCGTGCCGCCGACCGTGTTTGCCAACGTGCAGGACAATATGCGGATCGCGCAGGAGGAAATCTTCGGGCCCGTCATCTCGGCGATCTCCTTCAAAGACACCGACGATCTGATCGCGCGCGCCAATGCCACCACCTTTGGCCTCGGCAGCGGCGTCTGGACCACCAATGTCAGCAAGGCGCACCAAGTGGCAAAATCGCTGCGCGCCGGCTCGGTCTGGGTCAATTGCTACCAGGCGATGGACCCGGCGGTGCCGTTCGGCGGCTACAAGATGAGCGGCTATGGCCGCGAGTCCGGCAAGCAGCACCTCGAGGAATATCTCAACGTCAAGGCGGTCTGGATCAAGACCGGTTAGGGAGTCGCCGCAACATACTCTTCGTCATGGCCGGGCTTGTCCCGGCCATCCACGTCTTTCTTCCTTGAGCGAAGCAAGACGTGGATGCCCGGCACAAGGCCACGGCTGTCCGGTTCATTGGAAGTATAATCCAAGTTTCAACTGATTTGGACATATGGGAATTGGCAGTAACGGTTCGAGCAGTCGGTCGATCGGTCGTCTTTGCATAAGGTTTGCTCGGACCAGGCGAGCGAACTCGAGTGGGCCGC
>JAFKKG010000012.1 GCA_017305715.1 Hyphomicrobiales bacterium | reverse complement strand
AAAGAGCCGTTCTCCGGGGAGAGCTCGCCATAAGCCGTAAAGCCATCGCGCAGGGAATGTCGGATGTTCTCCGCTGCCCTGTATGCTCATGTGCATTTTGTTTTGTGCACGACGCACATGAGATCGCGGGTGCAGCGCGCATCCGGCATCCCCTGTGCCCTCTTCTTACCGGGAGGGGCAATCTGACGCAGACCTCCGGCGTATCACGCCGCGAGAACGCACATTCATGTCCCATCGCGGTTTGACAATGGGCTCCGAATCGCAAAGGCAGTTGACGGTGGCGGGCCGGCGTCCTGAATGCAAAATGCCATGGACCATCAACAATATGACAGAACCGCCTTCTGTTCGCCTGAGCCCTTGACCACCGGTCAATTCAACGGTTGAGATACGAATATGGTCTGGGGAAGGTCGATCCTGCTAATCCTTGCGCTCTCGGCGCCGTCGCTGGCGGCGGCGCAGACGATGCCATTTGCCGAAGGGGCCGCCATCCTCGGCAAGAGCTGCGCCCCCGACATCACCGCCAATTGCCGCGGCGTCAATATCGACTCCACCCGCCTGAAGGAATGTCTCTATCGCAACCAGGACGTGATGTCGGCGGCGTGCAAGGCCGATTATCCGCGGGCGTTCGACGCGATCCAGAAGCGCATCGCCGCCCGCGCCACCGTCGGGCGCGAGTGCGAGTACGAAGTCGTCAAGAAGTGCCACGGCAAGGGACGGGAAGTCTTCAAATCGCTGGATTGCCTGCTGGCGCTGCCCACCGTGAGCGCGCGCTGTACCAAATCGATCGCCGACGTCGGATACCGCACGACGGACGAGGCCGCCACCAAGCTCAGCGGGCTGGAAAAACCGCTGGAGCTGGATATCCCCGCGCTGCGCGCCAAAGTCGTCGAACGCTCGAAATCGAGGGGCAAGAACGAACCGCCGCCGAACAAAAGGCCGCCGATCGCGCCCGAACTGAACAATCTGCCGAGCGTCAACATCGACGTGCAGTTCGACACCGACACGCCGATCGTGCGGCCGGAATCCTATTCTACGCTGGGACAGCTCGCCGATACGCTGGTCAATTCCGCGCTGCTCAACTACACGTTCCTGATCGTCGGCCATGTCGAGTCCGGCGCCCGGCGCGACCACAACGTCTTCCTCAGCCAGCGCCGCGCCGACGCGATCCGCGATATCCTGGTCAACACCTTCAAGATATCCTCAAAGCGGCTGCAGACGGTTGGCCTCGGCGAGGAACAATTGCTGGATCCGACCCGTCCCAACGGGCCCGCCAATGCCCAGACGCAGATCATGACACTGGCGAAAGTGCCTGAGCAGGCCGAGGCGCCCAAGGCGGCGGCAAAGGGCGCGCCGGCGAAAAATCCGGCCAAGAAAAAGAGATAATAATTCTCTCGGCCGATTGCGTAACCGACCACGCATTCCTATCTGGGAGTTCCCGCTGCCCTCGCCCGCAACCTGCGCGGCCGCAGCGCCGCGTCATGTCCGTTGCCACCATCCGCCGTCGCCTCCATCCCAGATCAGACCGCCATGCTCTCCATGTCCCCGATCATTTCCGTCGCCAACCTGTCGAAGACCTATGGTTCCGGCTTCAAGGCGCTGAACGGCATCAATCTGGACATAAGGCGCGGCGAGATTTTCGCGCTGCTGGGACCGAACGGCGCCGGCAAGACCACGCTGATCAGCATCATCTGCGGCATTGCGAATTCGAGCGAGGGCCGCGTCACCGTCAACGGATTTGACATCAACAAGGATTATCGCGCCGCCCGCTCGCTGATCGGGCTGGTGCCGCAGGAATTGCACACCGACGCGTTCGAATCGGTGTGGGCGACCGTGAGCTTCAGCCGCGGCCTGTTCGGCAAGCCGAAGAATCCGGCCCATATCGAAAAGGTGCTGAAAGACCTGTCGCTGTGGGACAAGAAGGATTCCAAGATCGTCACGCTGTCCGGCGGCATGAAGCGCCGCGTCATGATCGCCAAGGCGCTGTCGCACGAACCGCAGATCCTGTTCCTCGACGAGCCGACCGCCGGCGTCGACGTCGAACTGCGCAAGGGCATGTGGGAAGTGGTGCGCGCGCTGCAGGCTTCCGGCGTCACCATCATCCTCACCACGCACTACATCGAGGAGGCCGAGGAGATGGCCGACCGCATCGGCGTCATCAACAAGGGCGAAATCATCCTGGTCGAGGACAAGGCCGGCCTGATGCAGAAGCTCGGCAAGAAGCATCTCAAGCTGTATTTGCAGAACAAGGTCGAGACCATCCCCGAAGCGCTGGCGGCCTACAACCTCGAACTGTCCGAGGACGGCCGCGAAGTGACCTACAATTACGACACCAAGGGCGACCGCACCGGAATCACCAGCCTGCTCAGCGATCTGCGCAACGCCGGCATCCGCATCTCCGACCTCGACACCACGCAATCGTCGCTGGAGGACATCTTCGTCAGCCTGGTGAGGACACCATGAACTGGCGCGCCGTCCAGGCCATCTATCTGTTCGAAATGGCGCGCACCTGGCGCACGCTGCTGCAGAGCATCGTCTCGCCGGTGGTGTCGACCTCGCTGTATTTCGTGGTGTTCGGAGCCGCGATCGGATCGCGCATCACCGAGGTCGACGGCGTCAGCTACGGCACCTTCATCGTGCCGGGCCTCGTGATGCTGTCGGTGCTGACGCAGAGCATCGCCAACGCCTCGTTCGGCATCTACTTCCCGAAATTCGTCGGCACGATCTACGAGATATTGTCGGCGCCGGTGTCGTATTTCGAGATCGTGCTCGGCTATGTCGGCGCCGCCGCCACCAAATCGATCATCCTCGGCCTGATCATCCTCGCCACCGCCGCTCTGTTCGTGCCGCTGCACATCATGCATCCCTGGTGGATGCTGACCTTCCTGGTGCTGACGGCGGTGACCTTCAGCCTGTTCGGCTTCATCATCGGCATCTGGGCCGACGGTTTCGAGAAGCTGCAGATGATCCCGATGCTGGTGGTGACGCCGCTGACCTTCCTCGGCGGCAGCTTCTACTCGGTCAACATGCTGCCGTCGGGCTGGCGCACCATCACGCTGCTCAATCCGGTGGTCTATCTGATCTCGGGCTTCCGCTGGAGCTTTTACGAAATCGCCGACGTCAGCGTGAGCCTGAGCATCGGCATGACGCTCGGCTTCCTGGCGGTGTGCATGGTGCTGGTGTGGTGGATATTCAGGACGGGGTATCGGCTCAAGAACTGAACGAGACAAGTAGCCCGGATAAGCGCAGCGACCTCCGGGCTACGTACAAAACTAGCGGTAACACCTGAAATGCCCATGCCGGTTGTAATAGCCGCGGCAGCGCCGGTAGCCGCCATTCGGAATCCCGAACACGCCCTTCACCGCGCCCATGGCGCCGCCGACGCCGGCCCCCACGGCGCCGCCGACCACGCCGCCCACCGGGCCGGCGATCCGGTTGCCCTCGTAGGACCCCTCACGGGCGCCGCGCACGATGCCCTGGGCGTTCCCGGGTTGCGGGATCGCCAGCAGCGCAAGCAGGAGGGCGGCGCCCGCGAGGATAGCCCTGGCCGGCAAACCCGCCGGGAACGCGGCCGTCTTGACCTTGCTGATGTTCATCTGGATTCCTTGAAACTCGGCATCAACTTCGCCGTCGGAGCGGGATTGTGTAACGCCGGCGCGGCGGAAAAGTTGCGTCGCCATGGCCGCTTCGCGCCGCGCCCCACCGCCCTCGCCGCTCGCGAAAAAGTCAGCGCCGGCAGCCGGCTTTGGCCCCTTCTCCGCCTTGTTTGTGCCGCGGCGCGCATTAACGATGCACCCGCAGGCCACTGGAACGGAGGCCGGATTCCGGGCATATTGGATGTCGGGGGACGGAGAGCCGCGGTACTGCATTCATGGCCCGGAGGCCAAAGGTAAAATGCGTTCCTTCCTCGTTGCCGCCACCTGCCTGATGCTGTCCTTCACCGGCGCTGCAGAGGCCAAAGTCGCCATCACCGTCGACAAGGATAACCAGCAGATGACCGTCGCCGTCGACGGTGTCGAGCGCTATCGCTGGCCGGTATCGAGCGGCCTGCCCTCCTATGAGACGCCGAATGGCAGCTTCCGCACCTTCCGCATGGAGGAAGACCACTACTCCAAGGAATTCGACGACGCGCCGATGCCGCACTCGATTTTCTTCACCAAGCAGGGCCATGCCATCCACGGCACCGATTCGGTGGGCCGCCTCGGCTCGCCCGCTTCGCATGGCTGCGTGCGGCTGTCGCGCGACAATGCCGCGAAGCTCTATGCGCTGGTGCAGCAGGAAGGCGTGCTCAACACCACGGTGACCTTGACCGGCTCGTCCCGGGTCGCGCTGGCGCGCAATCCGCGGCCGCGCGGCAACACGGCCGTTGCGCGCCGCGCCCCGGCGCAGCAGCAATACGAACAGCAGACCAATGCCGCCGCCGGCGACCCCGTCGTGCTCGCGCCGCAGCCGCGCCTGGCGCCGCAGGTTCGCGCCGATGACGGCTATATCTATCCGGCCGACGGCAGTTCCAGCGAGGCGCGCTATCCGGCGCCGCGCGGCCGCCGCCTGTACGATGCCCAGGCCTATCCGCAGCCGCAGCAACAATATTATCGCGGCTATCAGGCGGCGCCGCAGGGCTATTACCAGCCGCAGCAGCAATATTACCAGCCGCGCGGCCTGTACACCTATCAGGATTGACGCACAAACAGGCACTCAATCCGCCGACGATGGCGGTCATCCATGCACCGGTCGAGCGGCCAAATTGACAACCGCCGATGCGCCCGTATTGTCGCCCTGCATTCGGCTGGGAAGATCATGACGCAACAAGAAATTTCCGAACTCTGCGTGGCTTCACTCGCCAAGGTGCTGCGGATCGCAGCGGACAAGGTCAAGACCGACGCCAAGTTCAGCCGCCTTGGGCTCGATTCCGCCATGGTCGTCTATGTCATGCTGGAGCTGGAGGAAAAACTCGGCCTCGAGCTCTCGACCGACGATTTCTACGATTATCCAACGATCGACCAATTGTCCCGCCACCTCGCCGAACGGCGCGCGGCCGCGGCCTGACGCCGGCGCCTTGGTTGGCCGATATGGAACCGTTCTCCTCGCTGGTCGAACTGCTCGCAAGGCGGGCTGAAAGCCAGCCCGATGAGCGCGCCTACATCTTTCTGTCCGATCGCGGCGCCGAGGAGGCGGTCCTCAGCTTTCGTCAACTGCATGATGCCGCGGGCGCGCTCGCGGCAAAATTGAGCGGCATCGCCCGGCCCGGCGAGCGCGCCCTCCTCGTGTTCCCGCCCGGCCTCGAATTCATCGTCGCTTTCTTCGGATGCCTGATCGCCGGAATCATCGCTGTCCCCATGATGATGCCGCGCCGGCAAGGCTCGCGCGATTCCAGTGCGGCGATCATCGCCAATTGCGAACCGGCGGTCGCACTGACCAGTGCGGCGTTCGCGGTCCGCGGCGATTTGCAGGCGCGCTTCCTGCGCGAAGGCCTGCAATGGCTGTCGGTGGACCTTTCGCCCGCCGAAGCAACGCACGCCGGCATGCCGGCGCCGCAGGCGCAGGACATCGCGTTCCTGCAATACACTTCGGGCTCCACGTCCGAGCCAAAGGGCGTTGCCGTCAGCCACGCCAATCTGCTCGCCAATCTGGAAATGATCCGCTGCGCGCTCGGCAACACGAAACAATCGACCTACGTCAACTGGGTGCCGCTCTACCACGACATGGGCCTGATCCTGAACGCGCTGCAGACGCTCTATGTCGGTTCGCTGTGCGTGCTGATGGCGCCGAACGCCTTCACCCAGCGGCCGCTGAACTGGCTGCGCGCGATCCATGATTACCGCGCCGAGGTCGGCTGCAGCCCGAATTTCGGCTACGATCATTGCGTCAGCCGCTATCGCGCCGACCAGATGCAGGGCATCGATCTCTCCTGCTGGAAGATCGCGCTGAACGGCGCCGAACCTGTGCACGCCGAAACCATCGATCGCTTCATCGAGACGTTTGCGAGCCACGGCTTCAATGCGGGTGCCGCCTTCCCCGCCTATGGCATGGCGGAGGCGACCTTGCTGATCTCAGGCGGAAGCCGTGGCGCAGGCCATGTGACGCGCAGCGTCAGCAGCGTCGGGCTTCAATCGCATTCGGCGCTCGCGCCCGGCGATGCAGCGGACGCACAAACGCTCGTTGGCTGCGGCCGCGCGCTGATCAATGAACGGATTGCCATCGTCGATCCTGATCACCATACGGGCCTGCCATCCCATCAGGTCGGCGAAATCTGGGTGAACGGACCGAACGTCGCCCGCACCTACTGGAAAAATCCGGAGGCCACGGCGGCGTCACTCAACGCCAGCATCATCGGTGAAGACGGCGGCGAACGATGGCTGCGCACCGGCGATCTCGGCTTCCTCGACGCAACAGGTGAATTGTACGTCACCGGCCGGATCAAGGACCTCATCATCGTCAGGGGCATCAATCACTATCCGCAGGACATCGAACGAACCGTGCAGGCGGCGCATCCGGCGTTTCGCGCCAATGGCGGTGCGGCCTTCGCCGCCGTCGACGAACACGGCGAGGAAACGCTGGTCATCGTGCAGGAGATCGAACGCACCGAACGCAACCGGATCGATGCGGTCGAAATGAAAGGGCTGATCCGCGAGAATGTGACCGACCAGCACGAGTTGTTCGCGCGGCACATCGTGCTGATCCGGCCCGGCACATTGCCGAAGACCACCAGCGGCAAGATCCAGCGCAGCCTGGCGCGCAAATTGTGGCTCGAAGGGCGCCTCGAGGATCTCGCCGCCGGCGCGGACTGATCAGAAATGATCTCAGAAATTGATCTTGGCGGCTTCGCCGAACTTGATGCTGTCGGCAATCCCTTCCGCCATCCTGTCGGCGATGAGCGGGCGATAATGAATGAAGTCCGCAAAATTGTCGGGATCGCGCGTCAGCGCATTATCGATGCGAAAATTGATGAAGTTGCTGCGCGGACGACCGGCCACGACGCGCTTCAGCGCGGCATTGCAGGCCTCGCGCACCACGCCCGCAGGCGTGCCCGGCTTCGGTATCACCGTGGACAAAGTCGGCGGCACGACCAGAACAATTGAAACGCTGGCCGGAAGCCGCTTGATGGTGGCGTCGAGCAGCGCGATTTCGGGAAAATTTTCACCGCCCGCGGCCGATTCCACCAGCACGGGATCCCTCGGCGCGTTCGTCGCCCGAAACACGCCCGGATGCCAGATATCCTCATAGCTGAAATAGCCATTCGGTTCGTTGCGCTTGCGCCAGCCCAGGCCGATCGCGATCCGCTGCGACACATGCTCGATCGCCGGCCAGGACAACAGCCGCGCCGCATAGGCAAGCTTGCTGTCGTCATAGAGCCAATGGGGGAACCGGTCTCCCGGGTATTCCACGCGCTGATGGACGCACCAGAAGGGATCCGCAACGAACACCAGCGCGCCCGGCCGTGGATGGTAACGCAGAAAGGCACCGAGCGCGCCGAGTTGTTCGCGGGGAGATCCGCCGGTCAGATAGAGTTGGACAAAACGCAGGCCGGTCGCCCGCGACAGCAGCGCCGGATCGAGCATTTGCGCCGTCGAATTGCCGATCACGGCCGAGTCGAACAGCGGATCGCGGGCCCGGCTTGCCGTCGCGAAATGCGTGTTGCGGTCGTCGACGCCGTCAATGCCGAGCCAGCCGAACTTGCCGGTATCGTAGGGATCGACCGCGATCATCACGATGAACAACAGCAACGCGCCGATGCCGAGCGCGCCGAGGCAGGCCGCCAGGCTGCGGGCCCATTCATCCGGCCGATCAGAAGTAGAAGTAGGCAAACCCATTGGCGTTGCGTTCTCCAAGTTCGATCAATAGCGCCAGCAGCCCGATGCCGGCCAGGGCGGCGAGCCAGGGCCGTGGCCGGCGCGTCAGGCGCTCGATGATGTCCTGGCTCGCCGGCAGCAGAAAAGCCACCAGCGGCACGATCACGACCGGCGCGAGGTGCCCGCGCCCCGGATTGGGCGGAACGGCAAGGCCCTGAAATATATGCCAGGCCGCGTCCAGATTTCCGGCGCGGAAAATGACACCGGTCAGCAATACGAACACCACCGTCAATGCCCATCCGAGCAATGAGGGCATTGCCGGGCCATAGCGGCGCCAGAGCGCGCAGACCACGAGCGCACAGCCATGCAGCACACCCCATAGCACGAAAGTCCAGCTTGCGCCGTGCCACAGGCCGCACAGCGCCATCGTCACCAGCATCGCGATGAAAAACTGCAGCGGAAGAAAACGCCGCGGCAGAATCCGGCTGTTGGCGATCCGGGAGAATACGTAATCGCGCAGGAACAGCATCAAGGTGATGTGCCAGCGCTGCCAGAAATCCTGAATGCTGGTGGAGCGAAACGGCGCGTTGAAATTGAACGGCAGTTTGACGCCGAACAGGAAACCGAGGCCGATGGCGATGTCGGAATAACCGGCAAAATCAAACAATATCTGGAAGCTGAAGCTCAATGCCAGCCAGGCGTCACCGTTTGCCACCGGCCCGAGCAAGGCACTGGCATAGATCGGATCGACGATGCGCGCCAACCGGTCAGCCAGAAACACCTTCTCGAACAGGCCCATCACGATAAAGGAAATGCCGACGCAGAATTCGCGCTGCCAGCCCGGCGCATAGATCCTGCTGCCGAACTGCTCCATGACCTGCGACCACCGCGCCAGCGGCCCGGCGATCGCCTGTGGAAAGAAGGCGATGTAGAGCGCGTAGCGGCCGAGCGGATAGATCGGCGCTTTGCCCTTGCGCAGGTCGACCAGGTACATGATGTGGTGGAACGTGAAGAACGAGATGCCGAGCGGCAACACGATGTCGAGCACCGGCATCGGCCGGCCCAGCACCAGGCCGAGATTGTAGCCGAGAAAGTTCGTGTATTTGAAATAGGCGAGAACGGCGAGATCGGCGACGATCGCCGCCGTGACGATGAAGGACCACTTCGTCCTGACATAGGCCTGCGCCGCCAGCCAGTTGACCAGGATCGACAGCACCAGCAGCAGGATGAATGGCGGATTGCCGAAGGCATAGAACGCCAGCGACAGCAACACCAGCGTCCAGATCCGCATCTGCGGATAAGGGTCCGCAAGCCGGCAGAGCAAAATCGCGACCGGCAGGAAGCCCAGCAGAAACGGATAGGCGTTGAACAACATCAGTCAGCGAGCCCGGGCAAGGTCCAGTTCCGCCGCAGCCCGGAGATCGGAAAACTAGCCACGTGGATCGGCCGCCGCAAGCGCGGGCCCATTCATCCTGCGCAGGGCGATCTTCTCGGGGCTGGGCACCTTGACGTTCCACGCCAGCCCCAAAGCTGCGAGCAGGCGGATGAAGAGATATCCGGGATCGAACTCGAACCAGCGCAACCCGAATGCCGCCGAATAGGGAAAGGCGTGGTGGTTGTTGTGCCATCCCTCGCCCCAGGCGAGCCACGCCATCACGCCGAGATTGCGGCTGTTGTCGTCGCGCGTTCGATACGGGCGCGCACCGAAAATGTGCATCAACGAGTTGATCGCCGACATCGACTGCTCGACCACGAACATGCGCACGGCGCCGCCCCAGAGAAATCCGGCGATGGCGCCCCACAGGCTTGCGGTCACGAGACCGCCGATAGCAGCGGGAATCAGCAGCCCCAGCAGCACCCACGCATAATAATACCGGTTCACCGCAACCAGCGTCCGCTCCGTCAGCAGATCAGGCACGTAGTGTGCGACATTCGGATAATCGTGCTCGATCATCCAGGTCAAATGCGCGTGCAGGAAACCACGCAGACGGCCGAGCATGGTATCGCCGTGCAAATTGGGTGAATGCAGATCGCCCTCGTGATCGGCAAGCTCGTGATGCCTCCGGTGCATCGCGACCCACGACAGCATCGGGCCGCGCCCTGCCATCGATCCCATGACAATGAGCAGGCAGCTCATCGGCGTGGAGGTCGCGAAGGCGCGGTGCGTGAACAGCCGATGATAACCGACGGTGAGCCCAAGCCCAGTGAGCAGCCACATCCCGAAAAACAGACCGATCTCGAGCCAGCCGATCGGGCGGTAGAACAGCAGGCTGAGGGCGGCCAGCGTGCCGAGAAAAGGCAGCACATCGAACATGATGAAATGACGGCGCTGCAGTCTATGAAAATGTCGGCTCTTGATTATCCTGATATCGCGCATTTCCGCACAGGCAATGATCTGAAAGCATGACTTGGACAGACGTACATAGCCCGCGCACCCGTACCCGCCAAGTCTGCCGGGCCGGCCATTGGTCCAAAGATACAGCGATTGGCCTCCAGCCCATCATTTAGGCCCAAGCAGTTACCCATCCGCCACACGCGCGATCGGCTCGTCGTGGCGGACGACCGGTCGGGACACCCGCCAGTTGTCGTGAAGAACCATTCCGGCGGCCATCGCCGCGACAAAGGCGATCACGCCCGGCGACAGTGTCGCCAGGCTCTCCAGCGCCGGCCCGGGGCATAGACCGGCCAGCCCCCACCCCACTCCGAACAGCCCTGCTCCCAGCACCAGCGGTGCATCGATCCCGGATTTTTCCGGCCAGAAATACTGCCCGGCCAACACCGGCCCCGCGCGCCGCCTTGCCAGCAGGAAGCCGGGTGCCGCGGCGGCGAGCGCCGCTGCCATCACCACGGCGAGGCTCGGATCCCAGGCGCCAAGGACATCGAGGAAGCCGAGCACCTTAGTCGGCTGCACCATTCCGGAGATCAGCAGGCCCATTCCGAAGACCAAACCGCACAGCAACGGCGCGATGATCCGCGCGACCATTTCCATGGCTCACCCTCCCACCACGTGTCGGGTGATCGCAACGGTTGCGACCGCCGTCACCATGAAGACGACCGTCGCCGCGATCGAGCGCATCGAGAGCCGGCCGATGCCGCAAATGCCATGACCGGAAGTGCAGCCGCTGCCGAGCCGCGTGCCAAATCCGACCAGCAGTCCCGCGACAGCGATCACCGTCCAACTCGCCGGCAGACTGGGCGACGCCATCCCATGACCGAGCCATCCGGCGATGACGGGAACCAGCATCATCCCCGCAAGGAAGGCGAAACGCCAGGCCTTGTCTTCGCTCCGGACGTTCAGCAGCCCCGCGAAGATGCCGCTGATGCCTGCGATCCGGCCGGTCAACACCATCAACAGCACGGCGGAAAGACCGATCAGCGCGCCGCCGATCGCAGCCGAAACGGGAGTGAAATTGGCCATGACGAAATTCCATCGGGTTCGCGGGCGCGCCGAACCATAAACCCGTAACCAATTATCGCAATGGGCCTATTGTTCGCCGTCCGGCAACCTGCGCCAGGCCACGCCTGCCACGCGCACCGCCGGAGTGCTCATTTGGAGCCGGGTATCAGCAGCCGCACCCGCTCTACTGCCGACTGCTCCGGCACGGGCACCGCGCGCGACGGCCGCTCCGCTAGCGCAACCGCAAGACGATCCACGCCCAGGACGAGCGACACCGCATAGCAGTCGCGCTCCTCCTTGATGGCGCAGAAGCTCAACCGGTCCGGGTCATTGAAATTCGCGAACCGGTCGTTGGCGTTGACGACCACGCGCGGACTCAGGCGCTCCAAATAGGCCGGAATATTCGCGTAGATGAATTCGTTCACCGCGTCGGGAAAATACATCTGACCGGTGAGGACATTGCGGTCGTCGAGCAGCACCTTGAAGTGGATATGGGTAGCGCGGCCGGTGTACCAGCCGGGGTAGATCGTCTCAAAACTGACAGCGCCCTTGCTGTCGGTGAATTGCGTGCCGCGGAGAAATGTTTGTCCGACGGTCGAGAGGTTCTGCTTGTCGCCCTGCCCCTCGTAGCCGGAATAGATACCCTGCGCATCGGCGTGCCAGATGTCGACGCGGGCGCGTTCGCTCGGCCTGCAGGTGGCACCGTCGATGACGCGCAAATCGACTCGCAAGGGGACGCCCGCCCGGCCCTCGGCAATCTGCCTGCGGACCAGTTTAGGATCGAGATAATAAGGTCCCTCGATGGACTGCGGCGTCAGGAAGCAGACGTCACGAAAGGCGGTGGGAGCCGCCAGCGGCGCCGCGCGCGCCCCGCTTGTCAATACGCCCACCGCGGGCACTGAAAGCGCAGCAAACGCTGCACGGCGCGAGATCACAGGGGTCTTCGGCATTTGCGACTCCTCAATCACGGGTCCATTCGCGAACCGTAGTTGCAGCCCAATGCGGCACCAAATTAATTCGCCGTAATTCCGCCCATCCCGTCGCCGGCCGAACGGCCGTCACTATTGTTCGCCGTCCCGCAACCTTCGCCAGACCGCGCCCAGCACGTTGGAATAATCGTCGGTCCAGACCCGCTGGTGGTCTTCAGCCTCGGTCTCGGCCCATTTGTCCGACGATGCGAGCGCGCCGACATCGGCCTCCTGGCGCGCCGACACGACCACGGAAGTCGAGAAGATGTATTCGGCGTCGCGGCCGGAATCCTCGCTGTAGACCCAGCTCTTCATGTCGTTGGCATCGGCGATGCCGACCACGACGCTGGAGAGTTCCAGATGCCGGTTGGAGACGTGCATCGCGACCACGCCCTGTGGCGCCAGCTTTTCCTTGTAGATCTCCATCGCCTCTTCGGTCGCCAGATGAATCGGGATCGCATCCGACGAATAGGCATCGACGATGATCAGGTCGTAAACGCCGTTCGGCTCGCGCGCGAAGGTCAGCCGCGCATCGCCGATCACGGGCTTCAAATCCGGCTCGCAGTTCTGGATGTAGGTGAAATATTTCGGATCGCGCGCGGTATCGACCATGGTCTGGTCGATCTCGAAGAACTTCCAGTCCTCGCCCGGCAACGAGGCGCAGGTCAGCGTGCCGGAGCCGAGCCCGATCACCGCCACCCGCAGCGGCGCGCCCTTGCGCTCACGCACTGCCGTGATCGCCTGACCGATGCCGCCGTCCTTATGATAATAGGTGATCGGCTCGGGCCGGCCGGTGACCGGCGTACCGTCATCGTTCTTGAATTTTTCGGCGCCGTGGATCGTGGTGCCGTGCATCAGCACATGGTATTGGCCGTTCGAGGTCACGACGATCTTGTGGACGCCGAAGAAGCTGCGCACGGTTTCCACCCGCCCGTCGTCCGATGGGTAAGCGCGCAGCAGCACCAGCGCCACCACGACGGTGGCAAAGATCTTCCAGCGGCTGGCGTTGAGCCCGAGCGCCAGCAAGGCCGAGAGCACGCCGACCGCCCCGATCATCCAGACCCGGTGGACGTCGAGCCACAGGAAAACCTTGCCGGCGGACCAGGACGGTCCGATCAGCGCCACGGCCAGGGCGGCGAGGAACGGCCAGTACCAACGGCTCCAGCGCGGCAACCGTTCGTTGCCGGTCGGCCGGCACAAGGCGGCCAGCGCCAGCAGGATCGGGTATTCGGCGATCCAGGAGAAGGTGAACGGCGCGATCAGGCCGGCGAACAGGCCGCCGACCATGCCGCCGAACGACAGCGCGACATAGAAGCCGGTGAGATATCTGGCGGCCGGGCGCGTCCGCGCCAGTTCGCCATGGCAGGCCATCGCGACGACGAAGAAACACAATTGATGGCCGCCGAGCGTCAGCAGCAAATTCTGCTCGCCGCCGAACGCAAGCAGCACGATGACGCCGGCGATCGCCAGCGGCTGCGCCAGCAGCATCCACTTATGCGGCAGCAGTGGCCGCGACTGGAACACCAGCACCCAGGTCAACAGATACAGCGACAGCGGCAGCACCCACAGCAGGGGCGCGGCGGCCACGTCGGTGGAGATATGCGCGGTGACCGCGATCAGGAGGCCCGACGGCACGGCGGCGAGAAAGATCCAGCGCGCGCGAATCATCCAGGACGGCGCCGGCGCATCGGCATCGTCGGCGGGCATATTGAGATCGGCGGCATTGGCCGGCGCACGCAGCAGCAATATGCCGCAGCTCGCGATCAGCACGATCAGCAAGCCGTAGCCCCCGGTCCAGATCAGGTTCTGCGTGCGCAGCGTGAACATCGGTTCCAGCAGCACCGGATAGGACAGCAACGCCAGGAAGCTGCCGATATTCGAGGATGCATAGAGGAAATACGGATCGGGCCCGCTGGGATGGCCTGATCGGACGAACCACGCCTGCAGCAGCGGATTGTTGGCGGCGAGCGCGAAGAACGGCAGCCCGATCGAGACCGCAAACAGGCCCAACAGCCAGATCGCATAGCCCGAATTCGGCGGATCGCCCCAGCCGCTCGCGATCGACAGCGGCAGCGTCAGGACGGCAACGACCAGCAACGCCAGATGCACGACGACGGGGATCGCGCGGTTGCGGAGCTGCATCAGGAAATGCGCGTAGGCGTAGCCGCCGAGCAGCAGCGACTGGAAGAACACCATCGCCACCGACCACACCGCCGGCGAGCCGCCGAGCCGCGGCAGCACCATTTTGGTGAACAGCGGTTGCACCGAGAACAGCAGCAGCGCGCTGACGAAGATCGCAGCGGTATAGACGACCAGCACCAGCCGGTTCCGGGACTCGTGCGACAAGTCCGTGGCAGCGGACGGTTCGGAAGGGCTCATGACAGCTCCAGCAGGGACCCGGCGGGAGCCGGTGGGCGGAATCTTGGCGACGGGGCGCCGCGAGCGCGCAATGGAGCATAAGGCACCTGCCCCGGCAATGTAGGGCTGGAGGTCGAATCCGTCATTTGATGCTGTGCGGACATTCACATCTTCGCTATGGAGGAACGTCATCCGGAGCGCGCGAAAGCGCCAACCTCAGATGTGCTATCGCACATCGGGGAATCTCGAGATTCCGGGCCTGGTCCTTCGGACCATCCCGGAATGACCACACCGATCTTGAAGCGGACATGAACGAGACAGACGTCGTCATCATCGGAGCGGGGCACAACGGCCTCACCTGCGCGGCCTATCTGGCGATGGCTGGCCTGCGCGTGAAGGTGGTCGAACGCCGCAGGGTGGTCGGCGGCGCCGCCGTGACCGAGGAATTCCACCCGGGATTTCGCAATTCGGTGGCGGCCTACACGGTCAGCCTGCTCAACCCGCAGATCATTGCGGATTTGAGACTGGCCGACCACGGCCTGCGCATCGTCGAACGCCGGGCGCAGAATTTCCTGCCCGCGCCCGATGGCAGCTATCTGCTCACCGGCGAAGGCCGCACCCGGGATTCCCTGGCAAGGCTAAGCCCACGCGACGCGGATCGCTTCGACGCGTTCGGCCGCGAATTTGAAGGCATCGCCGACGTCTTGCGGCAATTGGTGCTGCGCGCGCCGCCCAACATCGTCGAGGGCTTTGGCCTCGGCGCGATCCGCGAAACCTTCAATGCGCTCGGCACCGCCAGCATTCTGAAAAAACTGTCGCTGGAACAGCAGCGCAATCTGCTCGACCTGTTCACGCGCTCGGCAGGCGAGATGCTGGACGAACGCTTCGAGAGCGATCTGGTGAAGGCGCTGTTCGGGTTCGACGCCATCGTCGGCAATTACGCCAGCCCCTACGCCGCCGGTTCGGCCTATGTGATGCTGCACCATGCGTTCGGCGAGGTGAACGGCAAGAAGGGCGTCTGGGGCCACGCCATCGGCGGCATGGGCGCAATCACGCAGGCGATGGCGCGCGCGGCCCGCGGCCATGGCGCCGACATCGCGCTCGACGCCGGCGTGCGCGAGGTGATCGTGGAGCGCGAGCGTGCGGTCGGAATCATCCTCGACAATGGCGAGACGATCCGCGCGAAATACGTTGTCTCCAACGTCAACCCGAAATTGCTCTATACGCGGCTCGTGCCGCAGCAAGCGCTGGCTCCGGAGTTTCTCGACCGCATCAGCCATTGGCGCAACGGCTCCGGCACCTTCCGGATGAATGTGGCGCTGAGCGCCCTGCCCTCGTTCACGGCGCTGCCCGGCGAAGGCGATCACCTCACGGCCGGGATCATCCTCGCGCCGAGCCTTGGCTACATGGACCGCGCCTGGCAGGACGCCCGCGCGCGGGGCTGGAGCCGCGAGCCGGTGGTCGAACTCCTGATCCCCTCGACTTTGGATGATTCGCTTTGCCCCCCCGGCCAGCATGTCGCGAGCCTGTTCTGCCAGCACGTCGCGCCGCAATTGCCGGATGGAAAATCGTGGGACGACTGCGCTGCGGAAGTGGCCGATCTGATGATCGCGACGGTGGACCAATATGCGCCGGGCTTTGCGACAAGCGTGCTCGGCCGGCAAGTGCTGTCGCCGCTCGATCTGGAGCGGCAGTTCGGGCTGCTCGGTGGCGACATCTTTCATGGCGCGCTGACGCTGAACCAGTTGTTCTCGGCGCGGCCGATGCTGGGCCATGCCGATTACCGCGGCCCGCTGAAGGGCCTCTACCATTGCGGCTCCGGCGCCCATCCCGGCGGCGGCGTCACCGGCGCACCCGGCCACAACGCGGCGAAGGCTATCCTGGGCGATCACCGTGCGCTGTTCGGATGAAATGCTGAGAGGGCGCGACGCCAATAGCGGCGTCGCGAGCGGTGGACAAGATGTGGAAAATCAGGGGACCGCGGGTGGAGAAACCGGTAGATGCGCGGTGGAAAATCGCGGGGCTGGCCTGTGGAAACACCCTGTATGTTCCGGCGGACGAGCCTGTGGACGGCCGTTGCGTCAAGCGTCGATAAACTGTGAACGGCCGGTAGTGTCTCAGTTTGAAATTTTCTCGACATTGATTCCGTGATCGCTCTTGAGGGGACAGAACCTTGGCGCGGACCTTTGCGCCCTTACGACCGCCCTTGGCGCGATTGGGGGCCTTTCCTGTCGGCTCCTCGCCAGCATCCGTGACGGCGATGTCAGCTTCGGCCGAACCCCGATGCTGATGCAGCGGGCACCGTACAGCAATTTCCGCGACCCGTTCGCGCCGCGATGCAATCGAATCAAAAAAAGAGACCGGGCGCGCGCCGCGCCCGGTCTCGAAAGTTGACAAGAGAGTTGTTCTTGTGCCGGCCAATAAGGCTGGCAAGTTCCGCAACGATCGGTTTACTTCAGCGAGGTGCTGATCGAGTCGAACTTGCCGCTGAGCGCGGTGCCGACACCATTCACGGCGGTAATAATGGCAATCGCGATGCCGGCGGCGATCAGACCATACTCGATCGCAGTGGCGCCGGATTCGTCCTTGAAAAACGATAAAATGAGAGACTTCATGGCGGTTCAACCTCGGTTTTCGATGCGCGTGGAACCGGGCCCCCGGTTCCTGTCAGTGGAACTACGGCCAAAAATCTAAGGTTGTTCTAATCGGCCGGGTGTAACTTTTCGCGATAGTCCGACATGAAGTTTGCTCAAATTTGAGCTTTGTTCCCTTTTCTCGTGGTTCCCCAATGACCTCCATCCCTTCTACCTACCGGGCCGGCTTTGCGGTCGGCGAGGAAACCGCCGCCAAGCTTGTTGTTGATATGCTTACCGAAGTCTTCTTCGAGGGCACGGCGGCCGTCGCCGCGTTCGAGCGGCCGGATGGGCGCTGGGACGTCATCGTGCATTTTGCCGACGCGCCGGATCAGGTGCTGGTGCGCCGGCTCGTAACCGAGGCCGCCGGCGAGCAGGCCGCAGCGACCATCGTCTTCGACACGGTCGAGGCCAAGGACTGGGTCAAGGCGACGCTCGAGGACCTCGTCCCGGTCCCGGCCGGCCGGTTCGTCGTGCATGGCCACCACGACCGCGCACGGGTGCCGCCCAACAAGATCGGCATCGAGATCGAGGCCGCGCTGGCGTTCGGCACCGGCCATCACGGCACCACGCGCGGTTGCCTGCTGCTGCTCGACCATGTCCTGAAGGCCTGGCGTCCGCGGCGCGTGCTCGATCTCGGCACCGGCACCGGCGTGCTGGCGATCGCCGCGGCCAGGGCGCTGCAGGAAAACGTGCTGGCCAGCGACATCGATCCGGTATCTGTGAAGGTTGCGCAGGAAAATGCCCGGCTCAACGTCTCAGGACATCTGGTGCAGGCGATATCAGCCACCGGCTTCTTGGCGCCGCAATTCGCGCAGCAGGGGCCGTTCGATCTGGTGCTGGCGAATATCCTCGCCAATCCGCTCCGGCAATTGGCAACGCCGATGGCGCGGCATCTGGCACCATCGGCGCTGGTTATTCTATCGGGACTGCTGACGCCCCAGGCGGCTTCCGTGATCGCCGCCTATCGTGCGCGGGGGCTGGTCCCGCTGCGTCATCTGCGCATTGAAGGCTGGAGCAGCCTGTTGCTGCGCAACGCGGGCTAGAAACTCATTCGGGCGGTTTGTAGCGGGCGATGACGCCGACTTCCTGCTCCTGCCGGGTGCGTTTGATTCGCGCCTCGGCAAACCGGTCCAGCATCTGGACGATCACGCCGCGTTGCTTCTTGTTGGCGACGGGCGGCACCGGGCCGCGGCGCTCGGGCGGCGAGATCTTCTCAAACGTGAAAGCAGGCATTGTGTATCCCCTCTTCGTTGAGTTGAGACACTCCTGGAATTTCCCCTTGTAGCGTCACGTGAACGGCTGGCAGGGCAAACCGTTCCGTCCGATCTGGCGCGGACATGGATATTCAAGCACAGATTATGCCAAATTGTGGCTATGTTGACCGTATTACGGATCCACCCGTCCCCAACCCTGAGTGACCCGGCGATGTTCGAAGCCCATTTCCAGACGTTCGAAGAGCCCGAAAGCGGCGTGGCGCTGACCGCACGGCTGGCCGCTTTCCGCGAGGAACTGGCGCGGCGCAAGCTGACGGGGTTCGTGATTCCCCGCGCCGATCAGCAGCAAAATGAATATGTGCCGCCGTCGGAAGAGCGGCTGGCCTGGCTGACCGGCTTCACCGGTTCGGCCGGCATGGCCGCCGTACTGACCCGGGAAGCCGCTGTTTTCGTCGACGGTCGCTACACCCTGCAAGCCGCCAAACAGGTCGACCGCAAGGCCTGGCAGATCGAGCCGCTAGCCGACCCGCCGCCGGAACACTGGCTGGCCAGGCACCTCGCCACCGGCGACCGCCTAGGTTTTGACCCGTGGCTGCACACTTCGGCGGCAGCCGAGCGGCTGGCGGCGGCCTGCGCCAAGGCCGGCGCGGAACTGGTCGCGGTGGACAGCAACCCGCTCGACCAGGTATGGGCCGAACGCCCCGCTCCGCCGCTGGGCCCGGTCGCCATTCACGGCCCGCAATTCTCCGGCGAGATCGAGGCCGAGAAGCTGAAACGGATCCGGCTGGAGATCGCCAAACTCGGCGTCGATGCGCTGGTGCTGTCGGACTCGCACGCGGTGGCCTGGACCTTCAACATCCGCGGCGCCGACGTCTCGCACACGCCGCTGCCATTGTCCTATGCGCTGGTGCCGAAGGACGGCCGTCCCACTGTGTTCATCGACCACCGCAAGCTCTCGAATCTTTCGCGTGACCATCTCGAGCAATCCGCCGACGTCAGGGAGGCCGACGCGCTGAAGCCGGCGCTGACCGAACTCGCCAGGACTGGCGCCGCGATCGCACTCGACAGCGCCACCGCCGCCGATGCGCTGAGCCGGCTGATCGCGGCCGCCGGCGGCAAGCCGGTGCGCGGCAACGATCCGGTGGCGCTGCTCAAGGCCGTGAAGAACATCACCGAGATCGAGGGCACGCGCACCGCGCATCAGCGCGACGCCGTGGCGCTGGTGCGATTCCTGGCCTGGATCGACCGCGAGGCGCCGTCGGGCGCGCTGACCGAAATCGACACCGTCGAAGCGCTGGAGACCTTCCGCCGCCAGACCTGCGCGCTGAAGGACGTATCGTTCCCGACCATTGCCGGCACCGGGCCGAACGGCGCCATCGTGCATTACCGCGTCACCCGCAAGAGCAACCGGCGGATCGCGTCCGGCGATCTGCTGCTGATCGATTCCGGCGCGCAGTATGAAGACGGCACCACCGACGTCACCCGCACCATCGCGATCGGCGAGCCGACCGGGGAAATGCGCGACCGCTTCACCCGCGTGCTGCGCGGACATATCGCGATCGCGCGCGCGATATTCCCCGACGGCACCACGGGCGCCCAGCTCGACAGCCTGGCGCGGCAATATCTGTGGGCGGCCGGCCTCGATTTCGAGCACGGCACCGGCCACGGCGTCGGCAGCTACCTTTCGGTGCATGAAGGCCCGGCGCGGATTTCCAAGCTCGGCACCACACCGCTGAAGCGCGGCATGATTCTGTCCAACGAGCCCGGCTATTACAAGACCGACGCCTATGGCATCCGGATCGAAAATCTCGAACTGGTGGTCGGCGCCGACATCGCGGGCGCCGAAAAGCCGGTCAACGCGTTCGAGACCTTGACGCTGGCGCCGATCGACCGCCGCCTGATCGACGTCAACATGCTGAGCCCGACGGAACTGAAATGGCTCAACGACTACCACGAACGCGTCAACCGCGAGGTGCGCCCGCATCTCGATGACAACGCGACCAAGCTGTGGCTGGACGACGCGACGGCGGCGCTGCTGCCGCTGTAAGCCAATTGTGACCGTCATTCCGGGATGGTCCGAAGGACCAGACCCGGAATCTCGAGATTCCGGGTTCGTGCTTCGCACGCCCCGGAATGACGGAATGAACGCTTCCCGATCCCGGCATAGCCGCATGCCGAAACGGCCGTATTCGCCCTGCGCCATCCCGCTACAGTCTTTTCCACAAACGGAAGCACCTGAATGCATGGCGTAACGGGCAAGCCGCCCGGTGCGGCTGGCGACACCAGCGGCATCGCGGCGCCGAAGATGATGCTGTTGATGCTCGTCGCGATGACGGGTGTCGCCCCGATCTCGTTGTACATGCTGGTGCCGGCGCTGCCGGTCCTTGCGACCACGTTCGACCGCGACATCTCGGTCGCGCAGATGACGGTGTCGCTCTACATGGTCGGCATCGCCTGCTCGCAGATCATCATGGGACCGCTGTCCGACCGCTTCGGGCGACGCCCGGTGCTGCTGGGCGGCCTCGGCCTGATGGTGGCGGCCAGCGCGGCCTGCATCTTCGCCGAAACCCTGCCGCAACTGATCGCCGCGCGCTTCCTGCAGGCGCTCGGCGGCGCCAGCGGCATGGTGATCAGCCGCGCCATCGTTCGCGACCTCTACAGCCGCGACCGCATCGGCTCCATGATCAGCCTCGTGATCGCGGTCATGATGATCGCGCAGATGCTGAGTCCCCTGACCGGCGGTCTCCTGGAAACCGCCTTCGGCTGGCGTGCGATCTTCTATCTGATGACCGCGGCATCCCTGACGATCACGGTCGCCATCGCCTTCATGCTGCCGGAAACCCGGCGCGAGCGCGCCGCCGGCAGCAGCTTTCGTCGCGATGTCGGAAATCTCGTCACATCGCGGGCGTTCATCGGCTACGCGCTGTGCCAGGTGCTGGCCTCGCAGATCATTTTTACATTTGCCGGCGGCGGCCCCTACATCGTGGTCACCCAGATGGGCCGCAGCAGCGCCGAATACGGCGCGTGGTTTGCGACCACCGGCTTTGCCTACCTCGTCGGCAATCTCTTCTGCGTCCGCTTTGCGCCGCGGCATTCGCTGGAAAGACTGATCTGGTTCGGGTTGGCGCTGCAGGTCGGCGGCAGCCTGCTCAACCTGATCTGGAGCCTCACCGGGATCAACCAGGCGCCATCCATCCTGTTCGGCACCCAGATGATCGTGATGCTCGCCAATGCCTTCGTGATGTCGAACTCGGTCGCCGGCGCGATCAGCGTTCGCCCCGAAGCTGCCGGCACCGCGGCCGGCGCGATGGGCTTCCTGCAGCAAGGCGTCGGCGCGCTGGTATCGCAATTCGGCGCCTATCTCGGCGGCCATTCCACCACCACGCTGCCGCTGACATCGGCGATCTTCGTCATCTCGCTTCTCTGCGCCTCGACGATGCTCTTCATCGTGCCGCGACGGAAGACGATCGTGAGCGAGGAGATGATCGAGAAGGTGGAGGAGGAAGAACAGGGGATGTTGTGAGGGGTGCGCTAATTGACGCCTCCGCGCTCATCGTCCCGGCGAACGCCGGGAACACGAAAAGGAGCGCTCACTCCCCGATCAGCGTCAGCCATTCGTCCTCGGTCAGCACGGCAACCCCGAGCTCGCGCGCCTTTGCCAGCTTGGACCCGGCGTCCTCACCGGCGACGACATAATCCGTCTTCTTCGACACCGAACCTGCGACCTTGGCGCCCAGGCGTTCCGCAACCGCCTTGGCCTCGTCGCGGGTGAATTTGGTCAGCGAGCCCGTGAACACCACGGTCTTGTCCGAGACCGGCGAACTCCTGCGCGGCTGTTCGGCCGGCTTCACCTCGATCTCGCGCAGGAGTTCGCCGAGCGCCTTCACATTGCGCGGCTCGGCAAAGAACTCGACCACGGCGTCGGCCACGATCTCGCCGATGCCGCCGATATTGTTGAGGTCCTGATAGGCTTCGGTGGTGTTCTCTTCATCCTTGGCGCCCTTGGCGGCGGCCAGCATCGCCTCGCGAAAATTCTCGATCGTGGCGTAGTGCCGCGCCAGCAGTTTGGCATTTCCCTCGCCGACGTGGCGGATGCCGAGCGCGAAAATCAAGCGGTGCAGCTCGATGCTGCGCCGGGCATCGATCGCGGCGAACAAATTGCGCACCGACGTTTCGCCATAGCCCTCGCGTTGCATCAGCTTGCTGGTGGAGCGGGCGTCGCGCTTCTGCAACGTGAAGATGTCGACCGGCGACATCACGAGACCGTCCTCGTAGAATTCCTGGATCTGCTTGTCGCCGAGCCCGTCGATATCGAACGCCAGCCGCGAGACGAAATGCTTCAGCCGCTCCACTGCCTGCGCCGGGCAGATCAGCGCGCCGGTACAGCGGCGCACCGCCTCGTCTTCCCCGCGCACCGCATGGCTGCCGCACACCGGGCAAGTATCGGGAAATTTGTACGGCTTGGCGCTCTTTGGCCGCTTGTCCATGACGACGCTGACGACCTGCGGGATCACATCGCCGGCGCGCTGGACGACGACGGTATCGCCGATGCGCAAATCGACGCCGTCGCGTATCGGATTGCCGTCGTTGCCGATGCCCTTGATGTAGTCTTCATTGTGCAGCGTCGCGTTGGAAACCACGACGCCGCCGACCGTGACCGGCTCCAGCCGCGCCACCGGCGTCAGCGCGCCGGTGCGGCCGACCTGGATGTCGATGCCGTTGAGGATCGTCGCCGCCTGCTCGGCTGCGAATTTGTGCGCGATCGCCCAACGCGGGCTGCGCGAGACGAAACCGAGGCGATCCTGCCAGTCGAGCCGGTCGACCTTGTACACCACGCCGTCGATGTCATAGCCGAGCGTGGCACGCTCCTCGCCGATCTTGCTGTAGAATTCGAGAACCGCGTCAACATCCTTGCAGAGTTTTGTCCGTGGATTGACGACAAAGCCGGCCTTGTCCATCCACTCCAGCATGCCGTGCTGGGTGTCCGCCGGACGCTCGCTCATCTCGCCCCAGGTATAGGCGAAGAATTTCAGCGGCCGCGAGGCGGTGATCGAAACGTCCTTCTGGCGCAGCGAACCCGCCGCCGAATTGCGCGGATTGGCGAACACCGTGTCGTCGGCTTCCGCCTGCTTCCTGTTCAGTTCGAGAAAATCCTTCTTGAGCATGTAGACTTCGCCGCGCATTTCGCAGGCAGCAGGAATTTTGCGGCCCTTCAGCGTGTGCGGAATGTCCTTGATGGTGCGCACATTGGCGGTGACGTCCTCGCCGGTAAAGCCGTCGCCACGGGTCGCCGCGCGGACCAGCTCGCCGTTTTCGTAGCGCAATGACAGCGACAGGCCGTCGATCTTCGGTTCGGCGACCAGGGCCGGAATATGCTCGGCGTCGAGCTTGAGGAAGCGCCGGATGCGGTCGACGAACTCGGTGACGTCCTCGTCGCTGAAGGCATTGCCGAGCGACAGCATGGGAACGGCATGCTGCACTTTTGCAAAACCGCGCGCCGGTGCGGCGCCGACCTTTTGCGACGGCGAATCCTTGCTGACCAGATCGGGAAACTTCGCCTCGATCGCCTCCAGCCGCTGACGCAACGCGTCATAGGCCGCATCTGAGACGGTCGGCGCATCCTTCTGGTAATAGCGCTCGTTATGCGCCTCGATCTCCAGCGCCAGCCGCATCAACTCGACCTTGGCCTGCGCCTTGGTCAGCTTGGCGACGTCGACCAGCGGTTTCTTTGCTTTCACAGCCATCGCACCACGTCACTTCAGGCCGTCGCCGCGCGCAGCAGCCGGTCGGCGGCGGCGCGGGCTTCCGCGGTGATCTCGGCGCCTGCCAGCATGCGGGCGATTTCCTCGCGGCGGTGGTCGGCGGCGAGCGCGTTGACGCGGGTGGCGACGCGCTTGCCCTTGTCGAGCGCATCCTTTGAAATCAGCAAGTGATGGTTGGCGCGGGCGGCGACCTGCGGCGCATGCGTCACCGCCATCACCTGCACCTTGCCGGCCAGCCGCGCCAGCCGGGCGCCGATCGCGTCCGCCACCGCGCCGCCGACGCCGGTATCGATTTCGTCGAACACCAGCGTGGGCGCCGAGCCGCGGTCGGACAACACGACCTTGAGCGCCAGCAAAAAGCGCGACAGCTCGCCGCCGGAGGCGACTTTCATCATCGGCCCCGGCTTGGTGCCGGGATTGGTCTGGACCCAGAACTCGACGCGGTCGATGCCCTGCGGGCCTGGCGAGTTGGCGTCGGTTTCGACCTGCGCCATGAACTTGGCGCGTTCGAGCTTCAGCGGCGCCAGTTCGGCATTGACGGCCTTGTTGAGCTTTTCCGAAGCCTTGGTGCGGGCGGCGGAGAGTTTGCTTGCCGCTGCGCCAAAACGTTTGTCCGCCTCGGCGGCGGCGGCTTCCAGTTTCTTCAACCGCTCCGCGCCGGCATCGATCAGCGCCACGTCGGACGCGTATTTCGCGGCCAACGCCGCAAGGCCGTCGACCGGCGTCGAATATTTGCGCGAGGCGGCGCGCAGCGCGAACAGCCGCTCCTCGATCCGCTCCAGTTCGGCCGGATCGAAATCGGCGGCGATCAGCGCCGCCGTCAGATGCTGGTCGGCTTCTTCCAGGGCATTGATCGCGACGTCGATCGCCTTCACCGCGGGCTCGACCAAGGCCGGCATATTACCCGCGCGGCGCTCGAGCCGGCGCACTGCCGCCGCAAGGGCTGCGACCGGCGAGTGATTGCCGCTGACCGCCTCCTGCGCCTCGCGCAGGTCGCCGGCGATCTTCTCGCCCTGCATCATCGTCGTGCGCCGCCCGGCCAGCTCGGTCTCCTCGCCATCCCTGGGCTTGAGCTTTCTCAACTCGTCGGACGAATGGCGCAGATAGTCCGCCTCGCGGGCGGCGCGCTCCATGCCGGCGCGGTGTTCATCGAGCGCGCCATAGGCGGCACGCCTCACATCCCAGAGCGCTTCCAGCGCCGTGACATCCTTTTCCAGCCCGGCAAAGGCATCGAGCAACTGCCGGTGCGTGGAGGTGTCGACCAGCGCGCGCTCGTCGTGCTGGCCGTGGATCTCGACCAGCGCGGCGCCAACGGCTTTCAGCGTCTGCACGCTGATCGACTGGTCGTTGATGAAGGCGCGGGTGCGGCCGTCGGCAAGCTGCACGCGGCGCAGGATCATCTCACCGGTATCGTCGAGGCCGTTCTCGGACAGGATCCCTGCGGCCGGATGGCCCTTGGGCACGTCGAACGTGGCCGTGACCTGCCCCTGCTCCGCGCCGTGGCGCACGAGACCCGCGTCACCGCGGCCGCCGAGCGCCAGCGCAAAAGCATCGAGCAGGATGGATTTGCCCGCGCCGGTTTCGCCGGTCAGCACCGCAAGGCCACGGGAAAATTCGATATCAAGCCGTTCGATCAGGACGATGTCACGGATCGACAGACGCGCCAGCATGCGAACTAAATTCCTAGCCGAGACCCATCTTCTTGAAGGCCCTGGAAATATAGGAGCCCTGATTCTCGCTCGGCTCGAGACCGCCGGACTTTACTAGATTATAGGAGTCCTTGTACCAGCGGCTGTCAGGAAAATTATGCCCGAGCACGGCCGCGGCGGTTTGCGCCTCCCCGACGATGCCGATGGCCATATAACCCTCGGTGAGCCGGAACAGCGCTTCCTCGACATGGCGGGTGGTCTGATAGCGGGTCACCACGGTCTTGAAACGGTTGATGGCGGCGGTGTAGTCGCGCTTTTGCATGTAATAGCGGCCGACATCCATTTCCTTGCCGGCGAGCTGGTCGCGTGCGCCTTCAAGCTTGGCCTTGGCGCTGTTGGCGTATTCCGAGGTCGGATATTTGCGAATCACCTCTTCCAGCGCCGCGATCGCCTTTTCGGTGCGCCCCTGGTCGCGAGAAATATCCGGGATCTGGTCGTAATGGGAGGCGGCGATCAGATATTGCGCATAGGCGGCATCGGGGCTGCCGGGATGCAGGGTGACGTAACGGGTCGCCGCGCCAATGCAGCTGTCATAATCGCCGGCGTTGTAGAACGAGTAGGCCGACATCAGCAGCGATTTGCGCGCATAGTCGGAATAAGGGTGCTGGCGGTCGACTTCCTCGAATTTCTTGGAGGCCGCCTTGTTATCCTTGCGCTGATTCATCAGGTACAAGCCCTCATTGTAGAGCTTGTCCGCGGGTTCCTCGTTGAAGGTATCGTCCTTGGCGGTGAATTTGTCCCACAGCGCACCGGTGCCGCAGCCGCTCAAGGGGATGGCCAGAGCGATCAGGCCCCCCGCCAGCCGGAGCGACCGGCCAGCCCGACAAAGCCTGGCAATGCCGGATGATTTGCGTGGTTCGAGCGTCATACGCTGTGCCGACATGAAATGTGAGACCTGACGCCTTTTACCGAGTTGGTAGCTGTGCGGTTGGTGGCCGAGCCCGCGCGTCCATGAACCGCCATCATGGATATCCCAAGTGCCTAATTTTTCTGGCCCCAATCTTCCCGCGCCATGGATTTCCACCCATGGAGTAGCCGAAAAATGGTCGTTAACCAACCGAATACGCAGGCATTTCGCCCGGATTAAGGCGGCCGGAAGCCATCGTTACCAATTGTGGTTACTACGGAAATCGGGACCGGGAAAACCGGCGTCGCCCGAAACTCAGGACATTTCGAAAACGAAAGTCAGGAAAACGAAAGTCAGGACATTTCGAAGACGAAAGTCAGGACACGTCCGGGCTGTAGGCCGGAGCCACCATGCCGCCCACCATCCCGGCGCCGGCCTCGACGCGGGGACGGCGTGCCGGTTCGGCCTCGACCACCCGCCAGGCGCTGCGATCGGCTATCAGGGTGGTCAGCACCGCGTGGTTGAGCTTGTGGCCGCCACGCGACGACCGGTAGGCGCCGAGCAGCGGCAGGCCGGCCAAAGCGAGATCGCCGATCACGTCGAGCACCTTGTGGCGGGCGCATTCGTCGCTGTAGCGCAGGCCTTCGGTGTTGAGCAGGCGGGTGTCGTCGAACACCACCGAATTCTCAAAGGAGGCGCCGAGCGCGAAACCGGCGCTCCAGAGTCGCGCCACGTCGTTCATGCAGCCGAAGGTCCGGGCGCGAGAAACTTCGCGGCGGAAGCTTTCGGGGCTCAGATCGAGCGAATAGCTCTGGCGGCCGATCACCGGATTGGCGAAGTCGATCTCGACCTCAGCACGGAAGCCGTTGGCATAGGGGCGCAGCTCGCCGAAACTGTCACCGAGCGCGACCTGCACCGGCTTCAGCACCTGAATGAAACGGCGGGCGGCCGATTGGGTCACGATCCCGGCCTGATCGATCGCGGCGACGAAAGCGGCGGCGCTGCCGTCCATGATCGGCACTTCCGGGCCGTCGACCTCGATGGTGGCGTTATCGACACCCATGCCCCGCAGCGCAGCAAGCACATGCTCGGCGGTGGAAACGAGAGGACCTTCGCGGTCGCCGAGGACGGTTGCAAACTCGGTGGCGATCACGGATTCCGCGATCGCGGGAACTTCGCGATCGGCATGATCGAGACCGGTGCGGACAAAAATAAAACCTGCATCGACAGGCGCAGGTCCCAAGGTCAGATTAACGGGTAAACCAGAATGTACGCCGACGCCCGTCACGGTGGCTTGCGACCGAAGCGTTGTTTGACGGCTGAATTTCATTCGATAATTGCCCACTACCCGACTTCACCCAAAGACCACCGCTTACGCGCTGATTCCCACTTCAGGTATCCCCAAGTCACGGCAGACCATAGTCACTGCCCTAAAGCGCGCCAACTCACGCTTCTTTACCGATTGTTACCCCATCTCCGCCGTATTCGCGCCAAGGCTTAACCAAACTCTGGCGCGGACACGCCCGGTTCCGGGGACCTCATCAAACCACGGAATGGATAATTAATCATTTAATATCAGCGACTTGATTACGGAGCTCGGTCGCTTCGCAGCGCGCAAGAAAAAGGCCCCGGCGGGAATTGCCGGGGCCTTTTCGGTTGCCTGAATTGTAACAAAACTCAGTTCGACTGCCGCCGGAGGAAGGCCGGGATATCAAGATGGTCGTCGCCCTGTGGCGCTGCGGCAACAGGTGCCGGGCGGCCATGGACGTCCAGACCTTGCGGTGCGGGACGCCGCGCATACTCGGATACCGGATCATTCGCCATCTGCTGGGCGACGGACCGTTGCGGCTTGCGCTCGGGAAGCGGCGGCAGCGGCGCGATGGCCGGGCCCGAGGCGCGGGCCGCGATCGGCGGCTCGGTCTCTTCGTCGCGCCGGCCGAGGCCGACATTGGCCAGGCGCTGCAGCAGCGACAGCCGGGTCTTCTGCGGATGATCTTCCTCGCCCTCGCCGCGGGCCTGCCGGATTTCGGCCTGGGCCGGCATCGGAAGGTCCTCGAACTTCGGCATCCGCGGGCTGCGGGCCGGCGCCCGTTCCGCCGCCTGCGGGATGAAGGTCTCCGGCAACGCGGCCTGCTCTGCGGGCTCGGCGCGGGCCGCGTCATTGTGGTCCGGGAACAGCGTCGGCTTCTGCGCGATGGGGCGAACCGTGACATCGCCATAGGAGCCGGGCTGTAGCGGCGCCTGGGGCTGCGGGGCTTCGGGGGAGACCGCCGCGGCAATCGCGGCGAGCGCGGCACGCTCGACGGTGTTGGACGCGCGCTGCTGCGGGGCCGCGCCGGCGGGAGCGGCGGCCATCGGCGCGCCTTGCTGCGCGGGCGTCTCCAGCTTCTGGGCCCGCTCGGCCAGGCGCGCATTGTCGGCGCGCAACCTTGCGGTGAGATCCGCCAGACGGCTGTCCGGGGTCGTCGCGGTGGCCGTGCCGGTCGCGGCAGCGGCAGGCGCCGCCGCGTTGCGCGCGATCAGCGCCTGCTCGATGCCGGTGGCGACGACGGAGACGCGGATGACGCCGTCGAGGGTTTCGTCGAAGGTTGCGCCGACGATGATGTTGGCGTCCTGGTCGACTTCCTCGCGAATGCGCGTGGCGGCTTCATCGACTTCGAACAGGGTCAGGTCCTTGCCGCCGGTGATCGAGATCAGCAGGCCGCGGGCCCCCTTCATCGAAGAGTCGTCGATCAGCGGATTGGCGATCGCAGCTTCCGCGGCGGTCAGCGCGCGCTTCTCGCCGGTAGCTTCGCCGGTGCCCATCATCGCCTTGCCCATTTCCCTCATCACCGCCCTGACGTCGGCGAAGTCGAGGTTGATCAGGCCTTCCTTGACCATCAAATCGGTGATGCAGGCGACGCCCGAATAGAGCACCTGGTCGGCCATCGCGAAGGCGTCGGCGAAGGTGGTCTTTTCATTGGCGACCCGGAACAGGTTCTGGTTCGGGATGATCAAGAGCGTGTCGACCACCTTGTGCAGTTCGGCGATGCCGGACTCGGCGGTGCGCATGCGGCGCTGGCCTTCGAAGTGGAACGGCTTGGTCACCACGCCGACGGTGAGGATGCCCATTTCGCGCGCGGTCCTGGCGATGACCGGGGCTGCGCCGGTGCCGGTGCCGCCGCCCATGCCGGCGGTGACGAACACCATGTTGGCGCCGGTCAGATGATCGCGAAGCTCGTCGATGACCTCTTGCGCCGCGGCCGCGCCAACATCGGGCTGCGATCCGGCGCCGAGGCCGAGCGTCACTTGCGTGCCCATCTGCACGATGCGCTGGGCCTTGGACATGGTCAGCGCCTGCGCGTCAGTATTGGCGACGACAAAATCGACGCCCTGCAGCCCGGCAGTGATCATGTTGTTGACGGCATTGCCGCCTGCTCCACCGACGCCGAAGACGGTAATCCGCGGTTTCAGTTCGCTGATGTCAGGAGGTGTCAGATTGAGTGCCATGGTTGCCTCTCGATTATAACGCGCGCGTTGGTTCGCCCCGGCCGGCGGCCGCGGGGGTTGGTGCAGGAGTTGGTGCAAAGGTTCTTGAATGTCGTTTGGGTTGAAGACCGGTCATCAGAAGCCCTCTCGCAGCCATCGTCCGACCTTTCCGAGATATCCGTCAGTCCCTGTCCTGAGCTGCCGCGTATGCCGCGGTTCGACGTGTTCGAGGTGTGCGTATTGCGGATAGACCAAGAGACCCGCCGGCACCGCGAACGAGGCGCTCTTGGCCTCGCTCGGCAGCCGGCCGAAGCCGAGCGGACGGCCGATCCGGACCGGCCGGTTAAGGATGCGGGTGGCGAGCTCGACGGTCCCGGTGAGCTGCGAGGCGCCGCCGCTCAAGACAACCCGCGCCCTCGGCTCTGCCGCAAAGGGGGAATCCGCGAGCCGGTCCCGGACCATTTCAAAGATCTCCTCGGCACGATGCCGGACGATGTTCGCGATCGTGGCGCGCGAGACGATCTGGGGCGCATCGCGCTCATCGCCTGCGGTGGGTACGGACATCAACTCGCGCGCGTCTGACCCGCCGGTCAGCACGGTGCCGTATAACGTCTTGATTCGCTCGGCATCCGCAATGCATGCGCCGACGCCGCGTGCAAGATCCATCGTCATGTGTTGCCCGCCGACCGCAAATCCCGAGGCATGGACAAAGCGGCCGGCCGAATAGGTCGCGATCGTGGTCGATCCGGCCCCCATCTCGACCACGGCCGCGCCGAGATCGGCTTCGTCGTCGGTGAGCACCGAAAGGCCCGCCACATAGGGGCTTGCCGCCATGGCTTCGACGTTGAGATGGCAGCGCTCGACCACCAGCATCAGGTTCCTGGCCACCGTTGCATCCGCCGTCACGATGTTCATGTCGACGCCGAACTGCCGCGCCACCATGCCGCGGGGATCACGGATGCCCTTGACGCCATCGAGCGTGTAGCCGACCGGCAGCGCGTGCAGCACGGTGCGGCCTTCGCCGGTGGCGTGGCGCATGCCGGTGGATGTCACGCGGGTGACATCTTCGGAAGTGACCGAGCCGCCTCTGATGTCCGCGGCGGCTTCCACCAGCTGGCCCTGCAGCCGACCGCCGGAGACCGACAGCAAAACGGATTCGACGCGGACCTTGGCCATGCGTTCGGCCAGCGCCACGGCCTGGCGCACCGCCTTCTCGCATTCGGCGAGATCGACCACCGCACCGGCCTTGACGCCGCGCGACTGGATCTGGCTGTAGCCGATCAGCTCGACCGCGTGGCTGCGGCCGCGCAGGGCATCGTTCGGCGGCGACGGCTTCAGCCGCGCGATCATGCAGGCGATCTTGCTGGTGCCGATGTCGAGGGAAGCCACCAGCGCCGTGCGCTTCTGCGCCATCGGCCGCGTCTTCGGGGTCTGGTTGCGATCGAGGCCGGTCATGCTGCGTCACCGGCTTTTTTCTTGGGCTTCTTGTCCTTGAACAATTCCTCGCGGGCTTTCGCCGCGTCTTCGGACAGTTGCACCGTCATCCGGTCCGGCAGGCGCAGGTCGACCGAGACGATGTCGCGGGAAAACAGCCGGTCGTCCTTGTCGAGCTTGCTCAACAGCGCCAGCGCGTTGCCGACGTCGTTTTCCGGCAGGCGGATATCGAGACCGTCCTTGAGGCGCAGGTTCCAGCGCCGTTCGCCGACATAGATCGCAGCCTTGGTCACGCTGCGCACCTGCGGATAGCGATCAAGCAGCGCGAGGAAGTCGCGCGCCTTCTCGGCGGCGCCCTTGCCCACCACCAGCGGCAGCGAAGCGAAGCGCCGCGACATATAAGGCTCCAGCACCGCGCCGTCGTCCGATATCACGGCCAGCCGGCCGTCCTGCTGCCACAGCGCGAATGCCGTGCGCTCGACGATGTCGATCTGCAGCCGGCCCGGATACAGCTTCAGGATGGTGGCGTCGGCGATCCAGGGATTGGTCTTGAGCCTGTCGCGCACGGTGGCGGCATCGAGGAACAGCAGCGAGGAGCGGCCATTGACGCCGCCGATCGCGAGCACTTCGTCCTGGCTGAGCTGCTTGCGGCCGTTGATCGCCACCGTGGTGATGCGGAACCCGGCCGAATTCGCCAGCGCATTGCGGGTATCGCTGAGCGCGCCCACCAGTTCGTCGACATGGCCGCCCTTGACGATGCCGAGCGAGGCGCTGCCGAGCAGCATGAAGACGGTCAGCGCCAGGCCGGCGCGGTTGGGAAGATAGCGTTCGAGCCAAAGGATCAGGCGGTTCGGCGGTTCGCGGTCGATCACCCGCTTCGCCCGCACGCGGGCCCGCAGGCCCAGCCGCTCGCGCAACAGCACGACCGCTCCGATAGCGGCTGCTTTCAGGTCAGCTTGGGGCCCCAGCGATCGCAGCGATCGGGCGAGGCGTCCTGCACCATCCATTGCACGAGCTCGTCAAAAAGTTGTTCCCGCAAAAAGGCTTGCGGGCTCTGACGCAGGTGATGTCTCGGTGATGCCGGGCGGGGCTCAAGACCTCGAATGAGAGGAGGCCATTTTTCCCTCGATGCGGTCGTCGAAGCGGAAATCCGCAACAGCTCACGCCCCGGCAGCCAAACGCCACATGCGCCGCCAGCGTTAACCTTCGGACTTCCTGGTAAACAAAGGGTAAATCTGGCCGGTCAGGGACGTGTTTTGCGCAGCCTTGTGAGGTGTTTGCCGGGCATTGGTTAGGATTTTAGTAAGATTTCATCCGGTCGGGCCGGGTTCCCTCGCCTGCGGCGTTAACCCGGCGAATCAGTTCCGCCTCCCGGCGCGCTGCCCGGCCAGCACGATCTGGTCGCGCAGGAAGTCCGCAAAATCGATTCCCTGGGCCTTGAGTGCCTTCGGATACAGCGAGGCCGCGGTCAGGCCCGGCAGGGTGTTGGTTTCGAGATAGACCAGCCCCTTGGGCGAGACGATGAAATCGGTCCGGGAATAGCCGCTGCACGACAGCGCCCGGTGCGCGCGGTGCGCCTGGTCCATCAAGGCGGCTGTGATCTCGGGCGAAAACCGGCCCGGGCAGATCTCCTGGGTCGATTTGAGCAGGTACTTGGCCGTGTAGTCGAACGCACCCTCGCCCGGAATGATCTCGACCGGCGGCAGCGGCATGATGGTGCCGTCGGAGCGCTCCAGCACGCCGCAGGTCGCTTCGGTGCCGGCGACGAACGGCTCGATCAGATATTCTTCCTCTCTGGCGGCGTTGCGGACCGCGACGAGGTCCTGCTTGGCATTGACGAAGATCAGGCCGTAGCTCGATCCGTCCCGCGCCGGTTTCGCAATCAACCTGCCGTATTCGGCAAACGCGGCGTCGATCTCGTTCAGCGCGATGCCTTCCGGCGTCGTCACGCCCGCGATCGCCACAAAGCGCTTGGCCGCGGTCTTGTCGAAGGCAAGATTGGAGGACGCCGAGCCGGACCCGGTGAAGGCAACGCCGCGCATTTCGCACATCGCCTGCAGTTCGCCATTCTCCGCCCTGCCGCCGTGCAGGCCGAGCACCAGCACGCGATCTTCCGCCTTGGCCTTGTCGAGCGCGGCTGCCAGCGCGATGCCGCGATTGCCCGGCTCGAATTCGGCTTCGAACGGCCGCTGGTGATTGAGCAGGGCTTCCGACTTCACCTCATGCACGGTGTCGGCGGCGTGCCAGAACCACAGATCCGCCTCCGGCAAGGCGCGGTGCAGCGCCTGCGCGCTCGCCACCGAAACCAGCCGCTCCTTGTTGGTGCCGCCGAAGAGAATGGTAATCCGCATCAGTCCTGCCCTGCTCCTTCGTCATTCCGGGGCGATGCGAAGCATCGAGCCCGGAATCTCGAGATTCCGGCTCTGGTGCCAACGCACCACCCCGGAATGACAACTAAATCGGAATTCCGATCCGCTTGATTTCCCAGTGTAACTCGATTCCGGAATTTTCCTTAACCCGCGCGCGGACGGTTTCGCCCAGCGTTTCAATATCATGCCCGGTCGCATTGCCGGTATTGATGAGGAAGTTGCAGTGCATTTCCGACACCTGCGCGCCGCCGACGCGCAGGCCACGGCAGCCGGCGGCGTCGACCAGTTTCCAGGCGCTGTTGCCGGGCGGATTCTTGAAGGTCGATCCGCCCGTCTTTTCGCGGATCGGCTGCGCGGTCTCGCGATGGGTCTGCACTTCGTCCATCCGCGCCCGAATTGCTTCGGGGGTCGCCATGACGCCGCGGAAACGCGCCGAGGTGAAGATGATCGAGGGATCGACGCCGCTGTTGCGGTAGACGAACTTCATGTCGGCATTGGTGAAAACATGCTTCGTGCCGTCGCGGTCGATGCCGGTGGCCTCGACCAGCACGTCCTTGGTCTCGCTGCCATTGGCGCCGGCGTTCATGCGCAGCGCGCCGCCGATCGTGCCGGGAATACCGAAGAAGAATTCCATGCCGCCGATATTGGCCGATGCCGCGGTTTCGGCCACGCGCTTGTCGAGCGCGGCGGTGCCGGCGCTGACGATGTCGCCTTCGGCACGTGTCTCGCCGAACGCGCGCGGCGACAGCCGGATCACGACGCCGGGCATGCCACCATCGCGCACGATCAGATTGGAGCCGACGCCGACCACATAGACCGGCCATTGCTTCGGCAGGTTCTTCAGGAAGTAAGCCAGATCGTCTTCATCCGACGGCGTGAACAATACCTGCGCCGGACCGCCGACGCGAAACCAGGTCAGTTCGGCCAGCGACTGGTTCGCCAAGAGCCGCCCGCGCAGCTCCGGCATCGCGGCCTTGAGGTCCGAGGTGATGTCGGGGAAGGTCATGCCGCGCCAATCGACCTGCGTTTGACAGCGCGTCGCGCTACGATTTGCGCCAGCGCCCGGGGCTTACCCCTCTCCCCAACCCTCCCCCGCAAGGGGGGAGGGAGTCTAACGAGTGTGCCCGCCTCACGCGGCTCACAGCAGCACCTGAAGTTTGAGGCACGAGTTAGGGAGGCACCGGCCCACGGGTTCCCTCCCCCCTTGCGGGGGAGGGTTAGGGAGAGGGGTGGCGGCATACGCCGGCGCACGTGGCTGAGGACGATCTTGAAAGCAGCGAGAGTAATCATCCTCATCCCAGCGCCTTCAATTCGCCGGGCAGTGCGTAGGCCCATTGCGTGATGTTGCCGGCGCCGAGGCAGACGACGTAGTCGCCCTTCCCGGCGATGCCGTGCACCACCTTCGCAAGCTCGGACGCGTTTTGCAGCGGAATCACCTCGCGATGGCCGTGCGCGCGCAGGCCGAGCACGAAATGATCGCGGTCGATGCCTTCGATCGGCGCCTCGCCGGCCGGATAGACTTCGGCGACCACCACCGCGTCGGCGTCGTTGAAGCAGGTACAAAATTCCTCGAACAGCTGACTCAGCCGGGTGAAGCGATGCGGCTGCACCACGGCGACGATCTTGCCGTTGGTGGATTCACGCGCCGCCTTCAGGACGGCCGCGATCTCGACGGGGTGATGGCCATAATCGTCGATGATGGTGACGCCGTTCCATTCGCCGGTCTTGGTGAAGCGGCGCTTCACGCCGCCGAAGCCCGACATCGCCTTGCGGATCGCCTCGTCGGAAATGCCGAGCTCATGGGCCACCGCGATCGCCGCCGTCGCGTTCGATGCATTGTGGCGTCCCGGCATCGGCAGCATGATGTCGGAAATCTCGTGCGTGGCGCCGGTCTTGCGGTTGCGGAACACGATTTTGAATTTCGAGCCGCCGCCCATCGGCGTGAGGTCGACCAGCCTCACATCGGCCTGCGGATTTTCACCATAGGTGATGATGCGGCGATCCTCGATCTTGCCGACCATGGCCTGCACCACGGGATGATCGGTGCACATGACCGCAAAACCATAGAACGGCACGTTCTCGACGAAACTGCGGAATGCATCCTGCACTGCTTCGAACGTCTTGAAATGATCGAGATGTTCGGGATCGACATTGGTCACGATCGCAACGTCGGTCGGCAGCTTCAAAAACGTGCCGTCGCTCTCGTCGGCTTCGACCACCATCCACTCGCCGGCCCCGAGCCGGGCGTTGGAGCCATAGGCATTGATGATGCCGCCATTGATCACGGTCGGATCGAGGTCGCCGGCGTCCAGCAGCGTTGCGACCATCGTCGTCGTCGTGGTCTTGCCATGGGTGCCGGCGATCGCGACGCAGCTTTTCAGCCGCATCAGTTCGGCCAGCATCTCGGCGCGGCGCACCACGGGGATGCGCTGGGCGCGCGCCGCCATCAATTCGGGGTTGTCGCGCTTGATCGCGGTCGAGACCACGACCACGTCGGCGCCGGCGACGTTCTCGGCCTTGTGACCGACCGAGACGGTGACGCCCTTGTCGCGCAGCCGCGTGACGTTGCCGCTTTCGGAGGCGTCCGACCCCTGCACGGTATAACCCAGATTGCACAACACCTCGGCGATGCCGCTCATGCCGATGCCGCCGATCCCGACGAAGTGGATGGGCCCGATCTCGCGCGGCAGTCTCATTTTTCGTTCCCTGACCTCATCGTCCGCAACCGCGGCATCTGGCAAAAGCCGCGGCTCACATCAGCCGCGCCGGATACTGGATGCCCCGCTTTCGCCGGATATGACAAGACAAATTTGCCTCAATGCCGCTCCAGCACGGAATCGATGGCCGTTCCGCATTTCGGACAAAACTTGTCGTTCCAGCCGATTTCATGACCGTACCGGCACCGGGGCTGCAAATTCGAGAGGCCGCGGTAATAGGCCGTGGTCAGGATGGCCAGGCCGGCCGAATAGAACGCCATCCAGTGACCGGAGAAACCGTGGAGCACTTCCACCGACGGCTCCGCGCCGCCCTTGGCCGGCGGATGCACCATCGTGAGAATAAAGAAGATCGCAAAATTGATGAAGGCATAGATGAAGAAGCCGTAGGTCATGTACTTCATCCAGGGCGGGCATCCGGCAAGCGCCACCTTCCAGAAATCCTTCCGCGACGAACTGCCGATCATTCTTTGGGAGATCAGCACGACCGGAATCCAGAGTGGAAAAATGCCGATGTGAAGCCCGAAGAACAGGTTCTTGCCGCCAACCTGGATTCCAAAGAACGACAGGATGTGCACCGCCAGACTAAGCGCAAGTCCACAGGCGGCATACAGCATCAGCGGCGGCAGCAGGAATTGCGTCATGAAAACGTACCGGCAGGACTCGAGACGTCAGGCTGGACCGTCGCCCGTCAAACCGTGAGTATCTCCAGTCTGCCCTGCCGTTCAATCGCTCCGTCCGGCTTTCGGCAGAACAGCCATGCAAGCCGTCGGCCACCGCCGCGTCGCGACTATTCCGCGGCGACCACCGTGAGCCGGCGCCTCCGGTCGCTATGGATCGCGACGGCGGCGACGGCGGCCGCGGCGAACGGCACCAGTGCCGCGACCCACGGCACAGCACCAAGACCCGGACCATGGTCGATGACGAAACCGCCAAGCCAGGCGCCGATCGCATTGCCGAGGTTGAATGCGGCGATGTTGAAACTGGAAGCCAGGCTTTGGCCGGCGCCGTCGGCTTTTTCCAGCACCCACATCTGCAACGGCGGCACGGTGGCGAACGCGGCCGCACCGAGCAAGGCCACGAACATGACGATTGCGATCTGGTTGTGCGCGGCGAAGGTCATCAGCAACAGCACGGCCGACAGCGTCAACAAACTGCCAAGCAGCGCGGGGATCAACCATCGATCGGCCAACCGTCCGCCCAGCAGATTACCCACCACCAGACCGCCACCAAAGACCAGCAGGATCGGCGACACCGCGGAGTCGGAAAAGCCGGAAATACGGATCAGGATCGGCGCGATGTAGGTAAACACCGCGAAGACGCCGACCCATCCCAGCACCGTCGTCAGCAACCCCATCAACACCTGCGGCCGGGCCAGCACCGCAAGGTCGTTGCGAAGGTTAGAGGCCACGGGTGGCGCTTTATCCTTTGGAACAAAAAACGCGATGATGGCAAATGCGACCAGCCCAACCAGCGTGACCGCGGCGAAGGTCGACCGCCAGCCATAGCCCTGACCAAGCCATGTACCGAAAGGCACGCCGAGAATATTGGCAACCGTCAGACCGGTGAACATGACGGCGATGGCGGAAGCTTTCTTGTTGGGCGCAACAAGGGTCGTGGCTACCACCGAACCGACCCCGAAGAATGTGCCGTGGGCAAAGGCAGTCAGCACGCGCGCCGCCATCAGGCTCCAATAGTCCGGCGCAATCGCGCACGCCGCGTTGCCCAGCGTGAAGACAGCCATCAGCACCAGCAGCACGGTTTTGCGCGGCCATTTTCCGGTGGCGATGGTCATGATCGGCGCGCCGACGACGACGCCGAGCGCGTAACCGGAAATCAACAGTCCGGCGGCGGAGATCGAAACACCGAAATCGGCGCCGACCTCGATCAGCAATCCCATGATCACGAATTCAGTGACGCCAATTCCGAAAGCGCCGGCGGTAAGCGCGTAGAGTGCGAGCGGCATAGAGGATCCCCAGTGGAATTCCCGGCACGGCGCCGGGCCCCACCAAGGTGGACGTGACAACATTCGTGAATTAGACTGCCAATAGGCACATCATTTATGAATTGAATTCACAATGACACGGTTGGAGGTGAATCGGTCCGGCGAAATGGAGGTTTTCGCCCGGGTGGTGGAGCTGGGCGGATTCTCGGCCGCGGCAAAAACCTTCCGGATGACGCCGTCGGCGGTGAGCAAGCTGGTGGCGCGACTTGAAGCGCGGCTGGGTGTCCGCCTGATCAATCGATCGACCCGCAAGCTGCAACTGACGCCGGAGGGGGCCGCCTATTACGACCGCGTGGTCCGCATCCTCGACGACATCAATGGCGCGGAACGCGAAGCCGCGATCGGCGCCGCCCCGCGAGGTCGGTTGCGGATCAACAGCAGCGTTCCATTCGGGCTGCATCGCCTGTTGCCACTGGTCCCCGCATTTCTCGCGGCTCATCCTGGCATTTCCGTCGATATCGCGCTCACCGATACCGTCGTCGACCTGATGGACGAGCGCGCCGACGTCGCGATCCGGGTGGGGCCGCTGCGCGAATCGCGATTGCTGGCGCGCAAGCTCGGCGAAAGCCGCATGGTGGTGCTCGCATCGCCGGCCTATCTCGCGCAGAACGGCACGCCGCAAACGCCGGCCGATCTTGCCAGGCACAATCTGCTGGGGTTCTGCTTTTCCAAGCAATTTGATGGTTGGCCTTTTCTCGATGGCAAGGGCGGCATGATGACCGTGCCCCCCATCGGCAACGTGCTGATCAGCGACGGCGAAGCCATGCAGCAACTCGCCATCGCCGGAACCGGCATCGCACGGCTCACGCGTTTCCATGTCGAGAACGAGATCAAGGCCGGACGACTGATGCCGATATTGGAGAACTTCAATCCCGGCGACCTCGAGGCGATCCACGCGGTATTTGTCGGTCACGGCGGCCAGCTCCCGGCGCGCGTCCGTGCGTTCCTCGATTACCTCGTCGCGAACGTCCGGTTGGACTGAAGCGCGACGTCAGATTCCGGCGACCTTCACCACCAGATCGGCGAGCCGCTCGGCAGCGTCGAGCCTGCCCATCGCGCGCGCGGCGGTCGCCATTGCCGTCAGTTTTTCAGGCGCGCCGGCCAACGCGGAAATTTCGGCCGCCAGACGATCCGGCGTAAACTCCGCCTGCGCGATGCGCAACGCGCCGCCCACATTGGCCAGCACTCCGGCATTGGCGAACTGGTCCTGATCGATCGCACCGGGCAGCGGCACCAGGATCGAGGGCCGGCCGATCGCGGCGAGTTCGGCCACCGTGCCGGCGCCGGAGCGCGAGACCACTAGATGACTCGATGCCAGCCGCGCCGGCAAGTCGGTGAAGAATGGCGCGAGTTCGGCGTTGATCTTGAGCCGGTCATAGACCGCGCGAACCCGTGGCATGTCTTCTTCGCGCACTTGCTGGGTCAGGATCAGCCGGCTCCACAAGGCAGGCGCGAGGCGCTCGATCGCCGGCGGCACGATGTCGCTCATCACGCGCGCGCCCTGGCTGCCGCCGACCACCAGCAGGCGCAGCGGCCCGTTCTCCTCGGGCGAAGCAAATGGTATCGCGGCAGCGGCCAGGATCGCGGGGCGCATCGGCGTGCCGACGGTGGTGGCCTTGCCGGCCAGTGCCGGATCGCGGTCGAGCACGCCCGGCAGCGAGGTCGCGATCGCGTTGACGCCGCCTGCCAGAAACCGGTTGGCGCGGCCGAGCACCGCATTGGCGTCGTGAATGAGGCCGGGCACGCCGAGCAACCTCGCCGCCAGCAGCGGCGGCAGCGTCGGATAGCCGCCGAAGCCGATCACGGCGGCAGGCTTCAACCGTCGCACCAGATTGAGCGCGACGAGGCCACCATGGCCGAGCATGATGGCGGTGCGGGCCAGCGAGATCGGGTTGCGGCCGCGCACGGTCTCGCTCGGCACCACGTCGATATTGTCATTGGCTTTGGAGAACAGCCCGCTGTAGCGCACCGCGCGGGCGTCGGTCGCCAGCCGCACGCGAAAACCGCGCTTGATCAGTTCGACACCGAGCGCTTCGGCCGGAAACAAATGCCCGCCAGTGCCGCCGGCCGCGAGTAGAATGAGAGGTGAAGTACTCATGGCTTTTCAAATAGCCGACGGCGCGGCCCCAGTCACGTCTCACGCGTAGCTGCGTACCGCGTTGGCGTTGTTTTGGGACTCGATTTCAGTGCGCGGTCGCTGCCGGGTCAACGCCAGCATCATGCCGACGCCGTAGGCCAGCGAGATGATCGAGGAGCCGCCATAGGAAATGAACGGCAGCGTCATGCCCTTGGCGGGGATCAATTGCAGATTGACCGCCATGTTGATCGCGGCCTGCACGCCGAACAGGATGGCGAGGCCGGACGCGGCAAAGCGCGAGAACATGTCTTCGCTGGCATAGGCACGCAGCAAGGTGCGGATCACGACAAAGGCGAACAGTGCCACCAGCGCCAGGCACAGGATGATGCCGAATTCCTCCGCCGCCACCGCGAACACAAAATCGGTATGGCTGTCCGGCAGGCTGCGCTTGGCGATGCCTTCGCCGGGCCCGAGCCCGAACCAGCCGCCGTTCCAGAACGCCTCCATCGCCATGTCGACCTGGAACGTGTCGCCCGAGCCGGGGTTCATGAAGCGTTTGATGCGGCCCGCCACGTGCGGCACCAGCAAATACGCGCCGAACAATCCGGCGGCAGCCGCCCCCGCGAGACCGGCGACCCAGATCATCCGCATGCCCGCGATGAAGAACAGCGCGCCCCACACCATCAGGATCAGCATGGTCTGGCCGAAATCCGGCTCCATCACCAGCAGCGATACCAGCAACAACAGCAGCACCATCGCCATCGACGTCGCCGGCATTTCCGGGCGCTTGGTCGATTCCGCAAACAGCCACGCCGCGATGACGACGAAAGCGGGCTTTGCGGATTCGGACGCCTGGATGTTGACGCCGAGCAGCGTGATCCAGCGCCGCGATCCCTTGACCTCGGCGCCGAACATCAGCGTCGCCACGATCAGCACGATCGAGACCGCGAACACCAGCAGCGCGGTGCGGCGGATATTTTTCGGGGACATGAAGGATACCCCGATCAAGACGATGAAGGACGGCAGCAGGAACATCACGTGCCGGTTGAAGAAGTGGAAGGGATCGAGCCCGATCCGCGTTGCCACCGGGGGACTTGCCGCCAGCGACAGGATGACGCCGCCCAGCACCAGCGCAAGGATCGCCGCGAGCAACAATTTATCCACGGTCCACCACCATTCGGAGAACGGGGTGCGTTGGTCACGGGCAAGCATGGGCGTCCCCAAATGGCAGAGATAACGTTCATTGGTGGCCGAGGATGGTTTCCAAGGGGTTAATGGGCTCGGTCAAATTTTCGGTTTCACCAATTGCGCCGTTGGCTCTAGGGTAAGCTGCAAAATCACAAGGCTTGGGAGGAACCATGCGGTCTTTCAAATGGCTCGTCGTGGCATCGCTGTTGGTCGCATCGCATCAGAACGCATCCGCCAGGGATAATGAGAACTGGGTGGTGTCATGGACCGGCTCGGTCCAGGGCCCCTATCCCGTCGGCAACCCCTCCGCCCAGCCCGACCAGAGATTTGCCTTTCCCGACCCCGCAGTGGGCGCGCGGGACCAGACCTTTCGCCTGATCGTGCGGCCCGATCTGTGGGGCCGCCAGGCCCGCATCAGGCTCAGCAATGCTTTCGGCACCAGGCCCGTGACGTTCGACGGCGTTTGTGCCGGCCTGCAACTGGGCAGCGCGGCGCTGCTCCGCGGCTCCAATCGCCTGGTGACGTTTGGTGGCAAGATGTCCGTCACCGTCCCACCCGGCGATTCAGTCTGGAGCGACCCTGTCACGCTGCCGTTCGCAGGGCAGTCCGACAGCCTCGCCGGCCGCCGCCTCGCGGTGAGCTTTCACATCGCCGGCGAAAGCGGCCCGATGACCTGGCACGCCAAGGCGCTGACCACATCTTACGTCACCGCGCCCGGCGCGGGATCCAAGGGGACGTCGGAGGACGAGGCCGCATTCCCGTACACGACTGCCTCTTGGTTCTTCCTCGATGCGATCGAGATGACCGCGCCCAGCGATGCCTTCGCCATCATGGCGTTCGGCGATTCCATCACCGACGGTACGGCGTCGACCATGAACGGCGACGACCGCTGGCCCAACGTGCTGTCGCGGCGCCTGAAAGCGATCCATGGCAACAAGGTCGCGGTCGTGAACGGCGGCATCGGCGGCAACCAGATCGCGGGCCCTGCCGAATACGGCCCCGACAAACCGTTTCCCGGCGGCCCCGCTTCAGGCCAGAGGCTCGAGCGCGACGTGCTGTCGCTCTCCGGCATCTCCAGCGTGATCTGGCTCGAAGGCATCAACGATTTCAGCAAGAACGGCAACGCCGAAACCGACAAGGTCATCGCGGCCATGAAGGACGGCGTCGCGCGGCTGCGCGCGAAATGGCCGCAGATTCGCGTGATCGGCGCCACCGTGACGACGGCATTGGGAAGTACCAGCGCCGCGCATGGTTTTCCCGAGCAGGACGCCAAACGGAAAGCGCTGAACGATTTCATCCGCGCCTCGGGCACGTTCGACGGCGTGATCGATTTCGATCAGGCAACGCTCGATCCGCAGACGGGAAGCCTCAAGGCAGAATTCGTTCCCGACAGCACGACGGGAAGCGCCGGCGACAAGCTGCATCCGAACCGCACCGGCTATCTGGCGATGGGCCAGGCGATCGACCTGGATTTGTTCAAGCCGGTGCGCGCCAGCCGGAATGCGAAGCGCAAGGAATGATCGCACGGATGAGTGGAGCTCCGCGCGACGCATCCTGATGTCGAGGCTCGCGCAGGGAAGGCGCACCGAGCACTCTGTCCGGTCGGCCGGCAGCTTGCCGCCGAAATAGGCGGCATCGGCATCGCGCTTCGGCGTGGCTCGCCCCCGGGTGTGGCCCAGCGGAGACACTGCTTTGAAAAAAGGTCTGGGAATACGAGGTTCCCATCTCTTGGGTGGCGGTTCTGGCGATTCGGGCTTGAGAGTCCTCGAGGTTCGGGCTTAAGACTCATGCCATACTCGATGACCGATCGATGGGGTGAGACCATGAGGGGATTCCTCTCATCAGCAATCATTTCCGTATTGGCGATTGCGGCAGTGGCGCCGGCCTTTGCAGCGGACCTGCCTGTCTCCACTCAGAAATCGAGGAAGGAAGCCGCGCCGAAAAGGGCGGAGCCGCAAACCGCGAAGAGCAATTGGTCCGGCGGGCAGGTCGGCGGGTCCAATGGCACCAGCTCGGTCAACAATAACTTCGTCGAGCCGGGCGCCTATGTTTGCCCTGCCGCTTTTCCGTTTGGCGTGAGCTGCTTCGAATCGGACTTCGCGTTTCGCGGCCATCCGCTGAGCTACACGGTCGGCCCCTTCGTGGGATACCGCTGGCAATTCGGAAACACCGTGTTTGGCGTTGAAGGCGATTGGTCGTGGAAGCGGGCCGAGAACTCTGCCCTGGTGTCGATGCCTTTCGTCTGTTTCGACGCCGGCTGCGCCAACTATCGGACTGACAACAAGTACGGCTCGGTCAAGCAAACCTGGGACAGTTCGCTTCGCCTTCGTTACGGATGGCTGGTGACTCCCGATACACTGGTCTATGGCACCGCCGGCGTCGCGATCGGGCAAATAAGCGGTTCGTTTGCGTTCCAGGGCCAACTCTACACGTTCGCCGGCACCCCTATCCCGATCTTGACCGCCGGCAGCACAGCGACGGCCTCGGCAAGTTGGTCCGACACACGGGTCGGTGGAACGGTCGGTGCGGGCGTCGAAACCGCTCTCTGGGGGCGATGGAAAGCAAGGCTGGAATACCGCTATACCGACTATGGCAGCTATACCAAGACCGTCGCGGTGAACACCGTTTGCGCCGCGCCGACCGGCTGTAGCGCACCGTCCAGCAGCGCGACCATCGACCTGCGCGAATCCTTCCATACCGTTCGGGTGGGATTGGGCTTCGACTTCTGAACACGGCGCGTGGCGTATCAGGCATGCCTTCGTCCTATCGCTTGGCGCCCTCCCCAACCAGCGAGAACGGCCCCCAATACGCAGGGTGGGCATTTTTCGGCGACGACGGATCGCCGAGGTAGGCAAGCATGGCGCGCCGCAAGGCTTCAGCGCGTCCAAGCGTCGGCTCGTCTCTGAGCGTTGCAAACGTCGAGGTGGCCAAACGCGTTGCCGCTTCGGTGGCGACGGGCCAGTGCGACACCAGAAGGGCCCGCGCTCCCGCATAGAAGAATGCCCGGGCGAGGCCGGAAAGCGCCGGCGCGCCCGGCCTTTCGCCCGCCGCGGTGTTGCATGCCGAAAGCACAACCCAGTCGGCATTGAGCTTGAGTTGTGCGGCCTCGCTCGCTGTCAACAGGCCGTTATCGTCCGGGGTCGGGTTAGCCGGCAGAGTTAGCAGCAGGGCCGGTTCGGCGAGCCCTTTGACATCGCCGGCGACAAGACCGTGCGTCGCAAAATAGACGATACGAAAATTCTCGAGCGACGCGTGCTTCACGGTCGTCACGCTCGCGTCACGCCGGAGATGAATGTCAGAGGCGGCCGCGCCAACGTCCAATGCCACCGCCTTGAGTTCATCTGCGGTGTCTGGAAGACGTGGCGCAGAAGCAAGCATCGAGCGATCAAGACCGGCGCCGCGCCAATAATCGGTGTAGGATCGGGCGCCTCCTCGCGTCTGGGCGGCGTCCTTGTTGTTTCCCGGCGCGGGGTCCTGGCTGAATACCGGGTCGCCAAATCCGATCATCGGCTTCGGGTTCACGTCTCTGCGAACGAACGACCGCAGCGTCCGCAAGCTTGCGACCGAGGGCAGAACGGTGAGCGCTTGACGCTTGATCAGCCATGCAGCGTCGCGATACGCGGCCGCATCCTGCTCGGGTGCTTTGCTATCGGGCTGTGGCGGCGCTTTGGCGGGTTTTTCCGTCACCAGCAGGTGAAACGGCAGGGCCGTCAACACCCCCGATGATACGACAAGCAGGTGGCGCTTGTTTTTGACAAGCCCGTCGACCGGACCGATCAGTTGCTCAAACAATCGGTACGCGAGGTCGAGATCGAACGGCTGAAGCCGGTCGACGTCCAGTCCCTTGCGGAACTTCTCGATCTCAGTGGCAAGATCGCCTCCGCCGACGGGAATCGTATGCCAGTCGAAATCATTGGCCGTCAGGGCAAAAACATAGCTCTTGTTGTCGGCGGTCAGAAGGAGGACCAGCGCCTCGTCCGGCCCCAGCAACTTCTGTGCGTCGTCGATCTGCAACGGCTTTGGGGTGGCCAGCTTGGCGAATTCGGGAAACTGCTCCTGCAACTGTGCCGAGTTGGCCGCCAGCTTGCTTTCGGTATCGACGATTTGCTTGCGGATTTCGTCGACCTTGCTCCTGTTTGACTGCCCATCCGGGTTCGACAGCGCCCCGACCAGTGCCTTGTTGCGATCACGCAAATTGGCGGAGAGATCCTGGTTCGTACGCACGAGCGCGGCCAGCGCATCATTGCCCGCCGCAAACCGGGGCCCAAGCTGCTGGAGGGCCGCGCCGACCGACGATTGAATGGCCCACTGCGCCACTTCGAACGCCTCCTGGCCGAGCGCCCGCGCGGAACCGCTTCCGGCACGCGCAGCCGCCGCGAGGCCGGCCACATGCGTCACAAAAATGCTGCTGCGCTGCTCGATCAAGCCGTCCGCGCCGGCGCTCGACAACCTTCCCGCCGATACATCGCCATCGGCTTGCGCCAGGACGGCTGCGGTTGCCTTGCGAGAATAGGCAACCGCATCGTCAGGGTTGTCGCGGGAGATGCTCAACAGAGCGAGATCGTTGAGTCCCCTCGCAACGTCCGGATGGTTCACCCCGCGCGCTGCCTCGTTGATCGTGAGAGCGCGCTTGTAGGCCTGTTCAGCCTCCGCATAGCGGCCTTGGTGCTCGAACAGGTGGCCTTGGCTGATCAGAACCGTGGCAACGAAACGGTGACTCGGTCCGAATGCCTTCGTGAAGATGGCGAGCGCCCGATTGAACTGCATTTCCGCCTCGGCGTAGCGGCGCTGTCCGTCGTAGGCGACGCCGAGCTTGCGCAGCACTTTCGCGGTGTCGGGATTTTCCTTGCCGAGGGACCTCTCGACAACGGCGAGCGCCTTCTTGGCGAATTTTTCCACGTCCTCATAGCGCTCCTGGGATTCATATATCGCAGCGAGATTGTTGAGAACGGTGGCCACCTGGATATTGTCGGAGCCGAACGCCGCTTCCCGGATGACGAGAGAGCGCTTGTACAGGGCTTCGGCCTCGTCGAGCCGACCTTCGTCCGCATACACGCTGGCAAGGTTGAGCAGCGAGGTAGCAAGGCGCGGATGGTTCGGGCCCAGGGATTTCTCCCAAATCTCGATGGCGCGCCGGAACAGGCTGTCCGCCTCGGCATAGCGGCCCATCCGCTCGTAGACATGCGCCAAATTGTTGAGACTTGCGGCCACATCGGGATGATTTGGACCAAGCGCCTGCTCGCGAATCGCGAGCGCCCGCTTGCTGGCTTTCTCGACCTCGGCGAAACGGCTCTGGTCCTCGTAGATCTTGGTCAGATTGTTCAGGATCAGCGCAACCTGCAGACTATCGGGCCCACTGACCTTCTCCGCCATATCGAGCGCACGGTGGTACTGCGCCTCCGCCTCCGCATAACGCGCCTGGCTCGTGTAGACATCTCCAAGATTGCCGATCAACTTGACCACGGCGGGGTCATTCGATCCGAGCGATCTTGTCGCGATATCGAGAGCCCGTTGGTACAGCCTCTCGGCCTCGCCGCTGTTGCCTTGCAGCAGATAAACCGTGGCAAGGTTGGCGAGAGCCTGCCCGGTGCGCGGGTCGAACGGCGGAACATTCTTTTGCAGGGCATCGACCACCCGCTTGAACATGGCGGCGGCGGCGGCGTAATGGCCTAACTCCTGATGGGCACGGGCAAGGTCGTTGAGTGCGAGAATGTAAGTGATGTTGTTCGTGCCGGCGCGCCTGGCGGCGGCCTCGGTTGACTGCGCTTCGGCAAGGGCGCCGGAATAGTTGCCGGCGGCATAGAGCTCCAGAAAACGCTTCTGCGCAGCCGCGATATCGATCTTCTGCGCGGCGGCTGGCGCCAGGGCGACGCCGGCGGCGACCAGAAAGGCGGCCAGTCCGCTCAACCAGCCCGATCGCATCAACATCCCAAACAAACTGACGAAGAACAGCGGTACACGGAACGTCACTGTTATGCTCCCTGCCGGGTTATTGTGTCCTCTGGCCGGAGCGAACCGCCGCCGCGCGCACGCGCTCGCCGAAATGTGGTTCGCAGTCAGGTGTCACAAAGGTTCCCGGGCACTTCATCAGCCGCTCCCTTCTCTCTTGCCAAGCTACATGAAGGATCGAGCGTGGAAAAGCGATATCCGGAATGCCCGGTCTGGGCTGCGGCATGGATCGCGCTTGCTGCGAGGACAGAGACGCGGTGTCTGCTCCGGGATGGGTGGAGCGCGGCTCTGCCCGTCCGTGCTACCCTCACACCACCGGCTTCACACCCGGCATCGCGGTGACGAGATCGCGGAACTTCGTACCGCGGATTTCGAAATTGCGGTACTGGTCGAACGACGCACAGGCCGGCGACAGCAGCACGATCGCGTCGGCAAGGCCTGAAGCTTCCGCGTCGCGCGCGGCATTGGCGACGGCGACATCGAGCGTCTGCGATATCTCGTGCGGCACTCGCTCGCCCAGCGTGCCGGCAAATTCCGGCGCGGCTTCGCCGATCAGATAGGCTTTGCGGATGCGCGGGAAATATTCGGTGAGAGAGGTGATGCCGCCGAGTTTCGGTTTTCCACCGGCGATCCAGAAGATATCGCCGAAGGACGACAGCGCGTGGGCCGCGGCATCCGCGTTGGTGCCCTTGGAATCGTTGACGAACAGCACATTGCCGCGGCGGCCGACCTGTTCCATGCGGTGCGCGAGCCCTGGAAAACTGCGCAGGCCGTTCTGCAGGATGTCGGTTGAAATCCCCATCGCCAGCGCGCAGGCCGAGGCGCACGCCGCATTCTGCGCATTGTGCAGGCCGCGCAATGAGCCGATGCCGCCGAGCCGTGCGATCTCGCTGCGCGCGCCGCCGGAGGCGCGGACGATGGTTTCGCGCTCGACATAGACGCCGTCGGGCAGCGGGTTTTTCACGGAGATGCGCACCACGCGCTTGCCGGCCTGATCGAGCCGGTCGGCAATGTTGCGGCACCAGCCGTCGTCGACGCCGACGATGGAGGTGCCCTGCGGCTGCACGCCGGCGACCAGCCGCGCCTTCACCGCGGCGTAGTGCTCGATGGTGCCGTGCCGGTCGATATGGTCCTCGCTGACATTGAGCAGGATGCCGACCGACGGATCGAGCGACGGCGCCAGATCGATCTGGTAGGACGACATCTCGATCACATGCACGCGCCCCATCCGCGGCGGCTCCAGCGACAGGATCGCGGTGCCGATATTGCCGCCCATCTGGGTATCGTAACCGGCGACCTTCGTCAGATGCGCAATCAATGCCGTGGTGGTCGATTTGCCGTTGGTGCCGGTGATGGCGACGAACGGCGCGTCGGGAGCGTGACGGCGGCGCTCGCGGCAGAACAGTTCGATGTCGCCGATCACCTCGACGCCGGCCTGCCGCGCCATCAGCACCGACCAGTGCGGCGCCGGATGGGTCAACGGTGCGCCCGGTGTCAGGATCAGCGCCGCGAAATGATCCCAGGAGACGTTGCGCAGATCAGCCGTGATGAAGCCGGCTTCCGCCGCCTTGGCGACGTTGTCGGCGCTGTCGTCAGCGGCAATGACTTCGGCGCCGCCCGCCTTCAGCGCGTGGCAGCTCGCGAGCCCGGAACCACCGAGCCCGAAGACGGCGACAGTCTTGCCCGCGAAGGAAGTGACGGGGATCATGACTTAGCCCGTCATTCCGGGGCGATGCGTCAGCATCGAACCCGGAATCTCGAGATTCCGGATAACCGCTGCGCGGTTTCCGGAATGACCATGATAGGAAATCAACATACTCACCGCAGCTTCAGCGTGGAGAGGCCGGCCAGCGCCAGCATCACCGAGATGATCCAGAACCGGATCACGATTTGCGGTTCGGTCCAGCCCTTCTGTTCGAAATGATGATGCAGCGGCGCCATCCGGAATACGCGTTTGCCGGTCAGCTTGAACGACACCACCTGTACGATGACGGACACAGCCTCCAGCACGAACAGGCCGCCGATCACGGCCAGCACGATCTCGTGTTTGACCGCGACGGCCGTGGCGCCGAGCATGCCGCCGAGCGCGAGCGAGCCGGTGTCGCCCATGAAGATCGACGCCGGCGGCGCGTTGAACCAGAGGAACCCCAATCCGGCGCCGAGCACCGCGCCGCACAGCACCGCGAGTTCACCGGTACCGGCGACGTATCGGATCTGCAGGTAGTCGGAGAACACGGCGTTGCCGGTGAGGTAGGCGATCATGCCAAAGCTTGCGGCCGCGATCATCACCGGCACGATCGCAAGGCCGTCGAGACCGTCGGTGAGGTTGACCGCGTTGCCGGCGCCGACGATGACAAAGGCGCCGAAGATCACGAAGAACCAGCCAAAATTGATCACCATGTCCTTGACGAAGGGAATGGCGAGCGAGGTGGAGGTCACGTCCCGCCCGAGCCGCACCAGCGCGTAACACGCGATCAGCGCGATCAAGCCTTCGATGGCGAGACGAAACTTGCCGGCAAAACCGCTATGGGTCTGTTTCGTCACTTTCAGATAATCGTCATAGAACCCGACGAAGCCGAAGCCGAGCGTGACCGCGAGCACGATCCAGACATAGGGGTTGAGCGGGTTGGCCCAGAGCAGCGTCGAGACGACGAGGCCGGACAGGATCATCAGCCCGCCCATCGTCGGCGTGCCCTTCTTGGCGACGATGTGCGACGCCGGGCCGTCGGTGCGGATCGGCTGGCCCTTGCCCTGCCGCAGCCGCAGATTATCGATGATCCAGGGCCCGAACAGGAACACGAACAGCGCGCCCGTCACCATGGCGCCGCCGGTGCGGAAAGTGATGTAGCGGAAGACGTTCAGCAGGCCACGCAGAAAGGCGAAACCGGGGACGGTATTGGAAAGCTCGATCAGCCAGTAAAACATTCAATATGCCCTATTGCGCGGCTTGCTTGCGCCGTCTTGCCGGGTAAGCGCATTGGCGGTGCGTTGACAATCGTTTTCATCCTCGAACCAAGCAAATCCTGGTCATGATCGCGGCGGTGCGTCGGCGAATCACCGCGGCAATCACGAGCGGGGTCGACCCGGTCAGTTTACGCTTTTGCCTGTAGGGCGGCCAGCAGCTTGGGCACAAACTTGTTGATCCAGAACATCTTTTTGCTGCCTTTGACCACCACCACGTCACCACTTTGCAACAATGCGGCGACTTTCTGCGGCTCCAGCGTGGCGGGGTCTTCGTGCCAGCCAAGCGCGCGATCGGCCGGCAGCAGGTCGTAGAGATGGCGCATCAGCGGGCCCACGCAATAGACGCCATCGATCCCGGGCAGGTCCCCGGCAAGCCTGACATGATAGGCCGGCGCATCGGCGCCGAGCTCCAGCATGTCGCCCATGATGGCGATGCGCCGGCCCGATGTGACCGGCCGCGCCTTCAGGCTGTCGATGGCGGCGACCATGCTGGCCGGGTTGCCGTTGAAACTGTCGTCGATCACGGTCACGCCACCAACGGTCTGCTCGACGCCGCGGCCGGTCATGATGCCGACCTTGCCGAGCTGTTGCGCCAGCGCCAATTCATCGAGATCAGCCGCATGGATCGACGCCAGCGCGGCGAGTGCGTTCTGCAGGCGATGCGGGGCGCCCGGCGTCAGGTCGAACGCGACTTGCCTGCCGCCGACCTGCGCCGATACTTCCCAGCTTTCGCCATGCGATGTATGATTCAATTCCCGCACCTCGGAAGTGCCACCGAAACGCACGAGCTTGCCGTTCCATTCCGGCGCCTCGACATCAACAGGCAGCACCAGCACGCCATCCCTGGGAAGCCCCTGCGCGATGCTCACCTTCTCGCGCCGGATCGCTTCCAGGCTGCCGAGTTTTTCCAGATGCACCGGCTGGACATTCACCACCAGCGCCACGGTCGGTCGCGTCAACTCGCTGAGCCGCGCGATCTCGCCGGTCTGGTTCATGCCCATTTCCACCACCCACAACGACGCGCCTGGGCTGGCATTGCACAGCGTCAGCGGCACGCCCCAGAAATTATTGAAGCTGCTCGGGCTGGCATAGGCGGCAGGATACGCGGCGAGAAATTCCTTGGTGCTGGTCTTGCCGGCGCTGCCGGTGAGACCGATCACCGGCCCCTTGAACCGCGCCCGCGCGGCGCGCGCGAGGCCCCACAGACCATCGATCAGCGTATCCTTGACGATCAGTTGGGGAACGCTGACGCCGTCAATTTTATGCGGGACGATCATCGCCACCGCACCGGCGGCTTCCGCCTTGTCGGCGAATTCCCAGCCGTCACGCGCGCTGGCGAAACTGGAGATGAAACCGCCGCTCGGCGTGCCGCTCAATGCCACGAACAGACATCCGGGTTTGACCAGGCGGCTGTCCTGCGTGACGAAATCGACCGCCGTATCCGGAAATGTTCCGGAGAGCCCCAGCGCCTTTGCGATTTCGGCTATCGTCCACAACGGCGCAGCGCTCATGTCGTCCTCTCCGCGAGTGCGGCCGCCACCGCGTCGTGATCGCTGAACGGCAACGTCTTGTCGCCGACGATCTGGCCGGTCTCATGGCCCTTGCCGGCGATCAATAGCGCATCGCCGCGTTGCAGCCCGGCAATGCCGGCCTTGATGGCCTTCGCGCGATCGCCGATCTCCTCCGCGCCGCCAGCGGCGGCCATGATAGCGGCACGAATGGCTGCCGGATTCTCGCTGCGCGGATTGTCGTCGGTGATGATGACATGATCGGCGTTTTCGACAGCAATCGCGCCCATCAGGGGGCGCTTGCCCGCATCGCGGTCGCCCCCGCAGCCGAACACGACCACCAGTTTGCGCTTCGCATATGGCCGCAACGCCTGCAGCGCTTTCGCCAGCGCATCCGGCTTGTGCGCGTAGTCGACGAAGATCGGCGCGCCCTGATGTTCGCCGACTTGTTCCAGACGCCCTTTGGCGCCTTCGAGATGTTCGAGGCTGGCCAGCACCGCATCGGCGTCGCTGCCGGTGCCGATCGCGAGCCCCGCGGCCACCAGCGCGTTCTCGATCTGGAATTCGCCGACCAGCGGCAGCTTGATCAGGTGCTTGCGCCCGCGATGCTCCAGCGTGAGCCGTTGCGCAAAGCCCTCGACCACCGCTTCAACGAGGCGAATGCCCTCGGCCGCACCATCCGCGTTGCGACCGACGGCGATGATCCGCAGCTTTCGCCCGCGCGCGGCCTCGATCACCTGTTGCGAACAATCATGATCGGCCGAGATCACCGCCGCGCCATCGGCCACCACGAGATCGCGGAACAGCCGCAGCTTGGCGGCGAGGTAATGCGCGACATCGGGATGGTAATCCATGTGATCGCGCGTCAGATTGGTAAAGCCGCCGGCCGCGATGCGCACGCCGTCGAGCCGGTACTGGTCGAGGCCGTGCGACGACGCCTCGAAGGCAAGATGCGTGACGCCTTCATTCGCGATTTCGTCGAGCTGGCGATGCAGCGCGATCGGATCCGGCGTCGTCAGCGAGCCGTACACGGTGCGCTTCGGCGACACCAGACCGATGGTGCCGATGCTGGCGGAGACATGGCCGAGCCGCTGCCAGACCTGGCGCGTAAACGCGGCCACCGAGGTCTTTCCACTCGTGCCGGTAACGGCCGCGATCGTCTGTGGTTGCTTCGGATAGAACCTTGCCGCGGCCAGCGCCAGCGCGCGGCGCGGATTTGGGGTCGATACAAACGGCACGCGATGCTCGCCCGACGGCGGGTGCTCGCAGGCAATGGCGGCCGCGCCGGCGGCAATCGCCGCATCAATGAAGCGCGAGCCGTCGGTCTTGCTGCCGGCGAGCGCGAAGAACAGATCGCCCGGTTTTGCCGCGCGGCTGTCCACGGCGAGGCCCTTGATCTCGACCGCTTCCGCCTGCGGCTCGATCGCGGCATCATTGCTGAAGAGGTCGCGAAGTCTCATGGTCGTCCGGTCCGGCGCGGCGCAGCTAGGCGCGTCATCCTACGCCTTACTGGGTTGTCTTCGATGCCGCAAGAATGAGGCGATCGGACGTCGGCAAATCGAAGCGCGGTTCGATACCCAAAAGCGGCCCGATGCGGGCAATCACCTTGCCCCCGGTCGGCACCGCGTTCCAGCCCGACGTGATGAAGCCATGCGTCTCCGGCAGCGCCTTCGGCTCGTCCAGCATGACCAGGAGCTGATATTGCGGATTATCGGCTGGAATCACGGCGGTGAACGAGTTGAGCACCTGCTTTTTGGAATAGCGCCCGTTGACGACCTTTTCCGAGGTGCCGGTCTTGCCGCCGATATAGTAGCCCTTCACGTCGGCCTTCTTGGCGGTGCCGATCTCGGCGTTGAGCCGCATCAGATAACGGATCTTGTCCGACGTCTCGGGCCTGATCACCCGCTTGGCGACGGCCTTGGCTTCCTCTTCCGAGCGCTTCAGCAAGGTTGGCGGAATCAGCAGGCCGCCATTGACCATCGCGTTGATTCCCATCACCGCCTGCAACGGCGCCACCGCGATGCCGTGGCCGAACGAGATAGTGATGGTGTTGAGTTCGCCCCAGCGCTTCGGCACGATCGGCGAGGCGCTTTCCGGCAGTTCGGTGCGCAGCCGGTCGAGCTGCCCGACCTTCTTCAGGAACGCCTTGTGCGCCTCGACGCCCTGCGCCAGCGCAACCCGCGCCGCGCCGACGTTGGAGGAGAACGTGAACACCTCCGACAGCGTGATCGAGCGCCCGAGCGGATGGGTGTCGTGGATCGCGAACTTGCCGTAACGCAGCGCGCCGCGCGCATCATACAGCGTGTTGAGGTTGGCCTTGCCGGAATCCAGCGCCATCGCCAGCGTCAGCGTCTTGAAGGTCGAGCCCATTTCGAACACGCCGGTGGTCAGGCGGTTGATGCGGTCGGGGTCGTGCGCCTCTTTCGGATTGTTCGGATCGAAGTCCGGCAACGACACCAGCGCCACGATCTCGCCGGTCCTGACATTGGAGACGAGGCCGGAGGCGGCCTTGGCCTTGAACTTCTCCTTGGCCTTCATCAGTTCGTCACGCAGCGCATGTTCGACGCGCAGGTCGACCGACAATTCCACCGGCTTCTGCAGCCGGTCGGTGGCAAAGCCCGCGCGGTGCAGATCGGCCAGGCCATTATTGTCGAGCCATTTCTCCATCCCGGCGATGCCCTGGTTGTCGATATTGACCAGGCCGATCAGATGCGCGACCGAGGCGCCGGTGGGATAGACCCGCTTGTTCTCGCGCAGGAAGCCGATGCCGGGAATGCCGAGGCGATGGATCGCCACTTGCTGCTTCGGCGTGATCTCGCGCTTCAGCCACACAAAGCCCTTGCGCGACGACAGCCGGTCGCGCACTTCGCCGGTGTCGAGATCGGGCAAGGTCGCGGTCAAGAGCTCGATCGCCTCGTCCTTGTCGATGATGCGCCGGGGTTCGCCGAACAGACTCGGCGCCTTGACGTCGGTCGCCAGGATCGCGCCGTTGCGATCGACGATGTCGGGCCGCGCGGTGGCGATCGCGTCGCGCGAGCCGGTACGGCCGGCACTGTGGTTGTCGGCGCCGATCGCAAACATCACGAGACGTCCGGCGAGAATGGCGTACACCACGGCGAACGCCAGTACCGCAAATCCGACGCGCGCCCGCGCCTTCGCCGCGCGATCGACATTGCGCCCGTAGAGCAGGCTGCGGATCAGCCGCTGCCGCCAGGGTTCCGCGGGCCTTGCAGGCTTGGCCGTGATGAGCGCCTGATCGGTCATTGCTGATCTCCAGACGCAGGTATCGAACCCGTCACCGACTGGGCGTCGGTCGCCGCCTCGATGGTGTTGATCATCGCGCCGATCGGGTCGGGTTCGCCCGGCCTGACCAGGCGCGGCGGGCGCTCGGGCAGGTTCTTCAACTGGTCATATTGGATCGCGACCAGCGGCTTCAGCGGCAAATGCCGGTCGGCGAGGCCCTGCAGCCGCTGCGGCGCATCGAGCTTGGCCCATTCGGCCCGCAGGCTGGCGATGGCGTCGCGCTGTTCGCGGATTTCGGCATTGAGCCGCAGCACGCGTTCGGTGCGCGAGGTCGATTCCATCTTGATCCGGTAGACATAAGAGGCGGCGAACACCAGCATGCCGATCACGAGGAGGTGGATGATCCGCATGATCAGCCTCCCCTCATGACGCTGTCGATGGTTGGCCAGGCCGGCAGCGCACCCGCCGCATGCGCGGGCGCGGCCGTGCGTTCGGCGGCGCGCAGTTTTGCCGAGCGCGCGCGCGGATTGGCCGAGACCTCTGCTTCGCCGGGCGTCACGGGACGCTTGGTCAGGATCTGGAAGCTTGGCACCGCCTGCGCGATTTCGGGAAGATGCCGCGAGCCACCTGCCGCCTTGCCGCGCTCGATCAGGAAATTCTTGACGATGCGGTCTTCCAGCGAATGGAACGAGACCACCGCGAGCCGGCCGCCCGGCTTCAGCACGCGTTCGGCCGCCGACAGCGCCAGATGCAATTCGTCGAGTTCCGCGTTGACGAAGATCCGCAGGCCCTGGAACGTCCGCGTCGCCGGATGAATCTCGTTCGGTTTGGAGCGAACCACCCGGCCGACGATATCGGCCAGGCCTTGCGTGGTCGTGATCGGCGCTTCCTTGCGCGCAGCGACGATGGCGCGCGCGACGGCGCGGGAGTGGCGCTCTTCGCCGAAGATGTAGATGATGTTGGCGAGGTCCGCCTCGGAGGCTTTCGCGACCACGTCGGCCGCGGTCGGGCCGTCATGGCCCATCCGCATGTCGAGCGGGCCGCCAAGCCGGAACGAAAAGCCGCGCTCGGCTTGATCGAGTTGCATCGAGGAGACGCCGACATCCATCACGACGCCGTCGACGGTTCCAACACCCTGTGCGGCGCAGACCTCGGCGAGGTTGGAGAAGCGGTCCTCGACCAGGATCAGCCGGCCGTCGGCCTGGTCGACCAGATCGAAGCCGCCTGAAATCGCCGACCGGTCGCGATCGATGCCGATGACGCGGGTTCCATCGGTCTTGAGGATCATGCGGCTATAGCCGCCGGCCCCGAACGTGGCGTCGACATAGATGCCGCCGTCGCGGGGGTTGAGCATCTCGACCGCCTCGCGGCCGAGAACCGGGATATGACGCGGCGCAGCCGGGGTCATGCGCCGGCCTGCAGCGTATCCCGACCTACGATAAACAAACTGGACGCCAACGGGCCCATTGCGCCTCAAATCTCTGCGCTTCGCCGGACTTTTCCGGCCAAGAAACCGCTGCGAGGTGCGACTGCCGCTCCCCGCCTGCGCCGGCAGCCGCTGTTTTCCGGACGGAATTTGCTGGGCTGCCATGGCATTTCGAACGCGAAAGAGGGCCTCGGCCGCCCCCAAATCCGGTTCGGCTTTTCATCACTTAGTAACGGCACTTAGCGTTAAGAAAACGTTGATGATCTGATGCGGCTTTAGCGCGCTTTGTCGTCACTTGGCGAAGCAATTGATGCCCCGGCTCGCTGCGCAGCCGTGATGCCCCGGCTCGCTGCAAAGCGGTGATGCCCGGCGCACACACTCCGGCAAAATGCGAAACCGGACATGGTTACCGGATTGCGCGGACGACATGGTAAAGGAATAGTAAAGATCGTTGTTATCTAAAATTTGCGTTAGTCGTTCTCCTCCGCGGTTTGAGCTTATATGATGGCTGCTGGTTCGTTCACGTCAGCTCGTATTGATTCGAAGCGTCAACGCGCCCTTCCTGTTCCCAGGGCCAACGCGGACATGCAGACCTTTACCCCGGACTCCTCGATCGCTTCCGACGTGATCCCGTCGGCGAATTTCGGCGAGCGCAACAAGGGCCGTTTGCCCGACATGATCCTGCTGCACTACACCGGCATGCCGGATGTGGAGGGCGCGATCGCCCAGCTCTGCACCGCGGGAACCGACGTATCGGCCCACTACATCGTGCTGGAAGACGGCCGCATCGTGCAATGCGTGCCCGAGAGCAAGCGCGCCTGGCATGCCGGCGTGTCGTTCTGGGCCGGCGAAGAGGACATCAATTCGTGCTCGATCGGCGTTGAGATCATCAATCGTGGCCACGATTGGGGCTATCCGGAGTTCCCGCTGCGCCAGATCGCCGCCGTGATCGCATTGTGCCGCGGCATCATGCTCCGCCGCAACGTAGCCCCCCATCGCGTACTCGCGCATTCCGACGTGGCACCGGGGCGCAAGAAGGATCCCGGCGAGAAATTCCCGTGGCATTCGCTGGCCAATTCCGGCGTCGGCCATTGGGTGCAGCCGGCGCCGATCGTGCGCAGCGAAGCGCTGAAGCTCGGCAGCATCGGTGACGACGTCGCCGGCCTGCAGACGGCGCTTTCCCGCTACGGCTACAGCGTGCCGACCCACGGCAAGTTCGACGGCCCGACCATGGAAGTGGTGACCGCCTTCCAGCGCCACTTCCGCCCGGCCCGCGTCGACGGCGTCGCCGATCATTCGACCATGAGCACGCTGCACGCCCTGCTGGCGAGCCTGCCGGCCGACGCGACGCCGGCGGCGAGATAGCAGCCGCTGGATATCGGGAACGCATCGATCAAGCGCGTTGCTCCGGCAGTTCGTTGAGCAGCCAGCGCTTGAACACCTGAAGCGCACGATTGCGCTGCGCCCCCGGCGGATGGACGAGCCAATAGCTCCCTGTCGGATGCGCGAAGGGCAACGGCCGGCAAATCGCACCAAGACGTTCGCGCTCGATGATGAACGGCTCCAGCCCGAGCGCAACCCCGATCCCCTGCTCGGCTGCCTGTATTGCCGCGACAAAACTATCGACGGAGATCGTCCTGACCGGCTTGAGCTCGGGAACGCCGGCATGCTTCAGCCATAGCGGCCAGGCGGCCGGAAACGTCGTCACATGAATCAGCGCGGCGCGACGGAGGTCTCGTGGTTCACGCAACTTCAGACGACGCGCGAACGCCGGCGCGGCAACAGGCGTGGTTCTGATTTCGGCGAGGTGGTGAGCGGTCAGGCCTTGAAAGTTTCCGTCTCCGACACTGATTCCGGCGTCGAACGCCTCGGTGTCGAAGTCGACATTGCGGCTGGAGCTTTCAATCGCAAGGTCGACGTCCGGATGCTTCGTCATGAAGCCGGCGAGCCGCGGAATGAGCCACGCCGATCCGAACATCGGAAGCACCTTGAGCCTGAGCCTTTGACGGCCCGGTCTGCCCAAGGCCGGCGATCCCACCCGCGCGAGTTCGGAAAAGGCCCGGCCGGTTGCGGCCGCCAGTGCCTTTCCCTCCGCAGTCGGCTCGATCGCGCGATGCGTGCGCGCAAACAGCACTACGCCAAGCGCCTGCTCGAGTTTGCGGATGCGGTGGCTGACAGCCGATGGACTTAGATTGAGCGATTGCGCCGAAGCCTTGAAGCTTCCTAGCCGAACCGCGACCTCGAACGCCTGCAGCGCCAGAAGCTGGGAGGGCTTGAGGGTCGCAGCGGCGATGACAGGCTCAACCGCCTGCAACAGGCGCCGGGGCGACGTTGCCGATGCGGATCTGCCGGGCTGACGCGGGCGTTTCATCGGGCGGTTTTACAGCAGCGAAGCTGCGCCTGTCGCCCCGAATCTGGATTACGGATGAATTCAGCTCATCCGTAATGGCCGCGGTTTCTCTTGCGCCGTGGCGGTTGGCGCGAGACCATCCCGACATGACCGAACCTGACCAACCTGACCTTGTCCGCTATGAAACCGATGGCCCGATCGCCATCGTTACCATCAACCGGCCTGCTGCGCGCAATGCCGTCAATCCGGCGACCGCACGGGCGCTGGCCCAGGCCTTTCGCAGCTTCGACGCGGATGCCGCGCTGGCTGTCGCCATTCTCACCGGCGCCGAGGGTACCTTCTGCGCGGGGTTTGACCTCAAGGAAACGGCGGCGGGACGCCGGGGACATCGCATCGAACGCGGCGACGCGCCGATGGGACCGAGCCGGTTCAAGCTCGGCAAGCCGGTGATCGCCGCGGTCGAAGGTCACGCGGTGGCCGGCGGCCTTGAACTCGCGCTGTGGTGCGACCTGCGCGTGGCCGCCCGCGACGCCACGTTCGGCGTCTATTGCCGTCGCTTCGGCGTACCGCTGATGGACCTCGGCACGGTACGGCTGCCGAGGCTGATCGGCCACAGCCGCGCCATGGATCTCATCCTGACCGGCCGCGGTGTTTCCGGCGAGGAAGCCGAGAGAATCGGTCTGGCCAACCGGGTGAGCGAGCCTGGCTCCGCACTGTCAGACGCACGCGCGCTCGCAGCGCAATTGGCGCTGCTTCCGCAGGCCGCGCTTCGCAGCGACCGGCTATCCGCCATCGAGCAGTGGGAACTCGGCTGGGAGCAGGCTACCCTCAACGAATTCAGGCTCGGTCTCGCGACGGTCGCAACCGGGGAGACCGAGCACGGTGCCCGCCGGTTCGCCGCCGGCATCGGACGGCATGGCGCCGCGGCCACCTAGGATCGCCGAGGCAGACAGACGGAGAATCGTCATGAGCGCGACGTTGGCGGATGATCGCACGATCGTCGAACGAATACTGAATCACATCGACCACAAGTCGACCGATCTCAGCAGCGGCGTCTGGCACGAGCCCGTCGATCACTACGTTTCGCAGGCGCGCTTCTCGGCGGAAATCAATCGGGTGCTCCGCAGGACTCCAACACCGTTCTGTCCGTCCGCTGCACTGCCGGATGCCGGCTCTTATCTGGCGCGTGACGCGGCACTCGTTCCCATCGTGGCGATGCGCGACAGCGATGGGACCGTTCGGGCATTCAGGAATGCCTGCCGCCACCGCGGCGTACAACTCGTCGAGGGCTCAGGCTGCAAGAAAGCCCTGACCTGCCGCTATCATGCGTGGACCTATGGCCTCGACGGCAGACTGCGCGGAATTCCCGACGAGCACGGCTTCCCCGGCATCGACAAGAACTCGTACGGCCTCATTCCGGTCGCCACGGTCGAGAAGCATGGAATGATCTTCGTGACCCAGGATGGGCCGGAAGCGCCGGACGCCGATATCGCTTCGATGCCGGACCTGTTCGGATCGGGATGGCGTCTCTTCACGACCGTCGAACAGGAGTTCGCCGCCAACTGGAAAATCGTCGCTGAAGGATTCCTTGAGGGGTATCATATCCGCTCAACCCATCAGGACACGTTCTATCCGCTGCAGTACGACAACATCAATGTCATCGAGGCATTCGGTAGAAACAGCCGCATCAGTTTCCCGTATCGGCGGATCGAGAAACTTCGCAGCGTTGCGCCGGCCGAGCGAAGAACCGCCGGCATGCTGACGCAGGTTTATCACATTTTCCCGAACGTGATGATCGCGACCTTTCCGACCAACACGATCATGACGGTTCTGGAGCCGCTCGCCGTCGACCGCACCCGCCTCGTCACCTACACGCTGTCAAACCTTACGGAAGACCGCGAGGGCCGAGCTGCCATCTCGCAAGGCAGGGATTTTGTCACCGCTGGCGCCGCGGAAGACCGTGACATGGCTTGCGCCGCGCAACGCGGCCTGGCGAGCAAAGCCAACCACGTATTCACATTCGGCCTGTTCGAAGGCGCGATCCGTCACTTTCACCAGAATCTGGAGGCGGCGATCGCAATCGCGTGACGCTGGTGCATCGATGTCGGCCCGCCTTCGCGGGAGTTAGCAGCCCTGGCCCAGTTCCGCGATCCTCCGCGCATAGAGCCGCCGCAACGGCTCTAATTGGGTGGCGGCCGCGGCCGCCAGATAGGCCGCACGCGCGGCGTCGCGCCGCCCAAGCCGGCGCAGCAAATCGGCGCGGACGGCCGGCAGCAATTCATATCCCTTCAGCCCGCCCCGCGCCTCCAGCGCATCGATCAGGTCGAGCGCCCGCGCCGGCCCGTCGACCATCGACAGCGCGGCGGCATGATTGAGTTCGATCACCGGCGACGGGCTGATCCGCAGCAGCACCTCATAAAGCCCGGCGATCTGCCGCCAGTCGGTGTCCGCATAATTCGGCGCGCGCGCATGCAGCGCTGCGATGGCCGCCTGCACGGCATAGGATTGCGGTCGCCCCGGCAACCGCAACGCCTCTTCCACCAGCTTCAATCCTTCCGCGATCTGGACCTGATCCCACAGCGAACGGTCCTGCTCTTCCAGGAGCACGATGTCGCCGCCGGCGGTCTGGCGCCCGGCACGGCGGGAATCGTGCAGCAGCATCAGGGCTAGCAATCCCTTGATCTCGCCGCGGCCGGGCATCAGCCCATCCAGCAACCGCGCCAGCCGGATCGCTTCGCGCGCCAGATCCGGCCGCATCAGGTCCTCGCCCGAGGTAGCGGCATAGCCTTCGGTGAAGACCAGATAGATCACCGCGAGCACGCCGCGCAGCCGCGGCTCCAGCGCTTCGCGTTCCGGCACTTCATAGGCGATGCCGGCGAGGCGGATTTTCTGTTTGGCGCGCACCAGCCGCTGCGCCATCGCGTCTTCGCTGGCGAGAAACGCCCGCGCCACCTGCGCCGTCGAGAGTCCGCACACCGTACGCAGCGTCAGCGTCACCTGCACTTCCGCGGCAAACGACGGGTGGCAGCAAATGAAGATCAGCCGCAACATGTCGTCGTCGAGCACATGGTCCGCAGCTTCGTCAGGCGCCGACGCATTCAGCAGGATTTCGCGCGTCAGTTCCTGCTGCTTGCCGCGAAGCGTGATGCTGCGGCGAATGCGATCGATCGCCTTGTTGCGCCCGACATTGACCAGCCAGGCGCGCGGATTGGACGGCATGTCCGCGCTGGACCAGCGCTCCAGCGCCACGGCGAAGGCATCCTGCAACGCATCCTCGGCGAGATCGAAATCGCCGACGAGGCGGATCAGGGTTGCCAGCGCCCTGCCCGCCTCGTCGCGGAATATTTTTTCGACCTCGGTAGGGGTCATAAGGCTGCGCTACCTATCCGGTTCGCTTCGCGCCCTCAGATGCGCAATTGCGCATCGGGGAATGACGGCTTCGCCGTCAGTCATAAATCATGACCGGCCGCACCTCGATCGAGCCGGTCTTGGCGCCCGGAATTCGCGCGGCGATCGAAAGCGCGGTGTCGAGATCCTTGGCCTCGACCAGATAATAGCCTGCGAGTTGCTCGCGCGTCTCCGCGAACGGACCGTCCGTGGTCAGCATCTTGCCGTCGCGGACCCGCACCGTGGTTGCCGTGCTCGTCGGTTGCAAGCCGTCGCCGGCCTTGAAATGGCCGCTCTGCACGATGGCCTGCGTGAACGCGCCATATTCGGCGCTCACCTGCTTCCGTTCGGCGGCATCCATTTTGGCGTATTCGGCATCGTTCCGATAGATCAACAACAGATATTGCATCGCGTTACTCCCTCTTGATCGGCTGGATCGCCGACACCCGGTCGAACGGGCCGGCCGCGAAACGACATCTTCAGGATAGTTTATTTTGCGCAGGTTTAGTGACTTGACGCCACGCCCCCCAGCCTCCATGCGTAAGGCGTCAGTCGGCCGGACGGCCGCTCCCGCTAGGGCCGAAAGGCTGCGGGAGAGGAAAGTCCGGGCTCCATCGACATACGGTGCCGGATAACGTCCGGCGGGGGCGACCCCAGGGAAAGTGCCACAGAGAACGAACCGCTCCTCCACCCGAAAGGGAGGGGGCAGCAAGGGTGAAAAGGTGCGGTAAGAGCGCACCGCGGGTCCGGCAACGGAGCCGGCATGGCAAACCACACCGGGAGCAAAACCGAATAGGGACGGCAACGCGGTAAGTTCGTCGCAAGGCGATAACACCGCAGGGCGATGTCAGGCTCGCCGTCCGGGTAGGTTGCTCGAGGCCATGTGCGAACATGGTCCCAGAGGAATGGCCGTCACGTACCGTCCGCGCAAGTGGCGGTGCCCTACAGAACCCGGCTTACAGGCTGGCTGATATCTGTGAATGAGGGGTTCGGCGTAACGCGCCGGACCCCTCGCCATTTTTGTGCAGGTTTTCGCCACTTTTTGCGTTCGGTGAGATCGACATCGCTGTCCTGCGTCGCAGTGCCATCGGCTCGACTGCCGAATAACTACAACTCGCGAACATTGCCGTTCTTGCCTGCCCAGTCGCGCAAGCCGCACAACCATTCGTCTTCCATCTGGATGGTCATCCGTCCTCACTGTGCTAATAGCGTCGGTAAACACTCGTGATCAATGTCTCGACGTGATTTCCTACACCGACCTCGGTGAACGTGTGCGAATTCGGATGTCCGGCGGTGTTACGTCGATCAAGACAGCCTACGAGTTCCTTCGCCTCCGCCTTCGTCAGTACTTGGATGTGCTCCAGCACGTTCAAAAATTCGGCCTCTTTTAATCCTGCAAGATCGTCGATGTTGCTCGCGGCCTTGCTCTTAGGAAATCTCCGATAAACCTCTGCGTTGAACTCTGCGAGCTTCTGATGCAGCACATGTTGATACAGCAGGTAGAGCGCGCCGACCCACGTGAGCACGATTGCCGCGCGGTACGATTTGTTTTTCACGCAGGCGATAGCTTCTTCGACGAAGCGAGCTTTGTCCGGGTCGTGAAGGTCAAGAATATATTTTTCCAGCGTCTGAGTGACTGGCGTCAAAACGCCGATCCGCGATATGAGACCTCGATCCTCCATCGCTGCTCGGCCGGGGCCTGTGAGGGTCCAGCCGAGAGGAAGCGCCAGTGCGTGCGCTGTTTTGGACAGGAATGAAGCCGGGGCCGACCTCGCGCCATCCTTCCAGCCGTTCTCCTTCGCTATGGCTTTGATGTCAGCATTCCTTACCGGCCCGTCGTGATGTGCGACGATCAGAAGATACTTGTCCGTCTTCGAAATATCTTTGCGTGTCAACGCATCGCGAAGCTCTGTCACGGATCAAATCTTGCTCTCAATTTCCGCCTGCGCTTTTGGAGTGAGCGCAAATTTGCCGGTTGAAGGTTCATTGATACTGTTTGACGTAAGCAACGCGTCAATCGTCTTGCTTAAATTGGTCCTCATTGCGGGCTTGTAGAATTTTGGCGCGTTCTTCATCTCATTATGAATTTGTGCGCGCTCGGCGGGCTCAATCTTGTCGCTCAGTTGCAGTTTCGCGAGAGCAACTTTGAAAAGGTCTTGTGCGGTTCCCGGTTGAATTTTTGCCGCCAACGCGGCTGTGGTGAATTTCATCGCCGGATTGAGTGGAGTATTCTCGATCTCGTTCGGATCGTCGTCGCCATCATCGCCTGCACTAATTCCAAGCGCGGCAACAATAGCTGCGATGAGATCGGGCAAATCGTTCTTTAGGTAGTCGACTTCGCCCTCCCATTCGATCTCGATCCCCTTTGCCTTGATGCGCAGCTTCGCGGTCATTGACCCCTCTCCCCAGTTTTGTTCCCCAACGCACACAACTCTGGAGGACTTGGATTGTAAAGAGGTCTGGGAAGCCCGTTCCCTGAATTTTTCGACTATTACGACAGGCAGTAGAGGTCCACGTAGGTCGTGCCCGACATCTTGGGCGATTGCGCCAGACCCGGCAGCGCGCGCATGATGGCTTCATGGCCCCGGAGCACCACCCGACCCCGCTGTCCGCCGGCGACCGCAAGGCGCTGAAGAAGGAGCTTGCGAAGAGCCGTGCGATGACCACCATCCTCGCCGAGCGAGCGGCAGTATCGAGGGAGAGGCACTAATCCACGACGTGCGTGCACGATCTGGCGAGTGCTCGTGTGTCAGAAGTGCAAGAAGGCGGGGAAGTGCCCGCCGGCCACGCTCTTGCACTAACGCCGCACCAGCGACACCGGTCAGCAGATGATTAATGGGGCATAGAGGAAGAGATCAGGGGCGGCTCGATATGGATAGCTCAGTGATCGATGGACTGAACGATATGATCCGCTTGGGTCAATGCGGGACTAACGTCTTGCGCAAAAAGCGGGGGTCGAAAAGGTCAACGCCAGCAGCACAGCGACACAGCCGCATCTGATCATTGGTTGCCCCTCGGTTGAAAGTCTCCTCAAGATCGCTTCTCACAACCGGCTCAAGCTCACAACGTCGTTCGCTAATGGTTTCCTCACGGGAAGCAGCGACAGTCGCATTCGGCCTTGCGTATCACGGGCCATCCTTCTGAAGAGCCGTCGCGCCGAACCTCAACCCGGCGCGGCGGCTTTTTCTCATTCAGAGCGTTTCCCGCCGGGCTTGAAACTTGCCCACTTGCGCGCGGGGCGAGTTCCGCTACGTTACGTGCCGGCAATCAGAGGGGTTTGCTTTGGGCTAATGAGCTAAGCCGCGCCGAGAAAGCTGCGCGCCGGACGCACAATCGTTTGTTGGGGCTAAGAGATGAGAATTGGCACTGCCATAAAACGATTTGAAAGACGCAGTGAAGTCTTGCAGTGGCAGGCATGGCTCTTCCTGCTCATGGTGGTCATCCTTATGGCATTCGGTGGGTATGTAGTCTTCACGGCTTCAAGTTTAACGGCGCGAGACATCGGCGTCCAAGACTTCGACAAGCGGCTCGAAAATGCCCAAGCGGAACTTACAAAACTCAACCAAGAGAATACGTCCGTAGGAGGGACGGCAGAGAAGGAGAGAATCGCATGCGGCAAGGCTCATGCGGAATTCTTTCGCAGGTGGCAATCTCAACCCGCCGTCCCTCCGATCCATCAGATCAGCTTTCGGAACGATCCTCCGCCCACCGGTAAAGAAATAGCTAGTCAAATATCCTTATTGCTGCAGAAGCCCGAACTATCTTCGCTCATGAACACTCTGCGTTTGACTTTTGATGGTTGCGATCCGTCAAGTGTTGACTTGCGGTTGACGAAGTCCGCCTTCGATGAGGCGACGGCCGCACTGGAGGCGCAGAACATCTTGTTCGATCCAACCGCTCTTCTGGCGGCGGAAAAACGCAGTCAAGAAATATCGGAGAAACTCAACTTTCTACAGTCCGTTCGGAACTCTATCTACGAAGCCAAGGTGCAGGCTGTCGCACTAGGCGGCACAAACCGGCCGCCGGCAGCAGACGCAGATAATAATAACCTGCTTCTTCGGCTCCTACAGACCAGCATCACGCGGTTCGGCGTACTGGCCGTCATCGGCTTTCTCGTGAGCATTCTGGTCTCGCTCTATCGCTACAATATTCGATTATCTGCGTTCTACATGGCCAGAGCGGACCTTCTGCGCTTGAGTGGCGAACATACATCCGTATCAGATTTCGCACTTTTGGCCACCGGGCTAACTCCGCACTTGGAGTTCGGAAAATCGCCGCCGCCGCCGTTGGCTCAACTGAGTGATCTGATCAAAAGTGTGAAGGACGTAAAGTGAAGCCGGTCTAAAAGCGGTATATTTACGCGACATACGGCGCGAACCGGAGACAATCCTTGATATCAACCCCTACCGTTTTTGTCCTCGGGGCAGGCGCAAGCGAGCCTTATGGTTTGCCGCTGGGCTACCAACTACGCCTGAACATTTTGGAAAAATACAATTCTGACACGGGGCATACAGCCCATCTCACGAACACAACGCCGTTCGTGCGAAAGGCCATTAATCAATTTGTGGAAGCGTTGAAGTATTCTGGGCTCTCATCCGTCGATGCATTTCTAGAGCGCCGCCCGGAGTTCATGGATATTGGGAAGGCCATGATGGGCATCGAGCTTCTTCATGGCGAGAACCACGAGCGGCTTTGGCAGAATGATAGAAATTGGCTGACGTACCTTTACGGAAATATGATCGGAAGCTCGCTAGAAGAGTTCGCTGACAACCAGGTATCGTTTGTAACTTTCAACTATGATCGCTGTGTCGAGCACTTTCTATTCATCAGCCTTCAAAACGCTTTCGGCCGAACGACAGATGAGACTGCCGCCGTTGTGAGCAGAATACCTATAGTCCACTTGCATGGCCGATTAGGCCATCTATCGTGGCAGAACGGCGGCAGTGCTGTTGACTTCGGCGACAGCCAAATTGACGCACGAAAGATGGGTATAGTTATGAAAGAGATCAAAGTCGTTCATGAGGAACTGACTGACGGTCGTGACAAAGATTTTGCGCAAGCCAAGGAGTTGCTCGCAAAAGCAAAGCGGGTCTACCTTGCGGGGTTCGGCTTCGGGTCAAGAAATGTCCAGAGATTGGGCTTAGACAGTATTGCGCCCGAAGCGTATCAAGGCACGGCATACGGCTTAACGGGAAAAGAGATTGGTGGCTGCGCCGCAATGTGCGGAGGTCAGATAAGGCTCAATAATTTTCAGACGCTCGATCTGATGCGACAGATTGTAGAGTTTAGCTAGGGCCACCGCATGAAGGACCGGCAGCAAAAGATTGATCAGATCAACCAGCGCGGTCGCGTCGCTAAAGTGAGCGATGTAGAAATTCATCCGACAATCGTGCACCCAGATTACAGGTCGGAGCCCTGCGACGGGGTTCTTTCCGAGACTGGGAAGCTGGAGGTTTTAAAAGTTGCACCGAAATCCGGGCACGGCCCTTACTTCATAGCAAGATGGGATCAGAAGCCAGAACATCTCGACATCGATATGTTTGGAACGACCAAGAATGCGATCAAACTGTTCAAGGCTGCCAAAGGCGGATATTCGGGCCATCACACCCGACAATCAGCAGACCTGAATGAGCGGCGTTTCCACATAAGGATTGAAATCCCCACGGGTACAATATTTGACGGTATCGTAAAGTTCTTCAACGCCTATGTATTGCCCGCGAGCGCGCTTAACATGACAATAGAGAGTAACGTGACTGTCCAAACCCGTGTGACACGCGCGGCCTCTAAATCAGATACTGAGTAGCAACAGTCGGTCGCAAACGGAGCGTCGTAGCGAAAGGCAAGATGATCGCGGTCGGGCGACCGCGCGAGACGTGGAATGCGTGGGGGTTGTCTTGATCTTCTTATGCTTCGACGATGAGCTCTCTATCGTCGGCCACTTCAGGCGGCCGGGTCCCCAAGAGGCTTTTCGTGCCCTCGCCCGGCCCGCTCATGTGACGCCTCCGGCAGCTTTCACCCTTTTCCGGCTTGGCTCCACCCGGGCCGGCAGGCTCGGCACGAGCGGCGCGTCGAGATGCCTCAGTGCGAACGCTTCCCAAGCTCCCGCCAGCTTGCGCCTCGCCTCCAGATGTTCCGAACGCTGATATGCTCCAAGGTCTTCTCGGTCATCTCGTCCGGGCCTGATTTGGTGACAACATTGGTGACAACAATCGTGCAATCTGATCGAGTTCGTTATGGATCGAAACGACCCATTTCGACCTCCTCTAAAATTGCAGTTGAGCCTATGGTTATTGTGTTTCACGACCGTTAAGAAACGATCCGATCCGACATCGCCCAAAGCCGAAATCGGCGTAACGCGCCGGACCCCTCGCCATTTTCTAGGCGACGATCTTCTCGAGTAGCGCCATCAGCGTTTCCGGCGCGGTCACGTTCGGCGAATGGCTGGCGTCGATCTCGAAATAGCGCCACGCCGGATCGCTCTTCGCCCTCCGCGCAAACGGACCGAAGGTGTCCGCCGGCGGGAAGCGGGTGGCGTAGATATAGCTGCGCGGCAAACTCAGTTTGCCACCCCGCAGCTTGAGTTTGGTCTCGAAACATTTGACCGGCATCGCGACGCGTCGCGCCGCCAGCCATTCGACGTCTTCAGCCGAGGTGTCCGGCGGCGACGTCATCGGCGGAATGCGCCAGCCATCACCCTTCCTGGCGCCGTCCAGCATCGGCTGCCGCCCGGGTTCATTGATGTCGAACAGCGACTGGCCATCCTCCGGCACGAAGGCGTCGATAAAGATCAGCTGCGCGACACGGTCCCGCGCGCGATCGGCGACGCCGGTTGCGACCATGCCGCCATAGCTGTGGCCGACCAGCACGATGTCGTGCAGGTCTTCATATGTGATGACGTTGAGCACGTCCTCGATATGGGATTCGAGGTCGATCGAGGGAGTTGCCAGATGCGCGCGCTCGCCGAGCCCGGTATAGGTCGGCGTCACCAGCCGATGTCCGGCGGCCTGCATCAACGGGTGCATCTTCTTCCACGCCCAACCCGCCGACCACGCACCATGACACACCAGGAAAGTCTTTGAGCTCATTGGCCGCTTCCATGAAGTTACTGTTGAAGGCTTGAATTGCGATAGTACCTGCTGGCAGCGTCGTGTAAATGTCGGCGCTCAATTCACAGACGTCATTCCGGGGCGATGCGCAGCATCGAAACCGGAATCTCGAGATTCCGGGTCTGGTCCTTCGGGCCATCCCGGAATGGCGGAGAGAAAAAATTGGAAGCGTCCACCTATGCGGTGTTGCTGTTTGGCGCGCTTGCCGGCGGCTTCGTGTCCGGGCTCGCCGGTTTCGGCACCGCGCTGATGGCGCTGGGGATCTGGCTTTATATATTGCCGCCTGCGCTCGCCGTGCCGCTGGTGCTGATCTGCTCGGTCAGTTCGCAGATTTCGACGCTGCCGTCGATGTGGAAGGTGCTCGATTTCAGGCTCGCCGCGCCGTTCGTGATCGGCGGCCTTGCGGGCATGCCCGTCGGCGCGCTGCTGGTGGTACGGGCCGATCCGCAGCACTTCAAGCTGAGCATCGGCGCGATGCTGCTGCTGTTTCCGACCGCTCTTTTTTTCGTCCGCAAGCCGATGGCATTTCGTTTCGGCGGCAAGCCGGCGGACGCCGTGGTCGGATTCGCCGGCGGCATCCTCGGCGGGCTCGCCGGCCTGTCCGGCCCGCTGCCGACCTTGTGGGCCAGCGTGCGCGGCTGGACCAAGGAGCAGCGCCGCGGCGTGTTCCAGATTTTCAACGGCTCCGTGCTCGGCGCCGCCTTGCTGCTGCAAATCGCCAGCGGCTTCGTCAAACCGGAGGTGGCCTGGCTCGCCCTGCTCGCCATGCCGGGCACGCTGATCGGCGCACGGATTGGCATGCGCACCTATCAGGCCCTCAGCGATCGCAATTTCTACGATATCGTGCTGGGCCTGCTGTTTCTGTCCGGGCTCGGATTGGTATGGAGCAGCATTGCTCCGAGCTAGCGGCGCATGGCCGCCATGTGCTCCGAGTAGATTGCTGTACGCTGACCGGCAAAGCAGCTAACCAGTCGCACCATGACCTCCCCTCATGTCTCGCGCGCACGTCTCGGTCTGTTGCTGGGCTTTGTCGGCGTGCTGATCTTTGGCGGCACGCTGCCGGCGACACGGCTCGCGGTGTCGGCGATTGATCCGATTGCACTGACCGCGTTGCGCACGGCGATCGCCGGGCTGTGCTCGCTAGTGTTGCTTCTCGTGCTGCGTCGCCCGCTGCCGCCTCGCGCATTGTTGCCGCAACTCGTGATCACGATGCTCTGCGTCGCCGTCCTGTTCCCGTTCCTGATGGCCGTCGGGATGCAAACCGTCGACGCCTCGCACGGCGGCGTGGTGCTGGGCATCCTGCCGATCGGCACGGCGCTCGCCGCCGTCATCATCACCCATGAACGGCCGCGGCCGCTGTTCTGGATCGCCTCGTTCGCGGGCGCCGCCCTGGTGATCGCGTTTGCGCTGCGCCAGGGCGGCGGAGCGCTGTCGACCGGCGATTGGTTCCTGCTTGCCTCCGTTATCGTATCCGCGATCGGCTACGCCTTCTCCGGCCGGCTCACCGCGCAGATGCCGGGCTGGGAAGTCATCAGCTGGGTGCTGGTGATCGCGCTGCCGTTCTCGATCCCCGCCACCGCGCTGACGATGCCGGCCGAACTCAGCCAGATCCCCCTGAAGCCGTGGCTGGGGCTGCTCTACGTCGCGCTGTTCTCGCAATGGATCGGCTTCTTTGCCTGGAACGCCGGCATGGCGATGGGCGGCATCGCCCGCGTCTCGCAGGTGCAATTGCTGCAGCCTTTCGTCGTGTTTGCGCTCGCGGCCGTCTTCAACGACGAGATCATCACGCCGCAGATCATGCTGTTCGCCGCCGGCGTGGTCGCGACGGTTGCGATCTCGGCGCGCACGCGCGGGAGCGAGGTGCCCCGGCATCCCGAGCGGATGTCGGTTTCAGCCGTCACTCCGCCGGCAACCCGGACTTGAGGGGCGCCAGCCGCTTCCTGAATTCCAGGCGCAGCAACCACAGACTCAACGCAGCCTGCAGCGTCGTCGTCAGGTTCGACAGGTACCACACGTACTCCATGCGAAACCCCGGTCTTGCGGACAGCCAGAGTACCGGCAAGGCATAGGTGACCAAACGTGCGCCGGAACTCAGCAGCATCGGCTTGGTGTTGCCGAGCCCCTGGAACATGCTGGAGCACACAAAGGTAAATCCCTGCGCGACGAGGTTGAGCGAGACCATTTGCAGGAACAATGTGGCGACCGCGATCGTCTCGGGGTCATCAGCGAAGCCACCGAGCAGCAGTCCCGGCTGCCATTGCGCGAGAATCGTGAATGCGATCATGACCACGGTGGCGATCACCGCCGCCTTGGTGAAGGCTTCCCTCACGCGCGCGGCGTTGCCGGCGCCGAAATTCTGCCCGGCGATCGGTCCGGCGGCGAGCGCAATCGCCAGTGCCGGCATCTGGATCAGGCCGAGCACCCGCGTCCCGATGCCAAACCCGGCCTGCGCCGCCGCGCCGAAGTCACGCAAGGCGTAGTAGATCACGCCCATCCACATGAAGATGATCGCGAACTCGCCGCCCGCCGGCAGGCCGACATCGACGATACGCCTCCACTGCGGAAGCAGCGGACGCAATTGCGCAAGATCGACGCCGACATAGCGCTCCAGCCTGCGGAAATAGACCCACAGCATCAGCACGGCGATCAGCATCGCCATCGAGCTTGCAAGCCCCGCGCCGGCGACACCGAACGCATGACCGGTGCCCCAGCCCGTGATCAGGACCGGCGCCAGCGCGATGTTGATGGCCACGGCGATCGCCTGCACGATCATGCTGGGCCGTACGATTCCGGTCGCGCGCAGCGCGGCGCCCACCACCTGGTTGGCGAATTGCAGCGCCAGTGCCGGCATGAACCAGAGCAGATAGGTCGTTCCCGCCGCGACGGTGGCCTCATCGGCGGCCACCATCCGCATGTAACCGCCGGCGAGCGCGGCCCCGATGACCCACGTCAGTAGCCCGCTTGCGGCGGCGAGGCCAAGCGCCTGGTTGAACACCAGGTTGGCGTCGGCCCGATCCTTGCGGCCCACGGCATGCGCAATCAGCGCGACGGTCCCGACCCCCAGCACCTGCATCAGCCCGTTGATGAGGAATCCCAGATTGCCTGCTGCCGAGACACCCGCGATCGCCGCTTCGCCGAGCCCGGCGACGAAATACAGATCGACGAGCTGGCAGATCATGATCGTGACCATGCCGGCGACGATCGGCGGCGCCATGTTCAGGATGTGGCTCACGATGGAGCCCTGGGTGAGGTCCTTCATTTCAAATCCATATCCGGCACGCAGCCCCCGAAACACCGGAAGGCCGCGTGCCGCAATGACATTTACTCCGCCGCGTCGATTCGGCCGAACTCGGTCGCCTGCCGCTCGAACAACCCGCGATAGATGCCGCCGGCGCGCCCCGTCAGCATCGCGTGGGTGCCCTGCTCGACGATTCGGCCGCGATCGAACACCAGGATGCGGTCGAGGCTGCGCACCGTCGACAGCCGGTGCGCGATCACGATCGAGGTGCGGCCTTTCATCAGCCGCTCCATCGCCTGCTGGATCAGCCCTTCCGATTCCGAATCGAGGCTCGACGTCGCCTCGTCCAGGATCAGCACCGGCGCATCCGCCAGGAACGCGCGCGCCAGCGCGACGCGCTGCCGCTCGCCGCCCGACAGCTTGACGCCGCGTTCACCGACCAGCGTGCCGTAACCTTTCGGCAGCCGCAGGATGAACTCGTGCGCGTTGGCGAGCCTCGCCGCCTGCTCGATCGCCGCCATGCTGGCGCCGGGCCGGCCATAGGCGATGTTCTCGGCCAGCGTGCGGTGAAACAGGATCGGCTCCTGCTGCACGATCGCGATCTGGCTGCGCAGCGAATGCTGCGTCGCCTTGGCGATATCCTGGCCGTCGATCAGGATCTTGCCGCCGCCGATATCGTAGAGCCGCTGCACCAGCTTGACGAACGTCGTCTTGCCCGAGCCCGAACGGCCGACCAGGCCGACGCGCTCGCCGGCGCGGATGTCCACCGACAGGCCGTCATACAGGGGATCGCGATGCCCGCCGTAATGGAACGTCACGCCGTCGAACACGATGCGGCCGCCCTGGATATCGATCGGCTTGGCATCGGGCGCGTCCGCGATGCCGATCGGCTCGGCATGGATTGCAACCAGTTCCTCCATGTCGTTCACCGAACGCTGCAGGTTGTTGATGTGCATGCCGACGTCGCGCAAATACGCGTGGATGATGTAGTAGCTGGTCAGCACATAGGTGACGTCGCCGGGCGTGGCGCGGCCCGCGATCCACAGCAGGATCGCGCCGCCGATCACGGATGCGCGGAAGCACAGCAGCACCGCGAGCTGCGCCGTTGAGGTGTAGTTGTAGCGCAGCCAGGTTCGCCGCACGCGCCTGCTCCAGCGGCCGATCACGCCGGCCAGCCGTGCGTCCTCGCGCGCCTCGGCGCCGAAGGATTTCACCACCGCGTTGCAGGTCAGCGCATCCGCCAGCGTGCCGCCGACCTTGGTATCCCAGGCGTTGGAGACGCGCGCGGCCGGCGCGATGTAGTTCATCGAGAACGCGATCGTCATCGAGACATAGACCACCGTGCCCACCGCGATGACGGCACCGAGCGAGGGCCAGTGCAGCCCAAGCAGGATCATCGAGCCCAGCAGCACCGTGAGCGACGGCGCCAGCGCCATCAGGATGGTGTCGTTGAGCAGGTCGAGCGCCCACATGCCGCGCGTGATCTTGCGCACGGTCGAGCCGGCAAATGAATTGGCGTGCCAGTCGGTCGAGAAGCGCTGCACGCGCATGAAGGCGTCGCGCGACACGTCGGACATGATCTTCAGCGTGAACGGCACGATCGCCTGCAGGCCGATCAGCCGCAGCACCATCGACAGCGCGCCCAGCGCCACGATGCCGCCAAAGGCGATCATCGCCGAACGCCGCGCCGCCGGATCCGATGCGCCCTGGGTCAGGGCATCGACGAGGTGGCCCGAGAACAGCGGCATGAACAGGTCGGCCGCGGTCGCGCCGAGCAACCCGCCGGAGACGATGGCGGCGCGGGCGGGCTGTTCGAGCCAGTGGCGGAACACGAAGGGAAGCACCACGCGGATCGCCGCGGGTCGTTTGCTGGTTTGAGCGGTCATCGCCTCATCCGGCAACGCTCGCGCGCACGCCGGCTCCATTTGAAAGACGCGGGCAGGCGGCACGGGACCGAGCGCGAGCGTCGCTGAAAAATTCTGGTAACGCGTTGGGAAGCTTGAGAGATCGGGACGTCAGGCCCGATCAGCGTCGGCGAAAATGAGCCTCAAAGGCCCGATGCGGCGTCCGACACGAACATCGAACGCGGGCGGACGGTCTGCGAATTAGACGAAATCATGCAAATCCTCCCCGGTTCGAGTGACAATCATCGTGCTTATAAATGCATCAGGCGCGATTTGCAATATGACAAGCCCGTGAGCGCGGCGCCACGCGATGAATGCGCGGCACTGTGGCGGTTTTGACTCAGTGCCCCGCACCACCCGCAGCGGCCGTCGACGCCGGGGGCTTCTTCAGCAGCATGACGAGCAGGCTGAGCCCGAGATAGAACACGGTCAGGATGAAGAAGGCGTCGCCATAGCCCATCACCACCGCCTGGCGGTGCACGATCTGCGAGAGCTGCTTCATCGCCATCAGCGCGGCGTCGCCCATGCCCTGCATGCGCTGGGTGAACATGTTGAGCGTTTCGGTCGCCATGGCGTTGCCCCAATGCACCCGCTCCTGCAGGCGCACGATATGCAGGTCGGTGCGCTCGTTCAGCACCTGGTTGATGACGGCAAGGCCAACCGCGCCGCCGAGATTGCGCGTCAGGTTGAACAGGCCGGATCCGTTCTTCAACAGGTGCGGCGCCAGCGTGCCGAGCGCGATGTTGTTGGTCGGCACCATCGCGAACATCATGCCGATGCCGCGCAGGATCTGCGGGATCAGCAATTCGTAGAAATCATAGTCGCGGGTGATCCACGTCATCAGATAGGAGCCGAGCCCGAACGTGATCAGCCCGAAGGCGATCAGGTAACGCATGTCGACCCTGGTCATCAGCCGGCCGACGATCGGCGCGGTAAGGAACATGGTGATGCCCGAGACGAACATGGTCTCGCCGATCATCAGCGCGCTGTAGCCGCGCACTTCGGCGAGATAACGCGGATAGACGTAAGTCAGGCCATAGAGGCCGATACCGATGCAGAACGAGAGCAGGCAACCGAGGCCGAAATTGCGGTCGGTGAACGTCCGGATATCGACGATCGGCTCGCGCACGGTCAGCACGCGCCAGAAGAACGCGATGGCGGAAACCAGGCAGACCGCGGCGCAGACCGCCACCGAGGTATCGTCCAGCCATTGATATTGCGGGCCCTCCTCGAGCACATATTCGAGCGAGCCGAGGAAGCCCGCCATGAACAGCAGACCCCACCAGTCGAAATGCTCCAGCAGCTTGAAGTTCGGTTGATCGAAATCGACCAGCAGCAGCACGCCGATGGTGATGCCGATGCCCGGAATGATGTTGATGAAGAACAGCCAGTGCCACGACATCAGGTCGGTGATCATGCCGCCGACCGTCGGGCCGATGGTCGGCGCCAGCGTCGCCACCAGGCCGATGATCGGACCGACGATGTGGAATTTCGAGCGCGGAAACACCATGTAGGCCGACGCGAACACGGTCGGGATCATGCCGGCGCCCAGGAAACCCTGCAGCGCGCGCCACAGGATCATCTGCTCGATGGTCGAGGCAAATCCGCAGAAGAAGCTCGCGATGGTGAAGCCGCAGGCCGATATCGCAAACAGCAAGCGCGTGCCGAAGGCGCGCGACAGGAATCCGGACAGCGGGATCGCGATCACCTCCGCGATCAGATACGAAGTCTGAACCCACGACACTTCGCTGGAACTGGCCGACAGGCCCGCCTGGATTTCGTTCAGCGAGGCCGAGACGATCTGGATGTCCAGGATCGACATGAACATGCCGAACACCATGATCAGGAACGCAAACAGCCGCCGCGCCGGAATGCGCTCGGCCGGCGCGTTGGCGGCTGGTATCATCGACGGCGAAGCGGTGGTGGCGTCAGCCATGATCTATCCGGAACACGCCCGCCGGGTCTGCCCCGGCGCAAAAATTACTTCGGATGCAGCATCGGCGAGGCGTCGAGGTCGGTCTCGTTGTCCGCATCGGCCGCCCCGTCACGGGTGTTGACCGTCGTATAGACCGACATGCCCGCGCGCAGCAGGTTCTGCCTGGCAACATCCTTTGGCACGCGGATCCGCACCGGCAGCCGCTGCACGATCTTGGTGAAATTGCCGGTGGCGTTGTCGGGCGGCAGCAGGGTGAATACCGAACCCGCCGCGGGCGAGATGCTGTCGACGACGGCCGCGAACTTGCGATGGCCGTAGGCGTCCACGGAAATCGTCACGGGCTGGCCGGGACGGATGCGCTTGAGCTGGGTTTCCTTGTAGTTGGCGTCGATGAAGACGTCATTGAGCGGCACCACATTGCCGAGGCGCTGTCCGGCCTGGATGAAATCGCCGGTGTTGACGATGCGGTTGGAGAAGGTGCCGTCGACCGGAGCCCGCACCGAAGTGAAGGCGAGATCGCGCTCGGCCTTGGCCAGCGAGGTCTGCAATTCCGCGAGTTGCGCGCGGGCTTCGTTCTGCTGCGCCTTCGTCACCTCGACATTGTCGCGCGCGGCGTCATAGGCGGCCTGCGCCGATTTCACCGCCGCAACGCCCTGGTCGCGTCCGGCCTCGGAAACCTCGAAGGTGGCGCGCGAGGCAAAGCCCTTGGTGCTGAGCGCCTGCTGACGGTCGAAATCGAGGCCGGCGCGCTTCAGCGCCGCTTCCGCCGAAACGAGTTGCGCCTTGGCTTGCTCGACCGCGCTTTCCATCGCGGCCACCTGCCGGCCGATGCGGTCGATGGTGGCCTGCTGGGTGGCAATCCTGGTGCGCGCGGAATCCACCGCGATCCGGTAATCGCCGTCGTCGATCTTGTAGATCACGTCGCCGGTGCGCACGATCGAGTTGTCGGCCGGAATGATTGCCGCGATATGGCCGGAGACCCGCGCACCGAGCGTGGTGTTGTTGGCGCGCACATAGGCGTCGTCGGTGGAGATATAAAAGCGTCCGATGAAGGTGTAGTAGACGCCGTAGCCGACGGCCGCGAGTGCCAGCAGCGCGAACACGCCCATCATGACGAATTTGCGCTTGCCGGGCTTGGTCGTCTTGGCGGCATCGGCCGGCGCCGCCGGCCGATCGGTCTCGGGTGCGCCCGGCGGAGCTGCCGGCTGACGCCTGGTCTCTTCCGCGACGTGGTGCCGAAGCTGTTCCGCCAACTGGGCGGGGTCGCGCGAGGTTTCGTCTGCGGCCGTGTCCGGCGCCTGACGAACCGCACGTGCGGCCTGGTCTCTCGCTGCGGCCATACAAGGCCTCCTCATGACAATCTGCGATGCGCGCACGAGCCAAAACCGGCCGCGAGAGTACCGTCATTCCAGAATTAGCATTGACCGAACCGTTCGGTCAAGATACATTTGCGTGAACCGACCATAGAATGAAAACCCCGGCCGGCGCGTATGCCCGGTTGAAATCTTTCCCGAGAAGATAAACCAATGGTTGCAGACGCATTGAACACGCCCCGTCTGGTCGCGGATGAAGACAGCTCCAAGCGCCGCCAGATCCTCGACGGCGCCCGCAAGGTGTTCATGGAGCTCGGCTTTGACGCCGCCAGCATGAACGAGATCGCGCGCTCCGCCGGCGTCTCCAAGGGGACACTTTATGTCTACTTCGCCGACAAGAACCGGCTGTTCGAGGCGATCCTCGAGGACGAAGCGCTCGAACAGGGCAAGGTGGCCTTCAATTTCGATCCGCTCCGCGATCCCGAGACCACGCTTCGGGAATTCGGCCGTGCCTACATGGCGCTGCTGTGCCGGCCGGGCGGCGGCTCGTGGATCCGCACCGTGATGGCGATTGCCGAGCGGATGCCCGATGTCGGCCGTCGCTACTATGCAAATGTGCTGGACAAGCTGATCGATCACCTCGCCGACTATCTCAGGGCGCATGTTGCGCCCGGCGATCTTGCGATCGACGACTGCCGCCTCGCGGCAGCGCAGTTCATGGAAGTGTGCAAGGCCTCGCTGTTTCTGCCCTTCGTATTTCAGGCCGCGCCGGCGCCGTCGGCCGAGCGCATCGGCGAAGTCATCGACAGCGCGACGCGGATGTTTCTGGCGGCGTATCGCGCGAAGCAGGCGTAAGGGCGAGTTACCGGCAATCCCCGTAGCCCGTCGGCCCGGCGCAGGCCGGGACCCATAGCCATCAGCGATAATTGTTCCTGTACGCAGGTTGTTATCTTTTCCACCAACAAGGGTCGCGGCGTAGGGGTCCGGTCCGCGCCGGGACGACAAAAATTGCTCTCGCGGCGCTATGCGCCCGAAGTTTTGCAAATCGTTTCGCCCTCTCCAAATTGAGGGCGCAGGGAATGCCGGATGCGCGCTGCACCCGCGGTCTCATGTGCGTCGTGCACAAAGCAAAATGCACATGAGCATACAGGGCAGCGGAGAACATCCGACATTCCCTGCGCGATGGCTTTACGGCTTATAACGTGCTCTCCCCGGAGAACGGCGCTTTTGCCTCCGTTGCGCCCTGGGAAGTCGAACGCCTCCAGGTGCATGGACGCCAGCAACGCGGCGTCAGGACCACACGTCTTTGCCGTACGCCTTTGTCGCGCGCGTCAAGCGCCACATCAGCGTCCACCGCTCCCCGCCCAACGTCCGTGACGACGGCCGACGCCCTTCTGACCAGGGCGGGATGCGCAAGGTCGTAGCCCTGATTTGCCGTTTCTGAAAAGCAAAATATTTTTTATTTTGGGACTTGACCGAATTCCGTAAATCAGAAATGCTGATTTGCCCGTCGGGCCACGGCTCGAAATCCGGCACATTTCGCCGGAAAGTCCCCTTACCCCGGAACTTTTGCGGCGCCCGGGCGTCGTCCTTCCTGTAAAGTAGCGATGGCCGCGCCAGCCGGGCTGCCATCATCAGGTTTTCAATGGATCATTCATCCGCTTCCGTTTCCGACTCCACCTCATTGTTGCGTGCCCTGCTCGCGTCCTCGGGCGACTGCATCAAGATTCTCGATCTCGACGGCAACCTCATCTACATGACCGAGGGCGGCAAGCGGATCATGGAGGTCAGTGACTTCGGCGCGATCAAGGGCTGCCCTTGGCCGGACTTCTGGCAGGACAAGGGCAATCTCGACGCCAAGGCGGCGGTGGCCGCAGCCCTCGACGGCAAGACCGGCCACTTCCAGGGCTTTGCGACGACGATGGCGGGCACGCCGAAATGGTGGGGACGTCACGGTGACGCCGATCCGCGATGCCGACGGCAAGCCGGAACGATTGCTCTCCGTCTCGCGCGACATCACGGAATCGCGGCGCGCCGAACTGGCGTTGCGCGAAAGCGAGGCGCGATTCAAGACCTATGCGCAGGCGATGCCGAACCAGGTCTGGTCGGCAGCACCGGACGGCCGGCTCGACTGGTTCAACGATCAGGTGTTTTCCTATAGCGGCCTGACGTTCGAAGACCTCGCGGGCAACAAATGGGCGCAGATGGTCCATGCCGAAGACATCGGCCCGGCGGCCGGAAGCTGGAACAAGGCGCTCGAAGCCGGAACGCAGTACCAGGTCGAATTCCGGTTACGGCGACAGGATGGATCATGGCGATGGCACCTTGCCCGCGCGCTTCCGATCAGGGATGCCGCAGGCGCCATCACCCACTGGATCGGGACCAACACCGACATCGACGACCGCAAGGCCGCCGAAGCGCAGCAGCAGTTCCTGGCCCGCGAACTCGAGCATCGCATGAAGAACACGATGGCGATGGTCGGCGCCATCGCCAGCCAGACGTTCCGGACCGCAAGCACCAAGGAAGAGGCACGGACGATCTTCGATGCCCGGCTTCGCGCCCTCAACCAGGCGCATGACGTGCTGGTGGCGTCGAGTTGGACCAGCGCCCCGATGTCGATCGTCATCCACGGCGTTCTGGCGCCCTATCTCACCGGCGAGGGACGCATCCATATCAACGGACCGGCCGTCGACCTCTCGGCCAAACAGGCGCTCTCGCTATCGCTCGCCCTTCACGAGCTTGCAACCAACGCCACCAAATATGGCGCCCTGTCCGCGCCCGCGGGAACGATTGATGTGAGCTGGGATTGTACAACGTCAGAACCGGACCGGATGCTTCGGTTCGATTGGAAAGAACGCGGCGGCCCGACCGTCGAAACGCCATCGCGACGCGGCTTCGGGTCGCGCCTGATCGAAAGCACCTTGTCAACCGATTTTGGCACTTCGGTCAAAGTTGAGTATCTGCCCGAGGGCGTCGTGTGCAGCTTCGAAACCAGATTGAGCGATCTGGCCGAAGCTGCGGAACAAGAGAAGTAATTGAATATGCCTGCTTCAGAAGCTGGACGGCCCTGCGCCGTTCTCGTCGTCGAGGACGATGCCATCCTTCGCCTGCATGCGCTGGATATCGTCGAAGAGGCCGGCTTCACCGCGATCGAGGCCAAGAACGCCGACGAGGCCATCGCGATCCTCGAAAGCCGATCCGACATTGCCTTGCTGTACACCGACATCAACATGCCGGGGTCGATGGACGGCCTGAAACTCGCCCATGCCGTGCGCGATCGCTGGCCGCCGATCAAGATCGTGGTGGTGTCGGGCCACGTCCGGCTGAATCAGAGCGACCTTCCCTCGCAGAGCCGATTCTTCGGCAAGCCGTTCGAGGTGCAGAAGATGATCAGCGAACTGCGCGACTTTATCGCGAAATGAGCGCCGCACCGGGCTGTTTCGGACCCGACGGCCCGACCCGATCATCCAGTTGCTTCCCGGCAAGCAATTCATCGATGAATATAGCGAGTTCCCGGCGGACCAGGCTGGTTTGCGCCTCGGTCAGCCGATGCGTCCGGCCATAAGCCGTCATCACGCGGTCGATCGCCTTCATGTGCCCCGCCGTTTTCGAAAAGCTGCAGTTCAAAGCGCCAACCGGAACTTTGTTCCGGGCCCGGCCGGCTCCGGCACGGATATCAGCCCGTTTATCGCGACCGCTCTGGTCGCTCAAATTGTCCGCAACTGCAACCGGCATCCCCTCACCGCGTTTGACCCGCGGGAGGATTCGCCATGGCAATTTTCGGTCGAAAGCCCCGCCCTGCTCGCCGACGGACCAATCAGCCGGCCTGGATGACCATCGACGACAGCTTTGCCGCGCGTCAATGCACCGTGATCGACATCTCGGAAAGCGGCGCGCGGCTCCGGGTCGAAGATCCCCAATTCGTCAAGCCGCGCTTTCATCTGAAATTCGACCGCGCCTCGCCGGGCAGGGCCTGCAAGGTCGCCTGGAAAAAGGGCGACGTGATCGGGATCGAGTTCGTCTAGTCGGGCAATGCGCGTCGAGCGCCGCGATGACGCCACCCACGCGTGCAATGCGGCGCAGATGCAGCATGGAACCAGCGATCAGGACAACCGTTACCTCTCAACGAAACCATCGTTGATTTGATTCAAACGGGAAGTGTTGTCGTATGTCGGCCAATAGAACCGGCACAGATTCTCAAAAACGAAATCGTTGAGAACCCGAAGATCAGGGAACAATAGCCCATGCGCGTCTTGGTCCTGGCATTGTCGATCCTCGGCCTTCTCGTCGGGGCAAATACTGCCAAAGCCGGTCCGAGCACGACCGACCGCGACGTGTCGGCGTCCGTCGATCAGACGGCGACAGCCGACGAAGCAAGTCAAGAAGTAGCCACTCAGGAAACCGAAGACCGGATCGGCCTCGACAAGCGAAAACGCCGCGACGTGCAGCGCCGGCTCACCCGTCTCGGTTTCGACACCAAGGCCAACGGAAAGTTCGACGCCTCGACCCGCGCCGTCATCGCGCGCTGGCAGGCGGCGCGCGGCTACCCCAGGAGCGGCTACCTCAACACGCTGCAACATCAGGCGCTGGTGGCCGAGTCGGTCTCAACGGCAAACGCCAGCGGCGTCAGCGAAAGGTCCCGCCATCGGGCCCATCGCCGCGGCGGGCGCGGCGGTGGCGGCCCGGTTGGCGCGATCGGCGGTGTCGTGGGCGGCGTGGTCGGCGGAATTTTCGGACGTCGTTGATCCCCGTGATTGCCCGAAGCGTGGGTTCGAGCGGCGGAAAGGCATGGGGGCGTTAGCCGCTCCCCCAACACATTCCCGTCATTTGACATTTCATTTGAATTTGTCAAAATCGTCAAATGAGGCCCCGCGACCGCATCCTCGACGCCGCCGTGCTGGTGTTTCGTCGGCAGGGCTTTCGGCGTTCGTCGATCGAACAGGCGGCGGAAGCCGCCGGGCTGACGCGGCAGGCGCTGTACCATCACTTCAAGTCCAAGGAAGCATTGTTCCGCGCCGTGATCGAGCGGCTGCATGAGCATGCGCTGGCCGCCGAGATCGCGGCGGGCGAGGCCACTGAAAAGGCCGGCGGCGGCCTCGCCGACATCCTGATCGCCGAGATCACCGCGCGGATCGGGCGATTGATCGCGCCGCTCGAAGGCTCGCCGCATATCGAAGAGTTGTTCTCCGAACATTTGCTGCAAGCCCGCGACATCTACCAGAAATATGCCGCGCGCTATGCCGCACAGCTCGCCGCCACCATCGAACGGGTCTGCCGCAAGCAACGCCTCGTGCTGAAGGACATGACCGCGCCCGATTTTGCCCGATGCGTCGAGATGGCGTTCAACGGCACCAAATCCGCCTACCCCGCGATGCAGCCCGCCGACGCCTTCCTGCGGGATTTCGGCGTCATGGTGCGCACGCTGGTGGCCGGCGCCGTGAGCCCGGCGGCGAAAAAAGCCGCCGGCAAGACTCAGCCAAGAAAACCTGTCGCACGCCAAACCGCCCGCAAATCAGGAGATCGCAGATGAGTACGATGACGATCAACGGCCGTGTCGCGCCCCTCCCCGACGACCTCGATGCCATGCTGATCGACGTGGTCCGGAGCGATCTCGGCTTGACCGGCACCAAGCTGGTCTGCGGCGCCGGCGTCTGCGGCGCCTGCACCGTGCTGGTGGACGGCGCGCCGGTGGCAAGTTGCCTGATGCCCGCGCGCGCCGCGGCGGACAAGGCGGTCACGACCGTCGAAGGCATCGGCGCTTCAGGCCTGCATCCGGTGCAGAAGGCGTTCATGGCGCATGACGCGCTGCAATGCGGGTTCTGCACGCCGGGTTTCGTCGTCGAGGCCGCGGCGTTTCACGACCGCTGGCGCGCGGCGAAGGGAAACGCGACGCCGTCGCGCGAGGAAATCGGCGCGGCGCTGTCGGGCCATCTGTGCCGCTGCGGCGCCTATGACGGCATCTTCAGCGCGGTGGCCGCCGCCTGCACCGGCCAGTTCGACGGCGGCGACATCATTCCGCCGCGCGTCGAGGCGCGGGACAAGGTGACGGGTGCCGCGAAATACACCGTCGACATCCATCATGACGGCCAGCTCGAAGGCGTCATCCTGCGCTCACAGATCGCGCATGGCAAAATCGGTGAACTCGATTTCGCACCGGCGCTGGCGCTGCCGGGCGTCGGGGCTGCGATCTCGCTGCTCGCCGAGGACCGCATCGTCCGCTTCGTCGGCCAACCCATCGCGGCAGTCGCAGCCAAGGACCGCAAGACCGCGCTGGCGGCGATATCGGCCATCAAGCTGTCGATCGAGCGCCTGCCGGCGGCGATCGGGCTCGATGAAGCGCGCAAGCCCGGTGCGCCGGTCGTGTTCGAAAAGGCCGACCGCAAGAAGGCCGGCAATGTTTCCGAGGGCGGCGGCGCTCCGGCGCCGTGGAAGGGAAACGTCCGCGGGCCATCGGCGGCGTTTTCCAGGAAGCCCAAGCAGGTTCGAAGCTGGGTCGAAGGCGCGCGTGCCGCAAAAGATCCGCTGCTGGTCGAAGGCGTCTTCCGCACCGGCACGCAGTCGCATAGCTGTCTCGAGCCGCACGCATCCGTCGCGCATTTCGAAGGCGACCGCCTCACGGTGCACGCCTCGACGCAAAGCGTCTTCCATCTGATGGAGCAGATCGCCAAGCGCTACAAGCTCGACCACGACAAGGTCCGCGTCATCGCTGATCATGTCGGCGGCGGCTTTGGCTCGAAGGCCAGCCTCGGCGTTGAGACGACCACCGCGATCGAGCTGGCGCGCGCCGCCAAGGCGCCGGTCCGCGTCGCCTATGACCGCCATGAAGAACTTTCGGTGACCGGCTATCGGCCGGCGACGGAGGTCAAGCTCGCGCTGCTGCCCTCCGAACAGGGCGAATTGAAAGCGCTGTCGCTGACCGCCTATGCTGACACGGGGGCCGCGACCAATTCGACCATCGCCGCGCTGGCGCGGCTGATCTATCCGGCGCAGGCAAAAGAGCTCGCCGATTTCGACGTCATCAGCAATCTGCCGCCGGGGGCGGCGTTTCGTGGACCCGGCGGACCGCCGATGTCGTTCGCCGTCGAACAGGCGATCGACGAGGCTGCATTGCGGATGAAGGTCGATCCGATCGAATTGCGCAAGCGCTGGGACAACGACCCCAACCGGCGGCGTCTTTATGATTGGGCGCTCGGGCTCGATGTGTGGCGCCACCGCACGTCACCGGAATTGCAGAGCGGCCGCTATCGCCGCGGCGTCGGGGTTGCGACCGGATACTGGCTTTATCTGTGGCAGCCCGGCTCGAAGGTCGAGGTGTCGGTCAAGGGCGGCCGCCTGATCGCGAGCACGGCGACGCAGGATATCGGCACCGGCAGCCGCACCGTGATCGCCAATACGGTGGCGCGCGAATTCGGGCTCGAGCCGCACGAGGTCGAGGTTCGGATCGGGGATTCCAAATTGCCGGAGGGACCGGGCTCCGGCGGCAGCCGCACCACCGCGTCGGTGGTGCCGCCGACACTGCTTGCGATCCAGAAGCTCAAGGCCGCGATCGAAACCAATGCAAAGCGAAAACCGGCACCCGGCTCCAATGCGCCGTGGCGCGAAATGCTGGCGGCCTCGCCCGACCTCACGGCGACCAGCGTGCGGCCGGAAGACAGCAAGCCGACGGCGCCCGGCGTCGAATCGCCGCTGAAACAGGTCGGCATTCTCGGCTGGATCTTCGGCTTCATGATGCGGCGCATGTCCAATCTTGCGATCGGCGCCGGCGTACCGAGTTCGGTGCAGGTGATCGAGGTCGAAGTCGATACTTGGCTCGGCCATGTCCGCGTCCTCAACGTCCACACCGGCATTGCGGTGGGCAAGGTGGCGGCGCCCGCGCTGGCGCGAAGCCAGGCGGCGGGCTCGGTCATTCAGGGCATCGGCTACGCGCTCTACGAGGCGCGCGAGATCGATGAACGCAGCGGCGAAACGCTGAGCGGCGGGCTGGAGGATTACCGGATCCCGGGAATCGCGGACACCCCTGCTATCGACGTGCATTTCGATGAAGCCGGTTTCGATCACGTGCTCGGCGGCAGCGTCGGCATCGGCGAGGTCGCGACCGTGCCGACCTCGCCTGCGGTCGCCAACGCCATCCACAACGCGATCGGCATCCGCCTGAGGGAATTGCCGATCCGGCCCGACCGGCTGATAGCAGCGCTGAAAGGGAGGGCCGCCGCATGAACCCGCCCGGCATGACCGCCTCCCCGGAATTCCGCGCCGCCGGCACGGATATTTCCGAACGCCGCCGCAGCGGTGTCTCGAAGGGACCGCTGATGGATATCGTGCCCGCGGCCGATATATTGGGAATGCAGTGGGGCGCGGATGGCACGCTGCGGATCGGCGCCTATACCAGCATCGCCGCGATCGCCGCCGATTCCGCCATCGCCGCCGCCTATCCCGGCATTGCGGCCTCGGCCCAGGGGCTGGCGACGCCGCAGATCCGGCATCTTGCGACGCTCGGCGGCAATCTCGCGCAGCGTTCGCGCTGCTGGTATTTCCGCAATCCGCATATCGCCTGCCTGAAGAAAGGCGGCACCGATTGTCCGGCACGCGGTGGCAATCATCTCTATCACGTCGCCTTCGATCTCGGCCCCTGCATCGCGCCGCATCCGTCCACCATGGCGGCCGCGCTGCTCGCCTATGATGCGACCGTCATCACCTACACGAGAAGCGGGCTGTCGATCCCGCAGGTGCTGGGCGACGGTTCGAACGGCGCTGCCGACAACGCGCTGCAGCCGGGCGAGATGATCCGCGGCATCGAACTGCCGAAGGCGTTGCAGGGCGAGCGCGCGTTCTACAAGCGCGCGATCAGCCGCTCTTATGCCGAGTGGCCGCTGGTCGAAGTCTGCGCCCGCGCGGTCGTAAAGGACGGCACGTTCCAGTTCATCCGCCTCGCCGCCGGCGGCATCGCGCCGGTGCCATTGCGGCTGAAAACCGTGGAAGCGGCGCTGCAAGGCAAGGCGGCGAATGCGCTCAACATCGAAGTGGCCGCGAAGTTCGCGAGCTCGGGCGCCAGGCCGTTGCCGATGACGGGTTACAAGCTCGACCTGCTGGAAGGCGTGGTGCGGGATTTGCTGGAGAAGCTGGCGGTTTAGGCGAGATCGGCGCCTCGACGATCAGTCGTCATACCCCCGCGCATGCGGGGTATCCGGTACGCCGCGGCTTCTCCGTTCTATCGCTGACGTCCCCGGAATACTGGATCGCCCGCATTCGCGGGCGATGACACCGAAGGCTAATGGCTGTCGAACTCGTCTTCCTCGTTGACCTTGCCGGACGAGCGCCGATACGACGGCGCTCTGCTGCCGCCGAGCGAACCCGTCACATACGGCTCGCGCGTTGCGGCGTAGGAATTGCGGCCGCCGGCCCGTGATGCGACCTGATCGCCGGACACCGCGGCCGGCTGGCAGATCGTTCGCCCGCTGGAACGGCGCATCAGATCGACGTGAATATGGTCGTAGTGAAAGCGGTTGGAGCCCGGCGCCAGCACGGTGTTGAACTGCTGGCAGGCGGTTGCCTGCACGTCGCGCAGAAAGCCCTGCTCCTCCGGCATGCCGCGCCAACCGTCCTTGACGGTGATGCGCCGGCCATCGGCGAGCGTGAAGGACGCGATATCGAGCGCGTTGCCAAAGGCGTGTTCGGAAATATGCGCGCCGGGATTGCCGTTCATGCCGCGGCAGGAATAGGCGGATATCTGCCTGATCTCGACCACGCGCACGCCGAACCAGCGCTGCGCGGCCGGCTGCACCTGTTCGGCGAACCAGCGATCGAGCACCGAGACGATCGGACAGGCCAGCGTCGCCGTCGGCTTGATCGCAACCGGCCCCACCGTATTGACGGGATCGCCGCGCGGCGGCCCGAGCCGCGGCAGCGGTTGAGCGGGCGCCTGCGAATAGGGTGCCGGTGAATAAGGCGCCGATGGCGGGGTGCGGTCGCCCGGCGGATAATAAGAGGGTGCGGCCATATAAGAGCCGCCGCCGCGCGGGTCGCGCGATGGCGCACCTTCGGCCGGCAGATCGATGTCATCTTCCTGTTGCGCCACGCCGGGCGCCGTCAGCGAGATCGGTCCATTGGATGGTGCGCCATAGCCCGGCTGGCGCAACGCCTGGCCGGAATAGGTCTGCGATGCAGGCGCCGGCTGAATCGGCCAGCGCGGCTGGTTGCCGATGTTTCCCGGCGGCCGCAATTCATCGGCGAAACCGAAGCTGCCGCTGCCCTCGCCGAGGGCGGCGACCTTGAGCGGGAATTGCGCGCCACAGGCGCCGGGACCGGAAATCGGATCGATCCGGACCAGTTCCGGGCTCTCCTTGACCGCACCGGATTTGAGGCATGCTACCTCGGCCTCGGCCCGCCACGGTTCGCGCTCGGCGGACTGAAATCCGCGGCCGCAACCCGCCAAGGAGACAAGGACGAAGGAGCCGACGAGATACAAACGAACTCCGCGCGTCATCGGCGCACGTTCGGTGAATTTATTTAAGGAGTTATCAACGCGTTGATTTCATGAATCATTTACCATGCGATGGAACCGGCCCGGCTGTGGACAATCGGGGATGGACAGCAACGCTGACTTTTTTGGCCGGGAACGCTTTGTTAGCCTCAAGCGTTATGTGCGGGCACGACGTGAACCAAGGGAGTATTCCCATGACCATGGTCAGCAGACTGAGCGTTGTTACCGCGTACGTCGCATTCGCCTTCGTCGGCGCCATTGTGATCGGCGTGTTCTAGGCTTCCCCTTCAGGCTCGAAGCCAATCGAAACACTAATCGCCCGGTGGTTTGACCACCGGGCGTTTTTTATGGGCTGAAGCCGACCTCACCACGCATAGCGCGCGACGCCCTTGCCGGCGTAACTGCGGGTGACGCTGGAGAACTCTCCTTCGAAGACGCCGGCGAGCGAAAAGCCGTTCAGCCATTTGATCTCGGCCGAAGCTGTGGTGAGCGCCGCGTCCGGCCCCTGCGCTGCGCCATTGACGACAAAGCTGGCGCCGGGCAGCGTCTGGAAGGTGGCGGCGACGTTGCGGTCGGCGTTGAAATCATGCGCCCATGCCACTCGTCCGCGCAAAATGAGGACCGCGTTCGGCATCGCGAATGATTTGTCGGCACGAAGTCCCAGTTCCGATCGCGACGCGGTGACGGTTTTGGCGGCATAGCTCAGCGCAAAAATATTGGCGCCCGAGACCACCTGCTCGGCATAAGCAGGCAAATCGAAACCGGTGAACTGGCCGGCGGCGTATGGCGTGATGTCGGCACCGCCCACCCATGGCGCGACGAAACGATAGCCGCCTTCGACGCGCCCGGACAACGCGTTGGCGTTGAACTCCGCGCGCAGCCGGCCGACGCCGGCAACCGTCACCGTGCGATCCGTGGTGATGTCCTGCCAGCCATAGGCCAATGCAGCGGAGACGTAGGCGTTGCCCGCATTGTGCTTGATGAAGGCGCCGGCCTGGAACAGGTCGGAGCGTCCGCTTCCGCCATTCACGACGCTGAAATTGGTGCCGCCGCCGGCGAGCGCGAAGCCGGCAATGGTGCGCGGCGAGAAGACATAATCGGCACCCGCCGCCACGCCAAACACACGGCTGGTGGTGTTGTTCGATCCCGCCGCCGCATTGCCGTCGGCCGACTGCGAGCCGCCGAAGCCCGCCGACCACACGCTCCAGCGCGGGTCGTAGCTGTCGCGGGTCGACGCCTTGCGATAGATCGCGGCATACGCTTCGCGTTCCGCTTCCGTGCGCCTGCCGCCGGCGGAAGCGTAGCCGTTCGCATCGCCTTCCGTTGCAAACGGCGTCGCGCTCGTTGTCGATGCCGATGTTTCACCGCGCCCGCCGATGAACGGATCGAGCAAGGTGCCGAGAAACTGCGTCATCGCGTTGAAGGTGGCTTGTTGCGATCCGACGGCGGCTTCGCCGGAGACCTGGGTAAGGCCCGTGGGAGTCAGTGTGGCGAAAACGAACGGAATGCCCCCGTTCGCATTGAAGTAGTTGCCAAGCGCATTGCCGACGTTCTGCTGGTTGTTGTTGAGGCCGGGCAGTTTGGATACGGCAAGATCGAGGTTGAGGTAGACGTTATTGGTGTCATAGCTCAGGCTGGCCGCAAGCGTTGACGGTACATTGGTGCTCGCCAGCGAACCGAATGTACCGATCACGCCACCACTGGCGCTGAGGATCGTGTATTGCCTTGCAACGTAGGAGCCCGCGGCAAAATTCGCCTGGACAGTCGCGCCGCCGAGTGTTGCGGCGCCGCTGACGTTGACGCGATCGGAATTCGCAGGCGACACCTCGACCATGTAGCTCGACGCCGCCGTGAACACGAGGCTGCCCTGCACGGTCAACACGCCGATCGAATTGCCGGGCGACAGCGTACCACCATTGATGACTGTATTGCCGACGATGCCGTTGCCGCCAAGCGTACCGCCCACATTGACCGTCGTCAGCGACGACGACGCGATCGAACCGTCGACAATAAGCGTGCCGGCGTTGATGAAGGTTGTACCGGTATAGGTGTTGGCGCTGGTGAGACTAGAAATGCCCGAACCGTTTTGCTGGAAAGCGCCGCTTCCTGAAATCACGCCCGCGAAAGTGTAGGCGTTGGAGCGATTGATCGCGAATACGCCCTCATTGACGACGTTACCGACTATCGAGCCGGTAGCGCCACCACTGCCGATCTGCAGCATATGGTTCGCATCGACGATGGTCCCCCCAGTGTAACTATTGGCTCCGGTCAGGAGAAGCGTGCCGTTCAACGCCGCAGGAAAGAAATTTGCGACGTGCACGCTGCCAGCGCCCGCGATCTCACCTGCAAAAGTGCCACTCGCGATCCGCAGATCGGTTGTTGCGTTTGTGCCTATTACTACCCGCCCTGATCCAAGCAAACTGTTGATTCCGCCCAAGGAGGGGGACATTTGGTCGTTGAAGTCCAAGGTGGCGCTGGCTGCGACGGTGGTCGACGCATTGGCGCCAGTCAAGCTGCTCAGGAAATTCGAGCCGACAGCGGACCGAAGCATGCCGCCGTTCACTTCGAGTTGCGAACTTGAGGAAATGAAAATTCCACCGGGAGGTCCGATTACAACCGTCCCGGTGTCAGTTGCCGAACCGAACCGTGCAATACTGTTGTCCGAAAAAGTCAAAAAACCGGTTGTAGTGACTGTGTGGGCAGCTGCTGCCGAAAATGTGCCGGTCGCGCCATTCGCAAAGCTAATGCCGTTTGCAATCTGACCACTCACTGTCGAACGCAACGCGCCGCCGCTGATGTTGATAGTGTTGTTACCGAACACATCGATTGCTCCCGCAGTTGCATGCGACGCTTCAAGCGTACCCGCATTGATGGTCGTACCGCCGGTGTAACTGTTAGCACCTGACAGCAGCAGCGTCCCGGCGCCAATCTTGATCAATGAAGCTCCCGCACCACCGCTGATGCCACCGTCGGCGATTACTCCATCGACGGTGGTTGAGAGACCATTGCTGCCGACCGTAAGCGCATTCCGGCCGAGGAAGTAGTTGCCGGCGCCCGCGATCGAACCGGCACTGATCTGGTGCGAAGAGCCGGCTCCGAATGCGCTGGAGAAATCGACGATGCCGCCGGCCTCGGTGACAAAGCTGGCTTGCCCTGTCGCCTGGGTGAAAAAATCGGTTCGGCCACCATTCCGCGTGAGGATGCTGGCGTTGCCAGCCGTGCTTGAACCGGCGAACACGGTCCGACCACCACTGTTGGTGATGATGTTGGCGTTACCGCCCGTGCTGTTATCGCCAAAAGACGTTTGACTGCCATTGTTGGTGGTAATGGTCGCATTGGCGGCACTGCTTGTGCCGGTAAATTCCGCCGTGCTTCCGCTGCCAAGCGTATTGCTGATCGTGGCAGTACCAGCGTTGCTGTGGTCGTCGAATTCCACCACGGAGAAGATCGCGTTGCCGGCCGTACTGCCGTTCTTGAAAAAGATCTGCCCCACACCGAAAATCGGCGCGTTCGAGGAGTTGTTGATGATGCCGGCACCATTGATCGTAAATGCCTGAGACAGGCTAACAGGAAATGTGAAGGAATAGGTCGGCGCTCCGGCGGCGAACTGGATGGTGTTGATCGAACTGAGGCCGCCTATCGCCACCGATGTCGGTGCTCCATTATTGGTGAACGATGCCGTATTATTGGGCGCCGGTCCTGGGCTCCAATTGGTATCAACGTGCCAATCGCTGTTGGTCGCGCCCGTCCAGGTGCCGTCGATCGCGAGCGCAGGCGCAGCGCACAGGCAAATGCAAACGACTATAGTAGCGCTGCGGACGCCCACGAGGGGCGCGGCTACGAAGGATGACTCATCGTCCGTGGCGATCGGCTTCGCCTTTGATAATAGAAACGCCACACTACCAACCCGCCATCCCAAAAGATGACGCTAACACGCGTACGGCGACAGCGATTGACGTAAGGCCCGAGAATCCCATTTTCCGGTTGTGCTGATGCATCTGCGCAACAGTACCGTGCAGATGAGAAGACCTAGCCGGCCGCAGGTTTGAGGTCCACCCCCTCAAAAATTCGAGCAGCTCGATCCCGTGACGCCGCCGATGGTAAAATCCCGGCACATCATGCCGGGGTTGTCCGGGTCGGGATAGCGGTCGTCGGGTTTGGCGCGCTCGCGGATCGTGTGGCCGAAGCGCCAGCCATGGCCCAGCATGCAGCGCTTGTAGGCGCGTGACGTCACCGTTCCGTTTTGCGGCGCGCCGAACTGCGCGTCGCACATGGCGGCGTCGGCGTGCAGGGCGTCGTCGCCGCGCGGGGCTTTGAGGATATTGTTGTAGATGTCGTTGTCGGCGCGTGCGCTCATCGTGCCGCCGAGCAGCAGCAGGGCGATCAGGGCTACATGTTTCATCTGTCTTCTCCATGCAAGCGAATGGCTGTTCAGCCATCCGTCGCAGGGAAGGGCGAGGCCGGTTCAGATGAAGCGGATTACAAATCGGACAACTACGACCGCGGCTCCGCGCGCGGCTGCCGCGACGACATCAGGCTTTCGGCCTTGGCGTCGACGCGGCTCCAGCTATTGCCGGAGCAGTAGAACCGCCCGATCGCGCAGGCCTGGACGTGCAGTCTGTTCGGGCCCTTCATGTCGACCGTGCCGTAATAGGTGTCGCCGCTGGCCTGGCTGTACACGCTGCCGGACCATTGCCCGTCGCTGTTCGGCTTCATGTTGACCAGGACGACCTCGCCCTGGTCGTTCTGGGATGAGCTGAGCACGTAGCCGCACAGCGCCTTGCCGCATCTGACGATACGCACGAGACCTCTGGCTTCGGTCTTCCAATCGCCGAGCGGCGCGTCAGCTTCGTCTTCAGCGTTGTTGGAAACCTGCCGAGGCGGCGTGGGCCGCGCGGGCTCGGCCTGCTTCGCGACCGGCGGCGGCGGCGCGGGCGGCACGGTCAATCTTGCCGGCGGCGGCACGGCAACGCTTTGCGTGGTGGCGGCGGCCGGCTGGTACAGCGCCGCCGGCCGCGCGGCGATGGCAGGCGGTGGCGGCGAAGCGACCTGCGGTGACGGCGGCAACGCCCTCATGGCCTCGCTGGTCCTGCGATCGTCCCGGTAGCGAAGGTCATCATCATCGTCATCATCATCGCGATAGCGATCGCGGCTGTGGCGCGAAGGCGCCGCGCAGGTGCCCGACCGGCAATCCCTCGACGTTTCCAATGGGGCGCGACGTCCGCCGGAATTGAACGAAGTCGAATCCGCCGCGAACGCGGACGAACTGAGCAGCATGAGCAAGGCGACAATGTAAGTCCGCTTCATCGGTTTCTCCCCGGCTTGGGTGCGAAACCTTACGGAGGCAGCGGCTTTTCGACCGTGATTTTTGTCACTCGGGCTCACGTGACGTCCATCACAGAGGGCGGAACCGACCGCGCGTAGGTTGCGGCAAGCTCACCGTCAACCCACCCTGGAGGCTATCGTGAAGAAGGTCTACATCCTCGCCGCGCTGCTGATGGCCACCACCTCGGCGCATGCCGGCAATCCCGTTTCGGTCGAGATCCAAGGCAAGCGCATCGAGCTCGAAATGGCCCCCGATTGCAACTCGCTGTCGTGCCTCAAGATCACCGCGCCCGGCCTCACCGGTTCCAATGATCGCCCCAAGGCGGATGGTGACAACGCACCGGCGCCAGGTCCCGATGCCAAGCGCTTCAACGACGATGACCGCGCCCCAGGACCTGGACGGCCCGACTTCAATGGCCGCCGCCGCTTCCATGACGATGATCGCGCTGGACCCGGACGTCCCGATTTCGATGGCGGCCGCCGCTTCAACGATGATGATCGCGCTGAGCGCCGACGGCCGGGCTTCGAAGGCGGGCGCCGCTTCCACGACGACGACCGCGATGGACCCGGACGTCCCAGGTTCAATGGCGGACGACGCTTCCATGACGATGACCGCGCTGAACGCGGACGGCCCGACTTCGATGGCGGCCGACGCTTCAACGACGATGACCGCGATGGACCCGGGCGCCCCGACTTCAAGGGCGGCCGACGCTTCAACGACGACGACCGCGACGGACCCGGACGTCCCAGGTTCAATGGCGGCCGCCGCTTCAATGACGATGATCGCGCTGAACGCGGACGGCCTGACTTCAAGGGCGGCCGACGCTTCGACGATGACGATGACCGCGCTGAACGTGGGCGCCCCGACTTCAAGGGTGGCCGGCGCTTCAACGACGACGACGCCTACGCATCAGACAGGCCTGAACGTCGTCGTTACAAGGGCTACAAGTCCAGGCGCTACAATGACGACGATAACCAGGCGTCAAGGCCTGATCGCGCGCCGGAGCCGGCTGCTGTTCCGGCGGCGCCGACGCCCGCCGCGCCGACCGATACGGCCACCACGCCACCCGCACCAACCGACACCGCACCGCCTGCTCCCGCCCCGGCTCAGACAGCGCCCGCAACGCCGGAGCCGCCGCGCGCTCCGGTTGCCGCCGAACGGCAATCCGATCCGGACTCGCCGGTTGGCGTCTGGGCCGCCGAAGACAACAAGGGCAACGTTCGCATCGAACAGTGCGGCGACAATCTCTGCGGCTATTCCGAGAAATCGGGCGAGAAGGTCCTGATCAACATGAAGCCGCAGGGCTCGAAATGGGCCGGCCGGATCCAGGATCCCGACAGCGGCCGCAAATACGACGCGACCATCGCGATGAAGGGCACCCATACGCTGCGCGTTCAGGGCTGCGCGTTCGGCGGGATGTTCTGCGGCGGCCAGACCTGGAAGCGCGTGAGCTGATCCTCTCAGAAGGCACCAAGGCCCTGTGACCCGTCACAGGGCCTTTTGCGCGTTCCGGCACAGAAGCAGCTCGTCCGCCCGCCCCGAAGGGGAGGAAAACAACCGCGAAGAAGCGTCATTTCAAACGTGATTTGAGCCACTTGGCTCGACGTGACGCACATCACAGAAGGCGTGACCGGCGGCACGTAGGGTCCGGTCAAGTTCACCGCAACCCCCAAATCTTTAAAGCCGCCCAGGAGGCTCTCATGAAGAAATTCTACATCCTCGCAGCCCTGTTTTTCGCCACCACCTCGGCGCATGCCGGTGGCATCTCGTTCCAGTACGAAGGCAAGCGCATCACCATCGATGCGCCGCGCGGCTGCGCCTCGCTGTCCTGCATCAACATCACCGCGCCCGGCTTCAAGGGTTTGAACTCCAAGAACAACGACGACGATGATGATGATGTCGCACCGGCACGGCGCGAATACAGCGACTCCAAGTCGAAGCGCTATAACGACGACGATGACTATCGGCCGGCGGCTGGAAAGCCAGGCTTCAAGGACGGCTACAAGTCCAAGCGTTACGACGACGACTACGCGGCGGCGCCTGCAAGGTCCGATCGCGCTCCGCCGCCGGCGCCCGCGCCTGCCCCGGCCACCGATGTCCCCCCCACGGCCTCGGCGCCTGCGCAAACCGACGTCGCGCCACCGGCTCCTGCGCCGGCCCAGGTCGCGGTCGCCGCGCCTGCACCGCAGCGCGCCCCTGAACCGACCTACGATCCGAATTCGCCGATCGGCGTTTGGGCCGCCGAAGACAACAAGGGCAACGTTCGCATCGAGGAGTGCGGCGGCAACCTCTGCGGCTACGCCGAGAAATCGGGCGAAAAGGTCCTCATCAACATGAAACCTCAGGGCTCGAAGTGGGCCGGCCGGATCCAGGATCCCGACAGCGGCAAGAAGTACGACGCGACGATTGCCATGAAGAGCAACGGCACGCTGCGTGTCCAGGGCTGCGCCTTCGGCGGCATGTTCTGCGGCGGCCAGACCTGGAAGCGCGTCAGCTGAGGGTCTGCATCAAATATCCGGCCTCGTCATTCCGGGATGGTGCGCGAGCACCAGACCCGGAATTTCGAGATCCCCGGGATGACGGCCAAGGGCGCGACGAAACAATTCTCCGCGCGATGAAACACTTTTGGCGTCGCGACGAAAAATTCCGGAAACCGGGCCCGCGTAGTTATTCCGCTCAACGAGGCGCCACCCCGGCGCGCAACTCGGGCGCACCACTCACCAAACCGGCAAGAGGGACAACTCCATGGCTTTCGCACGTTCGACCATCCGTCACAGCCAATTGCTGATTGCGACCACGCTGGCATTCGGCATGCTGACGTCGGTGTCGCAGGCCTATACGCAAGAGCAGCAACAAATGTGCACCGGCGATGCGATGCGGCTGTGCGGCGCGGAAATCCCTGATGTCGATCGTGTCACCGCCTGCATGATCCAGAAGCGCGCCTCGCTCAGCGACGGCTGCAAGGCCGTGTTCCGGTACGAGCCCCCGGCCGCGACGCCCGCCAGCTACCCGGCGAAGCCGTCGAAACCGCTAAATCTGAACCCGCACAAGCGCGGCTGATTCTCGCTTGATATAAAGACAACGAGCGCCATGCCCGGCCATGCCGGATGTGGCGCTTGATCGTTTTGCCTCACCATGACAACAACTTGGCCACGTTCATCCCGCGTTCAGCCCGGCAAGGCTGAAATCGCCGCACGTGTTCCGCTTCCAATCTTCCGTCTCTCCCTGGCCTCCTGGAATTTCCCGTGATGCAGCGCCGGTTGTCATTCGCGCTTCTGCTGTTGGTTTGCGGCACGCTTGCCGGCGCGACGAGGGCTTTGGCTGGCCCTTCCGACCCGATGCAATTGGCCCAGGTGCAACCCGCACCCTCACCGCCTGCAACGCCTGCACAACCCGCGGCGCCGACACAGGCCGCGCCGGCTCCCGCCGCCGACGCGCAACAGGGCGTGGAAGAGCCGATCGGCAACGTCGCGACCGTGATCGGCAGCGCCAGCGTGATCCGCAACAACGAGACCACACCGCTCAAGGTCAAGGACGACATCTATCTGAACGATGTGGTGCAGACCGGCGCGAAGTCCGCGCTCGGCATCACCTTCAGCGACGCCACCACCTTTAACCTCAAGGCCAATGCACAGATCACCATCGACAGCTACGTCTATGAGGATGGCGGCAAGCAGAATGCCGGCGTGTTCGACGTCGCCAAGGGCACGGTCGCGTTCGTCGCCGCCGCGGTGGCCAAGACCGGCGACATGAAAATCACCACGCCGACCGCAACGCTCGGCATTCGCGGCACCACCGGCCTCGTCGAGGTCCCGGAAGGGGCTGCCGCCAACAACCCGAACAACGTCGCGATCAAGCTTTATCCCGACGCCGACGGCAAGGTCGGACGCATCGAGGTCAATGACCGCGCCGGGGCGCGGCTCGGCTTCCTCAACCAGGCGTCCAGCGGTTTTGCGATACGCCCAGGCGCAGGCGGCGCCCGCTTTGCCGCGGTGCCGCTGACGATTTCGCCGCAGCAAATGGCGCGCGACCAGGGTTTTGTGCGTCAGGTGCACTCGACACAGAATATCGGCCGCCGCGTCTTCAGCGAGCAGCGTGACTTCCGCCGCGCCAACCCCGGCGCGAGCCGCTTCAACGCGCCGCGCCGCGGACCGCAACCAAACGGACTGCCGGGACAGAACCGCACCGGCCAGCAGCGCGGTTTGCAGAACCGTCCTGGACAGCCGCAGCCGGGTCAGCCGAACCGTCCCGGACAACGACAACTGCAAAACCGGCCGGGTCAGCCGCAACAATTGCAGCAGCCGGGCTCGCCTAACCGGCAGGGTCGACAACTGCAGCGGCCGGGTTCGCCGCAGCAGACCGGATTGCCGCCGCGAGCGGGCCAACCGCCGCTGACAGCGGGACGGCCGGGCGTTGCAGGCGGCACGCCCGCGCAAACCGGCGCGCCTTCGCAATCCGCTGGCCCGCAGCGCTTCCAGCCGGGTTCACCGCAACTGCGCACGCCGCCCGGCGGTCCGCCGCCAGGCGTTCAGCAACCGGGCGTGCGGCAAGGCTTGCGGCCCGGTGTCCTGCAAGGCGCCCCCAGGGTGCTGCGACCGGGCTTGCCAGGCCGGCCCGCGCCGGGACTGCGCATGCCGCCGCCCAAGAAGCCAAAGGACAGGCGGTAGGACAACGCCTCTTCCGTCATGGCCGGGCATGACGGAAGAATGCGGCGTCACGCCGTGCGGCGAAACCAGTCGCGCAACTTCTGCACCAGGCTGCGCTGGTCTCTGACTTCACGGATCGGTTCCACACGCGCCGGCTCCGACATATGTTCGATCGACGTGCCGCTCGGCGTCGCGATCGTCGCGGCCAGCGCGATCGGCCCGACATTTTCCAGAAATGCGCGCTCGTAACCGCGGGAGAGCCGCTCGACGGCGTCGGAAAGCGGCAACCACTCGACGGCCTTGACGTCGCGCATTAGCTTGCGGACCGGCTCGGGGCCCGCTTCCATCCGCCAGAAATGCACGACCTTGGAGCCGCCGCGGGATTCGTAAACCAGCGTCCCCAGGAATTCGTGCACGGCGACGTCGTGCCCGGTCTCCTCATTGACCTCGCGCTCGGCGGCCGCCCGCGGCGTCTCGCCGGAATCGAGCTTGCCCTTCGGCAGCACCCATTCGTCGCGCTTGCGCAGGCGCACGATCGCGACCAGCGGCGTCTCCGCCTGCCGCAACACAATGCCTCCCGCCGCCAGCACAGGCGCCCGCGCCATCTCCATGCTCTCCGATCATCGTTGGAATCCCCCACATAGAGAATTTCGTGCGACGATGCTAGCGTCCGTGTTCGTCACGCACGAGACCCCGTTCAGTCGCCGGCCTGAAGAATTGTGAAGGACCGCCCGATGTCATCGACACCCGACGATGGATGGGCCGTTGCTACTCCGACCGAGGTTGGTCTTGACGCGACCCGGCTCTCCCAGCTCGACACATTTCTAAAACAGTGGCCCCAGCACAATGTTCACGCCGTCGTCATCGCACGTCGAGGCAAGCTTGTGTTCGAGCGCTATTTCCGCGGCAGGGAGCGGCACTGGATGGAATGGTCGAACTCGGTTCGATTCTCTCCGACCGAAAAGCACGACATCCGCTCGATCTCAAAGAGCGTCACCTCACTACTGATCGGCATCGCGCTGAGCGAGGACAAGTTTCCCGCGCTCGATTCGCTCGTCATCGACTACTTTCCCGAATATGCCGATCTCCGCACGCAGCAGAACGGACGGATCACATTCCGGCACCTGCTCACGATGTCGCACGGGCTGCGGTGGGACGAAAGCCGGAACTGGAAAAGTCCGGGCAACAACGAGCGGCAACTGCTCGAGGCGAAGGATCCCTGCCGTTACGTGCTGGAGCAGCCGATGGCGTCGCCGCCCGGAACCTCGTTCAATTACAGCGGCGGCGCCACCAGCGTGCTCGCCGCAGCCCTTGCCAAAGCAGTCGGCCAGCGCATCGATATCTATGCCAGTGAAAAGCTGTTCGAACCGCTCGGCATCACCGATTTCGAGTGGCGGACCTTTACCGGCAGCGCCGAGGTTGCGGCGTTTGCCGGGCTACGGCTGAGGCCGCGCGACCTCGCCAAGCTCGGCCAACTCGTGGCGGATGAAGGGCGCTGGAACGGCAGGCAAATCGTGCCCGCGCGGTGGATTTTCGAATCGACGATTCCGCGCGTGAATGCGGAAGGGCATGGGGCGCTGTATTACGGGTATCAGTGGTGGCTCGGCCGTTCCCTGCTCAACGGCCGTGAACTGACCTGGATCGCCGGCTTCGGTAGTGGCGGCCAACGTCTCTTCATCGTTCCCGGAATCGATCTCGTTGTCGTCGTCAACGCCTTCAACTACCGGAGTCCTATCCCGATCGCCATTCTCAATCGTCTGGTGATGCCCGCCGTGACGGACTATCCGTCCCTCTCCGATTGACGAATGGAAGCGGGCAATGCCCCGTCAGGCCACCGGTTTCCGCAACAACGCCTCGCCGGCACGGACCCTCGCGCCTTCGGCGACGTGGTCGGCGAACTCAAAACTTTCCGGCGCCAGCACGATGATGGTCGAGCCGTGCTCGAACCAGCCGAGTTCGTCACCCTTGGCTACCCTGGCGTCGCACGGGAATTCCACCGGCCCCCTGCTCTGCGCATTCAAGGTCACATCCAGAAAGTGCAGGCGGATGCTGGCGACCAGAATGGCGGCGACCGGCACCAGCGTCAGCGCATCGCCGGACGCCAGCCGCGTCTCAATCACCGCGCGCTCGTTCTTGCAGAACAGCCGCTCCACCCGTTTCAGCGCGATCGGATTGACGTTCCAGACGTCGCCATGAATGAACGTCACCCGTTCGATCGTGGCATCATAGGGCGCATGAAAGCGGTGATACATGCTCGAGGTCAGCCGCAGCGTCAGATAGCGGCCGTTGCGATGCCGCTCCACCAGAGCGGGATCGCCGAGCAGGTCGAGCAGCGAATATGGCGCGCCCTTGATCTGGAACAGTTTGGTGTCCTCGATCTTGCCGAACGCGCCGATGATGCCGTCCGAGGGGCTGGCGACGATGTTCGGGTTCGGGTCGGCGGGGCGCAGGCCCGGCCGCAGCTCGCGCGTAAAACAATCATGCAGGCTCCTGAATTCGGTCTTCCTGGCCTCCGACAGATCGAGGTCGGAGAACAGGCGCCAGCAGGCGATCGAGGCGTCGCGCACCAGCGGGTTCTCGATCTTGGAGAACCAGCCCATGAAGCGGGTGACGGCCGCCCGGGGAATCCGGTTGGTCAGCAGGAAATTGAGGTCCTCCTGCTGGGTAAAGGCCGAAATCAGGCCTTTGACTGTCATGAATTTGTTAGCAGGATTAGCTAGCGCTGGTGGCATGGATTCGCCCCTTTCGATTCTGTCGCTGTCCGCCGCCGCGCTTGCCGGCGCCGCGGTGACCTTCCCCAAATTGCAGGCGCGGCTGGCGCTGTCGCGGGCCAAGCACCGCTCCCTGACCGGACATTCCAAAATGTCCAAGATGGTTGCGCGCCTGGTGCCGCATTACGAATTCGATGTCGGCGAGTTCTTCCGTTCCGACGGCGCGCCGGCCAGCGTGGCCACGCAGCGCCAGGACGGGTTCTTCCGCCTCGCCGGCGTCTATCAGCACCGTTACCCCAAGGGCCGGCAGATGACGGCCGAGGCCGCCGCGCACATTTCCGACCTGCAATTCACCGAAACCTACCGGGTGCCGTTCCAATACAGCCGGCTGGTGCGCGAGCATCTTTCCACCAGCGCTTTCGCGGCGTCCTCTTCCGGCGTCACCGTTACCGATGTCGACGGCAATGTCTCCTACGACCTCACCGGCTCGTACGGCGTCAACATTTTCGGCAACGACTTCTACAAGGAGTGCATCGCCGAATCCGAGAAGCGCGCGCATGCGCTCGGACCCGTGCTCGGCTCCTACCACCCCGTGATCACCGACAACGTCAAGCGGCTCTGCGCGATCTCCGGCCTCGACGAAGTCTCGTTCCACATGTCCGGCACCGAGGCCGTGATGCAGGCGGTGCGGCTGGCGCGCTACCACACCAAACGGACGCATCTGGTGCGTTTCGCCGGCGCCTATCACGGCTGGTGGGGCGACGTGCAGCCCGGCATCGGCAACCCCGTATCGCCGCACGAGACCTATACGCTCGCCGACATGTCGGAGCGGACGCTGCACGTGCTGCGCACGCGCAAGGACATCGCCTGCGTGCTGGTCAATCCGTTGCAGGCGCTGCATCCCAACGCCAACGCGCCCGGCGATTCCGCGCTGGTCGACAGTTCGCGCAGCAGCCGTTTCGATCGCGCCGCCTATACCGAATGGCTGAACAAGCTGCGCGAGGTCTGCACCGAGCGCGGCATCGTGCTGATCTTCGACGAGGTCTTTGTCGGTTTCCGCCTCGCCGCCGGCGGCGCGCAGGAATATTTCGGCGTCCGCGCCGACATGGTGACCTACGGCAAGAGCCTGGCGGGTGGACTTCCCGTCGGCGTGGTCTGCGGCCGCAAGGATTTGATGCGACGCTTCCGCGACGATCGCCCGGCCGACATCTGCTTTGCCCGCGGCACCTTCAATTCGCATCCCTACGTCATGACGGCGATGGACGAGTTTTTGGGCCGGCTCGCCAGCCCGAATTTCAACTCGGTCTATATCGGTCTCGACGAGACCTGGAACGCCCGCGCCAAGGCGCTCAACGACCGGCTGGCGGCGGAACAACTTCCCGTCCGCGTCAGCAATCTGTCGTCGATCTGGAGCGTGCACTATACCGAGCCGTCCCGTTACAACTGGATGCTGCAATATTATCTGCGTGCCGAAGGGCTGGCGCTGAGCTGGGTCGGCACCGGCCGGCTGATCTTCAGCCTGAACTATACCGACGATGACTTTGCCGCCGTCGCGGACCGGTTCGTCGCGGCCGCCGAGAAGATGAAGCGGGACGGCTGGTGGTGGCAAGATGCTGGCCTCACCAACAAGACCATCAAGCGGCAGATCCTGAAAGAGATGCTGCGAAAACGGCTGCGTCGGTAGATCCGCTGACGGCGCCAAGCACAGAGCCAGATCCGTCATCCTGAGGCGCGAGCCTGGTGGCGCATTTGCGCCGCTAGGCGAGCCTCGAAGGATGAATCGCCCACAGGCGGGCCGTCGCCCTTCGAGGCTCGCCAAAGAGGCTCGCACCTCAGGGTGACGGGACTGAGCGTTCAGCGACATCAAGCTCCAAAGACGTGGATGCCCGGGACAAGCCCGGGCATGACGAATCATAGGCAGCATTTGTAAGATCGATTCTCAGGCGTGCTTGACGTGCTTCTCGAGGCCCGGATCGATCAGTTCGCCCTTCATCAGCGCCAGCGGCGCCTTGTAGTAGAGCTTGAGGTCGCTGAAGGGGTCGGTGACGATCTTGGTCATCCAGACAAGGCCGGTCTCGACGTCGCGGATGAAGAACAGGTGGATGGTGCGGAACAGCAGCCCGCCGATGCCGATCGTCAGCCAGATCTTGGCGACCTGACGCATGAAGTCGGCCGGCGTCGCCCAGGGCGTGAACATGCCGAACAGGGTCGGGTCGACATACAGCACCAGCGGCGACAGCGCCCAGATCACCATCAGCACGACCTTGCGCTGCAGGTTGTAGCCGACCTTGATCTCTTCCTTGTGCTCGTGGGTCGCCTGGTTGACGTGGTCATAGCCCTTCGGCTCGAAGAAGAAATGCCCGGCCTGGCGCGAGGTCATCGACACCAGCCAGCCGACCAGCGCCGAGACCATCGGGTCGATGAACAGCATGACATAGGCGAACAGGAAGCTCGCCGCGCTGACAAAGTGCAGCGACTGGTTGATCCGGCTGTGGTGGTAGTAGCGATGGTCGTCCCAACGCTGGGTTCGCAGTTCCTGCATGAAGTTCTTGATCATGATCTCCCCCAAGTTCTCTAGGGTTAAGGATTAAAGGGATTCGATGTACGGCGTATGACATCATCGAAATGTCATATGAAGTCTCGCGGCGACGCGATGACGCAACCGGGAAGGCTGCGCGTTACGCCGCCTTGGCGATGTCGATTTTCCGGAAACGCACCAGCGAGAAGTGGCCGAGCGGCGGCACCAGACGGCGCTCCACCAATTCCATGCCGCGCGCGCCGGCCAGCCATTTCGCGTAACGCGACCAGGCGAACTCGGCGGTGCGGAAGCCGAGCGGGCGAACCACCGGCTGCAGGCGCTGCTCGATGAAGCGGCGCATGCCGGCGTCCGCACTGACGCGGGTCAGGATGATGAGTTCGCCGCCCGGCCGCAGCACGCGGGCGAATTCGTCCAGCGCCACTTCCGGGTTTGGAACCGCGGTCACGACATATTGCGCCATCACGACGTCGAAGGCGTTGTCGGGGAATTCGAGTTTCTCGGCGTCCATGACTGCCAGACCCTCGACATTCTTCAGCTTGAGCTCGTCGACGCGCTTCTTGGCCTTCTGCAGCATCGCTTCCGAAATGTCGGTGCCGAAGATTCGCAAATGCGGCGCGTATTGCGGCAGCGAGATGCCGGTGCCGACGCCAACCTCGAGCACGCGGCCGCCGATCTTGTTGGTGGCCGCAATGGCCGCCTTGCGGCCCTTGCTGAACACGCCGCCGAACACGAGATCATATACCGGCGCCCAGCGGTCGTAGGCCTGCTCGACCGTCTCGCGGTCGAAGTCCAACGCCCTTGTGCCGTCAAGCTTGATGATGTTTGCCATGGTCTTTCTTCTCGTCTCTCTTCAGGTGTTGGAACGGACTTTTAGCCCTGCACCGCGCTGGTGCCGGGGATGCGGCGCGCCGGCAGCGTGACGCGGCTCGGCTGCAGCGCGGCCAGATTGCCGATGAATTGCCGCGCGCTGTTTTCCCAGGAACGGCCCAGCGCAAAATTCCGGCATGCCTCGCGCGACATGTCGAGCGCGCGCAGACAGGCGCTGCGCAAATCCCAATCCAGCGCGCCGATCGGATGATCGGCGATGACGTCGAGGGGGCCGGTGACGGGAAACGCCGCAACCGGCGTGCCGCAGGCCAGCGCTTCCAGTTGCACGACGCCGAACGTGTCGGTGAGGCTCGGAAACACGAAGACATCGGCTGCGGCCAGATGCGACCGCAAATCCTCGCCCTTCTTCTCGCCGAGGAAGACCGCGTTTGGATATTTCTGCGCGAGCTGCGCCCGCTGCGGCCCGTCACCGACCACGACTTTCGTTCCCGGCAGATCGAGCGCGAGAAACGCTTCGAGATTCTTTTCGACCGCGACCCGCCCCATGGTCATGAAGATCGGGCGCGGCAGATCGATCGCGGCGGGGTTGTCGGGCGAGAACAGGTCGGTGTCGACGCCGCGTGTCCAGAAGCCGAGCTTGCGAAAGCCGCGATCGCTGAGCTCCTGGCGCAACGAGGCGGTCGCGACCATGGTGGTCGACGCCGCCGCATGAAAATGCCGGAGCAGCGCATAGCCGACGCCGGCCGGGATCATGGTGCGGACCGCGACATATTCGGGGAAGCGCGTGGTGTAGGACGTGGTAAACGCGAGCTTGCGGCGGCGGCAATAGCCGCGCACCGCCCAGCCGATCGGGCCTTCGGTCGCGATGTGAATGGCCTCGGGCGCCGCCGCCTCGATCCGGCGCGCGATCTCGCGGCGGTTCGGCAGCGCGATGCGCAAGCCCGGATAGGTCGGCACGCCGACCGAGGGAAAGCCGTCGGGGGTGAGAAAACTGATCTCGGCGTCGAGATGGGCCGCGCTGCGCGCCAGAGAAGTTAACGTCCGCACCACGCCGTTCACCTGCGGATGCCAGGCGTCGGTCGCTATCAATACCCGCATGTCGGTAACCCAAGGTTTGCCGTGATTCTTAACGGCCCGACGTTCGTTCATGGATATTTCAAGCGTATGACGTCATCGATCTGTAAGGATGATTTTCCAGGCTTTGCGGCGCTTTTTCATGTAACGTGACAGTACGATGTCAAACCAGAACGACGACAGCGCCAGACAGACCCGGCGACGCAAGCGCAGGAGCTACGCGCTGCTGGTCCTCGCCGCCGGCATTTTCTTGTTCGGCGCCGCCGCGGGCGCCCTCTATTATGTATTGCGGCCGACGGTGCTGCGCATCGCGGTCGGCCCGGCCGGCAGCGAGGATCAGAATTTGATCAAGCTGATGGCCTCGACCTTTCAGCACGACGGCAGCCCGATCCGCCTGTCACCGATCACAACACCCGGCGCCAATGAGAGCGCCGCCCTGTTCACGTCCGGCAAGGCCGACCTTGCGGTCGTGCGCGGCGATCAGAACCTGCCAGCCACCGCCGGTTCCGTCGCGATCCTGCGCAAGAACGTCGTCGTGCTGTGGGCGCCATCCGGTCTCGCGCCGAAGGGCTCCAAGAAAACGCCGGCGCCCAAGATCAAGAGCCTCGACGAACTCGCCGGACGCCGCGTCGGCGTGATCGGACGATCGGAGGCCAACGTCAAGCTCCTGCGCACGATCCTGACCGAAGCCGGCGTCAGTGCCGACAAGGTGACGATCAGCCAGTTCGGCATCAATCAGCTTGCCGAGATGGCGAAGGACCCGACCGTCGACGCGTTCATGGCGGTCGGACCGCTCAACAGCAAGATCACGGTCGACGCAATCAACGCCACCGTCGCCGCACGGGGCGAGCCGAAATTTCTGCCGATCGAGGTCTCCGAGACCATTGCCAAGAAGCACCCGATCTACGAGTCCGAGGAAATTCCGGGCAGCATCTTCTCTGCGTCCCCTGCAAGGCCGGAGGACAAGGTCGAGACGGTCGGCGTCAATCATCTGATCATCGCGCCGAAGTCGCTGTCCGAAACCACGGTTGGCGCCCTGGCCCGCCAGATCTTCACCGCGCGTCAGCAGCTCGCGCGCGACCTGCCGATCGCCAGCCAGATCGAGAAGCCCGATACCGACAAGGACGCCGCCGTGCCGGCCCATCTGGGGGCCGCCGCCTATATCGACGGCAACGAGCGCACGTTCCTCGACAAATACAGCGACTATCTGTGGGGCGCGATTTTTGTTCTGTCCGGCATCGGATCGGTGTGGGCCTGGCTGCAGCACTACTGGAAACGGGATGAGCGCGAGAAGTATGACGAACATCGCGACGGCCTGCTCGACCTGATCGGGCGGGCGCGCAACGCCGAAACGCCGGAAGAGCTGGCGCAGATGCAGACCACCGCCGACGGTCTGTTGCGCGAAGCGCTGCACTGCTACGAAAACGGCGTCATCGAGGACAGCGATCTCACCGTCATCGGACTGGCGCTCGAACAATTCCACCATGCGGTAGCCGACCGCCGCGCCACGCTCGGCGCCATGGCGCCCGAAACCCAGCGATTGCGGGCAATGCAAAGCTAAGCAAAATCGCCGCTTTTTCCCAATCCCCTTAATGCCTTGCGCACGAACCTCGGCCGCGCCGCCGTGGTTCAAGGCCTTGCCCGCGTCGAGCGACGAAGCCGTCCTGAAACAATTCCCTAACGCGATGAAACCATTTTGGCGACATTGTGCAAATGTCCTGAAACGGTTGGCCTGTACAGGTTTGTCCAACGACGCGCTGGGACAAGCGCGACAGGGCGCAAACCAGAACAAGCTGCAAAACGACAGGGGACGACCGATGTTCAACTCATTCAGGCTGAATAGTCGCAAGCTGAATTCCCGCCTCGCCGCCGCCGCTATCGGCGCACTCGCGATTGGCGCGACCGCATTTTCCACACAAGCCGCCGCGGCCCCGCTGCCGCTGTTTCCGTTCTTCATGGCGCCTCCGGTCGAAGCGGCCCCGCCGCCGGTGATCGCGCCGCAGGAAGAAGGCTCCAGTGTCGAGTTGCCGGCCCGTCTGCGCCGCCAGGTCGTCAATTACGCGACCCGCGAAGCCCCCGGCACCATCATCATCGACACTCCCAACACCTATCTCTATCTGGTGATGGGCAACGGCCAGGCGATGCGTTACGGCATCGGCGTCGGCCGTGATGGTTTCACCTGGTCCGGCACCCAGACCATCACGCGGAAGGCGGAATGGCCGGCCTGGACCCCGCCCCCGGAAATGATCGCCCGCCAGCCCTACCTGCCGCGCCACATGGCCGGCGGCCCCGGTAACCCGCTCGGCGCCCGCGCGATGTATCTCGGCGGCACCATCTATCGCATCCACGGCACCAATGCGCCGGAAACGATCGGCACCCATGTTTCTTCCGGCTGCCTGCGCCTGACCAACGAAGACGTCACCGACCTCTATTCGCGGGTCAGCGTCGGCACCAAGGTGATCGTGCTGCCGATGCGGGATCGCCGCGCCGACCTCGGCTCCAGCGTTCGCTGAGATCTTTCCTTTTCGAATCCAGAGCGGCTCCGGCATTCGCCGGGGCCGTTTTCGTATCTGATGGCGCCAGCGAGCCGTCGCACAATCCAGCCTCACGGACAGGATCAACCTCAGCATTGCTGAGGCCTTCGTCAACGCCGGCTCGCTGACTCGGCCGAACCTATACATCCGTCAGAGCCCGGGCAAATTTGCCCGTGCGACCGTCCATCGGTCGCGGGCCCATGACGGTGATATTGCATAATATTGCTGATGAACGATCAAATGGAGCGCCGCCGCAATTCCCACCCTGCCAAGCCGCACTTTTGCCGTGTCCGCAGGCGTTAACGCACCAGCCAACCTGTTCCAACCCGGTCTGGCGTCGCACGTGTGGCCCCTGTAAAAGGTGTGGCTTAATCGGTCCGAGGGGGACGATGCGTCTGCCGATGCATCTCAAGACCATATCGATCGGGGTCGCGGTGGTCGCGGTCTCGTTCCTGATCAGCCTGAAGGCTATGGATTGGCTGGCGCCGCGCGGCACAGTCACGCCGCCGGTGCTTGTCGAATTGCCGCCGCTGGCGCCGGCCCCGCGCAGCTCCACCGTGATGGCGCCGATCGCGGTCGCTCTGTCGGCAATCCGCGACGCCGCCGATCGCGGTTCACCGCGCGCCTTTAACGGCAAGGCCGAAAATCCCATCTCGCAGATCCTACAGAACGCCGATATCGGCTGGACCGCCTCGCGCGGCCCGATCACGGCGACCGGCGCGCAGGATGCGCTGACGCTCACGACGCCACTGACGGGCACGCTCAATGTCACGGGCTCGCTGTCGGCGAAGGCGACCGGCGCGGTCGGTGACGCGCTCGGCGGTCTGCTCGGCGGCAATGTCGCCAAACAGATCGGCAGCGTGAATATCAAGAACCTCAACGCCAGCGCCGAGATCAAGGGCAATGTCGTCATCACCTCGCGGCCCAAGATCGCCGCCGCCTGGCGCATCGAGCCGAATCTTGCCGCCCAGGTCAATCTGGGCGACACCAGCCTGACAATGGCCGGCGCCCGCATCAACGTGCCCGCGCAGGTGAAGCCGCTGCTCGACAAGACGGTCGCCGATCAGATCAATCTGGTCCAGGCGCGGATGCGCAACGATCCCACCTTTGAAAACAACGCGAAGGCGCAATGGGCCAAGGCGTGCCGCTCGATCCCGCTGCAGGGCACCGGCGCCAGTTCGTCGCTGCCGGCGCTGTGGCTGGAGCTGCGGCCGATCAGGGCGATCGCCGCACAGCCGCGCATCGACGCGCAGGCGATGATCCTGACGCTCGGCATCGAGGCGGAGACCCGCATCACGCCGGTCGAGACCAAGCCCAATTGCCCGTTCCCCGCCACCATCGTCATCGTGCCGCCGACGCCGGGGCGCGTTGCGATCGGCGTTCCCATCGACATGCCCTTCACCGAGATCAACAAGATCGTCGAGGCGCAGTTTGCCGGAAAGACCTTTCCGGAGGATGGCTCGGGCTCGGTCGACGTCACCGTCAAACGCGCCACGGTGGCCGCCTCCGGCGACCGGCTGCTGATTTCGCTGCTGGTGAATGCCAAGGAGAAGAAGAGCTTCTTCGGATTCGGCGGCGAGGCCAATGTGCACATCTGGGGCAAGCCGGTGCTTGACCAGGCGCAGCAGACGCTGCGGCTGACCGATGTCGAACTGGCGGTCGAGTCCGAGGCCGCGTTCGGCCTGCTGGGCGCCGCGGCCCGCGCCGCCATGCCACATCTGCAAAGGGCGCTGGCGGAAAAAGCGACTGTCGACCTCAAGCCGTTCGCCAGCAATGCGCAGCGCAAGATCGCCGCCGCGATCGCGGACTTTCAAAAGAACGAGGATGGCATCCGCGTCGCCGCCGATATCAACAAATTGCGGCTGGCCGACATCGCCTTCGACAGCAAAACGCTGCGCGTGATCGCGGAAGCCGAAGGCGCCATCAATGTTTCGGTGACGGTGCTGCCGGGGCTGTGAAACGGAATGCGACGGAGCTGTTGCGCGACCCTCATGGCGAGGAGCGAACCACGCTTTGCCCTTCGGGCTACGCGTGGCGCAGCCACTCACCAAAGGGCAAAGCGTGCCCGGCGAAGCCCAACGGGCGAAGCCGGGCTGTTTTCGTCCACGCTTCGAGACGCCGCGTCTCAGGATGAAGACTGAACGAGACGAAACGAAAACGGTGGGCACGACGCTCGCGTCGATCCCCACCCAGGCGTCATGAACCTTCGAACTTGAACGAGACTTTCACCTTGGCGCGGTAGGCTTCGACCTTGCCCTTGGCATCCAGTTGCAAATCGAGCTGCACGACTTCGGCGACGCGAAGATTGCGCAGGGATTTTCCGGCCCGCGAGACCGCCGCGGAGGCGGCCTTTTCCCAGGAGTCCTTGCTGGTACCGATCAGCTCAATCACCTTGTAGACGCTCTCAGCCATGTCGTCCTCCGTTGATGCCAGGCAGGACTCAAGGTGCTCCTGCCGTATCGCAGCCTAACATCGGGGTTTCTCGCGTGATAGGATGCGCTGCACCAATTGCTCGCGCGGAGCGAGCGGCGGCAAAATAAAAGGCCGGACGGCAATCATGCCGTCCGGCCTTCCCGCTCGGTCGCGACGTCACGTCGCGAGCTTAGTTGGTCGAATATTTGAACTCGCTCATCGCCTTCAACTGATCCTTGGTCGCGTTGAACACGGCGTGGTCCGGATACCAGGGATTGGGCTTCGACGCAGGCGCGGTGGCCGCACCCGTGGTCGTGGTCGCGCCCGGCCGCGCGCCCGCCGGCGCATTCGCCGCACCGGTGTAGGCGACCGGCTCGGTGACGAACTTCACCTTGTCGAGGGGCACCGCGACCAGATGCTCGCCGACGCCGAGGAAGCCGCCGACACCGATCACCACAGCCTTGATGTCACCGCTCTTGTCGGTGAGCAGGTCGTTGATCGAGCCGAGGCTTTCATTGCTGTCGTTATACACGCTGAGGCCCACGAGCTTGGACGCGCGCCAGGTGCCTTGATACGACGAAGACATGTCAGACGCCGTTGCCGGCGCAGGCGCCATCTTGGTGCTCTCGGAAGGCGTCGTCGGCGACTGCGCAAACGCAACGGTCGCGAGCAACGCGGAACCGGCAACGCCGGCAATGGTATATTTAGCTAACATATGGCTTCTCCTCAGTTCGGAAATCGATGCTGGGAAAACCATTCGGCGCGACAAGTGTTCCGAAAATTTAGAATGGAACACGCTCTGGAACTGAAGCTAGAATCCGCCCCAATACGGCGGCAGGCCGTAGTAGCGATGCAGTTCCGCTTCCTGCGCGCGATCGCCCCAATCGAAATCCTGGTCGGCGCGGAACGACGGCGCGCGCCTCAACTCTTCATCGTCGATGTCGAGTTCATAGGCCTCGAATTTGGTGTTGTAGCGAAGCCGGCCCCAGGGCAACGGCAACAGATTGGTCCCCATGCCGAGGAATCCGCCGAAGCTCAGCACCGCGTACGATACCTTGCCGGAAACCTTGTCGATCATCAGCCGTTCGATGTGGCCGATCATGTCGCCGTTCGGCCGCCGCACCGCAGTGCCTTCGACCCGATCGCTCGCGATCAACTGATGCGGCTTGGTCATGACGTCGATTGCCATCGGACCCCCACACATGAGACATGCGTTTAACCAGACTCAACGCGTCAAACCGTGACCGGTTCCAGCGCCGCAAATGCGACAGCCACCCTTCCCTTTCGGAAAGGATGGCTGCATGGCGCGCGGTTGCGCCGGGAAGATGTCAGGTCTGATAGTCGATCAGGAGCGCCGAGAAGGACGCACTGCTGCTCGATGGGCTGGCGCTGCCGGTTGCGCCATAGGACGCCGATGACGAAGCCGACAGCGAGTCCTGCAACGACTGCAGGAACTGCTTGAGAATGTCGTCGGCCGAACTGGCGCTGGACGAACTGCTTCCATCGCTCGAAGACGAACTGTCCGATGGCGGCGGGCCGCCGTGACCCCCATGGTGGCGGTGTGCGCCGCCCGCACCAGCAGCGCCATCGGCTCCGCCGGGACCGTCGGCTCCGCCGGGACCGTTGGCAAACGCGGCCTTGAAGACGCCCTGCAATTCGGTGGCCTGATCGGTGGTCAGCTTGCCGCTGGACACTTCGCCGTTGATGAGATCGTCGATCTTCGATTTGATATCGTCAGGCGAGGGCCTGGTGCCGCTGGCCTGGTCGCTGGCCCGGCTGGACTGCAGCGAGGAGTCGATATCGGTCAGCGCCGACGACAGCGCGTCCTGGTCGGATGAACTGATGGCGCCGGAATTGACCTCGGACAGCAACTCATTCTGCAACTTCTGAAGGGGCGACTGATAGGACTGGCCCGAGGCCGCAGAGATCGAGGTCATGATGGCTCCAAAGTTTGGTGGCAAGCGGTGGTAGAAGACGTCGCGACCGTAGGGTTAATGATATTAACGGGGTATTTTCAGCGGCCACCGCAGCTGTTGCCCCGTATTGCCCGGGTCCATCCGGAAACATTTGGAAACAATAATCCTCGCCCATCCCCCAGGAATCACCGGCAAAAGGTCACCATGGCCCAGGCAATCCCCAACATCCTCGTCGTCGAAGACGATCGCGAAACGCGGACCTTGATCGCGAAATATCTCCGCAACAACTCCTGCAACGTGACCACGGCGAGCGATGGCCGCGAGATGACGCGCGCCATGACCGACCATCGCGTCGACTTGCTGATCCTCGACGTCATGCTGCCGGGCGAGGATGGCCTCAGCCTCTGCCGCAAGGTGCGTGCGACGTCGCAGACCCCGATCATCATGCTGACCGCGCGCGGCGAGGATGTCGACCGCATCCTCGGCCTGGAGATGGGCGCCGACGACTATCTGCCGAAGCCGTTCAACCCGCGCGAATTGCTGGCGCGGATCAACGCGGTGCTGCGCCGGCAGGCCGCAGCCCATACCGCCAGCGCCGCCGAGGGCGCGACCGCGCTCCGCTTCGCAGGCTGGCGGATCGATTTCCGGCTGCGCGAGCTGCGCAATCCGGAAGGCGCGCGGGTTGCGATGACCAGCGCCGAGTTCGACCTGCTGCGAACCTTCTGCGAGCGGCCGGGCCGCGTGCTGTCGCGCGACAGCCTGCTCGACCTCACCCAGGGCCGCAGCGCCGGTTCGTTCGAGCGCTCGATCGACGTGCTGGTCAGCCGTATACGCCGCAAGATCGAGCCCGATCCGCAGGACGCCACCATGATCAAGACGGTTCGCTCCGGCGGCTACCTGTTCACCCCGACGGTCGAAGCGATGACCGCCGCCGGCAACTGACCATGAAGCTGTCAGGCTTTTTGAACCTTCGCGGCATCAGCGGCCAGATCGCAGCCCTCGTTATCGTGTCGATCGCGGCCCTGCATCTGATCCTCACCACGAGTTTCTGGCTGCACCGGCCGGACCAGCCGGATCCCTCGTCCGACCGCGGCCACGCCCAGCTCGCCAGCGCGACCCATTTGCTCGGCGCGGCACCCGCCTCCGAACGGCCACGGCTGCTCACCGATATCGCCCGCGCCTTTCCGCAGCTCGGTCTCCATATTCTGCCGCCGGGACCGATGCCGGAAGCGCACGATCCCGACGGCTTCAATGTACGCAGCCTGCACCGGCGGCTCGGCCATGATTATCGCATCTTTCCGCTGCCGCCGGACGGCGAGGCCCGCAAGCTCGGCATCGGCCTGCCCGACGGCACCATGATCTCCGCCAACATCCTGCCGGACCAGCGGCGGCCGCCATTCATCGGCAGCCCGTGGATGATGACACTGCTGTTTGCCGTCATCAGCGTGACCCTGCTGGGGCTGTGGGCAGCGCGGGCCTTGACCGCGCCGCTATCATCGTTCGCCAGGGCCGCCGAAAATTTCAGCCTCGACGGTGCCTCGGCGCCGCTGCCGGAGCGGGGGCCGGAAGAAATCCGCTCGGTGGCAAGGGCACTGAACCGGATGCGTGAGCGCATCACCGGCCTGATCGACGACCGCACCAAAATGCTCGCCGCGATCAGCCACGATCTGCGCACGCCGATCACACGGATGCGGCTGCGTTCCGAATTCATCGAGGACGAGACCCATCGCAGCCGCATGCTCGATGATCTCGACCAGATGCGCTCGATGCTGGAATCGGTGCTGTCGTTCCTGCGCAACGACCGCAAGCTGGAATCGATGACGCTGGCCGATGTCGCCAGCACGCTGCAGCTGATCACCGATCAATTCGCCGATATCGGCCGCAAGGTCAGTTACGACGGACCCGCGCATGCGATGGCGACGGTGCGGCCCGACGACCTGCATCGCAGCATCACCAATCTCGTGGAAAATGCCGTGCGGTTCGGCCCGGAGGCGGTGATCCGTCTGCGCGTCGCGCCCGATTGCCTCACCATCGACATCGAAGACGACGGCCCCGGCATTTCGGATGCGCAAAAGCAGAACATGCTGGAGCCGTTCGTGCGCGGTGACGACGCCCGCAACATGGACGACGCTACCGGCTTCGGCCTCGGGCTTTCCATCGCCAACGCCATCGTGCTCGCGCATGGCGGCACGCTGTCACTGCACGACCGCAAGCCGCACGGCCTGATCGTGCGCATCGAGCTGCCGGTTCACCAGCAGAGCCTGGCGGCGTAGCAACCTCGCCCCGCTTGCGGGGAGAGGTCGACGCGCGGGGCGAGGGAGAACTTCAAGCCGCCAGTGAATCCGGGTGCGATTCCTCGTAGATCGCGATCGCCTCGAAGCGATAGTCGCAGGCGCGGCAATACCAGAGAAAGGACGTGCGGCCCGCATTGCTTTCGATCCAGTCGGGCCGCGAGATCGGCGTTCCACACTGAGCACAGGGATTTTCACGAGGCAAATAGCCGGAATCCAATCGGGCCATGGCGCATCTCCCTCATCGATCGTTTGCTTTGTATTTGAATGAGACAGGTTTGCTGTCGGAACCGAACACGCTGTCACGCAGGCATAGTAGACTCGGAGTGAGTCGTTTGCACGACAATCATACTTGATCGTCCTTGGACGAATCGCCGCAATGGCGTCGAATTTTTCTTCTATCGCCTGTTGGTCCTCGCAATAATCGTGTTACGCAAATCGTTAACGCGCAGGTTGCGCCCGCCGAGATTTTTGATGAAAGCTTTGCTGAACCTGGCCTCGCTCGCAATCGTGGCTGCGCTTTTGGTTGCGCCACCAGCTGCAGCGCAGCAGCGCGCGCAATATGAAGCGCTGGTCGCCCAGCACGCCAGGGCCAACAATGTGCCGGAAGCTTTGGTGCACCGCGTGATCGTGCGCGAGAGCAAATATCATCCCGATCTGGTCGGACGCGGCGGCACCATCGGGCTGATGCAGATCAAGCTCGCGACCGCGCGCGGCGTTGGCTATACCGGCGATGCGCAGGGCCTGCGCGATCCCGACACCAACCTGACCTATGGCGTGAAATACCTCGCCGGCGCCTGGCGCGCGGCCAATGGCGACCACGCCCGCGCCGTGCGTTACTTTGCCAGCGGCTATTATTACGTCGCCAAGCGGCAGCGGCTCGAGCGCCTCAACAAGCCCGGACCGGTGCTGGCGAGCGCGCCGCCGAGCGAAGCCGAATCCGCCCGGGATGGCACGGCGGAGGTGAAGGAAGCCGCAGAGTCGCCGGTGGAGGCCGCCACGGAACCGAAACCAGTGGGAAAACCGCTGGTCATAGCCAATCCGCCACAGTCGAAGGCGGCGACTACCCCCTTGCCGAAGAAACGTCCGAAAAAGCTTGCCGAGGCGAAGACGCCGGTTCCGCGCCCACCGGCCAGGATCGGCAGTGCAAACGCCGCAAAGCCGCGTTGACACGCCCCCACATCGGCCTACATTAGAGACGTTCCGAGGGGGGCTCCGACGAGGAGCTGAGATACCGCAAGCTTGGACCTGCCAGACGGCAGGGTTTGGGACCGCGGTGACCCTTTGAACCTGATCCGGGTCATGCCGGCGAAGGGACAGGGATGTTTCAGACTTCGAGACCGCGGGGGGATTCCCCCGTCTCCATCATCGGCGCCGGGATAGCCGGCGCATGGCAGGCATTGCTGTTCGCGCAGGCCGGCCATGCGGTCACTCTGTATGAGCGCAGTGACGCCGCGATGACGCTGTCCACCAGCCATTGGGCCGGCGGCATGCTGGCGCCGTGGTGCGAGGCAGAAAGCGCCGAGCCCGTGATCGGCCGGCTCGGCATCCGCTCGCTCGACCTCTGGCGCGAGCATTTTCCCAAAACCCCGTTCAACGGTTCGCTGGTCGTCGCCCATGCGCGCGACCGCGCCGATTTCGAACGTTTTGCCAAGCTCACGTCAGGCCATGTCCGGCTCGATGCGCAGGGGGTGCGCGAACTCGAACCGTCGCTGGAGGGGCGTTTCCGCGACGGGCTGTTTTACGCCGATGAAGGCCATGTCGAGCCCCGGCGTGTGCTGCCCGAACTGCACGCGCGCATCACCGCGGCCGGCGGCCAGATCAAATTTGAGAGCGATGCGGAAGCGGACGATCTCGACGGCCTCGTGATCGATTGCCGCGGCCTCGCCGCGCGCGACACCCAGCCGGAGCTGCGTGGCGTCAAGGGCGAGATGATCATCATCGAGACCTCGGAGGTCGAACTGTCACGCCCGGTGCGCCTGATCCATCCGCGCTGGCCGCTTTATGTGATCCCGCGCGGCGACAACAGATTCATGCTGGGCGCGACCTCGATCGAGGCGGAAGACACCGGCGTCAGCGTGCGCTCGGCACTGGAGCTGCTCGGCGCCGCCTACGCCGTGCATCCCGCGTTCGCCGAAGCGCGCATCGTCGAATTCGGCTCGGGGCTGCGCCCGGCCTATCCCGACAATCTGCCGCGGATATCGGTCAATAACGAAAAGATCGCCGTCAACGGGCTCTACCGCCACGGTTTCCTGCTGGCGCCCGCGCTGGCGGAGCTGACGCTGGGTTACGTGCAGCGCGGCGTGATCGACAATGAGGTGATGCGATGCGTGTGACCATCAACGGCGAGGCACGGGAGGTCACCGCCTCCCGCATCGACGCGCTGCTGAGCGAGCTCGAATACGAGGGCACGCATTTTGCGATCGCGCTGAATTACGACGTGCTGCCGAAGAGCCGCTGGGCGGAGACGACGATCAAGACCGGCGACGAGATCGAGATCATCACGCCGCGGCAGGGAGGGTGAGGATGGGTTTGCACCAATCTCTCCACCCGTCGTCCCGGCGAAGGCCGGGACCCATAGCCACCGGCGGGCGTGGTTTCGGAAGATCTCTGCCACTGTGCCCCAAGACAAATCACGCGGTATGGGTCCCGGCCTTCGCCGGGACGACAATAGATGGCCGGGACGACAGGAACTAACGCCATGCTGAACTTCTACGGCAAAACCTTTTCCTCCCGCTTGCTGATCGGCAGCGCGCTCTATCCGTCGCCCGCGATCATGCAGGGCGCGATCCGCGCTTCCGGCGCCAACATCGTCACCGTGTCGCTGCGGCGGGAATCGGCCGGCGGCAAGACCGGCGATGCGTTCTGGTCGCTGATCCGCGAGCTCGACGTCACCGTGCTGCCGAACACCGCCGGCTGCCGCAGCGTGAAGGAGGCCGTGACCACCGCAAAACTGGCGCGCGAATTGTTCGGCACGCCCTGGATCAAGCTGGAAGTGATCGCCGACAACGACACGCTGCAGCCCGACGTGGTCGGCCTGGTCGAGGCCGCCTCCATCCTGATCAAGGACGGCTTTGAAGTATTTCCGTATTGCACCGAGGATCTCGGCGTGGCGATGCGCCTCGTCGATGCCGGGTGCAAGGTGGTCATGCCGTGGGCCGCGCCGATTGGAAGCGCCAAAGGCATCACCAACCGGGACGCCCTCAAACTGCTGCGCGACCGGCTGCCCGACATCACGCTGGTGGTCGATGCCGGTCTGGGCGCGCCCTCGCATGCGGCGCAGGCGCTCGAACTCGGCTACGACGCCGTGCTGCTCAACACCGCCATTGCAAAGGCCGCCGATCCCGTCGCGATGGCGAATGCGTTCCGCCTCGGCGTCGAGGCCGGCCGCACGGCGTATGAGGCCGGGTTGATGGAAGCCCGCGATTTCGCCTCCCCTTCAACCCCTGTCATCGGGACCCCGTTCTGGCATGCCGTATCCTGACAAATTCTACCCCGTCGTCGACAGCGTCAAATGGGTGGCGCGGCTGACCGCGCTCGGCGTCGGCACCATTCAATTGCGCGCCAAGGACCTCAACGATTCCGAGGCGCTGCAGATCGTCAGCGACGCGCTGGCGGTGACCAAAGGCACGGCGACAAAGCTCGTGGTCAATGATTACTGGCGCGCGGCGATTGTGGCCGGCGCCGAGCACCTGCATCTCGGCCAGGAAGACCTGGTCGACGCCGATCTGGATGAAATCCGCAAGGCGAAGCTGACGCTCGGCATTTCCACCCATGACGACGAGGAACTGGCGACGGCCTTGCGCGCCAAGCCCGACTACGTCGCGTTGGGCCCGATATTCCCGACCACGCTGAAATCGATGCGTTTTGCGCCGCAGGGCATTGCCAAGATCACCGAATGGAAAAAGCGCGTCGGCAGCATTCCGCTGGTGGCGATCGGCGGCATCAAGTTCGAACAGGCCGCGGAGATCTTCGCCGCCGGCGCCGACTCGATCGCCGTCGTCAGCGACGTCACCCAGAACGCCGACCCCGATGCAAGGGTCAGACAATGGCTTGGCGATCCCGCCAAAGCCGCCTGAATTCACAAGAATACAACGGAGGATAACATGAACATCCGCTCCAATCCCGACACCACCCTTCCCGCCGTCACCACCGGGCCGCTCCCGGCCTCGCGCAAGATCTGGGTCACGCCGGATGAAGCCGCCGATATTCGCGTGCCGCTGCGCGAAATCATCCTGAGCCCGCAGGCGGGCGAGCCGAACCTGCCGGTCTATGACACCTCGGGCCCCTACACCGATCCCGACGTCACCATCGACGTCAACGCGGGCCTTGCGCGCGCGCGCATCGAATGGGTGAAGGAGCGCGGCGGCGTCGAGGAATATGAGGGCCGCGACATCAAGCCGGAAGACAACGGCAATGTCGGCGCTTCTCATGCCGCCAAGGCTTTCACTGCGCACCACAAGCCGATCCGCGGCCTCGACGGGCACATGATCACGCAGCTCGAATTCGCCCGCGCCGGCATCATCACCAAGGAGATGATCTACGTCGCGACCCGCGAGAATCTCGGCCGCAAACAGCAACTGGAGCGCGCCGAAGCCGCGCTTGCCGACGGCGAAAGCTTTGGCGCCGCGGTGCCCGCATTCGTGACGCCGGAATTCGTCCGCAGCGAGATCGCGCGCGGCCGCGCCATCATCCCCTGCAACATCAACCATGCCGAACTCGAGCCGATGATCATCGGCCGCAACTTCCTGACCAAGATCAACGCCAATATCGGCAACTCGGCGGTGACCTCCTCGGTCGAGGAGGAAGTCGACAAGATGGTGTGGGCGATCCGCTGGGGCGCCGACACCGTGATGGACCTCTCCACCGGCCGCAACATCCACACGACGCGGGAATGGATTCTCCGCAACGCGCCGATCCCGATCGGCACGGTGCCGATTTATCAGGCGCTGGAAAAGTGCGACGGCGATCCCGTGAAACTGACCTGGGAGCTCTACAAGGACACGCTGATCGAGCAGTGCGAACAGGGCGTCGACTATTTTACGATCCACGCCGGCGTGCGCCTGCCCTACATCCACCTCACCGCCAACCGCGTCACCGGCATCGTCAGCAGAGGCGGCTCGATCATGGCGAAGTGGTGCCTGGCACATCACAAGGAGAGCTTCCTCTATACCCACTTCGAGGAGATCTGCGACCTGATGCGCAAATACGACGTGTCGTTCTCGCTCGGCGATGGCCTGCGTCCGGGCTCGATCGCGGACGCCAACGACCGCGCGCAATTCGCCGAACTGGAGACGCTGGGCGAACTGACGCAGATCGCCTGGAAGAAGGGCTGCCAGGTCATGATCGAGGGCCCCGGCCACGTGCCGCTGCACAAGATCAAGATCAACATGGACAAACAACTGAAGGAATGCGGCGAAGCCCCGTTCTACACGCTGGGGCCGCTGACGACCGACATCGCGCCGGGCTATGACCACATCACGTCAGGCATTGGAGCTGCCATGATCGGCTGGTTCGGCTGCGCCATGCTCTGCTACGTGACGCCGAAGGAGCATCTCGGCCTGCCCAACCGCGACGACGTCAAGGTCGGCGTCATCACCTACAAGATTGCCGCCCACGCCGCCGATCTCGGCAAGGGCCACCCGGCCGCCCAACTGCGCGACGACGCGCTGAGCCGCGCCCGCTTCGACTTCCGCTGGGAGGACCAGTTCAACCTCGGCCTCGACCCGGAAACCGCCCGCGCCTATCACGACGAGACGCTGCCGAAGGAAGCCCACAAGGTCGCCCATTTCTGCTCGATGTGCGGCCCGAAATTCTGCTCGATGAAGATCACCCAGGACGTGCGCGACTACGCCGCCACGCTGAACGACCCGGACAAGCGCGCGGTCGCCGGCAGCGTCGGCATGTCGATGTCGGGCGTGATCGAGGACGGCATGGCGACGATGTCCGCCAAGTTCAAGGAGATGGGCGGCCAGGTGTATCTCGACGCGGAGAAGGTGAAGGAGAGCAACAAGGTGCTGTAATCCGCCAACTTTGCCGACACAGAAGCGGTGGGTTACGCTTTGCTGACCCACCCCACAGACTGACGACAATGACCAACGATCTGACCGGTGTCTGGGACGGCAGCTATATTCAGCCGTCCTTTGGAATGGTCACGTTTCTGACGACGCTCATCGAGACCGGTGGCGCGCTCGGCGGAAGCGTGACCGAACCCTGCATGACGGCAAGCTGCCCGGTGAGCACCCACCACGCCTCGATTTCGGGTCAGCGATCCGGCAGCACGGTGTCGTTCGTCAAAACCTATGACCCGCCGGGCTACGGCTATGACAAGGTCTTCTACGAAGGCGTGGTCAATGCGGATGCCACCGAGATCAGCGGGCGCTGGAGGTTGCCGGGCGCGGCGCTTTCGGGATCGTTCTTGATGGTGCGGTCAACCAAGACTGCCGAAGCCAGTGTGACCAGCGAGCCTGCGAAAGAACCGGTGCGTTAGACCCGCAGGATGGATTGGCCGAGGTGCGGTTCGGCCGGATTGTTGAACGGCGGATGAACACTCACGGCGGGTCTTGGTAGAGCTTTCAGGCATTTTGCCGCATCAGCTTGCCGAGATGTAATGAATGTCCAGCCAGGAGTCAGCTAATCTGGTTCCGCAGAGGGTCAGGCCATGAAGCCGTTGATTGCACTCTTCTTTGCTGTCGCGGGCACCGCGGTTACATATGTGCACCTGAAGGACAGCGTGCAACACGTCGCGTGGTCCAGCGAACTGAGTTGGACGACCGCAGGGACGTTTGCGTTCTCCGTTATCACAATCGTTGTCGGACTCTCGCATCTCGAACACTCGCTCAAGACGCTGAAACAGCGAAGCGTTATCTGCGCTGCGCTCGCAATCGTATTCGTGGCATCTCTGTTGTGTTTGCTGATTGGCGGAAGCTGGCTGTTCGGCATGATTTTCTTTGAAGCGGTCCGATCCGAGCAGCATGTCGGCTTGATCCTCGGCATGGTGTGGGGTGGCGGCGCCGCAGCGGTTGCCAGCCTTTTCACTCTTGGAGCGATCGGGGAGGCCAACGCATCTGAACAAATTGCCGCGGCCAACGATAACCGCGATCCGGCCGCACCGCTTAACGTGGAACCGGTTGCGGTCCCCGACACGGCCGTTCGCTCGTATTCGACCGGGTACGATAGACCGGCGCCTTCCACCATGACGAAATATTTGGCTTAGCGTCGCCCCGGCGACGAACACCCAGAAGGGGTACACAGCGGATTGCGACCCGCCCTACTATTGAGTCAACGCCGCCAGCTCCCGCGCAAGATTTTCTCGCGCCTGCCGGTCATACGCCTCGGCAAAGCCGGCATCGGGAAAAATGAACGGCCGCGCAGCGAACTGCCTGAGCACATTCGCGCGCCCGGCGCGATAGTCGCTCTCCGGCACATGCGCGTATTCCTGCCGGATCGCCGCGGCATAGGCGTCGTAACGCGCGGGTTCGGCACCCAGGATGCTGAGATCGATCGAGATCAGGATGGCGCCGAGGCGGTCCGCTGGTTCGACCTGGTGTGTTTTCGTCAGGCGGATCAGGCGGCCGACCTCGCGGGCGATTTCGGGGCCGACATGCGCCTCCGCGAGTTGGGCGCTGAGTTCTTCATTGTCCGGGCGGCTCGGATCATAAACAACGTCGTGCCACCAGATGGCCTCGCCAAGAATATCGCGCTCGGCATCCGAGAGCCCGTCGACATGCGCGAGCTTGACGAGGCAATCGCTGATATGCGCCAGATTGTGATAGTGGCGGCCGGGGGCGTTGTAGGCGGCAATCAATGCGTCCTGGTCCATCGCGTCACTCCGCTGCAAATCAACGACACCTCAACAAAGTGACTTGCTCTTGCCGCTGCACCATGGCGAAATTCGCACCATCCGCAAAGCCGTCGAAGGAAACCCGCCATGGCCCCCATAAAACACTTCCCGCCGCCGCCGGGCGTCAAATCGCCGCCGCTGTCGTTCGCCGCCCGTACCGGCGACCTGCTGTTCATCTCCGGCATTCCCGGCTTCGATGCCAACGGCGCGCTGCCCGGGACGTTCGAGGCGCAGTTCGCCAATGTCGTCACCAACATCAAGCGCATCCTCGATGAGGCGGGTGCCACGTTCCGCGATCTGGTCAAACTCAACGTGCTGCTGACGCGAGCCTCCGACGTCGCCACGATGAACAAGCTCTATGCGGAAGCGTTCGGGCCGGCGCCCTATCCGGCGCGCACCACCTGCGTGGTGGCGGCGCTGCCTAACCCGGAAATGCTGATCGAGATCGAAGGCGTGGCGTCGCTGAAGGCGTAGGCTGGGTCAGCCACCGGATCGCGCGTATGCGCGCCCGATGATAAACTCCGCGTAACCCACCGCCTTCGTGCGCGGCGAGACCGCGGCGAGTTACGGCTTCGCCTGACCCACGCAGTTCGAGCTACTTCAACGTAATCGCAAGCCCGCTGAGATCGGCGTTCGCCATCAGGCCGGTCTGCTGACCGGCGAGTTCGAGCACCGCGCCCTTCTGGTTGGTCAGCACGATCGCGCGCGCGCCGCGGCCGACGGCGAGCCCCGCGCCCGCCGCACCGTAGACGCCCGCGACGTCCGACGCGCGGTTGATGTTGCTGACGCGGCCGCGCAGCACCGTCTTGGAGCCGCCGAACACCAGGCCGTAATCCAGCCCGCCGGTGGAGAGACCGTAGCGCCGTCCCCGGAAGTTCAGCACGCCGCTGCCGCCCGAACCGCCGATGACCCAGCCCGCCTTGTAGATCGTCATCGCGATGGTGCCTTCATCGGCATGGGCGGCGGAAGACATGAGGCCGGCGAAAGCCGTCAGCGCAACGAGCGCGGCACGAATGGCGGATGACATCTTCATGGATTGTTTCCCTGGGGTGGAGCGGACGCCGCGACGGTCGATTGAGTCGCGGCTGGCCGATTGTAACGCATCGCCGGGATCGACAAAGCCTATTCGCGGCCATGCTGGGGTTCCACGCGCGGCTTTGAACCAATCGGGCCCTCGCGGCACATAATTCATGACCGTGGCATGAAGCCTCGGGCGCCTCCCCGGCCGTACGCGGGAGAGCAGCAAACCCCTCATTCAGGAGCCACTTCCATGCGTCGCCTTCCCGTTCTCGCCGCCGTCGCCGCTATCGCCGTGTCCGCGCTCGCCGCCACCAGCCCCGCCAAGGCGTCGTTCCATTTGATCCGCTGGCAGGATTCCGGCTTCTGCCAGATCTGGGACCAGAGCATCCCGACCGTGCCGTATCCGGGCAACTACACCGTCGTCATTGGCAGCGAAGTGCCGACCTTCGGCGACGCATTGGTGCTCAAGGACGGCCTGCTGCAAAACGGCACCTGCTCGTTCTGATCGCACGCCAACGCTTCGTTCAGGGGCCGGCGGGCGATGTCCGCCGGCCCTGCTGTTTCGAACGGCGCCCGTCACGGCGCCCGCCGGCACATGCTGCGCACACCAGCCCCGCAGATCATCGCGGCATCCCGGGGGGCTGACGGGGCGCGATCCGCCCCCTAATATGCCCTTACAAGAAACAGCAAATGTCGAGGAAACTGCCATGCCCCTTCTCCAAAATCACATCGCGGTCGTCACCGGCGCGGGCTCCGGCATCGGGCGCGCGATTGCGAGCGGTTATGTCCGCGAAGGCGCGCGCGTGGTGCTGCTCGACATCAACGAGACGGCGGCAACCGGCGTGGCAAAAGAAATCCGCGACGCCGGCGGCAACGCGGAAGGCTTCCTGCTCGACGTCACCAAGCGCGACGACTGCGTTGCGGTAGCCAAAAAGATCGCCGACAAGGTCGGGCAGGTCTCGATCCTGGTCAACAATGCCGGCATCGCGCGCCGCAACGGCATGCTGGGTGCGGCCGAAGCCGTGATCAACGACTGGGAAGATATCATCGCGATCAACCTCACCGGCGTCTTCAACGTGACGCACGCGTTCCTCGAACCGCTGCGCGCCGCCAAGGGGCGCATCGTCAATATCGGATCGATCCAGTCGTTCGTGCATCTGAAGACGCCGAGTTCGCCGGCCTACACCGCCTCCAAGCACGGCGTGCTCGGCTTCACCAAGGCGCTCGCCGCCGAACTCGGCAAGGACGGCGTGCGCGTCAATGCGATCGGTCCGGGCTTCATCGAAACGCCGCTGAACGAAAAAGTCCGCGCCAGCAATCCGGCGCTGGTCAAGGTGTTCGTCGATCACACCCCGCTCGGGCGCGCCGGCACGGCGGAAGACATCGTCGGCCCCGCGATCTTCCTGGCGTCGGATCTGTCGGCCTACGTTTCCGGCTCGATCGTGATGGTGGATGGCGGCTACCGGACGGTCTAGGTGCGGAAGGACCCCACTTGTCGTACGCGGGCTTGACCCGCGTACCCATCCTTCCTCGCGAAGAAGATGGATTGCCGGGTCAAGCCCGGCAATGACATACTTGCTCTAACAAAACGACCAATCGGAAACGCTCTCATCCATGTCCAACGCCCCGCATTTCGACATCGATGTTCCCACGTTCTGGGCCGATCCCTATCCGGCACTGGCGCGGATGCGCAAGGAAGCCCCGATCGCGTTCGTGCCGCAACTCGGCTCGACCGTGTTCACCCGGCGCGACGATATCTTCACGCAGGAGAAGCGCACCGACATATTCTCGTCGCATCAGCCGGCGGGGCTGATGAACGTGCTGATGGGGCACAACATGATGCGCAAGGACGGCGATGCGCACATGTCGGAACGCGCGGCGATGTTTCCGGCGGTGTCGCCGCGCACCGTGCGCGACACCTGGGTGCGGCAGTTCCAGGCCCATGCCGATCGCATCCTGGATGGGCTGGCGCCGCAAGGCAAAGCCGATCTCTGCAAGGCGTTGGCGCTGCCGCTGTCGGCCGAATGCCTGAAGGACATCACCGGACTGACCAACATGCGCTACCAGGACATGGATGCGTGGTCACAGGCGATGATCGACGGCATTGCGAATTACACCGGCAACAAGGAGATCGAGGCGCGCTGCCACGCCGCCACCGCGGGCATCGATGCGGCGATCGACGACATGATCCCGGTCGTGAAAAAACATCCCAACACCTCGATCCTCAGCGTGCTGCTGGCATCGGGCCAGAACATGGAAAGCGTCCGCGCCAACATCAAGCTCGCCATCTCGGGCGGCCAGAACGAGCCACGCGATGCCATCGCGGGCGCGACCTGGGCACTGCTGACGCATCCCGAGCAACTCGCGCTGGTCCATGCCGGCAAGGCAAAATGGCTCGACGCGTTCGAGGAATATGCGCGCTGGATCGCGCCGATCGGGATGTCGCCGCGCCGCGTGGCAAAACCGTGGTCGTATGGCGGCGTCGATTTCGAGCCGGAAGACCGCGTGTTTTTCATGTTCGGTTCCGCCAACCGCGACGAAAGCTGTTTCGACGATCCCGATCGTTTCGACGTCACCCGCGACACCTCCAAGAGCATCGCGTTCGGCGCCGGCCCGCATTATTGCGCGGGCGCCTTTGCCTCGCGCGCCATGGTCGCCGACGTCGCCCTGCCCGGCATCTTCGCCCGGCTGAAGGGATTGCGGCTCGACGAAAGCGAACCGGTGCGGATCGGCGGCTGGGCGTTTCGCGGCCTGCTCAATCTGCCGGTGGAATGGGACGCGAACCAGGCGATCCATTAGGCTGTTGATCGCGGCCACGGAAGCGGTTGCGTAATTGAAGCCGTCATCCAACGTCTGGTAAGAAGTAGCTTCAATCCATCGCGGAGCACGCACTTGGCCGGCGAAACCAAACAGGGAAGACAGGGGCCACAGGGTGTGCGCGGCGAGCCCGGACGCCCCGGGCCGCAGGGCCATCCGGGGCCGCCAGGCCCTGAAGGCAAACGCGGCAAGCCCGGACCCGACGGCAAGGCCGGCGCGACAGGTAAGGCAGGTCCGCAAGGCAAGGCGGGCCCGCAAGGCCCCCGCGGCGAAGCCGGACCGCAGGGCAAGCCAGGCCCGCAAGGTGCTGCCGGCGCGCAAGGCCCCGCCGGCCCGCAAGGCGCTGCCGGTCCGCGCGGCGAACCCGGACCGCCCGGCCAGCTACCGTCGATCGAGCAGGTGATGCCCTGGCTGCATCTGATTTTCGATGCCTGGGAAGACCATCGGAAAATGCGCGAACGGGAGGCCGCGGAGCGCGAAGCCGCGGCGCGCGACGAAGCCGAGCGTGAGGCCGCCGAGCGCAGGGTGCTCGAGGCGGCGATGCATGATGATGACGACGACGAGGACGGCGATCGCCACAAGGAAAAGAAAAAGCACAAACACAAGCACAAGGAAAAGGACAAGGATAAAGACAAGAAGTAGGCGCGCCGCACAGTTGCGCGCTCACTCCGCGGGCATCACCGGCCGTTCAGAGCCGCCACGGCGGCAGCAACAGCTCGACCAGATGATGGCTGGCAAACGCCCGCAGCGACCCTGTCAGCAGCGGCCACGCCGTCACAGTCCTGAGAGCATCGCGTGCCATTCGCCGGCCGGGATCATCGGATCGACCGCACCGTGCAGCGGGCCGTTGCGAGCCCCGTGAGCAGCATCGGCAGCGCCCAACCGAAGCAACGCGCAATCATGGCGATCAACGCGCTGTGTTCGGACCGGTATTCGGCAGCAGGCGCATACGGCGGAAGCACCAGCACATAATGCGATACCAGAGCCAGCCGGCAACGAAAGCGCAGCCCGCGGTGATGGCAAGCGTCCTAGGCTCAACGCTCAGAAACACCATCCAACCCGACCAAAGCAAAGCGAAAACGACGGCGCACAGTATCAGGGGAAGCGTCGGCTTCATGGCATCCTCCATTGGCCCGAACATGGATCCAAACTAGGAGGAACCGGGTCTACTCAACCGTGAGGTGCATCACGCTCCAAATCTGGCCCGCGAACGCTCCCGCGCCTTCTCGGCCTCGACCTCGCGGTCGCGCGCCGGGGCGTTGGTGTGCAACGAAGCCAGCAGGCGGCGGGCGCTGTCGGAAACTTCGGAGACCGCGCGGTTGAAGGCTTCCGCATTGGCCTGCGACGGCGAATTGAACCCGGAGAGCTTGCGCACGAATTGCAGCGCCGAGGCATGGATTTCCGCATGCGTCGCGGGTGGCTCGAAATTGAACAGGGTCTTGATGTTCCGGCACATGGTTTCCTCCTGAAGACGCGCCCGCCGACCAGCCTTTCCAAGAACGAACGGCCGGTGCAAAATCCGACACTTTCGATTATCCTGCCATGGATTGAGCGGCGCGTTCACCCCTCCCGGCATGGCAATAGCGAGTTCCCGATGAGCCACGTGACCTACAAGATCGTCGAGCATGACGGCGGCTGGGCTTACACCGCCAACGGTGTATTTTCCGAACCCTATCCGACCCATGCCGCCGCGCTCGCGGCCGCACGGCGGGCCGCGGCCGAGCAGCGGGTGCCCGGCCGCACCGAGGTGATCGAATACGAGACGCCTGATGGCAAATGGCAGACCGAGACCGCCGCCGGCAACGACCGGCCGGAGACCGATGTCGAGGATAGCCGCTGACCGCTCGCCCCATTCGGCGCTATCGTGACAGCGAAATCCTGCTGTAAGAGGTGGCGGCAAGCGGCCCAGGCAAGGTGGCCGCATCGGAGAGAAGCATCATGAACCGTTCGCACCCGCCGCTGTCGGGAGATCTGCGTTGACCGATACCGGCTACCCCGCACCGAGAGTTGGCGACTGGATCGCCAAGAATTTCAAATTCCATACCGGCGAGACGATGCCCGAATTGCGGCTTCGCTACACCACCGTCGGAGAGCCGGCCGGACAGCCGGTGCTGGTGCTGCATGGGTCCGGCGGCGACGCGGCGCGGATGCTTACGGCGGATTTCGCCGGCCAGTTGTTCGGTCCCGGCCAGCCGCTGGATGCCGCGAAATACTACATCATCATTCCCGACAGCCTCGGCCACGGCAAATCGTCAAAGCCTTCCGACGGCATGAAGACGGCATTCCCCAGATACAATTACGAGGACATGGTCGATGCGCATCATCGCCTGGTGAGCGAAGGCCTCGGCATCAGGCATTTGCGGCTGGTGATCGGCAATTCGATGGGCGGCATGCTGACCTGGATCTGGGGCGTGCGGTATCCGCAGTTCATGGACGTGCTGGTGCCGATGGCCTCGCAGCCGACCGAGATGGCGGCGCGCAACTGGATGCTGCGGCGGATGATGCTGGAGACCATCCGCAACGACCCCGATTACGATGGCGGCAATTACACCACCCAGCCGCGGATGATGAAATACGCCGTCAACGCCTTTGGCATCGCCACCAGCGGCGGCACCCTTGCCTACCAGATGCTGGCGCCGACGGCGGCCGCAGCCGACAGGATGTTCGACGACCGGATGGCGACACCCGTCACCGCCGATGCCAACGACTTCCTCTATCAGTACGAAGCCTCGCGCGACTACAATCCCTCTCCCCTGCTCGAGCGGATCGAGGCCACGGTGCTTGCCATCAATGCCGCCGATGACGAGCGCAATCCGCCGGAGACCGGCGTGACCGAGGCGGCGCTGAAGCGCATCAGCAATGCCCGGCTCCATCTTGTTGCGGCCTCGACCGCGACGCGCGGCCACCTCACGACCGGCAATGCGAGGTTTTACAAGCAGCAATTGCAGGAATTGCTGCAGACCGCGCCGCACAGAGCGAGGTGAAGAGCGCCGCCGGCGATCGCGGGACGACGAAATAAACGCCCCGTGATAGTGTTGGGGGATGAGTGGTGCCGGAAAGAGCGCCGCGTCAGGGAGAAGCATCATGAAATTTTCGCGGGCGGCGCTGTCGATTGCCTTTTCAATTGCCCTGGCCCTGGTCTCCTTTGCGGCAAGCGCCGCGGATTATCCGGTGCCACGGCAAGGCGACTGGATCGTCAAGGACTTCAGATTTCACTCCGGCGAAACCATGGAGTTGCGGCTGCACTACACCACGATCGGCGAGCGCTCCGGTCAGCCGGTGCTGGTGCTGCATGGATCGGGCGGCTCGGCCGCCAATATACTGACGCCGGCATTCGGCGGCGAATTGTTCGGTCCCGGCCAGCCGCTGGACGCTGCGAAATACTACATCATCATTCCTGATGGCATCGGCCACGGCAAATCATCAAAACCCTCCGACGGCATGAAGACCGCATTTCCGAAATACAATTACGAGGACATGGTCGACGCGCATTACCGCTTGGTCAAGGAAGGCCTCGGCGTCAAGCATCTACGGCTGGTGATCGGCAATTCGATGGGCGGCATGCACACCTGGATCTGGGGCGGAAAATATCCGCAGTTCATGGACGCCCTGGTGCCGATGGCGTCACAGCCGACCGAAATGGCGGCGCGCAACTGGATGCTGCGGCGGATGATGCTGGAAACCATCCGCAACGATCCCGACTATAACAGGGGCAATTACATCACCCAGCCGCGCATGATGAAATATGCCATCAATGCCTATGGCATCGCGACCGGCGGCGGCACGCTGGCCTATCAGATGCAGGCCCCGACCGGTGCTGCGGCCGACAAGATGGTGGATGACCGGCTGGCCGTGCCCGTCACCGCCGATGCCAACGATTTCATCTATCAGTGGGAAGCTTCGCGCGACTACAATCCATCCGCCGGGCTCGACAAGATCGAGGCTGCGCTGCTGGCGATCAATGCCGCCGACGATGAGCGCAATCCGCCGGAAACCGGCATCACCGACGCGGCGATGAAACGCGTGAAGAACGGCCGCCTGTTTCTGATCCCGGCCTCGACCGAGACGCGCGGCCATCTCACGACCGGCAACGCGGCGTTCTACAAGAAGCAATTGCAGGAATTGCTGCAAACCGCGCCGCAGCGAACCATGTAGGCGATCCGATTTCGCACCGCATCAATTCGGGACATGCGAGATCGCTCATTATTTGAGCGTGCATCCGCAAGCCCGCTCCGCTTGAATTGCAAGGGATGCGATTCGACAACCTTGCGGAGGATTGGATGCGAAGCCGCGCGCAGCTCGTTCTACTCGCGTGTCTGTGTGCGCTCGCCAGCACCGCGCGCGCCGTCGATCACGGGCAGTTCGAACATGTCCCGCCTGACATCCGCGCCTGGTTCAAGAGCGTGATCGCGCCGAATGGCGTGCCCTGCTGCGACATCTCCGACGGCCATCGGACCTCCTATGACGTTCGCGATGGCGCCTATTGGGTGCCGATCGAAGGCCAGTGGATGGCGGTGCCGGACCGTGCCGTCATTCGCGACCGCGGCAATCCGGTCGGCGAGGCCGTGGTGTGGTATGTGCGCCATCGCGGCAGCATCATCATCAGTTGCTTTGTTCCGGCGGACGCGGTGTGAATTTCGCAGGCGAGGCGCATGGTGCCACCCCTTCGCGCGTGTTAGGCCCACGCATGACTTCCGATCCAGCAAGCGATACCCACCGCGCCGTCATGCGCTGGATGCTGGCCCTGTTCTACGCGGCAGCGGGTGTCGCCCATCTCTGGGCACCTGAAGAACTGCTCGCAATCACCCCGTCCTGGGTGCCGTTCGCGACGCAGGTCATCTTCGTCACCGGTCTGTGCGAGATCGCAGGCGCTGTCGCGCTGGTGACCAGGCCGCTGCGCTGGTGGGCGGGCGCCGCCCTCGCGGTCTACGCCCTCTGCGTCTGGCCGGCGAATTTCAAGCATGCCATCGAAGGCGTCGATCTGCCCTACATCAGCAACAGCTGGCTGTATCACGGGCCACGGCTGGCGCTTCAGCCCGTGATCATCTGGTGGGCGCTCTATGGTGCCGAGATCATCGACTGGCCGTTCCGGCGCGATCGCCATTCCAGAAAATAGTGGGTGGCAGCCGGAATAGCGCGATGGTAGCTTTGCGCCATCGCGCCGCATTGCCCCCGGGGGAGACCGACCTTGACCGATTTTGCCGCCTGCGACCTCGCCACGATCTATCCCGCTCCTTCGCCGCGCGTGATCGCAAAAGCGCGCCCGGAAATCGACGTCCATGCGAAGAAATTCATCGGCATGTCGCCGTTCTGCGTACTCGCGACGTCGGGCTCGGACGGCAGCGTCGACGCCTCGCCGCGCGGCGGCAATCCCGGTTTCGTCCATGTCGCGGGCCCGAAGGCGCTACTGATGCCGGACCGCTCGGGCAACAACCGGATCGACAGCTTTCGCAACATCGTCGAAGGCACCGGCTTCGTGCAGCTGATCTTCTTCGTGCCCGGGATCGACGAGACGTTGCGGGTCGGCGGCAAGGGCAAGGTGTCGGTGGATCCGGACGCGATGGCCTCGATGATCGAGTTCGGCAAGCCGCCGCGCGCGGTGCTGCACATCGACGTGCACGAGGCCTATTTCCACTGCGGCAAGGCGCTGATGCGCTCAAAACTGTGGGCGGGTACGCAAGTCGAGCGTTCGGTGATGCCCAGCATCGGCGAAGTCATTCACGACCAGACCGGCCTTGGCGAACGCGAAAGCCAGGAAGAGGTCTACGAGCGGTACAAGGCGCAGCTGTAGAAAAGAGAGCCGTTGTCGCGACCATCTATCGTCATGCCCGGGGCTTGTCCCGGGCATCGACGTCTTGAGGGTATCTCGGAAGCCGTGGATGGCCGGGTCAAGCCCGGCCAGACGGCTTATGGGTCCGCTCAGTGCTCGCTCTCGAGGCCGCCAACATGCTTCTGGGTGTAGAGTTCAAGGCCGATACGGTTGATCAGGTCGAGCTGGGTTTCGAGGAAATCGATGTGATGCTCCTCGTCCTTCATCAGCTGCTCGAACAGGTCGCGTGAGACGTAGTCCTTGACGCCGTGGCAATGGGTGGCCGCTTCCTGGTAGAGCGCGCGCGCGGCGATTTCGGAGGCCAGATCGCATTCGATGATTTCCTTGACGTTCTGGCCGATACGCAAGGGGTCGAGCACCTGCATATTGGGGAAGCCGTCCAGGAACAGGATGCGGTCGGTGAATTTGTCGGCGTGCTCCATCTCCTCGATGGATTCCTTGCGCCAGACCTTGGCCATGTCGAGCAGGCCCCAATTGTTCAGGAGCCGGTAATGCAGCCAGTACTGGCTGATCGCGGTGAGCTCGCTGCGCAGGCCCTTGTTGAGATAATCGATGACTTTGGGGTCGCCCTGCATGGTGCACTCCGGGGGTTAATGGGCCAGATCGGCCCAAAACTGTATTTAGAACGATTCTAAATCAGATTGCAGGCGAGAGCAACCTCTCCCCCGAAAAAGCGGTTGGGAACCCAAAGATCCGTAGAATTCAGAGGCTTTCAGGAGGCGGCGAGCGCGAACTCGTGAGCCGGTTCTTCCATAACGGCGCTGTGCGGACAGCCCGAGCAGCAGGCCTTGGCGCAGGGGCCGAGCGCTTCGTCGATGATAGCCTTGATGGTGCGCGCGCAACGGCCACATTCGGCGCTGCAGCCGAGGCATCCATAGACCTGCTTGGCGTTGCGCGTCACACCCGAGGCTGCATGGACGGCATTGCGGACATCATGGTCGCTGAGGACGTTGCAGGAACAGACGATCATGAATGCGGCGGGCCCATCGGTGATGCGTTGCTTCTTGGATATTGAAGCGCCGGTCTTGATGCAAAAGGAAAAACGACACTTTCAAGCAATTCCAAACTGATGCCTGAAGCAGTTTGGAACGAGTCTAAAAAGCCTTGTCTGACAGGCACAATCGCAGGTTTCCCGGGCAAGCTCTGTGACGTTAGTCACCGCCACCATCGCCGCCACCATCGCCGCCTCCCCCGCCGCTGCAGGAATCGCCCGAAGAACTGGAACTATCGGACGCGCAATTCGAACTCGAATTGTCGCCGCTGAACCAGCTTGCGATGCTCCAGCCGCTGCTGCTGTCGCTGGAGCCATAGCTGGAATCATTGCCGGTGCGGTCGTTCGCCGAGTTGTTGCGACGTGCGCTGGCATTCTGTGTCCGGGTCATCAGCCAATAGAAGATCGCCGAGAGGCCGCCGGCGCCAACCACAAAGGCCATCGTTCCACTCATCCGAAAGTCCTCAAAGGCCGCGGAAAGCGGCCTCTTGCGCCGCAATAAACTTCAATCGCTACCCCTTTCGTCGCCAAAAGAGGTCGGCCCGTTCATTGATCATTTCGGCGAAATATGGAACTTTCTCCGCGACAGGCCGGTTTTTCGCTGTCCTTGCTCCATCAGAAAGGTGTGGCCCCATGAAGAAGACATTGATGGCGCTGGTTGCCGCCACCGCGTTGACTGTTTCCGTAGCGGCTCCCGCGCAGGCCCAACGCGGCGTTGCAGCCGGTGTCGCGGCAGGCTTGATCGGCGGCGCCATCGTCGGCGGCGCGATCGCGTCGCAGAACGGCTACGGCCCGGGCTATTATGCCCCGGCCCCCGGCTATTATGGCGGCCCGGCCTACGTCGCCGAGCCCGTCGGCCCGGAGTGCATCTGGCAGCGGCAGCGCTTCTGGGATGGCTATGGCTGGCGGGTCCGCAGTGTCCGGGTTTGCGACTAGCGGCGCCGTTCACGTTCATTAAATCGCGCGTAAAGTCCCCAAAAACCGGTGGTTCTTGGGGGTTTTCGCTGTTCCATGGCCAGAAAAAACCGCTTTTTTGGGCGATAGCTTTGGCACGTTTACTTTCGGTTGACCGTTGTGCGCTTTTTTAAAGGACGGCCAAATTCGAGTATGGCGTGTGCGTCCCCTTAACCCGGCGCCGGCTGATCAGGCGCCCACCTCCAGGAGAGCCCTCAACATGAACAAGACATTTGCTGCGTTCGTCGCGGTTGCAACGATTGCCGGGTCGCTCGCCGCGACACCCGCAAACGCACAGCGCGGCGTCGCCGCAGGCGTCGCAGCCGGCCTGATCGGCGGCGCGATCGTCGGTGGCGCTATCGCCTCGAGCCGCCCGGCCTACGGCGCCCCCGTATATGTGGAAGAAGCTCCCCCGGTCTGCCGCCTGGTGCGCGAGCGCTTCTGGGACGGTTACGGCTGGGCCTATCGCCGCGTCGAGGTCTGCAACTGATCCGACCGATCGGCGCATCATTAAGCGCCTTCGCGTTGCAAGCCCGGCCGAAACTCTCGGCCGGGTTTTTGTTTGTCGCATCGCTCCTCAGCGCGACGAACTGATCGCGCGCAGCACCGCTTCGCTCGGCCAGCAATCGACCTTCAACCCGGCCTGCTTCTGATAGGCCCCGAGTGCGGCGCGGGTCTGCATGCCGGCCTTGCCGTCGAGCTTGTCCTTGTAGAGCCCGATGCGCGTCAGATGACGCTGCATGGCTTCGACATCCTTGGTGCGCAACTGCGTCGAGGCCGACCACGGCGTCGCGAAGGGCAGCGGCGTCGACATCCGGTCGGCGAGATGGCCGACGAACAGCACATACAAATCGGAGAAATTGTATTCCTTGATCACGAAGTAGTTCTTCGTCGTCAGGAACGCCGGACCATAGATGCCTTCGACCTGCAGCAGCGAGGCCGGCTGCGCCTGCTCGGCCGCACTCAATTTTTGTCCGCGCACCGGTGCAAAGCCTGCCCGCACCCACTCGCCGATCGGTTTTGTCACCTCGGGCACGCCCATGGTGCAGTCGACGTTGGCCGGCACCTTAACCTCATAGGCCCAGCGCACGCCCGGCTGCCAACCCTTGTTGACGAGCTGCTGCGCGGCGGAGGCGAGCGCGTCGGGCACGGAATGCCAGATGTCGACGCGGCCGTCGCCATCGAGATCGACGCCGTGCTTGTAATATTCGGACGGCAGGAATTGCGTGTAGCCGGTGGCGCCGGCCCAGGACGAACGAAAGTCCTTGCGCGTCACCGCGCCCTCGCCGAGGATCTTCAGCGCCAGGATGAATTCGGTGCGGTACTGATCCTTGCGCCGTCCGACATAGGCCTGCGTCGCCACCACGCGCAGGGTATCGTACGGCAACCGGTAACGGCCATAGTCGGTTTCACGGCCCCAGATCGCCAGCACGATCGTGGCGGGCACGCCGAAGCGGCTTTCGATCTGGCCGAGGGCTGAGCGATGCGTTTGCATCAGCTTCTGTCCCTCCGCCGCCAGCCGCGCGATCGACGCTTCCTTCACATAATCCGCCGGCACCTGCACGAACTCGGCCTGCGAGGGCGCGCCGGTGGCGGGCCGTCCCGGCAGGATCAGATCGGGCAATTTGTAATCCGGCTCGAGGCCTCGGGTCTCGGCATCGAACGTCGCGCGCGATACGCCGGCGGCCTGCGCCTCCGGCCACAGCGAAGCGATGAATTGCGTGAAGGCGGCATCGGCGGCGTGAACCGGGCGTACCGCGCCCAGCGTCATCGCCGCCAATATCAGAACCGCGGTGATCGCCCTCAGTTGCACAACCGAAATCCTGTCGATCGAGGCTCCACCCATCAATGCGAAACGGCGTGCTTGGCCTGTTCCGTTGAATCATTCGACAGCCTGTCGACATAGGCGATGCCGATCGCAGACAGAATGAAGACCGTGTGGATGATGGTCTGCCACATCACGCCGGTTTCGGTATAGGTGCCCTTGCCCGAGGTCAACGCTCCGGCCTCGATGAAGGTGCGCAGCAGATGGATCGACGAGATGCCGATGATGGCCATCGCGAGCTTGATCTTGAGCACGCTGGCGTTGACATGGCTGAGCCATTCCGGCTGGTCGGGATGTCCCTGCAGATTGAGCCGGGAGACGAACGTCTCGTAGCCGCCGACGATCACCATCACCAGCAGGTTCGAAATCATCACCACGTCGATCAGGCCCAGCACCGCCAGCATGATCTGCTGTTCGCTGAAATCGAAGGCATGGGCGAACAGATGCCACAACTCCTTCAGAAACAGCACCACGTAGACGCCCTGCGCGACGATCAGGCCGATATAGAGCGGCAATTGCAACCAGCGGGAGCTGAAGATCAGCATCGGGATCGGACGCAATGCCTTCCTCTGAGCTGGGGGCGGCAAGGGCGTTTCCGGCGTCATCGACATGGTCGGGGATCTCTCTATACGGGACGTGAGTCGGGCAATGGCGGACAATCTAATAACCGGACATGGCACTTTTCCGGACGAGCCGTATGTAGCGGCCATTTGGCGCAGGCCGCCCGGGCGATCTCGCCGTAATCTCCCCGCAGGCCGATCAGGGATCAGCGCGTCAGCTTCTTGTACTTCACGCGGTGCGGGATGATGGAGTCCTGGCCGAGCCGGCGCATCTTGTCCTTCTCGTAGTCCTGGAAATTGCCCTCGAACCATTCGACATGGCTGTCGCCTTCGAAGGCCAGGATGTGGGTGGCGATGCGGTCGAGGAACCAGCGGTCATGGCTGATGATGACGGCGCAACCGGCGAAGTCTTCCAGCGCCTCTTCCAGCGCGCGCAGCGTGTCGACGTCGAGATCGTTGGTCGGCTCGTCCAGCAGCAGCACGTTGGCGCCCGACTTGAGCATCTTGGCCAGATGCACGCGGTTGCGCTCGCCGCCCGACAGCGCGCCCACCTTCTTCTGCTGGTCGGCGCCCTTGAAGTTGAACGACGAGCAATAGCCGCGCGAATTGACCTCGCGCTTGCCGAGCAGGATCAGTTCGTTGCCGCCCGAAATTTCCTCCCACACCGTCTTCTTGCCATCGAGATTGTCACGTGACTGGTCGACGTAACCGAGATGCACGCTCTCGCCGATGGTGATGGAGCCCTGGTCCGGGGTTTCCTGCTTGGTGATCATCCGGAACAGCGTGGTCTTGCCGGCGCCGTTGGGGCCAATCACGCCGACGATGCCACCCGGCGGCAGCTTGAAGGTGAGATTGTCGATCAGCATGCGGTCACCAAAGCCCTTGCTGAGGCCTTCGAAGTCGACGACGTTCTGGCCGAGCCGTTCGGCCACCGGAATCGTGATCTGCGCGGTCTGGGTCTGCTTCTCGCTGGCCTGCTTCAGCAGGTCCTCGTAACGCTGATAACGCGCCTTGGACTTGGCCTGGCGCGCCTTGGGCGACGACGCAATCCACTCCTGCTCGCGCTCGAGCGTCTTCTGGTGGGCGGCGTCCTCGCGGCCTTCCTGCAAGAGGCGCTTCTGCTTCTGCACCAGCCAGGATGAATAATTGCCCTCGTAGGGAATACCCTTGCCGCGGTCCAGCTCGAGGATCCAGCTCGTGACGTTGTCGAGGAAGTAGCGGTCATGGGTCACGATCAGGATCGCGCCGGGATAGTTGCGCAAATGGCCTTCCAGCCACGACACGGATTCGGCGTCGAGATGGTTGGTCGGCTCGTCCAGCAGCAGCAGGTCCGGCTGGTCGAGCAGCAGCCGGCACAAGGCGACGCGGCGGCGCTCGCCGCCGGACAGCTTGGTGACGTCGGCATCGTCGGGCGGACAGCGCAGCGCGTCCATCGCCTGGTCGACCTTGCTGTCGAGATCCCACAGGCCCTGGGCCTCGATCTCGTCCTGCAACTTGGTCATCTCGTCGGCGGTCTCGTCCGAATAGTTCATCGCCAGCTCGTTGTAGCGATCGAGGATCGCCTTCTGCTTGGCGACGCCCAGCATGACGTTCTCGCGGACGGTCTTGGTCTCGTCGAGGTGGGGTTCCTGCTCGAGGTAGCCGACCCGGGCGCCCTCGGCGACCCAGGCCTCGCCGTTATATTCCTTGTCGAGGCCGGCCATGATCCGCAGCAGGGTCGATTTGCCGGAACCGTTGACGCCGAGCACGCCGATCTTGGCATCCGGGTAGAACGACAGATGGACGTTATCGAGCACCTTCCGGGTCGGGTAGCTCTTGGTCAGACCCTGCATGAAATAGACGAACTGGCGAGCCATCGCGCATCCCTTGAAACCAGAGGATTTATGGAAATTTGCTGCCGCTGATGTAGCGGCGCGGCCCCCAAAGGGCAACCGCGGGAAGGCGTTTTCCATCCGTTCACCACGGATGAATACCGAATGGTCACCATGTGCGCCTGGGCGCACCCTTGTGTGCCCGAGATCACGACAATTGAAACCGTCTTTTAATAAATCAGGCCAAAAGTCGCTCCCGGACGCCCCCAAAAGGCGTCTCCGCGGCAGAGCCCGCGATTGGAAAACAGAGACCGCGTCATGGCCACGATCACTTCGGCATCCGTTCCGACCCAGGCGCAGCGCCCCGCGCTGGCAGGGCCGTTCGCCGAATTTCGCGCCTTCTGGCGCCAGTTCGTGGCCAGGGCTTTCAACCCCTACCGCCCGGAATTGCACTATATGCGCGGCCCGGGCCCGGCCTGGCGCGCCAAGCACCTCGCCCGCTCGAACTGAGCTTTGCCGGAATCCTGACCGGGCTCCGCGCCCAGGTCCGCTTGCGCGCGCGCCGATTGCGCGCGACCATGGCCCCCTTCCCTGACGGCTCATTCCGCCGTCACCCATGCCACGAACGGACCTGCCAATGACGCGGCTGCGCTGTGCAATCCTCGACGACTATCTCAATGTGGCCCTTGAGGTCGCGGACTGGTCCCAAATCACCGACCGGGTCGACGTCACCGTCTTCAACCAGCCGTTTGCCAACACCGAAGCTGCCGCTAGCGCGCTGAAGGATTTCGAGATCATCTGCGCGATGCGCGAACGCACAGCGTTTCCGCGCGCCCTGTTTGCAGCACTGCCAAAGCTGAAACTGATGATCACGTCAGGCATGCGCAATGCCGCCATCGACATGGCGGCCGCCAAGGACCACGGGGTGGTGCTGTGCGGCACCCAATGGGGCCGCGACCCCACCGCGCCCCTGACCATGGGATTGATCCTGGAACTGACCCGCAATATCGGCCGCGAAAACGCCCGCATGCATGCCGGCGAGCCGCTGCAGAAATTCGTCGGCATGGAAATCGAGGGCCGCACCCTCGGCGTGCTCGGCCTCGGCAAGCTCGGCACCAAAGTATCAAAGCTGGCGCAGGCTTTTGGCATGAACGTGATCGCCTGGAGCCCGAACCTGACGCCCGAGAAGTGCAAGGAAGCCGGCGTCGGCTACGCCACCAAGGAAGATCTGTTTTCGACCGCCGATATCGTCACCATCCATGTGGTGCTGAGCCAGCGCTCGCGCGGCCTCGTGGGAGCCGCCGATCTCGCCCGCATGAAGCCGACCGCCTACCTCGTCAACACCGCGCGGGGGCCGATCGTCGATGAAGCGGCACTGCTGGAAGCGCTGACGCAAAAGAGGATCGCGGGTGCCGGCATCGACGTGTTCGCGGTCGAACCGCTGCCGGTCGACCATCCCTTCCGCAAGATCGACAACCTCGTGTTGACGCCGCATCTCGGCTACGTCACCGAGGACAGCTTTCGCAATCACTACCGCCAGATGGTCGAAGGCATCGACGCCTGGTTCAAGGGCGAGACACTGAGGAAACTGATCTGAGATCGCCTCACAACGGTCCTTGCGAGCGAAGCAATTCGCCGTCCGGCAAAGCAAGTGTGGATTGCTTCGTCGCTTCACGCCTCGCAATGACGAAAAAAGGCCCGCTATACGGGCCTTTTTTAATGGCGTTCGCGTATCCCGCCTTTATCGCACCGTCACCGGCGCGGGCAGCGGGGGCACCACGGTCGGCTGGGTGCCGGGGATCGGGGCGAGTTGCGCCTGGGGCGCGCCCTGGGCGGGCGGCAGACCTTGCGCAGGCGGCAGACCCTGGGCAGGTGCGGCCGACGCGGTCGCCGTTCCCGGCGGCGGGCCACCGGGCAGCACGACGACGCGGGTACCGACCTTGACGCGTTCGAACAGGTCGGAGACGTCCTCGTTCAGCATGCCGATACAGCCCGACGAGACGAACTTGCCGATCGTCGACGGCTGGTTGGTGCCGTGGATGCGGTAGACGGTCGAACCCAGATACATCGCGCGCGCGCCGAGCGGGTTGCCGGGGCCGCCGGCCATGAAGCGCGGCAGATAGGGCTGGCGCTCGATCATTTCGGTCGGCGGATGCCAATCCGGCCACTCGGCCTTGCGGGTGACCTTCTGCACGCCGGTCCAGGTGAAGCCATCCCGGCCGACGCGGACGCCGTAGCGGATCGCGCGTCCGCCACCCAGCACGTAATAGAGGTAGGTGTTCGGCGTATCGACGACCAGCGTGCCGGCGGGCTCCTTGGTCGCGAACGCAACTTCCTGGCGGCGCAGATGCGGCGGCAGTTGCGCAGGCGCCACTTCCGGCTGTTCTTCGGGCGGCAGCGCGGACAGCACCATCGGCTTGCCGTCGGCACCGACGGCCGGCTGCTGTTGCTGCACGGCGCCGGTCACGGCCGGACCACCGCCAACACCTTCCGGCGGACGCAGGCCATCATCACGATTCGAATAGATCACCGGCGGCGGACCGGCGGGGCGGCCGTAACGCGGATCATCCGGCGAAAGGATCGGCCCGGTGGGCATCGGCGGGCCGCGGTCCGAATAGACCGGCGCACCTGCCGGACGGCCGTAGCGCGGATCATCGGGTGACAGGATCGGGCCCGTCGGCATCGGCGGGCCGCGGTCGGAATACATCGGGCGACCGTAGCGCGGGTCGTTCGGCGACAGCACCGGGCCGGGCGGCGGCAGCGAACCATGCGCGTTCGGCGCGTCGTCATCGTCCAGCGCATCAAAATCGGGGGCGCCGGGGCCGCGGCGTTCGTCGACGGCATAGCCACCTTGCACATAGGGTCCGGGCGCAGCCGAATAGCCGGGGGGCACCGGATAGCCCTGTTGGGCCTGGGCAAGCGAAATTCCCGCCGAGGCAGCAGCAACGGCAGCACAGATCGTCAGAATACGGTTAATCATCATCGTTCTTGTATAGTCCCCAAGCCACACCGGACCGTTAACGGCAGATGACGGAAGATAGCGGCGCATTCAAGACAAATCCGGGAAATTCGGCCCAAATCGGTCATTTTGTGATCGCCCGTGACCGCTGCGGCAAAGATGCCTCAGGGGGCGAAAAAGCGTCGCTCATCGGCGCACCCACGCCGGCGCCGGCGAATTTTATCACAAACAGGTTCGAGGCGTTGAGATAATCTCGAATCGGACTGATTCGCCGTGCGAATCCATCCGCCTCCAGTGGTCACCGCGTTCCCTTTGGCATCAACGGCCCTGCATATTTCCCGGCAAGGCGGAACTCGCGTCCATGCTCCCCGGTTTTCGCTTTCTGTTCGCCGCGACCGTGCTGTCGATGTCGGTCCTGATCTTCGGTCTCGGCGCGGCCGCGCTGTTGCGCGCCGCGCATGAGCAATTTGCCAGCATCCCTTCGCGACGGGCGCCGCCCGAACCGGTATTTTCCCGGCAGAATGAACCGCCGCCGACACTGGCTCTGCTGCGGGTCGAGCCTGACGTCACCGAGAAGCTGCCTGACGTCGCGGAAAAGGCGCCGGACAATGTCGCGCTGACCACCATTCCCGAGGCCGCGGCACCTGTCGCCCAGGCGCCGGAAGAACCGGCCGTGCCGGAGAAACTCGCCGCGCTGAAAAGCGAAGAGCCGGTGCCCGCCGAGACGATGAAACCGGACATCCCGGCGGTGGAACCGACGCCGGCCATTCAGGCCGCCGCGCCTGAAACGCCGATCGCCAATGAGGAAGTAAAGCTCGCAGCCATTGCGGAAGCACCGCCGGTGACCGTCGCTTTATCACCCCCGGCCGAGCCGGTGGCAGAGGCGCCATCGCTTGCAGGCAATCTCGCCGCCACCAGGATCGCGACACTGGGGGGACCGCCGGTGACGATCGAGGAAACGGTCGCCGTGAAAACCACCAGCGCGAAACCGAAAAGCCACAGCATCCACCGCAAGCGGGCGCAGCGTAGCAAGGAGCGCCGGCGCATCGCCGCAGCGCGACGCGCGCTGCTGGCGCGGCAGATCGCAGCCCAGCACCAGGCCGACCCGTTCGCGCCGATAACGGTGCGCGGCAGACAGTAGCGTGCGTCAGGTTGGGCCGGTCGCCACCGGCGGGCCGCCTTGCATGCCCCATTCGGACCAGGAACCGTCGTACAGCGCAGAGCCGCGCACGCCGAGGCGATAGAGCGCCAGTGTCAGGACCAGCGCTGAGACGCCGGAACCGCAGCTCGTCACGATCGGCGCGTCGAGCTTGACGCCGGAGCCGACAAACACCGCGCGCAATTCGTCGAGCGATTTCATCGCACCCGTCGAGGCGTCGAACAGCTGGCTATAGGGCACGCTGAGGCTGCCGGGGATATGCCCCGAACGCAGGCCCGGCCGCGGCTCGGGCACCTTGCCCTGGTAGCGATCATTGGCGCGCGCATCGAGCACCTGCTCGGCGCGGCTATCGAGGTTGGCGACCATCTGCTGGACGTTGCGCGTGTAGCGCGGATCGAAGCTGGCCTTGAAGGTCGCCGGCGTCGGCGTGACTTCTCCGCTCTCGACCTTGCGGCCTTCGGCGCGCCACTTCTTCAGGCCGCCGTTCAGGATCCGGACATTTGGGTGCCCGAACGACAGGAACATCCACCACACGCGGGGGGCTGCGACCCAGCCGCCGGAATCATACAGCACGACCGTATCGCGATTGCTGATTCCGAGCCCGCCGACGTCGCGGCCGAACTGCTCTGCACTCGGGAACATGTGCGGCAGCGGATTGGAATGATCGGACACCGCATCGACGTCGAAGAACACCGCGCCCGGAATATGGGCTGCGAGATAATCGTCCTTCGGCAGCGGCAGAATGCCGGGCATCTTGAACGTCGCGTCGATGATCTTGATTGTCGGGTCGTCGGCATGCGCGGCGAGCCATTCGGTGGAGACAAGCGGATCGTCTGATGTGGTCATGTGTGCAGGTCTCCGGCGTTTCGATGGTTTGTCATTGCCGGGCTTGACCCGGCAATCCATCTTTTTGAAGCGATGGACACGCGGGTCAGCCCGCGTGTGACAGACCGCTACCCCTTCTTCTTCGGTTCCCATTTTTCAACCGGGCCGCCGGCGTCGCGCCAGGCGGCAAAACCGCCCGCCATGTGGGCGACCGGCTTCAGGCCCATGTCTTTGGCGGTCTTGGCCGCCAGCGCCGAGCGCAGGCCGCCGGCACAGTGGAAGATGAATTTCTTGTCCTGCTGGAACACCGGCTTGGCATAGGGGCTTTCCGGGTCGATCCAGAATTCCAGCATGCCGCGGGTGCACGAAAAGGCGCCGGGGATTCGGCCGTCGCGTTCGATCTCGCGGGGATCGCGGATATCGACGATCACGACGTCGGGGCTGGCGGCCGCCTTGATCGAATCCGCTGCGCTGAGCGTTTCGATCTCGGCATTGGCTTCGTCGATCAGGGATTTGATACCGCGGTGGATGGTCTGGGGCATTTAATTTTACCTTTGGTTCGATATCTCGCGCGGAAAAAGGTCGGCCCCCTCTCCTGAAGGAAGAGGGTTGGGGTGAGGGGTTACGGTCTATCGTTGGTCCGTAACCCCTCACCCGGCGCTGCGCGTCGACCTCTCCCGATGGGAGAGGTGAAGAAAGCTTACCGCACCAGCTCCTTCATCGCGCCTTCGAGGCCTTCGATCGTGATGGGGTACATCCGCTGCGAGAACAGCCGGCGGATGATGGTGGTGGATTCCGAATAATCCCAGTGCTTCTGCGCCACCGGATTGAGCCACACCGTATGCGGATAGGTGCGCGTGATGCGGTCGAGCCAGACCGAGCCGGCTTCCTCGTTGACGTGCTCGACCGAGCCGCCGGGAACCATGATCTCGTAAGGCGACATCGAGGCGTCGCCGACGAACACCACCTTGTAGTCGTGCGGGTATTTATGCAGCACGTCCCAGGTCGGCGTGCGATCGGTGAAGCGGCGCTTGTTCTGCTTCCAGACGCCTTCATAGAGGCAGTTGTGGAAGTAGAAATACTCCATGTGCTTGAACTCGGACTTGGCCGCCGAGAACAATTCCTCGACCTGCTCGATATGCGAATCCATCGAGCCGCCGATATCGAAGAACACCAGCACCTTGACCGCGTTGCGCCGCTCGGGCCGCATATGCACGTCGAGATAGCCGTGGTTGGCGGTCTCCCTGATCGTGGTGTCGAGGTCGAGTTCGTCCGGCGCGCCGGTGCGGGCGAATTTGCGCAGGCGCCTGAGCGCGATCTTGATGTTGCGGATGCCGAGCTCGACATTGCCGTCGAGGTCCTTGAACTCGCGCTTGTCCCACACCTTCACGGCGCGGTTGTTGCGGTTCTTTTCCTGGCCGATCCTCACCCCTTCGGGATTGTAGCCGTGGGCGCCGAACGGCGACGTGCCGGCCGTGCCGATCCACTTGCTGCCGCCCTGGTGGCGGCCCTTCTGCTCCTCGAGCCGCTTGCGAAGCGTCTCCATGAGCTTGTCCCAGCCCATCGCCTCGATCTGCTTCTTCTCTTCCTCAGTGAGGTATTTTTCGGCGAGCTTCTTCAGCCATTCGGCGGGAATGTCCGCCTTCTCCATGGCGTCGAGCAGGTTCTCCAGCCCCTTGAACACGCTTCCGAACACGCGATCGAACTTGTCGAGGTTGCGCTCGTCCTTCACCAAAGCGGCGCGGGACAGGTAATAGAAATTCTCCACCGTCTGCTCGGCGAGGTCGGCGTCGAGCGCCTCCATCAGCGTCAGATATTCGCGGAGCGTGACCGGGACCTGCGCGTCGCGCAGCGATGTGAAGAATTGCAGGAACATGGGGTACAGATTGCCCGCCGGACCGCTGGCGTCAAGGGCCAGAACTGTACATACCACGCGCGCCTGCCGGGACGCACGCATGCCAGACAGGCCTAGACCGGGAGGGTTTTTCCTCTAGAATTGAGCGACAAAGGGCTTATTCCGGCAGGGGAAATATGATGGGCATCATAGCTGCACTGATTATCGGCGCGATCGCAGGCTGGCTGGCCGGCAAGATCGTGCGCGGCGCTGGTTTTGGGCTGATCGGCAACATCGTGATCGGCATCATCGGCGCGTTTCTGGCGAGCTGGCTGTTGCCGCAACTGGGCGTCCACCTCGGCTCGGGCTGGATCCGCGAAATCATCAATGCAACCATCGGCGGTGTGATCATCCTGGTGATCCTGTCGCTGGTCAGACGCTGACGACGACACACCGCTTCCAATCGCGACCGCCGGACCGGCGGTCGTTTACTGTTCAGGCCGGAAACGGTTCAAGAACGAACAACAAGGCAAAGAGATAGATGAAATTTACCGGCACCAAGGACTACGTCGCCACCGATGACCTCAAGGTCGCGGTCAACGCCTCGATCGTGCTCGAGCGGCCGCTGCTGATCAAGGGCGAGCCCGGTACCGGCAAGACCGTGCTGGCCGAGGAAGTCGCCAAGGCGCTCGGCGCGCCGCTGCTGACCTGGCACATCAAGTCGACCACCAAGGCGCAGCAGGGTCTCTACGAATACGACGCGGTGTCGCGGCTGCGCGACAGCCAGCTCGGCGACAGCAGGGTCTCCGACATCTCGAACTACATCAAGCGCGGCAAGCTGTGGGAAGCCTTCACCCACGACAAGCGCCCGGTGCTCCTGATCGACGAAATCGACAAGGCCGACATCGAATTCCCCAACGACCTGCTGCTCGAACTCGATCGCATGGAATTCTTCGTCTACGAGACCGGCGAGAACATCAAGGCGAGCCTGCGCCCGATCGTGATGATCACCTCGAACAACGAGAAGGAATTGCCGGACGCGTTCCTGCGCCGCTGCTTCTTCCACTACATCAAGTTCCCCGACGCCGACACCATGAGCCGGATCGTCGACGTGCACTTCCCGGACATCAAGAAGCGGCTGGTGGAAGAAGCCCTGCGGATCTTCTTCGAGGTGCGCGAAGTGCCGGGCCTGAAAAAGAAGCCATCGACGTCCGAGCTGCTGGACTGGCTCAAGCTGCTGCTCAACGAGGACATCACCCCGGAAATGCTGCGGGAGCGCGATCCGCGCAAGCTGATCCCGCCGCTGCACGGCGCGCTCCTGAAGAACGAGCAGGACGTGCATCTGTTCGAGCGGCTGGCGTTCCTCAGCCGCCGCGAAGTCTAGTTCGCAAGGAAACGCCAGAACCCGAGGTTCTGGCGTTTTGCTTTCCAGACGACCCAACAAGCGACAAGAAGAACAGGGAAGATGAACGTTCAAACCCAGATTGATGCCGCCTCGCCCGGCCAAACCGAACATTTCGACGTCCTGATCGCGGGCGCCGGCATCTCCGGCGTCGGCGCCGCCTACCACCTCACCACGCAATGTCCGGGGACGAGCTTCGTGGCCCTGGAAACCCAGAAGACCTTTGGCGGCACCTGGAGCACGCACCGTTATCCCGGCATCCGCTCCGACAGCGACCTGCATACGTTCGGCTACCGCTTCAAGCCGTGGACGTCGGCGCCGATCGCAAGCGCGGCCGAAATCCTCAAATATATGGGCGAGGTGATCGAGGAGAACGATCTTGGCCGCCATATCCGCTATCAGCACACCATCACTTCGGCGAGCTGGTCGAGCGAGCAGAATCTCTGGACCATCGAGGCTACCAGAACCGACACCGGCGAGAAGCTGCGCTTCACCACCAATTTCTTCTGGATGTGCCAGGGCTATTACCGCCACACCGAGGGCTACACGCCCGAATGGAAGGACATGGCCAGCTTCAAGGGCACAATCGTCCATCCGCAGAAATGGCCTGAAGATCTCGACTACAAGAACAAGCGCGTCATCGTGATCGGCTCCGGCGCCACGGCGGCGACGCTGATCCCGGCGCTGGCCAATGACGTCGCGCATGTCACGATGCTGCAGCGTTCGCCGACCTATTTCCGCACCGGCCGCAACGCGATCGAAATCGCCGAGCAATTGCGGCAGTTGCAGGTCGACGAGACCTGGATCCACGAAATCACGCGCCGCAAAATCCTGTTCGACCAGGACGCCTTCACCCGCAAGACCTTTGAGGAGCCGGAAGCCGCCAAGAAGGATCTGCTGTCGGCGGTGGAAGCCTATCTCGGCAAGGACTACGACATCGCCACCCACTTCACCCCAAAGTACCGGCCGTGGCGGCAGCGCATCGCCTTCATTCCCGACGGCGACCTGTTCCAGGGCATCAAGTCGGGCAAGGCCTCGGTCGTCACCGACGAGATCGAGCGCTTCACCGAAAAGGGCATCTTGCTGAAGTCCGGCAAGGAGCTCGAAGCCGACATCATCGTCACCGCGACCGGCTTCCATCTCAGTGCAAACGGCGACATCGAATTTTCAGTCGACGGCAAGAAGCTGGATTTCGCCGACACCGTGACCTATCGCGGCATGATGTTCACCGGGGTGCCCAATCTGGTCTGGGTGTTCGGGTATTTCCGGGCCAGCTGGACCTTGCGCGTCGACCTCGTCGCCGACTTCGTCTGCCGGCTGCTGACCCACATGAAGCAGACCGGCGCGAAGAAAGTGACGCCGCAGCTGCGGCCGGAAGACCACAACATGCCGCTGCTGCCCTGGATCGATCCGGAAAATTTCAATCCCGGCTACATGATGCGCGGCATGCACCTCTTGCCCAAGCGCGGCGACAAGCCGGAATGGCAGCACAACCAGGATTATTGGGCGGAAAAGGACGAATTTCCGGCCATCGATCTCAGGGACGGTGCATTCGCTTACGACTGAAACCACGCCTGTCGTGGTCTCCAGCTTCAAAACCGCTCCTTTCGGAGCGGTTTTTTAATACCGGCATCTTTTGATCTCAGAAAATTGTGTATACTGAAATGGTCAAAATCCGCCATATTTGGAAAAATTAATCGACTTACCAGTCGATCATGTATACATGCTGCACCCAAGTTTGGGTATCGGAGTGCAGCCATGCCGTCATCTTTCCCGCTTAATGCCTGGTACGCCGCCGCCTGGGATGTCGATCTGAAGCACGCACTGTTTCCGCGCACGATCTGCGGCAAGCATGTCGTGATGTACCGCCGGCCCAATGGCGAAGTGGCCGCGCTGGAAGACGCCTGCTGGCATAGGCTGGTGCCGCTCTCGAAGGGCCGGCTCGACGGCGACACCGTGGTCTGCGGCTACCACGGGCTGAAATACAACGCGCAGGGCCGCTGCACCTACATGCCCTCGCAGGAGACCATCAATCCGTCGGCCTGCGTGCGCGCCTATCCCGTGGTCGAGCGGCATCGCTTCGTCTGGCTGTGGATGGGCGATCCATCGCTCGCCGATCCGGCGCTGGTGCCGGACATGCACTGGAACGACGATCCGGCCTGGGCCGGCGACGGCAAGACCATTCACGTCAAATGCGACTACCGCCTCGTGGTCGACAACCTGATGGATCTCACCCACGAAACCTTCGTGCACGGCTCCAGCATCGGCAACGAGCATGTCGCCGAGGCGCCGTTCGACGTCACCCATGGCGAGCGGACCGTAACCGTGACGCGCTGGATGCGCGGCATCGAGGCGCCGCCGTTCTGGGCCGCTCAATTGGGCAAGCCCGGGCCGGTCGACCGCTGGCAGATCATAAACTTCCAGGCGCCCGGCACCGTCAATATCGATGTCGGCGTGGCGCCCGCCGGCACCGGCGCGCCGGAAGGCGACCGTTCGCAGGGCGTCAACGGTTTTGTCCTAAACACCATGACGCCGGAGACGGATACCACCTGCCACTATTTCTGGGCCTTCGTGCGCAACCACCGGCTCACGGAGCAGAAGCTGACCACCGAAATCCGCGAAGGCGTCGCCAGCATCTTTCACGAGGACGAGATCATCCTCGAAGCGCAGCAACGCGCCATGGATGAGAATCCGGACCGCACCTTCTACAATCTCAACATCGATGCCGGCGCGATGTGGGCACGTCGCGTGATCGACCGCATGGTCGCGCGGGAGAACGTCCCGCCGACCGCGCAGGCGGCAGAGTGAAGCGATGAGCGAGCGCGATTCCGAACGCTCGATCTCGCAGACGGTGCGGGCCCAGCTCGCGCTGCGCGACATGATTCTGTCCGGCCGGTTGCGCGCGGGCGAGCGCATCTCCGAATTGCAGGCGGTCGAGATCACCGGCGTGTCGCGCACCCCGGTGCGGCTGGCGCTGGTGCGGCTCGAAGATGAAGGCCTGTTGCAGGCGATCCCCTCCGGCGGCTTCATGGTGAAGGCGTTCACCGAACGCGACATTCTCGACTCGATCGAGCTGCGCGGCACGCTGGAGGGCCTCGCCGCCCGCTTCGCCGCCGAACGCGGCGCCAACGCGCGCAGCCTCGAACCGCTGAAGGAATGCCTCGCCGACCTCGATCGACTGGTCCGGAAAGACCCGGTCTCGGTCGAGGCGTTTTCGGCCTATGTCACCATGAACGCGCGTTTTCATGCGCTGCTCACCGAGCTGTCCGCCAGCCCGCCGCTGATCCGGCAGATCGACCGCGTCTCGGCATTGCCGTTTGCGTCACCGAGCAGTTTCGTGATGGCGCAATCGGCACTGCCGGAAGCGCACCAGATCCTGCTGATCGCGCAGGACCATCACCGCATCGTGGTGGATGCGATCGAGAACCGCGAAGGCGCGCGCGCCGAAGCCGTGATGCGCGAGCATTCGAGGCTGGCCGCGCGCAATCTGCGGCTGGCGCTGCGCAATCGCACCCATCTCGATTTGCTGCCCGCGCTGGCCCTGCTCAAATCATCCGCCGAATAGGATCGCCATGCGTTTTGCCGAACAATGGAGTTGGTGCACGCTCGAGAGCATCAGCGACGTCGCGCCCATGATCCGAGAATTCCGCCTGCGCCCCGATGGCGGGGTTGCGCCCTACCCGGCCGGCAGCCACGTCAACGTCGCCGTGCTGATCGACGGACAACCGGCACGGCGCTCCTATTCACTGGTCGGCGACCGCAATCCCCACATCTATCGGATCGCGGTGCGGCTGGCGCCGGACAGCCGCGGCGGCTCGCGCGCGATGTGGCATTTGAAGCCGGGCGCGCGGATCGAAATCTCCACGCCGGCGTCGCTGCTCGAGATCGACTGGAACAGGCGAAATTATTGCCTGATCGCGGGCGGCATCGGCATCACGCCGATATCAGCCATCGCCGGCGCCCTGCATCGCCGGAATGTCGACCTGCGCCTGCATTACGCCGTAAAATCGCGCGGCGAGGCCGCCTATCTCGGCGAATTGTCTGCCCTGCTCGGCGACCGGATGATCGTCCACGCCAGCGACGCGCGCGAGCGGATCGATCTCGACACCACCTTCCGCACGCTGCCCCCCGACGCCATCGCCATCATCTGCGGGCCGATGCGGATGCTGGAGGCGGCGCGGCGCGCCTGGAACGAAGCCGGGCGGGCTCCCGCCGATCTGCGCTATGAGACGTTTGGTTCCAGCGGCCTGTTGCCGACGGCTGAATTCCGCGTGCGGCTGAAAGACTGTGACGCCGAGCTTGTCGTGTCGCCCAACGCTTCGATGCTCGACGTGCTCAACGACGCCGGCTTCGAGGTGATGTCGGACTGCCAGCGCGGCGAATGCGGCGTCTGCGCGGTCGATGTGATTGCCGTCGATGGCGAGATCGATCATCGCGACGTGTTCTTCAGCGACGCGCAGAAGCAGGGCAACCGCAAGATCTGCCCGTGCGTTTCGCGCGCGATCGGTGTTGTCACGATCGACACGCTGTACCGGCCGGAAGCTACGCCAAGAAGCTAAACCCGCGCCGCTTCCGGCGCGGCCTTGCCGCGGATCATGTCGGAGGCCTTGTCGGCGATCATCAAGGTAGAGGCGTTGAGATTGGCCGAGATCATCCGCGGCATGATCGAGGCATCGACCACGCGCAGGCCTTGCAGGCCGTGGACACGCAGCTGATCGTCGACCACGGCCCATTTGGTGTCCGCCGGACCCATGCGGCAGGTGCAGCCGGGATGGAAGGTGGTGGTGCCGCGCTCGGTTGCGGCGGCGAGGAACTCGTCGTCGCTCTGCACTTTCGGGCCGGGGAAATCCTCATAGGCGTAGTATTGCGACAACGGACCGGACGCCAGCAGCCGGCGCGCCAGCTTCATGCCCGCGACGACGACACGGCGATCGAGTTCTTCGACCAGATAGTTGGTCTGGATGATCGGCTGCTGGAACGGATCGGCGGAGCGGATGCGGACATAGCCGCGACTCTCGGGCCGCTGCTGCCAGGACGCTACGGTCATTCCGGGTTCATTCTCGAGCTGGCCCTGCACGCCCTCCATGTAGCTCGCCGGCGTGAAGGTGAGTTGCAGGTCTGAGCTTTCGGTGGTCTCGCCGGAATGCCAGAAGCAATAGACCATGGTCGGCGACAGCGAGAGCAGGCCGCGCCGCGTCGTCGCCCATTTCAGCGCTTCGACCCACAGGCTGAGGCCGCGCCGCATTTCGTTGATGGTCCTGATGTTCTTGACGCGCGCGACCGTGCGGGGTGCGTAGTGATCCTGCAACCCCTCGCCGACGCCGGATAGCGCGTGACGCACCTCGATGCCGTGCGACTGCAACAGGTCGGGCGAGCCGACGCCGGACAATTGCAATACCTGCGGTGAATTATAGCTGCCGCCGGACAGGATCACTTCCTTGCTGGCGCGCACTTCCGTCGGCACGCCGCCCTTGCCGCCTTTCAGATAGCGCACGCCGACGGCGCGCTTGCCTTCGAAGATGATGTTGGTGACGTGCGCATGCGTCCGCACGTCGACATTGCCGCGCTTTACCGCCGGATGCAGGAACGCCTTCGCCGCGCTCATGCGCAGGCCGTTCTCGATCGTGCGCTGGCAATAGGACACGCCCTCCTGGATCGCGCCGTTGTAGTCCGGATTTCGGGGAATACCGAGGCTGACGGCACCTTCCATGAAGGCTTCGCACAATGGATCCTTCCAATCCATCGTCGTGACCGTCAGATTGCCGTCGCGTCCGCGATAGGTTTCATCGCCCTCGCCGATCCGCCGCTCCATCCGCCTGAAATAAGGCAGCACGTCCGGATAGCCCCAGCTGCGATTGCCGAGCTGCGCCCAGGTATCGAAATCCTGGCGCTGGCCGCGGTTGTAAATATGGCCGTTGATCGACGACGAGCCGCCGAGCGTCTTGCCGCGCGGCGCATAGATGCTGCGGCCGCCGGTCCATGGTCCCGGCTCCTGCTGGTAGGCCCAGTTGACGCTCTTCATGTGGAACGTCTTGATGAAGCCGGCCGGCAGATGGATGTAGGGATGCCAGTCCTTGCCCCCTGCTTCGAGCACACACACGCGGGTGCCTGCATCTTCGCCAAGGCGGTTGGCCAGCACGCTGCCTGCGGAGCCCGCGCCGATGATCACATAATCGAACGTTTCCATCACACTTTTTTCTGCCCCGGGTTGAAACTACCGCGGCCTATCGTTGAGTTGGTAATTGAGATGCGCCTTCACCGTCGGCCATTCGCCGGCGATGATGCTGAAGACCACGGTATCGCGCAACGTGCCGTTCGGCGCGATCACATGGTTGCGCAAAATGCCGTCCTGCTTGGCGCCGAGGCGCTCAATGCCGCGGCGGCTCTGCTGGTTGAAGAAGTGCGTGCGGAACTCGACCGCGATGCAATCGAGTTTTTCGAACGCATGCGTCAGCAGCAGCAATTTGCACTGGGTATTGACGGCGCTGCGCTGCACCCGCTTGGCGTACCAGGTGGAGCCGATCTCGACGCGGCGGTTGGCGGCATCGACATTCATATAGGTCGTCATGCCGGATATCTTGCCGTCGGCGTCGAACACCGTGAATGGCAGCATCGAGCCCGCCGCCTGCAAGCCGAGCCGGCGGTCGATTTCCTTGGTCATGTCCTCCGGCGTCGGCACGAAAGTGTACCAGAGCTTCCACAGCTCGCCGTCCCGCACCGCTTCGATCAGACCGTCGCGCTGATCGTGCGACAGCGGTTCGAGCCGCGCATGCGCGCCGCGAAGGGTGATGGGTTCAATAAAGGGCATTCAGAACTCCACTCTCTATTCCGTCATTGCGAGGAGCGCAGCGACGAAGCAATCCATTCTTTCTTTGCGTGGCGGCATGGATTGCTTCGCTGCGCTCGCAATGACGTGGATAGTCTCGTTTCCACTATCACTTATTCAAAAAATTCAGCGGCAGGCCCGGGCGCGGCCAGTCCATCGCGACCAGTTCGCCCTTGCCCGACAGCGTGATGTAGGCGGTTTTCAGGTCGGGTCCTCCGAAGGCGATATTGGTGGTCATGCGGTCGCCTGTCGGCACCTGCTCGACCAGCGTGCCGTCAGGCGCGATCACCGAGATGCAGCCCGAAATCAGCGTCGCCACGCAGACATTGCCCGACGCTTCGACCGCAAGCGAGTCGAACATCTGATAGCCGCCGAGGCCCGCAATCGGCTTGCCGCGCTCGCCACGGTAGATCACCTCACGCGGCTTCAACGTGCCGGGGGCAGAAAGTTCGTAGGCCCATAGCCGCGCGGTCGGCGTTTCCGCGATGTAGACGGTGTTTTCGTCTGGCGACAGCCCGATGCCGTTGGCCGGCAATACGCCGTGCACGATTTCGACGATCTCCTTCATGCCGGGCTTGACGTAATAGACGCCGCCGACGTCCATATCGCGAGCCCGGCGCTTGCCGAGTTCCGAGAACCACAGGCCGCCGTGCTTGTCGAACACGAGGTCGTTCGGACCTCGCAGTGGATACTCGCCGCATTTGTCGACCACCGTCTCGACCTTGCCGTTCGAGAGATCGACGCGCTGGATCGAACCACCGAGATAATCATCGGGCTGCGGGCCCGGCATGATCACCTTGCCCGTGGGGATCCAGCTGAAACCGCCATTGTTGCAGAGATACATCTTGCCGTCCGGGCCAAGGGCCGCCCCGTTGGGGCCGCCGGGAATCTCCGCGACCACTTCCTTGCGGCCGTCCGGCCAGATCCGCGTCAGCCGCCGGCCGCGGATTTCGACCAGCACGACCGATCCGTCCGGCATGACCACCGGGCCTTCCGGAAACTCGAGGTCGGTGGCGAGAACGCGGACATTTCCCATGAAATCCTCCCGGCACTTTTTGGCTGCAGGCGGATTTTTGGCTCGCCCCCGCACACGCAACATTTCGTTGCGTGATGTTATGGCAAAGTCGCTTTGGCTTGCCAAGCAACCAACTGATGTGCGGCAACGCAGGGCAGCCCTGCGGGAGATTTGCCCCTGATCGACGATCGACGCGCAGCCACCATTATTCGCGAACCGGTATCCAGATTTCGAGGCCGCCATTGCCGGTGCCGGGATCGAACGTCTCGTCATAGCGCTCGAAGTTCGGCGCATCGGCGGCCTTCATGCCCGACGCCGGCAGCCAGTGATTCCAGATCGTGTTGACGGTGCGCCGGATCGTCGAAATATGTTCGGCGTGGGTAAACACCGCGTATTTCTGCCCGGGGATCCGCACGCTCTGAAATTCGCGCGGCAGATCGGAGAAGTCGGTCACTTCGACGCCGGCGACGTAATCGAAATTGCCGGCATCGTCGCCGTTGCAGCAGACGCCATAGGCCACCTTCCCGATCCGGCCGGGAATGCCGGCGACGACCTGATGGAAACGCTGCCATTGGCTTGGAATGCCGGCGCCCTGGTTTTCGAGGGTGCAGCGCTCGCCGACACCGGCGACGAGCAACGGCTTGCCGACTTCGAAACGCGGGGCCTTGAGATGATCGAGTGCGGTTGAAATCATGACGATGGGCTCCTGAAGCCGTGAACGATCGAGGCACGTTCCGGCGCGAACCATTTCGGGCGTGACGCCGAAATGGTCGCGGAACGCGCGGGTGAATGCTTCGTGGGAGCTGTAGTCCGCGTCCAGCGCGAGGCTGAGAATGTCAGGCGCGCCGGCGCCTAGCGCTCGCGCCGCGTTGGAGAGACGGCGCGCGCGGACATAGCGCATCACCGAAAGACCGGTCGCGGCCGCGAACGCCCGCACCAGATGGAAGCGCGAGACGCCCGCAATCGCCGCTATCTCGTCCAGGGTCAACGGCCCGGCAAGATGGCTTTCGATATACCAGAGCGCCTTCTGGGCTGGATTCATCGGTGACAGCTTTCCTTCGAAGCTTCCGCATCATGGCCGCTTTTCGCGCGCGTCATTTGACGGCCGTTGCTCTCCGCGCTGCGGCGCGCGGGTTCCGTTCCGCGGAAATTGCCGACAATGGAAACTGCAACCGTTCGGCTGGCCATATGACCCCGATCGTGCATACTGGCTGTGCCGAAGGCAAATCACGCTGCCCATAACAAAAACTGCACGGGCCTCGGTCAATACGTCAGGGAGGACGAGGATGCACTATTCTATCTTGAATAATGCCAGAACGATTGCGTTGGCGGGACTGTTCGCTGCCGCGGTCGCGGGTTCCGCGAGCGCCCAGAAGAAATACGATCCCGGCGCGACCGACACCGAGATCAAGATCGGCAACATCATGCCCTATTCGGGCCCGGCTTCCGCCTATGCCACGATCGGCAAGACCGAGGCGGCCTATTTCAACAAGATCAATGCCGAAGGCGGCATCAACGGCCGCAAGATCAATTTCATCTCCTATGACGACGGCTACAGCCCGCCGAAGACGGTCGAGCAGGCGCGCAAGCTCGTCGAGTCCGACGAGGTGCTGCTGATCTTCAATCCGCTGGGCACGCCGGGCAATACCGCGATCCAGAAATACATGAATTCCAAGAAGGTGCCGCAAATCTTCGTCTCGACCGGCGCGGCCAAATGGAACGATCCGAAGAATTTTCCGTGGACGATGGGCTGGCAGCCCAGCTACCAGGTCGAGGCCCGCATCTATGCGGCCTACATCCTGAAAAACTACCCCGGCAAGACCATCGGGGTTCTCTACCAGAACGACGATTTCGGAAAAGACTATGTCATCGGCCTGCGCGAGGGCCTCGGCGATCAGGCCAACAAGCTGATCACCATCGAGGCCTCCTACGAGACCTCGTCACCAACCGTGGATTCGCAGGTCGTCCAGATCAAGGGAGCCAATCCCGACATCTTCGTCAACATCGCAACGCCGAAATTCGCCGCGCAGGCGATCAAGAAGGCCGGCGAGCTCGGCTGGCGTCCGGTCCAATTTCTCACCAACGTCTCCGTATCCGTCGGCAGCGTCATGAAGCCGGCCGGCTACGAGAACGGCCAGGGCATCCTGAGCGCCGCCTATCTGAAGGAGCCGAAGGACGAGCAGTGGAAGAACGATCCCGCCATGAACGAGTGGCGCGCGTTCATGACCAAATGGTATCCCGAAGGCGATCAGGAAGACGCCGCCACCGTGTTCGGCTACGGGGTCGCCCAGGGCATCGTGCAGGTGCTGAAGCAGTGCAAGGATGATCTGACGCGCGAAAACGTCATGAAGCAGGCGGCCAATCTGAATTTCGAGATCGGCATCTATCTGCCCGGCACGAAGATCAAGACCAGCCCGACGGACTTCGCGCCGATCGAGCAGCTGCAAATGATGCGTTTCAAGGGCGAGAGCTGGGAGTTGTTCGGCCCGATCATGTCCGGCGAGAAGTCGTAGGGTTCAAAGGGTCATTCCGGGGCAGTCCGCAGGACTGAACCCCGAATCTCGAGATTCCGGGCCTGGTGCTCGCGCACCATCCCGGAATGAGGACCTTTACTTCGCGCCATCCTTCGCCGCAGGGGCCGCGTCCTTTGCCGGCGGCGCATCGGCTTTCTTCTTCAATTCTTCCGCCGTCTTCTTCTGCAGTTCGTCGACGAACTTCTGCAGCGCAATTACCGTTCCCTTCAAGGCTTCGATCTGCCGGTTGGCGGCATCGAGCTTCTGCTGATGGTCCAGCGTGACCTTGTTGATGGTCTTTTGCAGGAAATCGACATTGCTCTGCAGGCAGGAGGTGCGCCGCTCCATGGTCTTTTCGACGGTGCAGATTTCGATGCCGGGAACGTCCTGCGCGTAGCCCCAATCGGGCATCAGCAGCACGGCGGCGGCTACAGCGGTCCTCGCAATCCGGGCAATCATCCAATCCTCACCCAATAAACGTGCGCCATGCAACAGGCGCTCAATCACATCAAATTGCTGGTATCAGGCCGCAGGCTTCAGCGATACCACACTGATACCGCATTCAGGCGGTGAGATTCCGGTTATTGGCGTGGATGGACTTTGGCCGGGGAACCCAAACGCAAGTTTGCACGTCCCGGCAGTGGAGATTGAGCACATGGCAACGCGCGAAAGGCGGCTGGCACAGTTCGACGGCAATGGGGAACCGCCGCCGGACCTGCCGGTGGAAGTACTTTGCGAGGATCATAGCGGCACATATCAATTGCCGTTTGCCTGCCGGTGGATCGAAGGCCAGTGGCGCAACGACCGGACCGGCGGCGCACTCGAGGCCACCGTGGTCGGTTGGCGGCTGCCGCGGCTGAACGGTCACATCTGACGCTCAAACCACACCGAGCCGGCCGCAAACGCGCGCCGACGCGCGGTACATTGTGTCAGAATGCGACGGGGTCGCAGGTCACTGCAGGGCGTTCTTAAGGTTCGGAACGCCGAGAGAACGAACCGCGCCCGAATCACTGGTTTGGCGCCGTACTCCGTTGTTCACGGCTAGATATTGGCTTGAGCGTCCGGCGGCGCACCACATGCAGCGCGGTCACGATCGGCCGCAGTCGGCGGCCGACGACAAGGGTTAATTGCTCCGGGAAGGACATGCCGGCGCTTCGAGCGGGCGGAAGGCGTCTGCGCGTTTCTCAGTTTACTCGTACAGATACCCGACCGGCTTGCCTTCGTTGCGCAGCGGACGAACGTCCCTCCGCGTAATGATTTGACCGGCCAGGCCGTCAATTTCGTCGCGCTGCGTCGGCGTCCAGCTGCGAAGATTTTCCATGCCTTTCAGCAGGCCCAACCGGAGGATTTGGGTATTTTCGTCCAGCCCCACCAGATCGATCGTGTTCTTGCCCGCCGTGACCGTATCGCCGGTCACAAGTTCAAAATTCTCCCCTGCGCTATTGGTGAATTGGGCCGTGCCGCGAATGACGCGATAGATAATAACCTCCCCTTTGCCGAGAAAGCCGGTTTCCGCTGCCGCGGAAGTGCTCTTCGGCAATAGCGACTGGCCACGCGGGTCGGTCGCGATGATATGTCCGGTCGTCAGGCGGCCGCTCGGAATTTCGATTCCGATGTCGCGCACGTAAACAGGCCCGGCGGATTTGATCGGCGATCCTGCCGGCAGCGGCTTGTAGAGCGCTTCCAGTTCCAGCGGATCCTGCAGCCAGAAACAGGCATCGGCGGGGCGGTCATGCAGCGGATGGCTCCAGGCAACACGCGGTGTTTCTTCCTCGTTGATGTGATCATGATCCACCACGGTCGGGTTGGGGAAGGTCGTGGGGTCGGTGATGAAGGCTTCGAGAAATTTGCCGGAATAGCCCATCGACATCGGATCCGGCACCACCGTTTGCGGCGTTTTCAGGTTTTCCTCGGTGGACAGTCCCGACCATGTGTAAAACAACTGGCGATGCACGATCGCGCTCTGCAGCATCACCGCACCGGGGCCGACATAGTAAAATCGGCCGTCATAATCGAAGGTGAACACGCCTGACGTGACCAGCACGAGTTGGTAACCGCCGGGTGGAAGGTGAAGATGGAAATCGGTGGGGCCGGTATCGGCACGGTAAATCGGCAGGTTTGTCGAAACCTCGTGCAGAAGGAAGGTTTCGTTGTTGGCATGAAAGCCCTCGTTCGCGCGATTGTAGAGGGCTTGCGGGCGATAGGTCGGCTCGTATGAAGCATCCCGATTACGATCGATCGCCACGAAGTTCGTTCTGTTCAGGCGGAGGGCATCGCCGTCCGGACGCGTAAGGCCAGGCCATTTGAGATCGACCGCGGCATGTACGTTCATGGTATTCTCCAATCGCTCAATTCCAGCGAGACCTCAGACAAGCTCAAATTTGCTCCGCCTCGGCAGAGCGCCCGAAGTCGCCGGTCGATGCTGATTCAGGGCCAGTTCAGGTCGGGATGGCGGCCAGAAGCCCAGGCGACGCCCCACATTCAGGATGACGACGAAGGGCCGCAGCCAGCGGCCGATGACAAAGGCCAACTCCTCGGGGGATGACATTGCGTCACCTGCCTGGTCTGACGAGGGCGAATTTGCTGACGATTGCAGTCTGATTCATGGAAGCCTCCACGGTTCTTGTTCGCGAGACCCGCGACAGCGCGAAGAGCGTCCAAATTTTCGGCAGCGTCGCAGCGTCGCGTTCACGGCTCCATGCTGCTATGCGAAATCCGCGCCAGTCGCGTTGCACCGCGGCGATTTCAACCGCCTGCGCCGAAAACACGCCGAAGCGCTTGTCGGGAAGCCGGAATCCGCGCCAACGATTTTCCGCGGCGGCGCCGCCGTATCGCCGACATCGACGCCGCGACGCCCGCGACGGCATGGGCTTTGAGCAAATCCTGCCCGATGCTTGAGCCCGTCAAACGGGCAGAGCATCGCAGGCGCTGCCTAATATTCGACCTCGAGTTCCTCGATGTCGGCGGGCTCGGCCTTGGCGGCCTCGATCCATTCGATCATCTCGGGCATCGCCATGATGGTCTTGGCGTAGGCCGCAAGCTTCGGTTCGAGCTTGACGTCATAGGTCATGAAGCGGGTCACGACCGGCGCATACATCGCATCCGCCACGGTACGCTCGCCGAACAGGAACGGGCCGCCAGACTGCGCCAGGCACTCGCGCCAGATGGTGCAGACCCGGTCGATATCGGCCTGCGCGCGCGACCAGATCTTGAAGCCCGGGAAATGCCCCTTGAGATTGACCGGCAAGGAGGCCCGCAACGTCGTGAAGCCGGAGTGGATTTCGCCGCAAATCGAGCGGCAATGCGCCCGCTGCACCCGGTCCGCCGGCAAAAGGCCGGCATCCGGCATCACCTCGTTGAGATATTCGGCGATCGCCAGCGTGTCCCAGACGGTGGCGCCCTCGTGCCGCAGGCATGGCACCAGGATCGACGACGACAGCAGCAGGATTTCGGCCCGCGCCGACGCATCGTCAGGGGCGGTCACGACCTCCTCGAACGGCAGGCCGGAGAATTTCGTCAGCAGCCAGCCGCGCAGCGACCAGGACGAATAGTTCTTGCTGCTGATGGTTAGTGTCGTCTTCGCCATAGGGCCTTCCCTCACGCCTGAACTGCCTCGGCAAGGCCGAGGCGGCGGATACGCCAGCGCGCCGCCGCCGATCAGCCATGCATACCGCATACATGCAGCAAGCCACGTGCCAGTTTTTCGAGGCCCACCACCGGCTTTGGCTTCGATATTGCATGGCACCACCGGGCAAGGGCGGATGCGTATGATGTCATTGATGTACCAAGCTTATCAGAACCACATGGACCTCACCGCGCCATGGCGTACCGGGGCCGCGGCGGCGCTCAGATATCTCAACCTCGTGCCGCAAGGCGTCTCCGACAAGGCGTTCGGGCGGCTGGCGGCGGCCCTCGAACTGATCTCGCGCACTTCGCTGACCTACACGCGGCCGCCCTACGGCATCGACACGGTGATGGTCGGCAATCAGGAGTACGCGATTTCAGAGGAAGTCGCCTACGCGACACCGTTCGGTTCGCTGCTGCGTTTCAGGAAAGAGAACGCACCGCAGCAACCAAAACTGCTGCTTGTGGCGCCCATGTCCGGCCACTTCGCAACGCTGCTGCGCGGCACCGTGAAGACCTTGCTGCAGGACCACGACGTCTACATCACCGACTGGCACAACCCGCGTGACATTCCGCTGGGCGCCGGCCGCTTCGGTCTCGAAGATTACACCGACCACCTGATCGGCTTCCTCGAAAAGATGGGCCCGCGCTCGCACATGGTGGCGATCTGTCAGCCCTCGGTCTCGGCACTGGCGGCGGCTGCCGTGATGTCGGAGGAAAATCACCCGGCGCGGCCGGCGACACTGACGCTGATGGCGGGGCCGATCGACACCCGCATCCAGCCGACCAAGGTCAACGACTTCGCCAAGAGCAAGCCGATCAAATGGTTCCAGGAGAATTTGATCAATTACGTGCCCGTGCAATGCAAGGGCGCGTTCCGCCAGGTCTATCCTGGCTTCGTGCAACTCACCGCCTTCGTCTCGATGAACCTCGAACGCCACATCAAGCAGCATATCGACCTCGCCCAGCATCTGGCCAAGGGCGAGAAGGAGAAGGCTGAAATCATCAAGACCTTCTACGACGAATATTTCGCCGTGATGGACCTGCCGGCGGAGTTTTACATCGAGACCGTGCGCGACGTGTTTCAGGAACATCTCCTGCCGCAAGGCAAGTTGATGCATCGCGGCAAGCCGGTGAACCCGGCCTCGATCAAGCGCATGGGTCTGATGACGGTCGAAGGCGAAAAGGACGATATCTGCTCGATCGGCCAGACGCTGGCCGCGCAAGACCTCTGCACCGGCGTGCGCGCCTACCGCCGGGTTCATCACATGCAGGCCGGCGTCGGCCATTACGGGGTGTTTTCGGGCAAGCGCTGGAACAACGAAATCTATCCGCTGCTGCGGGATTTCGTTCACGTGAATTCGTGAGGGAACTCATCTTCGCGTAATCGCCCACACGCGTTGGGCCGTGGCGGACGAGTTGCTCGCCCGCCCTCCGTCATTGCAATGACATCTTCAACTGTCATCGCGGGTTGTTTTGTCGCACCCGTCGCATCCCGGACTCACGTCACACACCGCCTGAGGCTCCAAAAGGTGTGACAATTCAACCGGCAGCCACCCTTCCGCCCAGATGGGCTGTCCTATATGACAATTACCACCGGAACGTGCCGAATTGGCGATGTGGATCGTGGGATGGTAGTTAATCCAAAAATCGCGATTTGATGCTAGATCGACCACGGAATGCATTTGAACCAGGGCATGGTATGGCAATTCGATTGACGACGGCGCGGTCCACCCTGGCGCGGTCCACCGCCATTGTAACGCTGGTGGCGACGGCCACCCTGACGACGCTGACCGCCGACGCCGCAACGCGACAGGCCCGCCCCAAGCCCGCCACCGAGGCGGTGGCGCCGCGCGATGCGGGCGAGCCGATCATGGCGATCGTGTCGATCAAGTCACAGCAGGTCACCTTCTACGACGCCGACGGCTGGATCCTGCGCGCGCCGGTGTCGACCGGCGTCACGGGACGCGAGACGCCGGCCGGCATCTTCGCCGTCCTCGAAAAGGAGAAGGAACACCGCTCGACCCTCTATGACGATGCCGAAATGCCCAACATGCAGCGCATCACCTGGAACGGCATCGCGCTTCATGGCGGGCCGCTGCCGGGCTATGCGGCCTCGCACGGCTGCATCCGGATGCCGTACGGCTTTGCGGAGAAGCTGTTCGACAAGACACGGATCGGGATGCGCGTGATCATCTCGCCCGAAAACGCCGAGCCGGTCGACTTCTCCCATCCCGCGCTGCTGGTGCCGAAGGCAGAGGCCATCGCAGCCGCGCCGGCCAGGGCCGCAGCGCTCCCCCGCGAAGCGGCCGAGGCAGCCAAGGCGGCGGACGAAGCGAAGAAGGCCGTCGCCGCAGCGGCGCGCGAGGCGGTGTCGCTGAAAGCGGCGCTGCGCAAGCTGGAGGTGCTCAAGAAGAGCGCGGACACCGAGCTCGCCAACGCGGACAAGGCCATCGCCGCCGCCAAGACCGATGACGCAAAGGCGAAGGCCGAGGAAGCAAGGCAGAAGGCCTCCGCCAAGGCCGAGCAACTGGCAACACAGCTCGATAGTGCAAAGGCCGACCCGAAGTTGAAGCCCGAGACCGCCGCAGCGGCCAAGGACGCCGCCAAGGCGGCCGACGCCAGGAAGGCCGAAACCGCCAGGGCGGCCAGCGACGCCAAGCTCGCGCTCGAGCCGGTCTCGATCTACATCAGCCGCGCGACGCGGAAGATTTACGTGCGGCGCAATACGCACAAGCCGGCGCCTGACGGCGGCGGCGAGGTGTTCGATACGACGATCGAGGCGCCGGTCACGATCCGCAATCCCGAAAGCCCGATCGGCACGCACGTGTTCACGGCGATGGCGCGCAGCGAATCGGGCCTGCGCTGGAGCGCGGTCACGATCGACCATGGCGACGACCCCAAGGCCGCGCTCGACCGCATCACCATCCCGCAGGAAGTGCTCGATCGGATCGCGCCGACCGCCTTGCCGCGCTCCTCGATCGTCGTCTCGGACGAACCGCTGAGCGCCGAGACCAATTATCGCACCGAGTTCGTCGCGGTGCTGAGCCATCAGCCGCAGGGCGGCTTCATCACGCGCAAGCCCACCCCCCGGGACGAATTCGGCATGGCAAGTCGCGGCGCCGACGACGATGGTCTCGGCGGGTTTTTCCAGCGCAGCTGGCAACAGCCGCAACCGCGTCAAACGGCTATTCAGCAAGGTTGGGGCTGGGATCAGCAACCGCAGCCGCCTCAACCGGGAAATACGCGCCGTCGCGGCGGCGGCCAGCCATATCAGCAGGTGCAACCGGGTTACTATCAGCAGGCGCAACCAGGCTGGTGACGGACTGCCGGGACTGCGTGCGATCTGAATACGTCGCCCGCGGCCAAACCGACCTTTGCTAAACCCTCAGCCACGCCGCAGTGATTGCGGCAATGTCGATTTTCGCCATGCCCAACATGGCGGCGAAGGCGCTGCGCGCCATCAGCGGGATTCTATCCCGGCCAGGACTATAAGCGTTAACGTTCAAACCGTCGCAATCCTAGAAACCGCTCTTCTCTCTCAATGGCTGAAGCTGGTCATCCCGCTCTATCGGCTGCTTGGGCGTGTGGCCCGGTTCGGATTTGTGCACCGTCTGGGCCCGCTCCTTATCCTTCGGTTGTTCCTGGGCTTTTTCATCGAGCACGATGCCCTGACTGGATTTGTCTTTCATGGTGTTCTCCCTGGTTGCAAGGGATAACCCCGAACACGGGATCTTGTTCAAGCCGGACCATTGGCGACGTTCGCCACCACACCGGCGAAGACTGCTTCACCGATCAAGCGCCTGTCGGGGTGCAGCCCAGCACCGTCACCTTTGTCTTTCATGCCGGCATTCGCCGCCGCTCAACGGGATGACGGGGAACCGCCCTACGCGGGCTATCGAAAAGGCCAGGTGCCGTCTCAACTTCCATCGCAGCCTCGTCTATAATCCGATGGTCATATGAAAGCCTAGCCATGTCGTATCCCGTCCGCCTTCCCTTCGCCTTCCTCGCCGCCTGGGCCCTGCTCTTGCCGGCCGCGCCAGCACGGGCTGCGCCGGAGGCGCGCGTCCACGAACTGGCGCAGCAGGAAAAACCCGCGCTGCTCGATACGCTACGCGACCTCGTGAACATCGAATCCGGCAGCAAGGACGCCGAGGGTCTGGCGCGCATCGCCGCGCTGATCGGCGAACGCCTGACCAGCCTGGGCGGCAAGGTCGCGATCATCGAGCCTGCGGATATTTACCGGATGGATGACACGCCGGAAAAGCCGGGCGCCATGGTGCACGCCGAATTCAAGGGTACCGGCACCAGGAAGATCATGCTGATCGCGCACATGGACACCGTCTATCTGCGCGGCATGCTGAAAGACCAGCCCTTCCGCATCGACGGCGAGCGCGCCTATGGGCTCGCCATCGCCGACGACAAGCACGGCGTGGCTCTCATCCTGCACACGGTGGCGATGCTGCAAAAGTTGAAATTCACGGATTACGGCACACTGACCGTGCTGATCAATGGCGACGAGGAGATCAGCTCACCGGCCTCGCGCAGCACCATCACGCGCATGGCGGCCGAACACGACGCGGTGTTCTCCTACGAGGGCGGCGGCGAAAACGGCCGCCTGCTGCTCGCCACCAGCGGCATCGGCGCGGCGTATCTGACGGTGACCGGCAAGGCCTCGCATGCCGGGGCCGCGCCGGACAAGGGCGTCAACGCGCTCTACGAGCTATCCCATCAAATACTGCAATTGAGCGACCTGTCGCGGCGCGACCAGGGCCTGACCCTGAACTGGACGGTTGCGCAGGCCGGCACCAACCGCAACGTGATCCCGGCGCAGGCCACCGCGCAGGGTGATGCAAGGGCGCTGAAAATGTCCGACTTCACCGAGCTGGAGGCCACGCTGCAGCAACGCGTGAAGACACAGCGGATACCCGATGCCAAGGTGCAGCTCCGCTTCGAGATGCGTCGCCCACCGCTGGAAGCAACGGCCGCCTCGCGCCTGCTGGCGGCCCACGGCGCCACCATCTACACGGAACTGGGATTGCCATTGAAGGTGCTGGACACAGCGTCCGGCGGCGGCACCGACGCCGCGTTCGCGGCGCTCAAGACAAAAGCCGCCGTGATCGAGGGTTTTGGTCTGAGCGGCTACGGCGCCCACTCCAACGATGCGGAATATGTGAAGCTGGAGAGCATCGTGCCGCGGCTTTATCTCTCGGCGCGCATGATCATGGATATTTCGCAGGACAAGGTAAAATGAGACCGTAGGGCGGGCGTTTAACCCGCCGCGCCATGCGGGTTAAAGAAAACCGGCTCCGCGCGACCTCCTTGGAGTACCTGAGCCCTAGCCGCGCTTGCCGCCGATCGAGACGAACGCCATCAGACACGGCTCCGACAGCGGGTTGCGCCAGCGATGCCTTGTACCGTTTTGCACGATGCAATCGCCCTGGCGCAGATGCACCTTCTGTCCGTCATCCAGTTCGAGCGTCATCTCGCCGCGCACCACGACCCCATAGTCGATCGTATCTGACGTATGCATGCCGGGGGCGCTGCGGTCGAAGACGTCGCCCATGCCGGGGACCTTGTCCGACATCTCCTTCAGTCCGCTTTCGAACGTGACGCCGGGCGGCGGCTTGTAGCCCTCGGGGCGCTTGGGCGGATAGGAGATCAGTCGAAACATCGTGCCGCCCGGACCCGGAAAGCCGATCGTGCCGTTGAGCATCGGGTCCGGCTCCAGGCCGGTGAGCTGCGGCACGCCTTCGGTCCTGTAGAGTTCGTAGAATGTCAGCCCCGGATTGGAGTCGATCTCCACCACCTTGGTCGTGACGTCAAAGGATTTGAACACCGACTTGCCGGCTTCGTTCCGGCCGGTCAGGGCCCGCTTGGGCGGCGGCAGGTCGCTGGCATCTTTCGCGCCGGCGGGCTGCGACATGACAGCCAGGGCGCCGCTGCCGGCGATCGCGGAAAACGCCTGCAACAACTGCCGCCGATCCGCGCCTTCGGGGTTTTCCGACGAGGCCAGTGGAACGTTGACGGATTTCTTGTTGTTGCGAGACCACCAGCGCCAAGAGAGCCTGCCCATCCGTGTCCTCCATTGTTTTGCTTGTTTACTTGTCGTTGTCGTCCGCCCTTTGTGCCGAAGCAGGCAGGTCCAGGGAACTAGACCTTAGGCATAACGCGCAACCAGAGCGAGGAGGCTGTTTTGAAGCGAACGGGTAGCCGCCGGCCTCTTTGCGCAGTAACATTCCGACCAGGACGGCCTTTCGAGAGCCATCCCGGGAGGAATCACAATGCGGCTGAATTCAGCGACGTTCCGCGCACTCGCGCTCGGCTTAACCACCCTCGCGCTTTCGGGCCCGGCCTCCGCAGCCGAAGTCCGCGTAATGATCTCCGGCGGATTGACAGCAGCCTACAAGGCGCTGGTGCCTGAATTCGAGCGTGCCACCGGCCACAAGGTCCTCACCGCCTATGGTCCGTCGATGGGCACGACTGCCAATGCGATACCGGTGCGGCTGGAGCGTGGCGAGCCTGCCGACGTCCTCATTATGGTCGGCTATGCGCTCGACGATCTCGCCAAACAGGGCAAGGTGATTCCGGACAGCCGCATCGATCTCGTCAAATCGCCGATCGGGATTGCGGTGAAATCAGGCACGCCGAAGCCGGACATAAGCAATGCGGAGGCGGTCAGGCGCACGCTGCTGGCGGCGAAAACCATCGCTTATTCAGACAGCGCCAGCGGCGTCTATGTTTCGACCGAGATGTTCGACAAACTCGGCATCAAGGACGCGATGAAGGACAAGGCGCGCAAGATCCCCGCGACCCCGGTCGGCGAAATCGTGGCCCATGGCGAAGCCGAGATCGGCTTCCAGCAGATCAGCGAGTTGCGCCCGGTCGAGGGTATCGACATCGTCGGTCCCCTGCCCGACGAGCTACAAAAGATCACGGTGTTTTCCGCGGGGATCGCCACGGCTTCCAGGGAGCCCGACGCCGGCAAGGCGCTGATCAAGTTCCTTGCCTCGCCTGCGGCGCGGCCGGAACTCGTCAAGAGCGGGATGGATCCGATTGTGGCGGGCGCGAATTAGAGTTGTAGCATTTGAAGCGGTGCCGGCATTCAGGTCACCGCTTGCGCAAGCGGAAGCGCAGCATGCTCATTGGTCTCTAACCGCTCACTTGGTCTGGGTGCGAATCGGCGAGTCCTTCAGGCCGTTATTGTCATAAGCCTTGCGCAGCGTACCGTTGCTGATCGCCTCGGTCAGGAATTTCACCGCAAATGCCAGCGCTTGGGGATGGTTGGGCGGCACCGCGACCGCGGTCACCGTCTGCTTGAAGGTCTCATCGAGCACGCGGGTGCCCGGAATCTTCTTCGACATCGCGTTGAGCTGGTCGCGCGACAACGCGAAGGCGTCGATCTCCCCTTTCTTGAGCAGGCCCTCGATCTCATCATAAGTCTGGTAACCCGTGACCTTGGCGTTCTTCAGATGCGCGATCGCGCCGCGCATGGTGGTGGTGTTGTTGACCGCGGCGATCCTGATGCCGGGCTGATCGAGCGTGGCGAAGTTCGTGACCGCCGAGCCCGGCTTGACGATGTAGGTGGCGTCCGCGACCTCGTAGATCGGTCCGAACGACATCCTGGCCTCGCGCTCCGGGTCCTTGGGCAGGAAGGTGACGTCCCAGGTGCCCTTGGAGACGGCGTCGACGATCTGGCCGGAATTGTTATGCGCGACATACTCGACGGGAACGCCGAGCTGTTCCGCCATCGCCTTGCCGAGGTCGACCGGCACGCCGGCATAGGAACCGGATTCGGTTTTGGTCGACCAGAACGCGCCGCCCGCCGGGCTGATCGCAATCGCCACCCGCAGCTTGCCGGTCGGCGCGATTTCATCTTTCAGGGCATCGGCATTCGCCGGCATGGCTATCATCATGGCTCCAACGACGAGGCCGGCAAGTATCGGCCATTCAAGAATCGGAAATTGATGGGACATCGGTTTCCTCCACGCCGGGTCTGTGCCCGGCCAGAGGCCCGCTTGTAACGCAGGGAGGATCGGGCGTACAGCCATCCGCCATGCACGCCGCATATGCGGATTGGCGAAGGGCGCGAAATGAAATAACCCTGCCCGGCGACCAAAGCGCAGGGGTGATGATCCCATGAGTTCGACGACCGCGTTCCTGGCTTCCTTCATTTCGATCCTGATCGGCGCTGCGATCGGCATGGTCCTGAAGCGGTCATGGCTGGCGGACCGGCTTGAGGGCGGCTCCAGGGAAGCCATCCGCCTCGGCGCGGGCTTTCTGTCAACGCTCGCGGCGCTGGTGATCGGCCTGATGATCGCCTCAGCCAAGAATACCTACGACGCCCAGAACACCAACATCCGGCAGCTTGGCACCAACGCCGCACTCCTCGATCAGATGCTCACCAAATATGGACCGGACGCAAAGGCCGCACGGGCCCTGCTGCGCGAAATCATCCCATCGGCCACCACCCGTATCTGGCGCGAGAGCATCAGCGACGGCGGATCGACCTTCGTCATCAGCACCACGGCCGAGCGCTTCTACAATGCGGTCGAAGGCCTGAATCCCACCAACGCCGAACAGACTTCGCTGAAATCCCGCATCATCGACATCACCACCGACATGGGCCGGACCCGGCTGTTGGTGTTCACGCAAAGCGATAATGCGATACCGGTGCCGTTCTTCGTCGTGCTGACATTCTGGCTGGTGGTGATCTTCGCGACCTTCAGCCTGTTCAGTGAACCGAACAAGATCGTGGTCGCGTCCGTCCTCGTGTTCGCGCTCTCGGTTTCGAGCGCGCTGTTCCTGATCGTCGATCTCAGCCAGCCCTTTAGCGGATTGATGCAGATTTCAAACCACCATTTGCATGCGGTGCTGCCCAAGATCGAGTAGTGCGAACGCGAACAAAGAAAAACAAATCGGGAGCGAAAAATCTTGATGCGTCAATCCGGTTTCGATGCGGAATTCGATGTCGTCGTGGTGGGCGGCGGCTCCGCCGGCTGCGTGCTGTCGGCGCGGCTGACGGAAAATCCAAACGTGTCGCTGTGCGTCATCGAGGCCGGCGGACGCGACCGCAATCCCTGGATTCATATTCCGATGGGTTTCGGCAAGCTGGTCCCGAACCCGAACATGAACTGGGGATACGAGACCGAACCCGAACCGGGCCTCGGCGGCCGGACCGTGATCTGGCCACGCGGCAAGGTGTTGGGCGGCTCCGGTTCGATCAACGGCCTTGTCTTCCTGCGCGGCGCCCCCAGCGACTATGACGAATGGCAGCGCCTTGGCGCACGCGGCTGGAGCTACAAGGACGTACTGCCCTATTTCAAGCGGATGGAGCACTGCGTCGAGGGCGCGAGCGAACGGCGCGGCACCGGCGGCCCGATGACGGTCTCGAACATCAAACGCCCTTCGACGGCGGCGAAGGCGTTCGTCGAGGCCTGCGAGCGGCTGCAATATCAGCGCAACCCCGATTTCAACGGTGAGCGCATCGACGGCGTCGGCTTCGCGCCGCTCAACGTCCACAATGGCTGGCGCCGCTCGACGGCGGTCGGATATCTCAAGCCGAACCTCGGCCGCAAGAATCTCGAGCTGATGACGAACACCCGCGTCCGCCGCATCCTGTTCGACGGCAGCCGCGCCAGCGGCGTGGAGATCGAACGCGACGGCCGGATCCAGCGCATCGGCGCGCGGCGCGAGCTCATCGTTTCCGGCGGCGCGATCAATTCTCCGGTGCTGCTGCTCGCCTCCGGCATTGGCCCAGCCGCGGAACTGGCAGCGCTCGGCATCGAGGTGAAACGCGATCTTCCCGGCGTCGGCAAGAACCTGCAGGACCATTATCAGTCCGGTTTCACGTTCAAGACCAATGCCACTGACACCCTGAACGAGGCCGTGATGAGCCCGGCGAAATCGGTGAAGCTCGCGCTCGAATGGTTGCTCAGGGGATCAGGACAGCTCTCGGTCGGGGCCACCGAAGCGACGCTGTTTGCAAAATCAGACCCTTCCCAGCCGGTGCCTGACCTCCAGTACCAGTGCCTCAATTTCTCGACCGACGGGTTCAAGAGCGGCCTGCATCGCTGGCCGGGGTTTACCTTCATCTTCAGCGTTTGCCGGCCGAAAAGCCGCGGCGAGATCACGCTGCGCGACACGGAGGGACGCATGCCACCGCGCATCCGCGCCAATTACATGACCGACCCCGACGACATGCGCATCATGCAGGCGGGTTTTCGTATTGCCCGGCAAATCGTCGCGACCGAACCTTTCCGGTCACTGGTGGTCGAAGAGCTCAGGCCCGGTCCGGAGGTCAAAAGCGACGACCAGATCGCCGACTATGTGCGCAGGATCGGCTCGACCGTCTATCATCCCTGCGGCACCTGCCGGATGGGCGAGGATGACGGGGCCGTGGTCGACAGCGCGCTCCGCGTTCGCGGCATCGACGGCCTGCGGGTGGTCGATGCGTCGGTGATGCCGGCGATGCCATCGCCGAATATTCACCCGGCGACGATCATGGTCGCCGAGAAGGGCTCCGATATCATCGCCCGGGCTCTGGCGAGCTGACGCCGGCGAACGATCAATTCGCCCGCGCCGGCACCTTGATCTCCTGCGGCAGGATGATCGCCGCGACGATCACGAGCAGGCACAGCCCGCCGAACGCCTGCAACATGGTGGCAAAACCGCCCTTGTCGTACAGCCATGCCACCAGGCCGACGGAGGCGCCCGCCGCGGTGAAGCCGATGAAATAGCGCACCGAGTAGGCTCTGCTGCGCCATTCATCGGTGGTGTATTTGCCCACCATCGCGTCATTCACCGTGACCTGGCCGAACGCGCCCATCACGATGCCGATGGAGGCGATGATCAGCGGCAGGTTCGACAATGTCGCCGCGAAATACAGGAACGGCGCCAGTATGAACGACAGCGGCAGCATCACGGTCTTCAGCGAATAATGGTCGATCAGCTTGCCGATGGTGTATTGCGTCATTGCGCCGAACACGTAGACGCCCGCCGCAATGACGCCGAGCAGCGCCGGGCTCTTGGTGACGTCAGCCAGCCGCTCCGCGAACAGCTTTGGCAGCGCTACGGTCACGGCATTGAAGGTGGTCGAGATCGCGATCACGACGATCAACAGCGACAGCAGCACCCGCCACATGTCGCCTTTCGCGATGCGCGCTTGCGCCGCCGCCTGCCTGGAGCCGGTGCGATCCTCGTGCACGACCAGCATGGCGAAGGCCACGCCGATCAGCATGGTGACGACGCCGGGCACGATGAAGGCCCAGCGCCAGCCGAGATATTGCCCGATCACGCCGGTGACCAGCGCCGACGACGCTACGCCGAGATTGCCCCAGACGCCGTTCAAGCCCATCTCGCGGCCGAGCTTGTCGGCATAGGACACGATCATGGCGGTGCCGACCGGGTGGTAGATCGAAGCGAACAAGCCGATCGACAGCAGCACCGCGCCGAGTTGCAGCGGAGTCTGCACGAAACCGACCGCGATCATCGAAGCGCCGATGCCGGCAAAGAAAATCACCATCATGTGGCGGCGGCTCCAGCGGTCGCCGAGCCAGCCGGTGATCAGCGAACCGGCGCCGAAGGCGACGAAGCCCGGGGTCGCGTAAGGCAATAGCTCCGAATAGGCCATCCCGAACGCCGGGCCCATGATGATGACGGCGGCGGCGAAGATCAGCATTGCGTAATGGTCGATGAAATGGGCGGCATTGACGAAGCCGATGACCCGGCTGGGGCTGTTCATGGTCTGGTCCCTGGTCGTTTCTTGACGGGTCGAATCCCCGCAAATTGCAAAATAGGTTATACGGGGTTGTCCTGACGGGATGTCGCCAATGAATATCGCCGAAAAGCCAATCGTTGCCATTATCGGGCGCCTGACCTCGACCGGCGACGGCATCCACATGATCGCCAACACCTACAGGAAGGGCTTCCGGATCGACACCCATATGCACCGCGAGGCGCAGCTGGTTTACGCCGCCCGGGGCACCATGCAGGTCACCACCCCGAAGGGCCGCTGGCTGGTGCCGCCGGACCGCGCGGTCTGGGTCCCGGCCCGCCTGCCGCACGCCATCGACGTGCTCGCCGACATCGAAATGCGCACCCTGTATTTCGACCTCGACTGGCTGGCGCGCGAGGAGCGCAGCAAGAGCCTGCAAGCGGAGTTCGTGGTGCGGGTATCGCCGCTGCTGCACCAGGCCATCCTCGCGATGTTCGACGACCACACCACGGCCGAGCGCACGGCGTTATTGGTGAAACTCGCGATGCTGGAACTGCATCAGGCGGAAGATTCCGCCACCTTCATCCCGCTGCCACATGAGCCGCGCTGCCGGCGCGCCGCCGACATCGTGCTGTCGGACCCGACCGGCGACCATGAGATCGAAACGCTGGCGCGCGAGGTCGGCACCTCGGCACGAACGCTGTCGCGGCTGTTCTCGGCGCAGACGCAACTCAGCTTCAAGAGCTGGTGCCAGCGTGCCCGCGTTGCGGCCGCCATCGAAAAACTGTCCACCGACGTCAATGTCTCGGTCAAGCAACTGGCGTCCGACCTCGGCTATGCCAGTGTCCCGGCGTTTTCCCATGCCTTCCGGCAGGTTACCGGCAAGACGCCGACCGAGTTCGCCGAGAAGGCGTAAATTTTACCTTCGCCGGGCATGACATATTTCCGTACAATCCATGCGCTTGAATATGATCGGCTGCGCCTTAAATCCCGTATAAGGTCCGGCATCACCTTGGAATCGATTTAACCTATGGCCAACGCCTTCTTCTCCGACCTGCTTTCGACAATTTCGGAACGCGGCCGCACGCTGCTTCGGCGCGGCAGCTCTTCGGATACCAGGGAAGACGCCTCCGAGCTGCTCGAACTGTGCGAGGCGCTGCTGTCCGGCCGCGGCGAAGCATCGGGCACCGCGATGGCCCGCGAAGTACTCGACCGTTACCACGACCTCGATGCCGCCGGCCGGGCATCCTTCTTTGCCGCCCTCGCCCGCGATTTCGGCCCGGACCGTGAACGGCTTTCGCGCGCGATCGAAAGCTGGCGCGCGCAACCGAGCGACGCCGACGCCAGCGATCTGCATTTCGCGTCCGAGCCACGGCGCCAGGAACTGGTGCGACGGCTCAACCGCGCCCCGGGCGGCACCAGCGACCTGGTGGCCATGCGCGCCGACCTGCTGGCGCTGATGAAGGGCAACAAGGATCTGGCAGCACTCGACCGCGACGTGGTGCATTTGCTGTCGTCTTGGTTCAACAGGGGATTTCTCGTGCTGCGCAGGATTGACTGGTCGACGCCAGCGAACATTCTGGAACAGATCATCCGTTATGAGGCGGTGCACGAAATCCACGACTGGAACGATCTGCGCCGCCGCATCGATCCGGTCGACCGCCGCTGCTACGCCTTCTTCCATCCGCAACTGACCGATGAGCCCCTGATCTTCGTCGAGGTCGCGCTGACCGAGACAATCCCGACCGCGATCGCGCCGCTGCTCGCCGCCGAACGTCAGCCGGTCGCCATCGAACGCGCCCGCACCGCCGTGTTCTATTCCATCTCCAACACGCAGAAGGGGCTCGGTGGCATTTCGTTCGGCAGCTTCCTGATCAAGCAGGTGGTCGAGGAATTGCGGCGCGAATTGCCGAAACTCGACACGTTCATCACGCTGTCGCCGGTGCCGGGCTTCATGCAATGGGTGAGAGAAGCCGATGACGTTCCCCTGTCCGACGACGAACGGACGCTGCTCGAACAGCTCGACACGCCCGACTGGTTCGAGAATGCGGAAACCACCTCGAAACTGCGCGCGGTGCTCGAGCCCCTCGCCGCGCATTACTTCCTGAAGGCCCGCACCTCCAAGGGGCGGCTGATCGATTCGGTGGCGCGATTCCATATCGGCAATGGCGCGAGGCTGGAGCGGATCGACTGGCTCGGCGATCTCTCGCCAAAGGGCCTTCGCGAATCCGCCGGCGTGATGGTCAATTACCTCTACCGGCTCGACGACATCGAAAAGAACCACGAAGCCTACGCCAACCAGGGCGAGATTGCCGCCTCCAGCGCGGTGAAGAAGCTGCTCAAGACCGAAGGCCGCCGGCTGCTGGATATGCGGCTGTCGTAGGGTTGTTCATCGTCATTGCGAGCGAAGCGAAGCAATCCATAGCTTGGCAAGCCGAAGCATGGATTGCTTCGTCGCTTCGCTCCTTGCAATGACGTTGACGCACCACTCGCGCAACAATCTGCTTCAGCCAGCCTCAAATCTTGTATTCGTAGAGCAACCGCGCGCGGATAGTTCCCTCCAATGCGCGAATGTCCGCCAGCACGCGCTGGCCGTCGGCCGCCGAAGCATCGGCGTCGAGCACGACATAGCCGACGTCATGGTCGGTCTCGTAGTATTGCGCGGCGATGTTGACTGAGTGGCGCGCCAGCACTTCGTTGAGGCGCCCCAGCATGCCCGGCAGATTGCGTTGCACCTGGATGAACCGCGTGCCCGACGGCCGCGGCGGCAGTTGGACCTGCGGGAAGTTAACAGCACCCATGGTCGATCCGGAATCGCTGTAGTCGACCAGCTTGCGCGCCACTTCGGCGCCGATGCGCTCCTGCGCCTCCTCGGTCGAACCGCCGATATGCGGCGTCAGGATGACGTTCTCCAGCCCCTGCAGCGGCGTCCTGAAGCGATCCGCATTCGAGCGCGGCTCGACCGGAAACACGTCGACCGCAGCACCGCGGAGCCTGCCTTCGCGCAACGCATCCGCGAGCGCGTCAAGATCGACGACCGTGCCGCGGCTGTTGTTGATGAAATACGCGCCGGGCTTGATCGCGGCGATCTGCTCGCGCCCGATCATGTTATGGGTGGCAGGCGTTTCCGGCACATGCAATGACACCACGTCGCTCTGGGCCAACAGCTCGCGCAGGCTGGCGGTCGGCTCGGTATTGCCGTGGCGAAGCCGGTCGGTGTGATCGTAGAAGATGACCCGCATGCCCATCGCTTCCGCGAGGTTGGAGAGCTGCGATCCGATATTGCCGTAACCGATGATGCCGAGCGTCTTGCCCCTCACCTCATAACTGTCGTTCGCGGACTTGTCCCACCGGCCATCATGGGCGGCGTTGGAACGGGCGACGATGCGGCGCAGCAGGATCACGATCTCGCCGATCACCAGTTCCGCCACGCTGCGCGTGTTGGAAAACGGCGCGTTGAATACCGGAATCCCGTTCCGCCGTGTCGCGTCGAGGTCCACCTGGTTGGTGCCGACGCTGAAGCATCCGATCGCGATCAGCCGGTCCGCGGCCTCGATCACATCAGGGGTAATCTGGGTACGGGAACGGATGCCGAGCAGATGCACGCCCTTGATGGCTTCCTTGAGCGCCTCGCCCTCGAGCGCCTTGGCCAGGCGCGTCATGCTGGAATAACCGGCACTCTCGATCAACTGCGCGGCGCTGTCGTTGACGCCTTCGAGCAGCAGGACCCGGATCTTGTCCTTGGCGAGCGAGAGTTGGGGAAGGGAAAGTTTGGGGGGCACGATCTCAGCGTCCTCTGGAGATAGTTGATCGGTAAACCGGCGGCCTGCTCACGCCGCCAGCGCTTTCATTTCCTTGTAGAGGTCGGACTTGCCCTCAAAGCCGATGCCGGGCAAATCAGGCATGGTGATATGGCCGTCCTCGACGCGGACGCCGTCCGGGAAACCGCCATAGGGCTGGAACAGATCGGGATAGCTCTCATTGCCGCCGAGCCCGAGGCCGGCGGCGATATTGAGCGACATCTGATGCCCGCCATGCGGGATACAGCGGCTGGCCGACCAGCCATGGGTTTTCAGCACGCCAAGCGTGCGCTGATATTCGCAAAGCCCATAGGACAGCGCGCAGTCGAATTGCAGCCAGTCGCGATCGGGGCGCATGCCGCCATAGCGGATCAGATTCTGCGCATCCTGATGGCTGAACAGATTTTCGCCGGTTGCCATCGGCGCCGGATAGAATTCGGCCAACGCCGCCTGCAACGCGTAATCGAGGGGATCGCCGGCCTCCTCGTACCAGAACAGCGGATATTCCCGCAGCATTTTTGCATAAGCGATCGCGGTCTCCAGATCGAAGCGGCCATTGGCGTCGACCGCAAGCTGCGCATTGCTGCCGATCTCCTTCAAGACCGACTCGATGCGCTCGCGGTCTTCCGCGATCGGCGCGCCGCCGATCTTCATCTTGACGACGTTGTAGCCGCGGTCGAGATAGCCGCGCATCTCGCCGCGCAGCGCCGACAAATCCTTGCCGGGATAGTAATAGCCGCCGGCGGCGTAAACGAACACGCGCGGATTGGCGGTGCGGCTGTGACGCTCGGCGAGCAACCGGAACAGCGGCTTGCCGGCGATCTTCGCCACCGCATCCCACACCGCCATGTCGATCGTGCCGACCGCCACCGAACGCTCGCCATGGCCGCCCGGCTTCTCGTTCGCCATCAACGTCGACCAGACCTTGTCCGGATCGAGATTGCTGCCGGCAGCGTCGAGCAGCGATTTTGGGTCGGCCTCCCTCAGCCGCGGCGCAAAGCGTTCGCGGATCAGGCCGCCCTGCCCGTAGCGGCCGTTGGAATTGAAGCCATAGCCGACCACGCGCCTGCCGTCGCGCACCACATCGGTGACGACCGCAACCAGGCTCGTCGTCATCTTGGTGAAGTCGATATAGGCGTTACGGATCGGCGAGGAGATCGGTTTTGTTATCTCGCAGACGTCGACGATGCAAACGGACATGGTGGTGGCTTTCAATGGCAGTTCAGTTCGTCGTCATGGCCGGGCTTGTCCCGGCCATCCACGTCGTTCTCGCGGCTACACCATCAAGTCGTGGATGCCCGGTACAAGGCCGGGCATGACGGCTGCTCAAGAGTGGCCGCCTTCAAGACTCACTTCTTATCCCGGAAATACGGCTCGACCGGGCCGTGCACCTTGATCGTCAGCGGATTGCCGTGGCGGTCCTTGGCATTCCCGGCGGTGACGCGGATCCAGCCCTCGCTGATGCAGTATTCCTCGACATTGGTCTTCTCGGTGCCCTTGAAGCGGATGCCGACGTCGCGCGACAGCAGCTCCTCATTGTAATAGGGGCTGCTCGGATTGGTCGACAGGCGGTCGGGAAACGTGTCGCCAGCGGTTTCGGTTTTCTCGTTCATAGCAGTGCCTCGATTTCCTTTCTCAGTGCTTCGGGCGTGACCGTCGGGGCATGGCGCCCCACCACCTTGCCCGATCGGTCGACCACGAATTTGGTGAAATTCCATTTGATCGACGAGCCCAAGAGGCCCGTCTTCTCGCGCCGCAAATATTCGTACAGCGGATGCGCCTTGCTGCCGTTGACGTCGATCTTGGCGAACATCGGAAACGTCACGTGAAATCTGGTTTCGCAGAACGCCTCGATCTGCTTGGCGTCGCCGGGCTCCTGCGCGCCGAACTGATTGCATGGGAAACCGAGCACCGCAAAGCCGCGCGGCGACAGATCGCGGTGCAATTGTTCCAGGCCCTTGTATTGCGGCGTGAACCCGCAGGCGCTCGCGGTGTTGACGATCAACAGCACCTGGCCCTCGAACCGCCGGAGCGGGACCTCTTCGCCGGCCAGCGACTGCGCCGTGAAATCATAGATGGCTGACATCGAACTCTCTCGGTCTCTCGTTTGACGCGTTTTCTTTACCCGAAGCAGTGGCTCGAAAACGCCCTGTTAACCGACAGGATCGATCGCCGCCGACGGCGTTCCGCCGGCCTCGATCGCCTCACCGGCGGCAAGGCAGAGATCCTCGCGGTAACGGCCGGAGACGAGTTGCACGCCGACCGGAATCCGTCCCACCAGTCCCGTCGAGACCGTTAGCCCGGGCAGCCCCATAAAGGGAATGGCAATCTGTGGCAATTGCGCATGCCAGACCCGGGCAAAGGAGGCGTCATCCTTACGGTCGAGGTGGTCGGGAAACGGCAATTCGCCGGACACCGGCATCAGCAGCACCGGGTATTTTTCGAAGAATTCCAGCCACTCGCGGGTCAGCGTCGCGCGCCGCGTCAGCGCCTTCGAGAATGCCGCGGCATCGAACGGAAACACCTTGGTCCGGTTGCCGCGCAGGCAGGCCAGCGCACCGGGATCGCCCTCGCGCTCGGCGGCCTCCAATTGCGCTTCATAGCTGTCGCCGAGCCAGAGCTTGGTCTGGAGATTGGCGGGCTCGCGCAGCGGCGGCGTATCGGCGATCTCCTCGACGATCCAGCCTGCGCGCTCCAGCCGCTTGCCGGCGTCGGCGACCGCCGCCTTCACCTCGGGCACGGGTTCGAGGCCATCCGGGTTGAGGCACATCGCGACGCGCCTGGGTCTCGGCGGGCCTTCCAGCGGCGCCGGGACCCACCACGGATCGCGAAAATCGCCGGCCGACATCGCCGCGAGCGCGATCCTGAGATCGCCGATGGTCCGCGCCAGCGGACCCGAAACGGCGCTGATCTGCGGGCCGATGGTGCGCTCCGGCAGGGCGGCGTTGAAGGCGGGAATGCGGCCGATGGTCGGCCGCAGGCCGTGGACGCCACAGGCATAGGCCGGGTAGCGGATCGAGCCCGCGATATCGGTGCCGTGGGCGATATGGCCGATGCCGGCAGCCACCGCAGCCCCCGCGCCACCCGACGAGCCGCCCGGTGTGATGCCGGGATCGCGGGGATTCTTGGTGTCGCCATGGACGAGATTGGTGGTGAACCAGCGGTAGGAAAAGGCCGGGCAATTGGTGCGGCCCAAAATGACGGCGCCGGCCTTGTACAAATTATCGATCACCGGGCTGTTGGTCGCCGCAATGGCCTCACGATTCAATTTCAGGCCGTTGGTGGTGGCAAAGCCTGCCTGGTCGATATTGACCTTGACCGTGACGGGAACGCCGCCCAGAGGCCCGGCATCTTCGCCCCGCCCGATCGCGGCGTCGATGGCCGAGGCCTGCGCCAGCACCGCTTCCGGCCTGTGGTCGACGACCGCATTGATTTTCGGGTTGACCGCGTCCAGCCGCGCCAATGCGGATGCGGCCGCCTCCTTCGCCGAGACCTTTCTTGTCTTGATGAGCAAGGCGAGGTCCGCAGCCGGCAGCCGCCAGAGATCTTGCATGGGAAACTCCGTTTGATCGCCGCCCTTGTAGCGCCGCGTGAACGGCATGGCCAGCGGTGCCCCGGCCCCGGTTTTAGCGCACCCGGGCGATAAAATAGGCGAGATCGGCGATCTGGGCCGGAGTGACCGGCGCCATCACATCAGCCATGCTGCCGTCATAGCCATGGCGGCTGTTATCCTTGTATTCACCGAGCGTCTTGGCGAGATAATCCTCGCGCTGGTTGGCGATGCGCGGCACGTTTTCCTTGCCGGAATAATCGGGGTTGTGACAGCTGTTGCAGCGGTGCTGCCTGCCCAGTGCCTCGCCGCGCTGCATCCGCGCGGGATCGCCGGCCTCCGCGGGCGGCACCGGCTTCGGCATCGTGGCGATGAAATCGGAGAAGGTACGCAGATCGTCGTCGGTCAGCGCCTTTGTCATCTCGTTCATCGGCTCGAAGACGCGCAGCTTCTCGCGAAACATGAAAAGCTGGATCAGCGCGTAAGGCGCCTGCTGCGCACCGAGTGATGGTGTATTCTCGGTTTCGGATTGCCCCTTTTCGCCGTGACAGGCCAGGCACGGCGCGAGGCGTTCCTGGAACGTCTCGGCGTTTGCCGGGCAAGCGATCAGAGTGAGCGCCAAAGCCGCTATTGTCTTACGCATCGGCACTCCCTGCGCTTCCGTCATTGCGGCCTGGTGCGTCAGCACCAACCGCAGGTGCACAATCGCGCACCTGCGAATCTCGAGATTCCGGGTTCGATGCTTTGCATCGCCCCGGAATGACGATGTTTACTTCTTCTTCGATCACTTGCCGGCGGCAACCTTCTGCTTGCCGTAGGTGATGCGGTAGACGGCGCCGTTCCAGTCGTCAGAAACCAGGATCGAGCCATCCTTCAATTGCAGCACATCGACCGGGCGGCCGACATATTTGTTGTCTTCGAGGAAGCCGGTGAGGAACGGCTCGGTGGACTTGACTGACCCGTCCTTGTTCAGCCTGACCACGAGGAGGTCGCCGCCAACCTTCTTGGAGCGGTTCCACGAACCGTGCCGGGCGAGGATGATGGCGTTCTTGTAGCTCTTCGGGAACATGCTGCCGGTATAGAAGCGCATGCCGAGCGATGCGGAATGCGGACCCAGCAAGGCGACCGGCGCCGTGTAGTCGCTGCAGGACTTGCCCCAGCCGAATTCGGGATCGACGATATTGCCCTGCAGGCAATAGGGCGCGCCGAAATGCTCGCCGACCTTGGTGATGCGGTTGAGTTCATCCTCGGGCACGTCTTCCGACATCCAGTCGCGGCCGTTGTCCGTGAAGTAGAGCTGCTTGCTTTCCGGATTCCAGTCGAAGCCGACGGTGTTGCGAACACCGCGGGCGATCACTTCCGCGCCGGAGCCATCGAGATTGATGCGTCTGATCTGGCCGTGGGCGTCATCATGCAGCACGTTGTTGCCGGGCTGCCCGACCGGAACGTAGAGCTTGTTGTCGGGGCCGATGGCGATGAACTTCCAGCCATGGGCTTCGTCCTTCGGCAGATCCTTGTAGATCACCGTCGGCTTTGGCGGGTTGTCCAGATTGTCCTCGATCTTGTCGATCCTGGAGACCTGTGACAGTTCGGCGATGTAGAGCGTGCCGTTCTTGAAGGCGACGCCGTTCGGACGATAGAGGCCCGAGGCGATCACCTTGACCGAGCGCTTGCCGTCCTTGTTGACGATGGCCGTGACCTTGTCGAGCAGGCGGCTGCCGACGAATACGGTGCCCTTGTCGCCTTCGGCGAGCGAACGGGCATTGGCGATCCCGGCGGCGTAGACCTCGACGTTGAAGCCGGCCGGCACCTTCAATTTAGCGAGCGGCAATTTGTCAGGGGCCGTGGCCAGCGGCGGCGGCGCGATCGGCGCCAGCTTGGCGGCGGCTTCACTGTCGGCGGGACGGCCGATCAGCGGCGAGCCCGGCGGCAGCGGAGCGGCGGCGGCCGGCGCTGCACCAGAAGCGGACGGCGTGGCCGGCTGCTGCGCTGCAGCGTTCAATGTCAATGCACCGAAGAAAGCACCGGCCAGCAACAGGCTGCGCGGCGCCGACGAATAGCTCATCATGGCGTTTCTCCCTGGCGGAAGCCTTATCCTCGCGCGACAAGCATGATCCCGGCGCCAGTGGCCTCCCGGCGGCACTCTCTGACATTTGTCCGTACATTTGCAATCGGAAAACGTGGTCGACCGTCATTTCGGGGCGATGCGCTACATCGAACCCGGAATGACTTTGTGCGATCAATGCCTGGTGACGGAGCGATCCGGCAGTTCGAGAATGGCCTCCGAAAACGGAAACTCCAGCACGATCTCGCCCTCATCGTCGGTGACTTCGATGGTCGCGTTGAGCAGCGCGCCGTCCGCGCCCTCGGTCTTGAGCAATTCCCGGATCATGGCACGCGCCATTTCCCAGGCGCGATCAGGGTCCCGCAGCACTTCGCCGTCGGGGTCGGAAATCAGCTCATCGCCGATACGGGTGTTGAAGAAATAGCGTGGCATCGGCGGCAACAACTCCGGTGTGGCTCCCGCGAGCGGAGGCCGAATTGCGAATCTCACAAGTTCTTTATCCGAAGCTGACATGGCTCCGATGACAGAAAGATCGGCGTTCACAAGGTCACGGGCAACCGGGAAACACTTGATCCCACGCCGTTTTGACCCGTACCGCCCGCACAAAGCCGTGAATTCTTCCGCATTGCAGCATGATCTGTATCCAAGGCGTGCGGCAAAAGATTTAACTGGCGAACTTTTTGATCCGCAGTACCTTATCTCCGAGGGCGGAGTTCGTCCGGTATCAAAAGGAGCGCCAAAATGGCCTGGAAAGCACCGAAAATCGTCGAAGTGCCGGTCGGCATGGAAATCAACATGTATGCGTGCGCCGCCCGGAAATAACCGGCAGCGATCGCGAAGGTTTAGCGAGGCGGATCTGCGGGCCTGACATGCTCCCGATTGCGGAGGCGTGTTTTGCGGCCCGGGTCCGCTTTGTACTTTTTCAGCTTCCCAATTCCGCCGCTCACGTTTTGCATTCACCAGGAGACGGATCATGCTTCGCGTCGTCGTCCTGGGCGCCGCGGCAGGGGGCGGCGTTCCACAGTGGAACTGCGGATGTCCGGTGTGCCGGGCAGCACGCATCGATCATCCCGAACTCCAGCGCACCCAAGCCTCGATCGCCATCAGCGCCGACGGCGAGCACTGGTTCCTGATCAACGCCTCGCCCGACCTGCGCCAGCAATTGATCGCAACCCCCCAGCTCCACCCGAAACAAGGCCAGCTCCGTCACAGCCCGATCGCGGGCGTGATCCTGACCAATGGCGAGGTCGACGCGGTCACCGGCCTGCTGTCGATGCGCGAGGGCTCGCCCTTTACGCTCTATGCGCATGAGCGGGTGCTTGCGATCCTCAAATCCAACAGCATCTTTAATGTGCTGAACGAAAAGAACGTAAAACGGCAACCGATCGCCGTCGACGAGGCGTTCGAACCTGATCTGCCCGGTGGTTCGCCATCCGGCATCGAGATCCTGCCCTTCGCGGTTCCCGGCAAGGGCGCGTGGTATCTCGAAGGCAAGGCGCATCCCGCCGGCGACAACGGTGTCGGCGATACACTCGGGCTTCGGATCCTGGACAGAGCGAGCGGCAAAACGCTTTATTTCCTTGCCGCCTGCGCGCGGGTGACCGACGATCTGAAGGCACGGCTGAAAGGCGCCGCGTTGGTGTTCTTTGACGGAACGGTGTGGCGCGACGACGAATTGATTAAAGCTGGCCTCGGCAACAAGACCGGACAGGGCATGGGACATATTTCGATGTCAGGCGAACACGGCGCCATCGCCAGCCTCGACGGCCTCGACATCGGGGCCAAGGTGTTCTTGCATATCAACAACTCCAACCCCGCCTTGCTGCACGATTCGGACGAGCGCAAAACCGCCGAGCAGGCGGGCTGGCATATCCCCGCCGATGGAATGGAGATCACGCTGTGAGCGTCGTGGCTGTCCCCGAAATGAGCGCACTGTCGATCGGCAAGGACGTCTCGCTCAACAGCGCCGCGGAGATGGAAGCGACGTTGCGCCATATTGGCGCGACGCGCTACCACAGCCTGCATCCGTTTCACGCGCTGCTGCACGGCGGCAAGCTCAACAAGGGCCAGGTGCAGGCCTGGGCGTTGAACCGCTATTTTTACCAGAGCACGATCCCGCTCAAGGACGCGATGGTGATTTCGCGGTTCCGCGACCGCGCCACCCGCGTCGAATGGCGGCACCGGATCGAGGATCACGACGGCGACCTCGGCTCCGAGGGCGGCATCGAACGCTGGCTCAAGCTGACCGAGGGGCTCGGGCTCGACAACGCCTATGTCGAATCGACCGAAGGCATCCTGCCCGCCACGCGCTTTGCGGTCGAGGCTTACGTGCACTTCTGCCGCGACAGGACGCCGCTGGAGGCCATCGCCTCCTCGCTGACGGAACTGTTCGCGCCGAACCTGCATGAAGAGCGCATCTCGGGCATGCTGCAGCATTATGATTTCGTCAATCCCGATATCATGAGCTATTTCAGCCGCCGCCTGCAGCAGGCGCCGCGCGACGCCGGTTTCGCGCTCGACTACGTCAAGCAGCATGCCAAAACACCGGCGGAACGCGAGGCGGTCTGCAACGCGCTGATCTTCAAGACCAATGTGCTATGGGTTCAGCTCGATGCGCTGTATCATGCCTATGTCAACGGCCACATACCGCCCGGTGCGTTCGTGCCTTTGGAAAATTAGGGATTAGCGATCGATGGCTTTGAGCCGCAACATCAGTGTCAGCGAGACGAGCCGGCCGAAATTGCCGCGGCACGCCAAGCTGAAATTCGATGAGACGCGGCAGGTCTGGGTGATCCTGGCTCCGGAGCGCGTGCTGGCACCAGACGAGATCGCGGTCGAGGTGCTGCATTTGTGCGACGGCGTGCGCAGTGTTTCCGATATGGTCGATCAACTGGCCGCGAAGTACGCCGCTCCCCGCGAGGCGATTGCGACCGACGTCGTCGCGATGCTGCAGGACCTCGCCGACAAGGGTTTTCTCACCGAAGCACGCGAGAAGACGTCATGAGCGACCTTGTCACGGACGGCAAGGCGACGACCGCGCCGCAGGACGGGCTGTCCGTGCTGGAGTCGCGGCGCTCGACGGCGGAGACCTTTGGCATTCCGCTCGCCGTGCTGGCCGAACTGACGCATCGTTGCCCGCTGCAATGTCCGTATTGTTCCAACCCGCTCGAACTCGACCGTGGCGGCAGCGAACTGACGACCGGAGAGTGGAAAAAGGTTTTGGCCGAGCTCGCCGAAATCGGCGTGCTGCAAATCCATTTCTCCGGCGGTGAGCCGACCGCACGCAAGGACCTCGTCGAACTGGTGCAGCACGCCAGCGATGTCGGGCTCTACAGCAATCTCATCACCTCCGCGGTGCTGCTAACACGTGAAAAACTGGCCGCGCTGGCCGATGCCGGGCTATGCCATGTGCAGATCAGTTTCCAGGGCAACGAGCCTGACGTGGCCGACCGCGTCGCCGGACTGAAGAAGGCGCATGAGAAGAAGCTGGAAGTCGCAAAGTGGACGCGCGAGCTCGATTTGCCGCTGACGGTCAATGCCGTGATGCACCGCCAGAACCTGCACCAGCTTTCCGACATCATCCAGATGGCGGTCGATCTCGAAGCCGACCGGCTCGAGGTCGCCAACGTGCAGTATTACGGCTGGGCGCTGAAGAACCGCGCGGCGCTGATGCCGACGATGGCGCAGATCGAGGAGACCAGCCGCATCGTCGAGGAAGCCGCGGTGCGGCTGAAGGGCATTCTGACGATCGACTATGTCGTGCCGGATTACTATGCGCTGCGGCCGAAGAAATGCATGGGCGGCTGGGGCCGGCAATTCTTCAACATCTCGCCCGCCGGCAAGATCTTGCCGTGCCACGCCGCCGAGAGCATCACCGGGCTCGAATTTTTGTCCGTGCGGTCCAATCATTCGATTGCCTGGATCTGGCAGAATTCCGAAGCCTTCAACCGCTATCGCGGCACGGGGTGGATGCCCGAGCCGTGCCAGAGCTGCGAATTCAAGGAGATCGATTTCGGCGGCTGCCGCTGCCAGGCCTTTGCGCTGACCGGCGATGCCGGCAATACCGATCCGGCCTGCACGCTGTCGCCGATGCATGAGCAGATCTTCAAGCAGGCCGAGCGGGAAGCCGCCTCCGACCACAACCGTTTCCTCTATCGCAACTTCGCCGGCGGCACGCTGGAGACGGAAGGCGAGCATGGCGCCTGACGCCGACGCCGGAAAATCCGCCAAGCGCGCCGATCCGTTTGCCCCGCTGACCTCGGAGCAACTCGTGGTCGGCGACGGCCACGACGTCTATGTCGAAAGCGTCGGCCGCGCCGGCGGTATCCCGGCGGTCTATCTGCATGGCGGGCCGGGCAGCGGCTGCCAGCCCGATCACCGCCGGCTGTTCGACCCTGAACGATTCCATGCCGTGCTGTTCGACCAGCGCGGCGCCGGCCGCAGCCGGCCCAAGGGCCGCCGCGAACACAATACGCTGCCGCATCTGATCGCGGACATGGAATTGATCCGTGAAAAATTCGGATTCGAACGCTGGATGGTGGTCGGCGGCTCCTGGGGCGCGACGCTGGCGCTGGCCTATGCGCAGGCCTATCCCCACCGCGTCACCGGGCTCGTGCTGCGCGCGACGCTTCTGGGAACCCGCAAGGAAATCGAGGATGGATTTCTCGAGGTGCTGCCGCGCTTCTATCCCGCGCTGCATGCGGACTTTATCAACGTGTTGCCGCCCGCCGAACGCGCGCAACCGATCGAGGCTTATTTCCGTCGCATCCTCGATCCTGACATTACCGTGCATGGTCCCGCGGCGCGGGCGTGGGGCGAAACCGAGCGCATTCTCTCCGAGCACACACCGAACCGTGGCCGGCTTGACCCCATCAATTCGTCGCGCGCGCTGCCCGCAACGCCCTTCATGGAAGCGCATTACTTTGCCAACGACTGCTTCATGAGGCCGAACCAGCTGATGGACGAGGCCGGCAGGCTCGAAGGCATTCCCGGCATCATCGTGCAGGGACGCTATGATCTGCTGTGTCCGCCCGCGACCTCACATGCGCTGGCCGCGGTATGGCCGGAGGCCGAGATTCGCTTCGTCGAAGGCGCCGGCCACACGCTGTACGATCCCGGCGTCCGCGACGCCGTGATGAAGGCGATCGCGGACATGGCGTCGAAGATCTAGACCAGGTTCAAGTCCTTCGGCTTGATGCCGGCAAAAATCCGATCGAGGCTCGCCTGCTGCAAGCCGTAAACGTGCTGGATCAGGCCGCCGAAAAACGCCCTGTAGTCCGTCAGCACCGGATAGTCGCGGTTCTGGAACAGCGTCGGCTGAGCGACCTGGATCTGTTCGCCGGCCATGCGCCCGCCATTGATGCCGCCCCCCATCACCCAATACACACTGCCGTGGCCGTGATCGGTGCCGCGGTCGCCGTTCTCGCGAAAGGTCCGTCCGAATTCGGAGATCACGACCACGACCGTGTCACGCCACATCGGTGGGCCAATCTCTTCGGCGAAGCCGGCGAGCCCGCGGCCCAATTCGCCGAGACGATCGGTGAGATAGCCGGTCGCCGCGCCCTGGTTGACGTGGGTGTCCCAGCCGCCGACATCGACGAAGCCGAGGTTGAATTGCTCGCGCATCAGGCGGCCGATCCGGCGTGCCGACAGCTCGAAGCCGCGGGGCGACACCGCGCCGCGATTGGCCGCCGTCATTTCCTCGGAGACGGATTTGTAGACGTCGTCGCGGACGCGAAAACCTTCCGACACCGAATTGGCCAGATCGCCTTTCGCATACATCTGCTTGATCAGCCGTGCCTGCCGATCGTCGACGCCGGGCTTGCTGACGCTGGCAATGCCGATGTTGGGGATCTGGGTCTGGCCGCGGAAGATCAGCGGCAGTTGATCGGTGAAGGAAATCGGCTTCACCCTTGTCAGCTCGCTCGCCAGCCGGCTCATAAAGCCGGAACGGTAGTCGCGGCTGCCGCCGACCGATTGCCCGAGTTCGATCGTGTCCTGGGTCTCGAAATGGCTGCGCGAGAGATCGTCGCTGGTGCCGGCGAACGGAACGAAGGCGATCTCGCGCTTGGCCCAGAGCGGATAGATCGAATCGCGCAGCGCCGGATGCAGACCCCATCCGGCATCGAGCGCCAGCGCCGCATTCGGATTGCCCGCATCGGGTCGCGCGATCGCAAGGCTTGGGCGCGAGGCGTAATAAAACTCGCTGCCGACGGGCACCACCACATTGGCGGCGTCGTAGGCGCCGCGCAGGAACACGACGAGCAGGCGCGCGTCGGTTGCGGGCGCCGCCCAGACCCGCCCGGCGACGGTGAGCGAAGCGGAAGCGGCGAAGGCCTTGATCAGTTCGCGGCGGTTCATCGGCGAACCTCCCTTTCAGTGCATGAACTCCGGTGACGACAGGAACAGCGTGTTCCAGTCCTGCGGCGAGACCGCCTGGTCGAGCGCGGCAAGCGTCGTCGGACTCAGCGTTTGCCTGATATTGCTGAAATAGAGACCGTTCATGACCAGCGGAAACGCCGGCTGATCGACGGCATTAGGCTCGTTCGGCTTGAATAGCCCAGCCGAGCCCGAGCCGATCGCGCGGGCGATCTCGAAGCGCAGCATCATCTGCCCGGGTCCGTTCCAGGCGGCCGAGAGCATCGAATAGCCGTCCGGCGTCTCGTGATTGAACAGGCCCTCGGACAGCCGATTGAGCCAGCTCTGGATCGGCAGCGTGTTGAGGATGACCCTGGTATCGTAGGCCAGCCGCACCGACGACATCACGTAGAGCATCGGGTCCTTGAACTTGGCGCCGCCCTTCAGGCTCGCGGCGAATTCCGGTGCATGGACCAGCGTCGACATCACGGCTGCGATATCGCCATCGGTCTTCTGAAAGGTCTGCGCCATGTGCTGCACCAGCGCGTCGGGCGGGTTGTCCGAAACGAAGTAGGTCGCAAGCTGCCTGGAGATGCGCACGGCGGTCGCCTGGTGACGGCAGAGGATATCGAGGGCTTCGTCGACCTCGGCGAAGCCGCGGCCCTTGATCTGATGGCCGAGGAAGGTCTTGTCGCCATAGTCGTGGCGCGCCGGATTGAACTCGAATGCGCCTTCGCGGACGAGTTGGGATTGTAACTCGGGCTTCAGCTTCGGATCCTCCGGCTTGAGATCGATGCCGACGCCGGTGAGGATCCGCGCCAGCGCCTCGACGTCGGCCTGGGTGTAGCCGGACCCGACCCCCATGGTGTGCAGTTCCATGATCTCGCGGGCGTAATTCTCGTTGAGGTGGCCGGCTGCGTTGTCGGCATTGTCGAGATAGCGCAGCATCACGGGATGATGCAGCGTCGCGGCAAGCAGGTTGCGGAACTTGCCGAGCGCGTTGGCGCGGATGGCGCGGTCTTCGTAATCGCCGACCAGCACACGGATGTTGGACTTGTACTGGTGGACATTGAAGTGGTTGAACCAGAACCAGGTCAGGCGCTCGCGCAACTGGTCCGGCGCATAGAGCGCGTGCAGGATGGTGCGGGCCGCGGCCTGCCTGGCCCGGTCGTTCATGGCCTGCTGATAGACTTGCTGCGCCGCCTTGCGCTGCTCGGGATCGGCGACCTGGTTGGCCGATTTTCCCTGCTGGTCGAAAGCGAGCGCGATGTCGAACGGGAAGCGATGCACGTCCGGCATCGCCTCGATCTGCGCATGGACGGCGGCGGGCAATGCGGCGTTGGCCGGATGCAACTGCTCCTGCAACCAGCGTTCGCTGCCGACCTCGCGCAGATGCGCCGCGCTTGAGGCGTTGACGCCCCAGGTCAGGCGATCGAGCAGCGCGATGTCTTGCGCTGCGAGTTCGGCGGCCCGCACAGGCTGGTGGCAGGCCAGCAGCCCCGCGACCACGCCGATCAGGAGCCGTACAACCGTCCGCGATCCCTGCGATGCCGTGGTGATCATGGATGCTGTCCCGATCGGCTCATGGCTTCATGCCCTCAATGTTTGCACTTGCCGGGAGGGCATGCCGGCGCGCTCGGCCGCGCCGCGGGCCTCGCCGGTGCCGCCATCCGCGGCGGCGGGGCACGCTGCGCCTGGATCATTGGCCGAGGTTGCGGCGCGACGCGCGGGGCCGGTGCCGGGCGCGGCTGGACGGCGGCAGCACGGGGCGGTTGCCGGGATACCGGCGCCGTCGTCACCGCAGCATGCGCAGGCGCCGAACGTGCAGCCGGTGTCAGCCGTGCGGACGTCGCGCGGTTCGCCGGCGACGGCGCGGTTAAAGGCTTCACGTTTCCGGCCGGCGCGGTCGCGGCATGTGTGAGCGGTTGCCTCCCCACCGGTCCGGTCGTGGTCGCCGGCGAATTTGTCGCCGGGGCGGCCGCGGGCTTGCCGGGGGCGCCCGGCTGCGCATTGGCAGGCGACATCGCCGCAGCGGGATTGCCGGGCGTCACCGCATTCGGCCTCGTGCCAGGCCGCGCGGCGCCGGGCTGCGTGTTGGCCGGCGCCGTCGCCGACTGCGGCAGCGGCGGTCCATTGTTCGCGCCCGGCAGGGCGTGCGCTCCGGAAGCGCCCGCGGCATTCGGCGCGGCGGCTGCATTCGGCCTCGCGCCCTGAGCTCCGATGGCCGCGCCGGGACCTGTCTGACCACCTTGCGGACCGCCCGGTCGCGCCAGATTGGCGCGTTGCAGGGCCGCCGCCGGCAGCGGCGGCGCCACGGAAACCGGCCCGCCGGCGATCGCCGGCCTTGCCCCGGCCGCGCCAAGCTGCGCCGGCGTCGCGTTGCGATTGTTGATGACCGTGTTGATCACGGTCGTGTTGTGGATGTTGTTGAACACGATGTTATTCGGCGGCGCGACGACATAGGCCGGCGCGGCGACATAGACGGGCATCGCCACGAACAGCGGTGTCGGCAGCACGAACAGGCCGATCGGGGGCGGCGGCGGCGCCAGCACGACGAAGTCCGGCGGCGGGGGTGGCAGGAAGAACACCGGCGGCGGCGGAGGCGGCGCGAAGGCAAACACCGGATCGCCATAGTAAAGCACCGGGCGGTCGACATAGACGATCTCGTCGGGCGGCGGCGGCGGCACGTCATAGACGATCTGCGCAAACTGCGGCGGCGGCTCCAGTGCGGCCGACAGATAGCTAAGCCGGCGCCGCGCGTCGAACGCATGCGGCCCGCGCGGATAGCGGTGGAGATACGACCAGTAGGCATCCGGCGTGTCGGCGCTGTAGGTGCGCCGCCAGGTGATGGCCTCGCGGCGCGCCGCCACGATCGCGCGCACGCGCCTGGCCAGCGGATCGCCCGGATAGGCCTGCAGATAATCCTCGTAGGCCTGCAGCGTGTCGCGTTCCAGCGCCGCGGCGTAGGCTTCCTGCGCCGGGAAATCGCGGATCGGCCTGGTGCGCAGCCCGGCGTCGACCTGCACCGGTGGCGCATCCGGCTTGCGTTCGAAGAACAGGAACGGCGCGTCGACCTTGTGCGCGTCCCATGGAATCTCCGCACCCTTGGTCATTTCGTTGACGCGCAGGCGGACGCGGTCGAACACTTCGGGCAAGGTCAAACCGCCGGTGCGGATCATTTCCGCCAGGGCCTGCGCGTAGGGCCCATAGGGCGGCGCACCGTCGGAGGCGACGGTGCCAGGCGCCGAGTTGAAGGCGATCAGCATTTTCGGATCGGGATCGATCAGCGCAAGGCCACCGGCAAGCGGCTGGCCTTCCTTGGCGAACGGATTGTTGCGCGCTGCGTCGAGCACGATCACGCCGGCCTTGATCGGCAACGCCGAGAGTTGATGGCTGTAGTCGGAGATGCGGATCGCCTCGACCGGCACATCGGTGTCGCGGGCGATCCTGGCATCGACCGGCACGAAGTAGTTCTCACCCGTGAGCTGCACGCCATAGCCTGCGAGATAGACGAAGGCGACGGAATTGGGACCCGCGTCCTGCACTTTCTGGATGAAATCGCGGAACGATTTGCGGAGCGTCTCGCCGTCGAGATCGCGTGCCCCGATCACATCAAAGCCGGCGGCCTGCAATGTCTGTGCGATCAATCCGGCATCGTTCGGTGCCGTCTGCAACGGGCCGGCCTGATAGGCGCCATTGCCGACGACGAGCGCGAAGCGCTTTTCCTGATTCTGCGCGTGCGCGGGAAGCGAGGCGAGCGACACCAGACCGAGGATCAATGCGCACAGAATTCGCACCATGGTGACGACCCTTTTTCTTCTTGAGAATGTTCTTCTTGAGAATGCTTCTCGAGAATTCGCAGCGCCGATAAGAGTGCTGGTTTCCTGAACCCGCGCTGAATGGATTTTGCAGCAATTGTGGCGGTCCCTGGTCGCCGCCACCTGCCGCCGGGAACCGGCTTCCCTGCCCCACGCCGTTCGGCGATATTGCGCCAACAAAATAGGCAAAAAGGAGCACGCGATGCCGATGGCCGGAAAGGGCATGTTGCTGACGTCGATGAACGTCGATGCCGCCCATGAGACGGAATTCAACCGCTGGTACGACCGCGAGCACCTCGAAGAGCGCGTCGCGATACCCGGTTTCCTCGAAGCGCGGCGCTATGTCGCGCATAGCGGCAACCCGAAATATCTCAGCCTCTATTCGACCGAAACTTTCGAAGTGCTGGACAGCCCGACCTACCGCACTGCGCTCGCCAACCAGACTACCTGGTCGAAAGCCAACATCGCCAACTTCAAGGATATGATCCGTGGCGTTTCGCGGATCACAATCAGCCGTGGCACCGGCCGGGGTGCTGCGCTCGGCATCATCCGGCTGCGTCCTTCGGCCGGCGGTCACGATAAATTGCGCACCGCACTGCGGAATCAACTCGATCCCGCCCAGCTCGACGGCATCATCTCCATGCATCTGCTGGAGAACGACCCCGCCCTATCCAGACCGATCACCGACGATCCGTCAGCACCCAACCCCGGCGCCGGCGACTGGTTCGTGCTGATCGACGCCACCGACGTCAGCGTGATCCCGGCGGCCGCGGCGCGTTTCAACGACAATGCCGCGATCAAGCCGCTGGTGGTGACGAGTGGCGTCTATCGGCTGATGTGGGATCTTGCGAAAAGCGACCTGCCGCCCGCCTGACCGTGCGCGCCAAGCCGCGGGTTTGCTGCACCGCCACATGGTGTTCGTCGAAATTAACTGTCTCATGCGCGCCATGCATTGAAAGCTGGAGATCGCGCAAAATTGCCTTTGTGCCTCATCTGGAATGGCTCTAAGCTCCGATAAGATAAGCCTATGATCCAATTCAAAAACCACAAGAACGCCGACTGAGCGTTCAGGCAAAGGCCGCGCACAGATTGCTGGCGCGGAAAAGGTAGGAATGAAACCGACTGATATCTCGGCGCCGGACTACTTTCACAAAGTAGTCGATTGCCAATGGGCCTGCCCCGCACACACGCCAGTTCCCGAATACATCCGTTTGATTGCAGAGGGGCGTTACAGCGACGCCTACATGATCAATTGGAAATCGAATGTGTTTCCCGGAATTCTGGGACGCACCTGCGATCGGCCATGCGAGCCGGCGTGCCGGCGCGGCCGCGTCGAGGAAACCCCTGTTGCGATCTGCCGCCTCAAGCGCGTCGCCGCCGATTTCAAGGACGACGTCAAGCATCGCATGCCGAAGGTGTCCGCGAAGAACGGCAAGCGCATCGCGCTGGTCGGTGGCGGTCCCGCCTCGCTGGCGGTGGCACGCGATCTCGCGCCGCTCGGCTATCACTGCACCGTGTTCGATGCCGACCCCAAGGCCGGCGGCATGATGCGCAGCCAGATTCCAAAATTCCGCCTGCCCGATTCGGTGATCGACGAGGAAACCGATTACATCCTCAACCTCGGCATCGAGTTCAAGGGCGGCCAGCGCATCGACAGCCTGAAGAAACTGATGGCTGAAAATTACGACGCGATCTTCGTCGGCTCCGGCGCCCCGCGCGGCCGCGAACTCGACATCCCCGGCCGCAAGGAGGCGGCCGGCAATATCCATATCGGCATCGAATGGCTGGCCTCGGTCTCGTTCGGCCACGTCGAAAAGATCGGCCGCCGCGTGATCGTGCTCGGCGGCGGCAATACCGCGATGGATTGCTGCCGTACCGCGCGCCGTCTCGGCGGCGAAGAGGTCAAGGTGGTGGTGCGTTCCGGCTTCGAGGAAATGAAGGCCTCGCCGTGGGAAAAGGAAGACGCCATCCACGAGGACATTCCGATCCTCAATTTCATGGTGCCGGTCGCCTTCACCCATGACAACGGCAAGCTCACCGGCGTCACCTTCCAGAAGGTGAAGGCGGAATACGACGCCAAGGGCCGGCGTAATCTGGTGCCCGCGGGCGAGCCGGACCAGACCATTCCCTGTGACGACGTGCTGGTCGCGGTCGGCCAGGAAAACGCCTTCCCGTGGATCGAGCGCGACTGCGGCATCGAATTCGACAAGTGGAACATGCCGCAGGTCGATGCCAAGACTTTCGTGTCGACCAACCCAAAAGTGTTCTTCGGCGGCGACGCGGCGTTCGGCCCCAAGAACATCATCTGGGCGGTGGCGCACGGCCATGACGCGGCGCTGTCGATCCACAAGATGCTCTCCGGCGAGGACATCACCGAGCGCCCGCTGCCCGAAGTGCATGTCTCCTCGCAGAAGATGGGCATCCACGAGTGGAGCTACGACAACGACATCTCCGGCGACAAGCGCTACAAGGTGCCACACCGCGACAAGGTGATCGCACTCAAGGACATCCGCACCGAGGTCGAACTCGGCTACGACGTCAAGCTCGCGCTCGGCGAGGCGCAGCGCTGTCTGAATTGCGACGTCCAGACGGTCTTCAGCGCCCCGGCCTGCATCGAATGCGACGCCTGCGTCGACATCTGCCCGATGGATTGCATCACCTTCACGGAGAACGGCGAGGAAGACGATCTGCGGGCGCGGCTGAAAGCCCCCTCGCCGCATCACGACCAGGCGCTCTATGTCGCCGACGGGCTCAAGACCGGGCGCGTGATGGTGAAGGACGAAGACGTCTGCCTGCATTGCGGGCTGTGCGCCGAACGCTGTCCCACCGGCGCCTGGGACATGCAGAAATACCTCATCGATATGACTCACGCGGGATCAACATGCCAGACCAAAGCCCGATCAGCAGCGTAAACGACTTCGTCGTCCGCTTCGCCAACGTCAACGGCTCGGGTTCGGCCAGCGCCAACGAGATGTTCGCGCGCTCGATCCTGCGCCATGGCGTTCCGGTCAGCCCGCGCAACATCTTCCCCTCCAATATCCAGGGCCTGCCGACCTGGTACGAGGTGCGCGTGACCGAGCAAGGCCATCTCGGCGCCCGCGGCGGCGTCGACATGATGGTGGCGATGAATCCGCAGACCTGGGACAAGGACGTCGCCTCGATCGAGCCTGGCGGCTACCTGTTCTACGATTCGACCAAGCCGATGCCGACGTCGAAATTCCGCGCCGACATCAACGTCATCGGCGTGCCGCTGACCGCGATCACCAACTCGACCTACACCGATCCGCGCCAGCGCCAATTGTTCAAGAACATCATCTATCTCGGCGCGATGTGCGCCCTGCTCGACATGGACCCGAAGATCGTCGAGCAACTGATCGCCGAACAATACAAGGGCAAGGAAAAGCTGCTGTCTTCGAACGTCCACGCGCTGCATCTCGGCCGCGACTGGGCGTTGCAGAATCTGAAATGCCCGATCGGGCTGCAGGTCAAGAAGGCCGACAAGGTCGGCGACCGCATTTTCATGGAAGGCAACAGCGCGGCAGCCCTCGGCGCGGTCTATGGCGGCGCCACCGTCTGCGCCTGGTATCCGATCACGCCGTCGTCGTCGGTGGCGGAGGCCTTCACGAGCCACTGCAAGAAGCTGCGGCACGATCCGAAGACCGGCAAGGCGAAATACGCCATCGTACAGGGCGAAGACGAGCTCGCGTCGATCGGCATGGTGATCGGCGCCTCCTGGAACGGCGCGCGGGCCTTCACCGCAACCTCCGGCCCCGGCGTCTCGCTGATGACGGAGTTCATCGGCCTGTCATATTTTGCCGAAATCCCCGGCGTGATCATGAACATCCAGCGCGCCGGCCCCTCGACCGGCATGCCGACGCGCACCCAGCAATGCGACATCATCGCCTGCGCCTATGCTTCGCACGGCGACACCAAGCATATCCTGCTGTTTCCGGAAGACCCGGCGGAAGCGTTCGAATTCGCCGCGCAATCGTTCGATCTCGCCGAACGGCTGCAGACCATGATCTTCCTGATGCTCGACCTCGACATCGGCATGAACCACCGGCTCTGCCGTCCGTTGAAGTGGGACGATTCCAGGCAATACGACCGCGGCAAGGTGATGACCGCGGAAATGCTGGACGAGCCCGGCCGCGACTTCGGCCGCTATCTCGACGTCGACGGCGACGGCATTCCCTACCGCACCTACCCGGGCACGCATCCGACCAAGGGCTCGTTCTTCACCCGCGGCACCTCGCGCGACCGCTACGCGCGGTATTCCGAGGAAGGCGCTGTTTACGCCGACAACATGCAGCGGCTGGTGCGCAAGTTCGAAACCGCGCAGGACATGGTGCCGCGGCCGCTACAGGCCAACGCGGCCAAGCCGACCAAATACGGCGTGATCTATTTCGGCTCGACCTCGCCGTCGATGGACGAGGCGATCGGGCTATTGGAGGCCAAGGGGCATCACCTCGACCGGTTGCGCATCCGGGCCTTCCCGTTCCACTCCAGCGTCGCGAGCTTCATCGCCGATCATGATTTCGTATACGTGGTCGAGCAGAACCGCGACGGCCAGTTGCGCCAGCTGATCGTCAACGAGAACGGCATCGATCCGGTCCGGCTGGTGCCGATCGTGCATTATGACGGCACGCCGATCACGGCGCGCTTCATCGCCAGCGCCATCGCCGACCATCAGGACCATCTCAAGGTGACCCCGCTCCGCAAGGTGAAGTCATGACCTGTCTCTTGACCTCTCCGTCATGCCCGGCCTTGTGCCGGGCATCCACGACTTCCTTTTTCTCGGCCAAGACGTGGATGGCCGGGACAAGCCCGGCCATGACGAGGCGGGCATCGCAGGTGTTGTCATGACCTATATTGCCAAGCCTAAATTCCAGCATCCCGGGCTGCCGAAGAACGATCTCGGCTTCACCCACCGGGATTACGAGGGCAAGGTCTCGACGCTGTGTGCCGGCTGCGGCCATGATTCGATCACCGCCTCGATCATCGAGGCCTGCTACGAGCTGTCGATCGAGCCGCATCGCGTTGCCAAAATCTCCGGCATCGGCTGCTCCTCGAAGACGCCGGATTACTTCCTCGGCAACTCGCACGGCTTCAATTCGGTGCACGGCCGGATGCCGTCGGTCTTGACCGGCGCCAACCTCGCCAACCGCGACCTGATCTATCTCGGCGTCTCCGGCGATGGCGACTCTGCCTCGATCGGCTTCGGCCAGTTCGCCCATTCGATCCGGCGCGGCGTCAACATGACCTATATCGTCGAGAACAACGGCGTGTACGGCCTCACCAAGGGCCAGTTCTCGGCCACCGCCGACCGCGGCTCGAAGTCGAAAAAGGGTGTGATGAACACCGACAACGCCATCGACCTGGTGGCGATCGCGCTGCAACTCGGCGCGACGTTCGTGGCGCGCAGCTTCTCCGGCGACAAGACCCAGCTGGTGCCGCTGATTGCGGCGGCAATCCGCCACAAGGGCGCGTCGTTCATCGACGTCATCAGCCCCTGTATCGCGTTCAACAACCACGCCGGCTCGACCAAGAGCTTCGACTACGTCCGCGAACATAATGACGCGGTCAACCGTCTCGACGTCATCACCGGCCGCGAGGCGATCTCGGTCGATTACGCGCCGGGCACGGTACAAGTGGTCGAACAGCACGACGGCACCCGGCTGGCGCTGCGCAAGCTCGACGCGGATTACGATCCGCACGACCGGCTGGGTGCCATGACCTTCCTGCAGAAACACGCCGCCAAGGGCCAGGTGGTGACCGGGTTGCTCTATGTCGATCCGGACGCCGACGACATGCACGCCCATCTCGACACCGTCGAGACGCCGCTCAACAGGCTGGAGGCCAAGGATTTGTGCCCCGGTACGTCAGCGCTGGAAAAGATCAACGCCAGCCTGCGCTAGTGCTGCACGCGCTGCGATAGCGGTGGGCCCCGCCGCTTTTCGCGGCGGAGGCTAGACCACGACCCATCGTCATGATTCCGAACTGTTCGTGAGGCGGGCGGCGCGCGCCTTTGCTTTGGCAAGCGGGCATTTGTTGGTGCGCCCACGCGGCTGACAACGATCATATCCGCTATCCCCGAACTTCGAGTGGCGTGGTATCGTCGCCCCACGATGCCGTGGGCATATCGAGAATCCTCGCAAATTTCCCCATTCATAATTGAGAAATATGATGAGGCACCAACCTGCAGTGACCGCCACGGTTCTGACGACAATAATCTTTTGGACCATCGGCCACGCCAACGCAGTTCCCCGGAGCAAGCCCAACCAGATCCAGTATGAATATGTGGCGCCGAAGAATCCGGCGCACCAGCCGATCCATGACCAAATGAAGCAGGGTCGCGCGCTCGAACATCTGCAAGAATTGCTCGGTCCGCTCCGCCTGCCCTACCCGCTGACGATCAAGGTCACAGGTTGCGACGGCGCTCCAAATGCCTTCTACAACGATGAAGTCGTCACGGTCTGTTACGAGATGCTGGCGGACATCCTGAAGAGCGCGCCGGCGCACGACCTCCCTGGAGGGTTATCCCGGGCGGACACCATTCTGGGTCCCGTTCTCGCGATATTCCTGCACGAAACCGGGCACGCGGTTTTCAACATGCTGCAAATACCGGTGCTCGGCCGTGAGGAAGACGCCGCCGACCAGTTCGCCGCCTACGTGATGCTGAAATTGGGCAAGGACGAGGCTCGCCGATTGATCCTGGGCACCGCTTATCACCATTCGCTTCAGATGCCGGGACAACAGGTCACCCTTCCGATCCAGTTACTTTCCAATGAGCATTCGACGCCGGCCCAGCGGGCGTTCAATATCTTATGCATCGGCTACGGGGCGGACGAGAAGCTGTTTGCCGACGTCGTCGAAAAGAACTATCTGCCCAAGGGCAGAGCCGAAGTCTGCGCCGGGGAATATGATGACCTCAACTTTGCCATGACAAAGCTGATCGGGCCGCATATCGACAAGCGCCTGGCCAGGAAGTTTCACGAGGTCTGGGCACGAACCGTCAGCGCCCGACGCGCAAACTTGGCGCGCCAATAGGATTTGGAAACTGGGGAACACGGAGCTGCGATTAACGGAGTGTTAGCCTTGTCGTGCAGATGATCCCGCTACTTGTGGATTCCGAGGAAGGGGGTCGGCCGTGCTCAAAGACGGCACTTATGCGGCATGGTTCAAGACCCCGACAGGCCACGGCACTGGCATCGTCCACGTCGCCGATGGCCGGATCTGGGGACGCGACGGCGTCATGACCTATGAGGGCTCATGCGAAGTCGAAGGAGACCGATTCACCGCGGTCGTCATCACGAAAAGACACACCAACGGGCGGCCAACCGTATTCGGCGATGACCAGGAGCTGGAACTCAAGCTCGAGGGAAGAAGCGCCGGCAAGATCGCCACTTACATGGGAACGGCGAAACAGTTCCCGGGTGTGCTCCTTGAGGGAACGCTTATCTTCAGCGAACAGGCGCACGCTCAGAAGGAAAACCAGCCCCTGCTGAAATTCAATCCCGACAAACTGCCGAAATTGCCGGCACGCACTCGCTGATCCCGGGGTCAGCGCGCTGATCCCCAGAGAACGCGGCAACGCTTACGCCACCGCGGCGAGCCCTCGCGGGTTGGCGACATATTCCTTCAGCACCTTGCCAGTTGTATCCTGTTCGACCAGCGAGACGTTGTAGGTCCAGAGGTCGGCGAGGTGCTGCAGCACGCGCTTGGCATCGGTATCGTTGAGCTGTGCGCCGTTCAGCACGGTGTGGCGCAGCATCAGATGCCGGTCGCCGGCCAGATCGACATCGACGACTTCGATATTGGCGTCGATGAAGCCGACATCGTAACTCCTCGACAGCGCGCGGCGCACGCGCCGATAGCCGCGCTCATCATGGATCGCTTCGACCTTGATGCCGGCCGTCTCCGCCGGGTCGTCATGCAGATGGAACATGCGGAAGTGCCGCATCAGCCGCGGTGAGAGGAACTGGCTGACAAAACTCTCGTCGCGGTAATTGGCCCAGACGTCGCGCAGCACGCCCATCGTATCGCCCTTGCCGGCGATATCCGGGAACCATTCGCGGTCCTCGTCCTCGGGCTTGGTCACGATGCGCTCGATGTCCTGCATCATCGCAAAGCCGAGCGCGTAGGGGTTGAAGCCCGAGAAGTACTTGTTGTCGAAATCGGGCTGGAACACGACGTTGGTGTGCGAGGACAGGAATTCGAGGAAATTGCCGTCGGATAGCTGCCCCTGCTGGTGCAGCCGGTTCATGATCCGGTAGTGAACATAGGTCGCGGTGCCCTCGTTCATCACCTTGGTCTGGCTCTGCGGATAGAAATACTGCGCGATGTGCCGGACGATGCGCAGCACTTCGCGCTGCCAGGGCTGCAGGCGCGGCGCGGTCTTTTCCAGGAAATACAGCAGGTTTTCCTGCGGCAGGCCGAGCAGCGCGCGGCGGCGCTCGGCGCTCAGCGTCTGGACACTCTTGACCGGCCCGGTCGGAATGGTCCGCCACAAATCGTTGAACATGCTTTCTTCGTGCTGGCGGCGCTGCGCCGCCCGCTTCTCCTCGACCCGCAGATCGGGCAGCTTCTTGCCGGGATAGCGGTTGATACCATGCGACATCAGCGCGTGCGCGGCATCGAGCGTCTGCTCGACCGCGAGACGGCCGTGACGGTCCTCGCACTGTGCGATATAGGCCTTGGCGAAGTCGAGATAATCGAGGATGCCGTCGGCATCTGTCCATTGCTTGAACAGATAATTGTTCTTGAAGAAATGATTGTGGCCGAAGGCGGCGTGCGCGATCACCAGCGTCTGCATGGTCGCGGTGTTCTCTTCCATCAGATAGGAGATACACGGCGACGAGTTAATGACGATCTCATAGGCAAGGCCCATCAGACCCTTGCGATAAGAAGCCTGCTGATAGGCGAAGTGCTTGCCGAACGACCAATGCTTGTAGAACAGCGGCATCCCGACCGAGCAATAGGCGTCCAGCATCTGTTCTGCCGTGATCACCTCGATCTGGTTCGGATAGACATTGAGCCCGAGTTCGGAGTGCGCGATCTCCTCGCAGGCGTCATGGATCCGCTGCAACGTCGGGAAATCCCAGTCGGGACCCTGAAACAGCCGTTGGCCCGTCATGGTGCCCTTTCCTGTCGTACGCGGCGCTGGAACAGATCGTGGAACACCGGGAAGATTTCACTGCGCTCGCAGACCTTGCGCATCGACAATGGCGCACCGGCGAGGCGCAGCCGCTCATAGAGCGACCAGAGCGAGGAGTCCGGCATTTCGAAGGTCAGACCGGCATCCTGGCCGACCTCGAGATAGGCAAAGAACTGACAGACCGGCAGGATTTTTTCCGTCAGCAGCCGCCCGGTCACCTCGCTGTCGGAGGTGGAATTGTCGCCGTCCGAGGCTTGCGCGGCGTAGATGTTCCAGTCCGCGGGGCGAAACCGCGACCGCACGATCTCGTGCATTTCCTGCAGCGCGCTCGACACCAGCGTGCCGCCGGAGGCCGGGCCGTGGAAGAACGTATCCTCGTCGACCTCCTCGGCGCGGTCGGTATGCCGGATGAAGACGATCTCGACATGGCGATAGCGCCGCTTCAGGAAAATATAGAGCAGCGTGTAGAACCGCTTGGCGAGGTCCTTCATGTGTTCGGTCATCGAACCCGACACGTCCATCAGGCAGAACATCACGGCCTGGGCGATCGGCTTCGGCGTGGTCTCGAACCGCCGATAGCGGATGTCAATCGGATCGATGAACGGAATCCGTTTTGCCTTGGCCTTGAGGGCTTCGATCTCGGCCAGCAATACGGCGCGGCGCGCCTCGTCGTCGCAAACCAGCAGTTCGGCCTCGAGCGCCGCGATCTCGTCCGGCTTCGGCCGCCGCAACGCCACCCGCCGCGCCATCGCGCGGCTCACGGTGCGGCTGATGGAAATGTTTGCCGGCGAGCCGGAGGTCGCAAAGCCGGCGCGGCGGAGTCCTTCGCTCTCGACCTCGGCAAGCTTGCGCTTGGCAAGATCGGGCAGTTCGAGGTCGTCGAGGAACAGGTCGACGAACTCCTCGCGGCTCAGCACGAAGCGGAACGCATCCTCGCTGTCCCCCTCGCCGGCGCCACCGGCCTTGCCGCCGCCCCCACCCGAGCGCGGCAGCATGTCGCCTTCGATGAACTTCTTGTTCCCGGGAAGCACCATGTCGCGGGTGCCGCCTTCACGGCGAAACCGCGGCTCATCCATGCCGTCGAGCGGGATGCTGACCTCGCCGCCTTCCAGGACATCCTTGATGTCCCGTTCATGCGACGATTTCTTGACCGCCTGCTGAACCAGCGCCTTGGCCCGGCGCAGGAACCGCTGACGGTTCTCAAGACTCTTGCTGCCCGGGTTCAGCCGCCGGTCGACGATGTGAATGGCAACCACTTTCGCATCCGCCTCAACCGGCTTGCTTCACACGCATATACCATTCGACGAGCCGGCGGACCTGACGCTCGGTGTAACCGCGCTCGACCATCCGCGCGACGAAATCGTCGTGCTTCTTCTCGGTTTCGCCGTCCTTTTTCGAGCCGAACGAAATGACGGGCAGCAGATCTTCCACTTGCGAGAATATCCGCTTTTCGATTACCTCGCGAACCTTTTCATAACTGGTCCAGGCCGGATTTTTGCCACCGTTCTGTGCGCGTGACCGCAGCGAGAATTTGACGACCTCGTTGCGGAAGTCCTTCGGGTTGGCAATTCCCGCGGGCTTCTCGATCTTGGTCAGCTCCTGATTGAGCAGCTCACGATCGAGCAACTGGCCGGTGTCGGGATCCTTGAAGTCCTGATCCTCGATCCAGGCGTCGGCATAATCCACGTAACGGTCGAACAGGTTCTGACCATAATCCGAATAGGATTCGAGATAGGCCTTCTGGATCTCGTTGCCGATGAATTCGGCGTAGCGCGGCACCAGCTCGGCCTTGATGAATTCGAGGTAACGCTTCTCGGTCTCATCGGGAAGCTGTTCGCGACGGATCGACTGTTCCAGCGCATACATCAGGTGAACGGCGTCGGCGCCGACCTCGGACGTATCGTGGTTGTAGGTCGCGGCGAGCACCTTGAACGCAAAGCGCGTCGAGACGCCGTCCATGCCTTCGTCGACGCCGGCGGCATCCTTGTATTCCTGGACGCTGCGGGCCTTCGGATCGGACTCTTTCAGGCTTTCGCCGTCATAGACCCGCATCTTCGCGAACACCGTCGAATTCTCGTGACGGCGCAGGCGCGACATCACGGAGAAGCGCGCCAGCGTCTCCAGCGTCGACGGCGCGCAGGGCGCGGCGGCGAGCTCGGATCCCTGGATCAGCTTCTCGTAGATCTTCTGTTCTTCGGTGACCCGCAGGCAATACGGCACCTTGATGACGCAGATGCGGTCGATGAAGGCTTCGTTGTTCTTGTTGGTCTTGAAGCTCTGCCATTCGGACTCGTTGGAGTGAGCCAGGATGACGCCGGTAAAGGGGATCGCGCCGATGTTCTCGGTGCCGATATAATTGCCTTCCTGCGTCGCGGTCAGCAGCGGATGCAGCATCTTGATCGGCGCCTTGAACATCTCGACGAATTCGAGGATGCCCTGGTTGGCGCGGTTCAAGCCGCCGGAATAGCTGTAGGCGTCGGGATCGTTCTGGGCGAAGGTTTCCAGCTTGCGGATGTCGACCTTGCCGACCAGCGAGGAGATGTCCTGGTTGTTTTCATCGCCCGGTTCGGTCTTGGCGACCGCGATCTGCCGCAGCCGCGACGGCTGGATCTTGGCGACGCGGAATTGCGAGATGTCGCCGCCGAAGGATTCGAGCCGCTTGTAGCACCACGGGCTCATCAGCCCGCTGAGGCGGCGGCGCGGAATGCCGTATTTCTCCTCGAGCATCGGGCCCAGCGTTTCCGGATCGAACAGGCTGAGCGGACTTTCGAAGACGGGACTCAATTCGTCACCGGCCTTCAACACGTAGATGGGGTGAACTTCCATCAGCGCCTTGAGCCGCTCGGCGAGCGATGACTTGCCGCCGCCGACGGGGCCGAGCAGATAGAGAATCTGTTTGCGCTCTTCGAGGCCCTGCGCTGCGTGCCGGAAAAACCCGACGATGCGCTCGATGGTTTCTTCCATGCCGTAGAAGCCGGCGAAGGCCGGATAGGTGCGCACCGTGCGGTTCAAAAAAATACGGCCAAGGCGTTGATCCCTGGCCGTGTCGATCATCTGAGGTTCGCCGATCGCCGCTAGCAACCGTTCGGCCGCATTTGCATATCTGAGCGGATCGCTTCGACACGATTCCAGATATTCCGCCATCGACATGTCGCTCTGACTTCGCGCTTCGAAGGAGCGAGCAAACGCGTTGAACAGAGAATCGTTGTACATGGATTCATCTCCTCATGGTTCAGCTTTAACGTAGGATGCGCTGCCCAAGTTCCAAGGCCCCGGCAACACCCTGCGTATCCAATCGCGAATCACCCACAGCAGATGTGCTTATCTGACACGCGACTGACTCCATCACGCAATGCAATAGTCATGCTAAACGACTCCGCCCCTGAAAAATGTGATGGAATTCACGTTCGCTGTCACCGGACTGCCACATGCGACACCCGGAGAAGTACTGCTTTGTCAGATAGATGAACGAGACCTTAACGGCCGCGCGCGGCCGCGGCGTCGCAGCCGCGACGCCGGATGAACCATGCTGCGCACCACATCCTGGCTGTCGCTCGCTTGCCGCAGCAGGCTTTTTCTCGAAAGCCGGACGATTGGAAATTCCGATCACGCCAAGTTGCGCCAGCCTCGCGGATTCATCTTCCGGTTCGACGCCGCCCGGAAAAACGAATGCGCGTATGCGCGGTGCCGGGTTTATGACGCCTGCGACAACCTGCGACGTTCGCATTTGCACGGGCATCGCGTGCGTGCCGACGCGAACCAGAAAAGCCTCGCGCATTTCTCCGGCGCGACGGCTCATCGTTCGAAGACCGGCCTCAAACTTTCGTCGATATCCCGATGCGTTCATCGTCGCGACCGATTCATCGTTGCCGTCTCCTGGGCCGGGCGAGAAACGGAGCCCGACGGGCTTCTCTCGTTCGATGAATTGGACACCCGCCGAACTTTATTGTGCAAGGCACAATGCGGGCAAAGCGTGAATCACTAATGGGCCTTCTGCCTATTTTTTAGGCAGAAGGCGTGATTGAACGCGGCTGTAGCTCCCGGCGACCAACCCCCAGAACCACTCCCGCAAAGCGGGCGCCGCGCCCATTTGGCGCGCGGACGGCCGATCGGCGTGTCATCTATTCCGAGACGATCATGAACCGTACCTCCCTGTTTGCCTTTGCACTGGCACTGGCCGCCTTCGCCGGCATCGGCTGCGGTCACGCCCAGGAAGGCATCGACAAGGCGAAAGCCCACGACTTCGACGCCAGGCTGTTCGCCCGCCCCCACGATCAGAAGACTTATGCCTGCTTCGTGCGCCGCTACGGCTCAAGCCATCTGGCGCAGCACCCTCAGCAGAAGGTCAGCGCGATGAAGCTGCTGGTGACGGCGGAAATCCCGCCGGAAGAACCGACCACCATCAATTATTCGTTCCACCTTGGCGTCACATATCGCCAAAAGAGCGGCCATTTCGACTCGGGCGGTTCTTGCCATCACGTCGTCGCAGAAGAGAAAGGTGGCGAGATCCATCTCGGCTGCGGCGTCGATTGCGACGGCGGCGGCATCGCTGTCGCCATGTCAACGGACGACAAATCCGCGATCGTCGAACTGGAGCGGGTCAGGGTGTGGGACCGCAAGAAGCCCGACGAAGACAACATGCACGACCTCGAGGCTGGCGCCGACGACAAGATGTTCCGCGTCGATCGCGCCGATCTGAACGAATGCGCCGAGCTCGTGACCGACCGCAAGGAACTCGCGGCGCTCAGGAAGCAGCGGCTTGCCGAATTAAGGCGCGAATAGCGCAGCCATCTGGAGGACGCCATGCACCGACGCAGCATCTTGTGGGCCGCGGCCTCAGCCTTGGGCGCCGCCTTCGCGGCCTCCCGCGCCGGCGCGGCGACCGAGGCACCCGCGACGAAAAAACTGAAGGTGGTCTATCACCTGACCGACCTCGACAAGGTCAGCTTCGTCGTCGGTAACATCCAGAACCATCTCGATGGGGTGGGCGGTCCCGACAATGTCACCATCGCGCTGGTGGTTCATGGCCAGGCGCTGCGGGCGTTCCACGCATCATCGGCCAACCCCGATCTGACCAGACATATCGGCCAGTATGCCAGGGCCGGGGTCGAACTTGCCGCCTGCGGCAACACCATGAAATCCCAGAAAGTCGGGATTGCCGATCTGCTGCCGGGCTTTGTTGCCGCCGACCAGGGTGGCGTGGTGCGCATCGCCGAATTGCAATCGCAGGGCTATCTCTATTTGCGCCCCTGATCGGAGCTTGCGATTCTGACCGGGTCCGCCTTCTCGTCACAATATTGTGCTGGATTCCGCCAACTCCCTGGGCGCTCATTCCGGGGATCGAACTGACGCAGGCGACGTTATCCTATCCGATACACCCATTCCGACCGGCAGCTATTCCAACCATTTGTTGACATTCCCGCCTCGCACCCGAAAGCTGCCGGGGAACCCGAAAACCGACGAGCGGACAGAACAGGCATCATGAATCCCGTCAAAGCACTCGAAAACCATGGTCAGGCCGTTTGGCTGGATTTCCTCGCCCGCGGCTTCGTCGCCAAAGGCGACCTGAAGAATCTGATCGACACCGACGGCGTCAAAGGCGTGACGTCGAACCCCGCGATCTTCGAGAAGGCCATCGGCAGTTCGGACGAATATGACGGCGCGATCGGCCAGGCACTGAAAAAGGGCGATCGCCCGGTCGCCGACCTGTTCGAACATGTCGCCATCGAAGACATCCAGAACGCCGCCGACGTGTTGCGGCCGGTCTACGACCGGTTGAAGGGCGAAGACGGTTTCGTCAGCCTCGAAGTGTCGCCCTATCTGGCGATGGACACCAAAGGCACCATCGTCGAGGCCGAGCGGCTGTGGAAGAACGTCAAGCGCAAGAATTTGATGGTGAAGGTGCCGGCAACGCCGGAAGGCCTGCCCGCGATCGAACATCTGATCGGCGAAGGCATCAGCATCAACATCACGCTATTGTTCTCGCAAAAGGTCTATCGCCAGGTCGCGGAAGCCTATCTCGACGGATTGGAAAAATACGTCGCCGGTGGCGGCAATCCCTCGCATGTCGCCAGCGTCGCAAGCTTCTTCGTCAGCCGGATCGACAGCGCCGTCGACAAGCAACTCGATGAGAAGATCGCAAGGGCAAATGACCCCAGCGAAAAGGAACGGCTGAGCGCGCTGAAGGGCAAGGTCGCGATCGCCAACGCCAAGCTGGCCTATCAGGACTACAAGCGCCTGTTCTCCGGCGCGCGCTGGGACAAGCTGAAGGCAAAAGGCGCAAAGCCGCAGCGGCTGCTGTGGGCCTCGACCGGCACCAAGAACAAGGACTATAGCGACGTGCTCTATGTCGAGGAGCTGATCGGCCCCGACACCGTCAACACCGTGCCGCCGGCGACGCTGGATGCGTTCCGCGACCACGGCACCCCGCGGAACAGCCTCGAGGAAAATATCGAGGATGCGCGGCACGTGCTGGAAGAGCTGGAGAGGTCCGGCATCTCGCTCGACGCGATCACGACTGACCTTGTCAAGGACGGCGTCAAGCAGTTCGCTGACGCCGCCGACAAGCTCTATGGCGCGGTCGCGCACAAGCGCGCAGCTTCGCTCGGCAACGGCATCGACCAGCAGCACCTAGGGCTCGGCGACGGCCTCAAGAAGGCGGTCGAGAAGAGCACCGAGGACTGGCGCGCCTCGGCCAGGATCCGGCGGCTCTGGCACAAGGACAAATCGGTCTGGAGCAATGACGACGAGAATAAATGGCTGGGCTGGCTGACCAGCCCGGTCGCCGCTGACGTCGGCGATTACGAGGATTTTTCAAGGCGCGTGAAGGGACAAGGCTTTTCGGACGCCGTGGTGCTCGGCATGGGCGGATCGAGCCTCGGTCCGGAAGTGCTGGCGCAGACCTTCCCGAAGAAATCCGGCTTCCCGAAACTGCATGTGCTCGATTCCACCGACCCGGCGCAGGTGCGCGCGATGGAGAAGAAGGTCGATCTGGCCAAGACTCTCTTTATTGTCTCCAGCAAGTCCGGCGGCACCACCGAGCCGAATGTGATGAAGGATTATTTCTTCGATCGCGTTTCCAAGACCATCGGCGCCGACAAGGCCGGCCATCGCTTCATCGCGGTGACCGATCCCGGCTCATCGCTGCAGAAGGTCGCGACCAGGCAGGGCTTTGCGCGCATCTTCTACGGCGATCCCACGATCGGCGGACGCTACTCGGTGCTGTCGCCGTTCGGGCTGGTGCCGGCGGCTGCCGCCGGCATCGATGTCAAGAGCCTGATCAAGCATGCGCTCGCGATGGTGCGCTCCTGCGGCGCCGACGTGCCGCCACACGAAAATCCCGGCGTGCAGCTCGGGCTGGCGCTCGGCCTCGCCGGGCTCGAAGGCCGCGACAAGGTGACGATCTCCTCGTCGAAGAAGATCGCCGATTTCGGCGCCTGGGCCGAACAGTTGATCGCGGAGTCGACCGGCAAGGACGGCAAGGGCCTGATTCCGATCGACGGCGAACCGCTCGGCGATCCCTCGCTTTACGGCAACGACCGTTTCTTCATCGACATCCGCACCGAGGACGAGGACGACGCCTCACACGATGACCGGCTTGCCGCGCTGGAGGCGGCCGGGCATCCCGTGGCTCGCATCGTGATGAAATCGATCGAGCATCTCGGCCAGGAATTCTTCCGCTTCGAAATGGCAACCGCCGTGGCCGGTGCCATCCTCGGCATCAACCCGTTCAACCAGCCTGACGTCGAGGCCGCCAAGATCAAGACCCGCGAACTGACGGCCGCGTTCGAAAAGACCGGCAAACTGCCGGCCGAGCAGCCTGTCATTACCACCGATGAGGCCGATCTCTTCACCGACGAGCATAACGCGGCCGAATTGCGCAAGGCCGGCGCCAACGGCACGCTCGGCTCCTGGATCAAGGCGCAATTGTCGCGGTCCGGCAGCGGCGACTATGTCGCCCTGCTCGCCTATATCGCGCGCGATCCCGGCTCCATCGGCTCGCTGCAGAAGATGCGGCTGGCGGTCCGCGACGCCAATCACCTTGCCACTTGCGCCGAATTCGGACCGCGCTTCCTGCATTCGACCGGCCAGGCCTATAAGGGTGGCCCCGACAGTGGCGTATTCCTGCAGATCACCGCTGACGACGCCAAGGATTTGCCGATACCCGGCCAGAAGGCGAGTTTCGGCATCATCAAGGCGGCGCAGGCGCGCGGCGATTTCGACGTGCTCACCGAGCGCGGTCGGCGGGCGCTCCGCGTCCATCTCAAAGGCGACCTTGGACGAGGGCTCGCTGCCCTCGATGCCGCAATATCGGAAGCTCTCGCTTAGGGAAATCAACACATGCAGCTTGGCATGATCGGCCTCGGCCGGATGGGCGGCAATATCGTGCGGCGGCTGATGAATGATGGCCATACCGCCGTGGTCTACGACAAGGACCCGAAGGCGGTTGCGGCACTGGCCGCGGAGAACGCCGCCGGCGCCGACACGCTGGAAGCTTTCGTGGCGAAACTGGAAAAGCCGCGCACCGCCTGGGTGATGCTGCCGGCCGGCAAGATCACCGAGGCCACCATCGACGCGCTGGCAAAACTGATGGAGCCCGGCGACGTCATCATCGACGGCGGCAACACATTCTGGCAGGACGACGTCCGGCGCGGCAAGGCGCTCAGGGAGCGCGGGCTGCATTACCTCGACGTCGGCACCAGCGGCGGCGTCTGGGGCATCGAGCGCGGCTATTGCATGATGATCGGCGGCGACAAGGCCGTGGTCGACCGGCTCGACCCGATCTTCAAGACGCTGGCGCCTGGGATCGGCGACATTCCGCGCACCGGCGGCCGCGACGGACGCGACCCGCGCATCGAGCAGGGCTATATCCATGCCGGCCCCAGCGGCGCCGGGCATTTCGTCAAGATGATCCATAACGGCATCGAGTATGGCTTGATGCAGGCCTATGCCGAGGGTTTTGACATCCTCAGGAACGCCAATATCGAGGCGCTCCCGGCCGAACATCGTTTCGATCTCGATATCGCCGACATCGCCGAAGTGTGGCGGCGCGGCAGCGTGATCCCTTCCTGGCTGCTCGACCTCACGGCCTCCGCGCTCGCCGAAAACCAGACGCTGGATAATTATTCCGGCTTCGTCGAGGATTCCGGCGAAGGCCGCTGGACCGTCAATGCCGCGATCGACGAGGCGGTGCCGGCCGAGGTGCTGACGGCGGCACTCTATGCCCGCTTCCGCTCGCGCAAGGACCATACGTTCGCCGAAAAGATTCTTTCGGCGATGCGCGCCGGGTTCGGCGGCCACAAGGAGCCGCCGAAGAAGCCGGGCTCGAAGGCGTAACGCCATGGCGGTCGGTAAACTGGCACAGAAGAAGCCCGATCCCTGCTCCTTCGTCATCTTCGGCGTCACCGGCGACCTCGCGCATCGGCTGGTGATCCCCGCGCTCTACAATCTGGCGGCGGCCGATCTGTTGCCGGAAAAATTCTGCGTCGTCGGGATCGCCCGCAAGGGCATGACGAGCGAGCAGCTTCGCGACAGCCTGACCAAGGGCCTGCATCAATTCGCCACGCGTCAGGTCGACGAGGCGATCGCCACCCGCCTGCTTTCATGCGTCACCTGCATCGAGGCCGATCCGAAGGATCCGGCCTCGTTCGCCGCCATGAGCACGCAACTCGACAAGCTGGAAGCCGCGCGCAGCACCCAGGGCAATCGCCTGTTCTATCTGGCGACGCCGCCGAACGCGTTCCTGCCGATCAGCCGCGAACTCGGTCGCACCGGCATGCTGGCAGAAAACGGCGTCTGGCGGCGGCTGGTGGTCGAGAAGCCGTTCGGCACCGATCTGGCTTCGGCCCAGGCGCTGAACAGCGAGTTGCTGAAGCTGGTCGACGAGCATCAGATCTACCGGATCGATCATTATCTCGGCAAGGAAACCGTCCAGAACATCCTGGTGCTGCGCTTCGCCAACGGCATGTTCGAGCCGATCTGGAACCGCAACCATATCGACCACATCCAGATCACGGTCGACGAGAAACTCGGCGTCGGCCATCGCGGCAGTTTTTACGACGCCACCGGTGCACTGCGCGACATGGTGCCGAACCATCTGTTCCAGTTGCTGTCGCTGGTGGCGATGGAGCCGCCGTCGAAATTCGACGCGCATTCGGTGCGCTCGGAAAAGGCGGACGTGCTGGCCGCGATCCAGACCCAGAGCGAGGCCGAGGCGCTGCACAATTCGGTGCGCGGGCAATACCGCGCCGGCATGGTCGGTGACACCGAGATCGAGGATTATCGCAGGACCGCGGACGTCAAGCCTGCCAGCACCACCGAGACCTATGCCGCGCTGAAGCTGACCATCGACAATTGGCGCTGGGCTGGCGTGCCCTTTTATTTGCGCACCGGCAAGGCACTCGGCGTCAAGCGCACCGAGATTGCGATCAAGTTCAAGCAGGCGCCGTTCGCGATGTTCCGCGACACACCGGTGGACCGGCTGTCGCAGAACTACCTGATCATCTCGACCGAACCGACCGAAGGCATCGCACTGCAGTTCAACACCAAAGTGCCAGGGCCGACTATCAATATCGACGGCGTCGAGATGAAGTTCCGCTACAAGGATTACTTCAAGGCCGAGCCATCGACCGGTTACGAGACCCTGATCTACGACTGCATGATCGGCGACAACATCCTGTTTCAGCGCGCCGACAGCGTCGAGGCCGGCTGGCGCGCGGTGCAACCATTCCTCGACGCCTGGAAGAACGCCGGCGGCAAGGGCCTGAAGATCTACGAACCCGGTAGCGAAGGCCCCGAGGAGGCCAATGATTTGCTGGAGCGCGACGGCCGAAGCTGGCGGAAGCTCAGCTAGCGATGGCCGCGCGTGACCATCGCCATGTGATTACAGTTGCCGATCCGGCCGCGATGGCCCGCACCGCCGCCGAGCGCATCGTCGCCCGGATATCGGAGAATCCCGGCCGCGTCGCGATCTGCCTGACTGGCGGATCGAGCCCGAGACAACTCTATCAACTGCTGGCCGGCGAAACCTGGCGCGGCAAAATTCCGTGGCAGCGGGTGCACTGGTTCATCGGCGACGAACGCTTCGTGCCCGCGGACGATCCGCTCAACAATATGGGCGCCGCGCGAAAAGTCTTTCTGGATCAACTCGCGCCGGCGTCCAACATTCATCCCATCCCGACCAGTACCGCCGACCCGGCCGATCCCGATCGCGGCGCCGCGGTCTATGAGGCCGGGCTCAAATCCTTCTATGGCGCGGATGAACTGGACCCTGCCCGGCCGCTGTTCGATCTGGTGCTGATGGGCGTCGGTCCCGACGGCCACACCGCGTCGCTGTTTCCGGGTTACCCCACGCTCGACGAGGTCAGGCGCTGGGTCGTCGGCGTTCCCAAGGCGAATGTCGAGCCGTTCGTGCCCCGCATCTCCCTCACGCTGCCAACGCTAGCCTCCTGCCGCGAAATGCTGTTCGAGGTCGCAGGTGCCGACAAGCGCGCGATCTTGACGCGGGTGTTTTCAGGCGAGAACCTGCCGGCGAACCGCGCGCGATCCACCGGCGAAACGATATGGCTGGTGGATCAGGCGGCGCTGCCGGAGGGTTTTCGTGGCTGATGCGACACCGCCTTGCGCACTCGTGGTGATGGGCGTCTCCGGCTCGGGCAAGAGCACCATTGCCGGGAGACTGGCCGTCCGGCTGGGCTGGCGCTTTGAAGACGGCGACAAATATCACCCGCCCGCCAACGTCGCCAAGATGAGCGCGGGGCAACCGCTGACGGATGAAGACCGCTGGCCGTGGCTGCAGGCGATCGCCGACGAGATCGACCGCCTGTCGGCGGCGGGACAACGCGCCGTCGTCGCCTGTTCCGCATTGAAGCGCGCCTATCGCGATATCCTCGTGCATGGCCGCGATGACATCCGCATCGTCTTTCTCAACGGTACGCAAGAGCTGATCGCGGGCCGCCTCGCCGCGCGCAAGGGGCATTTCATGCCGCCGGGGCTACTCGCCAGCCAGTTCAAAACGTTGCAGCCGCCGCAAGCGGACGAGCGGCCGATCAGCGTATCGATCGATGCGCCGGTCGAGGCCATCGTCGACGACATTGTCCGTCAATTGAAAGCACCCACATGAGCCGCATTGCGCTGGTCGTTTCCGATGTCGATGGCACCCTGGTGACAAAGGACAAGATACTCACCGATGACGCAAAGAATGCCGTCCGCGCCCTGCGCGCCGCAGGCATCGGCTTCACCATCGTCTCCAGCCGCCCGACCATCGGCATGGGTTTTCTGATCGAACCGCTTGATATCACGCTGCCGATCGGCGCCTTCAACGGAAGCTCGATCCTCGATGCGCAATTGAAGCCGATCGAGCAGCATCTGATCGCGCCTGACGTGGCGCAGCGCAGCATCGACGTACTCAATGAATTCGGCGTCGACATCTGGCTGTTCAGCAATGAGCACTGGTATACCCGCAATCCCGACGGCGAATACGTTCCGCACGAGAAACGGGCGATCAAGCATGATCCGACCATCATCGGGGATTTCACCCCGCATCTGTCCGAGGCCTGCAAGATCGTCGGCGCCAGTTCCGACGCGGCGCTGCTGGCGCGCTGCGAGGCGGCGATGCAGCAGGCGGTGGGGAGAGAGGCCACCGCCGTCCGCTCGCAGACCTATTATCTCGATGTCACGCCGGCCGGCTACGACAAGGGGACCTTCGTCGCGAACATCGCGGGGCGACTTGGCGTTTCGCTGGACGCCGTCGCCACCATCGGCGACATGCAGAACGATCTGCCCATGTTTGCCAGGGCCGGCACCTCATTCGCCATGGGCAATGCCGCCGACGACGTCAAGAAGCGCGCGACCCATGTCACGGAAACCAACGAGCGCGACGGTTTTGCCCGCGCCATGGAAATGGTCTTGAAGCTCGGCTAGCCGGCTGCTCGTCGTGGACGACGTGCGGCGCGATATCAAGGCCATCTCAAGGATAAATCCAGACGCCGTCAAAGCTTTCGGCCGGCATATCCGCTTTATTGCGCCGGTCGCCCCGTTTCGGGGTTGCCGATTCCCACCATTTCCCGACCTCCATCGGGTGTGAATCGGCAGGCGCGAGCCGGTATTCGTCCAAAGGTGCGGCAGGCCCCCCAGCCCAGCCTGCAGCTTGATGGACTACTGCCGGCTCGCGTGACGTCAATTCGCGATATCGCGGCTACTTGGAGCGCTGCATCGCCGGCTTCTCGGCCCCCCGTTTGGCCGCGCTGAGGTTGTGGGCGGTATTGATCAACGCGATATGCGTCAGCGCCTGCGGGAAATTGCCGGTCTGGCGACCTGCTTCGGTGTCGAATTCCTCGGCCAACAGGCCGAGATCGTTGGCGATCCCGACCACACGGTCGAACAAGACCCGCGCCTTGCCGAACTCTCCGGCCAGACAATAGGCATCCGCCAGCCAGAGGCTGCACGCCAGGAACGCCCCCTCGACCGGTTGCTGCTCGCTTGAGATCTCGCACGGATCATGCCGCAGCACAAAGCCATCGCGCATCAGGTACTTCTCGATCGCGGCCAGCGTTCCCTGCACGCGGGGATCCGACGGCGCGAGGAAGCCCACCGCAGGCAGCAGCAGGATGCTGGCATCGAGCAGTTTCGAGCCGTAGGATTCCACGAACGAATTCAACTCGCGATCAAAACCCTTTTCGCAGACGTCGCGGTGGATGGTATCGCGCAAGGTCCGCCACTTCGCGAGCGGGGCCTTGAAGCCGAATTTTTCGGCGCTCTTGATGCCGCGGTCGAAGGCGACCCAGGTCATCACCTTGGACGAGACATAGTGCCTGCCGTCGCCGCGGCGCTCCCAGATGCCGTGATCCGGCTGGTCCCATTGCTCGGCCAGATGCTCCAGCACCGTGCATTCCAGCGACCAGCTTCCCTGGTCGAGTTCGAGCTTGGCCGTTCGCCACTGATGGAAGGCATCGATCAATTCTCCATAGACGTCAAGCTGCAACTGGGCATGCGCGGCGTTGCCGACCCGGACCGGCTGCGCGCCTTCATAACCGGGCAGCCAGCCGGCCTCCCATTCCAGGAGCCGCCGCTGGCCCATGATGCCGTACATGATCTGCATGTTGTCGGGCGATCCCGCCACCGCGCGCAGCAGCCAATTGTGCCACGCCAGCGCTTCCTCGGTATAGCCGGAGTTCATCAGCGCCAGCAGCGTAAACGTCGCATCGCGCAGCCAGCAAAAGCGGTAGTCCCAATTGCGCTGCCCGCCGAGTTTTTCCGGCAGCGATGTCGTCGGTGCCGCGACGATACCGCCGGTCGGCGCGTAGGTCAGCGCCTTCAGCGTGATCAGCGAGCGCATCACGAGGTCCCGCTGCTCGCCCTGATAGGTGCAGCGGCTGCTCCATTCATTCCAAAAAGCCTCGGTTTCCTGCAGCGCCACCAACGGATCGATCGGCGCGGGCACCGGCAGATGCGAGGGTCCGTAGGTCAGGACAAAGGGCACGGTCTCGCCCCCACTTACCCAGAAATCGGCGACCGTGGTCAGATCCTCGCCGCGGGTCTCGACCGGCGTGCGCAGCACGGTCATGTCAGGGCCGCAAATCGCGAGCAGGCCGGAACCGCCTTCGTTTTTCTTGACCCAGGGAATATCCGTACCGAAGCCGAAGCGGATCACCAATTGCATCCGCAATTTCACCCGGCCGCTGATCCCGCGCACCAGCCGCACCACGTCGGACGCGTTGCCGCGCGGCGGCATGAAATCGACCAGATCGATCACGCCGTCCTCGGTTTCAAACCGCGTCTCCAGGATCAGCGTGTTGCCGCGGTAACGGCGTGACGTCTGGGTGATCTCGCCTGCGGGAGCGATCAGCCAGCGGCCGTGCTTCCGGCTGCCCAGCAGTGCGGCAAAGCAGGCGTCGGAATCGAAGGCCGGCCAGCACAACCAGTCGATCGAACCGTCGCGACCGACCAGCGCTGCGGTCTCGCAATCGCCGATCAGTCCGTAGTCTTCTATCCTGCACGGCACAATGTTTGACCCACCTGGATCAGGGTTACGCGGGCGACCGCCCGCGTGTCGCGGCCTTCAGCGCGGCAATATCGACGGTGGACGCGATCTGCTCGAGCGGCACCGGAAGCCGGCGGCGCCAGTTCGGGTGCTCGTTGACGGTGCCGGGAATATTGGGCTGGTCGACCAGGCCCAGAAAATCCTCCAGCGCGATCGCGAGCAGCCGGGATGGGGTGCGCGCGAGGAATTTTGCCACCGAATAGAGATCGTTGTTGTCGATGCCGTTGTGACGCAGCACCTCGTCGAGCATCGCCAGCGCATGCCAGCGCGCATCATCGCTCTCGCCGGGATCGATGCCGAGCGCGCGCTTGGTCTTGAGGTCGCCGAACGAGCGCCAGCCGGCATAGGTCGACAGATCATGGGTGTTGAAGGTGACGAGCGCATTGGCGAGATAGCGGTCGAGGCTTTTGAACGGGCCGTGATCCTCTCGCTCGAACATCATCACCAGATAGGACCAGATGCCCCAGCCGGCGATCTGGTCGCGAAAACCTTCCGGCACGGTGCCGAGGTCTTCGCCGATCACGACGCAGCGGCTTTCGACGCTTTCGAGGGCGGTTGCGGCAAGGAGCGCCTCGAACGGCATCTGCACGTAGACGCCGTCGGCGGCGCTGAACCCTTGCGGCACCAGATAGAGCCGTTTCAGCCCCAGCACGTGGTCGAGCCGGATGGCGCCGGCATGCCGCATCGAGGCGCGCAGCATTTCGCGGTAGGGCGCAAAGGATTTTCGCTCCAGTCCGGTCGCGTTGAAGCCGGCAAGACCCCAGCTCTGGCCGGCCGTGTTGAGCGGATCGGGCGGCGCGCCGACGCCGAGATGGCGCGAGATCGCCACCTGCTCGTTCCAGGCATCGAAGCCGTCGGATTGCACGCCGACGGCGACATCGAGATAAAGCCCGACCTTCATGCCGAGCTGGTCGGCGCGGCCTTTCGCGGCCGCGAGCTGCGCGTCAGCGGTCCATTGCACGAATTCGACGAAGGCGATTTCCCCAGCGTCCGCGCCCTGGCGCAGTTCCGCGCATTTGGCGTCGTCGGGTTGCCGCCACTGGTCCGGCCATTCCCACCACGGCTTGCCAAATCTGTGCCGGAGCGTCTCGAAGCAGGCGAAGCGCGACAATAGCGGCGCCCGCTCGGCGCGAAATTTTTCAAATTCCTGCCTGCGCTCTGGTGTCGCATCGCTCTGAAAGGCGGCGAATGCCGATCGCAGCGCGGGCCATTTCAATTCGGCGACGGCGACGTAGTCGATGATGTCGCCTTCCCTCACCCGCGCCAGCGCATCCCTGGTCCCGGCATGGATACGAAATTCCGGGATATCATCGACATCGATACAGAGCGCGTTGAGAAACAGCCGGCTGTTTGGCGAATACGGACTGCAATCGCCGGGGCGGTCGTCAAACAGGGCGTGCAGCGGATTGAGGCCGACACCGTCCGCCCCAAGCTGATGGGCGAGTTCGATCAGACCCTTCAGGTCGGTGAAATCGCCGATCCCCCAATTGCGCGCCGAACGCACGCCGTAGAGCTGGACGGCGAGCAGCCAGCCGCGGTCGAAATCGCCGCCGAAGGCTCTTGGCGGCACCGATAGCAGCGGCACGTCCTCACTGATCGATGCGGCATCCGTCAGTTGCAGCCGGTGGACGCCCAATGGCAGGTCCCGGGGCCAGACGGCGGTCCGGTCCGTGGTGTCGCCTTGGGCGATAACCCCGTGATCCCCCACGATTTTCCAACGAACCGGGAGCTTTGCCACAGCCGAAAGCCCGGTTCGCGCAGGCATCCCGGATCGGACCACGACCGGACCGCCGACGAACGGCCCGGGGGTCTGCGGCGGCAAGGCATCGAGGATGATTTTGAGGGCGGCCGCATCCGTCACACGGCGGTGACCCTGACCGTCCACGAATTCGGTCTGGATTCCCAGAGCTTTGGCTTGAGCGAAAAGGTCCATTCGGCACGCAGTTTGCACGCAAACGTCTTGGAGGCGTCGCGAAATTGTCCAAATACAGGAAGGGGATAGAGGGTGTCTAACGCTCAGCCGCCGGATCGGTTCCAAGGGAACCAAAGTCGGCCGAGCGGCTTTCTACATATGTCCGGAACGTCTCCTTTCGCGCAAGTGAAACGGGGGCGTCGTTTCCATGGCAGTGGCATCACAGTGAACAAAAAAGCCCAGACCGGCGAAAGCACCAAAGCCGGGGTCTCCTTTCGATTCGACGCTGCCTATCCGCTCAACAACGGCGGCCGTTTTTCGCTCGAAGCAAACGAGGTGCCAGCCAATGAGGCCGGCAGCGATGAGCTTTGGTACAAGGACGCCATCATCTATCAGCTGCACGTCAAGGCTTTTGCCGACAGCAACAATGACGGCATCGGCGATTTTGCCGGATTGACCGAGAAGCTGGATTATCTGCAGGAGCTCGGCGTCACCACGCTCTGGCTGCTGCCGTTCTATCCCTCCCCCGGCCGCGATGACGGCTACGACATCGCCGACTATGGCGACATCAATCCCGATTTCGGGACGATGAAGGATTTCAAGCGTTTCATCCAGGAAGCCAAGCGGCGCGGCCTGCGCGTCATCACCGAACTCGTCATCAACCACACCTCCGACCAGCACGACTGGTTCAAGCGCGCCCGGCGCAGCGACCGCGATTCCAGCGCGCGCAACTGGTATGTCTGGAGCGACACCGATCAGAAATACCAGGACACGCGGATCATCTTCACCGATACCGAGAAGTCGAACTGGACCTGGGATCCGGAAGCCGGCCAGTTCTATTGGCACCGCTTCTTCTCGCACCAGCCGGACTTGAATTTCGACAATCCGCGCGTGGTCAGCGCCCTGGTCAAGGTGATGAAGCGCTGGCTCGATACCGGCGTCGACGGCTTTCGCCTCGACGCCATTCCCTATCTGTGCGAGCGCGACGGCACCAACAACGAGAACCTGCCCGAAACCCACGCCATCATCAAGCGGCTGCGCGCCGAACTCGACGCTTACGCCAAGGGCAAGGTGTTGCTGGCCGAGGCCAATCAATGGCCCGAGGACGTGCAGGAATATTTCGGCCGCAGCGACGAATGCCACATGGCCTATCATTTCCCGCTGATGCCGCGCATCTATATGGCGATCGCGCAGGAAGACCGCTTTCCGATCACCGACATCCTGCGCCAGACCCCCGACATCCCGGCCGATTGCCAATGGGCGCTGTTCCTGCGCAATCACGACGAGCTGACGCTCGAAATGGTCACCGACGTCGAGCGCGATTATCTGTGGTCGACCTACGCCAACGATCCCCGCGCCCGCATCAATGTCGGCATCCGCCGTCGCCTCGCGCCGCTGATGGACAATGACCGGCGCAAGATCGAGCTGATGAACTCGCTGCTGCTGTCGTTTCCGGGCACGCCGATCATCTATTACGGCGACGAAATCGGCATGGGCGACAATATCTATCTCGGCGACCGCAACGGCGTGCGGACGCCGATGCAATGGTCGCCGGACCGCAATGGCGGCTTCTCGCGCGCCGATCCGGCGCGGCTCTATGCGCCGACCATCATGGATCCCGTCTACGGCTATGAATCCGTCAATGTCGAGGCGCAGTCGCGCAGCCTGTCGTCACTGCTGTCGGCCACCAAACGGCTGATCTCGGTCCGCAAATCGACGCTTGCTTTCGGCCGCGGCACCATGACGTTCATCCGCCCGGAAAACCGTTCGGTGCTGTGCTACGTGCGCCAGCATGAGGACGAGGCCATTCTCTGCGTCGCCAATCTGTCGCGATCGGCGCAAGCCACCGAACTCGATCTCTCCGCCTGGAAGGATCGCATTCCACTCGAGATGCTCGGCCGCACGCGTTTTCCGGCGATCGGCGAACTGCCCTATATGATCACGCTGGCACCGTACGGCTTTTACTGGTTCGAGTTGCAGGAGCGCGACAAGTCGGCGCCGGTTGTGCATCGGGCCGTCCCCGAATTCGAGACGCTGGTGGTGCCGCTCGGCGCGACCTGGGTATCGCTGGCGCGCACCCGCGGCGTGTTCGAGCGCGACGTGCTGCCGGGGCATCTGGCGCGGACGCGCTGGTATCCGGAGCGATCGGCCAAGGCGATCCAGCCAACGCTGATTTCGGCGATCCCGTTCTGCGACATCGGCGACAACCGGCCGTGGCTCGCTTTCTTCAAGTCGACGCAGCGCGGCGTCACGACGCGCTATGTGTTGCCGATGCAGATCGAATGGGTGCGGTTCGATCGCGAGCGCTATAACCCGCGCGCGCTGGCAGCGGTGCGTCAGGGCGCCCGCGAAGGAACCCTGCTCGACGTCGCCAACGACCAGATTTTCATCGCCCTTCTGCTGCGAAACCTGAAGGAATCGCTTACCGTCGACGAAAGCGAACAAGGTTTGAAGCTGGAATTCCGGCCGACCAGCCGCTTCTCCGACAAGGTGATCAAACAGCCCGAACATATCCGCACGACCGAAACCGATCGACCGGACAGCACCGCGCTGGTGGATGACGACTATGTCGTCAAGATCTACCGCACACTGCAGGCCGGCATCAGTCCCGAGATCGAGATGGGCCGCTTCCTGACCGAGGTCGCGAACTTTGCCAACACGCCGGCGCTGCTCGGCAGTGTCGAACTGATCGAAGGCGACGAGCGGAACGCGATCGGCGTCCTGCATGCTTTCGTCGCCAACCAGGGCGACGCCTGGACCGTGACTGCGGCCTATCTCGACCGCTTCGTCGACGAGCAGCGGCTGCTGGCGGCGAGCGAGCATGTCAGGGAGAGCGAAGATCAAGTCTCTTATCTGCGCTACATGTCGCAGGCCGGACGGCGCGTCGCCGAGATGCACGTCGCGCTCGCCAGCAACAATGAGCTGCCCGCATTCGTTCCGGAGCCGATCCGGCGCGAGGATGTCCAGCGCTGGACCGGCGATATCATTGCCCGCGCGGAACGCGTCTTCGATACGCTGAAGCAACGGCGCGATACGCTGAAGGAAGCGGATCGTCCGCTGCTGGATCAGCTATTGGCCCAGCAGTCGGGCCTGCCCGGCCGGCTGAAGGCCCTGTTGCCGCAGAAAATCGACGGGCTCAACATCCGCCATCACGGCGACTTCCATCTCGGCCAGTTGCTGATCGTCAAGGACGACATCTTCATCGTCGATTTCGACGGTGAGCCGCGGCGCTCGATCGCAGAGCGACGGCGCAAGGCGCCTGCGGCGCGCGACGTCGCCAGCATGATTCGTTCGATCGACTATTCGACGACCGCAGCCCTTGAGCGCGCACTAAAGGTGGCCCAGGATGAAAACGGCCGGTTGGCGGCGGCACTCGCCGAATGGCGCGGCCGGGCAATCGGCGCATTCCGGAGCGCTTATCGCGAGGCTATGGTTAACCGGCGCCTGTGGCCGGAGGATCCCAGGGCCGCCGAAGCGATGCTCAACTTCTTCCTGCTGGAGAAGGCATGCTACGAGATCGAATATGAACTAACCTGGCGGCCGGATTGGTTACGCACGGCCTTGACCGGAATGCTTCGTATCTTGTCGCAACAGTCGCTCGAGGCCTCATGACCAAGCTGCCCGCAGAGGCCTACGCCATCATCCAGGGTAATCACACCGATCCGTTCCGCTATCTCGGGCTGCACACCGAGGGTGACCGGAAAATCGTGCGCGCCTTCCTGCCGGAAGCCTCCAATGTCGAGGCCATCGGTGAACATGGTGAACGGGCGCCGCTGGCGCGGATCCATGATGCCGGCCTGTTCGCCGGCGCGCTGCCGAACGGCTCGACGCGCTATCAACTGCGCGCCCAGTTCGGCGACAAACTGGTCGAACTCGACGACCCCTACCGGTTTCCGCCCGTCCTGAGCGATTTCGATCTCTATCTGCTCGGCGAAGGCACCCATCAGCGCATCTACGACAAGCTCGGCGCCCATCCGATGACGCTGGAAGGCGTCGAGGGCATTGCCTTCGTCGTGCTGGCGCCGAACGCCCGCGGCGTCAGTGTGGTCGGCGATTTCAACTACTGGAATCCGCGGCGGCATCCGATGCGGGTGCGCGGCGTCGGCTATTGGGAGCTGTTCATTCCCCATGCCCGGGTCGGCGACCACTACAAGTTCGATATCATCGAACCCAACGGGCAGCATCTGCCGTTGAAGGCCGATCCGGTGGCGTTTGCCGCCGAAGTCCGCCCGAAAACCGCCTCGATCGTTTTCGACCAGGCCAAACTGCCCCGTCCCCGCCCGGCGCCAGCCGGCATGAACGCGCTGGGCGCGCCGATGTCGATCTACGAGGTTCATCTCGGCTCGTGGCGGCGCAAGGGCAGCAATGAATGGCTGACCTACCGCGAACTCGCCGAGCAGCTTCCCGCCTATGTCAGGCAGCTTGGCTTTACCCATGTCGAATTTCTGCCCATCAGCGAGCATCCGTTCGACGGCTCCTGGGGCTACCAGCCGACCGGCATGTTTGCACCCACCAGCCGGTTCGGCCCGCCGGAGGATTTTGCCGCGCTGGTCGACGCCTTCCATCGCGAAGGCATCGCGGTGTTGCTGGACTGGGTGCCCGGGCATTTTCCCGACGATCCGCATGGCCTCGGCCATTTCGACGGCACGGCGCTGTATGAACACGCCAACCCCCTGCAGGGCCGCCACCTCGACTGGGGCACGCTGATCTACAATTACGGCCGCACCGAAGTGGTGAACTTCCTGGTGTCGAACGCGCTGTTCTGGCTGGAGCGCTATGCCGTCGATGGCTTGCGCGTCGATGCGGTGGCCTCGATGCTCTATCTCGACTATTCCAGGCCGCCGGGCGAATGGATTCCGAACCAGCATGGCGGGAGGGAAAACCTCGAAGCCATCGGCTTCCTGCGCCGCTTCAACACCGAAGTGTTCGGACGCTTCCCGGACGCCACCACGGCGGCGGAAGAATCCACCGCATGGCCGCAAGTCTCCCGTCCCGTCGAATATGGCGGGCTCGGCTTCGGCTACAAGTGGAACATGGGCTGGATGCACGACACGCTGAAATACATCGGCAAGGACCCGATCCATCGCAAATTCCATCACGGCGATATCCTGTTCGGCCTGCAATACGCGTTCTCGGAAAACTTCATCCTGCCGCTGTCGCATGACGAGGTCGTGCACGGTAAACGCTCGATCCTGGGGCGGATGCCCGGTGACGACTGGCAACGCTTTGCGAATTTGCGCGCCTATTACAGTTTCATGTTCGGTCATCCCGGCAAGAAGCTGATGTTCATGGGCTGCGAATTCGGCCAGGAACGCGAGTGGAATCACGATCATTCGCTGGACTGGCACCTGTTGCAGCAGCCGAGGCATGTTGGAATCCAGTCGCTGGTCCGCGACCTCAACCATCTCTATCGCACCGTACCGGCGCTGCATGAGCTGGATTGCAGCCAGACCGGGTTCGAATGGGTCATCACCCATGATTCCGGCGGTAATGTCTTTGCCTGGATCCGCAAGGGCCATGATGCGCGCTCGCGCTGTCTCGTGATCGTGAATTTTTCGCCCAACGTCTATTACGATTACCGGGTCCGCGTGCCGTTTGCCGGCAAGTGGAAGGAATTATTGAATTCGGACTCCGCGCATTATGGCGGCAGCAATGTCGGCAATACCGGCGAGGTCCGGACGCTGGAGGGCAACATCCCCGAACTCAATCTGACGATTCCGCCGCTGGCTGCGATTTTTCTCGTACCGGAAACCTGACACATGCGATTGACAGCGGGAAGCCCGGCACGCCTCGGCGCGAGCTGGGACGGCAGAGGCACTAATTTTGCGCTGTTCTCGGCCAATGCCGAGAAGGTCGAGCTATGCCTGTTCGACGGCCAGGGCCGGCGCGAACTCGAACGCGTCGAATTGCCGGAGCGAACCGAGGATGTCTGGCACGGCTACCTCAACGATGTCGGGCCAGGGCAGCTTTATGGCTACCGGGTCCACGGCCCCTATCAGCCCGAACAGGGCCACCGCTTCAACGCCAACAAGCTGTTGCTCGATCCCTATGCGAGGCGGCTCGCCGGCCGGCTGGTCTGGAGCGATGCGCATTTCGGCTATCGCGCCGGCAGTTCGCGCGAGGACCTCTCGTTCGACCGGCGTGACAATGCCCGCGGCATGCCGAAAGCCGTCGTCGTCGACGAGACCTTCAACTGGGGCCGCCGCGAGATGCGCCCCAACATCCCCTGGGAAGACACGATCATCTACGAGGCCCACGTCAAGGGCCTGACCCAGAAGCGCGACGACGTGCCGCCGGGTTTGCGCGGCACCTATGGCGGGCTCTCTTCGCCCGCGATGATCGATCATCTCAAGCGGCTCGGCGTCACCACCATCGAGCTGCTGCCGATCCACGGGCTGATCGACGACCGCGTTCTGGTCGAGAAGAAACTGGTCAATTACTGGGGTTACAACACGCTGGCATTCTTCGCGCCGGAAGCGCGCTATGCGCAGGACAATGCGCTCGATGCGTTCCGCACCACGGTGGCGCGGCTGCACGATGCCGGCATCGAGGTGATGCTCGACGTCGTCTATAACCACACCGCCGAAGGCAATCATCTGGGCCCGACGCTGTCGTTCCGCGGCATCGACAACGCGTCCTATTACTGGCTGAAGCCGGAAAATCCGCGTTTCTACGACGACTTCACCGGCTGCGGCAGCTCGGTCAACCTCAATCATCCGCGGGTGCTGCAGATGGTGATGGATTCGCTGCGCTACTGGGTCGAGGTCTGCCATGTCGACGGCTTCCGCTTCGACCTCGCCACCACGTTGGCGCGCGGGCCGAACGGTTACGACCGCAACGCCGCTTTCCTCACCGCCGTGCGCCAGGACCCGGTGCTGGCCACCGTCAAGATGGTCGCCGAGCCCTGGGACCTCGGCATGGGCGGCTATCAGGTCGGCGCCTTCCCGTCGCAATGGTCGGAATGGAACGACCGCTATCGCAGCGCGATGCGGCGCTACTGGAGCGGCGAAGGCAGCCTGATCGGCGAAATATCCTCCCGTATGACCGCCTCCTCCGACCTGTTCCACCACGACAACCGGGCCCCCCGCGCCGGCATCAACCACATCACCGTGCATGACGGTTTCACGCTGGCGGATCTGTTCAGCTACAACGAGAAGCACAATGAGGCCAACGGCGAGGACAATCGCGACGGCTCCAGCGACAACCACAGCAATAATTGCGGCCATGAAGGTCCGACCGATGACCCCGCCATCACGGCGCTGCGTCGCCAGTTGCGCAAGAACCAGCTCGCCTGCCTGATGCTGGCGCAGGGTACGCCGCTGATGCTGGCCGGCGACGAGGTCGGCAATTCGCAGAACGGCAACAACAATGCCTATTGCCAGGACAACGAGACCGGCTGGGTCGGCTGGGACAATCTCGGCAAGAAGGGCGAAGACCTCACCGACTTCATCGGCCATCTGACGGCGCTGCGCCGGCGGTTCGGCCAGATCCGCTGCCAGCGCTGGCTCGACGGCCGACGCGCTGACGGCTCCTACGGTGTGCTGTGGCTGACGCCGGCCGCCGAGGAGATGAAAGAATCCGACTGGAAGTTTCCGGAAGGCCGATTCCTGGCCTATGTGCTCGGGCCGATGGAACAAGGGCAGGCGCCGATCTTTATTGTTCTGAACGCTGCGCCCGAAGAGATCGCATTCAAATTGCCCAAGATGCCCGAATACAACAGCTGGCAGGAAGTATTGAACACCACCGAGATCGTGCAAGCGACGGCGGACTTCGCCGCGGGCGCCGATATGAAAGCGCCGCCGCGCTCGGTGCTGGCCTTTGCGGGCGCCGCATGAATGGACGGCAATTCGGACCAGAGCTGACGAAGAACGGCACGCGCTTTCGTCTGTGGGCGCCGGCGGCAAAGCGTGTCGACCTGCTGCTGCAACGCCCCCATGCGATGACGCGCGGCGCAGACGGTTGGTATGTGATCGAGTTGCCGGGCGCGACCGCCGGCACCCGTTACAAATTCCGCATCGACGACGAAATCGACGTCCCCGACCCTGCTTCCGATTTCCAGCCGGAGGATGTGTTCGGACCGAGCGAAGTGCTCGACCACCGCGCCTATCCCTGGCGCGCCACGGAATGGCGCGGGCGGCCCTGGCAGGAGGCCGTCATCCTCGAGAGCCATGTCGGCACGTTCACGCCGGATGGCAGCTACCGCGCCATGATCGAGAAACTCGATCATCTCGTGCAGACCGGCATCACCGTGCTTGAACTATTGCCGCTGGCAGATTTCGCCGGCTCCCGCAACTGGGGCTATGACGGCGTGCTGTGGTATGCGCCCGACAGCGCCTATGGACGACCTGAAGATCTCAAGGCGCTGATCGACGAGGCGCATCTGCGCGGGCTGATGGTGTTGCTCGACGTGGTCTATAACCACTTCGGGCCGGAGGGAAACTATCTCGGCCGCTATGCGCCAAGTTTCTTCACGGATGCCCACACGCCATGGGGCAGCGCGATCGATTACCGCGTGCCACAGGTGCGCGCGTTTGCGATCGAAAATGCGCTGCACTGGCTGCGCGATTATCGCTTCGACGGACTGCGGCTCGACGCGGTGAACAGCATCGTCGAGCCCGGCGGGCTGTCGCTGCTGCACGATCTCAGCGTGGCGGCGGGACAGCTCGCCGCGGAAACCGGACGCCACATCCATCTGGTGCTGGAAAACGGCGACAACCGCGCCAGCATCCTGGACGCGGCGCAGGACCCACCGCGCGGCAAATACCGCGCACAATGGAACGACGACTATCACCATGCCTGGCGCGTGCTGATGACCGGAGAGAAGCAGGGCTACTATTGCGACTATCAGCGCGCGCCGCTCGATGACATCGCCAGATCGCTGTCCCAGGGCTTCGTCTACCAGGGCGAAATCTCACAGTTTCGCGGCGGCGCGCGCGGCGAACCCAGCGGCACGCTAGCGCCGACCGCCTTCATCAATTTCCTGCAGAACCACGACCAGATCGGCAACCGCGCCTTTGGCGACCGGCTCGAAGCTGCCGCGCGGCCGGAAGCGATCGAAGCCGCGCTCGCCGTCATGCTGCTGGCGCCGGCGATTCCGATGCTATTCATGGGCGAGGAATGGGGCTCGAAGAGGCCATTCCCGTTCTTCTGCGATTTCAAGGGTGATCTCGCCGAGGGAGTTCGCAAGGGCCGCCGCAGCGAATATGCCTGGGCCTATGCGGAATATGGCGACGAAATCCCGGACGCGCTGGCGCCGTCGACATTCCAATCGGCCGTCCTCGACTGGCATGAACGCGCTGCGCCCGCGGCGCAACGCCGGCAGAGCATCGTGCAGCAGATGCTGGCGATCCGCCGGCGCGAAATTGTCCCTCGCCTTGCAGGCGCGGCCTTCGGCGCAGCGAAGGCCCACGGCAATGGCCAGCTGACGGCCGATTGGCGCCTTGGCGACGGCACCACGCTGCGCCTGCTCGCCAATCTCTCGGACCGGGAGATCACCAATACATCGGCGGAATTCAAGGGAACCCTGATCTGGGGCAGCGAGTTGGGATTGAGCGTCCCGCCATGGTCGGTGCACTGGCGCATCGGATAGGAAAATGCCCCCGGCGATCCCGATCGCGACCTACCGCCTGCAACTTTCGGCGGATTTCGATTTCGATGCAGCCGCGTCCGTCGTTCCTTATTTGAAGGCGCTCGGGATCACGCATCTCTACGCCTCTCCGTTCATGACGGCGCGCAAGGGCAGCACGCACGGCTACGACATCACCGACCATGCAAAGCTCAATCCCGAGCTTGGCGGCGAAGCCGGCTTCGAGCGATTGAGCGCGAGCTTACGGAAACACGATCTCGGATTGATCCTCGACTTCGTGCCCAACCATGTCGGCGTGCATTTTGCCGATAATCCATGGTGGCTCGACGTGCTGGAATGGGGCCAGGCCTCTCCGCATGCGGTGTCTTTCGACATCGACTGGGAGCTGTTGCCGTATCGCGCCCGCGGCGGCGTGCTGCTGCCGATCATCGGCTCGTCCTATGGTCAGGCGCTGGAGAGCGGCGAGATCGAGCTGCGCTACGACGCCAATGAAGGCAGCTTTTCCGCCTGGTATTTCGAGCATCGGCTGCCGATCGCACCCGAGCGCTATAGCGAAATCCTGCGCGCCATCGTCAGGCAGGCCGACGCCGAGGATGGTGCTGCCGGCAAAGACATCCTTGCCCTGGCCTCGCGCTATCACGGCCTCCGCCACCCCAACCGCAAGGAAGCTCCCGCCTTCAAGGCCGGGCTGCGGGCGATCGCGGGCGCTGCGGAAATCATCGCACGCGGGCTGGACGCCTACCGCTCCGGACCGGATCGCCCCGCGCAGACGCTGGCGCTGCATCATCTCCTCGAACGGCAGCATTACAAGCTCGGCCACTGGCGGCTGGCTTCCAGCGACATCAATTATCGTCGCTTTTTCGACGTCAATTCGCTGGCCGGATTGCGCGTCGAGGATGCCGGCACTTTCGAGGCGACCCACCGGTTGGTCAAACGGCTGATCGCCGACGGCAAACTGCAGGGCCTGCGGCTCGACCACATCGACGGCCTGCGCGATCCCGCACAGTATTTTCAGCGCCTGCGCCGCCTGATCCGTGCGGCGCAGGGTACCAAGCCCTTCTATATGGTGATCGAAAAAATTCTCGGCGAAGACGAAAAGCTGCCTGCCTTCAGCGGCGTTCACGGCACCACCGGCTATGAGTGGATGAACGCGATCACGCAGGTGCTGGTCGACGGCGACGGGCTGGAGCCGCTCGGCGAAATCTTCCGCCAGATCAGCAGCCAGTCGCCAAAACTCGAACCGATCCTGAAGGAAGCCAAACGCCGGGTGCTGGAAACCCTGCTGACCAGCGAATTCACGGTGCTGACGCGCCTCCTGGCGCGGATCGCCAGCGGGCATTACTCGACGCGCGACTATTCCGCCGACAGCCTGCGGCAGGCGCTCGAACTCTATGTGCTGCACTTTCCGGTCTATCGCACTTACCTGACGTCGTCGGGCCCGACCGCCCATGACCGCGCGCTGATCGCGCAGACGATCGAAAAGGCCCGCGCCGACTGGTTCGCGGCCGACGACGGCATCTTCGATTTCCTGCGCGACACCCTGACCATGGATCTGCTCGGGCCCGGCCGGCCGCCGCACAGCGCCCCGCGCGTGCGGCGGTTTGCGCTGAAGGTGCAGCAATTCACCGGACCGATGATGGCCAAATCGCTCGAGGATACGACATTCTATCGCTACCACCGCCTGCTGGCCCTCAACGAGGTCGGGGGCGATCCGGCCGCCAGGGCGCTCTCGGTCGACGGCTTTCACCGGATGATGCTGACCCGCGCCAGGGAATGGCCGTATGGCATGACGGCGACCGCCACGCATGACACCAAGCGGGGCGAAGATGCCCGCGCCCGCATCATGGCGCTGTCGGAAATATCAGGCGAATGGACCAGCACGGTGGCACGCTGGAAGGTTCTCAATGCGCCCCATCTGCTGATCGAGGGGGACATGCGCGCGCCGTCGGCGACATTCGAATACATGCTCTATCAGGCGCTGCTGGGCGCATGGCAGAAGGACGACGATTCCCTGCTGGATCGCATGCAGGCCTATGCGCTGAAGGCCGCGCGCGAGGGCAAGGAGGAAACCAGCTGGCTCAATCCGCATGACGCCTATGAGAACGGGGTAGCGCGCTTCATCGCGCGGATTCTGGACCGGTCGGTTGCGGCGGAATTTCTGGATTCGCTTGACGGGCTGGCGCGGCGCGTGGCGCTGCTCGGCGCCTTGAACGCGCTGAGCCAGATCACGCTGAAGGCAACCATGCCGGGCGTGCCGGACTTCTATCAGGGCACCGAATTTTGGGATCTTTCGCTGGTCGATCCTGATAATCGGCGCCCGGTCGATTTTGCCGAGCGATCGCGCGTGCTGGCTTCACTGGAGACCCCGGACTGGGATCGTCTGGCGCAGGATTGGCCCAGCGGCCAACTGAAACTGGCCTGGACGCGGCATCTGCTCAAACTGCGGACCGAACTGGCTGATGTCTTCACCAACGGCGATTATCAGCCGATGGATGTCACCGGCCCGCATCGCGATCACTTTATCGCCTTCGCGCGCCGGCATCGCCGCGATGCCGCGATCATCGTCGCCGCGCGGTCGCTGGCACCGTTCACCGACAATGGCCGGGCCTGGCCTCGCCCGGAAAGCTACGATGCGGCCCTGAATGTCAGCGGTTATGCGATAGAGGGCTTTGCCGACGCCGATGCCTCGCAACTGCGGCTTTCCGACCTGCTCGGCCATCTGCCGGTGGCCGTGCTGAAGGCCCGATATCATGGTGCCGCGAAGCCGGCGACAAAGCGCAAACGCGCTTAGCTCTTGGTCAGCAACCGATTGCCGCGGCTTCGGATCGCGGCCTGTGCGGCTTCGGCAAACCGCTGCAGCAACCACGGCAGCACGACTTCCACCTTCACGTGATCGTCGGCGACATCGACATGTCCCGCGGCCGCCTGCCCGAGCGCGCGAACGCGAAAGACCATCCGGTTATCTTCCCACCGCTCCTCATCGACGCTGAGGACCGGCACGCTCGACGCGGCGCGCGACAATCCCGTCTTGAGGCGGCGCATCGCCTCTTCGCGGCCGAGGCTGTGTGGGATCGAAACGACGAGAGGTGCGGACATCGGCAAAATCCTTGAGGTCTGTTCCACCAGATGTAATTCCGTTCCCTTCGAAAGGAAGGGCCAGACTCAATATGGCGCCGCAAAAAGCGGAACTTTCACAGTTCCCATTTGTTTTTTTGCGTGAAGGCAGAGCAGACAGGCGCCCCCATACCGGGCTGAGGAGAACTACATGTCAATCGGCACAATTATCCTGATCATTCTCATTATCGCGCTACTGGGCGGTTTTTCCGGCATCGGCGGCGGGCCGTTCTACGGCACCGGTTATTATGGCGGCGGCGGCCTCGGCCTCATCGTCGTCATCCTGCTGATACTGCTGCTGCTTGGGAAGCTGTAGGACCATAAATCGTAGGGTGGGCAAAGGCGCAACTGCGCCGTGCCCACCTCCATTTCTCACAAGACAAGAGGGTGGGCACGCTTCGCTTTGCCCACCCTACTTCCCCGCCAGCTTCTTCACCGCCGCCTTGATCGACGCTGCGGCGTCGTCATAGCCCTGCCATGCCTTGGTTTTGGCCAGCAGCGCCGGGACGGTGCGCACGGTGTATTTCTTCGGATCGAGATCGCCGCGCACCTGCGCCCAGGTCAGCGGCATCGATACGGTGGCGCCGTCGCGCGCGCGCGGCGACAATACGGCGACCGCGGTGGAGAGCCTGTCATTGCGCAAATAGTCGAGGAAGATTTTGCCCGTGCGCTGTTTCTTCGACATGTTGAGCAGATAGCGCTCGGGATCGTCATTGGCCATCCATTGGCAGACGGCCTGCGCGAACGCCTTGGCCTCCTTCCACGTCACCTTGTCTTTGGCGCCGTGAAGCAACGGCGTCACCACGTGCAGCCCCTTGCCGCCGGTGGTCTTGCAGAAGCTTTCGAGACCCACCGCCGTCAGCCGCTGCCGCATCTCCTTGGCGGCCTCGATCACGTCGGCAAATTCGACGTCCGGCGCGGGATCGAGGTCGAACACCAACCGGCCCGGCACGTCGGGCGCATCCGGCGCGCAATTCCAGGGATGCAGCTCCAGCCCGCCGCTCTGGGCCACGGCCGCGAGGCCCTCGATGCGGTCGATCTGCAGATACGGCTTGCGGTCGCCCGAAACCTTGGTGAGCGACAACAATTCCGATTTGCCCGGCATGGCGTGGCGCTGGAAGAACGTCTCGCCCTTGATGCCGTCGGGCGCGCGCAGCACGGAGCACGGCCGTCCCCTGATGTGGCCGATCATCCATTCGCCTACCGCCTCGAAATATTTGGCGAGATCGAGTTTTGTCACCGCCTTGCCGTCGCCGCCGTCCGGCCATAGCGCCTTGTCGGGCTTGGAGATGACGACGCCCATCACTTCGGCGGATTTCTTGGCCGACGAGGTGGCGGACCTGATCAACGGTTTTGCTTGCTTGGTCATGACAGGCCTCTCTGCCTCAACCTCATCCGCAGGCTTGTCCTGCCGGAGCCCCTTGAACGCCGCCTGCCTGATATTGCCGCCATCGGTCCAGCCGGCGAACTCGATCTCGGCGACCAGTTCAGGCTTCAGCCAATGCACATCGCGGGTCTTTTTCGGGGCATTCTTGCCGCCGAACGGACTCTTGCTGGAACTCGCCGCTTTCAGCGCCGGCATGATGCGCCGGACCGTATCCGCGCCGAAGCCGGTGCCGACGATACCGACAAATTCCAGTTCCCCGCCGCGATGGACGCCGGCCATCAGCGAACGGAATTTGCCGTTGGTGGTTTTCCAGCCGCCGAGCACGACTTCCTGCCCGGCGCGTATCTTGGTTTTGGTCCAGCTCTCCGAACGGCCGGAATGATAGGGTGCGTCGAGTTTCTTCGAGATGATGCCTTCGAGCGACAATTTGCTGGCCGATTGCATCACCCTATCGCCACGTTCCTCGAAATGATCGACGTAGCGGATGCGTTTGCCGTTGCTCTTTCGTGTCTCCAGCAACTGCTTCAGGCGCGCCTTGCGCTCCCTGAGCGGCAGGCCGCGCAGATCCTCATCGCCCAAAAACAGCAGGTCGAACGCAAAGAAGATCAGGGCATCCGTCTTGCCCTCCGATAGCGCCGCCTGCAACGTCGAGAAGTGTGGCACGCCGTGGCCATCGAGCGCCGAGACTTCGCCGTCGATCAAGGCATCGGGAAGCGATTTCGCCTCCCGGGCGATGGCGCCAAACTTCTCGGCCCAGTCCAGGCCTTTACGGGTGTTCAGCGCAACGCTGCCATCCTCGACCCGAAGCTGCACGCGGTAGCCGTCGAACTTGATCTCGTGACACCAGCCGTCCGAATTGGGCGGACGCTCGACGGAGGCGCAAAGCTGTGGCGCGACGAAGTCCGGGATGGCCGTGACCTTCCTCGCCTTCGCAGGAGCGCGCGCCTTCGGCTCGACCATCCCCTGGAGCGCGGGACGTGATGCCGCCTTGCCCTTCGCCCGCGCCTCCGCGGCTTCGCCGCGGTTCGATTGCCACACCGCATCGGCCTTGGGCTTGCCGCCCCTGGCCAGCATGAACGGCTTTGGTGCGCGCCCTTTGCCCTTCGCAATCTCGTCCATCGATCGGCCGGATGCGACCGATTTGTCCTCCTCGAGAATGTCGTTGTCCTCGCCTTGCCTGACGAATTCGTCGCGGTGCTTGATCAGCAACCAATTGGTGCGCTTGCCGCCATAGCGGTCGCCCTTCATCCGCACCAGCACCCAGCTGCCATGCAGCTTCTCGCCGTGCAGGGTGAATTTCAGATCGCCCTTCTTGAAGCCGCGATCGGGATCCTCGGATTCCCAATAGCCGCGATCCCAGAGCTGTACCGTGCCGCCGCCATATTGATCATTCGGAATCGTGCCTTCGAAATCGCCGTAGTCCAGCGGATGGTCCTCCACTTCGACCGCGAGGCGCTTATCGCTCGGATCGAGCGAGGGACCGCGCGTCACCGCCCACGACTTGAAGACGCCGTCGAACTCCAGCCGCAGGTCGTAATGCAGCCGGGTCGCATCATGCTTCTGGATCACGAACCGCCGCTGCTTTGACGGCGCCACCTCGACGTCGCCGGAAGGCTCATTGGTCTTTTCGAAATCCCGCTTCTTCCGGTACGTGCTCAGATTTCGTAGCGACACGATCAAGCCTCACATCCGCGTGCACAGCAGCAACAGGAACCAAAACCCATACTACCCGTTGAAGTTCCAAACCCAAAATGTCCCCCGGAGATGGTAATGGCCCCTCGCGCCTATTGGAAAGGCTCTCTCAAGCTGTCGCTGGTGTCGTGCCCTGTGGCGCTGTACCCGGCCTCGACCTCGGCCGAGAAAACCCGATTCCACATGATCAACACCGAAACCGGCAACCGGCTGAAGCAGCAGATGGTCGACAGTGAAACCGGCGACGTCGTCGAGGGCGACCAGAAAGGCCGCGGCTACGAGCTGAAAAAAGGCGAATATGTCGAGATCGAGAAGGAGGAGCTGGAAGCGGTCCAGATCGAGAGCAACCACACCATCGACATCGACAGTTTCGTGCCCCGTGACGAGATCGACAAGCGCTATCTCAACAACCCCTATTACATTGTCCCGGACGGCAAGGCCGGCATCGACGCCTTTGCCGTGATCCGCGACGCCATGAAGGACCAGGACCGCGTCGCGCTGGCGCGGATCGTGCTGACCAACCGCGAGCATGTCATCGCGATCGAGCCGCTCGGCAAGGGCCTGCTCGGCACCACGCTGCGATACCCCTACGAGCTGCGCGACGAGGACAGCTATTTCGATGACATCAAGAACCCCAGGATTTCAAAGGACATGATCGAACTGGCCGGCCATATCCTGGATACCAAGGCGGCCCATTTCGATCCCTCCAAGTTCAAGGACGAATACGAGAATGCGCTAAAGGCGCTGGTACGTCGCAAGGCATCAGGCAAACCGATCAAGGCCACCCCGCGCGAGGAGAAGCCGGACAACGTCATCAATCTGATGGATGCGCTGAAGCAGAGCCTGAAGGGCAAGAGCGCTGCAAAGCGGCGAACCAGCGCCCCGGCATCGCGGCGGGCGCCACAGCGGCGCGCGGCCAGGAAAGCGCATCGGTCAGCGGCCAGGGCTCGCAAGGCGGGCTGAACTCTCTCGCCGTCATTGCGAGCGCAGCAAAGCAATCCATCGCCCGGCAAAACGGATAGATGGATTGCTTCGTCGCAAGTGCTCCTCGCAATGACGCGGAGAGAGTATTACTTCCTCGCCTTACGCTTCTTCGCCGTCTTCTTCTTGCTCGCCTTCTTCTTGGCCGCCTGCTTCGGCACCTTCTTGCCCTTGGCCCGCGCCTCGGAAAGGCCGATCGCAATCGCCTGCTTCCTGCTCTTCACCGTCCTGCCCGATCGGCCGCTCTTCAAGGTGCCGGCCTTGCGCTTCTTCATCGCGCGCTCGACGTCGGCAGAAGCCTTTTTTGAGTATTTCGCCATGGAATATCCTCCCGCGTTTCGGGAAAATAATCGCCGCATGGCATGAAGGTTCCCGCGCCCGCCACTACCCCCGCGTCAGCGCGGCATGGAGTTCGGCCGGATTCTTCGCACCCCGCAATCGCACCAGCGTATCCGGCGATCTCAGCGTCCGGGCCACCAGCGCCAGCGCCGTGAGCGCTTCGTTCTCGACCGCCGCTGGCAGCAACAGGACGAACACCACGTCCACCGGCCGTCCGTCGATGGCCTCGAACTCGATGCCCTGCTTCAGCTTCGCAAGTAGCCCATGGGGCCGCTTCAAACCCGGCAGCCGGGCATGAGGAATGGCGATACCATTGCCCGTCCCCGTCGAACCCAGCTCCTCCCGCTTCAGAAGATGGGACGTCACCTGTTCGACAGGCAGACCGAGGCTGGCCGCGGCATTGGCCGCCAATTGCTCCAGCAGCGACCGCTTGTTCGAAGTCCGAACGTCAATCAGGACGTCGGCTGGCGATAGCAGATCGGAAATCTTCATCACAACTCCAGGCCTGCACCGACCCTCAATCCGGCGCGCGCAGCCGATAGCCTATGCCGGTTTCGGTCAAAACGAATTGCGGGCGCTCCGGATCGGCCTCGATCTTCTGCCGGAGCTGACGCACATAGACGCGCAGATATTGCGCGTCGGTCAGTTCGTCCCACAGTTCCTTGAGCAGGAAACGATGGGTCAGCACCTTGCCGGCGTGCTGCACCAGCACGCGCAGCAGTTCATATTCCTTGGGCGACAGCTTGACGTCCTTGTCACCGACCTTGACGATACGGCGCACCAGATCGACCGAGAGATCGCCGGCACGAAACACCGGGCGCTCGCCCTGCACCTGCAACTGGTGCCGCAACGCGGCGCGCATCCGCGCCAGCAACTCGTCCATCCCGAACGGCTTTGTCAGATAATCGTCGGCGCCGAGGTCGAGCGCCTGCACCTTGCCGGCCTCGTCGCCGCGGCTCGACAGCACCACGATCGGCACGCTGTCGTTGCGCCCGCGGATCATGCGCAGCAATTCATGGCCCTGGATATCGGGCAAGCCGAGATCGAGGATGATCAATGCCGGCCCCTCGGCGAGCTTTTCCAGCGCGATTTTCCCGTTGGAGGCTTCCAGGATCTCGTAACCCTGCGTGGTCAATCCCATCCGCAACAGCTTGCGGATCGGCGGCTCATCGTCGATCACCAGGACCTTGATCGGTGCGGCACTCATGCGGCGGTGTCCAGTGCATCTGAGGCTGCCGGGATCGGCAAGCGGACGGTCAGCACGGCGCCACTCCGGTCAGCGCGGTTGGCGGCCGAAATCGTACCATGCATGGCCTCGACAAAGCCCCGCGAAATCGCAAGGCCGAGGCCAGTGCCGGGGCGCACGTGGTCGCCCTTCTGCGCGCGGTGGAATTTGTCGAATATCATTTCCAGCTCCGTGGGCGGAATACCATCGCCCTCGTCGAGAATTTGCAGCGATACAAAATTCCGGTCCCGCGAACTCCTGATCGAGATCGTGGTATCGGCCGGTGCGTATTTCGCCGCATTGTCCAGCAAATTGAACAGCACCTGCTCGAACAGCACCGCATCGAGCTGCAGCATCGGCAGGTCCGCGGCAAGCTCGAGCGAGATCTTGTGGTTTCCGAGAATCTTGCTGGCGCGCCGCAGCACGCTGCCAACGATTTCGCCGATGTCATGCAGCGCCGTATTCGGCACCACGGCACCGGATTCCAGCTTGGTCATGTCGAGCAGATTGGCGATGAAGCGGTTGAGCCGCTCGGACTCGTCGATCACGGTTGCCAGCAGATCCCGCTTCTCGACATCGCTCAGGCCGCTGTCGAGGTCCCGCATCATGCTCGCGGCGCCGAGTACCGAGGCGAGCGGCGTCTTGAGATCGTGCGAGATCGAGGTCAACAATGCCGAACGAAGCCGATCCGACTCCACGGACCGCTTGACGCGGTCCATGTCCTCCACCAGCAGCACCCGTTCGATCGCCAGCGCGCCCTGATCCATCAGGGCATCGAGCAGGCGGCGCTGATCCGGGGTGAGCAGCGGCCCGGTCTTGTCGTCATCGATGCCGATGACGCCGATCGGCCCGCGTCCGGTGCGCATCGGCAGGAACAGGCGCTTGGCGCCCGGCAGCGTGTCGGCGCCGCGCCCTGCGGCGCGGTCGTTGCCCCATGCCCAGTTGGCGGCGGCAAGATCGGCCTTGTCGAGCTGGTCCTCGGGCGGGTAGCCCGCCTTGACCGTAATGATGCCGTCCTCCGGCAACAGCAGCACCACGCGCACCTTCAGCATCAGCGCCGTCTGGTAGGCGGTCGCCCACAACACGTCATCGAGCGTCGCGGTGCCCGCCAGCTTGCGGGAGAAGGCATAGAGCGATTCCGTGGTGCGGACCCGGCCCATCGCTGTCACAGCCTGGGTGCGCACCCTTGCTGCGACGTTGGAAACCAGGATCGCGATCAGCATGAAGAAGAAGAAGGCGGCAACATTGGTCGGATCGGTGATCGTGAAGGTGTAGACCGGCGGCAGGAAGAAGAAATTGTAGCAGAGCGACGCCACCACGCTTGCGAGCAGCGACGGCAGCAGACCGTAGCGGACGGCGGCCCCGACCACGGCGGTCAGGAAGATGAGATCGACATTCTCGATGCCGAGCCGCGGATGAACCAGCAGACCGGCCCCGAGCGCCATGGCGACGAACAGCAGGGATATCGCGTAGGGAACCGGATCGAACGGCTCGCGCCGTTCGGCCGTGCGCACCGTCTTTTTGGGAACCGGCTCGGATGCGAGTTCGTCGCCGGCGATGACGTTGACGGTGATATTGCCGGCGCGCCGCACCAGATCGTGCACGACAGAGCCGCGCGTGAGCTCGAACCACAGCGAACGCGTCGACTTGCCGATGATGATCTGGGTCACGTTGTTGGCTTGCGCGAACTGGACGATGTCATCGGCAATGCGGCGTCCGACGCCGGGAATGGTGATGGCCTCGCCGCCCAGCGATTCGGCCAGGCGCAGGGTGTCCGCCAGCCGGTCGCGCTGCTCGTCGGTCAGTTGCAGGCTGCGCCTTGTCTCGATGCAGATGGCGGTCCATGGCGCATGCAGCCGGTCCGCCAGCCGCTTGGTATAGCGCACGAGGCCCGCCGCACGCGGATCCTCGCTCAGACAAACCAGGATGCGCTCGCCGGCGGCCCAGGGCCCGGCAATGGCATTGGCCTGCATATGGTTGAGCAATTGCTCGTCGACCCGCTCGGCGGTCCGCCGCAGGGCGAGCTCGCGCAGCGCGGTCAGATTGCCCGGCGAGAAATAATGCTCCAGCGCGCGTTCGGCCTGCTTGGGGACATAGACCTTGCCCTCCTTGAGCCGCTGGATCAAATCATCGGGCGTGAGGTCGATCAGCTCGATGGCGTCGGCGCGGTCGAACACGGTGTCCGGCACGGTCTCGCGCACCCGCACATGCGTGATCTGCGCAACGACGTCGTTGAGGCTTTCGATGTGCTGGATATTGACCGCCGTGTAGACGTCGATGCCATGGGAGAGCAATTCCTCGACGTCGAGATAGCGCTTGGGATGGCGGCTGCCGGGCGCATTGGTATGCGCCAGCTCGTCGACCAGGGCAATTTGCGGGCGGCGCGCAATCAGCGCGTCGAGGTCCATTTCCTCCAGCGTCTGGTCCTTGTAGGCCAGCCGCTTGCGCGGCAGCACTTCAAGCCCTGCCAGCAGCGCCTCGGTCTCCGCCCGCCCGTGGGTCTCGACGACGCCCACGACGACATCCAGCCCGGCCTTGACCTTGGCATGCGCGCTCTGCAGCATCTCATAGGTCTTGCCGACGCCGGGGGCGGCACCGACGAAGATCTTCAGCTTTCCGGTGGGATCGCTCTCGCGCCGGGCGGCTTCCAGCAGCGCGTCCGGCGAGGGTCGTTTCTCAAGATCGTGGCGCTGATTTGCCATGCGGCAATATAGTCATCGCATCGCGGCCAGCCTAGCTCCCCTCACTTCGAAGCGCCGGCGTCCAGCGCCAGATTGAGCGCCAGGACGTTAACCCTGGGCTCACCGAGCAATCCAGCCAGGCGGCCCTGGGTGTGCTCCGTGACCAGCTGGCGGACCCGGGCTTCCGCCATGCCCCGCGCCTTGGCCACCCGCGGCACCTGAAACAGCGCCGCGTCGGGCGAAATGTCCGGATCGAGCCCGCTGCCCGAGGTGGTCACGAGATCGGCGGGGACGGCGGCGCCGGGGTTTTCGGCCTTCAGTTTCTCGACGTCCTCCTTGACCCGGTCGGCCAAGGCCTTGCTGGTCGGCCCGAGATTGGAGGCACCGGAATTGGCGGCGTTATAGGGCGCCGACACCGTCTTGCTGGCATCGGCCGGGTCCGGCGCCGAAGTCGCCGAGGGGCGGCCATGGAAATATTTGTCGTCCTTGAACTCCTGCCCGATCAGGCTTGACCCGATCACCTTGCCGTCTTTCTCGATCAGGCTGCCCTGCGCTTGCCTCGGAAAGATCACGCCGGCGATTGCGGTCATCGCGAGCGGATAGGCAAGACCCGTGATGGCCGTCAGCAGGAGCAGCAGGAGGATGGCGGGGCGAATTTCGCGAAGCATGGTGTGTCTCCTCAGGCCAGGTTCAAGGCCGCGACCACGAGGTCGATCGCCTTGATGCCGATAAAGGGAATGATGATGCCGCCGACGCCGTAGACCAGCAGGTTGCGGCGCAGCAGTGCGCCGGCGCCGACGGCGCGATAGGCCACGCCTTTCAGCGCCAGCGGGATCAGCGCGATGATGACAAGCGCATTGAAGATGATCGCCGACAGGATCGCGCTTTGCGGGCTTGCCAGATGCATGACATTGAGCACCTCGAGCTGCGGATAGAACGCCAGGAACATCGCCGGGATAATCGCGAAATATTTTGCGACGTCGTTGGCGATCGAGAACGTGGTCAGCGCGCCGCGCGTCATCAACAGCTGCTTGCCGATCTCGACCACCTCGATCAATTTGGTGGGGTTGGAATCGAGGTCGACCATGTTGCCGGCCTCGCGGGCGGCCTGCGTGCCGGTATTCATGGCGACGCCGACATCGGCCTGCGCCAGCGCCGGCGCGTCGTTGGTGCCGTCGCCACACATCGCCACCAGCTTGCCCTTGGCCTGCTCGTCGCGGATCAGCTTCAGCTTGTCCTCAGGGGTGGCCTGGGCCAGAAAGTCGTCGACGCCGGCTTCGGCCGCGATCGCCGCTGCCGTCATCGGGTTGTCGCCGGTGATCATCACGGTGCGGATGCCCATGCGGCGCAGTTCGGCAAAGCGTTCGCGGATGCCGCCCTTGACGATATCCTTGAGGTGAATGACGCCGAGCAGACGCCCGTCCTTGGCAACGGCAAGCGGCGTACCGCCTTCCTTGGCAATACCGTCGGCGATGGCCTGGATCTCGCGGCCAGCTTCCGTCAAGACTCCGCTCTGGAGGGCACGAACGGTGTTGCCGGACGACATGGTTTGCGCCGTACCGCCGCCGATATAGTTCAGGATCGCCTCCACCGCACCCTTGCGGACCGAAGACGAACCCGCATCGATGCCGCTCATGCGGGTTTGCGCGGTGAAGGGCACGAAAGTCGCGGCGAGCTCCTTCATGTCGCGGCTGCGGATGTTGTACTTTTCCTTGGCCAGCACGACGATCGAGCGTCCCTCGGGGGTCTCATCCGCCAGCGAGGCCAGTTGCGCGGCATCCGCCAGCTCCTGCTCGGTGACGCCGCGGACGGGCCGGAACGCGGTTGCCTGGCGGTTGCCGAGCGTGATGGTTCCGGTCTTGTCGAGCAGCAGCGTGTCGACGTCGCCGGCGGCTTCCACCGCGCGGCCGGACATCGCCAGCACATTGAAGCGCACCAGGCGGTCCATGCCGGCGATACCGATCGCCGACAACAGCGCGCCGATGGTGGTCGGGATCAGCGTCACGAACAGCGCCACCAGCACGACCACCGAGATCGAGCCGCCCGCATAGGCCGCGTAGCTCGGGATCGTCACGGTCGCGAACACGAAGATGATGGTAAGGCCCGCGAGCAGGATATTGAGCGCGATCTCGTTCGGCGTCTTTTGCCGCTCGGCGCCTTCCACCAGCCGGATCATGCGATCGATGAAGGTCGAGCCTTGCGCCGCGGTGATGCGGACGCGGATCCAGTCCGACAGCACCTGGGTGCCGCCGGTCACCGCCGAGCGGTCGCCGCCGGATTCCCGGATCACGGGCGCGGACTCACCTGTTATCGCGGCCTCATTGACGGAGGCGACGCCTTCGATCACCTCGCCGTCGCTCGGGATATTGTCGCCGGCCTCGACCAGCACGATATCGCCGACCTTGAGCGCGGTGCCGGGCACCAGACGAAACGTCTTGTCCGAACCCGTCAGCAGCTTGGCCTGGCTCTCGGTACGGGTCTTCTTCAGCGATTCCGCCTGCGCCTTGCCGCGGCCTTCGGCCACCGCCTCGGCAAAATTGGCGAACAGCACCGTGAACCACAGCCACAGGATGATCTGGAACGTGAATCCGAGATTTGAGCCTCCGGTCACGAGATCGCGCAGGAAGATCACGGTCGTCAGAGCAGCCACGATCTCGACCACGAACATCACGGGGCTCTTGATCATCAGCCGCGGATCGAGCTTGACGAACGACGATTTGATGGCCGGCACGAGGATCTTCGGGTCGAGCATCGTCGAGGCCGTCACTTTTTTCTGCAGTCTTGTGGTTTCCATGGACGTAGCTCCGAAGAGGGATCGATCAGAACAGGGTGTTGGCATTCATCGCGAGGTGCTCGACGATCGGCCCGAGCGCCAGCGCCGGGAAGAAGGTCAGACCGCCGATGATCAGGATGACGCCGACGACGAGGCCGACGAACAGGCCGCCGGTGGTCGGCAGCGTGCCGGCCGATGCCGGGATCGCCTTCTTGGCCGCCAGCGAGCCCGCCATGGCCATCGCCGGAACGATCATGAAGAAACGGCCGACGAACATCGAACTTGCGAGCGTCAGATTGTAGAACAGGGTATTGCCGGTGAGGCCGCCGAAGGCCGAACCATTATTGCCGGTCGCCGAGGTATAGGCATAGAGCACCTCGGTAAAACCGTGCGGCCCGGCATTGGCCATCGACGCCACGGCCGGCGGAAACACCACGGCCACCGCGGTCCAGCCGAGATACATCAAAGGCAGCACCAGGATCGCGAGCATCGCCATCTTGACCTCGCGCGCCTCGATCTTCTTGCCGACATATTCCGGCGTGCGGCCGACCATCAGGCCGGCGACGAAGATCGCCAGCACGACGAACAGCAGCATGCCATAGAGGCCGGCACCGACGCCGCCGACGATGATCTCGCCGAGCTGCATGTTGATCAGCGGAATCATGCCGCCGAGCGCGGTGAATGAATCATGCATGGCGTTGACCGCGCCGCAGGAGGCCGCCGTGGTGATGACGGCAAACAGGCTGGAGGCGACGATGCCGAACCGGACTTCCTTGCCTTCCATGTTGCCGCCGGTGAGCCCCAGCGCATGCATGGCCGACGTGCCGCCGGCCTCGGCCCAATAGGTGACGGCGACGCCGGCGAGGAACAGCACGCCCATCACGGCGAGGATCGCAAAGCCCTGGCGCTGGTTGCCTACCATGCGGCCGAACACGTTGGTCATGGCCGCACCGATCACGAAGATCGAGAGCATCTGCACGAAGTTCGACAGCGCGGTGGGGTTCTCGAAGGGGTGCGCGGCATTGGCGTTGAAAAAGCCGCCGCCATTGGTGCCCAGCATCTTGATCGCGACCTGCGAGGCGACCGGGCCGACCGCGATGGTCTGCTTGGCGCCCTCCAGCGTCGTGGCCTCGACATAGGCACCTAACGTCTGCGGCATGCCCTGCCAGACCAGGAACAGCGTATAGACGACACAGATCGGCAGCAGCACATAGAGCGTGCCACGCGTCACGTCGACCCAGAAATTGCCGATGGTACGCATCGAGGAGCGCGAGAAACCGCGGATCACCGCCACCGCGAGCGCGATACCGGTCGCCGCCGACAGGAAGTTCTGGTGCGTCAGGCCCAGCATCTGCACCAGATAGGACAGCGTGCTTTCGCCGCCGTAGTTCTGCCAGTTGGTGTTGGTGATGAAGGAGATCGCGGTGTTGAAGGAAAGGTCCGCGGCGACCGCGGATTGGTCCTGCGGATTGAACGGCAACAGCGCCTGCAGCCGCATCAATCCATAAATGACGAGGAAGCCACCGACATGGAACAGCAGCATCGCGACCGTATAGGTCAGCCAATGTTGCTCGCGCTTCTCGTCGACGCCGCCGATCCAGTACAGCCCCCGCTCGACCGGGCGCAATACCGGTGACAGGAAAGTTGACTCGCCGTTGAACACGCGGGTCATGTACCAGCCGAGCGGCTTGGCGAGGGCGACCACGATGGCGCAATAGAGCAGAATTTGAATCCAGCCGATGATGGTCATGGTCGTGAACCCCTAGGATTTCTTTGCGGGCAGTAGCAGGTGAATGAGCGCGATCAGGATCGCCGAGGTGACGATGAACGCCAGAACGACTTCGACCAGCGTAATCATGGCGCTCAGAAGCGCTCGGGCCGCAGCAGCGCGTAGGTCAGGTAGAACAGCAGGCCCAGCGACACGAGCCCGGCAAGCGAGTAATCGAAGATCATGGCCTTACCCTCCGTAACGTTTTCGAGCGAAGCATGCCCTCGGACTTGATCCAGGGGCGGGTACCGGTTCGCGTCAGGAAAACGCGGCAAAATCTAGAGTCGTTCGCAGGCATAAGCGTAACCAATGCCTGCCAGGAAGAAGCCTGCGCCAAGCGCCAGCATGACAATGTCCAGCATGGGATGTTCCTGTGCGAAATCGCGGGCCGAACGAATGGCCTCGCTCTGGACGGCTGAAGTGCCACCCGGCGCATAGGTTTTCGAGATGGGGGCCATGGCGACGTTATAGGAATCTCATAAGTGCCGTCGTCCCGGCATAATTCCGGACGATGGCTATGGGTCCCGGTCTTCGTCGGGACGACGCGGATAGAGAGTGCGGCAGCATCGCTCCCGCACTTATGAAATCCCTATATCTCCGTCCCTCGTCCCACCTCGTTTTCAAACGGCGTTTCGACCCACCTTGGCAAGGTGGCTGCCCATGTCAGCCATGCCATGAGTGAGATCACGCCATGTCAATCCTTGCACAATCCCAGAACCCCGCTGATCTCGGTGATCGGCTTCACAACGCCTACGCCGTGACCGCGGAGTTCCTGTCCGACATCATCAGCCTGACCTGCCGGCGCTTTCCGTCCACCGGCCAGAGCGCCAGGACCGCCCGCATCGAGCGGCTGATCCAGTCCGGCGCCTGGACCGATGCCGCATTGGCGCTGATCGAGCTGGAACTGCCGCAATGGCAGCTTCGCCGCATCGCCTATGATGAGGGCGAATGGCATTGCGCGTTGTCGCGCGAGCGCGAATTGCCGGACTGGCTCGATCAATCGGCCGAGGGCCGCCACGCCGATCTCGCACTCGCGATCCTCAGCGCCTTCGTCGAGGCCAAGCGGATCGGCGCACCGGCGGCCCGCAGCAGCGTCCCCTTTGTGCCGCACAGGACAGACCCATTTTACGAGCCGGTCCTGAGCGACAATTTCGCATGACGCGACAGCGTCGCCGCTCCAGTCGGGATCCGTAATATATAAAAGAGTCTGCCGCCTTGGCGCAGCTTCCAAACCTGCCGCACGAACTGAAATCGATCCAGGTTCTGGTTCGCTTCTTCCTGCGCATGGCCATTCTCACGGCTTTCGCCGCGTTTGGCAGCATTGGATTCGAACGAAGCCTCGTCGCGTTGCTGTGGATGGCCGCCATCCTCAGCGGCATTGTCGGCGCGATGCGGCGCGAGCCGCCGTTCGACACGGTCCTCAATCACTGGGATGAATTGATGGCTTATGCTGCCTTGTGCAGCCTCGCCGCCGGTTTCGTCCGAACCGCTCCCGTGTGAAGCACCCGGCGCGCGATCCTATACAGCCCCTATGCGATCGTGATCCCACCCCTCTCGCATTCATATCCGGCCCTAAAGATATTGAGGGCGCGTTCATATGAAGGAATACCAACGTGAAGCTCGTCGAACCTCCCTCGTGTAACTCCCCCTCTGCCATCGTCTTCATCGGCCGGAACCGGGCCGGCCAATGGGTCGCCCAGGAACAGAGCGGCCTTTATGGCGGCCTGTTCGTCAGCCGTGCGCAAGCCGTCAAATATGCGCTGTTCGAGAACGGCCATCATCCCGAGACCATCATCGAACTGGCGCGTGAGATCGAACTCGATATGGGCGAGGCGCCTGCCATCGCCAGCGCCGTCCGGCGCGTTGCATAGCCGGCCGATCAGATGTCCGCTTCCTGGCTGGCCGGTTACATACCCGACATTCCCACCCCGTTCGACCAGCAGGGCGCCGTCGATCTGGCAGCTCTCGCAAGGCTTTGCGAGCGCCAGATTGAGGCCGGCGTCGGCGCCGTCGTGGTCTGCGAAACCGGCGGCGAAGCCTCGACGCTGACACCTGAGGAACAGGAAAGCATCGTTCGCGCCACCGCCGAAGTCGCGCGAGGCCGCGCCCGCATCGTGGCCGGCGCCGGATCCAATTCGACCAGTCACGCGATCGAACTAGCGCAGCGCGCCGAAGCGGCCGGCGCCGACGCGCTGCTTTCGGTGGTGCCCTACTACAACAAGCCGACGCAGGCCGGAATTCAGGCGCATTTCAGGGCGATTGCGATTTCGACCGCGTTGCCCATCATCCTGCACGACGTTCCATCACGGACCATGCGCGAACTGTCAGATGACACGCTGTTGCAGCTCGCCAGTTCGAGACATTTCATCGGGTTGAAGGATGCGACGGGCGACCTCGCGCGGCCATGGCGCCTGCGACAACGTCTGCCTGCCGGATTTCGGCTGCTGTCCGGCGAGGACACGACCGCGCTGCCCTTCATCGCCAACGGCGGTGACGGTTGCATTTCTATTCTCTCGAACGTCGCGCCGGAATTGTGCCAGGCCGTGTTTTCGAATTGGCGGCTGGCGCGGCCGCAGACCGCGCGATACCTGCACGACCGCCTGTCGCGGCTGACGAACTGCCTCACAAAGGACAGCCCGGCCGCACTGAAATATGCACTTTTCCTGCTCGGCTTGACGTCCCCGGCCACGCGCCTGCCCATCGCCGAACTCACCGACGAAGCGAAAGCGGAAGTCGCAAGCGCAATCGCTGACATCGACGGTGAGGATATCGCCTGCCCGGTCGAGCACTGGCACGGGCCTCGTGGTCGCGAGGACGCCGTGACCCCACCTTAGGCATGGCACGGATGGGGTCCGAGCTTCACGGCAAGGATTGGTTTGCCGGCACGTTGCGCGCCTGGCATCTGGCGATGCTGCGCTTTGCCGTGACGCTTGACAATGCCGACCGGCTGGCGGTGCTTCGGGTCGCCCATGAAATCGACGAACTCTGTCCGCGTCAGGATGGCTGTACCGCGTTCACATTTTTCCGCCGCACCAGTGCGGAGCTTTGCGCCGCGATCCTGCAGCCGAACGAAGCAACTTCCGCGGTCTTGCATCGCTATCTGGTCAGGCTCGATGATGACCGTCTCAAGCGGGCCTTTGCCGCGGCGATCGGCGCCGCCAAGCCGGCCGTCGCTCCGATTCATCAAGCCACCCGGCGGCCTGGCCTGTGGAAGGGGCTGCTCTAGAGGCTGTGCTTCTCGCGCCATTTCGGCCCGGGACCGCGCATATAGTGGTCTTCCGGCCGGTATTTCACGACCCCGCCGTCCCATGATGGACCGAGAAACGTGACCACGGCGCCGACGACGCGGTGCAGAACAGAAACAAGTTGCCGCATGTAATCCTCCACGCGAACAATCGGGCTGGGAGTCGGCACAAGCCGCCGCCGTCAAACTTTTCGGGTATCGGCTGGACCGGAATCGTACGGCATCCAATGATGGCTGGAACGGTCGTAACGATAGCCGCGAAGCTCGAGTTCGCGCTCGATACGGCGCATCTTCGAATCGGCGATGGCCTCGATAAGGCTTTTCAGGAAACCGTTGACGCGTCCCAACCCGCGGCGGGCACGGACGCCGACGCGCCTGTCGTGAGTCCGGCCAAACCGGTAGTCACTACTCGCAGTCAAATGAGCCATCTTGCATCTCCACGGTCGGCCAGCAGCACGAGCGATTGAGACTGAAGATGCGTCGGGTGGCATAGGAAATCGAGGCGACCTGCCGCTCCCTCTCATAGCCGCCGCATAAGTGACGGCCGGGACCGCCGTGGCCCGGTCTTGCCTCGACAATTCCTATGCGTCTCCTATGAGACGAGCGGCCTGCTCATCTCGCATTCCTATGGCATCGACGGCACATCTGGCACTCCGGAGCCGTAGGAGGCCGCCATGGCCGCGATCGCTTTGAACAGTCCTGATCAAATCGCCGCTGCACCCGCTGCGAACAGCGAGCCGTTTCCGCAGCTCGATCCCGGCTGCATCAGCGACGCGATTCCAGCGTTCTTTATCGGCCGCAACAAAGAAGGAGTTTGGGTCGCCCGCGACGCAAAAGGCCGGATCGGCGGGCTCTTTTTGTTCGAGGCCGGAGCGCTGGCCTTTGCAAGGACAAACAGCGCGCCGACCGGATGCGCGACGATTTACCCGTCCACCACGTTCGAGCTCGACCTCCAGGACATGGGCAATCCGCTCGTTGCGCCGCTGCTATCGCTCAAACGCCTCGCAGCGCGCGCCTGGGAGCGACTGACCACCCTCACAGGATGTTTGACATGACGATGCTCACGCATCCCGGCGGCCAGCTCGAACCGGCCTCCTGTCGGTCGGCCCGGCGGGATACCGCCGCCCCGAGCCATACAATGCTGAAGCGGTTCTGCCTGCGCGCCTTTGGACCCCTGCTGCTGGGCGGGGCTCTCGCCGGGCTCATCGCGATCAGGGCCGCGATCTTCCTCTCGCGCGTCAACTATTGAAACGACCCAGCGGCACTGGAACCAAGCCCTGCAACCTGCTTTGAATCGAAGGGCGCATCGACCATACCGACACGAGCGGCGGAACATATGTTTGACCGCGAATTCCCCGGTGCTAGCCTCGCCGAAGAACACGGCGTCGAAACAGGTTTCGGCCACGAACATTGAGGGATGGAAACCATGAACATCGCGTCGCAAGCGGTCATGCCCGGCGATCCCGTCGCTTCCGAAGGCGTGGTCGCCGCCGGGGCCTATGTCGATGGCCGGCGGGTTGCCAACATCGCCATCGAGGAAGCCGCGAGCTGGCGCAGCAAGCCCGGCCACGTGGTCTGGATCGGGCTGCACGAACCTGACATGGCGATCCTGACGAGCGTGCAGCAGCAGTTTCAGTTGCACGATCTCGCCATCGAAGACGCCGATCACGCCCATCAACGACCGAAGATCGAACAATATGGCGAGGGCCTGTTCATCGTCGCGCGCACCGCCCAGCTCGTGGGCGAGAGCATCGCATTCGGCGAAACCCACCTTTTCGTCGGTGAAGGATATCTCGTCTCGGTTCGCCACGGCGCATCGACGTCCTACGCGCCGGTGCGCGCACGCTGCGAAAGCTGCCCGCGGGCGCTCGCCCGCGGCGAAGACTACATCCTCTATGCCATCCTCGATTTCATCGTCGATAACTATTCGCCGGTGCTCGAAACCATCCAGGAAGAAGTCGAGGCGATGGAGGAGCAGGTGCTGGCGAGCGCGATGACACGCGCGCAGATCGAGCGGCTTTATCTGCTGCGTCGCGACCTGCTGCGCCTGCGCAATGCGGTGGGGCCATTGGTCGAGGTCTGCCGCCGGCTCGAGCATGACCATCTGCCGATGATTCGGCCCACCATGCAGCCGCTGTTCCGGGATGTCACCGACCACGTCCGGACGGTTCAGGAGCAGATCAATTCGCTCCGGGAAGTGCTTGCATTTGCCTTTGAAGCCAGCCTGCTGGTCGGCCAGGCGCAGGAAACCGCGGTCTCCAAGAAACTCGCTTCATGGCTTGCCATCATCGCCGTCCCCACCGCCATCGCCGGCATCTACGGCATGAACTTCAAGAACATGCCGGAGTTGCAGTGGGAGTACGGTTACTTCACCGTCGTCGGCACGATCCTGGTCGTGTGTATGGGACTATTCTGGCGTTTCCGGCGCGTCGGATGGCTGTAGGCCATTGCCCTCCGCGCGGCCGTGATACCGGCGCGAAGGGCGCAGCGCGATTCTTCGTGTTTTAATCATTTGTGACCCGTGCCTGCGCCCGGCCCGCTTCCCTGCCGAGCTGTGAAGCGGTACAACCGTCGAGATACGCCTGTATTCTTTTGTGTAGCGGCTAGAAAGAAGTATAGCGGTGCAAGCCAGTGACAATATTTGATCGAATTCTCGACGCGGCCACGGATAATCTCAGGATAGCAAAGATCCTGGTCCAACTTGGCCTCGACCCCAACAACATCACCTACGATGCGCTGTTCAATCGCCTGCTGGAGATCTTCCTCCACAATATCACGCTGGCCAACATGTTTGCCCTGGTCGGCGCCATCTTCTTTGTCGCCACGCTGCTGACGCAGACCATGGTGCCGCTGCGCGTCGCCAACATGATCGGCTGCGCATTCTTCGCCCTGTTCGGCGCGCTCACCGCATCCGTCACGACCTTCCTGTTGTATCTCCTGATGGTGCCCATCAATGCGTATCGCCTCCGGCAAATGCTGGTCCTCGTGAAGAAGGCCCGCAGCGCCACGAAAGGCGATACCTCGCTCGAATGGCTCAAGCCGTTCATGACCGAGCGCAAATATCGCAAGGGCGATATTCTGTTCAAGAAGGACGATGCGGCCCATGAGATGCTGCTGACCGTCACCGGAAAATTCCTGGTCAAGGAAATCAGCGTCGAGCTTCCGCCGGGACGTCTGATGGGAGAATTCGGCTTCCTCACGCCCGACAACCGACGCACCGCGACGATCGAATGCATCGAGGATGGTCATGTGCTGACCATCACCTACGACAAGCTGCTCGAGATCTACTTTCAGAACCCGCAATTCGGCTATTACTTCCTGGTCCTGACCAGCCAGCGCCTGCTGGAAAACATTGCGCGGCTCGAGGCGATCGTCGCGCAACACCAGTCCTTGCAGCAGGCGGCCGCCGCGAACGGCCCCAACTGAGCCTCAGCAGGCAAGCGTCGGGCCGTTCGAGCTGACCCAAGCCTACTCCGCGGCCGTCCGCAGTTCGGCCTTTTCGGCGCGCACGGCGCAGAACTTGAACTCGGGGATCTTGCCGAACGGATCGAGCGCCGGGTTGGTCAACAGGTTCGCCGCCGCTTCCGCGTAGCAGAACGGCATGAACACCATGTTTTCCGGCACGTCGCGGTCGGAGCGCACCTTGACCTCGACGGCGCCGCGGCGGGTTTCCAGCTTGATGAAATCGCCGGGCCAGACGCTGAGCCGCCGCATGTCCTTGGGCGACATGAACGCCACCGCCTCCGGTTCGATCTGGTCGAGCACCGATGCCCGCCGCGTCATCGAACCGGTGTGCCAGTGTTCGAGCACGCGCCCGGTCGAGAGCACCATCGGATATTCGTCGTCCGGCAGCTCGTCCGGCGGAATGACCTTGGCCGGGACGATCTTGCCGCGACCGCTCTCGGTCGGGAAGCCCGTGGTGAAGATGATCTCGTTGCCGGGCTTGTTCGGATCGTCCGCCGGATAGGTGACGGCGCCTTCACGGACCAGCCGTTCCCAGCTGATGTTCTTGAGCGACGGCATCAGCTGCGCCATCTCGGTGTAGACGTCGCCGGGGCCGGAATAATTCCACGGCAGGCCCATGCGCTTGCCGATCTCCTGGATGATCCAGAGATCCTGTCGCGCCTCCCCCGGCGGCTTGATCACCTGGCGCGCCAACTGCACGCGGCGGTCGGTGTTGGTGAAGGAGCCTTCCTTTTCCGCAAACGCCGAGGCCGGCAGGATGACGTCGGCGTGGAATGCGGTCTCGGTGACGAAGAGGTCCTGCACCACGAGATGATCGAGCATGGCGAGCGCTCCGCGCGCATGCTGAAGATCGGGATCGGACATCGCGGGGTTTTCGCCCTCGATATACATGCCCCTGATCTCGCCGGCGTGGATCGCGTTCATGATCTCCACCACGGTAAGACCACGTACCGGATCGAGCTCCTGGCTCCACAGCTTCTCGAAATTGCCGCGCATGTCGTCGCGGCCGACCGGCTGGTAGTCCGGCAGGAACATCGGGATCAGGCCGGCGTCGGACGCGCCCTGCACGTTGTTCTGGCCGCGCAGCGGATGCAGGCCGGTGCCGGGACGGCCGACCTGTCCTGTGATGAGCGCCAGCGCGATCAGGCAGCGCGCATTGTCGGTGCCGTGGACATGCTGGCTGATGCCCATGCCCCAGAAGATGATCGACGATTTGGCGCGCGCATAGGTCCGCGCCACCTCGCGCAGGGTTTCCGCCGGGACGCCGCAGATCGGCGCCATCTTCTCCGGCGTGAACTCCTTGATCTTCTCCTCCAGCTCCTGAAAGCCCTCGGTGTAGCCCGCGATGTACTGATCGTCGGTCAGGCCTTCGGTGATGATCGTGTTGATCATCGCATTCAGCATGGCGACGTCGGAGCCGGGCTTGAACTGCAAATGCTTGGTAGCGTGGCGCGACAGCGTCTGCCGGCGCGGATCCAGCACGAAGAGCTTTGCGCCCTTCTTCGCCGCGTTCTTGATGTAGGTCGCCGCCACCGGATGGTTCACGGTCGGATTGGCGCCGATCACGATGATGACCTCGGCGTCCATCGCCGCTGCGAACGGGGCCGACACCGCGCCGGAGCTCAGGCCTTCGAATAGCGCCGCCACCGACGAGGCGTGGCACAGCCGTGTGCAGTGATCGACATTGTTGGAACCAAAACCGGTGCGCACCAGTTTCTGGAACAGATAGGCTTCCTCGTTCGAGCCTTTGGCGGAGCCGAAGCCGGCCAGCGCCTTGACGCCCTTCTCATCGCGGATCTTCACGAGGCCCTTGGCGGCGATATCCAGCGCCTCTTCCCAGGAGGCCTCGCGGAAATGCGTGAACGGATTGGCCGGATCGACCTGGTCGTTGGCATCCTTCTTCGCATTCGGCAGCCGCACCAGCGGTTTTGTCAAACGATGCGGGTGATGGATGTAGTCGAAGCCGAAGCGGCCCTTGACGCAGAGCCGGTTATGGTTGGCCGGGCCGTCGCGGCCCTCGGCATAAATGATCTTCTCGTCCTTGACCTCATAGGTGACCTGGCAGCCGACGCCGCAGAACGGGCACAGCGAATCCACCTTCCGGTCGGCGTAGGTCACGCGGGTCTGCTTCTCGTCCAGCATCACGGACGGCATCAGCGCGCCGGTCGGGCAGGCCTGCACGCATTCGCCGCAGGCGACGCAGGTCGATTCCCCCATCGGATCGTCGAAATCGAACACGATCTTCGACCCGTGACTGCGATAAGCCATGCCGATGACATCGTTGACCTGCACTTCGCGGCAGGCGCGCACGCACAAGCCACACTGGATGCAGGCATCGAGATTGACGCTCATCGCGGGATGGCTGGTATCGCTTTCCCAGCGCTCGGCGGCGGGGAAACGGCTTTCGGTGACCTCGACCTTCTCGGCCCAGTGCCAGAATTTCGAGTCCGGATCGTGCGAGGTCTCGCGCGCCGGCTGGTCGGCGACCAGCAGCTCCATCACCATCTTCTGCGCTGCGACGGCCCGCGCGCTTTCGGATTTGACCTTCATGCCGACGGTGGGCGTGCGCTTGCAGGATGCCGCCAGCACGCGCTCGCCTTCGATCTCCACCATGCAGGCGCGGCAATTGCCGTCGGGCCTATAATCGGGCGCGGGCGAATAGCACAGATGCGGGATTTCCTGGCCCTGGCGTTTTGCCACTTGCCAGATGGTCTCGCCGGCGTTGGCCTCGACCTGTTTGCCGTCGAGTTCGAACTGGATCTTGGTCATTCCGCGGCCTCTTTCGGCACGAATTCTTCCGGAAAATATTTAATCACCGATGTCAGCGGATTCGAGGCCGCCTGCCCTAATCCGCAGATCGACGCATCGCGCATCGCTTGGCTCAACTGGTCGAGCAGTTCGCGGTTCCAGACCGGGCGTTCCATCAGGATCGCCGCCTTCTGGGTGCCGACCCGGCACGGCGTGCACTGTCCGCAGCTCTCATCCTCGAAGAAGCGCATCAGGTTCAGCGCCGCGCCCCGCACGCTGTCCTGTTCGGACAGGATCACGACCGCGGCGGAGCCGATGAAGCAGCCGTATTTTTCCAGCGTGCCGAAATCTAGCGGGATGTTGTCCATCGACGCCGGCAGGATGCCGCCGGATGCGCCGCCCGGCAGATAGGCGTGGAAAACGTGCCCGTCGGCCATGCCGCCGCAGAACTCGTCGATCAGTTCGCGCACGGTGACACCGGCCGGCGCCAGCTTCATGCCGGGATTTTTCACGCGGCCCGACACCGAATAGCTGCGCAAACCGTGACGATCGTTACGGCCGTTGCCCTTCCACCAGTCAGCGCCCTTCTCGACGATGTCGCGCACCCACCACAGCGTCTCGATATTGTTGATCAGCGTCGGCAGGCCGAACAGGCCGACCTGGAACGGATAAGGCGGCTTGTGCCGCGGCAGCCCGCGCTTGCCCTCGATGCTTTCGAGCAGCGAGGATTCCTCGCCGCAGATATAGGCGCCCGCGCCGCGGCGCATATGCAGCACCGGTCCGCCCGGCGGCAGTTTTGCGATCTCGCGTTCGAGGATTTCGCGGCTGGCCGGATATTCGTCCCGCAAATAGATGTAGACGTCATCAGCCTCGACCACATGGGCGCCGATCAGCATGCCCTCGAGAAAGCGGTGCGGGTCGGTCTCGAGATAAAAGCGATCCTTGAAGGTACCAGGCTCGCCCTCGTCGCCATTGATCGCCATCAGCCGCGGACCGGGCTCGCCGAGCACCGCGCGCCATTTGCGTCCCGTGGGAAAGCCCGCGCCGCCGAGCCCGCGCAGGGAGGCGTCGTCGAGCGACTTCAGCAGATCTTCCCTCGGAAGCTGACCGGAGCGCAGCCGTTTGAGCAGCGCGTAACCGCCGCCGGCGACGTAAGCGTCGTAGTCGACATAGTTGGGCAGATGCGCATGCGTCTCGCCGGCTTTCGCTGCGGCCAGCACGCTTGCGGGGGTGGCATGATCGACGAAGTGATGGCCGACTTCGGCAGCCGGTGCGGTATCGCAACGGCCGACACAGGGCGCGCGCACCACGCGGATTCCGGGGCCGGCTTTGTCCTGCAATTCGTGCACCAGTCTTTCCGCCCCCAGCATCGCGCATGTCAGGGAATCGCAGACGCGGATGGTCAGCGGCGCGATGTCAGGCTCGCCCTCCTTTACGATGTCGAAATGCGCGTAGAAGGTCGCGGTCTCGAACACTTCGGCAAACGACAGCTTCATTTCGTCGGCAAGGGCGGCAAGATGCGCCGCCGAGATCTGGTGATATTTGTCCTGGATCAAATGCAGATGTTCGATCAACAGATCGCGTTGCCGCGAGCGCTCGCCGAGCAGCAGTTCGATCTCGTGCGCGGCCGTCGGATCGACCTGGCGGCCCTTTGGCGTCGCCTTGGCCCGCTTCCGCCCCGCGCCGGGGTGCTCGAAGGAGCGTACTTTCTGCACGTCGTGAACCATGGAAAACGTCTCGTTCCTGTCTGCCAGTTTCAGCGAGCTTAATCCGTGGCATGCCAGATGCCAAGCGAATTATCGCGTTGTGATAAGCATTTAAGCGGCAGGCCGCGGCGAGATCATACCGCTCACCGCCCGCGGCGAGCCGTATGTCGGTCGGACCGCTGCCGATCGGCGAATGAGAACTGGAATCGGTCCAAAGATCAACAAAGCCGTCTCATTCGGGGGATAGCAAACGCGCATCGATTTGGAATTACGATCGGTCGATACGCATTCTCAATGAATCGTTTCCGTCATTCCAACGGGGCGCGCTTGGCGCAATCCTCAGATGCGCCGTTGCGCATCGGGGAATAACGACGAAGAGGATTAGGCTTGCAACAAAGCCGGCGCAAGCCCTTGCTGATATTCGGAAATAGTGTCAAGCCCTAAAGTAAAAAATATTTCTCTTTTGCGGAAGACCAAATCAGGCACATATCTATGCCCATCCCGTCCCACTCGGAGGGCGTCGGCCGTCGTCACGGACGTTGGGCGGGGAGCGATGGACGCCGGGGTTGCGAAGACGATCGCAGCCTTTGGCGTACGGTAAAGACGCGTGGTCCTGGCGCCCCGTTGCTGGCGTCAAGTTCCCGAGAGGCCAAAAGCCGATCAGGGGCGATGGTGGCAAGAAAGCCCGTTCACCAGGGAGAGCGCGTTATAAGCCGTAAAGCCGTTGCGCAGGGAAGGCCGGGTGTTCTCCGCTGCCCTGTATGCTCATGTGCATTTTGTTTTGTGCACGACGCACATGAGACCGCGGGTGCAGCGCGCACCCGGTCTTCCCTGCGCCCTATCTTTGAAAGGGCGGGAAGTTTCCAGCAAAACTCGGGCGCAATGCGTCGCGAGATCGCGGATCCGTGCATGTATCCTTCATCCCGCCTTCTCGATCAGGAACACGATGCGCGCCTCCGCGCGCTCGGTGATCTCGACCTTGTCGCCGGTCTCGCGGATCAGGTTCGGGATATCGATCACCGACAGCGGATCGGTGCAGTGAACTTCAAGCCGCTCGCCGGGCTTGACCGACTTGAGCGCCTTGCGCGTCTTCAGCGCCGGCAGCGGGCATTTGAGGCCGGTGAGATCGAGCTTTGTCGTGTTCATGCGGGGAACATGTCGAAGCGGACGGGCATCGTCAACCCAAGGTCCTTGCAGCCGTCAGATCAGGCTTGCATAGGACAGGAACCCGACCATCTGCCCGGGTTCAACACGGGTGATCTCCTCGCCGAGTTCGACCAGCCCGTCGGTGTCGACCAGCGAGGACAGCAGCCCCGCCCCTTCGCGCGGAAATTTCACCGCCTCCAGCGCGCCATCCTCATCGTGACGCAGGGTGACGCGGACATATTCGCGGCGGGCGATCTTCTTCTTGTAACTGAACCCGGCGCGAACCGGCATCGGCACCAGTTTTTGCGGCCGCGCGCCCGACAGCGCCAGGATGGTCGGCCGCACCACATGGACAAAAGTGACAAAACTCGCCACCGGATTTCCCGGCAGGCCGATGAACGGCGTGCCGCCAATGATCCCCATCGCGACCGGACGTCCCGGCTTGATCGCCATCCGCCACAGCACCAGCGTGCCGACGCTTTCGACGCCGGCCTTGACGTGGTCCTCTTCGCCGGTCGACACGCCGCCGGTGGTCAGGATCAGGTCGTGCGCGCCGGCGACCTTTTGCAGCGCGCCCGCCAGCGGGGCGCGCTCGTCGCGCAAAATACCGAGATCGCTGACCTCGCAGCCGAGCCGGGCCAGCATCGCCATCAGCATGAAGCGGTTGCTGTCAAACAACTGCGCTGCGCCGCGCGCTTCACCCGGCGAAACCAGCTCATCGCCGGTGGAGAACACCGCGACCCGAATCCGCCTGACGACGCCGAGTTCCGTCAGGCCGAATGCGGCCGCCAGCGCGACATCCTGCGGCCGCAGCCGCTGCCCGGCCTTCAGCGCCGCATGATGCAACGGAATGTCCTCGCCCGCGGGCCGCACATTGGCCCCCCGCTTCAGCCCGGCTGGAAGCACCACCTTGCCGTCCTCAACGCGGACATCTTCCTGCATGAACACGGTATCGGCACCATCAGGCATCGGCGCGCCCGTAAAGATGCGCACGGCCTCGCCCGGCTTGACCGGGGCGCGCGCGGAAGCGCCGGCCTGGACGCGCCCCGCCACGGCAAAGGCCTGCTCCTTGTCATCGGGCAGGTCGCGGCCCGCTACCGCATAGCCGTCGACGGCGGAATTGGTGAACGGCGGCAGCGGCAGCGGCGCCGCCACGTCCTGCGCGAGCACGCGTCCGTCGGCCTGCGCGAGCGCGACGGTCTCGACCTCCCGCACCGCGGTGACCCTGGCGGCGATAATGCCGACGGCCTCATCGACCGACATCATCGGCCCGCCGAAGGCAAAGCAATCGTCGGACAATTGCGCCATCGCGAACTAGCTCTCCGCTTCGCTTCTTGCCAGCACGTCCTCGACCGAAATCGCCGAGCGCAGCATCATCGCGGCGACAGCCTCGATATCATCGAGATGGGCCGTGGGCAGCGTGGTTTCAACCGCGGTGTCGGTCGCGATGCCGACCACGCCGGGATCGTCGGGGAACAGGAACGGCTTGCCGTTGGCGGCGCGATAGACCTCGATTTTGCGCAGCGGTTCGCGCTTGAACCCCTCGACGACGACGAGATCGACCTGCGACATCTTGGCCAGCAGTTCCGGCAGCCGCGGCTCCTCGGCGCCGCGCAATTCATGCATCAGGGCCCAGCGCTGGGTCGAAGACACCAGCACTTCGGTGGCGCCGGACTGGCGGTGCCGCCAGGAATCCTTGCCGGGAATGTCGACGTCGAAGGCATGATGGGCGTGCTTGATCACGGAGACGCGCAGGCCGTCCTTGAGCACATGCGGGATCACCCGCGTCAGCAGGGTGGTCTTGCCGGCGCCGCTCCAGCCGGCGAGGCCAATCACTTTCATCGCATTCTCCGCACCCTAGCCGGAACCGGGCTGGGTTTTCTCACGAGGTGCTTTATATCGGCTGCGAGCCATTGTCATGCTAACCTGACCCATATGATGAAAATCGACAAAGCCCCCGTCCCCCTGATCGTGCCCAACCCTGATGATCCCAGGCTGACCGAGCGCGTCACCGGGACCGACCAGACCGGCGCGACGATCGAAATCCGGGTGCCGGTGGAACGGCCGCTGACGCTGTATCTGAACGCGCAGGAGATCGTCACCATGATGACGATCGGCGACTATCCGGAATATCTCGCGCTCGGCTATCTCCTGAACCAGAACATGCTGAAATATGACGACGTCGTTACCGAGGTCGAATATGACGACGATCTTCAGGTGGTGGTGGTGCGCACCGAGCACCACACCAATTTCGAAGCCAAACTGAAGAAGCGCACGCAGACCTCGGGCTGCGCGCAGGGTACCGCGTTCGGCGATCTGCTGGAGGCCGTCGAAAGCGTCGCACTGCCGAAAGCGGAATTACGCACCTCATGGCTCTACGAAATGACGCATGCGATCAACACCATGCCCTCGCTCTATCTCGAGGCCGGCGCGATCCATGGCTGCGTGCTGTGCCGGCAGGGCACGCCGGTGTGCTACACCGAGGATGTCGGGCGCCATAACGCCGTCGACAAGATCGCGGGCTGGATCTACCGCCACGGCGTCGATCCAGCCGACAAGATCCTCTACACCACGGGACGCCTGACCTCCGAGATGGTGATCAAGACGGTGCGGATGGGCATTCCCATCCTGGTGTCGCGCTCGGGTTTTACCGCATGGGGCGTCGAGCTGGCGCGGCAGGTCGGGCTGACGCTGGTCGGGCGCACGCGCGGAAAACGCTTCATCGCGCTGTCCGGTCAGGAGCGCATCGTGTTCGACCAGAATCTCGCCTTTGTCGAAGAGGAATCGGCGCGGCACAAGCGCAAGGGCGAAGACCGTGACGAGTGAAGTGATTCCCGGCGTGCTGCTCGCCGGCGGCCTGGCACGGCGGATGGGCGGCGGCGACAAGCCGATGCGCACCATCGGTGGTCGCACCATCCTCGACCGCGTGACCGCGCGGCTGCAACCGCAATGCGACGGGCTGATCCTCAATGCCAATGGCGACCCCGCGCGCTTCGCGGCGTTCGTCCTGCCTGTCATCCCCGACGGCGTCGCCGATTTCCCCGGACCGCTCGCCGGCATTCTGGCCGGTCTCGATTGGGCGGCAGCGAACCGGCCCGAGGTCAAATGGGTGCTGAGCGCCGCGGCGGATTGCCCGTTCCTGCCGCGCGATCTCGTGGCGCGTCTCGTCGCGGCGTTGCGCGAAGAGGACGCAGAACTTGCGGTCGCCGCCTCCGACGGCCAGTCGCATCCCGTGATCGGCCTATGGAGCGTCAGCCTGCGCGAACAACTCCGCCACGCACTGGTGGTCGAGGACGTCAGGAAGATCGACCGCTGGACCGCACGCTACCGGCTCGCCACTGTGACCTGGCCGACAACGCCGCTCGACCCGTTCTTCAACGCCAACACCATGGATGATATCGCGGAAGCCGACCGGCTGGCGGCGCTGGATGGGGGGTAGATTCGACTCTCTCCGTCGTCCCCGCGCACGCGGAGACCCATACGCCGCGGCCCGGTTGATGAAAGGCAGTGGTCGACACCTTGCTTAACTCAAAACGTCCTGTGGTTATGGGTCCCCGCGTGCGCGGGGACGACGATAGACAGAGTTACGCTCCGTACCTACGCCGCCAGCGGCACGGTCCAGGCGTCGTAGCCATAGACCCAATCGGTGTCGGTCTTGCCGCTGAGCCAGGTATTGGCGCGCGAGGTCTGCTGGATCCGCGCGGTCCGCTGCTTGCGGGTCGCCTCGAACCTTCGGAAGGCATTCGCAACGCCGTCGCGCTCGACGCCGTCGAGGCAACGCGACAGCACCGCGGCATCTTCGATCGCCATCGCCGCACCCTGCGCCATGTACGGCGTCATCGGGTGGCAGGCGTCGCCGAGCAGCGTCACCTTCCCCTCGCCCCAGCGTTCCAGCGCGTTGCGATCGACGATGGCCCATTTGTGCACGTCCGGGCACGCCGCCAACACCTGCTCCACCTGGCGATCGAAGCCGGCAAACGCCTTGCGCAACTCGCGAACGTCCCCCTTGGCCGACCAGGACTCGATGCGGAATTCCGGCTCCGGCTGGCTGGTGACGAGATAGATTTCGCTGCGGTCCGGCTTGACGTAATAGATGACGATGTGGCGGTCCTCGCCCCACCATTTGGTGCAGTCGTCGATCTTCTCACCACGAAGCAAGGCTGCGGGATAGGTGGTGCGGTAGGCGATGCGTCCCGTGAAGTGCACCGGCGAGGTGGCGAACAGGATATCGCGCACGACGGAGTGAATGCCGTCGGCCCCGATGACGGCATCGGCGACAGCGGTCACGCCATTTGCAAACGACAGCCGGACGCCATCGCCGGTCTCGTCCAGTCCAACCAGTTTGTGGCTCAGCTTGAGGTGCTCGTCGGGGACAGCGCTCGCCAGCGCCGCATGCAAATCGCCGCGATGCGCCAGCAGATAGGGCGCGCCAAATTTCCGTTCGGCGCTCTCGCCAAAAATCATGTCGAATTTGACTTCGCCGGTCTTCCAATCCCGGTTGTTCCAGGAGCGCGGATAGAACGACTGGCTGCGCAGCCGCGCTTCGAGCCCCACTCCGCGCAGCACCTGCATGGCGTTGCAGCCGATCTGGATGCCGGCGCCAAGCCGCGCGAACTGCGATGCCTGCTCGTAGACGGAGACGTCGACGCCGACCCGCCGCAGCGCCGCGGCCGACGCGAGGCCGCCCATGCCCGCGCCCACGATTGCAATCGACAGAGGTGTTGCCATCGCCTCCCTGCCGTTTCAGGCCGGTCGAAACCCGGCCCCTTCAAGCGCCGCGCGGCTCTCTCGCGACGCCAACGTGACCAGAAAAGCCTGCACCGCCGCCCGCTGCTTGCGCGCGGTCACCAGCGCGAAATCATAATGCTCTTCGGCGAAGGGAATGAAACCCAGGTCGGACGCATGGGCCACTGGCGCAATCGTCATGCCCCAATCGGCGCGATGCTGCGCCACCGCGGCGGCGACCGCGTTGTGCGAGCGCGGTTGATTCCAGTAACCGTCGGGCCTCGCGCCCGCGAGCAGCCGGTCGATCAGGATGCGCGTGCCGGCGCCCTGGTTGCGGTTCACCATGATGCAGGCGGGATCGGCGAGCGCGGCGCGCACCGCGGCCTCCGCGCTCAGGCCCTCGAAACGCGTGTCGCCCTTGCGGAACACGATGCCCTGCATCCGCCGCCAGCCCGGCACCAGTTCGAGACCGCTGGAGAGATATGGCGTGTTGTAGGTCTCGGTCTTGTCGTCGAACAGATGGATCGGCGCGAAATCACATTCGCCGCGTTTGGCCGCGGCGAGTCCACCGAGGCTGCCGACGGCGATCGATCGCACGGAAAGACCTGCATGGGCCAGCGGCGCGGTCACGAGGTCGAGCCCGGTGCAGTGGCTGCCGACGATGACCAAGTCCGGCACCCGCACATGCGGCGTGAACAGCGTGACTTCGGCCTCCGCGCCTGCCGGCATCTGATCGGCCAGCGCATCGATGCGCAGGAAACCGTCGGCCTGCGCGAACGAGGTGATGGCGCCGGACCCCTTGCCGCTCGGATAGGCGATCAGGCCGTCGGCGCCCTCGACCAGCGACACCATCACGAATTCGGTTCGGCCCAGTTCGGAGGCAATCCGCACCGGGATTCTGGCGCTGACATTGGCGTCCGAGCGCGGCGGCAGGCCGGCCATGCGCCGCAGCACCGGCACGATCATGTCGTGGAAGGTGAACATCGCCGAGGTCGGAAATCCCGGCAGGATGATCACCGGCTTGCCGTCGCAGACCGCAAGACACAACGGCTTGCCCGGCTTCAGCGCGACGCCATGCGCGATGATGCCGGGCTTGCCGAGGCGCGAGATGATGCGATGCGACACATCGCCGGCGCCCTTGGAGGTGCCGCCCGAGAGCACCAGCATATCGCTGCTCTCAAGCGCGCGGCGCATCGCCGCTTCAAGCTGCGCTTCGTCGTCGGGAATGGCGCCGAGAAACGTCGCCTCGCCGCCATTCTCCGAGATCGCCGCGGTGACGATCGCGCCGTTGGTGTCGTAGATCGCAGCGGGCCGCAGCGGCAAACCCGGCTGCACCAGTTCGTCGCCGGTCGAGATGATGGCAACGCGGGGCCGGCGCGCAACGGTGACTTGCGCAATGCCGCAGGCCGCCAGCATGCCGATTTCGCGCGAGCCGATGATGGTGCCGGCGCGCAGCAGCGCCTCGCCGCGCGCGATGTCGGAGCCGGCATAGGAAACGAATTGTCCGGGCGAGGCGGCGCGGCGGATTTCGATCGCGCGCGGTCCCACGGGCTGGGTATGTTCGAGCATTACGATGGCGTCGGCGCCGCGCGGCACCGGGCCGCCGGTGGCGATCGACGTGGCGGTTCCCGACAGCACCGGCCGCATTGGCGCAACGCCACAGGCGATCACCTCGTCGTTCAGCATCATTCGGACCGGTGTCGCTTCACCGGCGGAGGCGAGATCGGCGGAGCGCACCGCAAAGCCATCGACATTGGAACGGTCGAACGGCGGCACGTCGATCGGCGCCATGACGTCGTCAGCCAGCGCGCGGCCGAGTGCGTCGGCGAGCGGCCGCCGTTCGCTCGGCACGGCGCGCGGAAACAACGCGGCTTCGAAGCGCGCCAGGGCATGCTCACGCGACAAAATGGTCAGGAACTGGTCCTGATCGAGAGCGTCGCGGCTATTGGGCGAAGGCGTAGAGGTCATGCGGGCATTCCTGTCATTCCCGCAGCATATAGCCATCGACGGCCGTGCCCGCAGCAAATCCTTCGGTGCCGCCGGGCACGGTTAGCCAGGCCTCGGCACGGGCGATCGCATCGAGCGACAGTTCCCCGACCGCCAGCGTCACCCAGGCGCCCTGCTTGCGCTCCAGCAGCACCATCTCCGCAATGCCAACCCCGGAGGCGATCTTGCGCGCCAGCGGCAAATTGAGGGTCTTGCGCGGCCGCCGCCCCGACAGGCGGTCAAGCGCGGGCAGCGCCAGTGTCCACCACGCCGCGAACGCCTGGTCCGGCGCCCCCGGCAGCACAACCACGGGCGTCTTGCCGATGCGGCCGACCGCCGCGGTGCGGCCGGGCTGCACGGCGATACCGTGGGCGAGCACCTCGCCGCATCTAACGAGCGCCGTCACGGTGGCGTCGGTACGGCCGACGCCGCTGCCGCCAACCAGCAGCAGCAGATCGCACGCAGCGACATCGATCGCCGCGGCGATCGATGCGGCCTCGCGCCCCGAGGCGGTGACGGACACCACCTCGGCGCCGGCGGTGCGTGCGCTCTCCGCGATTAGATCCGATGTCACCGTGCCGCCGGGAATATTGACGATACGCAGGCGCGGCCGGCGCACGCGCAAGCGCGCTATTCCCGCCCCGCGCGCGATCATGAGGTCGCGCGCCAGCACGCGCCGCCCGGCTCTGGCGACGCCGCTGCCTGCGGCGATATCGCCGCCGGCGCGGCGTACGCCCTGCCCCGGGATCGCTTCCGCCAGCACCTGTGGCATCGGGCCGGATTGGTCGACGGAATCGGCGTCGAGCACGCAATCGCAACCGTCGGGCATGGCGTCACCGGCTTCGACCCAGTGCGGCAATGCGGGCAATGGCAATGGCGAATAGGAGGAGGCGCCGACGAGATCACTGGCCCGCAGCGCAAAGCCGTCGCTGGCGGCGATGTCGTGCGGCGGCAGCGCGCCCGATGGCGGCATCTCGGCGGCAATGCACCGCAACGCTTCGGCGAGCGGCAATTCCGCGGGGGTTACCGGCTCGACGCCATTCAACAGGGCGGCAAGCGCCGCATCGAGCGGGGTCAACGAGGCCGGCAGGCGCTGGTTCGAGGTCATGGAGCGCGTATGCCCTGAATCGGGCCGGAAATAAACAGAACCCGATACCGCCGGCAGCCGGCCCCCTACCTCCGGCCAAGTTGACGCCAGCGCCGATTAGTTGCAAATGAGACCAAATGGCGGCCGCAACCGCCCGCAGACACAACGGCCAATGTGCCGATCCAGAGGGAGGAGACCGGATGTTCGCCAAGAACTTGTCCATACGCAGCCTATCCGTATTCGGCGCGCTTGCAGCCGCGACATTGGCGTCCACAGCGGCGCTCGCGCAAGTTTCCGACGACATCGTCAAGATCGGCGTTCTCACCGACATGAACGGCCCGGCGTCCACGCCGACCGGCCAGGGCTCGGTCACGGCCGCACAGATGGCGATCGACGATTTCGGCGGCAAGGTGCTGGGCAAGCCGATCAGCCTGATCGTCGGCGACCATCAGTTGAAGCCGGATATCGGCGGCGGCATCGCGCGGCGCTGGTACGATGTCGACCAGGTCGATCTGATCGTCGACGTGCCGGTGTCGGCGGTCGGCCTCGCGGTGCAGAACGTCGCCAACGAAAAGAAGAAGCTGTTCATCACCCACTCCACCGGCACGGCGGATTTCCACGGCAAATTCTGCTCGCCCTATGCGATGCAATGGGTGTTCGACACCCGCGCGCTGGCGGTCGGCACCGCGCAGGCCGTGGTCAAGCGCGGCGGCGACAGCTGGTTCTTCATCACCGACGACTACGCGTTCGGCCATTCGCTGGAGCGTGACGCCTCTACCGTGATCACCGCCAATGGCGGCAAGGTGCTGGGTTCGGTGCGGCCACCGCTCGCGACACCTGATTTATCGTCCTTCGTGCTGCAGGCGCAGGCGTCAAAAGCCAAGATCATCGGCATCGCGGCCGGCCCACCCAACAACATGAACGAGATCAAGACCGGTTCGGAATTCGGCGTGTTCAAGGGCGGCCAGCAGATGGCGGCACTGCTGGCGCTGATCACCGACATTCATTCGCTGGGACTGCCGGCGGCGCAGGGCCTGCTGCTGACGACCTCGTTCTACTGGGATCTGGACGACAAGACCCGCGAATGGTCGAAGCGCTATTTCGCCAAGATGAACCGGATGCCGACGATGTGGCAGGCCGGCGTCTATTCCTCGGTCACGTATTATCTGAACGCGATCAAGGATTCCGGCACCGACGATCCGCTGAAGGTCGCCGCCAAGATGCGCGAGAAGCCGGTCGAGGATTTCTTCGCCCGCAACGGCAAGCTGCGCGAGGACAATCTGATGGTGCATGACCTCTGGCTGGTCGAGGTCAAGAAACCGGAAGAGTCAAAATATCCGTGGGACTATTACAAGATCCTGGCCAAGATCCCCGGCGACGAAGCGTTCGGCCCGATCGATCCGGCGTGCGGGATGGCGAAGAAGTGAAGAGAGCGAATGGCGAGTGGCGAGTAGCGAATGGTCCAAACGACCTTCCCTATTCGCCATTCGCTACTCCCTATTCGCCCCTCTACTTCACCACCCCGATCTCCCGGAAATATTTCAACACGCCCGGATGGATCAGCCCGACATTCGGCGCGGCGGCGACCGTGTTCACCGCTGTCGTCTCGCAGGCCTGCGGCAGCCGCTTGCACAGGTCGCCCTCCGCCCCGTGCAGCGTCTTGGCCAGCCGATAGGCGACATCGTCCGGCAGGCTTTCGCGCACGAGGACAAAGCTCCAGGAGCCGATCGAAGCGATCGCCGTGGGCTGGTTCGGATAGCTGTTGGCGGGCACCGTCAGCGGCTTGAGAAAGGTGTGCTTGGCGCGGACTTGCGCGATCTCGCCGGCATCGGGGGCGATGAAACGGGCGCCGCCGGGCGCTGCCGCCATGGCCGCAAAACCGGGCCAGCCGATGCCGGCGCCCCACAGCGCCGCGGCCCGTCCGTCCTGCACCATGGCCGGCCCATCACCGGCGCGGTCGAGATAGATCGACTTGAAGTCCTCGTCCTGCTTCAGCCCGATCCCGTCGAGGATGTAGCGCGACAGGATCGGCAGGCCCGACCCCTTGGCGCCGAACGCCACCGGCTGGCCGACGAGATCGCGAATCGTCTTGTAGGGGCTGTCGGCGCGCACCACGAACATGCCGGGGCTGGAGTACATCGCGGTCAGGATCTTCAGCCTGGTCGCGGGCCGCCCGATGCCCATGAAGGCCTCGTAGGAAGGCTCGCCCGCCACCAGCGCGATGTCGAGCTTGTCCTGTTCCAGCAGCGGGATGTTCTCGTTGCTGCCCGTGGTGTTGCGCGGCTCGATCGACAGCGTCGGGTCGGCGGCATTCATCACTTCCGTGAACGCATCGCCATAGACGGGAAAGCCCCCTCCCGGGGTCGCGGTTCCCAAACTGATCGTGGTTTTCGTAATGGCCTTGCCTCCATCTTGCGCCGCAGCGCCGCCCGCCAGCAGCATAGCGCCGGCGCAGACCATATGAGCGAGTTTCATGTTCGGCCTCAAGCGTGTCCGCATAAGTGATTAATCGACGCGCAGCGGAGGTTGTAGGCAGTTGCGGACTTTTGTGAAAGCATGGCCGCAAGGTTAACAAGAAAATGACGGGAAGCATAATGATCGGATTTTCGCGACAAGCCCTTTTTGGCCTGGTTTTCCTTTTGAGCCTGGCGGCCGGCACCTCGCCCTCCACCGCCGCCGATTATCCCAACCGCCCGGTGCGCTGGCTGATCGGTTTTGCCGCTGGCGGCCCGGTCGACATCGTTGCGCGCATCATGAGCCAGTGGCTGTCGGACCATTTCAACCAGCAATTCGTGGTCGAGAACCGCACCGGTTCCGGCGGCAATATCGCCGCCGCAGCGGCCATCACGTCGCCCCCCGACGGTTACACGCTGCTGTTCGTCGCCCCCAACAACGCGATCTCGACCTCGCTGTACAAGAAGCTGCCATATGATTTCCTGCGCGACACCGCGCCGGTCGCCAGCATCATGCAGCTCACCAACATGCTGGTCGTGTCAAACGCGACGCCCGCCAAGACCGTCAAGGAATTCATCGATTACTGCAAGGCCAACCCGGGCAAGATCTCCTACGCCTCATCGGGCAACGGCACCTCGGTGCATATGTCCGCCGAGCTGTTCAAGGCGATGACCAAATGCGACATGCTGCATGTGCCCTATCGCGGCTCGGCGCTGGCGTTTCCGGACATCATTTCCGACAAGGTACAGCTGATCTTCGACAATCTGCCGTCGGCGCTCGAGCAGGCGCGCGGCGGCAGCGTGCGGGCGCTCGGCGTCACTTCGCCGCAGCGCTGGCCGACCGTGCCCGACGTGCCCGCGATCGCCGAAACCGTGCCGGGATTCGAGTCGGTCGGCTTCTATGGCATTTCGGTGCCTAAGGGCACGCCGCGGGAAGTCATCGATATCCTCAACAAGGCGGTCGGCGAAGCCTTGAAGGACCCCAAGCTGGTGGCGCGGCTCGCCGAGGTCGGCGGCATCCCGAAGCCGATGACGCCGGCCGAATTCGGCAAGCTGGTCGCAGACGAGACCGAGAAATGGCGCAAAGTGGTTGAATTTTCCGGCGTTTCGGTGGATTAACCCTTGGCATTGCGGGATCGCAATCCCCCCTGTAAACGATGCCCGCACCGTTGCCGGCCGCCTCACAGCGGCCGCTCGCGGCGGGGCCTGTAGCTCAATGGTTAGAGCCGGCCGCTCATAACGGTCTGGTTGCAGGTTCGAGTCCTGCCGGGCCCACCAGTAAATCAATGGCTTGCAATACTGGCGATTTTTCCGCGGACCGTTTCATCACCTCGCTCCTCACTGGAAGCAACAGGCGGCAATCGGCTCAATCATGATCGCCGAGCAAAAGCCGCCGACATGCCCCAGCTAAACACTGGCCAGAAGCCGTTGGCTCCGTCCTCTACGGTGAAATGAAGATCATCCTTGAGGCGCGTTGTCTCCAGCATCCTCACCATGTCCGAAAAACTGCCTGTCATTCGGCATACCAAGTTTGAACGCCGATAGACATTCCTGAGCGGGGCGCGTCAGGCAATGCCTCAGGAATCGTCACAACGCTCGAATCAACCATACTCGTTCTGGTATCGGCCTTCGCTGATCGTCTTCATGATGTCGGCCTCCTTGGCTGCCTGCGCCCGAGCCGCCTCCAGCAACGCTGGTGCGACCGACTGCGGGAAAGCAACGATGCCGTCCTCGTCTCCCACGACGATGTCACCTGGCTCGATCACCAAACCGCCAATGGATACCGGCACGTTGATTTCACCCGGACCGTTCTTGTATGGCCCTCGATGCGTGTATCCACGCGCGTAGCAGGGAAAGTCTGCGGCAGCAAATACGGCGGTGTCGCGAATGGCGCCATCGATGACAAATCCCACGGCGCCGCGGCTTTCCGCGATCGCCTTCATGATTTCGCCGACCAGCGCGCGGCTGGTGTCTCCACCGCCGTCCACGACAATCACGTCGCCGGGCCGGACCTGGCCGAGCGCCTGATGGATCGCCAGATTGTCACCCGAGCGGGTGCGCACCGTAAAGGCAGACCCGACCAGCTTTCCCTTTCGGTGAAACTGTCGCAAGCCGACCACACCGGAGAGGCGCGCAAGGTTGTCGCTCAGGATTGCGGTCGCCATGGTACCGAATGCTTCAATCAGGGCCGGATCCGCGGTCTTCGGCGGCGGATTTCGTCTATCTCCGATCATGTCGAGATGTACCTCTTCTTTGAGTGCTGCTTTGCCACCAGATTTCTGGCCGGCGTTCTGTAAGTCGTACGGATATTCCGGAAGTCTCGATCAGCGGCGCAGGAGTTGGCCCCCTCCGCCATCGATCGGACCCGAGATGCCGATCTCGCGGCACGCATGCCACAGCGTGGCCTGGTTCGAGGTCACGACAGGCTTTCCGATCGACGCCTCGATCGCATCCGCCGCCTCCCGGGCGCGCCAGGCGGTGCACGAGCAGAACAACGCATCGGCTTCCTGCCTGAAGATCGAGCTTGCAAAGGCGACGATCTGCGCCGGGTCCTGATCGTTGATGAAGCGATGCCCGCCCGCGGCGGCTCTCTCATCGCTTTCGATGTTGACGACCTCGAAGCCGAGTTTCTCGAGGTATTTGCGCAAGCGCTCATTGGTCCAGGCCATATAGGGGGTCGCGACCGACAGGCGGCGAACGCCGAGCGTCTGCAACGCTCGCGACACGGCCTGGCTGGTGGTGAAAGCCCGTATGCCGGTTGCGGCGTGAATGCGCTCGACAACCCCCTCGTCCCATTCGAGCCCCTTGTAGAAGCTGCCCGAGGTACACCCGTAGACGATCAGATCGACATTGGCCGACGCGAGAGCAACGGCACTCTCCTCGAGGCGTGAGTTCATCTCGTCGAGAAGATCTTCCGTCAATTCCCCGGCGGGAATCCAAAGTCTCTGGGAATGGGTTGTCACTCCCTCGGGACATGTTTGCTGAAAGTCTGCTTCCACGGACGTGTTGGTCGACGGAACCAGCAGCCCAATGCGTTTAATATTCATTCGTTTCGACCTGTCCAGTGCAGCTTCTTTCAAACCAACGAATGCAGCGTGATCGACTCCGGCGTCATGGCGCGTCCGGCCTGGATGACCACCTTGACTGCCTCCAGCTTGTAGGGATCTGCCAGCGGGTCGCCGTCCAGAACGACCAGGTCCGCCACCTTTCCGACTTCGATCGTTCCGACTTCATGAGACAGTCCAAGGGCCGCGGCAGCGTTGCGTGTGCAGGCAAACAGACTTTCCTCGGCACCGAGACCGAGTTCACGCATCATGGCCACGTCTTCCGCATACCGGCCGGCGGAATCAGTGCCTGTCACGATCTTCACACCCGCGCGAACCGCGGCCCGGAACGCGGATTCCATCGCAGGAATAAGCGGCAGGTGATCCTCGGTCCATTTCGCGCCACGCTGGAGTTGCGGGTTGATCGTCTGGCGCCCGTACGAACTGAGGGTCGGGTCGAGGTAGACACCCTGCTCCACCATCCGCTGGGCGAGGTCGTCGTTGAGGTAAAAGCCGTGGGAGATCACGTCAACACCAGCGTCGAGCACGCGACCTATCGCGACAGTGCCCATGACGTGGCAGGCCGTACGCTTGCCATGCGCCTTCGCCTCATCGAACGCGGCGCGAATTTCGTCCGCAGCCATTTCCGGCCGGGTCTTCTCCAGCCCGTCGATCAGGATCGGATCATGGCTCGCCATCACCTTGATAAAATCGGCACCTGCAAAGAGTTGAGAACGCACCGCCTTGCGAACTTCGTAAGGACCATCGGCCTGGATGCAGACGGGATTCGCATGGCCTCCCGTGACGCAAATCGGCGAGCCACACGCCAGAACCCGCGGTCCGGGCAGCAGCCCCTTGCCGATGTAGTCCTGGAACGCGAACGAGATGCCGTGCGCGGCTCCCATGTCGCGCACCGTGGTCCAGCCACGCCGCAAGGCGGTCAGGGCATTGCGTACCGCGTTGAGCGTAAGCTGGGGCTGAGAGGCGGCCATGGTGCCGATCGGATTTCCGATCAGGTCCCGGAAAACCAGATGCTCGTGGACATTGATGAGCCCCGGCATCACCCAGTGGGTCGACGCATCCACGACCTCGGCGTCGCCCAGGTCGGGGCGGCGCGCAAGCTCGTCGCCACCAATGACTTCGACGATCCGGCCGTCACTGACGACAACCGCCATATTGCGTCGTGGACCGGCGAATGTCGCATCGAACAGCGTCCCACAGCGAATAACAGTCTTCATGATTTCCATCTCGTGCTGGCCGCTCGGTTAATCACTTCAGCAAATCGGGCAGCCACAGTGCGATCTGCGGGAAGACAATAAGCATTACGATGAACAGCATGAGGACGGCGGCGTAGGGAGCGACACCGACGAAGACATCAGTAATCGAGCCTCGCCCGCGCACACCTTGCACAACGTAGCAATTCATTCCGACTGGCGGCGTGAGAAGTCCCATTTCCGTCGAGAGGATCACGATGATTCCGAACCAGATGGGATCGAACCCCAATTTGACGATTGCTGGCGCCAGGATCGGGACGGTCAGTACCGTCATCGAGAGGCCGTCGAGGAAGCAGCCCAGGACGAGATAGGCAACGATGATCCAGGCGATGACCGTGTAGGGCCCCAGATTCGAATTGACGATGGCGTCTTCGACAGCCTTGGTGAATCCCATGAACCCGATGGCGAAGTTGAGGAACGAGGCGGCGATCATGATCAGGATCAGCATCGACGTGGTGCGCATCGTCGCGAGAATGGACTCGTTCAGAAGGCTGATGGTCATCTTGCGATGCGCCGCGGCGAGCAGAACCGACGCCAACACGCCAAGCGCGGCTGCTTCCGTGGGCGTCGCAATGCCCGCATAGATCGATCCAACCACCACGAGAAAGATCATAATCGGCGGCAGCAGGGCCGGGAGCGAACGAAGGCGATCCTTCCAGGTTGCCTTAACGGCCTGCCCATCCCAGTCCGGCCGGAACAAACAGCAGATTCCGGCCACCAGCATGAACAGCAGCATCAGCAATATCCCGGGAACGAAGCCGGCGAGATACAGCTGGGGGATCGACGTATTGGTGAGCGCGCCATACACGATCATGTTGATCGACGGCGGAATCAAAATCCCGAGCGTGCCGCCGGCTGCGATGGACCCCAGGAAGAGACGTTCGTTGTAGCCCCCCTTGCGAATTTCCGGGATCGCGACAGATGCGACCGTCGCCGCGGTGGCCACGCTGGAGCCCGACGTCGCGGCGAAAATCGCGGACGTCGCGATATTGGTCTGCATCAGCTTTCCAGGCACGCGGTTCAACCAGGGCGTAATCGCACCGTACATGTTTCCGGCGATACCACTTCGGACCAGAATTTCGCCGAACAGAATGAACAGTGGGATGGAAACGAGCAGGTAGCTCTGCGACTGCGTCCAGGCCGTTGGCCCAAGGCTTGCCAGAAAGGAAACCGGCGAGACCCACTCGGTCATCAATCCGATAATGATGATCACTGCGGCAACGGGAAGCCCCAGAGCCAGCAGAAAAACAAAGACGGTTGTGAAAATAAGGGTGAGGCTCATGGGCGCTTACTCGATTGATCCTTCGGAAATGCCCGTCAGCGCGTGCGCGCCGGCCGCATCGCCCGACATCAGTTTCAATATGGCCTCGAGGGTCGTTACGATCGCAGCCAGAGCGAAAAGGATCAGCCCGAGCGCCCACACCGCCTGCGGAATCCAGAGCGGCGTGCGCCATGGGGTACTTGCGACGGTATGGTAAGTAGCCGATTCGATGACCTCGGCCGTCCCCATGTAGGCGAGCAGACCTGCGACAAGAACGAACGACAGCCCAGCGAGCACATCCAGCACGGCCTTGGTCTTGAGCGGAAGAAGCCGGTAGATCGCGTCGATCCGGATATGGCTCTGGGTAAAAAGCGCATAGGACAAGCCGCCAGCGGTTGCAGCAGCGAGCGCGTATCCGGACAATTCATCGGCGCCCGCCAGACTGTAATTGAAGAGCCGGCGAACGATGACGTCGAAGCAGACAAGGAGCCCGGCGGCAAAAAGTATGTAGCCGGTGACCAACGTCAGGTAGCGCGACAAGATCTCGATAGTCGCTCTGATCTGGGAAAGTTTCCTCATATCGGAAAGCCTTTGAGCAATCGCCAATTGAAACCCGGGGTTCAGAGCGAGGCGGGAGATCTGGAAAATCTCCCGCCACTCTTCGTTACTTCACCATTTTGAGATTCATCGCCTTGCCGACGGTGTCCTGCCAGCGGGCGGCGCACTTGTCGCCGCACGCCTTTGCAAAGGCAGGCAATACCTTGGCTTCGACGACACCGCGGAGCGCCGTGCGATCATCGTCGGACACCTTGCTGAGTCCCATCTTGGCCTTCTTGACCCCGAACTGCCCGTCGTATTTGCAGGTGTCGGCGCCGGCGGAGCACAGAATGCCCTGCTCGGTATTCAGGACCTCGAGCGGGTCGGACATCTCGTGGACATAGTATTCGGTGACCTTTTCCATCCACTTGCGTTGGGTCGGGTCGAGCTTGTTCCAGAGCTGCTTGCTCACCATTCGCACACGTGGCGCCCAGCCGACCGTCAACGGATAGATGTGATCAGCAACCTCGGGCACCTTTGCGGTATTGGCCGACATCGTGCCGGTGACGATGCAATCGACCACGCCGCGCTGCATGGCCGGAATCGCTTCGGCAAAGGCGATGGTGACTGGCACCGCGCCGAGGCCGGACAGCATATCGGCGACCGACGCACTGCTGGTACGCACCTTCTTGCCCTTCAGGTCGGCCAGATTGCGAATTTCCGGCTTGCAGAAGAAGGTCTGGGCGGTGGAAGGCGTGGCGCCAAGCAACACAATGCCGAAACGGTCCTTCAGAGCATCCGCCAGCACCGGCATGTAGGCATCGAGCATCTTTCGCTGCTCTTCATAGGTCCCCGCCACGCCAGCGAGATCCAGCGCGTCGAGTTGCATTACCTCGCCGGCGCCGTAGTTGGCGACGAGATCAGCCACGTCGAACATGCCTTGCGCGGTCGCCTTGAAGGCATCGCCGCCCTGAAGATTCAGCTCGCTCATGCTGCTGAGCTGAGCAGTCACCTTGCCGCCGCCGAGTTCCTTGACCTTGTCATTCCAGAACGGCTTATCGAGAAAGCTCCACTCCGACGTACCGGACGGCAATCCAAGCACGCGAAGCGAGAACGGCTTCATTTCGCTCGCGATTTTCTTGAGCTCGGTGACGCGCGCACTGTCTTCTGCCCTGGCGGCAACTGCCCCCAGCGATAGTGCGCAACCGAGCGCGATTGCGCATACGGAATTCATCCTCATCATTTCACTTTCTTCCTCATTCGAGTGTTGGACACGGTGGAGAAACCGAACTGGCGTGCCGCCTGGGTCCGGTGGAAGCTTCCGTCGAGAGAGCAACCTGAACAGCCCGAAGCCTGTGCAGATCGCCTTTGCTGTATGGGCCGATGGGACCGGTCGCCAGTCGAAGCATCGGCCCGTTGCCAACCGCGCGTCAGAACACGGGTGGAAGATGCGAATGCCAATCGGTGGCGCTTTCGTAGGCCCAGCCGATCCGCAGTGCGGTCGCTTCGTCGAAACCGCGGCAAACGATTTGGAGCGCGATCGGAAGTCCCTCGCCGGAGAGGCCGTTCGGCACCGAGAGCGCCGCAAGGTCCAGGAAATTCGCAACCCGGGTGAACCGCGTGGGATTGCTTTGCGGAGGAATCGCGGCCACCGGGATCGCCGGAGTTGCCGCGGTCGGCGTCAGCAGCGCGTCGAAGCCCGAGAAAGCTGCGGAGAACTGTTCCTTCAGGACGGCCCGTTCGCTAAGCGCCTTGAGGTAATCCCGCGCCGAAAGGCTCGCTCCAGCGAGCACCCGACCGCGCACCGTCTCATCGATGTCGAGACTGGAATCCTCGGCGAACGCGCCAAACTCGGAATACGCCTCGGCAAGCATGATGCGCGCGGACATGTCCGCGTAATCGTCGAACCGACAGGGCAAACGAATTGGCTGGATGTCTGCGCCCGCATCCGCCAGAACATCGACAGCGCGGTCAAAAGCCTCAAGCACGTCGGCAGCGACGGCCTCTCGTTCCTCGTCCGGCATTTTTCCGAACTTCATCCCGGCTATGCCGCGCTTCAGGTTTGAGCGCGGATCGCAGCCACCGTCGCGCTGCGTATTCCGGTCTCGCAGCAGTTCGTAGAGTACCGCAGCATCCTCCACCGACCGGGTGATCACGCCGGCCGTGTCGAGCGTCGAGCTGAGCGCCATCAGCCCATGGCTGCTGATCCGCCCGGCTGTCGGCTTCAGGCCCGTTAGTCCGCAATAGGCGGCAGGCAGACGAACCGAGCCGCCGGTATCGGTGCCGATCGCCCACGGGGCCATGCCCGCAGCGACAGCCACGGCTGAACCGCTGCTCGATCCGCCGGGAATTCGATGCGTCTGCAGATCCCAGGGATTCCAGGGCGTACCCATCTTGGGATTCGCTCCCCATCCGCCGAGCGCGAACTCCACCATGTGCGTGCGGCCGATCACAATCATTCCGGCCTGAATCATCTTTTTTGCAAGCGACGCGGTGCGCGCGGCCCTGCGGTCGCTCCAGATCAGCGAGCCCCCGGTGATCGAGCGCCCTTCCAGCTCAACGAGATCCTTTAGCGCCACCGGAATTCCATGCAGCGGCCCGACGGAATGTCCCGAGCGTATCGCCTTGTCCGCCGCCTCCGCGGCAAGCCTGGCATCGTCGATGAACGGCTCGACGAACGCATGAAGCTTTTCGTCGAGAGCCTCGATCCGCGCGATATAGGCCTCGACGAGCATGACGGGTGAAAGCCGCCGGGCGGCAATCTCCGCAGAAAGTACATGAACCGGCAAGCTTGCCAGTTGCTTCGGTGAAATGTCCATTGGGATACCAAGGAATGCACAAAGTGCGATGAAGGACCGGGCCGCGCGGCATGCCACGCGGCCAATTCAGCTATCGGATGCGTGCACGCTCTTGAATGAACGGGGTCGCGCCGATGATGTCCGGGTACTTCTCCCCAGCATCGAGACGCGCCAGCGTCTTCTTTTCTTCTTGCTGCATGCCGACCGCACGTGTCGCGGCCGCCTCGATCTGATCCGCATCAAGGACCAGAATCCCGTTCTCGTCGGCAAACACCGCAGCCCCCGGCTTCACCGAAACCCCACCGCAGGAAATCGTCGAGCAAAACTCGCCATCAAGACCCATGCGCTTGGTGGTGACCGGCGACAGTCCGCGCGCCCACACCGGCACCCCGTATTGGCGCAATTCTCCGATGTCGGTCACAAGACCATCGACGATGATGCCCGCAACGCCCGCCTTCTTCGCGGCATACGCGACCGCACCCCCCAGACATGCGTATTTGAGGTCGTGGCAGCGGTCGACGACGATGATATCGCCAGGGCGCGCCTGTCCAATCGCATAATGCATCATCGTCCCGTCGGGACCAGGCATCCTGACCGTGATGGCGGTGCCGGCAATGCGGAAATCAGGCAGCAAGCCGCGGATCGCGGGGTCCATGAATCCGGTGTCCATGAAGTGACCGATCGTGGCCGGCTCGGCCTTGCGCAGAATGTCGAGAAGCCGAGGCTCGACTTGCGACGGAAGAGGAAAGAGATCGTACACGATTACAATACCCCCGGTTCTCTCATCTTTTATTTCGGGCGCGTCAGGCCCGGGCGCCCATCCAGGCGCCGAGAGCGTTGTCGCGCTTCTCTTGAGTCCACTCACCCAAATACCTGCTTTGACAAGGTAAAACCTTGCCTTTTAAGCAATATTCAATCTGGTTGGACCAGTTAGACTTGCACGCTAGGGCATTAATCTTTTGCTGGCAAGCAGCTTGATTGAGCAAATTTCAATCACATCGTGCACAGGAACTGGCTGCTGATTGCTTGCGGGAGGCGTCCCGCGACAGAATAGACCTGTGGCGCGCCGGGCTTTCCGTTGCGCAGCGCAAAGGCTATTCCGTTGGTGGCATGAACGCCTGGCGGGTAGGCAATTTGATTTCCGAGGAAAGGCGGGACGTGAAGGTACCGAACATTATGAGAGTCAGCCCGGGCGCGCATTCTCCACATCCCGCGCGGCAGAACCTTTCGCCGGGCGTGGCCGAACAGATCGAGGAATATATCCGGTCCTCCGGAATGACCGTGGGTTCAAAGCTCCCCGGTGAGCGCTTCCTCAGTCGATCGTTCGGAATAAGCCGGACCGTCCTGCGTGAGGCCATCGACATACTGGAGAGCAAAGGCATCGTCGAGACAAGCGCCGCGCGCGGTGTGTTCGTGATTGACGGAGGCTTTCAGAAAACGACGGTCGCATTGTCGGAACACCTGCTTCGTGAAGCGATCCCGCTCGAGGAATTCATCGACGCTCGAAGGTTTCTTGAGGGTCACATTGCGACACTGGCTGCCAGACACCGGACGGAAGCCGACCTGAAGACGCTCACGAAGAATCTTCGCACGATGAAGGCCGCGATCGGGGACGCGGAGTCGTTCTTCAAGGAAGACATCGATTTTCATACCCTGTTGGCTCGCGCATCCGGGAACAGGCTATATCCGGTATGGCTGGAGCCGATCATAAAAAACCTCACGGTGATGAGCCCGCACAAAATGCTCAGAGCCGTCCGCGAACGAATCGTCATCTGCCACCAGGACATTCTGTCCGCGGTCGAAGCTTCCAACCCGGAAGCCGCCTATCAAGCGGTCGCGCGACACATCGATCAGTATGAGCAGGACGTCCACGCATTCTCGCCCGCCCCCCTGTGATCCCAGATGCCGGTGTTCGAGCGTAAAGCCGCCATTCATATCGACGCAAAGCTTCGTTGATGGATACCCGATTTCTTGAAAGCTTCATGGCGGCAGAAGACACGCCATCGCCTCGCCACGTCGCTCGTAACGGTCCGGTTGCAGGTTCGAGTCCAGCCGGGCCCACCAGCCTTCGCTTGCGAAAACGACGAAGGTTGCCACGCAGCGTCACCGCACCAGGCACATAGCTGGCGTCACCATCTCAATCGGCCTGGACGCCCGCCCCCTTCACGATCGGCGTCCACTTCTTCACCTCGCTCGCGATAAAGGTCTTGAACGCCTCGGGGGTCGTGCCGTCGACGATGAAGCCGCGCGCCGCGAAGTAATCCTTGATGTCGGGAGACTGCATGGCCCTGTTCACTTCCGCGCTCAGCTTTTCCACCAGTTCGGGCGGCGTGCCGGCGGGCGCAAAAACGCCTTGCCATGAAAGCGCTTCGAAACCCTCGAGCCCCGATTCATTCAGTGTCGGCACGTCGCGCAGGATCGGAAGCCTTGCCTTGGAGGTGACGGCCAGCGCGCGAATCTTGCCGGCCTCGATCTGCGGCAACAGCACCAGCACGTCGCCGAACGTGACCTGGATTTGACCGCTCATAAGGTCGGTGAGCATGCCGGCGCTACCGCGGTAGGGAACGTGCACCATGGAGACATCGGCGGCCTGCTTGTACATTTCGCCGGTGAGATGCATGGACGTGCCGTTACCGGCCGAGCCGTAACTCAGCGCTCCCGGTTTCGACTTGGCCAAAGCGAGAAACTCGGTCGCCGTTTTCGCTGCCACGTCAGGATTGACCGCCAACACCAGCGGCGCACTCGCGATCATCGACACCGGCGCGAAGTCCTTCATCACGTCGTAGGGCAATTTCGGATACAGCGCCTGCGCGATGGCGTTGCTGCCGGTGACACCCACCAACAGGGTGTAGCCGTCAGGTGCGGATTTGGCCACGAAGTCGGCGCCGATGGTGCCGCCGGCGCCGGGGCGATTGTCGACCACCACCGGCTGGCCCCAGGCCGCTGCGAGCTTGTCCCCGACACGCCGCGCGAGCAGGTCGGTGCTGCCGCCGGGCGCGAAAGGCACCACGATACGGATCGGTTTGTTCGGATAGGTTGCTTGCGCGTGACCCGGCGCAGGCAGGAGCAGTGCGACGCTAGCCAGCGCCAGCACGACGCGGCGCGGAATCAGGAAACGAATCATGGATAACTCCTTACGGATGGGTCACGGATACAATCGGAGCGAGACAACCCCAGCCTCCGCCGCCAGCGGTTTCGATGATCAGCGTGTCGCCGGCGGACCAGGCGATGCGGGCGCGAGCAGGCAAGAAATCGACGCCTCCGTCCGCATGCAAGATCCGGGCTACGGAGTTTGCACCGGCGCCGCCGCCCTGAGCGCCGCGCGCACGGCCGACATGACGCTCTCCGCGATAGGCGATCCAGCCCTGACCTTCGAGCAGGCGATAGATGCGCCGAACTCCGTCGCCGCCGCATTGCATGCCGACGCCGCCGCTGCCGCGGCGGATCTCGTAGCATTCCACACGCAGCGGCGCCTCGGCCTCGATCACTTCCACTGGAGTGTTGCGGGCGTTGCCTACGTCGGTGGAGACGCCGGCGCGGCCCGGCGCATGGGCGCTGGCGCCTGCGCCGCTGGCGATGATCTCGGTGAACATCCAGTTCCGCCCGTCCGTCCGCGTGCCGCTCAGCGCGATGACGGTGGCGACCCCGGCATGCGGTGCGACGCCGGTGCCGCTTGCCGACTGTGACCACGCACCGAGAATGGCGTTGCAGGCCAATTTCACGGTGGCCGTGCGCGCATTCACCGCGGCCGGCAGCGTCGGATTGACCAGGCTGCCGGGTGGCAGCTTCAGCGTCAGCGGCACCAGGCAGCCGGCATTGTTGGGTGCGTCCGGCGCCAGCGTGCGCATGAAGAACAGAGCTGCCGACAGCATCGCCGCCGGCGATGCGTTGAGCGGTCCCCGCACCTGCGGCGCGCTCCCCTCGAAGTCGATCACCAGCGCATCACCTTGCTTGCTTAGCCGCACGGCGATGGTTACCGGCGCGGTGTCGATGCCGTCGCCGTCGAGTTGATCGTGCCAAGTCCATTCGCCGTCGGGGGCGGCTGCAAGGGCCGCGCGGGTCATGCGTTCGGTCTGCGCGATCAGGGCGTCGCAGACCGCCGCGAAACGAGCGCCGTTGCGCCGCGCGATCTGCTTCAGTTCTCGCGCGCCTTGCGTCAGCGCCGTCCACTGCGCTTCCAGGTCGCCACGCAGATTGTCGGGCGTGCGCGAGTTGGCGGCCAGTATGGCATCGATGTCGGGCCGCACACCTTCAGCACTGCGCCAGCGCACCGGCGGCAGGCGCAGACCCTCCTGGTACACTTCGTGTGCATCAGGCGGGATCGAACCGGGGGCCATGCCGCCCACGTCCTGGTGATGCAAATTGGCGGCGACCAAAGCAATCACCTCGCCGTCGTGGAAGACAGGGTGTACCAGGACAAGGTCCGGCAAGTGGGTGCCGCCGGACCAGGGATCGTTGAGCAGATAGGCGTCTCCCTCGGACATGTCGGCGAGCGGAAAGCGGGCGAGCACGCCGGCGACAGCGGGAATCAGCGAGCCCAGCAACAGCGGCAGCGAACGTGCCTGGGCCAGCAAGCGCCCGTCCGGCAGGAACAGCGCTGCAGCACAGTCGCCGCCCTCGCGGGCGATGGAAGACACCGCGGCGCGCATCATGCCGTCCTGCATGCGATCGGCCGTGCCTTGCAGCGCCAAACGGAGCGGCTCCATGCGCATGGCAATGGCAGGATCGGGTACATCGCGCGGCAGCGGCATCACGCCTTTGCCTCCAGCGCCAACGTCTGATCCGGCATCAGCCGCCAAGACCAGCCCGCCGGGACCCAGACGGTGGTCATCGGCGCGAACAGGGAGCGCGGCCCCTCGCCTTGCGGCGGCAGCGAATCCCACAGGCTTTCGTTCGCCGCCGGGCGAACGTCGCCCTCGTCCGGGCTGCACAGCATGCCGAGCGCCGCCATCACGCCGGCCTGCGGCATCACCAGCACGCGGCGCATGCCGGCCAGTTCGGCGACCTCGGCCGCATGCTGCGCGCCGCCGCCACCGATGGCGACGAGCACCGCATCCGCCGGATCCAGGCCGCGCTGGAAGGCATGGGTCTTGAGCGCCTCGGCAATCCCGGCTGCGGCCGCGCTCACGACGGCCTCGGCTGTTTGCGACACCGACAGACCGAGCCCGCCGGCCACATCGTGCAGCACGATCCCGGCGGCGGCGCGGTCCAGCGCCATCCCGCCGGCCAGTCGCGGCGGCAAGCGGTCCAGTACGCACAGCGCATCGCTTAGCGTGGGCAGGTCGCCGCCCAGACCATAGGCGGCGGGCCCGGGCCAAGCTCCCTGCGAGCGCGGCCCGAGGCGCAGCGCGCCGCCAGGCAGCACCGACACCACGCTGCCGCCTCCAGTCGCGATGGAGGTGATATCCGCGCAGCGCTGGCGGATCGGCAGGCCGCCACACTCCAGCGAATCGGTAAAGGTCGGCCGATCGTTCACGAGGAGACTGATGTCGGCGCTGGTGCCCCCGATATCCAGCGTGATCACGGCGCCGGAATCAGATCCTCCCAGGTAGGCGGCCACTCCCTGCAACGCCGCGCAGGGACCGGACATGGCGAGGCCGATAGGCTGCTCGGCCAAATCATGCCAGTGCCCAGTGCCGCCCGCCGATCGCATCAGATGCAGCGCCGGCAGACCACGCTTTCCCAGTGCGTCGGCCAGCGCGCGCAAATAGTCTGCTGCCAGAGGCTTGGCATAGGCGTCCAGTGCCGCGGTCAGCCAGCGCTCGAACTCGCGCGGTTGCGGATCGACCTCGCTGGACAGGGAAACATACAGGTCCGGGAGGCGCGCACGCAGCGCCGTGCGCAGCGCGCGCTCATGCACCGGATTGCGGTGAGAAAATAACAGGCCGACCGCCAGCGCCCGGACGCCGGCGGCGCTCACGGCATCCGCAATGGCATCGACGGCCGACAGGTCCAGCGCTTCCACCTCGCGACCCTCGGCATCGATCCGCCCGCCTATCTCGAAACGCAGCGGTGCCGGAAACAACTTCGCTTCGGGCACGGCCGGCACGATCACCGGCTCATACAGTTCCTTGCGGTCCTGGCGCGCCAATACCGGCACGTCGCGAAGGCCGCGCGTCAGCACCAGCGCCACCGGCGGCTCGTTCAACTCCAGCAGCAAGTTGGTGATGACGGTGGAGCCGTGCACCACGCGGTCGATGTCGCCGGCCGTGATGCCTGCCTGCGCGCAAAGTTGATCGAGTGCCTCGACGACCGGCTCGACCAGGCGGCCTCCCGCGCGAGGATATTTGAGCGCCGCGATGTGTCCGTCGCCATGCAGGGCCACGGCATCGATGAAGGTGCCGCCCATGTCCAAGGCAACGGACCAGGGAGCGTTCAATGGAACCGCTCCGGCGAAAAGGGCGCCAGATCGACCTGCGTCTGCCGTCCGGCCACCAGATGCGCGATCTCGCGGCCGGTGGCGGCTCCCATGCACATGCCCATATGGCCATGGCCGAACGCCAGCCAGGCGTTGTCGGCGGCGCGTGCTGGACCCACCACAGGCAGGCTATCGGGAAGGCACGGGCGATGGCCCATCCAGCGCGTGAAGGACGAGGTGTCCAGGTGCGGGAATAACTGCTGCCCCTGACGAAGCAGCGCGTCGGCGCGCGCCATGTTGGGTGCCGCGTGCAGACCGGCGAACTCCACCGTGCCGGCCAATCGCAAGCCCATGGCCATCGGGTTGACCATCAGGTTGTGCTCCACCGCCATCACGGTGTGGCGCAGCGTCAAGTTCGAGCTCTGCACGGTGATGTGGTAACCGCGCTGCGTCTCCAGCATCACCGGACTATCGAGCGACGCGGCCAATGGACCCGACCAGGCACCGGCCGCCACCACCACGCCGTCCACCGGCAGCGGTTCGCCGTGCTCCAACTGCAGTGCCGTTACGCGCCGGCCCCGACGCTCGAAACCGCGGACGCGGTCCCGAACGTGGCGCGCGCCGTCCGCGATGCAGCGGTTGTACAGCGTCTTGACGAGGGTGGACGGGTCGGAAGTAGAGCCGTTCTCGGGCGCCAGAATGCCAAAACGAAAGCGTCCCTTCAGGTCGGGCTCGAGACTTTCCAATTCGTCCTGTTCCACGTCCTGCATCCGCACGCCCAGCGAGCGCCGCAGGTTCATGCCCCAAGCCCACTGCGCCGCCGTCTCGCGTGTAGAAAAGACATACAGGCAGCCGCTTCGCCGCACCAATGGCTCAGCGTCCGCATGGGCGAGCAGCGGACCGTAGCAGTCGAAGATCGGCGCCAGCAGGGAACGCAACGCGGTGGCGATCCGTGTCACCTCTTCGCGCGATGAATGGCGGAGCATCCGCAACAGCCACGGCACCACTTGCGGCGCATAGGCCCAACGCACGGTCAGCGGCCCGAGCGGATCGAGCAGCCAGCGCGGCACCCTCTTCCACATGCCCGGCATGCCCACCGGCAGGCAGGCGCTGGGCGAAAGCGAGCCGGCATTGCCGAAGGAGCAGGCCTCGCCGGCGTCCAGCGGGTCGACGAACGTCACGCTATGGCCGTCGCGCTGCAGCCACGCCGCAGTGCAAGTGCCGACGATTCCGGTTCCGATGATCGCAATGTGCATGCCGGGGATTCTGGAAAATAATTCATCCATCACACAAGCGAATTCTTTTAATGCTATCATCAGCATTTCTGATAATGGATCCATTCCCGCGAGGATACCGCATGCGCCCCGCAGCACTTTCCGCCCTTAGTCTGCGCCAGATGCGCGCCTTCGCCGCGGTCGCCCGGGCAGGCAGCTTCACGTCGGCAGCGCGGCAGATGAACCTGACGCAGTCGGCCGTCAGCATGCTGGTCCAGCAGCTTGAGCAGGCCCTCGGCCTGCAACTGTTCGATCGGGGCTCCGTCGTGACGTTGACGGCGGCCGGCCAGCAATTGCTTCCCCTGGCGCGCCGGATCCTGGACGACCTGCAGCAGATTGCAGAGGGTGCTTCGGACCTTCGCTCCCTGCGGACCGGCCTGTTGCGTGTCGTAGCGCCGCAGATGCTGGCGTGCACCTGGGTGGCGGCAGTGCTCGGCGAGTTCGAACTGGCCTATCCCGAGGTCGGCCTTCGTGTGGCCGACGCCATGGCGGATGAAGTCGTAAGCACCGTGCGCCGGGGCGAGGCGGAATTGGGCGTCGGCCCCGAGCGCGCCACCGGCGAGGATGTAACCAGCACGTTCCTGATGGACGTTCCAATGCGCGTGGTCTGCTCGGCACGGCACCCGCTGGCGCTGCAACGCGCCGTCTCGTGGAAAAAGCTGCGCGATGCGCGCTGGGTGATTTATTCCAGCGAGTTCAACCGGCACCTGGAGAGCCTGCTCCACGCGAACGACAGTTCGCTTTCCATGCAGACTGCGGTCGAGGTCAAATATCTCACCACCGCATTGTCGTTGGTGGGCGTCGGTACCGGCCTGGCGGTCGTTCCCGACTACGGACGCCTGTTCGCGCCAAATTTCAACGTGCGCTTCATCAAATTGCGCGCTCCTGAAATCCACCGCCGCTACTATATCTATCAACGGCGCGGGCTTGCGCTCTCACCCCCCGCGGAAGCCTTCGTCAAGCTGCTGCGCCAGCGCGCGGCACGCAGCGCTGGATGAGTGAGGCACATGAATTGTCGCGGCGGCCGTCGCAACTGTCGAACAATGATGGGCATCGCATCTCGGGCAAAGGCGGTGCAGTGCATGTCAGATGTCGAATCCCGCCGCAGCACGCTTGATGGAAACTCTCCAACAATGGTCTGCTCAACCCACCTCGTGCGCATCAGCTTTATGAAAATTGGCGGGAGGTTCGGGACGCACAAAGTTGCGGCAGGCCATCCGCGCGACACCGCCCGGCGGTGTATAAGACCGTCGTCGTCGCAAAAAAATGATCGCCAGCCGTTTGCATGTGCTACGATGTTCGCACGACGGTCAGAGACTCATTCGGATGGGCACGCGCCTTTCGGTCACGAGCTGTGACTTAAATGGCTTCGAGGGACTGCATGAAGCCGTGCAGGGCTCGCATGTCGACGTCATGCAGCTCGGGCGCGGCACGTTGCGTGGCAGACTCTCGCATGTCGGTATCGATGATTTCTCCCTCAGCGTCGGCTCGTTCAACGTCGGTGTCCGCACGCAGCGCACCTCCAGCGACACGAAACTGATCGTCGGTATGCTGCTGTCGGCGGAAGACCGCGTCAGCCATTTTGCGTTCGACATGCGCCCGGCCGACGTCCTCGTGATTCCGCCGTCGGTCGAACATGACGGCATCTTCCATGGCGCCTCGTCCTACGCGGCGCTGCGCTTCGATCTCGCCGACGTCGCCAACATCTTTGCCGGCGACGCACGGCTGAGCGATCCCGCGACCTGGTGCGAGAAGAATCGCTATCGCGCCGATCCAGCCGTCGCAACGGTGACGACCGCACGCCTGCCGCAGATCGTCTCCCGCCTCGCACAGCATCAGGATACGTTGACGGAGGCGTCTGCCGATTTCTGGAAACGCGCCATCGTCGACTGCGTCACCGCAACGATCTTCCAGTCGTTGCCACCCGACGAGACGGGAACGCTGCCGTCGGCGCTGCGGCTCGTGCACGATGTCGAGGATTACCTTGCCGCCGCTGAAGCGCGGCCGGTGCATGTGTCGGAGCTCTGCGCCGCCTTTCAGGTGTCGCGACGCAGGCTGCATCGCGCCTTTCATGACGCATTCGGCATCGGACCGGTGACGTTTCTGCGCCACAAGCGATTATGCGCGATTTATTCGGCTCTAAAGGATCTCTCGCCGGGGGAGACCACCGTCACCGAGGTTGCGCTCCGACATGGCTTTGTCGAACTCGGGCGGTTCTCCCGATATTATCGCACCTTGTTCGGTGAATATCCTTCGCAGACGCTGGGGCAGCGCGGCCGCCGCGCGAGGTTTGCGAACTGAACGCGGACCACGGCAAACGCGATCGAAACCCGGCGAAACCATCGTAAAATCAACGATCCCGATCGATATTCTGCCGCTGAGGCGGGCAATGGCCCAAAATCACGGCTGCCCGCGACAAATCCGACTTGCCGGACTCTCGCGCCTTGACGTTGCGGAGCAACTCCGAAAACCTGTGCGCTCTTCTGGGGACTGATTTCAGCAGCCATTTTTCGGCCCGGCCAGGACCGACCGTCCTGTGCCGGAAAGGGATCATTGCCCCGGAGTGGTGCGCCTGTTGCTTCCGGGCAGCAGGCGTGTGAGGGGGCAGTGCACGACCATGATCCGCGGGTTTCTCGATCGGCTCTACCTTTTCTCCGGCTATCTCGCCGGACTTTTCCTGATTGCGATTTTCGTGCTGATGATGCTGCTGTCGGCCGGCCGGCCGCTCGGCATCAACATTCCCGCGGGCGATGATTTCATCTCCTGGTGCATGGCGGCCACGGCCTTCCTCGGGCTCGCCCATACCTTCAAGCACGGCGAAATGATCCGCGTCGGTCTCCTGATCGACCGTCTGGGCGACAAAGCCCGCCATTGTGTGGAGATCGCGGCCCTCCTGGTCGGCACCGGCTTCATCGGCTTTTTCGCCTGGTACGCCGTGGTCATGACCTGGCAGTCATGGAAGTTTTTCGACATCTCGCAGGGCGTCGTCGCCGTGCCGCTGTGGATTCCGCAGCTCGGCTACAGCGGCGGCCTCGTGATCCTTTTCATCGCGTTTGTCGATGAACTGATACACGTCCTGCGCGGCGGTGCGCCGCGTTACGAACAGCCAAAGCCGGAGACCGCCGAGGAAATCGTCGAGCGCGCGATGCAGAGCGGGGTCTGACGTGGAATTGCTCTCGATCGCAGCCCTTCTGCTGGGATTTCTTGCACTGCTGCTGGGGGCCGGCGTCTGGATCGCCGTCGCGCTGATGGCGACGGGATGGGCCGGCATGCAGTTCGCCGGCGGCGGCATTCCGGCCGGCAGCGTGCTGGCGACGACGGTATGGGGCTCCAGCGCCTCGTGGTCGCTCGCCGCTTTGCCGCTCTTCATCTGGATGGGCGAAATCCTGTTCCGCACGCGATTGTCCGAGGAAATGTTTCGCGGCTTTGCGCCCTGGCTGAACTGGCTGCCGGGCCGGCTGATGCACGTCAATGTGCTCGCCTGCGGCGTGTTCGGTTCGGTGTCGGGTTCATCGGCGGCGACCTGCGCCACGGTGGCCAAAATCGCCCTGCCGGAATTGAAGAAGCGCGGCTATGACGAAAATCTGAGCCTTGGCTCGCTGGCCGGCGCCGGCACGCTCGGCATTCTCATTCCGCCGTCGATCACCATGGTCGTCTACGCGGTGCAGGCCAACGTCTCCATCATTCAGGTCTTCCTCGCCGGATTCCTGCCGGGGTTCCTGGTGATGGCGCTTTATTCCGGATACATCGTGATCTGGTCGCTCGCCAATCCGAAGCGCACGCCGCCGGCGGAGCCGCCGATGAGCTTTCGCAAGCGCATCGCCGAATCGCTCAACCTCATTCCCTGCCTGCTGCTGATCGCCTTCGTCTTTCTGTCACTCTTGATGGGATGGGCCACCGCGACGGAGTGCGCGGCCTGGGGCGTGCTGGGATCGCTCGCGATCGCATGGTGGCAGGACGGACTGACCTGGGAATCCTTCTGGGCGAGCGTGATGGGCGCAACAAGGGTCAATTGCATGATCCTGCTGATCCTGGCCGGCGCCTCCTACATGGGCACATCGATGGCCTATACCGGCATCCCGCTGGCGCTCGCGACCTGGGTGAACTCGCTCCAGCTCAGCCCCTATTCGCTGATCGCGGCGCTCACCGTGATGTACATCGTGCTCGGCACGGCGCTCGACGGCATTTCCATGATCGTGCTGACCACCGCCATCGTCATCCCGATGGTCAAGCAGGCCGGGTTCGATCTGGTCTGGTTCGGCATCTTCCTGGTGCTGGTGGTGGAAATGGCGGAAGTCTCGCCGCCCGTCGGCTTCAATCTGTTCGTGTTGCAGACCATGAGCGGCAAGGATTCCAACACGGTCGCCAAGGCGGCCCTGCCGTTCTTCTTCCTGCTCGTTCTCGCGGTTGCCATCATCACGGTCTTCCCTGATATCGTGATGGTGCTGCCGCGCATGGCGTTTCCTGGCTAGAGAAAGGTGTTTTTCATGTTGAGGCTTGTTAGGGCGTTGGTATTGGCGGCCGCTACCGCGTTTGTCGTTCCCGCGGCGGCGCAAACAAAATGGAATCTTCCCGCGGCCTATCCGGCGGACAATCCGCATTCGGTGAACCTGCTCGCGTTTGCCAAGGACGTCGGCGACGCCACCGGCGGCAAGCTGCAAATCACCGTGCATGCGGCCGCATCGCTGTTCAAGGCGCCGGAAATCAAGCGCGCGGTGGCCACCGGCCAGGCGCAGGCGGGCGAAGTTCTGATCTCGCTGCATGAGAACGAAGACCCGCTGTTCGGTGTCGACGTCATTCCGTTCCTGGCCACCAGCTATCCTTCCTCCAAAAAGCTGTGGCTGGCGTCGAAGCCGGCGATCGAGAAGAAGCTTGCCTCGCAAGGCCTGATGCTGTTGTTCGCGGTGCCGTGGGGGCCGCAGGGCATCTATGCCAAGAAGGACCTCAACACCATGGACGACATGAAAGGGCTGAAGTGGCGCGCCTACAATGTCGGCACCTCGCGCATCGCCGAGCTCGTCGGCGCCCAGCCCGTCACGATCCAGGCGGCGGAATTGCCGCAGGCGCTGGCCACGGGGGTCGTCAACGCCTTCATGACCTCGGGCTCGACCGGCTACGACAGCAAGGCTTGGGAAACCATGACGCACTTCTATGATACGCAGGCCTGGATCCCGAAGAACGTCACCTTCGTGAACAAGGCGGCGTTCGACGCGCTCGACAAGCCGACGCAGGAAGCAATTCTCAAGGCGGCTGTCGTCGCCGAGGAACGCGGCTGGAAACTCGCGGAAGAAAAGGCGAAGTGGTATCTCGAACAACTGCAAGCCAACAAGATGCGGGTGCTTCCGCCGCCGCCCGCGCTGAAGACCGGCCTCGAGAAAATCGGCGAGCAACTGACGGCCGATTGGTCGAAAAAGGCCGGCGCCGAGGGTGAAGCCGTGATCGCCGCCTATAAAAAATAGGCGATTGCCGTTGTGCCCCGGTGTCCGGCGTTCGGCCGCCGGACACCGGCCTCGCCGGTCTGCCGCGCCTGTCGGATGCTTCGCATCAACCCCGGCCGCCGGGATCACCATTGCCTGACAGGACCTGGGCGGCGCCGCCGATCCCACGCCGGAAAGCTTCGTCGAATGTGCCGCCGCGAACCTGCCAACGGTACGTCCGGCCGCGCCAGTCCACCCGCCACTGCGTAGCCCATCCAAGCTTCCGCTCATCCCAGACCAGCTCCCCGACCAAGGCGACTTCGCCGCCCTGTTCGGCGGCAACCGATGCCAGGGTCGAGAACGGCACGGCCTTCAGCTCCGCGCCGTCGAGGCTCGCTTTCGTCAACGCTGCGGCGCTCGGCAGCACAATGTCCATCCCGCGGCGGTCGGCCGCGGCGAGCAACGCGTCGCGTTGCAAGTCGGACTGCGCTCCATCTGCCGTGACGATGAAGTTCTTCGGCCCTTGCTTCATCTCGACAAAGACGGCAAGGCGCGGACGGGGCGAAAGCCATGGCTTGAGCGCAAGCGCTTTGAGAATGCCGCCGACTTTAGCTTCATCAAAATCCACGGTCAGATCATAGGGCCGATCGCGCGTGCCCTGCTCGTCCCGATGCGGTTTACCCGAGAACTGGTCGTGATAGCTGAACGCTTTGACGACGCTTTTCGCATTGGATTTATAGGCCGCCAGCCGGCGGTCCCCCGCAAGCTTCTGCGCGCCGGATACTTTGATGAGGACGTCCTCCAGACATGACGCAAAGCCGACGATGCGATTCGCCTCACCCTGCCCCGTGACGATGGCCTGCGCCCGATACAGTTCGGTCCCCGCAGCCGCCATCGTGCCGGCCCCCCAGGCCAAGGCGGATGCGAGCACGATCCTGACAATGGCGCTGAGAACACCGGGGACTATCTTGGCGCGCCGGCGCCATGTCGCACGAAGGTTGACCACGATGATGCCTCCACGACTGACGGAGATGCTCTCCTCTGCCAGCATTCGATCGTTTTTATGAACGCCTTGGGTCTTCCGGAAAACCTCCGACGCCTTGCAGCGAAGGCGAACGTCGCTTTCGCGGTGCAACCGTTCGCGCCGGCCAGCGTCCCGACGAACTGCTACGACGGCCAATGTTGACTTTCCCGCGCATAGTCAAAATACTCGTCCATAAGCAAGAAAAACCCAAGAAAAACCAACATAACGCGATGGGAGGACACGATGCCCACTTCACGCAGGACGCTGCTGAAGACTTCCGCGGCTGCGGCCGCCGCATTCAGCTTCGATTGGACACGCGCGCAGGCGCAGGCCGAAACGGTACGCATCGGCCTGGTTTACGACCTGACGGGCCCCTTTGCGGCGGGCGGATCGGTCGCCTCCTCGATCGGCGCGCAGACGGCCATCGACCTCATCAATGAAAAGGGTGGCGTCGGCGGCAAGTACAAGGTCGCCGGCGTCGCGGTCGATTCCCAGAGCAAGCCCGAGGTCGCGATCAATGAGGCGGTACGCCTGATCGACCAGGAAAAGATCGACATCATCACCGGCGTCTTTGCAAGTTCGCACGCGGTCCCGCTCGCAGCCAAGGTCGAGCAACAGAAGAAGATCCTCTGGATCACGACCGCGGTCTCGACCGCCGTATTCAAGGACAAGAACCTGCAATACGTCTTCCGCGCGCAGATTCATTCCGATCAGTACGGCCAGGCCTTTGCGGGCTTCCTCGCCGAGCATTGCAAGGCGAAGCTCGGCATGGACCCGAAGGACGTCAAGGTTGCGCTGATTCACGAGGACGGCCCCTACGGCGTCGGCGTTGCGGCGGCCGACGAAGCCTATGCCAAGGAGGCCGGGCTCCAGATCGTCCTCAAGGAAGGTTACTCGGCGTCGGCGCCTGATCTGTCGGTGCTGGTGACCAAGCTTAAGCGCGCCAGAGCCGACGTGATCTCGCACGCCGGATACAATCCTGACATCACCCTGTTCCTGCGCCAGGCGCGTGAGAGCGGCCTCAAATTCAAGATGCTGTTCGGCGCCGGCGCGGGCTACAGCCAACTCGACAAGCTGCGCGCCACCTTCGGCGCGGACATCGACAATTTCTGCAATATCGACCCGGTGCCGGCGCAATTGCTCGACCCCGCCAAACTGGCGCCGGGGATCGGCGATCTCACCAAGACCATGGTCGAACGCTACAAGGCGAAAACCAACGCGACCGAGGTCCCGCCGCACTGCTCGATGGGCTTCAACCAGACCTGGATCCTGCTCAACAGCGTGCTGCCCGTCGCCAAGGCGAAATATGGCGGCTTCGATCCCGAGGCCGTGCGCAAGGCCGCGCTCGACGTCGACATCCCGCCGGGCGGCACGATCCAGGGCTACGGCGTGAAGTTCTATCCACCGGGTACACCGATGGCCGGCCAGAACGAGCGCTCGACCCCGGTCGTGATGCAGAACGCCGGCGAGCGCATCACGGTGGCCTGGCCGACCAATATCAGGACGCAGGACCCGGTATTCCCGCTGCCGAAATCATCGGTCTACGCGGCGTAGGGCGATCGGGTAGCGCGCTGGCACTTTACCTCGCCCCGCTTGCGGGCAGAGGTCGGAATTCAAGCGCAGCTTGAATTCCGGGTGAGGGGGATTCGCCGCGACCTCATCTCCCACCGTGCCCTCACCCCAACCCTCTAAGAGCGAGCTTCGCTCATCTCGACTCCGCAGGAGCGGGGCGAGGGAGATCACTCACAGCGTCACCCGCCGCCCCTCCTCGGCCGCCCAATAGCCGGCATAATTGACCTTGATCGTTTCGAAGGCCAGCGCGAGGTCCGCAAGCGGCTGCCGGCCGGTCGCGACGCATTCCATGAAATCCTGGATTTCCTGCAGATAGCCACGCGTCCATTCCTCCTCGAGGCAGACATATTGCCAGCCGGTCTTGCGGTCGACCTTTTCGGTGATGTAGACGCTCGCCAGCTTTTCCTCGGAGGTCTGGTAGCTCATCATGTGATTGTTCGGCGTGATGTTGGCGAACAGCGCGCCGCCGCTGGTATAGGTTTCGATCAGATTGCGCACGCCGCCCGCGATCATGTCGCCGGAAAAGATCGTCGCCTTGGTGCCGTCGGAGAAGGTGGCGGTGAGCGTGCCCCAATCCTCGACATCGACCGGATTGGACTTGATGACGCCGCGCTCGTTTGGCCCGAGGCACGCCGCGACGTTGCCGACATCGCAGGTCACGCCGGTGACGCTGATCGCCTCGCCCCGCGCCCTGGCCTCGACCTGCTTCAGATAGAGCACCGCAGATAGCGGGTGGCATCCCATGCGGATCAGCGAGCCGCCGCCGGTCATCGCCCATTGCGCGGCATGCGCCGCATGCGAGCCGCTGTGGCTCTCCTCACCCTTCATGAACAGGATCTTGTCCTTGGTGGCGCGCAGGATCTCGACGGTCTTGGCCACCGCGGGCGCGTAGATCCAGTCCTCGGCATACATGAAGAGTTTTCCGGTCTTCCCGATTGCCGCGCGGGTCTTTTCCATCTCCTCCAGCACGCGCTGGTACATCACTGCCTTGGGCACATGCTTGCCGATCGGCGCCTTGTCGCCGTCGCGCCCGAAATAGCCCGCGAACGGCTTTTCGCAGATCACGTGCTTGCCGGCCTGCATCGCCTCGACGATCATCGCGGCGTGCAGATTGGGCGGCGTGCAGATATCGATGACATCGAGTTCGCTGTCGGCGATCAATTCGCGAAAGCTGCGATATGCCGTCGCGATCTGGTGCCGACGGGCAAACTCGCGCACATGATCGCCCCGCGCCGCGACCGCCCGGACCTCGACGTCCACGCCGTAGACGCGCTTGTAAGCATACATATGCAGCTCGGACACGAAACCGCAGCCGGCCAGACCGACCCTGATTTTCGCCATGGCGGATACCTCCAACGATCGCGTGCGCGCGTTTAGCCGGAGCCCTGCCGCTTTGGGGACGGCTCCGGTACCTCGTTCGCACTGTGTTCTGAAACTCTACCGTGTGCAATCGCCGCTACTGGTCCGTGTGCGGCGGCTGTCCCGTCTCCCATCTCCCGGCCGCACGATCCTGAAACCGCCGCCCACCCAACCGCCGCGCCATCGCCGCTTCGGATGATCCCCACGAATGTAGGGTGCCAAAGGGCGCATCTGCGTTTCATTGTGGCTTGTGGCCGGGCTGGCTTTAGTTCTAACCTTGCGGCAAAGGCGCCATAGAGCGCGGACAGGCAGCAAGAACCGAACAAAAACAGGACCCTTGGGAGGATCAATGGAACGCAGGACGCTTCTCGGCGGAACGATCGCCACCGCCGTGCTTGGCCTAACTTTTGGGCTCACTTCAGCCGCCCTCGCCCAGCAACCGCCGATCAAGATCGGCATGTCGATGGCGCAAACCGGCGGTCTGGCCGGCGGCGGCAAGGCCTCGCAGCTCGGCATCGAAATCTGGCGCGACGACGTCAATGCCAAGGGCGGCCTGCTCGGCCGCAAGGTCGAACTCATCGTCTATGACGACAAGTCGAGCGCTTCGGAAACCCCTGCGATCTATTCGAAACTCCTGGACGTCGACAAGGTTGATATCCTGTTCGCGCCCTATGCGACCGTGCCGACCGCGCCGCTGATGCCGATGGTCAAGCAGCGCGGCCTGCTGTTGATGGGCAACTTCTCGTTCCAGGTGAACAGCAAGGTGGGCCACGACATGTGGTTCAACAACGCGCCATGGGGACCGGCCGACAGCTGGGCGGCCTCGTTCCTCGAGCTTGGCCAGAAGGCCGGCGGCAAGACCGTCGCGCTGCTCTCGGCCGACCAGGAATTCGCGCAGAATCTGGCGGTGACCGCACGCGACGTCGCCAAGCGGATGAACATGCCTGTTGTGTTCGACCAGGCCTATCCGCCCAACACGGTGGAATTCTCCTCGATCCTGCGCGCGCTCAAGGCCGCCAAGCCAGACATCGTCTATGTCGCGTCCTATCCGCCGGATTCGGCCGGAATTTTGCGCGCCGTGAACGAAATCGGGATCGGCGACAACGTCAAGATCTTCGGCGGCGGCATGGTCGGCCTGCAATTCGGCGCGGTCATGGAAAACCTCGGCTCGCTGCTCAACGGCGTCGTCAACTACAACACCTGGCTGCCGGAACCGAGCATGATCAATGAAGGCACCAAGGCGTTCTTCGAGAAATACACCAAGCGCGCCATCGAAGCCAAGGTCGACCCGCTCGGCTATTATCTGGCGCCGTTCGGCTACGCCAGCGGTGAAATGCTCGAGCAGGCCGTCAAGGCGGTGGGGTCGCTCGACCAGAAAGCGCTCGCGAAATACCTGCGCGAGAACGAGCACAAGACCATCGTCGGCCCGATCTCGTTTTCGGCGGACGGCGAGCGCAAGGAATCCGCGACCCTGCAAGCGCAATTCCGCGGCGTCGTCGACAAGAATATCGATCAGTTCCGCAAGCCGGGCACCCAGGTGATCCTGTTCCCGGAGAAAATGAAGTCCGGCGATCTCATCAGTCCCTTCGAGGCGGCCCGGAAATAGGCTTTCGCGGCTTCGCTCCGGTCCGGATGCATTGACCACGGTCGGCGCATTCGCCTCCCGAGCAAGGGAATGGAATTGACGGGCGTGCACGAACCGGGAAAGCGGCGGCTCGGGAGCGGGTCAAGGGGGACGTTGCGTGTTTTCATTTGACCTGCTGCTCGATGCAGTGGTGCTCGGGGTGCTGCTCGGCTGCTTCTACGCGGCCGTCAGCCTCGGTCTATCGGTCGCATTCGGCCTGCTCGACGTTCCCCACGTCGCGCACCCGGCGTTTCTGGTGCTGGCGTCCTACGCCGTGTATGTGCTCAACGAACATTATGGGATCGACCCGCTGCTGGCGGGGCTGCTGATCACGCCGTTCCTGTTCGTACTCGGTCTTGCCGCCTATCGCCTCTATTACGAAACCTTCGAAAAGCGCGGCAGCGATGCCGGCGTGCGCGGCATCGCGTTCTTCTTCGGCATCGCCTTCATCATCGAGGTGCTGATCATCCTGCAATTCGGCGTCGATCAGCGCTCGGTCACCGCGACCTATATCGGCAAGGCCTGGCGGATCGGCGACATGCGGATTCCGTTCCGGCTTCTGGTGGCGTTCGCGGTCGCCGCCGGCCTGACGATCCTGCTGGCACTTTATTTGTCGAAGACCTTCATGGGCCGCGCGATCCGCGCCGTCGCGCAGGATCAGGAGGCGCTGCGGCTGATGGGCGCCAATCCGATCCGGATCAAGCAGTGGGCGTTCGGCATCGCCACCGCCGTGCTCGGCATATCAGGCGCGCTGCTGATCATCGTCGCCCCGGTCGATCCAACGCTCGACCGCGCCTATATCGGGCGCACCTTCTGCGTCGTCGTCATGGCCGGGCTCGGCAGCATGACCGGCACCCTGGTTGCCGCCATCATCCTCGGCGTCGCCGAATCGATCGTGCTGACGCTGTTCGGCGCCTCCTGGGCGCCGGCGATCTCGTTTGCGATGCTGCTCGGCGTTCTCGCCGTGCGGCCGCAGGGCCTGTTCGGCAGGCGATCATGAAGCGGCGCGGCATCTTCTTCTGGATCGGGGCGATCGTCTTTCTGGTCGCCATCGCACTGATGACGAAGCTCATCGGCAACGAATACCCGTTCTTCGCCGGCTATGTGATCCTGCAATTCATCGTGCTGGCGGTGGCCTGGAGCATCCTCGGCGGCCATGCCGGTTACGTGAATTTCGGCACCAGCGCGTTCTTCGGCATGGGCGTCTACACCGCCGTGTTCCTGTTCAAGGTGGCGGGTGCGCCCCTCCTCGTGCAGATCGCCGCGGCTGCCGCCGTCGGCGCCCTGATGGGCTTCTTGCTCGGCCTGCTGACCCTGCGCATGCAGGGCATCTTCTTCTCGATCGCGACCATCGCGCTGACCATCGTGATCGAGACCTCGATCACCAACTGGCGCTATGTCGGCGGCGCGGCCGGCATCCAGTTGCTGCGGCCGCCGGTGACCTGGCCGTTCTCGGGCTATGTGCAGATGCTGTTTTTCGTCCAGGCCGCGCTCGTGGTGCTCGCGGTCGCGATCTCGCGCTACATCCAGAATTCCTGGATCGGCCGGGGCCTGCAGGCGCTGCGGGACGATGAGCTTGCCGCGGAATGCACAGGCGTGCCGACCCTGCGGCTCAAGGTGCTGGCGTGCGTGATCTCCGGCGCGCTGATGTGCGCGGCCGGCGCGCCCGCGGCGATGTACCTGCAATACGCGGATCCTTCGTCGGCGTTCAATCTCAATTACTCGGTCTCGGTGCTCGCGATGTCGCTGATCGGCGGCACCGCGCATTGGGCAGGTCCGATCGTCGGCGCCATCCTGCTCGGCTCGACCCAGCAATTGCTGACCGTGACGATCTCCTCGGAAATCAACGTGCTGGTGCTCGGCGTCATGCTGGTGCTGTTCGTGGTCGCCGCACCCGAAGGGCTGATCGGCCTCTTGCGCCGGATTCGTCGCAAGGAGGGCAAGTCATGACACCTCCCGACGCGCCACTGCTGCAGATATCGGGGCTGACAAAACGCTTCGGCGGGTTTACCGCGCTCGACAATGTCAGCGTCGATATCAAGCCCGGCGAGCGCTTTGGCCTGATCGGCCCCAACGGCTCCGGCAAGACGACGCTGATCAATTGCATCTCCGGCGCGTTCCGCACCGAGGCCCGCACCGTGCTGTTCCGCGGCGAGGACATCACGCAATTGCCGGCGCATGTCCGCACCCGCCGCGGCATCGCGCGCAGCTTCCAGATCCCGCGGCCGTTCCGCAGCATGACGGTGGTCGAAAATCTGATGGTCGCGCTCGATTTCGCGGCCGCCGCCGGCGATTTCACCTCCGCCGCGCACCGGCACGAAACCGCGATGTCGATTCTATCAGGCATGGGTCTCGCCTCCAAGGCCGACGCGTCGGCGACCACGCTGAGCCAGGTCGAATTGCGCAAGATGGAGCTCGCGCGCGCGATGGCGACGCGGCCGAAGCTGTTGATCTCCGACGAGGCGATGGCCGGGCTCTCCAGTTCGGAAGTCGACGAGGTGCTCGATCTGCTGATGAGCCTTGCGGAGCATGACATCACGGTGATCATGATCGAGCACATCATGCAGGCCGTGATGCGGTTTTCGCAGCGCGTGATGTGCCTCGACGCCGGCAAGATCATCGCGATCGGTGCGCCGAACGAAGTGATGGCCAACCAGCGGGTGCAGGAGGCCTATCTTGGCACTTAGCCTCGCAATCTCAGGCCTCGATGCGGGTTACGGCGCCGTCAAGGCGCTGCGCGGCGTCTCGCTCGATGTCGCCTCCGGCGAGACCGTCGCCCTGCTCGGCACCAATGGCAACGGCAAGAGCACGCTGATGAAATGCGTCGCCGGCTTGGTCCGGCCGCAGCGCGGCATCGTGCAGCTGACGATCGACGGCACCGCGCACGACCTGACCAAGCTGTCGCCGGAAGCGATCGTCGATCTCGGTGTCGCGATGGTGCCGGAAGGGCGGCGGCTGTTTCCAAAACTGACCGTGCTGGAAAACCTGATGCTCGGCGCCTTCCGCAAGGCCGCCCGGCGCGACATCGACAAAAACCTGGCGCAGGCGTTCGAGACCTTTCCGGTGCTGAAGGACCTCAAAAAGCAGCTCGCCGGCACGATGTCGGGCGGCCAGCAGCAGATGCTCGCCATCGCCCGCGCGCTGATGTCCTCGCCGCGCCTGCTATTGGTCGACGAGCCGTCGGTCGGCCTGTCGCCGCTATTGGTGTCGCAGACCATCAGCAAGATCGGCGACCTCAACCAGCGCCTCGGCCTCACCGTGCTGATGGCGGAACAGAATTTTAATCAGGCGATCCGCATCGCCAACCGCGGTTACATCATCGTGCATGGCGAGATCGTGGTTTCGGCCGGTTCCGTCGACGAGTTGAAGGGCAACGACATCGTCAAGCGACTCTATCTCGGCGGCGTAGCCTGATGGCGCAAGACGGCGCGAACAGCTTCCCGTAAACTTGGCGGCCTGACCGGAGAAACCAGCCGATGCGCCTTCTGAGCGAAGACTTCCCCATGGGCCTGCCGAGTGGACCCGTATTTTCCAAGGCCTACCCCGAGATCGAGGCGGACGCGCTGTCCAATGTCGAACTGTTCCTGCAGGGACAGCCGTTCGACATCTACGCAAAACTGCGTCACGAGGCGCCGGTGGCATGGCAGCGCGAGGGCAATAACGGCCCCGGCTTCTGGGCGCTGACCCAGTATAACGACGTGATGCGCGTCGACGGCGATCCCAAGACCTTCTCGTCGCAAAAGGGCGGCATCCTGATGGCCTATGGCCCGCCCGAGACGCGGCACCCGCTGCTGTTCCGCGCCTCCGTCGACGCCATGATCAACATGGACGCGCCGTGGCACCTGCAACTTCGCAAGGAGCACATGCCCTATTTCACGCCTGGCTACCTCGCCGGAGTCCGGGAGAAGGTGGCCCATGAGACCACGCGGCTGATCGACGGCATGGCCGGGCTTGGCGAATGCGACCTGGTCGAGACGCTGTCGTCGCGCCTGCCGCTGTTCACGCTGTGCGAAATCCTCGGCGTGCCGGAATCCGACCGTACGAAATTCCTCGACTGGATGCACTACCTCGAAGTGGCCGGCCATGTCGCGGCGACCCAGCGCAAGAATCCGCAGCCGACACCGGAGTTCATGGCATTCGTCAAGGCGTTCAACGAAAACGTCTCCGAGATGTTCGCCTATGGCCAGCACATGCTGCAGAAGCGACGCGCCGATCCGAAGCCGGACCTGATGAGCGCCATCGCGCGCGCCACCATCGACGGCGAGTTGCTGCGCGACGAATATCTCGACGGCTCCTGGCTGCTGATCGTGTTCGCCGGCAACGATACCACGCGCAATTCGATTTCCGGCTCGATGAAGCTGCTGACCGAATTCCCCGATCAGAAGCGCGCACTGATGAACGATCTGTCGCTGCTGCCGAACGCGGTGGACGAATTGATCCGCATGATCAGCCCTGTCATCTACATGCGCCGCACCGCCACCGAAGATACCGAGATCGGCCGCCAGAAGATCGCCGCCGGCGAAAAAGTCATCATGTATTACGGCGCCGCCAACCGCGACCCCGCCGTTTTCCCCGACCCGGACAGGCTCGACATCCGCCGCGCCAACGCCGCCAAGAACATCGCCTTCGGCTTCGGCCCGCATGTCTGCATCGGCAAGCGCGTGGCCCAGTTGCAGCTCGAAGAAGTCTATCGCCAGTTGCTGACGCGGCTACCGGACATCGAATACGCCGGCGGCATCGAAATGGCGCCGAACAACTTTGTTCATGCCATCCGGAAATTGCCGGTGCGCTTTACTCCGCAGCGCTCGATCTGACCTTTGGCCGCACCGACGGCCGCGCGCCGGACGTAAAGACGATGTCCTCGTACCCCCTGGCGACGGCATCGTTGATGGCGGAGACGTATTTCGGCGTGCCGCCATTATAGACGAAATAGCGGACCTTGCCGTGTTCGTGGCCGGGAACGTTGGAGTTGTAGCCGGTGAACCACGACTTGGCGTTGCGCATCAGCATGATGGCGTACATCTTTTTCACATGGGCGCTCCAGCGCTCCTGCGCCGCCAAAGTGGGATCGGCGCTGGTGTAACCGCGCTCCCACATGTACTCGAGCAAACCCATGCACCAGTTGACGCCGGTCTCGATGCCGCGCGGAAAATTGGTCGAGGCCGAACCGCTCTGCGGCCCCGTCGGCATCAGCAGGTTCGGGAAGCCGTGCACCAGCATGCCGAGGAAGGTCGCCGGGCCGTCGTGCCATTTGTCGCATAGTTTCTGCCCGCCGATGCCGGTGATGTCGATCTGGTCGTACGCGCCGGTGATGGCGTCGAAGCCGGTGGAGTAGATGATGATGTCGAAATCATAGTCCCGCACGGACGTGCGCAAGCCGTTCTCCGTGACGCGTTCGAGCGGCGTCTCGTTGATGTCGACGAGGTGGACGTTGTCGCGGTTATAGGCCTCGTAGTAATGCGTCTCCAGCGGCACCCGCTGCACGCCGAAGCCATGGTCTTTCGGGATCAGTTTCTCCGCGGTGACCGGGTCCTTGACGCGCCGGCGGATGCGGTCGGCGATGTAGGCGGAGAACTCGGCGTTGGCGGCCTCATCGGTGAAGATTTCGCGGAAATTGCTGAGCCAGATCCCGAACCCTGGCTCGTCGTACAGCCTGTCCCACAGCGCCAGCCGCTCCTCGCGCGTCACCTCATAGAATCCGCGCCGGTCCGGTTCATGCTCGAAGCCGCCGGGGCTGCGGGCGCATGCCGCGAAGATGTCGTCATAGCGCGACCGGATGTCGGCCATCTCCTCGTCCGAGATCGGTCCGTTGTTGAGCGGCGCGGCCCAGTTCGGCCGGCGCTGGAACACGGTGAGTTCGCCGACCTTGTCGGCGATCTCGCCGATGATCTGAATGGCGGTGGCGCCGGTGCCGATGATCGCAACCTTCTTGCCCGCCATCTCGACCGGCTCGTGCGGCCAGTAGAAGGTGTGGAACGAGCGGCCCTTGAAGCTGTCCATGCCTTGCAGGCGCGGCAATGTCGGCGTCGAGAGCAGCCCGATCGCCAGGATCACGAACCGGCAGGTCAGTTCGCGGCCGTCATCGATGCTGAGCCGCCAGATGCACTGGGCTTCATCGAACTGCGCCGCCAGAACCCTGGCGTTGAACTGCATGTATTTGCGCAGGCCGAATTTGTCGGTGACATGGTTGAGATAGCGCAGGTTTTCGGGCTGCCCGGAAAACCGTTCCTTCCAGTGCCACTCGTCGAGCAATTCCCGCGAGAAGGAATAACCGTAGGTGTAGCTCTCCGAGTCGAAGCGCGCGCCCGGATAGCGGTTGCGATACCAGGTCCCGCCGAGATCGGGGGAGCCGTCCAGCACCGTGGCATCCACCCCGAGATCGGCCAGCCGCTTGATCTGGTAGATGCCGGCGACGCCCGCGCCGATCACGATCACTTCGTAATGCGATTTGGTCCCCTCGGTCATGCTTCACTCCGCGGCTTGTTCTTTTTGGCAATGACGGCGCTTTGTGGTTCACTATAGCAAACATCCGCGGCAATGCACTTGCGTCAGGATGCCGGGGCCTGGATCGCAACCGGCGGTAAAACATTGTTTGAAAGCAGCCAAAGCCCCTGAGCGAGGCAAGCGGACCATGAGCAAGATCGGCTTTGTCACCATCGGCGCGATTGACGGCGGGAAATCCGGCGCTTTTTACGACGCGGTGTTCGGCGCGCTCGGCAGCGAGCGCAAGCTCGAAAACGACGGCTGGATCGGCTACGGCGTGATCGGCCCCGGGAAGAGCATCATGGATTGTCACACCTCGATCTGCCCACCGCATGACGGCAAGGAAGCGCGCGCCGGCAACGGCATCATGATCGCCTACCAGGGCAAGACGCCCGGCGAGATCCAGGCCGCCTATGCCGGCGGCATCCGGAATGGCGGCACCGACGAGGGCGAACCTGGCTTCCGGCCGCCGGAAGAAGAGAAGGGTTTTTACGCCGCATATCTGCGCGACCCTACCGGCAACAAGCTCTGCCTGTTTTGTCTGGCATAGTTGAAACGCAAGCAGTCGGAGACGGCCATGAATTACCAGCACATCACTTGCGAGGTCGACGGTGCGCTCATGATCGTCACCCTCAACCGGCCGGACAGGCTCAACGCATATACCGGCCAGATGGGCGCCGAAATCGCCGGTGCCTTTGAGCGCGCCGATGTCGACGACAACGTCCGCGCCGTCATCGTCACCGGCGCCGGCCGTGCGTTCAGCGCTGGTGCCGACGTCTCCGGCGGCGCGGCGAGTTTCGACACGTCCGGCAGTCATGGCGCCGGCGTATTTGCCGGCCCGAACCCCGGTGGCGGCCGGTTTGTCGAGGCCATCTTCAATTGCCGCAAGCCTTCGATCGCGGCGATCAACGGTCCAGCGGTGGGTGTCGGCATCACGATGACCTTGCCGATGGACGTCAGGATTGCCGCAAAAGGCGCAAAGATCGGGTTCATCTTTGCGCGCCGCGGCCTCGTTCCGGAAGCTGGCAGCGCCTGGTTCCTGCCGAAACTCGTCGGGCTGCCGCAGGCCCTGCGCTGGTGCCTGTCGGGAAGGACGTTCGATGCCGATGAAGCGCGGCAAGGCGGCCTTGTCAGTGACGTCGTCGATCCCGCGGAATTATTGGCGCGGGCAAAAGAAATCGCGCGCGAAATGACCGAACAGACATCCGCGGTTTCGGTCGCCTTGACGCGGCAGATGCTGTGGCGCTTCTCCGGCGCGCCAGCCCCTTTCGACCTGCTTGGCATCGACAAGCCGATGTCGATCGAGCGCGGCGGCCACGCCGATGTCCGCGAAGGCGTCAAGGCTTTCCTCGAAAAGCGGCCACCGGCATTTCCGGGGAAAGTATCCGAGGACATGCCGAGCCAGTATCCCTGGTGGAAATAGCCGCCGCGATCTGTGACAATCAACGCAAACGACGAATAGTAAGGGCAACAGCATGCGCGACCAGTTCACCGACACCCAGCAGATCCGCAAGCCCGCGGTGACTTCCAGGGGCGGCATCGTCGCCGCGCAATCGGGCAAGGCCGCGGCCGTCGGCGCCGAGGTGCTGGCGGCGGGCGGTGACTGCGTCGATGCCGTGATCGCGACGACCTTTGCGCTGGGTGTGCTGGAGCCCTGGATGAGCGGGCTCGGCGGCGGCGGCGCGATGGTGCTCTACCGCGCCCGCGAAAACCGCTATGAGGTGATCGACTACGGCATGCGCGCGCCGCTCAGCCTTCGCGTTGAGGATTATCCGCTGAGCGGCGGTGCGGCCTCCGACCTGTTTCCGTGGGCGCGGGTCAAGGACGACCGCAACATCCATGGTCCCGGCGCGATCGCGGTGCCCGGCGTGGTCGCCGGCATGGAGGAAGCGCATCGCCGTCACGCCAGAATGCCATGGCAGGAATTGCTGGCGCCGAGCGTCGCGCTCGCCGGCGACGGCCTCGCGGTAGACTGGTGGACCACGCTGATGGTCGCGAGCGCGGCCGCCGATCTGCGGCGTTATCCCGCCAGCGCCACGGCCTATTTGCAGGATGGCCTGCCGCCGAACGCGGCATGGGGGATCAAGACCCAGGTGCGCCTGCCGCAGGACCGGCTGAAAGCCACGATGGCGCATCTGGCCGCGCAAGGCCCGCGCGATTTCTACCAAGGCGATCTCGCGCGCAGCCTCGCCGCCGACATACGATCCGCCGGCGGCGCGCTGTCGGTCGAGGATTTGATGCCGTTCAAGGCGTATCTGCGTGAGCCGCTGGCGATCCCCTATCGCGGCGGCAAGGTGTTTGCGACGCCGGAACTCACCGCCGGACCGACGCTGACACGGGCGCTGGGCTTGCTGCAGCAGAACCTGACGCCTGCGAAAGGCGGACCGAATGCGGCGGCTTACACCGCCTATGCCGAAGCGCTACAGACCGCCTACCGCGAACGCCTGAAGGACATGGGCGACGCCGACGGCAGGCGCGCACTCGGCGCTGAGGCGCTGGCGCCGGCCTGCACCACGCATTTCTCGGCCGTCGACCGCGACGGCAACATGGCGGCGGTAACGCAAACCCTGCTCTCGTCGTTCGGCTCCCGATTCGTCTGCCCGCAAACCGGCATCACCATGAACAACGGCATCATGTGGTTCGACCCGACGCCGGGCACGCCGAATTCACTGGCGCCGGGCAAGCGCTGCCTGACCAACTACACGCCGGTACTGGCGCAGGCCGCCGACGGTCGCCGCGCTGCCATCGGCGCCTCCGGCGGTCGCCGCATCCTGCCCGCGGTGACGCAGCTTTTGTCGTTCGTGATGGATTACGGCATGGATCTGGATGCCGCGATCCATCAGCCGCGGATCGACGCCAGTGAAGGCGCGGTCGTGATCGGCGACGTCCGCCTGCCGGCGGCGGCGCGGGAAAGCTTGCGCGCGCAGTTCGATTACGAGGAAGCGCGGATCCAGACCATGCCGATGAAATTCGCCTGCCCGAGCGTGGTGCTGCGCGACGGCGACACCAACAGCGGTGCGGTCGAGCCGTTCCAGCCCTGGAGCGAGGCGGTCGCGCAAGCCTGATGCGCATGATCGCAGCAGGGACATGGTGATGCGACTCGAAACTGGGTCGCTCACGACTCGAGCGAGAGCAAGGGAATATCGAGGAAATAGACGAAGCCGCTCGGCTCATAGGTCAGCTTGACAATGCCTTTGAGCTGTCGCCCAAGCGTCTCGATCAAGCGCGTGCCAAAACTCTGGCGCGTCGGGGCCACGACCGGCGGACCACCCTGTTCCTTCCAGGTAAAATGCAGCCGCGATCCCGGCGAATCCACGGCCCAACTGATCGCCACATGACCGGCGGGCACCGACAGCGCGCCGAATTTCGTGGTGTTGGTGCAGAGCTCGTTCAGCGTCATCGCAATCGCAATGACCGCCCCTGATGCGGTCTGCACATCGGGCCCGACAATGGAAAAACGGGGTTTATCCGGATTGTCGAACGGCTCGGTCGCACCATGGACGATCTTTCGCAGATCCGCACCGGTCCACCGCGCCAGCAACAGCAGATCATGTGCCCGGCCAAGCGCCTGCAGGCGGCCCTCGATCGCGTGCTGCGCGTGCTGCGTGCTCGGCGCGCTGCGAAGACTTTGCGACGCAATGGCGCCCACGGTTGCCAGCGTATTCTTGATGCGGTGATGAAGTTCTTCGAGGATGAGTTTCTGCAGCTTGTCGGCGGCGTCGCGCTCCCTGGCCTCGATGCCGGCCTGCGCCAGCAACGTCTCGGCACTCAGCTTCGCCTGTGTCAGCAGCAACCGCAGACTGACATTCTCCGCCGCCAAGACCTCTTGCGGTGACGTCGGATCGGACACCTCGAGAGAGGCGTCCCGACCATGATCGGTTTTGAGCATCGTCAACGAATACCACTATCTGTCCGGTTCCGGACGTTTCTTTTCGTCACTATTCCGGCAATCCGCCTTTCAGAATGCGGAAGCGATCGGTCTTCCCGATCCCGCCGATTTCAGGCCCGGCCGAGCATCTCGCGCATTTCCGCGATAATTTCGTCGGATTGGAGCGGTTTCCCGAAAAACCGGCTGTTTTGCGGAATCTCGCTCCCGGACAGTTTGAGTTGTCCGGATGCCAGGATGATCCTGATCGGCGGCCAACGCTCATGAACGGCGTGCGCCAGTTGCAGCCCGTTCATGCTGCCCGGCATCTGAACGTCAGTAAGCATCAGCGCGATGTCGGACCGGGAAAGGAGTATCGCCATGGCTTCGTCCGCGTCCACGGCCTCGACCGGGACGTAGCCAGCGTCTTCCACCATATCCACGACGCGCATGCGCAGCAGCATCTCGTCTTCAACGACGAGCACAATGTGGGGAAGCCGAGAATGATTCAGAGGCATCATGCAGGGCTCATCGACGCGCCGTAACCAGACGCGCCTCGCGAACGGCCTCACCCGATCCCGCATCGCGCAGGCAGGACGACGCAATGTTCGGCCAGATCTGGTTGCCGCAATTTCCGGCAACCGGAGGGCTCGCGAGCCGGTCTGCCTTGGCGAGCACAGCCTTAGCGAGCACAGCCTTTGCCAGCACTGCGACTTCGTCGGCTTTCACGGCAGGCGCAAAGCCCGGCAAGGCGATCACGGCCGCTCCCAACAGCGAAAATATCGCCAGGGCTGAGATGGATTTGATCATTTGGGACTGCTGACTGTGGCGGATCGCCGATCCCGCTGCGCTTGGGGATCGGTTGGCAACGTCGCTGCGGATGCAGTGTTCCGCCATTTCAGCTTTTATTTGCATCGCCCCGCGCTTGCCAATTGAGGCAAGCGTCAACGCCAGCGTTCGCGGCAGCGCCGCCAATGGTGCACCGCGCCACGGCGGCGGCCATCAATTACGAAAATCGATGCTGCGCAGAATGAGACCGGGAGGGGTGCCCTCGAACTCCTGCGCCTGGAATTTGCGTGACGCGCATTGTTCGATCCGGTCGCGCAAGCGGACGAACTGCGCTTCACGTTGGGTGGGCGCGGTCCGCACGCCGCGTTCCATCTCGTCCATCGCCGAGGCGCTGACGGCGCAGGGAACTTCCCTGGCGCCGTCCATCATCGAAAACTTCAGCACCATGCGGTCGAATTCATAGCCTTCGATATTGCCGCGTGCGAGGGTCATTGGAATTTCCTCCTCCGAACGGATCGACGGTGCGATGGTCATCGCCCATTCAGCCGATCGCCTTTTTCCTGGCCGGCGGCGGATTGATTTCAGCGATCTTGCGCAGGCAGTCGGCTTCGGTATCGTGCGGGCCCGAGACGAAGGTACCGCTGACCTTGATCGAATACCAGCCGGACACGACACCGAGGCGGAGCGATTCTTCTGTCTTGACGTGACGGGGCGAGAGATTTTGCATCAGGTACTTTCGGTTGGCCGGTCGATCTTGCGTCGAACGCGCGGGATGAAATCTTCAGATTGCCGAATCGGGAACGTTGGGTGAGGGATCCTCCCCGGCGAGCCGGGTGAGATCGGCGAGCACCGCCGCGACGAGATCGCGGTGATGCGAATCCGATGGCGCCAGACTGGCCGAATAAAGATTGAGGACGTAGCGTGCCTTGGCCACCGCTTCGGACCAGGACTCCGCGGGCACCGCCAGCAGTTGGAGTTCGACCACGCTCTGCTTGTCGCGCAACAGTTTCGCGTTGGCCTCGACGTCGGCGAGTACGCGGCGGATATCGGTTGCCTTCTGCGCCGCCATGCCGCGATGCCTGTCGAGCTCGATTGGGATCTCGGTCACTTCGGCGCGCTCGCGTCGATGCGCCGCGCCTCGCAGAGGTCGGCCGAACTGATCGAGATCATTTCCGTCGAAGACCGGTGCGGCGCCGCCGCGGGCACCATGATCATGGTAGCGACACGCCGGAAGCACGGAAACGAAAGGCCTTCGATCATTTCCTCGTCGCTGACGACTTCGTAGGCCCCCGGCGCGAGCTCGCGATCGATTCCCTTGATGCGGAACGGGTGCCTGAAATGAATGATTTCGCGTCGCGAGCGCATCGTCATGGCAGCAGACCGGCCGGTCTGCGCACGGAACCATCGGCTTGTTGGGACATTGCCAGACCGTGCGCGCTTTTGCGGCAATTAGCCATCATTTTCTCTGTCGCTGCGCTCATTTGACCGAATAAGGCGGCCAAACCTTGTATTCGCCGCCTTCGTAGCCATTTCAAGCTCACTCCAGTCAGGAAAGTATTTCGAATGAAACTTCGCGTCGGATTCGAAATGCTCTACGACTTCCCGCAACCGACGCCGATGATCATGGTGCTGGGCACGCATTTCACGCGCGCCTCCGATGTCATCGTGCCGGACTTTCTGACCACCACCCCTGCCGTCGAGATCACGCCCTATCGCGACCTGTTCGGCAATTGGTGCAGCCGCATGGTGGCGCCCGCCGGGCGCGTACGTCTCGCCGCCGATGGGGTCATTCGCGATTCCGGCCTGCCCGATCCAGCATTTGCCTCCGCGATCCAGCACGCGGTCGAGGATTTGCCTGCGGACACCCTGGTCTATCTGCTTGGCAGCCGCTATTGCGAGACCGACCGGCTCTCGGACATCGCCTGGCAATTGTTCGAGAAGACGCCGCCGGGCTGGGCGCGGGTGCAGGCGATCTGCGATTTCGTCCACCGCCATATCGCCTTCGGCTACGAGCACGCGCGCGTGACCAAGACGGCGTGGGAAGCCTATCAGGAGGGTAAGGGCGTCTGCCGCGACTATGCCCATCTTGCCATCACGTTCTGCCGCTGCATGAACATTCCGGCGCGCTATTGCACGGGGTATCTCAGCGACATCGGCACGCCCAAGCCCTGGGCCGTCGGCGATTTCGCCGGCTGGTTCGAAGCCTATATCGGCGGCCGCTGGCACATGTTCGATCCGCGCAACAATGTGCCGCGGATCGGCCGCGTCCTGATCGCGCAGGGACGCGACGCCTCCGACGTTCCGATCACCCAGACCTTCGGACCCAACAATCTGGCGAGCTTCAAGGTGTGGACCGACGAGATTGCAGCGTGAGCGGTCCTCACCCAGCGCTGAGCGCCGACGAATTCGCTTCGCTACGTGAAGTCAGCAAGGGCGAGGCACAAAGCGAGATTCCCCAGTTGCACTGGGAGCGGCTGGTCGGTCTCGGCTACGCCGTGCGGCGGCTCGGCGAACTGGGCCTGACTGCGTCCGGCCTGCGGCGCCTGGCGAGCGGCCAATAACCCCTTGCCCCTCCGGCCGGATGGATGCAACTTTCGGCCGACTTGGCCGTAATTAGCACCATCAGCCGGGAAATATCCGCATGCGTGCTCTCGTTCTTGTCATGGCCTTCCTGATCGGATTGGGATCGCCCGCCCTCGCCGACGACGTTTCAGCCGCGCAAGGCGTCATCCGCGCGCAGGAGCAGGCCTTCGGCCGCGGCGATGCCGCGGCTGCCTATTCGCACGCCGCGCCGGCGATCAAGCAGATCTTTCCGGAAGCGGACATTTTCCTGCAGATGGTGCAGCAAGCCTATCCGCCGGTCTATCGCCACAGGAGTTTCGAGTTCGGCGAAGCCCGCGCGGCGGGCGGCCAGATCGCCCAGCGCGTCCATATCGTCGACGACAATGGCGAGGCGTGGGAGGCGCTCTACACGCTGGAGCAACAGCCCGACGGCAGTTTGAAGATCACGGGCTGCTCGCTGCTGAAGGCCGGTCAGGCGGTGTAGCGGCCTGGCTCACCCGTAATATCTGGCGAGCAGGCTTTTATCGACCTTGCAGATGTAGGTATATTTCGGATTGACGACCTGGGTGCAACGCGCTTCGGCGATCTGACCGAGCAGCATGTATCCTTCAGCGGCCGGTATCTTCCATTCATCTTCCATCCAGTAGACCATTTCCTCGAATGCAATGCGCATGGCGTCTTCGAGCGGCCGGGCGCAGCCGAGCGTGCCGATGTGGGTTGGCGTTTCGATACGCGGGTGATTGAGGCGCGCCGGGGCTTTCTCCAACGACACTTTGACCGTCAGGGTCGCGGCGATTTCGATAGCGCCCATCCCGTTGCACTCGCCATCGCCCTGGATGGCGTGGCAATCGCCCATGAACAGATGCGTGCCGTCCTTGTTGACGCGGAACATCACGGTATTGCCGGTGGTGATTTCCTGCACGTCGAGATTGCCGCCGTTCGGGCCATTGTCGACGGTCAGAACGGCGCCATGTACCGGAGCGACGCCGAGCACACCGATCATCGGCTTGATCGGCAGCTTGAGGTGCTCGTTCCAGTGCACGAGGCCGTCCTTGACCTCGACCACGCGGGTCTGGATGCCGAATTCCTTGCGCCGGACCCAGTCAGGGAACATGCCGATGCCGGGCCACAGCGCGGTGAATCCGAGCCTGTCGAGTTCCATGTTGACGATTTCGACCTTCAGCATGTCGCCGACTTTCGATCCCCGAACCTCGATCGGCCCGGTCGCGCCATTGACGAAGGGCAAAGTGACGTCGGCCGCGGTCAGTTGCTGCCCGAGATGACGGATAGTGCCGTCATTGGCATTGATCGCACATTCCACCACGAAGGTTTCACCGGGTTCGACGCTGGCGATGTACTTCTCGTCGCCGGACAGAGCATATTTGATGTTGTTGGCCTTGCTGATGCGCTTGGACATATTCACTCCCGGGCTATTTGAACGAGCGTTACGGAAATCACAGGCGGCGCCACGGCATCAGCAGCCGTTCGATCTTGCCGACGATGAAGGTCAGCACCAGCGCCAGCGCGATCGTCGCCACCAGCGCGGCGAATACCTTCGGAATGATGTAAAGCGAGCCCGCCTTGAAGATGGCGTGGCCGAGCCCTTCCGATGACGACATGAACTCGCCGACGATGGCGCCGATCAGCGCGAAGCCGACCGTGAGCTTCAGTCCGGCGAAGATGTCGGTGAGCGAGGCGGGCACCACCAGCTTGCGGAAGATCTGGAACTTCGATGCCCCCAGCGTCCGCATCAGGTTGATCTGGTCCGGATCGACGCCGAGCGCGCCTTTGTAGGATGTCACCAGGGCCACGATGACCACCGACAAGGTCGACATCGCTACTTTCGAGATCAGTCCGGTGCCGAACCAGATGATGATGATCGGCGCCAGCGCGATAATGGGAATAGAGCCGAGCGCGATCACAAAGGGTTCGACGACGCGGGACACGAACCGCGAGTACCACAGCGACAGGCCGATCACGGTACCGACCAAGTTGCCAGCAAAGAACCCGAGCAGGGTCTCGCTCCCGGTCACATAAAGGTCGCGCCACAGACTGCCGTCGCGCGCCATCTGGACCAGGAACCCTGCAATCGCCGTCGGCGACCCGAACATGAAGGCGGCCGCGCGGTCGTTCGACGTCATGTAATCCCAGAAGCCGAGAAACGCGACGAGAATTGCAACCTGCGTCGCGAGCACGATGGCGGTCGAACGCAGCTTTTTCCATCGCCGCTTGGCGACCGTGGCCGGCAGCGGTCCGGACGAATCCGTAGAGCGCACCATTCCAGTGTCCGCTTCCGCCGTCATTGCAGGACCACGTCGAGATCGGCCCAGATGCGGCGGACATATTGACTGAACTCCGGGCTTTGGCGCAACCCGATCATGTCGGTGCGCTCAGCGCCAAGGGCGATGTCGTAGACCGCCTTGACGCGGGTCGGCCGCTTCGACAGCACGATAACGCGATCGGCCAGCGAGACCGCCTCTTCGATATCGTGGGTGATCAGCAGCATGGAACGTCTGCTTTTCCGCACCAGCGCCGCGGTGTCGCTCTCGATCAACAGCTTGCTCTGGAAGTCCAGCGCGGCAAACGGCTCGTCCAGCAGCAGTACTTCGGGCTCGTGAACCAGCGTGCGGGCGAGCGCGACCCGCTGCCGCATGCCGCCCGAAAGGGTCGAGGGGTAATGATCGGCAAACCCGTGCAGCCCAAGCTGATCCAGCATGGCATGGCTGCGGTCCTGGGCTTCGCTCGGAGCGACGCCACGGATTTCGAGCCCCAGCATGGTGTTGCCGAGCGCCGTCCGCCATGGCAGCAGCAGATCCTTCTGAAGCATGTAGCCGACATTCTGCGGCTGTCCGGATACTTCGCGGCCGTGCCAGCGAATCCGTCCGGAATCCGGCGTCAGCAACCCGCAGAGCGTGTTGAGCAGCGTGGTCTTGCCGCAGCCGGATGGCCCGACAATACTGACGATCTCTCCCTCGCGCAGCGTCAGACTGAGGTCACCTATGACAGGCGAGATGCGCCCGTTGACCTCGTAACTCTTTGCAACATGCTCCACCACCAGCGGCGGGGTTGAAGCGCTGCCGATGACCATATCTGAATCAACGGACTCGTGAACGCGAGCTCCCGTCATTTGAGGCTGGCGACCGCCTTGTCCGCGAACGAATTGTCGATTATCTGGTCGAACGGGATGCTGCCCTTGGCGTTGCCCAGATAGACCTGCATCTCCATCAGGTTCTTCCACTGATCCGGTTTGGTCACCACGGACTGCGCGGGAATCAGGAATTTGAGTTCTGCATCGATCGCCTTGTCGACGACGTCACCCGGCAGATCCGGAAACTCCTTGCGCGCGACTTCCTTGGAGAAGGCCGGGTCGGCATAGGTCTTGCGCGAGGCCTCTTCGAACGAGGTGACCAGCGCCTGTACCATTGCCGGGTCTTTCTGGATCGTGGAGGGCAGTACCATGATGCCGGTGTTGCAGAACGGACCGATATAGGTGGAGAAATCAAACACCACCTTGGCACCCTGCGCTTCGGCCGCGGCCACGCTCGGCTGATAGGCGATGGCGATATCCGCCTGGCCGGCCAGCATGGCTGCGATTTCGGTACCTGGATTCACCGGAACGATGGTGGCATCGACGCCGACTTTGAGTCCCGCCTTTTCGAGCAGCCGTTTGGCAACGCTGTAATTTGTGTTCGGTTCGGGCGAAGTGACGATCTTCAATCCCTTGAAGGCTTTCGGATCGGTGATCGGCTGCAGCGTCTTGGACACGCCGAAATAATGCGCGCGCTGCACGACGGTTCCGACAACAACACCGGGACCGCCATTCTCACGCGAGATTTGCGCCATCGTCGCATCACCTATTGCGAAGTCCGCCGATCCGCCGAGCACGGCCGCGAAAGTCTGGGTGTCGCCGCCGGCGGCGCTCACCTTCATGTCGAGCCCGTTCTTTTTGAAGATGCCGGCATGCATGCCGACATAGAGATTGATGTAGCCGAGGTTATGCACCGCTTCGCTGAAGCGCACGGTCTTCAACGTCTGCGCCTCTGAGCTTCTCGGACCGATCAAGGAAGTAGCGCCGATACCACCCGCGATGGCCGCCGCATTCGTCAGGAAGCGGCGACGGCTGGTGACGAGACGGCGGTGATAGTCGGTCATGGCTCTGAACTCCTGGCGAAAATAAATCGGCAGTGGATGCAGCAGAGTAATCCGCCGATCAAAAGCGCAGCAAGTTGAAAGAAGCGACAGCCATTGCTCTGATCTTATCAGCGCAAGTCATTGCGTCACAACCTGTGACACAATGATCCGCGAGCTGAACGTGTTTCGTGACTTGTGTGCTTGCGCAAGCGCCTCGATGAACAATCCGGCGGCATGCCGGATCTCATTATGTCACTTTTGACATTATGGCCGCCCAAAGAAACATCATCGCGCAGCCTCGGAGATTTTCAACTTGTCCGCGCATCGATCGGAACGATTCGATGACGCGCGAGCGTTCAGGGATGGACCCGCAACGAAGCGAAACGGCCGGTCACCGCGCCACCGCATTTTTTCGCCGCGCTGCGGATGGCCTGCTCCCGCTTGCGCTCGGTGTTGTCGCCAGTTGAGCCGTTCGCCGGCGCGGCTGGTGACGGCGACGGGTTGTCGGACGGATCGCGCAGACGCTCGAACAGGTTGCTGACGAGACCGCGCAGGCGGGCGTTCTCCGCCGCCAGTTCCTTCATCCGCATCACCGCCGGCGCATTGAGACCGCCGAACCGGCTACGCCACCTATAGTAGGTTCGCAGTGATATGCCCGCGGTGCTGCAAATCTCCGCCACGGAAACGCCGGTCGAGGCTTCGTACAACAGATGCAGGATTTCATTGTCGGTGAATTGGGAACGTCTCATCGGATGCTCCATGCGTGCGACGGCAGACGGCGCGGCCTGTGCTTGCGTTCCGGCGCGACGCGCACAAGGTTGCCCATCCAACTCGATGATAGCGCCAATACCATTGGCCTCCTAGAATACCGTGTGACGGCGCGGTGCTATCTGTTGACGTCACCGCCGGATCACGAGCCGGCTTGCCCCTATGGAGTTGATCGGCTCTGCCGATTCTGGAGTGATTTTTCATGGCACGACGTCACGAACTCCCAGCCACGCCGGATGTTATGGTATGGGGATACCTTGATAGTTCAACGCCTCCGGTGCTCGAAGTTAATTCGGGCGACATTGTCACGCTGCACAGCTTCCCGGCAGGTGGAAAGGAAACCCTGCCCGACGACATAAGCAAGGTCGGTGCCGACTATCTGGCAGCGCTCGAAACATTACCGCCTGGACCGGGTCCGCATTTCATCACCGGACCCGTTTATGTGCGAGGCGCGCGGCCCGGCGATGCCCTTCAGATCGATATCCTCGACGTGAAGGTACGGCAGGACTGGGGCTTCGTGTCTATCCTGCCTTTGCTGGGCACCCTGCCCAACGAGTTCACCGACTACGAGACCATCCATCCAACGATCGATCGTCAGCGCAATATCTGCACCATGCCATGGGGCACCGAAATTCCGATCGATCCGTTCTTCGGCATCATCGCGACTGCGCCGCCGCCGGGCTGGGGCCGGGTCGGCTCGCCGGTGCCGCGCGCCTTCGGCGGCAACATGGACAACAAGGAACTGCGCGCCGGGACCACACTGTATCTGCCCGTGTTCAATGAGGGCGCTCTGTTCTTCGCCGGCGACGGCCATGCGGTCCAGGGCGACGGCGAAGTGTGCATCACCGCTTTGGAGACCGGCGTCACCGGCAGCTTTCGCCTCACTGTGCGTAAGGACATGGAACTGGACTGGCCGTTCGCCGAGAGTGCGACGCATCTGATGTCGATCGGCCTCGACGAGGACCTCGACGACGCCGCCAGGCAGGCCGTTCGGGAGATGGTGAAGCACGTCTGCGCTCGGACCAATCTCACCCGCAACGAAGCCTATATGTTGTGCTCGCTGGTGGGCAATTTGCGGGTGACCCAACTCGTGGATGGCAACAAGGGCATCCACATGTTGCTCGCCAAATCGTGCCTGTAAGGTGCTTTGCGCTGTTCACGGCAAGCGGATAACGAGAATCACGCCATCGCCATCCGCTGCCGCGCGCGCAGCAACAGCAGCACCATGATGGTGACGTTGACCAGATTCCAGCCGCCGCCATTGGTGAACGCCGCGGCGTAGGAGCCGGTGGCGTCGAAGATCACGCCCGAGATCCAGCCGCCGAACGACATGCCGAACACGGAAGCCAGGAGCACGATGCCGACCCGCGTCGCGGCTTCGGAAGCCGGCATCGTCTCGCGGACGATGATCGCGTAGCTCGGCACGATGCCGCCCTGGAACAGCCCGAACATCGCCGAGATGAGGAAGAGCGAGGTCAGGCCGTCGAAGAACAGATAGAATAGCAGCGCGGTGCCTTGCGCGATCGAACCGATCAGCAACGTCGGGATGCCGCCGATCTTGTCGGCGAGAAACCCCGAGCCGATGCGGCTGATGATGCCGAGGCCCAGCATCAGCGACAGCATTTCGGCGCCGCGCGCCACGCCATAGCCGAGATCGTTGCAATAGGCAACGATATGCACCTGCGGCATCGACATCGCCACGCAGCAGGAGAAGCTGGCAAGCCCCAGGATGATGGTGAGCGCATTGGTCGACAGCTTCAGGTCGATACGCGGCGGCGGCGCGTTGACGTGACTGCGGCGCGTCGCGGCCCCCATCAAGAGCCGCAGGCCGAACAGCGCCAGCGTCATCGCTACCGCGGTGAAGATGCCGACGGCGATATGGGTGGTGCGCCAGCCATAGGTCTGTATGCCCCAGTTCACCAGCGGCGGCCAGATCGTGCCGCCGATGTAGTTGCCGCTGGCGGCGACCGCCACCGCGAGCCCGCGGTAGCGCTCGAACCAGTGCGAAGCTTCCGCCATCAGCGGGCCGAACGTCGCCGCCGAAGAAAGCCCGATGGCAAAATGCATGATGATGTACGGCCAAATCGACCACGACATTCCGGCGACGATATAGCCGAGACCCAAAATACCGATGCCAATCCCGATCGCGGCGACGATGCCGAAGCGGTCGGAGATCTTGCCGGTGATCACCTGGCCCAGACCGAAACCGAGCATGACCATGGTGAAGGCCAGCGACGCCGTGCCTCGGGCGGCGGCAAAGTCCTGCTGCACCACCGGCAGCGCGACCACCACCGACCACATGCCGACGCTGCCGAGCGAGCCGATCAGCACGGCCACGGCAAGCCGGGCCCAGGCTCGGCGCGAGTCGGGAACGAACAGTTCGGAGTCTCGGATGAATTCAGAAGAAATGACCACGGCGCGGGCAACTTCTAGGTCAATTGCCTAGAGGTCAAGCCACGTTGGCGCGATATTGGGCATGCAAATGTGGAGGTAGGCGTGAACTTGTCACCGCCTCCCTCGGAGCAATCAGCGTCCGCTCACGCCATCTGCTGCCATAATTTTTGCACCAGCACGCCGGCGCGTTGCTCGATCGCGGACGCCGCATCCAGCGCCAGGTCCTCGCGATAGCGGCCCGCGATCAATTGCACGCCGATCGGCTTGCCCTCGTGCAGCGCGACGGGCACCACTGCCGATGGCAGGCCCAACACATTGATCGCGGAAATGAAGCGCAGATCGTTCCAGAACATCTCGGCGACCCGCTCCAGGCTGGTCGTGTCCGCGCGCGGCCCGGGTGTCGGCATCACGCTCGTCGGCGCCAGCACGATGGGATGATCCTCGAAGAAGGCCTGCCAGGCGCGGATATGGCCGCTGCGCGCCGCCGTCGCACGCATCCAGCCCGCCAGATCGAGCGTGTTCGCCTTTGCCCGGATGCCGCCCCAGGCGATGTGGAAATCGGGCGACGTCACCGCCAGCATCGCGGCTTCCTGCAGCACCGCGACTTCATTGACGATGATGTCGCACCAGGTCTGCCAGACGCCGTTGATATCGGGCACCTCGACTTCGCTGACGCGATAGCCGGCGCGCGCGAGATGGTCGGCCGCCTGCCGGAGCGCCGCGCGCACCGATGGATCGACGTTCATGTCGGCGGGCAGCTTTGCCAGCGCGACCTTGATCGGCCCTTTCGGTTTCGGACCGTCCAAGGGGGCCGGCACCCACCAGGGATCGCGCGGATCGCGCTGGCACATCACCTCGAGCCCCAGTCTGACGTCGCCGACGCTGCGCGCCAGCGGTCCCTGCGCCGACATCAGATGGGCGAGCATCGGCCGCTCGGCCGCCGCGCTCTGATTGAAGGCGGGAACACGGCCCTGCGTCGGCTTGATGGTGGCGATGCCGTTGCAATGCGCCGGCCAGCGCAGCGAGCCGCCGATATCGTTGCCATGCGCGATCGTGCCGATGCCGGCCGCGACCGCCGAGCCGGCGCCGCCCGATGATCCGCCGCAGGTGATCTCGGGGTCCCACGGATTGAGCGTCAGCCCATGCAGCGGATTGTCGGTAAAGCCGCGGAACGAGAATTCCGGCGTATTGGTCAGGCCCAGCACAACAGCGCCGGCCTTCCGGAGATTGCGCACGACCGGTGCGTCCGAGGGCGCGATGATGTTCATCTGCGCCGGCACGCCATTGGGATTGGGCCTGCCCTCGTAGTCGACGTTTTCCTTGATCGTGATCGGCACGCCGTGCAAGAGGCCGAGCTCGGTGCCTTTGGCCCGCGCCTGGTCCGCCGCCCTGGCGGCCTTGCGCGCGTCGTCCGAGAGATCGACGACGACAGCGTTGAGTTTTGGATTGACCGCATGCATCCGCGCGATGTGGGCCTCGGTCACCTCGAGCGAAGAAATCGCGCCGGACCGGATCGCGGCCGCGGTCTCCAGCGCCGACCATTGCCAGACCGGCCCCTTGGGCACCGCCGGCTTGCGCGATGTGGTTCTGGCTTTTCCGCTCTTGCCGGCCGCCTTCGCGGTCTTGCCGGCGCGGACAGCGGCTTTTTTCGTCGCTTTCTTTGCTTGCGTCTTTTGCGCAGCGCGCTTCACGGTTTTCTTCTCAGCTCTCTTGGCCAATTCCGTTCTCCTCCAATTATGGAACGGAGGTTAGGGGCCGAGAGGCCGCGTGTCGAGACGCTTGCGCGCCCGACACGCCGAGTCCGTCATCGATCGATTTAGAAGCGATCAACGAAAGAAAAAGCGTGCAACCGAAAAACGCGCCACGGAAACGCTAAACAGCGATCGAATGCTGAAAGCTTCTTTCGGCGGCAGCGGCTGCGGATTGAGGCCGCCGGCGACGAGAGCCAGCGCTTCATCCGAAAGGAAGCCGGCGCCAACTTTGCTCTGATCGATCAGTTTGGTGGTCATGTCTAATCTCCTGGTTGAAAGAATCTTCGGCCCAATGCCGCACTCACGGTGCGGCACCGACAAACGCAGTTCCGTGATCCAAATCACTTTTTTGAAAGCACGGATCGTTCAGACAGCGCGCAGGGCCTGGCGCCTCGTTCGACCGCGGCTGACGGATTAGTGAGCGTCAATAGTGATCCAGCTCACGATGCCGCCGCGCGTCTCGACCTACAAATGCCAATCCAACGTGGGAGCGAACCGTGCCAAAAGTCCTGCGCCATGACGTCACCGGGCGTACGCATCATGATTGGGCCATCGCGATCCCGTTCGGGTTGGTGATTGCGGGCCTGCTCGGCCTCGCCGCGTTTTATCCGATGCAGGCGGCGCATGTGATCCATGCGGGACAGCGTCAGCCCGCCGGCCTGGCGTCCGTCAAGCCGGAGCCGGTCCCCGTTGGCAAAAAACCGGTGCGCTACGAAGCCACCATCGAAAACTGGAAGCGCTACCGCGCGGCTAACCAACCGGCCCAGTGAATCCGCGGGCGCGCGCCCATCACGGCCCTGCCTTTTGATGAACATGAATTTGCCGAAGCAATGCCATCTCGCATTGTGCGCTTTGCCTCTCGCAACCGGCTCCCGAACGGATTAGCCTCACCCCCGCATGGCCGGATCAACCGGCCGGCGCAGATCAATCGGGAGGATGCAATGACACGCGAAGTGCGGCGCGATCCGGATTCCATGATTTCACGGCGAACGCTCGTCGGGGGCCTCGCGGCCGCCGCCGGCGCCACCGCGGCCGGGGTGACCGGCGCGCTGGCCCAGCAGGCCCAACCGGCCGCCCCATTGGGGCCCCCCTCCGTCATCACCACCCCGCCGCGCGATTTCGGCCCGCGCGGTGCACCGACCACCTATTTCTGGGATCCCGACATCATCGCGGTCGATCCGTCGTTCAACGACATCGCCCAGCCCAACACCGCGATCAAGCGCCTCGCCACCGGCCTGCTGTGGGCCGAAGGCCCGGCCTGGAGCGCGCAGGGCCGCTATCTCCTGTGGAGCGACATTCCCAACAACCGGCAGATGCGGTGGCTGGAAGACGACGGCCGCGTCACCGTGTTCCGCACGCCGTCCAACAATTCCAACGGCAACTCCTTCGACTTCCAGGGCCGGCAGCTCTCCTGCGAGCATCTCGCCCGCCGGGTGGTGCGCTACGAGCACGACGGCACCGCCACCGTGCTGGCCGACAATTTCGGCGGCAAGAAACTCAATTCACCCAATGATGTCGTCGCCCATCCGGATGGCAGCTACTGGTTCACCGACCCGCCCTATGGCGGCCAGCTCTATGAGGGCGAGCCGGATGTGGCGGGCGGCGCCAGCAACCCGGCCGGCAAGCTCAATCCGCGGATCGGCCAGCCTGCCGGCTTCGTGCCGGGCAAGCGCGAACTGCCGACCAATTGCTATCGCATCGACCCCTCGGGCCGCATCGACCTCGTGGTGACCGAGGAACAGGTTCCCGATCCCAACGGGCTGTGTTTCTCGCCCGACTACAAGAAGCTGTACGTCGCCAGCACCGGCAAGGGGCCCGGCGATACCGGGCCCGGCGGCAAGGGCGACATGTTCGTGTTCGACGTCGGCGCCGACAACAAGCTCTCGAACGGCAAGCGCTTTTCCGACTTCATGATCGATGGCGTCAAATGCGGACCGGACGGCGTGCGCTGCGACGTCAACGGCAATGTCTGGGCGTCGAGCAATGCCGGCCGCGCCGTCGGCTATAATGGCGTCACGGTATGGAACCCGGACGGCAAGCTGATCGGGCGGATCCGGCTGCCCGAAGTGTGTGGCAACATCTGTTTCGGCGGGCCGAAGCGCAACCGGCTGTTCATGGCCGCGAGCCAGTCGCTCTATGCCGTCTATACGGCAACGCAAGGCGCCGGCCCGGGCTGACTGTTCGTCACCGCAACGGCAAAGGAGACGCCGGCGTGACCCGCCGGCTTCTTCATGCCCCACCTGCGATGCGCACCTTTGTGCGCCCGCATGCGCACCGGCGCGCGCTCCGCATTCATACGGAGTCCCCATCGCGCCATCGAAGGAATAAGTTAATCGCATTGGCATTACATATTGAATGTCGGCTTTCATCACCAAAGCATATTTCACGAGGGCCCGGCCGTTTGCGCCGGGCTTTCGCGTTTTCGCCCCCCGCGATCAGCGCGCGACAGGACGGTTGCGAATTTCCGGACTATGATCTTCCTCACGGTACGTTGCCGATGCGAACCTAGCCTGCTCGCTCCGACGAAGTGGATCACTTCGTTTCATGACAAGGAGAGAGCGCATGGACCGCACGCAAATGGAAACGAAGCCGCTCGGCGAATCCGAACTCGATGCGATCGCGGGCGGCCGTGTCTGCAACCATGGCCCGCCGCGGATGGAAGTGAGCATCCCGTTCGGCGGCCAGGTGCTGGTGATCTGGGCGACCTCCACATGCTCCGGTACCTACTGGTACGTGAAGTGACGCCGCTTGCATCGGCGGTCCCGCCTTCGCGTTGATTGTCCGGTTCGCGACAATGTTCGCGTGCCGGCCGCGCTCCTTCCTTCGGCGCATGGCGCTGCCCGCCGCTGCCGGCTGGCTCGCATCTTGCGGCTGTGATAGTCAGGGCGAAACAATCAGAACCGGCGGGAGATCGTCATGGCTCACTTCAAGGAGGCTCGCTTCAAGGACTTCGTTCCGCAGGGGGTGATCCCCGCCGTATTGCTGCCGTTCCACGACGATTTTTCCATCGACGAACCCAGCTTCCGCAGCCATCTGCGCGACGTCGCCGCTGTCGAGGGACTGGCGGCGGTGACGATCAATGCGCATTCGACCGAGGTGGCGTCCTGCACCGCCGACGAGCAGAGCCGCGTGCTCGACATCGCCGGCGACGAGATCGGCGACCGGCTGCCGCTGATCCATGGCATCTGGGCCGACGGCAGCCTCGAGGCGGCGCGGATCGCAAGGCGCGCGCAGGCCGGCGGCGCGTCGGCGCTGCTGGTGTTTCCGCCGGCGCCCTTCACGCTCGGCCAGAGCGCGGACATGGCGCTCGCGCACTTCAAGGCGATTGCCGCGGCCTCCGATCTGCCGCTGATCGTTTTCCAGTATCCGCTCGCGACCGGACAAGGTTATCCCGCGGCGACGCTGACCCGCCTGCTCGACGAAATCCCAACCATCCGCGCCATCAAGGACTGGTCGCAAAGCGTGCCGCAGCACGAGTCGCATGTGCGGCTGCTGCAATCGCGAAAGCCGCCGGTCAACGTGCTGTCGACCAACAGCGCCTGGCTGCTGAGCTCGCTGGTGCTCGGCTGCAACGGCTTGCTGTCGGGAAGCGGCAGCGTGATATCGGATCTGCAGGCCCGGCTGTTCCGCGCGGTCATCGCCAACGACCTCGCCGAGGCGCGGCGGCTGAACGATCGTATCCATCCGTTGATGAGCGTGTTCTACGCCGATCCCTTCGTCGACATGCACAACCGCATGAAGGAGGCGCTGGTTCTTCTCGGCCGCCTGCCGCGCGCGGTGGTGCGGCCGCCGCTGGTCAAGATCGGGGATGCGGAGATCGCGTGCATTCTTGAGGCGCTGGTGGCCGCAGGTCTGCTCGATGAAACCGGCAAGCGGCGCGCCGCCGCCTGAGGCGGGGGAGACGAAACGGGCCACATCCGGCGCGGCCCGATCAACGCATCTCGTCCCGCGGCTCGACGCCGGGGTTACCTGATATTCTTGATCACCGCGCTGTTGGTCTGGCGCATGGCCTGGAACAGGTTGCCGATCATCTGGATGACCATCTGCCGCTGGGAGACCACCGATTGCAGTTGGATCATGGACAGTTCGCAGCCTCCGCCGCAAACGCGGTCGAGTTCGCCGTCCGCCAGTTCGTGCACGATCTTGTTCATCTTGCTAATCCCCTTGTTGATCCCGTTCCGGGCGGTCCGGCGCTGGCCGCCGTCGATGCAGGCATGATCGTGGGGAATGCCGGCAGCCGCCGTGATCCCGGTCACACAATGGACCTGCTTCACCGGCGGCCGGATCGAAGGACAGTGCCAGCGTTCCCTCAACGCTTGCCGACGCGCCAGCCCATTTCCCAAAAATCGGCTTCCAGCCTGGTGGCTTCCCGGAAGACCGCGATCAGCTCTGCCTCGCGGGCCGGCGTCGCGTAGCGGTCGGCGAGCGCTTCCAGATGCGCTTGCGCCTTCGCCGCGACCTCCTGATAGGGCGCCCCGGCATATTCGCCGATCCAGACGCGATAGGGGTTCGTTGCGAGCAGCGCATTGGGGTGCGCGGCGAGCCGGCCCGCGATCTCGGCGTAGCCGATCACGCAAGGCGCCAGCGCCACCTTGAGCGACAGCAGGTCGCCGCGCATGCCGGCATCGAGCACATAGCGCGTATAGGCCAGCATTTCGACCGCCGGCGGGGCGCGTTCGAGATCATCGGCCGAGAGCCCCCAGCCGTCGCAGAGCTTGATGTGCAGGTCCATTTCGACATCGAGAATGGCCGAAAGGCCCGCCGCCGCCTCGCGCATGTCGGCGAGCGAGGGCGACTTGTAGACCGCAAGCGCGTAGGCGCGGGCAAACTCGATCAGGAACAGGTAGTCCTGAACGAGATAGTGACGAAACGCCGCTTCGGGAAGCGAACCGTCAGCCAGCGCGTTGGTGAAGGGATGTTCGGTATAGGCGCGCCACTCGGATGAGGCCGCTGCCTTTAATCGCTCGAAGAAACCCATGATATCCGGCTGACTTCCCAATGGACGGCTGACCGGATGAGAGCACTCATATCCGGTGTTCACAAGTGTACGGTTGGTAGGATCGGAGCCCCTATTAAGGCTGCGGATGGCGCCTCGGGACGGGAAACCCGGCGGGTTGGCGGCCGTTGACGTGCATGGACACCGCCCTGCCAAAACCTGCGATCATCGCCGCGATTGTCGCGGCCATTTCGATTGCCGCTGGCATGCCCTTGTACGGCATCATGACGGGGGGAGCGGTTTTCCGAAAAGATCATGCTCATACAAGGAGCTAAAGCGCGATGACGGTTAAACTTAATCTCATCGCGCTTTAGACAGGTGACGATGCCGCCGATGCCCCCCTTCAGGAAGGCTTTTTCGGCCGATCGATCAGGTCGGTATAATCGTCAATCTTGCCGACCACCTTCAAAACACCGCGGCAATTGGGACATTGAAATGTCCTGATGACATAGTCCCGGCGCGCTGGCTCGATCTCGATCAGCGTACGCTCGACGTCGCAGCTTGGGCAGATCGGCAGTCCCATCTGCCATTCTTGCTGCCGGCGTGAGCGCCGGCATATCCGGCAGCTCGCCGCGCGTTGTTCTGTCGCGGGGGGCTGCCGGCGTCCTTCTTGTCCCGCGCTGCAACGAGGCACCGCCCCCCGTGAACCCCGGTAACGAAAAATTAACCCTGCCCGTTCCACCCTTCGGAAAAATGGAGGGCACGGGAATGCAGGTTTTCAGAGTTACGATGAGTGACGGTGCACGGAAATTCCACACCGCCATTCAGGCACCCGATGCCGCAGCCGCGGAGACCAAGGCCGCCGATTATTTCGATACCTCGAAATGGCAGATCTTGAATGTCAGGCGCGCCGGCGTGGTTTCCGTCAGGCCGGAAGCGCAATCCGTGGCGGCTTGATCCGCCCGGCTTCGGCTAATCCGCCTGATCCAACGATTTCTTCCACCTCAAGATCAATGCGCCGATGCCGCCGAGCGCGACGCATCCGAGCGCAACTTCCGTGACGTAGGGAAAGCCGTAAAAGCTCCAAACGGCAACGCCCAGCACCACGGCCAAAAACGCTTCGGGAAGGCCACCCAGCCGCTTGAATTGGTTCAATGACATCGAAAGCTTTCATGGCTGATGGGTTGCCGACCGTTGATCCGGACCGAACATGCGCAGGGGCCGTATCGCCTACTGTGACCGGCATCACAGCACCACCCGTCCGGCGCCGTATGGTGCCCCCTCACATCGAAGGGGACACCCATGAACAAGCGGCTTGTCATCGCACTTCTTCTTTCGATCGGCAGCGCCAGCGCCGAGACGAACCCACCCGCGCCCGTAACTGAGCCTGCCCAGGCGCCGAACCCGCCGATGGTCCGCAACATCGGCATTGCCGAGCAAGGCGACGCCATCATCGTGCGGAAGCGCAAGCAGGAGCCCGTTCCTGTGCCGCCGCCGTCGCCCGCGCCGAAGTAACGGCGCAAGGCAGGCAGTCCTCGCGTCGCGATGCTTCGTCCCTTGGGCTCAATCCGCTTAGCAGCTCCGCAACGACACCTGATGTGGGCACCTCATGGAAAGCTCACGGCCCCCCGGTTCAGTGTGAGCGCGCGCACATATCGTTCGCTTTGAGTTTGCGATGATCGATCACCTCGCCGGAGCGATTGGCGCGCCGGGAGAAATTTAGTCCCGGAGATCCTGGAATGAAAAAACGCTATACTATCCTGACCCGCTGCCTGGCAGCACTCGCTTTGATGTTTGTCTATGTCTTCAGTACGTCTGCCATGCTGGTGGGCGCAACCACCAGTTCGGCGTTTGCCCGTGGCGGACGCGGCGGCGGTGGCCGTGGCGGCGGTCGTGGCGGCGGTCGCGGTCGTGGCGGCGGTCGCGGTCGCGGCGGCGGATTCCGTGGCGGCGGCCGTGGGCGCGGTGGTGGCCGTGGTCGTGGCTGGGGCCGTGGTCGTGGCTGGGGTCGCGGTCGCGGCTGGGGTCGCGGCTATGGCTACGGCTATGTCGCCCCGAGCTGCTGGTGGAACGAAGACGACGAGCGCGTCTGCAGCTATTGAGAGCCTGCACGACCGGCGTCATCGACGCCGGATCGGAACGAAGATCAGGTGTGTCGGGTATCCCGGCACACCTTTTCATTTGCGCCGTTCTTTTGCGCCGGCATCTGGCCGGGCCTTGCGGAGCAAGGGCGGCTTGCGCTGGAGCGTGTGGCAGCCCCTCGGCCGCAACACCGATTGACCCGCCTATTGCTTGCCAGCCATTTCCTCGAAGGTCGCGGCCGCCGCCTGGTACAGCGTTGTCGACGGGCGCGCGTCGCACGTCTTCTTGACCGCAGCAACGATGTCCAGGCCATCGATGCCTTCCCCGACGCGGTGTCCCTCGATGGCGAGATTGAGGGCGCTCCAGAAGCCGTAGATCCAGATCTGCCCTTCGGCGATGTTGGCCTTGGTGGCCCGCCAATAACTGCACGTTTTCAATCCAATCCCGAACATCTGTACGGAGCGGGCCTCCTGCGCGGAAACCGAGCAAATCGAGGCGGAGATCATCAGAAACAGGATGGCAGGCTTGAGCATGAATAACGCGCTCCAAATTCGGGTTTCGTATTTCAATACAGGTTCGTGCAAAAAATCAGGTTTTCAATATGACGACGGAGTTCCGGCGCGCAGGATAGCGACAAGTACGGAACGTGAAATGTATCCCGTTGCGGTTAACGATGCGAAAGCAGGGTGCGGATCAGAAGCGCCGTAACTGCGCCGGCAATGGCGGCGGGGACATAAGCGGCTGCTCCACTGAGCCACCATGACCCGATGTGGAAATTCAGGCCAAAATAAATGAGCAGCGCACCGACCGCAGCTCCAATGAATGCAATGATTGCCTTTGACATGGCGGGATTCAACCGGGCTTAGATGCGGCGGTAACGGTACGTGGGGCAGATAAGCGACAGCGCGTTTCCACTCCGATCGAAAAACAAATGGCGGATCGTGAATGGCGTGATTATCCGAACAGCCAGGACTGGGGATTGGCGATCGGCCTGTTCTCACTGGCCAACAGAATGCCTTTGACGATGCGGACCAGCGACCACACGAACCACCAGGCCAGAACCAGGAAGCCGATCAGAAGGACGCAAAGCAAAACGCCGATCACCATGTAAAGCAGCCCGATCCAGAAAGTCCTGATCTGAAACTGGAAATGCGACCGCATCACCGGGTCGGCATCACCGGCCTTGACGTGTGCGATGATGACGCCAATCAGCGCCGAGACGCCGGTGAAGTAACCCACGCAGTAAAGCAGGTAGATCGCGACCGCGAGGATCCTGTCCGCGGCAAGGGGTCGCTGCTGGGCTTCGAGATATGTCATCGCCGTCTCCTTTGCACCGAACATGCCGGACACGTGACGCCATCACTGTGACGCGGGTCACTATGCTCGGATGAGCCTGAAGCAAAGAGGCCGCCGACCGAGGCGGCCTCTTCACGCGGGTCGCTGAAATCACAGACGGCCCGACTTGTCGCCCGAATACCAGCCGGCACCAGCGGCACCGAACCAGATGCCGGTGCTGCCGAAGCCGATGTCGATGCAGCGGGAGCCTGCACTCCACGAAATGTGAAAAGCGCCACCGGACGCCTTGTCGAGTTCGTCGAGCTTCAGTTCGTCGGCTTTGTTGTTGGTCGGGTTCATCCTCGTCTTCTCCAATGTTTCGGTGGGGGACCATTCCCGCCATCCGCCACGGAGGGTTAGGCCCGGCAAAGCCCGGCGACTGTGACGGCGCCATCAGAGAAAAACATGACTTTGCCTTGAGAGCGTCGTGACGTTCCGACGCCACCAGGGAGAGGACAGGCCCCGCACCGGGCGTGCCGGCTGATCCCAAACAGGTCACGGCGCAGAACCCGGAATGCACAACCGCCCATCAACCAACAGAGACGAAGAATCTCGGGAACAAGTGGCAACGACCGCGGTTTAATCACCGTGTCCTGAGTGACATCGGACGCAAACTTGAGGCGGCCCCAGCGCGTCCCCCGAGGCTGGGGCCGTTTCCTTTTGAGGTCGCGTTATTGGTGGAACCTGGGCCCCACTCGCTCCGTTCTCAAAGCAACGGGAGCGCGGGCGCTCTCTCGATGGAGATGGATCGTGCAACACCGCAAGCCTGTCATGTTTCGCAACGCCCTCGATTTGAGGGACAAGGTTCAGGTGCGGGTGTTGCGGCGACGACTCAAACTTTCCGGGTCTGAGCTAAACGGCATCGTCCGCAAGAGCGGCAACTCGCTTGCCGCCATTGCCAAGGAAGCTGGCGCCACGCGGTCGCGATAAGCCGGGATTACGCGCTGAACTACCGCGGTCTTGTCTTCCTCGTCGACGCCGCGCGCCACGATCTGCGGCGCGTCATCCGGTAATGGCCGCGGCAGAATAAGATCAATGAAATAGCACTTGCGCCGAACGTCGTCATGCCCGGCCTTGTGCCGGGCATCCACGTCTTGGCTTCCACCAGGCAAGAAAGACGTGGATGGCCGGGACAAGCCCGGCCATGACGAGAAAGCGATACATTCGAGGTCAAATACGAAATTGGAGTGCGAGTGCACTCAATCGATCCTCCGCGCACTTCACGCGTGCGGGGACGAAGTCACAATGAGAGTCAAGCGCTGTCACCGCAATACCTTTCGCTCTTCGAGCTACGGCGGGACAGGTCGCGAAGGGTGACGGCGGACAGGCCCGCGCAATCCGCATCCGGCGGGGCCGGAAACAGCCTGCAACCAGATTCAGATTTACAGAATTTTCTCTTGACACTTCGCCAAATCAGCAATATATCCATCCCGTCTCATCCCTTCACGAGGGGCGTATCGCGATCGTCACGGACGTGGGGTGGGATGCGGTGGACGCCGGTAGCGCCGAAGACGAACGGCGCGCGAGCGTACGGCGAAGTCGTGTGGTCCTGACGCCGCGTTGCTGGCGTCCATGCACCTGGAGGCGTTCGACTTCCCAGGGCGCAACGGAGGCAAAAGAGCCGTTCTCCGGGGAGAGCACGTTATAAGCCGTAAAGCCATTGCGCAGGGAATGTCGGATGTTCTCCGCTGCCCTGTATGCTCATGTGCGCACTTCCTTGTGCACATTGCACATGAGATCGCGGGTGCAGCGCGCATCCGGCATTCCCTGCTCCCTTGTTTCGGGGAGAAACGGCATCGACCACCCGGGCGCATCGCGCCGCGGGATCGCGGCGGTGTGTTTGGGTGCCATCGCCGGCTTGCCGCCTGCGCTAAAGCTCCGGCGTGCCAGCATGGGAAGCCCTGGCGTAGAAGCCTTGGCGTAGCGGGGCCGATGAAAGACCCGAAAAGCCGCGGCGTCCTGGATACCCGCATGCGCGGGTATGACACGGGCGCGTAAGGGGAAATCCGGCGGCCAAACAACCGCCCGAACACCGGAAATTAACCCTTTGCTAACCATACACCGGGCAAAATTTGCCCAGTGAAGTCGAGTGTCGTCAGCCGCGTAGAACGGGAGGAACCCCGTGGACGCCAGTGCGGTGCCTCACTTACGGACCGGCGGCCCTTCGGCCGTCGCGAAGACGTTTGGCGGCCGTGGCCGGCAAACGCGGGGGGAAGCGGCAACCATGGTCGACGTCACGGCAGGTCAGAGCAAACGGGCGAGCGTCGGCTTTCCGTCGCTCGGCGAAATCGGCGATATCCTCAAGCGCGGCGATCTCTTCCTCGCCTTCGGCGTCCTCACCATCCTGGTGGTGCTGATCCTGCCGCTGCCCGCGATCGTGCTCGACCTTTTCCTGGCGATCTCGATCACGGTGTCGATCCTGATCCTGATGACCTCGCTGTTCATCCAGACGCCGCTGGAATTCTCGTCGTTCCCGACCATCCTGTTGATCTCGACCATGCTGCGGCTGTCGCTCAACATGGCCTCGACCCGGCTGATCCTGAGCCACGGCCATGAGGGCACGGCGGCCGCCGGCCACGTCATCGAGGCGTTCGGCAGTTTCGTGATGAGCGGTAATTTCGTGATCGGAATTATCGTGTTCGCGATTCTGGTGATTGTGAACTTCGTCGTCATCACCAAGGGTTCGGGCCGTATCGCCGAAGTCGCCGCCCGCTTCCAGCTCGACTCGATGCCAGGCAAGCAGATGGCGATCGACGCCGATTTGTCCGCCGGCCTGATCGACGAAAAGACCGCCAAGGCGCGCCGCAAGGAGCTGGAAGACGAAAGCGGCTTCTTCGGCGCCATGGACGGTGCCTCGAAATTCGTCCGCGGCGATGCCATCGCCGGCCTGCTGATCGTGTTCATCAACATCATCGGCGGCATCATCATCGGCGTCGCCCAGCAGGGCATGAGCTTCGGCGATGCCGCCCGCACCTACACGGTGCTGACTGTCGGCGACGGCCTCGTCACCCAGGTGCCGGCACTGATCGTCTCCACCGCGGCGGGCTTGCTGGTCTCCAAGGCCGGGATCACCGGTTCGGCCGACAAGGCGATGATGAAGCAGCTCTCGGGCTATCCGCAGGCGCTCGGCATGTCGGCCGGCGTCATGCTGGTGCTCGGGCTGCTGCCGGGCATTCCGATGGCGCCGTTCCTCGCCCTTGGCGGCGGCGCCGCCTACCTCGCCTGGAAGGCGCAGAAGCACAACCGCTTCGCCAAGGCCAAGGAAGCCGCCGAACTGGCGGCGCCCGATATTGCCGCGGCGGCCGCAAGTGCCGCGGCGGAAGAGCCGATCTCGAGTTCGCTCAAGATCGACGATCTGAAGATCGAACTCGGCTATGCGCTGCTGCCGCTGGTCAACGGCCCCGACGGCACCGACCGCCTCACCGAACAGATCAAGGCGCTGCGGCGTCAGCTTGCGGTCGAGATGGGCTTTGTGATGCCGGCGGTGCGCATCCTCGACAACGTCCAGCTCGAGGCCAACACCTACATCATCAAGATCAAGGAAGTCGACGCCGGCACCGGCAAGATCTGGCCGGCCCAGTTCATGGTCATGGACCCCGCCGGCAACCAGGTCGGCGTGCCCGGCATCCACACCGTCGAGCCGACCTTTGGATTGCCCGCGACCTGGGTCGACGCCAGCCTGAAGGAAGAAGCTTCGCTGAAGGGCTATACGGTGGTCGACGCCGCCACCGTGCTGTCGACGCATTTGACCGAGCTCCTGAAGAACAACATGTCCGACCTGCTGTCCTATGGCGAGGTGCAGAAACTGATCAAGGACCTGCCGAAGGAACAGGGCGAGCTGGTCAAGGACATCGTGCCGAGCCAGGTCACCATGTCGGGCATCCAGCGCGTGCTGCAATTGCTGCTGGCCGAGCGGATCTCGATCCGCGATCTCTCCACCATCCTGGAGGGCATTGCCGACGCGCTGGCGTTCTCGCGCAATCCGGCCACCATGGTCGAGCACGTCCGCGCCCGGCTGGCGCGCCAGATCTGCGCCCAGAACACCTCCTACAACGGGTATCTGCCGCTGATCGCGCTGTCGGCGCGGTGGGAGCAGGCGTTCGCCGAATCCATCGTCGGCACCGGCGAGGACCGCAGCCTCGCGATGCAGCCGTCCAAACTGTCGGAGTTCATGACCGCGGTGCGCAACGCCTTCGAGCGCGCCGCGCAAGAGGGCGAGGCGCCGGTGCTGGTGACCTCGGCGGCGATCCGCCCGTTCGTCCGCTCGCTGGTCGAGCGCTTCCGCTCGCAGACCACCGTGCTGTCGCAGGCCGAAATCCACCCGCGCGCCCGCCTCAAGACCGTGGGCAGCGTCTAAGACCGTGATTTCAGGCGGCAAATCAGTCACGGCGCCGTGAGATGTTTTCGCCACATGCAAACGGTTTGTTAAAATCGGAGCCGCCCGCGCGATTTTGACGAAGTGGCGTCAAATTGAACTCAAGATACTGAAATTATTGGATAAATATCGATTTTATCCACCGGAACGGCGCTCCCGATCGCGGCCGTTCAAGTCTTTTCACCGCCTTGTGATCGGATCTGTGGAACGAAATGTCGAATTCCTACGTTTCTTGTCGCGAGACGTTGAACCTGTGTCCGGAACAATCCGACGAATTGACACAGGGGAAGGCGGCAGGAGACTTCCATGAACCACTCGATTTACAGCGCAGATCGCACGACCCATCTCAAGATCGTGGTCGTTGCGCTCGTCGTGGGCATCCTGGTCGCCGGTTTCAGCATCTCCGCGCGCAACAATGGCGACGAAGGTCTCACCCAGACCGCGAGCACGCGCGTGATGAAGGCCGGCAAGCCGGTCGTGATCACCAGTTCAGGCAATTCGGTCGTCCGCTAACAAGGATTTGCGCCAACGAAATTCACGAATTCACGCGGCTCTTTACAGCCCCCCAAAGTCGCCACGTGAGTACTAGAAGACCCCAACTACCCCCAAGTTGACTACGAAAACGCCCGCTCCCCACGGGCGTTTTCTCTTTTGGGGTATCAGCTTTGGGGGTATCAGCGCGGCGGCGCGGCGGGCACGGTCTCGATCAGCTTGCCTGAAAACACCGGCGCCGAGTGCGGCTTGCCGTCGGGCGATCCGCCGGCCTGCTCGACCGTCACCGCGTAGGTGGCGGCGTTGATCGTGGCGGCATCGTAGGACGAAAGCACCGGACGCGCGGTGAAGTCGCCGCCGCCGATCACGCCGAGCGAGCGCGGCTGCGGCAGCTTGTCGGAAATCAGCCAGAGTTCGAAACTCTTGCCGGCTTCGGCTTCGGCGCCGACCTTGCGGACCGTGAAATTCTTGGTCGCGGCATCGACCGTCAGGATGAACGCCGGCGCGCCGCCGGCGCCCTGCAGGATCGCGACATATTGCGCCGATGGCGGCGCCGGAATGGGCGGCGACTTGACTTCGACCACCTGGGTGCGGACCTTCGGACGAAGGGCGTTCGGCAACAGATCCGGCGAATACACCTGCATCGCCAACATTGCGATCAGCGCGGCGGCGGCCGCCGTGGCAAACGACGCCACATTGCGCCAGCGCTTCACCCTTGCAGACAAGTGGACGACGTTCGGATTGTCCTCGGGCCAGTGGATGTCCTCGACGTGAGCCGGCTCCGCGGTCACGGGCGGCACCGGCTGCGCCGCTTCCGGCAGCGTCAGCGGCTCCTGCGGGCCGGCATGGCCGATCGCACGCTGAATGTTCTCCCACACGATCGGACGCGGCTCGACCGATCCCACCATCTGGTTGAGGACGCCGAGCCGGTATTCCCACGCGTGGACCATAGCGGTGAATTCGGTGTCGACGGCCATCATGGTCTCGACCTGCGAACGCTCGTCGGCATCGAGGGTGCCGAGCGCGTATTCCGCAGCGAGCGCGATATGGTCTTCGCTATAGGCCATCGAACGTCCAAAAACTCCTAGAGTCCAATTTCTACAGTCCGAGACATTCCCGTATATCCAGCATGCTGCGCCGCAGCCACGTCTTCACCGTATTCACCGGCGTCTCGAATTTGGCGGCCAATTGCTCGCGGCTCCAGCCATTGTAATAGGCCAACAGCACCAGCTTCTGCCGATCCGGCTCGAGACGGCCGACGCACTCCAATAGCCGCTTCAACTCTTCCGTCATCTCGCGCCGTGCCAGCGGATCCGGCGAATCGGCCGCCACTTCCATCGCGGTCGGCTCCTCCTCGATCGAGATCTCGCTCTTCTTGCGCACGACGTCGATCGCCCGGTTGCGCGCGATCGACGCCATCCACGTAATCGGTGAGGCGAGCGCCGGATTGAACTGTCCCGCGCTGTTCCAGATCTTGACGTAAGCCTCCTGAATGACCTCCTCAGCGAGATCCTGACGGCGCAAGATACGGAGGACGACACCGAAGAGTTTCGCGCGCGTGGCGGCGTAAAGCCGCTCAAAAGCGGCCTGATCCCCCTTCGCAACAGCGGCAATCAGCCAAACCAGCTCGGCTGGCGTCAGCATTCAGCGTCCCCCAAATCGCGATCCCCCATCGCGCATTACGCCGGGAGGCATCGAGAATCCTCCTAGCATACCTTGCACCAAACCAGCCACCAAGACGCCTGTCTGTGGACATTATCAAAGAAAAACCCGGACCTTGCGGCCCGGGCTATCGACGATCGGATGGAACAAGGTAAAGCGTCAGGCGATGGCGCCGAGGCGGGCGCGCATCAGGCCGATGGAATCCATGTCGGCCTGCTCGCGGGCGTTCTCCTCGGCGCGTTCGCGCGCCTGGTCACGCTCGTCCAGCAGTTCGACCTTCTTGAGCTCCTCGAAGGCTTCGCTCAGCAGGCTCTTGGCATCCTCGAGCTGGATGCGCAGTTCGTCGGCCGAACGGGTCAGGTTCTCGCGCCGCTGGATCGCCGCCTTGGCATAGGTCGGATAGGCGAAGTGGGTGGGATCGTTGATCCCGGCCCGATCCTGCTCGGTCTGGATTTCGCGCTCGAGGTCGACCGACATGCGCTGGAAATCAGCGATCATGCCTTCGATCTGGGTAACCCTGCGGCGCTTCTCATCGACCTGAAACTTCTTCAGGCGGATCAGCGTTTCACGTGACTTCATCGACTCATACTCCCCAGAAGTCCCAATCTGAACGCGGGACAGAGCTGGCTCCCCCGCAGGGCCCCGCCAGCATAGCTATTCGTGTGCCGGGGATGATGGCCTGACAAAGTTAGCGTTCCGTTTCCAAACTTGTCAGGATCTGCGCCAATTGCTGGTAGCCGTCGGCAAGGCTGGCTTTTTCGTCCTTGCCCTGCCGCAGGAACCCCTCCAGCGGCTCATGCAGCCGGATCGCCTCGTCGACCTCCGCACTCGATCCCGCCCGGTAGGCGCCGAGCCGGATCAGTTCCTCCATATCGGCGTAGGTCGCCATCACCTGACGGCCCCGCATGATCACGGGCAGATAGGCCTGGTCGGCGGATTTCGGCATGGTCCGGGAGACCGATTTGAGGACGTTGATGGCGGGAAAACGCCCGCGCTCGGCAATCGAGCGCTGCATCACGACGTGACCGTCGAGGATGCCGCGCACGGCGTCCGCGATCGGCTCGTTATGGTCGTCGCCATCGACCAGCACCGTGAAGATGCCGGTAATGGTGCCCGTGCTGGTGCCCGGCCCGGCCCGCTCCAGCAGCTTCGGCAGTTCGGTGAACACCGTCGGCGTGTAGCCCTTGGCGGTCGGCGGCTCGCCCGCCGATAGCCCGATCTCGCGCTGCGCCATCGCAAAGCGCGTCACCGAATCCATCAGGCACAGCACGTCCCTGCCTTCGTCGCGGAAATACTCGCATATCGCGAGCGTCAGATAGGCCGCCTGCCGCCGCATCAGCGCCGGCTCGTCGGACGTCGCCACCACCACCACCGAGCGCGCGAGGCCCTCGTCGCCGAGGTCGTCCTGCAAGAACTCCTGCACCTCGCGGCCGCGTTCGCCGATCAGCCCGATCACCGTAATGTCCGCATCGACATTGCGCGCCAGCATCGACAGCAACACCGATTTGCCGACACCCGAACCGGCGAAGATGCCGAGCCGCTGGCCGCGACAGCAGGTCAGGAACGTATTCAGGGCGCGCACGCCGAGATCGAGCGGCGCGCCGACCCGCTGGCGCGAATGCGCCGGCGGCGGCGCGTTCCGATACGGCATCGGCGAGGGCCCTTGCGTCAGCGGCCCCTTGCCGTCAATCGGCTCCCCCATGGCGTTGAGCACGCGGCCGAGCCAGGACGGCGACGGCCGCACCTGACCCGCGGCGTTGGCGATCACGGCGCGGCAGCCGCGCCTGACACCGTCGAGGCCGGCGAACGGCATCACGACGGCGTTGTTCCCGGAGAAACCGATCACCTCGGCCGGAATGAATCGGTTGCTGCCGGTCTCGATCACGATCCGGGCGCCGACCGACATGGCATGGATGGGACCGGCGATCTCGACCATCAGCCCGCGCACGCCGACCACTCGGCCATAAATATTGACGCCGTCGACGTCGCCGATCTGTTCTGCGAGTGCCTTCATTGCGAAAACCTTAAGTTTCCACGTTTTTGAAGGGAGCGCTTAACCTCGTGTTTACCCGCATCGTTAATCATTGCGTCACTGTCTTTGGTGACTGAGAGCGCTCGCCCATCAGAAGAAGGGTGAGTCGCGAGAGTCGGTTAGGCCCGCCTCTTAATGTGGAACTTGAGCGAGCAAGGTAAGGAAAAGCTGCTTCGACGCAATATCTTAGGGCGATTCGATAAAAATTGCACGGTTAGAGCTTGCGAACACGAATCAGTATTTGTTAACCATGTGTCTGTCAGGATCCGAATCAGTTGTTCAAAGGCGTTTTGAGTGCCGCAAGTGCGGCCGACCTGACGCCCGGAGCGGCGACTATAGGGGACTGGCATGCGCGTTTTGCTGATAGAAGATGACAGCGCCGTCGCGCAGTCGATCGAGCTGATGCTTAAATCCGAGAGCTTCAACGTCTATACGACGGATCTCGGGGAAGAAGGCGTCGATCTCGGTAAGCTTTACGATTACGACATTATCCTTCTCGACCTCAATCTGCCCGACATGTCCGGCTACGACGTGCTCAAGCAGCTGCGGGTGTCGAAGATCAAGACCCCCATTCTGATCCTCTCCGGCCTCGCCGGCATCGAGGACAAGGTCAAGGGTCTCGGCGTTGGCGCCGACGACTACATGACCAAGCCCTTCCACAAGGACGAACTGGTCGCCCGCATCCACGCGATCGTGCGCCGTTCCAAGGGTCATGCCCAATCGGTGATCCAGACCGGCGATCTCGTCGTCAATCTCGACACCAAGACGGTCGAGGTCGGTGGCCAGCGCGTGCATCTGACCGGCAAGGAATACCAGATGCTGGAGCTGCTCTCGCTCCGCAAGGGAACGACCCTCACCAAGGAAATGTTCCTCAACCACCTCTATGGCGGCATGGACGAGCCCGAGCTGAAGATCATCGACGTCTTCATCTGCAAGCTGCGCAAGAAGCTGGCGAATGCTTCCGAAGGCCGCAACTTCATCGAGACGGTGTGGGGCCGCGGTTACGTGCTGCGCGAGCCGCACGAGCAGGAAGAACGCATTCCCGCCTGATCCAGGGTTTACGGCGAGCCGCAAGGCTCACTCCTCCCGACTGGACCCCGCCGCAAATGGCGGGGTTTTTGTTTGGGGAGTTGTTGGCCTTGGCAGATTCCCCTGAGCAGTTTCCCTTGAGAATTTCCCTTGGGATTGAACCGACCCGTCCGATGCACCGACCAATAGTCGTGCGAAATTGGGGACCGGTCGAACCGGGGCGTCATCGATGATCCTGCAATCCCTCGCCGGGCTGCCGGCGTTTCTGGTCTATTTCTGCACGGCGCTGGTCTCCGTCGCCGCCTACCTCTTCGTCTATACCCGCGTCACACCGCATGACGAGTTTCTGCTGATCCGGGAGAACAATCCGGCGGCGGCGATCGCGTTGGGCCTCAGCCTCATCGGTTTCACGCTGCCATTGGTCAGCGCTATCGCGCATTCCGCCAATGTCTGGGATTGTCTGATCTGGGCCGTCGTCGCACTGATCGTGCAGATCGTCGTCTACTTCGTCGTCAAGATACCGGTGCCGAACCTGTCACAACGGATCGCGGGCGGCGAACTCGCCGCCGCGATCTGGCTCGGGCTTGCCTCGCTGGCCGCGGGCGCGCTCAACGCCGCCAGCATGATCTACTGACCATGGCAAACAAGCCCTCCAAGCCCGACAAGCAATTCGGCTTACGCAAGCCGTCAGTACCGGACGTGGCCCAGCGATCGGGACCGCCGGCGAAGCGGTCCGGGCATGTCGCCCTGTTTCTGATGGGGACGCTCGCGGTCGGCGGCGGCGCCTACGCCCTGATGCCGAGCAACCGATGCGAGCAGCCGCCGAACACGGCGCTGCAAGGCAACGCCGACTGCCCGCCGCGCGGGTCTTCATCCAGCGGATCGGGTGGCGGAGGAAGCTCCTCGCACAGCAGCTTCTATTCCGGCGGCTCCTCGTCGGGTTCGTCGAGTTCCAGCACGTCCGCTCCCGGATCGAGCAGTGTCGCGCGCGGCGGCTTCGGCTCGTTCGGGCACGCTGTCGGCTTCTCTGGCGGCTGAATTGCATGCAGCGGATCCCCTGCCCCGAACGCGACGACTGGCGCACCACCGCCGAAAGCGCAGGGTTCACGTTTCACACCATCGACGGCGAGCCTTATTGGGACGAACGGGCCTATTACGCGTTCACGCTGAACGAGATCGAACGGCGGATCGAGGCGCCCACCGGCGAGATCGAGGCGATGTGCCTCGAATTGGTCGGCCGCGCGATCAACGACGAGAAATACCTGCGCCGCTTGAAAATCCCCGAAGCCTTCTGGCCGCTGCTGTCGGAGAGCTGGCGCCGCCGCGACGCCAGCCTCTACGGCCGGCTCGACCTGAGTTACGACGGCTGGAGCCCGGCGAAACTGCTGGAGTACAACGCGGATACACCGACCTCGATTTTCGAGGCGGCGGTCTTTCAGTGGACGTGGCTCGAACAGGCGATGGAACGCAACATCATCCCGAAGCGCGCCGACCAGTTCAATTCGATCCATGAGCGCCTGATCGACGCCTGGAAAAAGCACAGCCGCGCAAAGCACCTGCATCTGACCGGAATGACCGATAATGTCGAAGACGCCGGCACGCTGGCCTATCTGCAGGACACCGCCAGTCAAGCCGGATTGACGACCACCCTGATCGACATCAAGGACGTTGGCCTCGGAGACGATGGCCGCTTCGTCGATCTCGACGATCGCGCAATAGAGCTTGCCTTCAAGCTCTACCCCTGGGAATGGATGTTTCAGGACACATTCGGCGCAAAATTGTCGAGCGCGCCGACACGCTGGATCGAGCCACCGTGGAAAGCGATCCTGTCCAACAAGGGCATTCTTCCCTTGCTCTGGGAGATGTTCCCGAAGCATCCGAATTTGCTGCCCGCCTATTTCGAGGACGATCCGAAGGCGACCATGCTCGGCTCCTCCTTTGTGAGAAAACCGCTCTATTCGCGCGAAGGCGCCAATGTCGCGCTGGTCAGCGGCGGCACCACGCTGGTGGAGCAGCAGGGTCCCTACGGCGCGGAAGGCTTCATCCGGCAGGCCATGACGACGCTGCCGACGTTTTCCGATCAGTATGCGGTGATTGGAAGCTGGCTGGTCGATCACACGCCCTGCGGATTGTCGATCCGCGAGGACGAGAATCCGATCACCGGCAACACGTCGCGCTTCGTGCCGCACGCGATCGTGTAGAGATCGCTATCGATCGACCGATGGTTCAGCGCGCCGACGCAGCCGACTTCATCGGCTGCGGTACCAGGGTCGCAACCCCAGGCCGAACGACAACCGGTGCCGCGTTCGGACGATAGAGCCCGCGCCGATCCGGATAAGGCTTGAAGGCGTTGGTGATCCCGACCACGGATTCGGCAGCCCCCAGCGCCAGCACGCCATCCGGCTCGAGCATCCGCGACATGCGCTCGAAGATATTGGCCTTGGTTTCCTGGTCGAAATAGATCAGGACGTTGCGGCAGAAGACGATGTCGAATGTGCCGAGCTGCGAAAAATCGTGCAGCAGGTTGAGTTGCCGGTGCTGGACCATGGCGCGGATGTCGGCGTTGATCTGCCAGAGTTCGCCGTTCTGCTTGAAATATTTGACGAGCAGCTGGATCGGCAGGCCGCGCTGGACCTCGAACTGGCTGTAGATACCCGCCTTGGATTTCTCCAGCACTTCCTGGGAAAGGTCGGTCGCGACGATCTCGGTGCGCCAGCCCGCAAGCATGGGGCCGGCTTCCTTCAGGCACATCGCGATCGAATATGGCTCCTGCCCGGTGGAGGAAGCCGCGCACCAGATGCGCAGCGAACGACGCGCCGCCCGCGCCTGCACCAGCGCCGGAAGCACCGCTTCCTTCAGATGGTCGAACGGAATCTTGTCACGGAAAAAGAACGTTTCGTTGGTCGTCATCGCCTCGACCACGTTCGCCGTCAACGCATCGGCGCCGCTCTTCATCTTCTGGACGAGGTCGGGAATGCCGGCAAGACCCGCCCTACGCGCCAGCGGCACCAAGCGGCTCTCCACGAGATATTGCTTGTCGGCGGACAGGTCCAGTCCGGAACGCTCCTTCAGAAGCTTACGCAGATACTCATAGTCCAGGGGCGTCACGAACGATCTCCCGAAAACAACCGAACAAGTTTCGGCGCGATCTGATTGAGCGGCAGGATCGCAGCGCAGATGCCGGCATGCGCGGCCGCACCCGGCATGCCCCACACCACGCTGGTCGCCTCGTCCTGGGCAATCACGCTGCCGCCGGCGGCAACGATGTCCTTGCCGCCGCGCATGCCGTCGGAGCCCATGCCGGTCAGGATCACCGACATGATGCCGCCCTGCCAGACATCGATCGCGGAGGTGAACAGCGGATCGACCGCGGGCTTGCAGAAATTCACCGGCGGCCCGTCGTCGAGCGCGATCGCCGCCTCCGCGCCATGGCGCACGACCCGCATGTGCCGGCCGCCCGGCGCAAGATAGATCCGGCCGGCCTTGACGATCTCGCCATCGACGGCCTCGTGCGCCGGCCGGCGGCTCGAACGCCCCAGATGCTCCGCGAGAATCGTGGTGAAGGTCGGCGGCATGTGCTGCGTGATCAGAACCGGAAAGCGGTCGATCACCGGACCGATGTCGGCGATCAGCGACATCAGGGCCTGCGGACCACCGGTCGACGAGCCGATCAGGAGTACGCGGGGTGCCAGCATGCCGAACGCACGGCGTGTCGGCGTCGGATGCGCGGCTGGTGCCGGCGCCGCCACTGGTGCACGGGCTGCGGCCTCACGCGACTTGTCTTGTTGGGTCGGCGCCAGCGGCGGGCTGGCATGCGCCGGCGCGTGCGTGGCGCGGCGCACCTTGGCGCCGAGGTGACGAATCTTCTGGATCAGATCGTGACGGAAAGTTTCGGCGGCCGTCGCCTCACGCGTGCTTTCGGGCTTTGGAATGTAATCGGAGGCGCCGAGCGACAGCGCCTTGAAGCTGATCTCCGCGTTGCGGCGGGTCAGCGTCGAGGCCATGATGATGATGAGGTCGCGTTTCTTTGCCAGCAATTGCGGAAGCGCGGAGATGCCGTCCAGCTCCGGCATTTCGATATCGAGCACGGCAACGTCGGGATCGATGCGCTCCAGCTGATTGACCGCGTCGAGGCCGGTGCGCAGGGAAGCGACGACCTCCATATCCTGCTCGGCTCCGATCCAGCGCGAGATCATCCCGCGGATGACGACGCTGTCGTCGACCACCATGACGCGCAGTTTGTCCTGCCGTGTCGAGGTCGGAGCCAGGGTACTTGTCGACGCAATACTCATTACTTCACCAGAAACGAATCAGACGGCACGCTTACGAAGATAACACCGAGGGCCGCCTGACCGCCGGATCGTCTGTACAGATCAGATCAATCCGACTTCCTGGAACTTCGCGGTAACGATGTCCTTGTCGAACGGCTTCATGATGTATTCGTTGGCGCCGGCATGCAGCGCGCGTGCGATGTGCGCGACATCATTTTCGGTGGTGCAGAACACCACCTTGGGTACGTCGCCGCCGGGCATACGGCGCAGATTGCCTAGGAATTCATAGCCGTCCATGACGGGCATGTTCCAGTCGAGCAGAACGGCTTCGGGCATGGCGCGCTTGCAGACGTCCAGTGCTTTGGCGCCGTCCTCGGCTTCGATGATCTGGAAATCAAGACCTTCCAGGATACGGCGCGCGACCTTTCGAATGACGCTGGAGTCATCAACGACGAGACATGTTCTCATTTTCGGCCTCTACTTCCCAACTCCCAAAAGGGACGTTTCCAATTTGATTGCTCTGCGCTTCGCTTTTCTTGTTATGCCGCCATCAGCTCCGGCATGATTTCGAGGACGCGATCGACGTCGAGGACGACCATGAGCTGGCCGTCGAGGCGGTGGACGCCGCCGGCGAGCTTGGCCATGCGGGGATCGAGGTTGACGGGGTTTTCCTCGCGGCTGTCGTCGG